>NZ_JBNPUF010000004.1:0-576953 GCF_051168035.1 Bradyrhizobium sp. HKCCYLRH3059 | reverse complement strand
GCTTGACGAATCGAGCCGATTTTGAAGTGTCAACCATCTCCCCGAACACCCGTCAGCTATGTCCCCGGGCTGAACAGCAGCGAAGCAATCCAGAGTGTTGCCGTGGAGGCAGTCTGGATTGCTTCGCTACGCGCTACGCTCGCAATGACGTGGAGAGGACCCGCGGCCCAATCTCGACAGTCCGTAGCCCGGATGCGCGCACGCCGGCGCCCAGCGGGTGCAGGCGGGAGCGACATCCGGGTTCACCGATACAGCCCGTGAGACCCCGCATGCGGGCTACGGGCTTTTCGTTTGGCAATGAGAGTTTTCGCCTCATCGCGAGCGAAGCAGCTACGCCGCGGTCCTCGCCTTGCCGTCCTGGATCGCGCGCCAGAGCTTTTCGGTGGTCAGCGGCATGTCGAGATGCTTCACGCCGTAGTCGGACAGTGCGTCGATCACCGCGTTGATCACGGATGCCATCGAGCCGGCGCAGCCGGCTTCGCCGCAGCCCTTGGTGCCGAGCGGGTTGGACTTCGCCGGCACCGGATGGTTGTCGACCGTCATCATCGGCACGTCGGAGGCGCGCGGCAGCGCGTAGTCCATCAGAGATCCCGTGATCGGCTGGCCGCTCTCGTCGTAGCGCAGATGCTCCATCAGCGCCTGGCCGATGCCCTGGGCGACGCCACCATGGAGCTGGCCGGCGACGATCATCGGGTTGATCACCGTGCCGAAATCGTTGATCGCGGTGTAGGCCACGATCTGCGCGACGCCGGTGTCCGGTTCGATCTCGACCTCGCAGACATGACAACCATTGGGGAACGTCGATTCCGTTACTGTCGAGTTGTGGTCGACGTCGAGCGAGGCCGGCACGCCGTCGGGCATCTTGCGCTCGCGCAGGCGGCGCGCCAGCTCCATGATGTCGATGCTGCGATCGGTGCCGGCGATGGTGAACTGGCCGCCCGCGAACTCGATGTCGGCTTCCGAGGCTTCGAGCAGATGCGCGGCGGCCTGCTTGCCCTTGGCAATCACGAGCTGTGAGGACTCGACGATGGCCTGGCCGGTCGCGGTGATCGAGCGCGAGCCGCCGGTGCCGTTGCCGAACCGCACGAGATCGGAATCGCTCTGCTCCAGCCTGATCTTCTCGAACGGCACGCCGAGTTGCGCCGACAAGACCTGCGAGAACGGAGTCGCGTGGCCTTGGCCGTAGTCCAGCGTGCCGGTCGTCAGGGTCACGCCGCCATCGGCGTCGAAGGTGATCTTGCCGAGCTCGCCCGAGGGCGGCGCGGTCACCTCGAGATACGAGCCGACCGCGATGCCGCGCAGCTTGCCGTTCTTGCGGCTCTCGCGCTTGCGCTTGGCGAAGCCGGCGTAGTCGGAGACCTGCAGTGCCTTCTCGAACACCGCGGCGAAGTCGCCGGAGTCGTAGGTGACGCCCGACGCGGCCGGGAACGGCATCTGGCTCGGCTTGATGAAGTTGCGCTTGCGGATGGTGAGACGGTCGATGCCCATCTCGCGCGCGGCGGTGTCGATCAAGCGCTCCATGAAGTAGTTGGCCTCGGGACGGCCGGCGCCGCGATATGCGCCCATCAGGGTGACGTTGGTCAGCACGGTCTTGATATCGACGCCCAGCAGCGGCGTCTTGTAGACGCTGGCGAGGTTCTTGCCGGTGTTGAGCGACAGCGGCAGCGGTGCGACGCCCATGATGTAGGCGCCGAGATTGCCGTAGCCGGACAGTCTCACAGCGAGGAACCGGCCGTCGGCGTCGAGCGCCAGCTCGCCATGGATGATCTGATCGCGGCCCTGGCTGTCGGACAGGAAGGCGGTGGTGCGCTCGTCGCGCCATTTCACGGGGCGGCCCAGCTCTTTGGCGGCGTGCAGGATGCAGACATATTCGGGATAGGAGACGTTCTTCATCCCGAAGGAGCCACCGACATTGGTGGTGAGGATGCGAACCTTGTCCGGCGCGACGTTCAGAATCTTCGCCAGCGTCGCCTTGTTGCCGGACACGCCCTGGGTCGGCACCTGCAAGGTGAAGCGCTCGGTCTTGCCGTCGAACGCCGCGAGCGCGACGCGCGGCTCCATCGACACCACGGCGACGCGGGTGTTGACGATGTCGAGCTTGGTGACGTGCGCGGCCTTGGCGAAGGCCTCTTCGATCTTGGCCGTGTCGCCGTAATGATAATCGAGCGCGACGTTGTTGGGGATATGGTCATAGAGCTGTGGCGCGCCGGGCTTGGCGGCTTCCTCGGCATTGGTGACCGCGGGCAGGGGCTCGATATCGAGCTCGACCGCCTCGGCCGCGTCGCGGGCCTGGGCCGCGGTCTCCGCCACCACGAACGCAATGGGGTCGCCGACGAAGCGGACCTTGTCGGTGGCGAGCGCCGGCCGGTTGGTCTGCAGCAGCGGCGAGCCGTCCCGGCCCTTCAGCGGCAGGCCGCAGGTGAACGGGCCATAGTTGGCTTCGGCGAGGTCGGCGCCGGTCCACACCCCGAGCACGCCGGGCATGGCCTTGGCGGCCGCGGTGTCGATCCTCTTGATGATGCCATGGGCGTGGCTGGAGCGCACGATCCAGGCATGGGCCTGGCCGGGCAGGTTGAAATCGTCGGTATATTTGCCGTGACCGCGCACCAGCGTGTCGTCCTCCTTGCGCCGGACCGGCTGCCCGACGCCGAATTTCTGCAGCGCGATCGCGTTTTCGAGGGAGGCCGGGGAGGTGTGATCTTGCATGGATGAGGACCCAAGGGGCTGAATTGGTCGCAAATGCGGGCTGTTCCCAGATAGTGCAGCGCCCGCGGCCGGACAACGGTTGATTAGGAATGGTGCATCACGCCTGACGGAGGGGCTGTTGCGCCGGCGCTATCCACTGATAATGTCTCACGAAAGAGAACTTCCATCTGGGCCGGTTCGGCCAGCGGAAAGACATTTGAATGATCAATGACACGCGGCTGCGGGAGAGTCCCGCGCCGCGCGGGAACTTGGAGCCCGGCTTGCGTCCGGGTCTGGACGTCGCGACGCCTTCCTGCGCCAGCAATGGCAGCAGCGTCTACGCGGCCCTGGACCTCGGAACCAACAATTGCCGGCTCCTGATCGCCTGTCCTTCGGGCGACAGTTTCCGCGTGGTCGACTCCTTCTCGCGCATTGTCCGGCTGGGCGAGGGCATCTCGACCACCGGCTGCATCAGCGACGCGGCGATGGATCGGGCCATCGCGGCGCTCAGCATCTGCCGGGACAAGATCCAGTCGAAGAAGGCCAGGCGCCTGCGGCTGATCGCGACCGAGGCCTGCCGCGCTGCGGCCAATGCCGAGGGGTTCCGCAGCCGGGTTGCGGCGGAGACCGGCATCGAGCTCGAGGTGATCGACCGCGAGACCGAGGCGGCGTTGGCCGTCAAGGGCTGCGCGCCGCTGCTCGATCCCGGCGGGCGAGGGGCGATCCTGTTCGACATCGGCGGCGGCTCCAGCGAGTTGGTCCGGATCGAGCGCGATGCGGGCGACCGCAACGCCGAGCCGCGGATCAAGGCATGGATGTCGATCCCGCTCGGGGTCGTGACGCTGGCCGAACGGTTCGGCGGCCGTGACGTGACGCCGGAGATCTATGCCGCCATGGTCGAGGCCGTGGCCGAGCATGTTGGCCCGTTCGCGGCCGAGAACGGCGGCGATCTCGCCGGCATGCATCTGCTTGGAACCTCCGGCACCGTGACGACGCTGGCGGGCATCCATCTCAACCTCGCGCGCTACGATCGGCGCCGGGTCGATGGCATCTGGATCAACGACGCCGACATCACGACGACGATCGGCAGGCTGCTGGCGATGAGCTACCAGGAGCGCGCCGATAACAATTGCATCAGCATCGACCGCGCCGATCTCGTTCTGGCGGGCTGCGCCATTCTCGACGCCATCCGCCGGTCCTTTCCGCTGCCGCGCCTGCGCGTCGCCGATCGCGGCCTGCGCGAGGGCATGCTGGTCGAGATGATGCGCGAAGACGGCGCGCTGCGCACGGCGTAGCGACTTCACCCTCCCCTGGAGGGGGAGGGTCGTCTCACATGGAGCGCAGCGCAATGTGAGACGGGGTGGGGTGAGTTCCACGAGCGGTCTTCGTGCGGCTCACCCCACCCCGATCGCTCGCTTCGCTCCCGATCGACCCTCCCCCTCCAGGGGAGGGTGACCTTTGTAGTTCCGCCAGACCTCGAGCGTGGACGGATTTTCGCCTCCCGCGTCTGGTCACGACGACCGAGAAACACATGGCAAAAGACACCACCGGCCGCATGCATGTGCAGGTCAAGACCGGAGGCAAGCGCAAGCTGTCCTCGAAACTCTGGCTGGAGCGCCAGCTCAACGATCCCTATGTCGCGCAAGCCAAGCGCGACGGCTATCGCTCGCGCGCGGCCTACAAGCTGCTCGAGATCGACGACAAGCATCATCTGCTCAAGCCCGGCATGACGGTGCTCGATCTCGGCGCTGCGCCCGGCGGCTGGAGCCAGATCGCGGCGCGCCGGGTCGGGGCCGAAGCCGGGAAGGGCAAGGTGATCGCGATCGATCTGCTGGAGATGGGCGAGATCCCCGGCGTCACCTTCACCCAGCTCGACTTTCACGCCCAGGATGCGCCCGAAAAGCTCCGCGCGATGCTCGGCGGGCGTGCCGATGTGGTGATGTCGGACATGGCGGCCAACACCACCGGCCACCGCAAGACCGACCAGTTGCGCATTGTCGGTCTCGTCGAACTCGCCGCGCATTTCGCCAGCGAGGTGCTCAAGCCGGGCGGCAGTTTTCTCGCCAAGACGTTCCAGAGCGGCGCCGATGCCGACTTGATGGCGCAGCTCAAGCGCGATTACGCCAGCGTCCGCCACGTCAAGCCGGCGGCGAGCCGGCAGGATTCGTCGGAGCGCTACGTGCTGGCGATGGGTTTCCGCGGCGGAGAGCAGGCCGACCTGTTGTAATGGCGTCATTGCGGCCTTGGCGCCCTGGCGATACAGAGCAGGGGCAATCACCGTCTCGGGAATCGGCCTGGGCCGGCGAGACGTCGATTCCGGAGGTCCTGCATGCGTGTCCTCAACTGGAGCGCCCTCGCGCTGGGTTTGGCGGTCGGGTCCGTCCTATCGGGCTCTGCTCACGCCCAAGCCTACGATCCGCGCTATCCCGTGTGCATGAAGGTCTATGAAGGCGGCCGGTTTGGCGGTGGCGAGTGGATCGACTGCAGCTATACGTCGCTGCCGCAATGTCGCGCGACGGCGTCGGGCCGTGCGGCGATGTGCGACCTCAATCCCTTCTACGCCCCGCCGTCGCCTCCGCCGCGCCGCGCGCATCGGCGGCATCGCTGAAACATTTCATGACGGAACGGCCGTTGCCGTGCCGCAATCGAACTGAAGATTCGAGACCCTCGTATCCATCGGGCTGCCGTGATGCCGCATCGTTTCATCGTCGCGATCGTGATGCTTCTGCTGCTGGTGCCCGCGATCGCGTCCGCGGCGCCGTCGCACAAGCGCAAGGCGCACCGTTGGCAGGGCTATGGCTTCCTGCCCGGCTACAAGCAGCCGCCCAACAACAGCCTGCCGCTCTATGCCGACAAGGAGGCCATGCGCAACGGGCCGCGCGGCAGCCGCCGCCATTGGTATATCGACGGTACGCCGAAATACATGCTCTACAACGGCGAGTGGCATTATTTCGGCCAGCCCGGCTTCTATCGCGGCCATTACAATGGCGGCAGCTTCGGCCCGTGCTGGACGCGGACGCCGGTGGGGATGGTCTGGACTTGCGGTTAGGCCGCTCCTCCCACAACCGTCTCGTTCTCCCAAGGCTGCTGCTGCAACGCGGGCGACGGCGCGAGCAATCCCGTCTGGACAGCGGCCGCATTTCCCGCTGAAATGCCGTTCCTCAGAGGCAAAAGAAACGCGAGCCGTTCGTTCGGCCGACCGTGGAGGACCGCTTTGAATTCGTTCTGTACGCGCCTGTTCGGCGCGGTCGTCGCTTTGACTGTGCTTGCCGGTACTCCAGCCTTCGCCCAGCAACTCGAGTTGAAGGTCATGGCGCCGGCCGCGCCCGGCGGCGGCTGGGACCAGACCGCGCGGGCAATGCAGCAGGCCTTCGTGGCGTCGGGTGTGGCACGCAGCGTCCAGGTGACCAACGTCGCCGGCGCCGGCGGCACCGTCGGCATCGCGCAGTTCGTCACCGGCGCCAAGGGCGACGGCAACCAGCTGATGGTCAACGGCTTCGTGATGGTCGGCGCGCTCGCCATGAACAAGTCGCCGGTGACGCTGGAGCAGGTGACGCCGATCGCGCGGCTGACCGAGGAGATCCAGGTCATCGTCGTGCCGGCCGCATCGCCGATCAAGACCGCGCAGGATCTCGCCGCGGCGCTGAAGGCCGACATCGCCAAGGTCACCTTCGCCGGCGGCTCGGCCGGCGGTGTCGATCACGTCATGGCCGCGCTGTTCGCCGGCGCCGTCGGGGCCGACGCCAAGAAGGTCAACTACATCCCGTTCTCAGGCGGCGGCGAGTCGCTGGCGGCGATTCTCGGCGGCAAGGTCACCGCCGGCATTTCCGGCCTGTCCGAGTATGACGGGCAGATCAAGAGCGGCAAGCTGCGCGCGATCGGCATATCCTCGGAGAAGCGCATTCCCGGCGTCGACATCCCGACCTTCAAGGAGCAGGGCATCGATCTCGTGCTCGCCAACTGGCGCTCGGTCGTCGCTGCGCCCGGCATTACGCCGGAGCAGAAAAAGACGCTCAGCGAGGCCGTCGAGAAGATGGTGAAGTCGGATTCCTGGAAGGAGATCCTGAAACAGAAGGGCTGGGATGACGCCTATCTTCCGGGTGACGCCTTCGCCGAGTTCCTGAAGAAGGAGAACGTCCGCGTTACCGACGTGCTGAAGTCGGTCGGCCTCGTCAAGTCATGACGACGGAGCGCGCCGGCACCGAGACACCCGCCTCGGGAGGCGTCGACAAGGCCGGCATCGTCATTGCGGCGCTCCTGGCGGCCGTCGCGCTCGTGCTGGTCTACGACGCCAATCAGATCCCGGCGACCACGATGTACGGCATGGGCCCGCAGGTCATGCCGGTCGTGATCGCGATCGGGCTCGGCATTCTTGCACTGGCCAATCTGATCGATGCCGTCAGAGGCAACCTGCCGCCGCGCGAGAGCTCCGATCCGGTCGCGGTGCTGCTCATTCTTGTCGGACTTGCGCTGCTGATCGCCATCATCGGCTTCGGCGGCGGCTTCATCCTGGCGACGACGGCGCTGTTCGTGACGACGTCGGCGGCGTTCGGCCGGCGCGCCTTCGTCACCGATTTCGTCATCGGCGCGGTGCTGACGACCACGATCTATCTCGCCTTCGACCGCCTCCTGACCTTGAGCCTTCCCGCCGGTCCGCTCGAAAGACTGCTCTGATGGACACCTTTGCCGCGCTCGCGCATGGGATGGCGATCGCCGTCCAGCCCATGAACCTGCTCTATGCGCTGGTCGGCGTGTTCCTCGGCACCGCCGTCGGGGTGCTGCCGGGCATCGGGCCGGCGCTCACGGTCGCCCTGCTGCTGCCGGTCACCTACAAGCTCGATCCCGGCGGTTCGCTGATCATGTTCGCTGGCATCTATTATGGCGGCATGTATGGCGGATCGACCACCGCGATCCTGATCAACACGCCTGGCGAGAGCGCCTCGATGGCGACCGCGCTCGAGGGCAACAAGATGGCCAAGGCCGGCCGCGGCGGCCCGGCGCTGGCGACCGCGGCGATCGGCTCCTTCGTCGCAGGCACCATCGCCACCATCGGTCTCGCCTTCCTGTCGCCTTACCTCGTCGACATCGCTGTGCGCTTCGGGCCGGAGGACTACTTCGCGCTGATGTGCGTCGCCTTCGTCACGGTGTCCGCGACCTTCGGCGATTCACCGATCCGCGGCCTCACCAGCCTGTTCATTGGTCTCACGCTCGGCCTCATCGGCATCGACAAGCTCACCGGGCAGGCGCGGCTCGCCTTCGGCGTGCCCGAGCTGCTCGATGGCGTCGAGGTGACGACCTTGGCGGTCGGCCTGTTCGCGGTCGGCGAGGCGCTCTACGTCGCCTCGCGCCGGCATCATACCGAGGAGAAGATCGAGGCCATCAAGGGCTCGCTGTGGATGACGCGCGAGGACTGGAAGCGGTCGTGGAAGCCGTGGCTGCGCGGCACCATGTTCGGCTTTCCAATCGGCGCGCTGCCGGCGGGCGGGGCGGAGATCCCGACGTTCCTGTCCTATTCTGCCGAGCGGCGCCTGACCAAATATCCCGACCAATTCGGCAAAGGCGCGATCGAAGGCGTCGCCGGCCCTGAGGCCGCCAACAACGCTTCTGCCGCGGGCACCTTGGTGCCGCTGCTGACCCTCGGCCTGCCGACGTCGGCGACCGCCGCGATGATGCTCGCCGGCTTCCAGCAGTATGGTCTCAACCCGGGCCCGCTGTTGTTCGCCGAGCGGCCCGACCTGGTCTGGGGCCTGATCGCGAGCCTGTTCATCGCCAACACGATGCTGCTCGTCCTCAACCTGCCGCTGGTCGGCCTGTGGGTGAAGCTGCTCGCGATCCCGACACCATGGCTCTACGCTGGCATCCTCGTGTTCGCGACCATGGGCACGATCGCGGCAAAACCGTCGGTCGTGGAACTGTCGATGCTGGCCGGCTTCGGCGTGCTCGGCTTCCTGATGCGCCGGTTCGATTTCCCGATTGCGCCCGTCGTGGTCGGGCTCATCCTCGGGCCGATCGCCGAGAGCCAGTTGCGGCGGGCGCTCGCGATCAGCCTTGGGGACCCCATGACCCTGCTGCAGTCGCCGATCTCTGCAACGCTTCTGGTCGTCGCGCTGATTGCTCTGATCGCGCCGTTCATCTTGAAGGGACTCGGACGCTTCAAGGCGAATGAGGATTGAGCGCGGCCGCAAGCGGAAACCGCGCCATCGCACTGCAACATAACGTGACCGGAGGTGAGCGCGGAGATCGGGCGCAGCTTGAAACGATGTGCCCGCGATCTGGTTTGGGTTGAGCCATCGAGACCGGAGCCTGGAACTCCGGATCAGCCGAGGAAGCGTCTTTCGGGGCGTGTCACCCCAAACCGAAAGAGACCTGATGACCGATCGCTTCGATGACGGTTTCAAGCCAGCCCCCGCGCAACGTCCCGCCGCTCCGAAGACCGCAACCCAGCCACAGCGCCATCCCGTGATCCTCAGGGTGTCGGCGCTCGGCGTGGCCGGCATCCTCTCGGCGCTGATGCTGACCGCGGTGGTGCCGCCGATCGTGGCCGACCAGTCCGATCGCGCCGTGGTCGATGCGCCGGTGATGCTGCTGACGTCCCCGATCGCGGGCCAGGTCGATTCGCTCACGGCCAAGCCGGGTGGCGAGGTTCGGTCCGGCGACCGCCTCGCAGAGATCACCAATCCGCGGCTCGACCGCGCCACGCTCATCTCGCTGGAAGAAAAGGCGGGCGACGCGCGTCAGAAGCTCGACGCCACGCGCGCCAAGCATCAGTCCGACGTCGCTTATGTCAGCTCGCTCGATCGGGAGATCGCGAGCCAAGCCGGTCAGTTGAAGGCGCAGTTGCAGTCCCAGATCGAGGAGCTGCGTGCCCGCGTCGCGCAGTCGAACGCGCAGAGCAGCGAGAAGAAGGCCGTCGTCGACCGCCAGAACCGCATGGTCGCGCGCGATGCCGCCAGCGTCGAGATGCTGAAGCCGACCGAGCAGCAATATGCGGCGGCGCTGCACGACACCGATGCGCAGACTGCCAAGCTGAACCAGAAGCTGACACAGCTGAAGGCGCTCGACGCCGGCGTCTATGTCGGCGAGGATCTGGTCGCGCTGAACATGCTCAGTCAGAAGCGCCGTGACATCGATCTCGATGCAAGGCGGATGGAGATCGAGGAGAAACAGCAGGCGGCCGTGCTCGACGATCTCGAGGGCCTGATCAAGTCGGAGCGCGCGCGGCTGGCGCGGCTCGCTGCCGCGGACGTGCTCTCGCCCGGTCCCGGCAAGGTGCTGGCGGTGGGCGCCGACACCGGACGCCACGTCAGCGCCGGCGATACGATCGCCTCGGTGGTCGATTGCGACAAGCGTTTTGTGGTCGCGATCTTCTCCTATCGCCAGGGTGAAGCGATGAAGCCGGGCACCAAGGTGCGCATCGATGGCGGCGGCTTCCATAGCGGCATCGTCAGCGCCGTGCTGCCGAAGACCAGCGACAAGGTCGACGAGCGCTTTGCCGTGCCATTTCCGCAGACCGAGCGGCGCGAGCTCTATGTCATGATCACACCTGATGCTGCCGACGAAAAGCCGGCGGCGCAGCCGACCTCCGCGGCGACACCGGCCTGCACGGTGGGGCAGTGGGTCACCGTGACGCGCGACAATGGCATCGTGCCGTCGATGTCGGTGACATGGCGCCGGCTCGGCCACCTCGTTGCGTCGCTGACCGACCTGGACCCGTCTGAGCCGGACGAAGCGACGCGCCGTGCCGGTGTCACCAAGCTCGACTCCGCCTTGCGGTCGCACCCGGCGCAGCAGCCGGTATTGGACGAGCAGTGGCTGCCAACGGCGCGCGCGGTCTCGGCACAATGAGGCTTCTCTCCATGACGATGGCGGTGATCGCTCTGCTCGGCGGCGCATCGCCGATGCGGGCCGAGACTTCGCTCTGTGCGGGACTGGTGCAGGCCGTCGAGCCTGGCCTCGCCGGCCGTGACGCGGCGTTCATTCGCAGCTACGAGCCGGGTGCCGACGAGGAGGGGCCGCCGCTCGGCCTTTCGACGACGGCGTTCACCTATGACAACGCCCTGGCAGCGATCGCGCTGGTCGCATGCGGTCGCATCGACGAGGGTCGCGTGATCGGCAACGCGCTGGTGCATGCCGCCTCCCACGATCGCACCTTCGGCGATGGGCGCCTTCGCAATGCCTATCGCGCCGGTCCTGTCGGCCCCGGGGCGGCGCTGCTGCCGGGCTGGTGGGACGACCAGAAGAAGATCTGGGGCGAGGATGCCGCGCAGGACGGCACCGCGACCGGCAACGTCGCCTGGGCAGCGCTGGCGCTGCTGACGCTGCATCAGGCGACCGGCGAGGAGGGCTACTTGTCCAGCGCCCGGCGCCTGATGGACTGGATCATTGCCAGCGCAACGAACGGAGCGGACGGCTTCAGCGGCGGTTATCACGGTTACGATCCGCAGCAGGTGCGCCTCAGCTGGATGTCGACCGAGCACAATGCCGATGTCTACGCCGTGGCCTCCTGGCTCCATCGTATCACATTGGAGCCGCGCTATCAGGATGCCGCGCAGACGGCGCGCCGCCTGCTCGATCGCACGTTCCGCGGCGATCGCTTCCTGCTCGGCACCAAGCCCGATGGCCGCCTCGCCGACGACAATCTGCTCGCGCTCGACGTGCAGCTCTGGCCGTGGATGGCGGTGACGGATGCGCCCGACTGGCGCAGGGCGCTGCGCTTTGCCGAAACTCATCTCGCCGTCGACGGAGGCTTCGATTTCAACGGCGATCGCGACGGCGTCTGGGTCGAGGGCACCGCGCAGGCGGCGCTGGCCTATCGCATGGTCGGGGATGCCGCTGCCAGCCAGGGGGTGCTAGCAGGATTGCGTGCCGACCGCACGGCAACGGGACTGTTGAACGCGACGCGCAACGCGCGCCTCACCACGGGTCTGTCGATCGACCCGACGGGCGCGACCACCATCCAGGACTTCTTCTACTACAAGCGCCCGCATCTCGGTGCCACCGCCTGGGCCGTGCTCGCCGAGACCGGCTGGAATCCTTTCAACGGCGCAAGGATGCCCTGATGTTTCCGCTCCCCAGCAATGACGCCTCGGTGTTGACCACCGATCTCGGAGTCCTGCTCGGGCTCCTCGTGATGGCGCGTCTGCTCGATCCGACGCGCCGGCGCGACCGCCTGCTGTTCGGCGCTACCGCAGCGTCGTTCCTCCTGATCTACACGCTGTGGCGCTGGCACGACACGCTGCCGGTGTTCGACCTGACCCTGCAGGCGCTGTGGCCGCGGCTGTTCATCACGCTCGAGATCGTGGCGATCTCCTACACGCTGATGTCGATTCTGATCTTGACCCGCAGCGTCGACCGCTCGGGACAGGCCGACGCCGCGCAAGCTGCGCTGGCGGCACGGGGCGAGCAGCCGGACGTGGACGTGTTCATCTGCACCTATGACGAGCCCATGGAGATAGTCGAGCGCTCGATCCTCGCGGCTCTCGCGCTCGACTATCCCAACAAGACCGTCTGGGTGCTCGACGACACCAGGCGCGATCGGCTCCGCGCCTTCTGCGACGAGGTCGGCGCGCGCCATCTGACGCGGCCCGACAACAAGGGCGCCAAGGCCGGCAATCTCAACAACGCGCTTGCGGCGACGGCGCAGCTATCGAACGCGCCGGTGATCCTGGTGCTCGATGCCGACTTCGCCCCGCGCCGCGACTTCCTCCAGCGGACGGTCGGCCTGCTGCTGTCCGAGCCCGATATCGCCGTCGTGCAGACGCCGCAATTCTACTACAACCCCGATCCGATCCAGCACAATCTGCTGGCGTCAAGCCACTGGGTCGACGACCAGCGCTTCTTCTTCGACGTGTTCCAGCCGGCGAAGGACGCCTGGGGCTGCGCGTTCTGTGTCGGCACCTCCTTCGTCGTCCGCCGCGAGCGGCTCATGGAGATCGGCGGCTTCCCGCACGCGGCGATCTCCGAGGATCTCAACCTCACCTACACGCTGCTCAAGCGCGGCCATCGCACGGTCTGGCTGAACGAACCGCTCAGCTTCGGCCTCTCGGCGGAAGGCGTGCCCGAATACATCACCCAGCGCGCCCGCTGGTGCCTCGGCACGATTCAGGTCGCGCTCTTGCGCGACGGCCCGCTGCGCAGCCGCGGCTACAGCTTCACCCAGCGCTGGCACTTCCTGCATGGCGTGCTCAACTGGGCCTGCAAGCCGTTCATGGTGCTGCTTCTGATCGCGCCGCCGATCTACTGGTTCGCCGGGCTGCCGGCGTTCGAGGCCGACTATCTGTCGTTCCTGCGCTACGGCGTGCCGGCGCTGCTCGGGACGATCATCTACATGGGCTGGATCTCGCGTTCCAAGACCCTGCCGCTGTTCATGGAAGCGACCCATGCAGTGACCTGCTTTGCCGTCACGGCCACCTTGTTCAGCGCGCTGGTCCGGCCGTTCGGCCGCCCATTCAAGGTGACCGACAAGGGCGGCGACCGCTCCAAGCCGCGCGTCCACGGCAAGCTCGCCGCGATCTTTGGCGGGATCGCCGCGAGCTCGGCGGCGGCCATCGTCTGGGCGTTCGTGTCGCCGAATGCAGCCAGCGAGATCTCGTCGATCGACTACTTCAATCTGTTATGGGCCGGCATCGCGATGCTGATCGCCTTCATCGCGTTTCTCGTCTGCTTCGAGCTGCCGCGCGGCGAGGACCTGTTTCCGAGCGGCGAGGCGGGCTGGCTGGCGCAGAGCGGCGAGGTCGTGCCGTGCAAGATCGAGGCGCTGTCGCTGTCGTCGGCCCGCGTGGCCGGTCCACCGCATCATCGCATGACCCGGCCGGGCACCCGATTGCCGCTGCATCTCGACGGCCTCGGATGGCTCGAGGCGTCGGTCGAGGCCGTCTCCAAGACGACCACGCATCTGCGCCTGCAGCCCGACGAAGCGCAACGGCGGCAATTGGTGGTCCGCCTGTTCAGCTCATCCCGCGGCGTCATCACCGATCGCGCCCGCCTGCGCGGTGCGCTGGCAGGGCTGGCGCGACGCGGTTTCGTCGGGCGGTGACGTTCCCGATCGTGCTGTCGGGTAGGCAGAGAGGCCGCCGCAGGCGGCAGCGGGCCCGCCGTCGAACCGCGCACTTGGACGCGCGACGGTGGCACGGCGTCACCTCGAGCTCGCCTCGGAGAAGCATCACGGCAGCGCCTTTGCCTCCAGCTCGGGCCTGGCTCCGGTCGCGATCCCCGGCGTAGGCGCAGCCATCCGGCAGAGGCTTATCGGTTGGTTAAGACTAACGCGAGAATACCTCCGATGTCCTGGCAGGCGCCGACGGCGCTGCAAAGCCGGCTGCGATATGACTTGGGGCGCTGACTTCGCAGCATCGCGGATCGGACGCGGGCTGCGCGACAGAGGCAGGACAAGTCGGGCATGGATGCTGGAACGCAGAGGGCAACGGCTGACACCGCGCGCACGGCGTGGATCGATTTCGCGCGCGGCCTCGGTGTCATCCTGGTGGTGTACGGTCATGTGCTTGGCGGTCTGGTGCGCCCCGGCATCTTCCCGGATGGAGCCGTCGCGCGCTGGATGGACTACACGCTCTATACGTTCCACATGCCGCTGTTCTTCTTCCTGGCCGGCTTGAACGTGCAGCACAGCTTGCGGCGCGGCGCGCGTCCTTTCCTCACCTCCAAGCTCTGGACCATCGCCTATCCCTACGTGCTGTGGTCGCTGATCCAGGGCGGGATCACGATGCTGCTGGCGCGGGATGCCAACATCCCGATTCATCCCGGCGATCTCGCCGCGATCTGGTATCGTCCGATCGCACAGTTCTGGTTTCTCTACGCGCTGATGATCTGCCACGTGATCGCGGTGCTGGTCCCGTCGCGGACGGTTTTGACCACGCTCGCGCTGGCCGGGCTCGGCGTGTTCCTCGCGCTGCCGATCCGGCCGGACCTCGCGCTCACGCTGCATCATCTGCCGTTCTACGTCGCGGGCGTCTACGGTGTCAGCGTCGTGGCGGAATGGCGGCCGTCCGGCTGGTCCGCGTTGGCCGTGATCGGGATCGCGTTTGCGGCCGCAGTGGCGCTGGGCGGCCGGCTGTCCGGCATGGACGCCAACGGGCTCGCCTCCCTGCCGGCCTGTGTGCTCGGGATCGCCGGCACGGTCGGGCTCTGCAAGCTGCTCGCGCCAACGAGCCATCGCTGGCTTGCGGCCGCAGGCGTCGCGTCGATGACGATCTATGTGCTGCACATCCTTGCCGGCTCGGGCATGCGGATCATCATGCTGAAGCTGCACATCCCGCCATCGCCATGGGTCTATCTGCTGGCCGGAACGGCGGCCGGCGTGATGCTTCCTCTGATCGCGCATGCCATCCTGCGGCGGCTCAATCTGCTGGCCCTCTTCGGGCTCGCACCGCCGGCCTCCCGCAAGCCGCAGACTGCGGCGATCACGCCGCGCGCTGCAACGTCCGATCAGGCGCCGGCCTGATGCTGCCGAGCGGCGACGGTGCGCCGTGCTCCGTCGGCCATCTGGTCGAGCGGACAGGCCATCGCGACGAGCATCCAGAACAGCGCCGAGACCTCGCCGGAGGAGATGCTGGTCAGCGGCAGCTGAATCAAGAGCGCACTGATGGCGAGCGCCCCGAGCACGGCGCCCTCGCGCGTCGGTATCCGCCACGCGGCGCCGGTGGCGGCGAGCCCAACCCAGACATAGGCCGCGAGGCAGATCAGTCCGACCGGAATGCCCATCGTCACCCAGCTTGCGATGATCTGCCCGTCGATCGGCATCGCGCCGGCGACGCCGACGTCGGTGATGGTGAAGCCCGATCCCAGGACCATGCTGTTCGGCGCATTCCACAGCGTGACGAACTCATCCAGCCGCTCGCTGCCGCTGCTGTCCTGCGACACGCTGCCGAGCGATTCCAGACGGGAGGTGATGACCTCCGCGAACGGCGTGAACAGGACGGTGACGATCACCGCGCCGACCAGTCCGACCGTGATCGATACGGCCCGACGCCGCGTCGCGGGGAACAACATGCAGAACAGCAGGCCCACCGCAAGCGTGATCCAGCTGGTGCGGTAGAGCGACAGCAACAGGCCGAGCGCCGCGGGCGCCATCGCCGCCATTGCCAGCCATCCCGGGCGCAGGAAGCCCACCAGCAGCAGGCCGGTGGCCGTGAAGGTCGCGTAGCTGGCCGGGCCGTTCATCGTGCTGAACACGCGCACCATGTAGGGCAGCGGATAGCCGGCCGAGGTGATGCTGGCATTCACCATCCAGAACCGATCCCAGCCTTGCGGATCGACATATTGCCAGATGCCGTAAAGGCCGGTGACGGGCAGCACCAGCAGGAATACGCGCGTGATTGCATCGAGCAGGGCGCCGTCGGATCGCGCCCGCTGCTGCAGGGCGATCGCATAGAGTACGGGCGCGGCCCATTTCATTCCGCCGTTGGCGGCGTTGAACCAGTCGTTCTGGAAGATCGACAGCGCGCCGCCATAGACGATGCAGGCGAGGACGATGAAGGGCGCCACGAGCCAGGGATTGCCCGGCCTGTCCTTGTCCGAGGGCGAAAGCACCAGACTCGGAACTGGCGCGATGATGAACAGCAGCGGGCCGCTCAGCATGACGCCGGACGAATCGAATCCTGCGGAGATGTCGACCAGGCGGCGCACGAAAGGAGCAAAGGCGAACATCAGGATCGCCGACTGCACGTGGGCCGCGGGGCTGCGACGCCACGCGAACCAGCCGGCCACCGCGCAGCCGAGGATGAAGGCTGGTCTGACGATGCCGCCGAGTGCCGGGGCGGCAAGCGCCGTCGCTGCCAGGAGAAGCGCGGACGGCCAACAGTTCATCGCCATCGCCGCGAGCGGCTGCGGATCGATTCGGCTCTCTTTCATGAAGTCGGACTATAATGGAAATCCGGTCTCCTCAGGCATGTTCGAGGCTGGGAGGCAGATGCCCGGCGCCTGAGGCGGCCGTCAGCCGAGGCGACGAAAGAAGTGATCCGAGCATGATGCGACGCGCAATCGTGGCCACGCTTGTCGCAGCGTGGTTGGCCGTCTCGTTGACCGCGACGGCAGGAGCTGCGGAGGTGCTGCCGGCCCGCGACGTCTGCCAGCCGACCACCTCGGCCAAATCGCGCGACGGCAATTGCGTTCCCTGCGCCGTCGGACCCATCTCGACCGCCCCTGGGTTCCTGGCACTGCTGGAGCAGGTGCGCACGCGGCGCGCCGCCTTTGCCGACATCGACCGTCGTATCGATGGCGCGAGCGGCGACCCGGAGGTGCAGAGCCTGCTGCAGGGACGCAACCTGGCCCGTGCACTGTACGGTTCTGACGCGGATTTCATCGCGGGCGGCAACGCCTCGCGCTGCCTCCTGCCGGACAACGAGGCTGTGCGTGCCAGGGCCACGTCGATTGCCTGCGACGCGATTCCGCGCGAGGGGCTGGTGGTGCTTCTGACCGCGGGCCAGTCGAACATCTCCAACACCGGCGCGCCCGATCAGAGTGGCCGGCTCTATCAGCCTCACAACCGGTTCTACAATTTCGACCGCTTCGACGGCCGCTGCTACGTGGCGCGCAATCCATTGCTGGGAACGCCGGGCGAGGGCGAGAACGTCGCCACCCGGTTGGGCGACGAATTGATCGATCGCGGGCTGGCGAAGACGGTCGTGATCGCACCCGTTGCGATCGGCGGGACTTATCTCGAGGAGTGGCGCGCCCGCGGCGGCAAGTATTTCGAGGTGCTGCTCGCAACCGTCGCCGGCCTGCGCGACGTAGGTCTCGAACCGAGCGCGGTGCTCTGGCATCAGGGCGAGTACAACGCCTTCGCGTTCTCCACCAATGGTGCGGAGGACGGCGCGTCCCTGCACGTCACTGCGAAAATGAAGGAAGCGGGACGACTGTCCTACTTGCGCAATTATCTTGAGATCGTTGCCGGCCTGCGGGCGGCCGACCTGACGGCGCCGATCTTCGTCGCCACGGCGACGCTCTGCGGCAGTGTTCCCGACGAGATCATCCGTTCAGCCCAGGCCGCCGTGCCGAACCCGGCACTCGGCGTTTATCCTGGCCCGGATACCGACCAGATCGGGCTCAAGCTGCGCCACGATGGCTGCCACATGAGCCATGCCGGCACCGAGCTGCACGCGCGGATGTGGGCCGATCGCCTGGCCGACTACTGGAAGTCCGGGGCGAGGCGTCCTTGAGCCGGAAGCGGGACGATCAGCCGAGCTTCTGATCCCGCGCATCATGCGTGGTCTCGCTCGCCGATTTCCTGGCGGCCTTCTCCGCGCCCTTCTCGGCGCCCTTGCGGCTCGCGATCGCGGCCACCTTGCGGCCTGAGATCTCGCTGCCGGCGTCATCAGGCATCTGCCAGAACAGGATCGACGACAGCGCCGACGTGATCGCGACGACAATGAAGGCGGGCGCGAAGGACGCCGCGGTGAGCTGGCTCGCGCCGTGCATCCACATCGTGGTCTCCACCGAGAACGCGCCGACCGCGACGCCGGCGGAGATCGCGAGCTGCTGGTTGACGCTGGTGAGCGTCGTGGCGCGGCTCATCTGGGCGGTCTCGACCTCGGCATAGGCGACGGTGTTGATCGCGGTGAACTGCAGCGAGCGGAAGAAGCCGCCGACCACGAGAATGATCAGGATCAGCAGCAGCGGGGTCGCCGGCGTGAACAGCGCGCAGGCGGCGAGGAAGACCGAACTGACGACGGCATTGACGGTCATCAGATGGCGGAAGCCGAAGGCGCGGATGAGGCGCGCGGCCAGTGCCTTCATGCCCATTGCGCCGGCGGAGGAGCCGAAGGTGACGAGGCCGGACTGGAACGGCGACAGCCCGAAGCCGAGCTGCATCAGCAGCGGCAGCAGGAAGGGCAGGGCGCCGATGCCCAGGCGAAACATGAAGCCGCCGACGATCGAGGCACGCAGGGTCGGCAGCCGCAGCAGCGAGAAGTCGAGCACCGGTGAGTTGGTGCGCCAGGAGTGGCGGACGTAGAGCGTCATCGAGATCGCGCCGATCGCAACGAGACTCGCGACCACCGGCCACGGCAGCAGGTTGAGACCGGCGACCGAGAGGCCGAAGGCGAGGCCGGCGAGGCCGATGCCGGCCAGCACCATGCCATAGAGATCGAACGGCTCGGGATTGTCGCTCTTGATCGGATCGATGAAGCGCAGCGCCATGATGATGCCGACGACGCCGATCGGGATGTTGATCAGGAAGATCCAGTGCCAGGAGAAATAGGTGGTGATGAAGCCGCCGACCGGCGGTCCGATCACCGGACCGATCAGCGCGGGGATGGTGACCCAGGCCATCGCGCCGACCAGGGCGCTCTTGTCGACGGAACGCAAGAGAACGAGACGCCCGACCGGCGTCATCATCGCCCCGCCCATGCCCTGCAGGATGCGCGCGAACACGAAGTTCTCGACGGAGTTGGCGAGCGCGCAGCCGATCGAGCCGATCATGAACACGGCGACCGCGCTCGAGAACACCCGCCGCGCGCCGAAGCGGTCGGCGGTCCAGCCGCTCGCCGGGATGAACACCGCCAGCGACAGCAGATAGGAGGTGATGGCGAGCTTGAGCGTCAGCGGGCTGGTGCCGATGTCCCTGGCGATCGCCGGCAGCGAGGTCGCGATGACCGTGGAGTCCATGTTCTCCATGAACAGGGCGGTGGCGACGATCAGCGGAATGACGCGTTGCTTGTTCATCGGAGGTCGGCAGCGGGAGAGGAGGGCGGGCGCCGGGGCTTTAACACCCTGCGGCGAACGAGGCCATTGCGCTGCTGGCATGGCCCCCTAGATGCAGCGTGACGCTGCCGCGTCCCGTTTTGTTGGAGATGTGCCGATGATCTACCTGCTCGCCGCTTTGGTGCCGCCGCTGGGTCTGCTGCTCAACGGGCAGCCGTTCGCGGCGATCTTCAACCTGCTGCTGTGTCTGGTGTGTCTGGTCCTCGGCCTGTTCTTTCACGTGCTGCTGCTGGTGCCCTCGGCGCACGCTTTGATCGCCGTGCACATGCGGCGGGAGGACCGGCGGCACCGCGAGGTGGTCGAGGCCATCCGCCGCTACGGGCCACCGCCGGGCGCATGGCGCTAGAGGCGCGGAACTTCTGCTCCGGAATCGGGGTCTTCGCGACCTTTTGTTGCGCGTTTCGGACCCGATCAGGGCCGGTCTGGGCCGTTCTTCGCAATCGCGGGAGGACAGCGGATCGGCCCTTTGATTCGTCACAGGCCCATGCTATCGACCCGCGTCAACCCCACCGATGGGCACCGATTCGACGGCGAGGCATGGTCTCGACGGCGGCGTCGCTCATCCGTACCCGCATCGCGGCCGTTTTGGCCGCAGACAAGGAGTTGACGATGGCGACCGTCCAGACACTTCGCGAAGCCTTCACCTTCGACGACGTGCTCTTGAAGCCGGGCCTCTCCGATGTGCTGCCCTCCGAGGTCGACATCCGCTCGCGCGTGACGCGCGAGATCCCGCTCAACATTCCGATCATGGCCTCCGCCATGGATACCGTCACCGAGGCGCGCATGGCGATCGCCATGGCGCAGGCCGGCGGTATCGGCGTCATCCACCGCAATTTCGATCCCGAGGGCCAGGCCGCCCAGGTGCGCCAGGTCAAGAAGTTCGAGTCGGGCATGGTGGTCAATCCGCTGACCATCGCGCCCGACGCCACGCTCGCCGACGCGCTGGCGCTGATGAAGGACTACGGCTTCTCCGGCATCCCGGTGGTCACCGGCGGCGGCAAGGGCATCCCCGGCAAGCTGGTCGGCATCCTCACCAATCGCGACGTGCGCTTCGCCACCGATCCGCGGCAGAAGATCTCCGAGCTGATGACGCATGAGAACCTCGTCACCGTGCGCGAGGGCGTCGGCCAGGACGAGGCCAAGAAGATCCTGCACAAGCACCGCATCGAGAAGCTGCTCGTCGTCGACGACCAGTATCGCTGCGTCGGCCTGATCACCGTGAAGGACATGGAGAAGGCGGTCGCGCATCCCTTGGCCTGCAAGGACGGCCAGGGCCGGCTCCGCGTCGCCGCCGCAACCACCGTGGGCGAGGGTGGCTTCGAGCGCACCGAGAAGCTGATCGAGGCCGGTGTCGACCTCGTCGTGGTCGACACCGCGCATGGTCATTCCTCGCGCGTGCTCGAGGCGGTCAACCGCATCAAGCGCATCTCCAACGCGGTGCAGGTGATCGCCGGCAACATCGCCACCCGCGACGGCGCGCAGGCGCTGATCGATGCCGGCGCTGACGCGGTCAAGGTCGGCATCGGCCCGGGCTCGATCTGCACCACGCGCATCGTCGCCGGCGTCGGCGTGCCGCAGCTCACCGCGATCATGGACGCGGTCGAGGCCGCCAAGAAGGCCGACGTGCCGGTCATCGCCGACGGCGGCATCAAGTTCTCCGGCGACCTTGCCAAGGCGCTCGCCGCCGGCGCCGACGTCGCCATGGTCGGCTCGCTGCTCGCCGGCACCGACGAGACCCCCGGCGAAGTGTTCCTGTGGCAGGGCCGCTCCTACAAGGCCTATCGCGGCATGGGCTCGGTCGGCGCGATGGCGCGCGGCTCGGCCGACCGCTACTTCCAGCAGGACATCAAGGATACCTTGAAGCTCGTGCCCGAGGGCATCGAGGGCCAGGTGCCGTACAAGGGCCCGGTCGGCAACGTCATGCACCAGCTCGCCGGCGGCCTCCGTGCCGCCATGGGCTATGTCGGCGCCAAGGATCTCGGCGAATTCCACGGCAAGGCCGAGTTCGTCCGCATCACCGGCGCCGGACTGCGCGAGAGCCACGTCCACGACGTGACGATCACCCGCGAAAGCCCGAACTATCCGGGCGGGGCGTAAGCCGCACGCCCGCTCTTTCCGTCATTGCGAGCGAAGCGAAGCAATCCAGGGCGGCGCGTGAAGCCCTGGATTGCTTCGTCGCTTCGCTCCTCGCAATGACGGTGCCCGTGGGGCTAGCATCGAACGTCACAACCAACAAAAGAGGAAACACCATGTCCCAAGCCAAGCGCATCGTTCTCGCCGCCCGTCCCGTCGGCGAGCCCAAGCCCACTGATTTCCGTCTCGAGGACTACGCCGTCCCGACGCCGGGCGCGGGCGAGGTGCTGCTGCGCACGATCTGGCTGTCGCTCGATCCGTACATGCGCGGGCGCATGAGCGACGGGCCGTCCTATGCCCAGCCGGTGCCGGTCGGCGGCGTCATGGAAGCGGGGACCGTCTGCGAAGTCGTGGCCTCCAACAATCCCGGCTTCAAGGCCGGCGATATCGTGCTGGCGCGCGCCGGCTGGCAGACGCACGCGATCTCCGACGGCAAGGGCCTCGCCAAGGTCGATCCGGCGCTGGCGCCGATCTCGACCGCGGTGGGCGTGCTCGGCATGCCCGGCATGACCGCCTATACCGGCCTGCTCGACATCGGCCAGCCCAAGGCCGGCGAGACGGTGGTGGTCGCCGCGGCCTCCGGCGCGGTCGGCTCGGCGGTCGGGCAGATCGCGAAGATCAAGGGCGCCCGCGCCATCGGCATCGCCGGCGGCAAGGACAAATGCGACTACGTGAAGTCCGAGTTCGGCTTCGACGACTGCCTCGACCACCGCGATCCCGATCTCGCCGCGAAGCTCAAGGAAGCCTGTCCCAAGGGCATCGACGTCTATTTCGAGAATGTCGGCGGCCCGGTGTTCGAGGCGGTGTTCCCGCTGTTCAACGCCTTCGCCCGCATGCCGGTCTGCGGCCTGATCGCGCATTACAACGACACCCAGTCGGTGGCGCCGAAATGGGCCGGCGCGCTGATGCGCAATGTGCTGACCAAGCGGCTGACCATCCGCGGCTTCATCGTCAGCGATTTCGCCTCCCGCCATGGCGACTTCCTCAAGGACATGTCGGCCTGGGTCCGCGACGGCAAGGTCAAGTACAAGGAGTACGTCACCGAGGGCCTGGAGAACGCGCCGTCCGCGTTCATGGGCCTGCTCAAGGGCGCCAATTTCGGCAAGCAGCTGGTGCGGGTCGGACCCGACAAGGCCTGAGCACACCTGATGTAATTCTTAAGCCTGTCTGGAAAAAAGCGGGAACCACGGGCGCTTATCGGGAGTCCTGAGGGAACCGGTTCATCCACGAGGGCCCGGCATCATGCCGGGCCTTCGACTTTCCAAGGGGATTTCCATGTCGCTGACCATGGTGCTGCTGCCCGTCTTCGTGCAGGTCGGGCTCACCTTCGCGCTGCTGTTCTGGAACAGGACACGGGCACAAACCGCTGACGTCGCCGACGAATTCGGCCTGCCGACGCTGTTCTACGCGCTGATCGCGATTGCGCTGCCGCTGCGGCATGCCGATCTGGTCATCGTGCTGCTGTCCTGGGTGTTCGTCGTGACCCGCTTCGTCAATGCCGGCCTCGTCAGCGGCGCCAAGGACAGCCGCCAGCGCGGCCTCGCCTGGACCGCCTCGGCGCTGGTGCTGCTGGCGATGTGGCTGTATTTCGCCCTCAAGATCCTTCTCCTGATCTAGAACTGGACCTCCTGAATGACCCCCGCCGCCCGGCTGTCCGCCGCCATCGACATCATCGAGACCATCGAGGCCCAGAGGGCGCCGGCGGCCAAGGCCTTGAAGGACTGGGGCACCAGCCACCGCTTCGCCGGCTCCGGCGACCGCGCCGCCATCGCGGGCCTGGTCTGGGACGTGCTCCGCCGCCGTGCCTCCAGCGCCTATGTCATGGAGGACGACACGGCGCGGGCGCGGGTGCTCGGCATGCTCAAGCTCGAGCGCGGGCTGGACGTGCCGACCATCGCGGCGATGTGCGACGGCAGCCGATTCGCGCCGCCGCCGCTGTCGGCGCAGGAGGAGAGGGCGCTGGCCTCGCGCACGACCGAGGGCGCGCCGCCGCCGGTCGCCGGCGACTATCCCGACTGGCTCGACCCGTATCTCACTGCGGTGTTCGGCGACGACCGCGTCGCCGAGGCCATGGCAATGGCCAGCCGCGCGCCGCTCGACCTGCGCGTCAACACGCTCAAGGCCAAGCGCGACAAGGTGCAGGCCTCGCTGAAGCATCTCGGCGCGGTGCCGACGCCGTGGTCGCCGCTCGGCCTGCGCATCACGCTCGGCGCCGACGCGCGCAATCCCGGAATCCATGCCGAGGAGGATTTCATCAAGGGCGCGATCGAGGTCCAGGACGAGGGCTCGCAGCTCGCGGCCTTGTTCACCGCCGCCAAGCCCGGCGAGCAGGTCATCGACCTCTGCGCCGGCGCCGGCGGCAAGACGCTGGCCCTGGCGGCGATGATGGGCGGCAAGGGCCGGCTGATCGCCACCGACCACGACAAGCGCCAGCTCGCGCCCATCCACGAGCGGCTGTCGCGCGCCGGCGTCCACAACGCCGATGTGCGCAGCCCGAAGGGTGACGCCGACCCGCTCGCCGACATCAGGGCCTCCGCCGACCTCGTCGTCATCGACGCCCCCTGCACGGGCACCGGCACCTGGCGCCGCAACCCCGACGCCAAATGGCGCATGCGCCCCGGCGCGCTGGAGATCCGCCTGAAGGACCAGGCCGAGGTGCTCGACCGCGCCGCCGCCCTGGTCAAGCCCGGCGGCCGCATCGCCTACATCACCTGCTCGGTGCTGCAGCCGGAAAACGGCGACCAGGTCCGCGCCTTCGTGGATCGCCACCCGGAGTTCGCCATCCAGCCCCCAGACCAGACCGCCACCGTCCTCTGGGACAAGGCCGAGGCCTTCGCCGAGGCCGCGCTGAAGTCGGAGGAGGGCTGGCTGATGACCCCGCGCCGGACGGGGACGGACGGGTTCTTCGTGTCGGTATTGAAGAAGCAGGCCTAAACTCCACCCACCGCCGTCATTGCGAGCGTAGCGAAGCAATCCAGGGTTGCGCGCGAGACTCTGGATTGCTTCGCTACGCTCGCAATGACGGAGGAGGCAGCCGCGGCATCCTCCACCGTCGTCCTCTGCGAAAGCGGGGGACCCAGTAATCCACCCGCCGGTCGTGGCCGACCGAGACGCCGCGGCGTACTGGATACCCCGCCTTCGCGGGGCATGACGGCGTTGCCACAAGCACGCTGTCATTCCGGGACGCGCCCCTTGGCGCAGGCCCGGAATCCATACTCCCGGTCGCGGTTATGGATTCCGGGCTCGCGCTCCGCGCGCCCCGGAATGACGGGGAGGAAAGGGCGTCAACCCCGGCGAAGGGTTGCGGGACTCGTGCTCTCGGCGTAATTGCTTGCCATGACAGCCCAGCCCAACACCCCCGCCAGCGCCGCCGCCGACACCTCCGTGGCCGCGCTCCACGACAAGATCCTGATCGTCGATTTCGGCAGCCAGGTCACGCAGCTGATCGCGCGCCGGGTGCGCGAGGACGGCGTGTATTGCGAGATCGTGCCGTTCCAGAAGGCGGAGGCCGCCTTCCGGCAGATGCAGCCCAAAGCCGTGATCCTCTCCGGCGGCCCCGAATCCGTCCACGAGGCCGGCTCCCCGCGCGCCCCGCAGCTGATCTTCGATAGCGGCGTCCCCGTGATGGGCATCTGCTACGGCCAGATGACGATGGCCGCCCAGCTCGGCGGCACCGTCGAGGGCGGCCACCACCGCGAGTTCGGCCGCGCCGACGTCGAGGTCAAGACATCGAGCCGCCTGTTCGACGGCGTCTGGCAGCCGGGCGAGCAGCACCAGGTGTGGATGAGCCATGGCGACCGCATCACGCAGATGCCGCCGGGCTTCTCGGTGGCCGGCGTCTCGCCTAACGCGCCGTTCGCCGTGATCCAGGATGAGGCGCGCAAGTATTACGGCCTGATGTTCCACCCCGAGGTGGTGCACACGCCCGATGGCGCCAGGCTGATCCGCAACTTCGTCCGCAACATCGCCGGCCTCGGCGGCGACTGGACCATGCACGCCTTCCGCGCCGAGGAGATCAAGAAGATCCGCGCGCAGGTCGGCAAGGGCAAGGTGATCTGCGGCCTCTCCGGCGGCGTCGATTCCGCCGTCGCCGCGGTGCTGATCCACGAGGCGATCGGCGACCAGCTCACCTGCGTGTTCGTCGATCACGGCCTGCTCAGGCTCAACGAGGCCGAGACCGTCGTCGACCTGTTCCGGCACCACTACAACATCCCGCTGGTGCATGTGGACGCCTCAAAGCTCTTCCTCGGCGAGCTCGCCGGCGTCACCGATCCGGAGCAGAAGCGCAAGACCATCGGACGACTCTTCATCGACGTGTTCGAGGCCGAAGCGAAGAAGATCGGCGGCGCCGATTTCCTGGCGCAGGGCACGCTCTATCCCGATGTGATCGAGAGCGTCTCCTTCACCGGCGGCCCCTCGGTGACGATCAAGTCGCACCACAATGTCGGCGGCCTGCCGGCGCGCATGAACATGAAGCTGGTCGAGCCCTTGCGCGAATTGTTCAAGGACGAGGTCCGCGTGCTCGGCCGCGAGCTCGGTCTGCCCGACGTCTTCGTCGGCCGCCACCCGTTTCCGGGCCCGGGTCTCGCCATCCGCTGCCCCGGCGAGATCACGACAGACAAGCTCGACATCCTGCGCAAGGCCGACGCCATCTACATCGACGAGATCCGTAAAGCGCAGCTCTACGACACCATCTGGCAGGCTTTTGCGGTGCTGCTCCCCGTCAAGACCGTCGGCGTCATGGGCGACGGCCGCACCTACGACTACGTCGTCGGCCTGCGCGCCGTCACCTCGACAGACGGCATGACCGCGGATTTCTATCCGTTCGACATGAAGTTCCTCGGCAACACGGCGACGCGCATCATCAACGAGGTGAAGGGCGTGAATAGGGTGGTGTATGACGTGACCAGCAAGCCGCCGGGGACGATTGAGTGGGAGTAGGGCCCCTGCAATGATAAGAAAGGTTGCGCTGTTTGCCATGATAGATGATATCCTGACGGCGCAACCGTGGAGTTCATGTAGCATCCGCTAAAGGGGCCCCCTATTTGTCAATCGAGCATATTGGGATCGGTACGAAAGCGCTCGGCCTGACTAAGGCGGTGAACAATTCTAATTTTAGTATGAAGACGGTCCTGACGCTGGATCCGTTCAACTACGTTGACCTTTGGCTGCGCCGTGAACGCAAGGAAGAGGCCCTTCACTATTGGCGGCAGTCAAGAGACTTTCATCGAGCTGCACAGGGCCTTCCGATCGAATCGGCGCCGCTCGTTCTTTACTATTGCTTCATGAATGCGGCGAAAGCTTTGCTGTCGGCCAAGGGTATAACTTTCGATCCACGTCATGGTGTCGGCCCACACCGAATGCGAGGGCCCAACAGCAAAGTCGTTCTCAGTAATGAAGGGATTGGGATTAGGCCAAATGGCATCGTCCCTGCGTTAGCCGGCTATTTCAATGAACCGGAGACGCGACGCAACCATAGCCTCGAAGACGTTCTGTATAATCTTATATATATTCATCGGACCTATTGTCTCAGCTACCCAAAGAGAAAAGAGAGGTTTCTTCCTCTGAAAAATCTCGCTTTCTGTCGAGATTCTATATCGGGGAATGTCAGACTTTTAGCTGAGATCGTCGAAGGTGTAGACTGGAATTCCTATAAGACAAGTCTGCCGACGGAAGTGGAGCCCGCAATGGATGGAAGTCCGAGTGTTCAGTCGGTCAGTTCGATCCAATGGGCCACCGCGAGCCGGCCGACTGATGCGGAGTTGGAATCTTTGCAAAGGTTAAACTCTGAGCTTAGACGGGTTTTTCATTACATAAATGGCTCACATACTCTTTGGTATCTGAAGACTTCAGGTTCTTATGAGATCCGTCGTAGCCCGCTTACATTGACTCTTTCCGCGATGCATCGCCTCAGCGAAATCTGTCGATACAAGCCATCAGAACTGCGCTCTTTCCTTGACGGTCAAAAGAACTGGTTGCTGAGCGAGTTTGTGGCGATGGCAGCTCCACAATTTCTCGATGAGATTGCTTGCGAAATGACAGGACATCAAATCATGATTCCTAACGTCAGAACTCCGGTCTGAGACAAAAAATGAATGTCTACATTGCGTGCGGTCTGACCCACGTTCCCCGAGATATTTTTCCGGACTATGTCGGCTACATTCACGAAATGGCGTCTCAACTTCGCGCTACTGAAGGTATTGACTTGGTTCAATACGCTTTGGTTAATAGCGATCCACAACTCGCATCCAAACCCGAGGGCGATCGCGCTGCACTCTGTTATGCTTGGGACAGGCGAATGGTGGAGGAGGCGGATTTGGTCGTTGCCGAAGCAAGCTTCCCCTCCACAGGGCTTGGCATTGAACTCCAGATTGCGGATGCTGCAGGCATTCCAGTGGTCATGCTGATCGGCGACCTCGGAATTAACCGGGTTGATCGTGCTCATTATGAGAACCCCGACCATAGCGAGCATGATCTCCAGATCGGCAAAGGGATTGTTTCGCTTATGGCGCTTGGCGTGCCAGCAATCCGTAAGATTGTGCCCTACCGCGTGTTCGCCGAGGCTGTCGTTGAGGTTGTCAAGGCGGTTCGCCTTTTCGCGCAAAAGTAACGAGGTTTATGGGGTGGGCGCGCCTTAATTTCTCTGCGGTGAGAATGCACAAAACTGATGAGCTTCGCCCGCTGTCCAGATGGCCCTCCCTGACACGTTCAGCGTGAGGCCAGCGACGAATAGCGGGGTATCCGCATCCTTCTTCGTGATAGAGACGACGTGGATGGCCGTGACGATGAGGAAAGAAGCGGGGCGTTCACGGACGAACGTTCGTCGTCCAACTGACCAGCTGCCCGTCGTGCCAGTTTGTCGCAAACTCATCACTTGGGAAGCGATGGGCGTGTTGCTCTGCAGCCGGATGTGACAGCCGCGCCGACGAACAGAGCGATGCGACGGCGTAATCGTGTGGTTCTCCGCTTCCCAGCAATATCACATAGCTGGCCGAGTTCTTCTTTTGAAGGCAGCTCTGAGCAGCCCGTATGTGCGCCTCCGCCTGTTTGCCGTTTCGCCTTGGCGTCTATGCCGCATCGACCTCCACCCGTGAAACGCGCAGCGCTTTTCCGATGGCGCGGCGGATGTTTTGCATCGCATCGGCAAAATTGTCTGCCGCCATGCTGAGACTTTCTGGAGATGAAGCGGCTTCAAGCGCCTTCTGATCCCATTCCTTATTGAGTTGCTTTGCCAAAGCATAGACCACGGTACGCCCGACACGGAGAACCATCGAGTCTTGAGCGTGTTGTTGCGCCAGAGAACGCATCAGTTCTGGGTCGTTAGCTCCAGCGTATTCAGCTTCCAACTGGAGACGCATTTCATTGATCGCCGGATATTTCATGTTAACGAACAACTGTCCGGCTTCCATGACGTAGCGTGCCGCGCGCCCCTTCAGACCTTTTTCGTCGATATCCTCATCCGTCAGTAGGGGGATAATCTCCGGGGCGCGTTCTAGGTTCTTAAACATCTCGGCCCGCTTTGCTCCGGCGGGCATGACCGATAGATCGGTCGGCTTGGACCGTGGCGTAGACACCGATTCTGTCGCACGGCCCCCACCTGTCGCGTCCTGCCCGCGTTCGCTTGCGGGACCGGCACCTGGGGTAACGCCTGTTTCACCTTGCGCAGCTGCTTTGGGGCTAACACGACGGACGCGTAGTTGATTCAGCAACCGCTGCAACTCGTCCCGTATTTCGTCACTGGTCCGGCTATCGGGTGCAAATGAATGGATTAGCTCAATGAGCCACTCTGGCCTGTTCTCACGCACTAGTTCTTCGAAGTCTTTCGACTGAAGTCGGAGCTGCTCCCCACCCGTGTACTGCA
Source organism: Bradyrhizobium sp. HKCCYLRH3059 (assembly GCF_051168035.1). Classification (NCBI taxonomy): domain Bacteria; kingdom Pseudomonadati; phylum Pseudomonadota; class Alphaproteobacteria; order Hyphomicrobiales; family Nitrobacteraceae; genus Bradyrhizobium; species Bradyrhizobium sp. HKCCYLRH3059. Next base: position 547,561 of record NZ_JBNPUF010000004.1, on the reverse strand, counting down.
GAAATTGGCGATACGCTTCAGGGACCACCGGGAAGTTGTTAGGTAGCTCAATGTGAATCGAGATGTATTTCGCCCCAAAGGGGACCCCAAACACTGGAGCTTCAAACGTCCACTGCCGTCCTTTCGACAAGTCGTACAATTCGTTCTTGTAAACAACCCCGCAGGTGCTAACCGCTGACGCTATTGCGCCACTAATCGATTTGTTATGGCCGGTGCCGTTATATTGTGCGTCATACAGATAGTGAATCTTCATACCATCGGGGAGCGAAACCGTTTCATGTCGCTCAAAGTGTCTTAACCGCGCTGGAATCGGTTCAAACTGGCGGTTTCCGTCCAGCTTATTCGTGCCCTTTAGTAGGGTAACCCTGACGCCCTCCGGAAGCCCATAAAAGCGATGATACAAGTACGTTGCCAACCATTGCGCGTCCTGTTCTGGATCGCCGTTATATGGGTCCCGCACGGTATCTTGCTCGGGATCGTTGCCAAGCAGCATTACTTCAGTCCAGTCGACGCTTAGTGTGCGGCCATTCTGCTCCGCGATGTCGGTGACATCCACGACTTCAACGTATGTATCTGTCTCAGAGTCGTAGCGCCGCAGGCGCCCATATACACCGTCGCGTTTGCAAAGAATCACTTCATGCACGCGGCCGTTCTTGCATGAACGGTAACGCATTCCGCGCTGATTGGACGGCAGCGACGCGACTTTTGCGCCCATACCGAAATTTCCGGTCAGACTTTTTTCTTTGCCGAGAGACGACGCAATGTTGCAAATCTTAAGCAACTCAAGGTCATCCATACCCGGGCCTGTATTCCAAATCACCAGCTTGTCGACACCATCCATAGGCATGGCGCTGATCTCTACTACGCGACTTCCCACTGGCGCATGTTGCGCAGCTTCGAGCGCGTTCATCATCAGTTCGCGAATCATCATCGATTTGGGACAGCGCTCGATGAGGCTGGCGATGAGAAAATCTTCGTCGACAACTTGCAGTGCGGCAACAGCGCTCGTGGTCATGTCATCCTCTCAGAGCTTGAAGCCGCCGCCGGTCTTGCCGCGCGGAGATTCAAATCGGGCCTCCACGCTTGCGACGGCGTCTTTCAAAGCACGGATGACTTTGCGCACCTCAGCTTCCTCAAAATCATAGATCTGTCGGTTGGACAAATTCCCGATCCGCAGAATGGCTTCGATGGCCTTGTTTGTGCGTGCCTGGGCCAATTCCCGGAACTTCTCCCGCTTGCTGGTCGGACCGCCACGCTCCACAGCAGCATCCATGACATCTTCTCCAAATATTCGCAGAAACTACCAAAAAAAATAGGTTTCTTGGGCCGTAAGTCAACAGGCAACGACATTTATTCCGTGAATATTCTCGAAATATGCGACCAGGCTGGACGAAAGCCGTGTGGTGACCCAGCAAGTGAGCGGCTGGGGCATATACAAATAGCTGTTGTTTATCAGTAGCTTATTGATAGCAGATTCTGCCGAATCTCGTTTGTATGTCTTGCGGCCCATGGGAGAGCGTTAGCCCCGTATAACCTCGGGATTGCGGGACAGTGCACCAAACTCTTTGGCTACTCAGCTGTGCCGATTGAGTAGGTTTGGTCGTAACGCAGCGCAGATGGCTCCAACGTTGTGCCATGTGCCGGCTACAGACGGCTGTTGATGTTCGCCCCGCTTGCAGCGGATGATGTGCCCCTGCGCAATCCGTCTCTGACACGAACCGTCGATTTCTGAAGTCGTGTGTCATCTGCCCGACGGGCAATCCCCGCACGCCGCGCATGCGCCAACTGCCCGTCGTGCCAGTTTGTCGCGCATTCATCCCTTGCCACGTCGGGCAAATCACCCTCACATTTCCGCGCATCCCGGCTCGCTGAAGAGGGACGTTTCGCGATCGTCATGAAGCGTCGAGCCGGAGAGGCGACGGGCGCGTTGCTCTGCAGCCGGGTGTCACAGCCCGTGCCGACGAACGGAGCGAGGCGACGGCGAAATGGTGTGGTCCTGGCATCGCGGTGCTGATGCCAAGCCGGCGGTGATGATGATCCGCGGGCGACGGGGGCAAGACAGCCGATCCCCGGGGAGAGCGCCTATAAGCCGTCAAACCGTCGCGCAGGGAAGGCCGGATATTGGGCTGAACCTGTGGTTCTGCCGCGTGCTTTTTGCTGCACGCGGACCGCGGGTGTCAGCCGATACCCGGTCTTCCCTGCGCCTCTTCTTCGGACGAAGAGGTTCACTCAGGACACAACTCGGGCGTAGTCCGCCGCGAGACGGCTCAGCCATACCCGCTGTTTGAAACGTATACAACGCACCCGTGCCATGTCCTGATCAGGTCGACAGTCGCAGGGTGATCTGCGGTCTATCCAGCGGCGTCAAAGCACTGCGCCGCAGCGTCGCCAGGGCGCGGTCGCGCCACTGATCTTGTCTGCATTTGCGGGCGTTGCGGGATTGTCGATCAGTTGAGTTCGGGCCGGCCGTCGGGGCGACGTTTGAGCACTCCACCGAGAGCGGTCCGGCGAGGGGATCATGCAGGAAAGCTCCCGCTCGGCAAATCGACAATGGCGACGAGCAGCCCATCTTCGGGCGAAGCATCGAGTCTGCCGCCCGGGCGGGTACAATCTAGAGGGCTGTGATCAGTTCCTGATCGCGTGGCACCGCAGCCTGGAGGACTTTACCTGGCGCTCGTGGAGGCCGGTAGCTGCCGTGTTGGACCGGCCGGCCCGCACGGAGCTGGCGAGCCGTCCCATCAAGGACAATTCTGGTCCAGTGATAATGCCAAGAACTGGCACTGTTGAATGGGGCAGGCCTGGCCTAAATCGCTCGTGAACCGCCTCCTGACACAAGGGCAAGCCATCATGAGCAGGGACAGCGCTCACCCGAACTCCGAAGCGACCGCTGAGGCGCCCGTCTACAAGAGTTGGACATGCGTGCTCTGCGGACTCGTCTACAATGAACGCGACGGATGGCCCGACGACGGCATTCCACCCGGCACGCGTTGGCAGGACGTGTCCGAAGACTGGATCTGCCCCGACTGTGGTGCAGGCAAGAGCGACTTCGCGATGGTCGAGGTCTGAACAAATCCTCACAATGGCCGCGTGACCGTCAACGGTGACGTGGCATTCTCTTCCTGCCGAAGGAGTTGCAATGTACATTCCCTCGCACTTCGACGAAGCCCGTCCTGAGATGCTCTGCGATCTGATCGAAAAGAATCCGCTTGGCATTTTGATCACGCACGGCAGGGGCGGCTTGGACGCCAATCATATTCCGTTCGAGCTGAACAGAGCGCAGGGGCAGTGGGGAACGTTGCACTGCCACGTGGCGCGCGCGAACCCGGTGTGGCGGGATCTGGACGCTGGCGCTGAGGTGCTCGTGGTGTTCCGCGCGTCTGACGCTTATATCTCCCCTCAATGGTACCCGAGCAAGCAGGATTTCCACAAGCAGGTGCCGAGCTGGAACTATCTCGTCGCGCATGCGTACGGGCGCGTGACCATTCACGACGACGAACGTTACGTGCGCGGCAATGTCGCCCGTTTGACACGGAAGCATGAAGCGTCTCAACCGGTCCCTTGGAAGATGACTGACGGTCCGAAGGACTATATCGACACGATGCTCAAGGCGATCGTCGGGCTGGAGATCGCAATCACGAACCTGGTCGGAAAATCCAAGCTGAGCCAGAACAAGGAGGTGCGGGACATACGCTCCGCAGGCGAGGCCTTGAAAGAACGAGGCGAGCATGTCATCGGAGGCGCCATGCTGGCGGCCGCAGCCGTCAAGGCAAGCCAGGAGTAGAGACGCGGCAATCAGGCGATAAGAGCAACGCGCGAGCGATCCAGCCGTCGTATTTGTCAGTATTTGTCAGCGTCCCCATGCGGGGCGAGGAGACGTCCGGCGCGCCGGTGTGAGCATGAGCGACTGTCTCACGATCTGACCGCCTTCAGCGGCGCGGGCTTGGATGGGCGAGCCGTCCCCTTGGCTGCGATGAATGCATCGAGGACGCCTCTGAGGCGGACGACGGCGGACTGTAGCTCCGCAATCGAAAAGCCGCCGAACCCGAGCATGAGTCCGCCACGAGGCGGGGTCGCATGGTACATGGGCGAGATCGGTCGCACCACCAGCCCCGCTTTGTGCGCCTGCTCCGCAAGCGTGACGTCGTCGAGGCCGGGCGGAAGCCAAAGTAACAGGTGCATGCCCTGATCGCTCGGCTGCAGCGTTGCCCAGGACGGTAGGTCCTTGACAAGGGCGGAGATCAGGGCGGCGCGTCGTTCTGCGTAAGCGCCGCGAATGCGCCGGATGTGGGCTTCGAAATGGCCTTCGCGCATGTACTGCGCGAGGACGTGCTGGTCGACCGCCGGCGAATGGCGATCGATGAGGGCGCGCGCGCCAGCGAACGCGTCGACCAGGGGAGGGGGAACGATCGCATATCCGATCCTCATCGAGGAGAACAGGACCTTACTCATCGTCCCAAGGTACACGACGCGCGCGGGATCAAGTCCCTGCAACGATGGAAATGGATGTCCGGCGTAGCGAAGTTCGCTGTCGTAGTCGTCTTCGACAATCCAGGCATTGTTCTGCCGCGCCCACGACAGCAACGCGGTGCGTCTCGCCATGCTCATGGGCATGCCCAACGGATACTGATGCGAAGGTGTGACGAAAGCGACCCGGGCGTTCGGGCACTGGACGAGACCGTCTTGGACGTCGATGCCCTGATCATCCACGGGAATCCGGAAAGTCCGGACATTGAAGTTTTCGAGCACGGCGATGATGCCGGGGTAGGCCGGGTCTTCGGCCCACACGGCATCGCCGTCAGAGAGAAGAACGGTCGCCGATATGAAAAGCCCCTGTTGCGTGCCCGCCGTAACGATGACCTGATCGGGCTCGCATTTCACGCCCCGAGCCTTCCGTGCATAGTCGGCAATTGCGATCCGCAAATCGGGTACTCCTTTCGGATCAATGTAGCCCGACGGGGCGGCTGCCCGCAGAGCCCGGACACGATTGCCAAGCCGTCGCCATTGGTCGCCGGGGGCAACTGCACCCGCGGGATGAGCGATCGCAAACGGCACCGGGTCTTGAGGCCGGAGAGACCGCGCGACCTCAGCCAGACGGGCGACTTTCTCCGGCAACAGAGGACTGGGGTCTGCGCGTTCGATCAACGCCGGAGCGCGGGTCATCAAATCGGTGTCGGCATTGACGTTCGCGACGATCGTGCTGCCTCTGGCCCGGGCCTCGAGGTAGCCTTCTGCATGGAGCTGATGAAACGCCTCGATGACGGTTCCTCTCGCGAGCTGCAATGAATTGGCAAGGGCGCGAGTGGATGGCAGTCGCTCGCCAGGCTTCAGGATCCCCTTCGATATCGCCTCGCGAAGCGCTTGAGTCAGTTGGTATCCAACGCGGCCGGCAGTCCGGTCGAGCGAGCCCAGCGAGGGAATTGCGATGATGGTTCGGCGTCGTGCCATCGGTTCTCTGGTCCAACTGTTCTCCCGAATCTTGGACCAAACAATAGATCAGTTCCAGACGCCGGTGTCGGATTCGCTCCAATTGCGAGGGTTTGCGAAGGTTTGAACTGAGAAAGAACCCGATCAGGGTATCGGGCTACGAATTCGCATACCGGAACCTGCCGCTGGTAGCGGGTCGAAGAGGCGCTGGACATGCGGAGATGGAGCGCGACGCCGAAGCCCTGCGTGGGCTGACCAGCAACGCTGGCTATGCCGCCATCTTCGCCAATTGGCTAAGTCGCTGCCAGCTTCCTTGCCGTGCTCCAAAGACTCTCAGCGGCATGGATCATCCGCGCCCGCGCGCGGATGAGGCATATGCTGATCTTGATGTCCCAGTCCTTGGGGCCGGCTCTCACCAATCGGCCGCTCTGGAGATCGAGCTCGACCAGGCTGCGTGGAGCCCAGGTGATCCCGCGGCCTTCTCGGGCCATGTTGATGAGCAGCATCACCGGTGCTGAGAAGCTGGGGAGCAGCATGGCGCTCGGCTGCTTCGTCGCGAGGAAGGCGGTCACGATGCGGCCCACGCCTGAACCCGGATGATAGGCAAGATAGGGCAGCGGTTTGTCCGCAGAGCCAGGCAGCGCAAACCGCGGCATCGATTGTCGGCGGCGACCGCTGCGCGTGACGGCCTTGTAACCGGTCGCGCTGATCGGGACCAGGACGTCGTCGGCGAGATCGATGCGCTGAAAGCGATCGTTATTTAGACGGCTGGCGAGCGACGGATGGTAATGCGCCAGCATGAAATGCGCATGGGCCTCGAGCAGGAGCTTCTCACACCCGGCGAAGTTCGACGCCACGAGCTGAACGGCGGATCCGGATCGCGCGCGGTCGACCCGGCGGATCCAGTCCGGAAAGAACGTCTGCGACAGTGCGTGGGTGGCGACGAATTGAACGGTCTCGGCCTTGAGGCGCGCCGCTTCCAGGGCCTCCTCGCGGCCGTTTGACAGCCTGCGAATGACGTCCTCCGCCACCGGGCGAAAACTCTCCCCCGCCGGCGTCAGCTTCACGACATGGGTGCTGCGCTCGAACAGAGGCGCTCCAAGCCACGCTTCCAGCGACTTGATCCGCCGGCTCAAGGCCGGCTGCGTCACGTGCCGGCGCAGCGCTGCGCGGGAGAAGCCGCCGTCCTCGGCAATAGCGAGGAAATCCTCGATCCAGCTCAGGTCCATGATGCCAGCTCGTTATTGAATTATTCCAATACGGCATTAGCACCGCGGCACCGGCTGGTCCAATGTCAGGCCAAAGATAAGGGCCGCGGAGACGCTGTTTGCAGCGCCGAAGAGCACGAGGCGGGAGGACACGGAATTGACGATCACAACGACTCCTTTGTCCGAGGCGCTCCCGACGCAGGCTGCTGCGCCCCGTGCCGGCTCGCTTTGGCGGGAGCCCTATGTCCTGATCGTGGCGGGCGCCGTGCTCGGCGCACTCGTCGGCGCGCTGTTTCCGGCTGCAGCACTCGAATTCAAGCCGCTCGCCGACGGCTTCATCTCGCTCATCAAGGTCACGATTGCGCCGCTGGTGTTCCTGGTCGTGGTGACCGGCATCGCGCAGGTCGGCGACATGAAGGCGGTCGGGCGCATCGGACTCAAGGCCTTCCTGTATTTCGAAATCGTCACGACGCTCTGCCTGCTGTTCAGCTTCATCGTGGTGCGATGGGTCCAGCCCGGCGCGGGTGTGGCGCACGCCACCCCGCAACAGGCCGAAGCCGTGGCCCGCTATGCGCAGACCCATGTCGGCCCGTTGTCGGCCTATATCCAGCACATGATCCCCGAAAGCTTCTTCGGCGCCTTTGCCAGCGGCGACGTGCTTCAGGTTCTCGTGCTCGCGCTGCTGTGCGGCATTGGCCTCCTGATGCTCGGCGAGAAGGCGCTGCCGTTGCGCTCGGGCATGGAGCGGTTGACCGAGCTCGTGTTCAGCGTGGTCCATGTCGTCGTCATGCTGGCACCGATCGGGGCCTTCGGCGCCATGGCGTTCACGGTCGGCAAATTCGGCGCCGCCACATTGTACGCCCTCGCGCTCTTGGTCGGGACGGCCTGGGCGATGATGGCGTTCTTCATCTTCGTCGTCCTGGGAATGATCTGCCGTCTGGTCGGCATCCGGCTGATGGACCTGCTCCGGCTGTTGCGCCCCGAGCTTCTCGTCGTGCTCGGAACGTCGTCGTCGGAGACGGCGATTCCCGGAATGATGGAGAAGCTGCCAAGGGCGGGGGTGGGACGCGCCGTGACCGGTCTCGTCATTCCGTCCGGCTATTCCTTCAATCTCGACGGCGTGGCGCTGACATTGCCGCTGACCACGATCTTCGTGGCGCAGGTCTACGGCATCGAGCTGAGCACGGCGCAGCAGTTGAGCCTGTTTGTCGTGATGCTGTTCACCAGCAAGGGCGCAGCCGGTGTCACGGGCGGAGCGTTCGCCGCGTTGGCGGCGACTGTCGTTGCGGCCGGGCTGCCTGTCGAAGGCCTCGCGCTATTGCTCGGAACCGACCGCTTCATGTCGCTGGCGCGCGCCATCACCAACACCATCGGCAACGCAGTGGCCGCGATCGTGGTGGCGAAATGGGATGGTGAATTCGACCGCGACGATTGGGGGCGGGTCGTCCAGATGAAAGCAGCAAAGTAGGATCCATGGTTCTCAGTGAAGACTTGCCGATCGTGGCGCTGGTTCCCGGTGATTGCACCGGTATCGGTCCTGAGCAGACGGCGCGAATCCTCTCCGATCACCGCCTGGCCGATGCGGCGCGCCTCGTCGTGGTGGGCGATGCCCGCGTGCTGGAGATGGGAATGGCGCATGCCGGCGTGAGCTTCGATATCGAGCGGATCGGCTCACCCAGCGAGGCCTCCTGGGTTTCCGGCAAGATCCAGCTGATCGATCTCGGCAACACCGACCCGTCGAGGCACCCGATCGGAAAGGCCAGCGCCGAGTCCGGGCGGCTCACCGGAGAGACGCTGTCGCGGGCGATCGATCTCGCCAAGGACGGCGCGATCGATGCCATCACCTTCGCGCCCTTGAACAAGCGGGCGATGTTCGACGGCGGCTGGAGGTACCCGGACGAGCACAAGATGTTCGCGGACCTGCTCGGGCACCGTACGTATTTTTCTGAAATGAACGTGTTGGATGGACAATGGATGTCGCGCGTCACCGGGCACCAGTCCTTGCGCGAGGCGCTGAACGACATCAGCCCGCCGCGGATCACCGATGCGGTGGTCCTCGTCGACAGGATGATGCGGAGATCCGGAGTCGCCGCGCCGCGGATCGCCGTGGCCGCACTGAATCCGCATGCCGGCGAGGGCGGCTTGTTCGGTCGCGACGAGATCGAGATGATCAAGCCGACGGTGGAGGCGATTGCGAAACAGGGCATTGTCTGCAGCGGTCCGTATCCGGCGGATACGGTTTACATTCGCGCCTTTGCCGGCGAGTTCGACAGCGTCGTCGCGATGTATCATGACCAGGGGCAGATCGCGACGAAGCTGCGCGGCTTCAATCGCGGAGTGACCGTCACGGCCGGCCTCGAGACCGTCTTCACCACGCCCTCGCACGGCACGGCGTTCGACATCGTCGGCAAGGGCGTCGCAGACACCGGCGCGCTCGAAAGCGCGGTCCGGCTCGCCGCGCAATTGGCCTCGTTCAAAGCCCGGGAGATGTCACATGCACACTGATCGCAGGACCCTGCTTCAGGCCGCCGCCGCTCTTCCCTTGTCCGCGGTCGGCGCGACTACGGCATTTGCACAGGCTCAGGCACCGGCGGCGCCCGCCGCGGCGCCGCCCAAGGAGGTCACGCGTACGCTTGCGCGGTACATCGTCTCGGCGGGATATGATGTTCTGCCGGTCAAGGTCCGCAAGGAAGGCGTGAGGACGCTGCTGAACTGGGTCGGCGTCGCGATCGGCGGGTCGCGACACGAAACGGTCGATATCGCGGTCGCGGCGTTGGCGCCGTTCTCCGGCCCGCAGCAGGCGTCGCTGTTCGGCCGGCGCGAGCGGTTCGACATCATGAACGCCGCCTTCATCAACGGCGTGTCCAGCCACATCTTCGATTTCGACGACACCCATCTGAAGACGATCATCCATCCGGCCGGCCCGGTGGTTTCGGCGATCATTGCGCTCTCGGAAATGCAGCCGGTCTCCGGAAAGGAGTTCTTGAATGCGCTCGTCCTCGGTGTCGAGACCGAGTGCAGGATCGGCAACGCCGTCTATCCGAACCACTACGATGTCGGCTGGCACATCACCGGGACTGCCGGGGTGTTCGGTGCGGCTGCGGCTGCCGGCAAACTGTTGAAGCTCAACGAGCAGCAGATGACCTGGGCGCTGGGCCTCGCCGCGTCGCAGCCGGTCGGCCTGCGCGAATCGTTCGGGTCCATGAACAAGAGCTTCAACCCCGGCCGTGCGGCGTCAAACGGCATATTTGCCGGCCTTCTGGCGTCGAAGAACTTCACGTCGTCGGACGGGATGATCGAGGCGAAGCGCGGCTGGGCCAACACGATCAGCACGAAGCAGGACTATGGCGAGATCGTCGGCGATCTCGGCAAGCGTTACGAAGCCGCGCTCAACACCTATAAGCCGTTCGCCTGCGGCATCGTGCTGCATCCGGCGATCGATGCCGCGATTCAGCTGCGCAACGAGAACAGGCTGACGGGCGACCAGATCGATCACGTCGATCTCAAGGTCAATCCGCTCGTGCTCGAGCTGACCGGCAAGAAGACGCCGCAGCAGGGGCTCGAGGGCAAGTTCAGCATCTTTCATGCGGTGGCCGTGGCGATCGTGGAAGGCGCGGGCGGAGAGAAGCAGTTCAGCGATCGCGCGGTAACCGATCCGACGGTGCTGTCGCTGCGTGGCAAGGTCATTCCGGTCATCACGCCCGAGATCAAGCCGGAGCAGGTCGAGATGACGATCGTGCTGAAGGATGGGCGGAAGCTCAGCCGCCGCATCGAGCACGCCGTCGGCAGCGTGGAAGTGCCGATGACCGACCAGCAGCTCGAGGCGAAGTTCGTGGACCTCGCCGACGGCATCGTTCCGGCGGCGTCGATCCGGCGGATCATGGACGCCTGCTGGAATGTCGAGAGTGTGTCGAATGCTGCCGACATCGCGAAGATGTCGGCGTCGGCCTGACGATGGCGAGGAGCGCCACGTCGTCGCGCCGCCGTCTGCTGCAATCGGCGGGGGCGTTTGCTGCAATCTCGGCGATGCCGATCCGTTTCTCCCAGGCCGCCGGCCCGGGCGTGACCGAGCGCCTGGCGCGCTACATGGTTGCGGCGCGTGACCAGGAACTGCCGGAGCAGGTGGTGCTCGCATGCAAGCACCGCATTCTCGACACGCTCGGCGCCATGGTGTCCGGCGCTCGGATGCATCCGGGCGAGATGGCGCTGAGATACGTGCGCAGCCTCGGCGGCGCGCCGCAGGCGTCCGTCGTCGGCTCCGACGTCCGGACGACGGCCGTCAATGCGGCGATGGCCAACGCCATGTGCGCTCACGCCGACGAGACCGACGATTTCGAACCGGTCACCAAGGCGCATCCGGGGTGCGCGGTCATCCCTGCCGCGCTCGCTATGGCTGAACGGGAGCATCGCAATGGGCGCGACGTGATCCGCGCCGTTGTGCTCGGCTATGACCTGACCTGCCGGCTTCTGATGGCGCTCGGACCGGACCTGGTGCGTGGCTCGCATCGCAGTGCCGAGGGCACGTCGTCGACATTCGGTGCGCTCGGCGCGGCGGCCTCGCTGGCGCGACTGGACGAGCGTGGCATGCGTCACGCCATCTCGTACTCGGCACAGCAGGTCTCGGGGCTGTGGAGTTGGGTGAAGGACAAGGACCACATCGAGAAGGCGTTCGATTTCGCCGGCATGGGCGCGCGCAACGGCGTGATGGCCGTCGACATGGTGATGGCCGGGCTCACCGGCGTCGATGACGTGCTCGATGGGACCCACAATTTGTTCATCGCGCTGTCGAGCGATCCGAAGCCGGAGGAGATGGTCAGGGATCTCGGCAGCCGCTTCTACGTCACGGAGACGGCCATCAAGACCTTTTCGGTCGGCTATCCGATCCAGTCGCCGCTGGATGCGCTGCTCACGCTGCGCCGACAGCAAGGGCTCACTCCAGACAACGTCCGCAGCATCCTGGTCAAGCTTCCGACCGACGCGATGGGCATCGTCGGCGACAGCGCCATGCCCGACGTGAACTGTCGGCATCTCGTCGCACTCGCCTTGGTCAAGGGGGCCGTCTCATTCGCCGACAGCCATGATGTCGCGCTGATGCGCGACCCGATGATCCTCAAGCAGCGTGGGAAGGTGACGCTTGTAGGCGACAAGAGTCTGATGGATCCGGCCGCGCCACGCGGTGCGATCGTCGAGGTGACTCTGGTCGATGGCCGCAAGGTCGATCATTTCACCAGACACCCGCCGGGCACCAAGGAGAATCCGCTGGGCACGGAGGCCGTCAACGCCAAAGCCACGGATCTCATGGCGCCCGTGCTGGGGAGTGAAAAGACGGAGAGGCTGATCGACATGGTCGGGCGGCTCGAAGAAATCGACGACATCGGCCAGTTGCGCGCACTATTCGCTGCGTGATCGGCTGTCATGGCGATGAGAGGCGAGGGAACGTCATCGTCTGATCCGTTCCCTTGGCGGCGAGGCGAGCAGCGCCGGCTCGGTCCTCTCCGGTGCATTCTGCGGATTGACGAAAAAAGAAGACGAAGCGGGAGGGACGAGACATGAAGCAGAGGCGGATGCAGCGGCGGAGAAGGCGACCGTGATCGGATTCGACTTCGCGTTCCCGTCGGTCGGACACGTCGAGAAAGACGGCGCCGGCTATCGGCTGATCCCATCATCGTGGAATCCGACGCTATGAAAGACCGGCATTTTATCAGCACGGCGGTACCGATGTCGGATCGCGCCAGACCACGCATGAAATCGACCGGTCTGCTCGCATCGCTTTGCTTTGCCATCGCAAGTCTTTGCTTGGGCCTCTCGGCCATGATGGCGGGAGCAGCTGCGCAGGATGCGCGCGAGATCGCTCCGACCGGCGTGCTGCGCGTCGCTGTTGCGGTCGGGCCGGCCGCCTCCGCGTTCTGGACGACACGCGATCCGGCGACAGGCAAGCCTGTCGGCGTGACAGTCGAACTGGCCAAGGCGGCCGCGGGCAAGCTCAATGTGCCGCTTGAGCTCGTCGAATATCAGAGCTCGGACGAAATCGCGGCCGCCGGCAGCAAAGGGGCGTGGGATCTGTCCTTCATGCCGGCGGATCGCAAGCGGGAGCAGTTCGTCGATCAAGGACCTGCCTATGTCGCCTACATGAGCGGGTATCTCATTCGCGCGAACTCGGACATCACGGCCGTCGCCGATATCGACCGTCCGGGAATCCGGGTCGGCTGCATCGAAGGCACCTCGACGTCCAGAACGGTCGAGGCGAGCATGAAAAGTGCCAGCGTGACGAAATTCATCAAGCCTGAAGAGGCCGCTGAGCTGATCGGCCAGGGTCGGCTCGACGCCCTCGCCATGGGCATGGAAGCCTTGGAGGAGCTGTCGCGGCGCCTGTCGGGCAGCCGGGTCTTGAAAGAGGTCATCCAATCAACGGGCGTCGTCGTGGTCGTCCCGAAGGGCAAAGTGACGGCGCGGGAGTGGGCGGCCCGATTTCTTGCAGATGCCAAGGCGAATGGCACGGTGCGCCGAGTGCTCGATCAAAGTGGATTTGTCACCGCCAAGGTCGCCCCGTGATGCCGTGGTGAACTCCGGCCAAGCCATATCTTTGGCTTATGAGCGCCAACGCCAAATCGTATTTTGGCTGTGCTGGAATTCCGTCTATCTCCAATCGGCGGGCGATGAAGCTGTCGGCAATCATGATGGACACGACCGGCAGGCACGCTCGGAAAGTGCGCCTGCATGGTCCATGCGGCCACCCGATTGTACTGCACTCGCGCTTGTTCTCCCGGCCAACGAAGAAGCGCATCTGGTTCGAGTCCTGGCCTGAAAGTGAACGATCATGAAACTGGGCTGGTATTCCGAACTCGACGAGGTCGAACGCCGGACGTATTGGGCTTGCTTCGCGGGCTTTGGTCTCGATTCGCTCGATTCGACGATCTATGCGCTGGTCATCCCGGCGCTGATTGCAACAATCGGACTGACGCGTCCTGAAGCCGGCTATCTCGCGACCGCAGCCCTCGTCGGTGCAGCCATCGGTGGCTGGGGCGGAGGGATCCTTGCCGATCGCATCGGCCGCATCAAGGTCCTGCAACTGACGATCCTCTGGGTTGCCCTGTTCACGCTCGCATCGGCTTTCGCGACCGGCTTCAACTACTTGCTGATCGTGCGTTTTCTCCAGGGCCTCGGCTACGGCGGTGAGGCGGCCGTGGGTGGCGTCCTGATCAGCGAGGTCGTCAGGCCCGCGCTTCGCGGCCGGGTGGCCGCGTCGGTGCAGAGCAGCTACGCGGTGGGTTATGCGATTTCCGTCGCGCTGCTCCCCGTCATTTCATCGCTGTTTCCTGAAGAGCTCGGCTGGCGCGTGTTCTTTGCGGTCGGCATCGCGCCGGCCTTTCTCGTGTTCTTCATCCGCCGCCTTGTGCCGGAGTCCGGGCTTTATCGTCAAAGCCGCGCGGACGAGACAGCCGGACTGCCCGCCTGGACGATCTTCACCAGGGCCCATGTGCGGCGTACCGTGGCGGCGGTCACGATGGCCACCGGCATTTTCGGCGGCGCCTATGTGATGATCACGTGGCTGCCGACCTATCTGCGCACCGTCCTCAACCTGACCGTGGGGAGCAGTGCAGGCTATCTTGCCATGAACATCCTGGGTTCGTTGGTCGGACCGTTGCTCTATGGCTGGCTTTCGGATCGCACGGGCCGGCGTCCCGCATTCATGATCTTCCTGCTATGCCAGGCCGCGAACGCGAGCATCTATCTACTAGCTCCGATCGGCGCCAACACGACGATCCTGCTCAGCTTCTTTCTGGGCGCGTTCCAAGGTGGGCTGGCATCGGGAATGTTGCCGACCTTTGCCGAATTGTTCCCGACCGAGATTCGTGCGAGCGGGCAGGGCTTCTGCCTTGGTGGCGGGCGCGGGTTCGGCTCGGTCGTGCCTGCGACCGTGGGCGTGCTTGCTGCGTCGCATCCTCTTGGCTTGTCGATGGGCCTTTGCGCGCTCGCCGCCTATGGACTCGCTTTCATCGCCGCGATGGCTTTGCCCGAGACGAGCGGCGCTGACCTGCAGCGCATGATTCCGTTGGAGACGCAAGCAGGGCAGCCGGGAGATCTCGGCAACCTCCAAGCGCGGCCGTCGGAATGAGGAGGCTGAGAACGACACGCCTCGTCGAGCGAAACAAGGCGCCCACGCTGGCCGACGAGAGCACGGAGAAGGCAACAGGGTCGGGAGGAAGACATGCACTATCGGACCATTTTGAGCGTCGTCGCATGCGTCGCAGCTCTGCACTTATCGAACAGCCTCGCCCAGACATCGAACACCGACAATCCCAACGACGCGGTCGCGGATGCACTGACGCCGCCTCCTTATGGCGAGCCGATCAGCCTGGAGATGGCCAAGAAGGTGGCTGCTGCGGCCGTTGCCGAGACGACGAAGCGCAACTGGAACGCATTCTGCATCGCCGTGGTCAATCCGAGCGGCGATCTGGTCTATTTCGAAAAGCAGGACAATTGCCAATATGCGTCGATCGGCCTGTCTCAGCACAAGGCGCGCACGGCGGTACGTTATCGACGCCCCACGCTGGTGTTCGAGACGTTGCTGGGCAAAGGTGCGTATTTCGCCTATCTCGCCACGCTCGATGACATGATCGCATCGCGAGGCGGCAATCTGCTGGTCGTGGATGGCAAGATCATCGGTGCCGTCGGTGTGAGTGGTGGGTCGGGCGCCCAGGACAACGTCGTATCCCTGGCCGGGCAAGCGGCGCTGAAGTAGACGAGACCGGGCCGGAGGCGGGGCGTGATGCAGTCGCGACCGCCGGTCAGACGGTCGGCGCGTGCGCTAGGCCGCCGGCGGGATGGCGGAAGACATGGAGTCGTCGACCAAGCTGACGCCGCGCCATTGTCCGGATGTGACGAGCGTTCGCGCGGTATCCTGGAGCTCCTTGGCGACGGCGAGGGCTGCAGGCGCCAGCAGGTCCGGCTTGATCGAATAGACATAGTTGCGTCGCGTGATCCGGGCGTCCGAGATCGGCAGGGCGCGCCAGTCCTCGCTGCTTCGTCCTCCTGCCTGCAGCGCCGACATCGGCTTGATGGTGACCCCGATGCCCTCACCGACGCAGCTCATCACCAGCGAGAGCGAGTCGATCTCGGCGACCACATTCGGCGTGATGTTGCGCCGCTCGAACTCCGCAGCTACACGCCGGCGCAGGCCATGAGTTCCCGTCGGCAGGATCAGGGGCAGCTCTGCAACTTCTGCAACTGTGATGCTGCAACGGTGGCGCGGCACCAGCGGGCTGTCGGCAGGGAGAAGCACGAACAATTCCTCGTCGAGCAGCGGAATCGCGTCGAGCTTGGATGACACGTCGTTGTTGAACAGGATGGCCAGGTCGAGCTGGCCAAGCCGCATCATGTGGGCGATGTGGCCGCTCATTCCCTCGACGACGTTGAGCAGGATGCCGGGATATTTGGCGCGGATGCACTTGGTGAGCGGCAGCCCGATCGCGAGCACGGTCGTCGCGGGCAAGCCGACCGATACCATGCCGCTGACCTCTGCCGAATCCTGGCGGGCGATCGACAGCGCATGGTCGAGCTGCCGCAGCATGAACCGGGCGTGATGGTAGAGCGCAAGGCCGTTCTCGGTCGGGATCACGCCGCGCGAGGAGCGCTGCAGCAAGGGCCTGCCCACTTCCTCCTCGAGCTTTGCGATCTGCTGGCTCAGTGCGGGCTGCGCAACGAACAGGCAGCGCGACGCCTTCGACAGGCTGCCGCTCTCGACGATCTGGGCGAAATAGCGCAACTGACGCAAATCCATGAGCGGGAACCGCACTGCCTGGGAAGAACGAGACCTTGCCGCCGGGCTATATGCTCAGCTTATGGCAACTAATCCAAAACAGTATTTTTGCTAATGTCAATTTCTCTCTAAGGACGAGGGTAACAGGTGTGAAGACCCTTTGGGAGGAACCAGACGATGGCGGACGCTGCGGTTCAGGGACAGGCGTCGGCCGGTCTGCCATCGTGCCGCCTCTTGATCGCCGGGGAATGGGTGAATGGTCCGCACACCGTCGCCGTGCTCGACAAATATCGCCTGCGGCCCGCCATGTCCGCGCATCTGCCGTCGCGCGAGCAGGTCCGCAGCTGCATTGTCGCCGCGGAGCGGGCGTTCGAAGCCAATGTACTGACGCCCTATGATCGCGGCCTCATCCTCGATCGCGCTGCGGTCGAGCTTGAGACGCGTGCGTCGGAGCTGGTGGAGGTGCTGCGCCAGGAGGCGGGCTTTCCACGCCGCGATGCAATGGGCGAAGTCCAGCGTTGTGCGACGACGTTTCGGCTCTCCGCCGAAGAGGCGCGGCGGCTGGCCGGCGAGATGGTGCCGATGGAAGGGGCCGCAGGCCAGAAGGGCCGCATCGGCTTCACCATCCGCGTGCCGCTCGGCGTCGTGGCCGCGATTACGCCGTTCAATGCTCCGCTCAATACGGTGGCGCACAAGGTTGCGCCTGCACTGGCGGCTGGTAACGCCGTGGTGCTGAAACCGTCGCTGCATACGCCGATGACGTCCTGCATCATGGCGGAGTGCCTGATCGCGGCAGGTCTGCCATCGGGGCTGATGTCGGTGCTGCATGGCGATGGTGAGGTCGCCGACTGGTTGATGGCCGAGGCGGCAGTGAAATTCTTCGCGTTCACCGGCAGCACGGACGTCGGCCGCATCATCCAGGGCAAGGCGGGACTGCGCCGCACGCAGATGGAGCTCGGCTCGATCTCGCACTGCGTGATCTGCGAGGACGCCGATCTCGATATTGCGTTGCCGAAGGTCGTCAACGCGGGCTTCCGCAAGGCCGGCCAGGTCTGCACATCGATCCAGGTGCTGCTGGTGCAGCGTTCGCTGATCGGGCAGGTGGAGCAGAGACTTTCAGAGCTCGTTGCCGGGCTGCCCTACGGAGACCCCGGCGAGGACGACACCGTTGTTGGGCCGGTCGTCAGCGAGGCCGCCGCCCAGCGCATCGAGTCCTGGATCGCGCTGGCCGAGCAGAGCGGCGCGCGGCGTCTGGTCGGCGGCGCGCGGGTGGGCGCCGTGGTTCCTCCCACGCTGCTCACGAATGTCGACAAGGCGACCCCGCTCGGCTGCCAGGAAGTGTTCGGGCCTGTGATGTGCGTCGCGCCCTTCGATGTGCTGGACGAGGCGATCGCGCGCGTCAACGACACACCTTATGGACTTGCCACGGGCATCTTCACAAAACGCCTGGACGAGGCTCTGCAGGCCGCGCGGCAATTGCAAGTCGGTGGCGTTCACATCAACGAGACTCCGAGCTCCCGCGTGGACCTTATGCCGTATGGCGGCTCCAAGGATTCCGGGTTCGGCCGCGAAGGGCCGCATTACGCGATCCGCGAAATGAGCGAAGAGCGTATCGTGACGATCCTCGCATGACGCGAACCGTCACCTGACAAGGATCTGACCATGACCAAGATGAAGGGCGGCGAAGTCATCGCCGAATATCTCGTCAAGCAGAAGGTGCCCTTCGTAATCGGCATCTGCGGACACGGCAATGTCGGCATTCTTGATGCGCTCTACCAGGTGCGTGACCGCGTCAAGCTGGTCTCGCCCCGCCACGAGCAATGCGCCGGCCACATGGCCGACGCCTATTTCCGCGTCAAACACAGTCCGGTCGCGACCCTGACCTCGACCGGGCCGGGCTCGGCCAACATGGTGATGTCGCTCGCAACTGCGTTGTCGGACTCCTCGAGCTTCCTTGCGATCACCGCCAATGTTCCGACGTCGCAGGCCAATCGCGCGCCGTTCCAGGAATTGTACGCGCACAACCAGGCCGATTTCGCCCAGGTGCTGCGCCCGGTGGTGAAACGCTCGTTCCAGCCGAGCCGCGTCGACATGCTGCCGCTGGCGCTGCGCCAAGCCTTCGACACCATGGTCACGGGACGTCCCGGCCCGGTCAATCTCGATATCCCGTACAATGTTTTCCAGGAGGAGGCCGACGTCGAGCTGCCGGCGCTGTCGCATGTTCACGGCAGTCACCGGCCGAGTGCGAGCGAGGCCGACGTCACCAGGGCGCTCGATCTGATCGAAGCCGCCAGGCGGCCGGTGTTCTTCATCGGGCAGGGCACGACGCTCTCGGAGGCCGGTCCCGAGATCAGCGCGCTGCAGAGCCGCTACGGCATTCCAGTCATCACCTCGCCCAATGGCATGGGCTGCGTGCCGGCGGATGATCCACTGACGCTCGGCTTCATCGGCCGCAACGGCGCCTATCCGGCCAACCAGGCCGGCCGTCACGCCGATCTCGTGCTCTGCATCGGAACGCGTTTCGACGATCGCTCGTCCTCGAGCTGGCACCAGGGCTACTCGTGGAATTTTCCGTCGACGAAGCTGTTGCAGGTCGACATCGATCCGGCGGAGCTCGGCCGCAACTATCCGCCGACGCTCGGCATCATCGCCGACGCCAAGACCTTCGCCGGGCAACTGCTCGCGGCACTGGAGCATCGCCCCGCGATCCGCCGCGAAAATTTCGCGGCGTGGCGCGACGAGATCGCGACCTGGAAGGCGGAGTGGGAGGCGTTCGTGCGGCCGCACTTCAGCGCCGACACTACGCCGATCCGGCCGGAATATGTCGTCGGAGCCCTGCAGGACGTGCTGCCGGACGACGTCATCCTGTCGCTCGATTCCGGCGTGCATCACAACTGGTTCATGCAGTTCTGGCAGCCGAAGCGGCCGCAGAGCATGCTGAACAGCTGGGGCTTTTCGTCGATGGGGTTCGGCGTCTGCGGCGTGCTCGGCGCGCAGCTGGCCGCGCCCGACCGTCCCTGCGTCGCCGTCGTCGGCGACGGCGGCTTCATGATGGCACCCTACGTCGTCGCCACGGCCGTCGAATATGACCTGCCGTGCATCTGGATCGTCTGGAACAACTTCGCCTGGAGCGCGATCCGCGATCTGCAGTATGGCCTGTTCGAGGGCCGCGAGCTCGGCACCGCGTTCTATCGCGGCAATCAGGGGCCCGGCGGAGATCGCTACAACCCCGACTTCGCGGCCTGGGCGCGCGCCTGCGGCGCCGACGGCGTGACGGTGACCCGCAGCGCCGACCTGCGCGGCGCAGTCGAGACCGCGATCAAGAACCGCCGCCCCTGCGTGATCGATCTGCATGTCGACGCCGAGGTGCGCCCGCCGTCGACGGGCACCTGGGAGCTGCCGCCGATCCCATTCAAGGAGCCGGTGTTCGGCAAGCCTTACAAACGCGACTGACGATACAAAACAAAGATAACAACGTTGAGAGGGAGGAGCACCATGTTGAAGCGTGATCTGAACCGGCGATCTTTCATGCGCGCGTCGGCCGGCGTGGCTGCCGCATCCGTGCTCGGCGTCGGCGGTCCCGCGCGAGCCCAGTCCGATGGGCCCGTCCGCATCGGCATGATCTATGCCAAGCAGGGGCCGGGCGCCTCGATCGGTGAGTACCTGCAACGCGGCAGCGCGCTTGCGGTCGAGCAGGCCGGCGGCAAGGTGCTGGGCCGCCCGATCGAGCTGGTCTGGCTCGACGAGCCCAATCCCCAGGTGTCGCAGCAGAACATGCAGCGGCTTGTCGACGAGAGCAAGGTGGTCGCCGTGGTCGGCGGCAACTACTCGTCCTCGGCGCTCGCCATGATGAGCGTTGCCAATCGCGAGAAGGTGCCGCTGATCCTGACCGGCGCCGCGGCCAGCGAGATCACCGGCAAGAGCTGCAGCAAGTACACGTTCCGCACCCAGGCGACCGTGCCGGTTCAAATGGCCGGCCTGATGCCCTACGTCTCCAGCATCGGCAAGAAGGTCTATTTCATCACGGCGTCCTACGCCTTCGGCCAGGACATCCTGCGCGCCTCGCGCGCGATGCTGAAGCAGGTCGGCGCCACCGAGGTCGGGGTCGACGAGGTGCCGATCAACACCGCGGACTACAGCTCCTACATCCTCAAGATCCGCCAGGCCAAGCCGGACGTGATCGTCGGCGGCCTGGTGGGCGGCGACTTCTCCAACTTCCTGAAGCAGTGGAACGAGATGGGGATGAAGGACAAGATCCCCTATGCGGCGGTCGCCGTCACGGACACCGACTTCTGGGACGTCGGGCCGCAGGCCTCGACCGGCATCTACATCAAGCCGTGGTACTACAACAATCCGAAGAATACCGCCGCCGAACAGAAGCTGATCGAGGATTTCAAGAAGAAGTACAATCAGCCGCCATCGGACAAGACGTGGTCGGGCTGGATCGGCATGCGGGCGCTGTTGGAATCGATCGAGGCGGCGAAGTCGACCGAGGCCGCTCAGCTCGTGGCGCATCTCGAGCAGTGGAAGAACACCGAAGGCGAGTTTCCGTTCTTCTTCCGCGACTGGGATCACCAGCTGGTGCGCCCGGCCGTCATCGTCCAGATCAAGAAGCAGATCACCGACAAGTTCGACTATTTCGACGTGCTGAAGAACACTTCGGCGACCGCCGAGGAGACGGCGAAGGCGTTCGGTACCAAGGAGGATATCGGCTGCAGCATGCCCTCGCTCTGAGGCGGCGGCGACCCTTGTTCCTGCAGCGTACTGACAGGCTCGAACGATGCTCGACACTCTCGTCTCCCAGGCGGCCAATGGACTCGTGCTCGGCTTCATCTACGTGCTGATCGCCGTAGGTCTGTCGATCACCTTCGGCCTGCTCGGCGTCATCAACTTCGCGCATGGCGCCTTCTTCGCGCTGGGGGCCTACGTGGCCTGGCAGCTGTTCCAGCTGTTCGGCTGGAGCGCCGTGATCCTGGCGCCGCCAGTGGTCGGGCTGATCGGCATGGCTGTGGAGGTGACGATCATCCGCCGCCTCTACGGCAAGGAGCCGTTGCTCAGCCTGATCGTGACCTTCGCGCTGGCGCTGCTGATCGAAGCGGTGATCCGCTACGCCTGGGGCGCCGACGGCAAGCCGTTCAATCCGCCGCCGGCCTTCGCAGGGATCGTCGAAGTTGGTCCTCTCCTGATCACCAAATATCGCGTGGCCGTGCTGGGCGCGACCACCGCGACCTTGCTCGGCCTATGGGGCTTCCTGGCGTTCACACCCTATGGCCGGATCCTGCGTGCCGGCAGCCGGGACCCGGAGATGGTGGAATTGCTCGGCATCAATCTGCCGCGGGTGCTCACCGCAGTGTTCGGGCTCGGCTGCATGCTGGCGGCGATCGCTGGCGTGCTGGCCGCGCCGTTGTGGACGGTGTCGCCGTCCATGGCTGCCAATGCGGTGATGCCAGCGTTCGTGATCGTGGCCATCGGCGGCCTCGGCTCCTTTCGGGGCGCAGTGGTCGCCGGACTCGCGGTAGGGATCGTCACCTCGCTGACCATTCAGTTCTGGCCAGAGGCGGCTGCCGCATCGATGTATGCCTTGATGTTCGCGATCATGCTGCTGCGGCCGCGCGGGCTATTCGGCGAGCGCTGGGAGCGTTTCGAATGACGACGGCCAAGTCCGTGCTGCAGCGGCTCGCAAGTCACCCGGTGCTCGTGGCGGCCGCGATACTGGCGCTCGCCTCCGGCATCGCGCTCGCTGTGGGCATGCCGATCCATCGCGTGACCCAGATCGCGATCTACACGCTCTACGGCGCGGAGGTGAACTTCCTGATCGGCTATCTCGGCCTGGTGCCGTTCGGCGCCTCCTTCTTCTTCGGCTGCGCGAGCTATGCGCTGGCAATCGGCCTGGGCTTCATGCCGGCCGCCAACGAAATCACCGGTCTGGCGATCGCGGTGGCATTTTCGCTGCTGCTGGCGCTGATCGTCGGCGCCATCATCCTTCGCCGGCGCGGACTCTACTTCTCGCTGCTGACGCTGGCGTGCTCCCAGATCGCGTTCGAGATTGCGTTCAAATGGACCTCGGTGACCGGAGGCGAGAACGGCCTGCAGAACGTCGCGCGTCCGCTGTTTCGCTCCGCGCTTGCCTTCCACGGCTTCACGCTCGTCGTGGTGATCGGATCATTGTGGATGCTGTGGCGGCTGGCGCATGCGCCGTTCGGCCGACTGATGCAGGCGTTGCGCGACAATGAGCAGCGGGTCGCAAGCCTGGGTTTCGACACCTACCGCACCAAGCTGATTGCGCTCGTCATTGCCGGCGGCGGCATCGGCGCCGCGGGCGGATTGATGGCGCTGCTGCTGCAGGGCGTCTACGCCAACAATCTGAACTGGGAGCATGCCGGTGATCCGGTGATGATGGCGGCGCTGGGCGGCGTGCATCATTTCCTGGGGCCGTTGTGGGGCGCCATCGTCTTCATCGTCTTGGAGGACCGGCTCAGCGCCATCACGGAGAATTGGTGGCTGGTCTTCGCCCCCATCATCATCGCCTTCGCGCTGCTGTCAGATGAGGGCATTCACGGCATCTTCCAGCGTATCGCCGGCCGCAGCCGCTGGACCCTGACGCGCAATGTCATTCCACCGCGGCCGCGCGACATCATTCCCTATGCGCCGGATCGTGCACGTCAGGCTGCGGCGACGGCCTCACAGGTGCCGATTCTCGCAATCCGCAACCTCTCCAAGCATTTCGGCTCGATCGTGACCCAGAACGACGTGTCGTTCGAGATGAGCCGGACCGGACTGCACAGCCTGATCGGTCCCAACGGCGCCGGCAAGACCACGTTGTTCAATCTGCTGACCGGTGTGCTGCGGGCCAACGCTGGCACCATCCTGTTCGAGGGCATGCCGATCGATCAGCTGTCACCGTACAAGCGCGCGCGGCTCGGCATCGCCCGCTCGTTCCAGATCCTGAGCGTGTTTCCCAGCCTCACCGCATTCGAGAACGTGCGTATCGCGGTCCAAGCTGCCAACCGGCAATGGACAGGTCTTTGGCGCGATGCCTATGACGATGCGGCTGCAAACGCGAAGGTGTGGTCGCTGCTCGATGCCGTAGGCCTCGCCGATCGCGCCGCCGAGCTTTGCTCCGCGCTGGCGCATGGTGAGAAGCGGCTGCTCGAGATCGCGGTGTCGCTCGCGATCGATGCCAAGCTCCTGCTGCTCGACGAGCCGCTGGCTGGTCTGGCGGAGTCGGACCGCAAGATCGTAGGCGAGCTGATCATGCGGCTGGCGAAGTCCCACGCCGTGCTGTTGATCGAGCATGACATCGACCGTGTGCTGGCCATGTCCGACCGCATCACGGTGTTGCATCAGGGCCGGCTGATCGCCGACGGCAAGCCGGTGGAAGTGGCTGCCCATCCCGAAGTCGTCACGGCCTATCTCGGCACCGCCCATGGCCAGATCGCGGCGGCTCCGTCGCGGGCGACCAATGTGACGCCGCTTCCCGGCAGCGCCGCCGCCGAGCCGCTGCTCAGGCTCGAGGGCGTGCGCGCCGGCTACGGCGGTGGCACCGTGCTCGACGGGCTCGACCTGGCCGTGCGGCCTGGCGAAGTGGTGGCGCTGCTAGGGCGCAACGGCGTCGGCAAGACCACCGCGCTGCGGGCCATCACAGGCACGGTGCCGGCGAGCGGCGGTCGCATCACGTTCGACGGCAGGCAGCTCAACCGGTTACGGCCGGACGAGATCAACCGTCTTGGCATCTCGCTGGTACCGGAAGGACGCCGGCTGTTTCCGAATCTGACCGTGCAGGAGAATCTCAAGCTCGCGAGCCGCGCCGGCGGCGCGTCGCTCGACGACGTGTTCGATCTGTTCCCGAAGCTGCGCATCCTGCACAAGGCGCGTGCCGAAAATCTCTCCGGCGGCGAGCGGCAGATGGTGGCGATCGCGCGCGCGTTGATGGTGCCGAGCCGGTTGATTCTGCTCGACGAGCCGTTCGAGGGCCTGGCGCCCGCCGTGGTGCAGGAGGTCCGCGACGCCGTGTCCAAATTGAGGTCGCGCGCGAGCCTCGTCATCGTGGAGCATCATGCCGAGAGCGTGCTGGCGATGGCGGACCGCGCCTATGTGCTGGTGAATGGGCGCGTGGCCCATGTCGGCGATGCTGCCGCGCTCGCGGCCGATCACGAGCTGCAAGGGCGTTTGCTTGGCATCACTCAGACCGCTGATGCAGTGCAACGCGCGGCAAACCGGTCATGAGCAGCTGCGAGTTCGTGACCATCGGCACCGGCTGGCCGGCCCAATCTGAACCTTCCTGAGGAGATGAGACATGACCATCGTCGTTCCCGGACCGAACGCCTACGCGAATGCGGCGACAGAGAAGAAGGCGGTGACGCGCAATCTCGCCGAGATTTTCTGGACCCAGTATCCGGGCCACTATAACCAGGCGCTGTCGAAGGCGATCGTGACGCCGGACACCACCGGCAGCCGCTTCTTCGACCATCGCATCTCCTCCTACGAGCCCGGCGCGCATGTCGAGAGCCATTCCCACAAGGTGCAGGAGCAGATCTATCACGTGCTGTCGGGCGAGGGCATCCTGATCCTCGACGGCGAGCGCCGGTTGGTCCGTGCCAATGACGTCACCTACATTCCGCCGGGCGTGGTGCACGAATTCCACTGCACCGGCAACGACCCGCTGCTGTTCCTCGTGATCACCAGCCCGCCGACCGATGAGGAGCCGGCGCCGCGGTGAGGGGCCGGGCATGACCACGAGCAAGACCATTCTGGTCACGGGCGCCTGCGGCTGGCTCGGCTCGGCGATCGTGCAGGCGCTGCTCGCCCGCGGCGATCGCGTCGTCGCCATCGACCTGATGGTCTCGCCGGCCATGGCCGCACTCGCCTCGCAACAACAGCTGCTCGTCACCGCGACGATCGATCTCGGCGAATGGCATGAGGTGTTGCGGGCGTTCCAGACATTTCGTCCCGACGCCGTCATCCACGCCGCCGCGGTGGTCGGCGTGGTTCAGGCCGCGGATATCCCGCTGAAGGCGCTGCGGGTCAATGTCGAGGGCGCGATCAACCTGTTCGAGGCGATGCGGCTCTCCGGCGTCAGGCGCGTCGTGCAGATCTCGACCGAGGAGACCTATGGCGACTTCCAATCCGCCGTGATCGACGAGGAGCACCCACAGAAGCCGGCCAGCGTCTACGGCGTGACCAAGCTCGCAGCCGAGCACTATGGCCGCGTCTATTCGCGCGATCACGGCCTCGAATGCATCAATGTGCGGACCTGCTGGGTCTACGGACCGCATCTGCCGCGCCTGCGCATGCCGCGCACCTTCATCGAGGCCGCGTTGCGCGGCGAGCCATTTCATCAAGAGGACGGCGGCAATCTCGCGGTCGATCAGGTCTATATCGACGATACCGTGGCCGGCGTGCTGCTCGCGCTCGACAAGCCGCATCACAGCTTCGACGCCTACAATGTCGCGACCGGAGTGGCTCCGACGCTGCGCGACACGGCCGACGCCGTCAATCGCGCCATTCCCGGTGCGAGGATCACGGTCGGCGACACCGGTCCCTATCATCATGGCGGCCGCGTGCTGAGCGCCGTCAAGGGCGCGCTCGACATCGGCCGCGCCAAGGCGGAGCTCGGCTACCAGCCGCGCTACGATCTGCAAAAAGGCATCGAGGCGACGATCGAAGCGACGCGGGCCGCGATGGCGAAGACACCATCTGCATCAGGGAATCGAAAATGACCACCTCTTCTCCGATCGTTCTCATCTTCGGCGGCTCCCGCGGCATCGGCGCCGCTTGCGCGCAGGCGTTTGCCGTCGCCGGCTGGCAGGTGGCCTCGACCTACGCCACCAGCCCGTCGGACGGAGGGCCCGGCAGGCAATATAAGGTCGACATCCGCGATGCCGCGTCGGTCGTGCAGGTCTTCGCGCAAGTTGCCGCCGACTTCGGTGGTGCGCCGCAGGCCGTCATTGCCAACGCCGGCATCAACGTGCCGGCAGGTCCGCTGGCGAGCTTCAGGCCGGAGGACTTCCGGCTGCTGATGGAGGTCAACGTC
Source organism: Bradyrhizobium sp. HKCCYLRH3059 (assembly GCF_051168035.1). NCBI lineage: Bacteria > Pseudomonadati > Pseudomonadota > Alphaproteobacteria > Hyphomicrobiales > Nitrobacteraceae > Bradyrhizobium > Bradyrhizobium sp. HKCCYLRH3059. The sequence continues at coordinate 521,136 of NZ_JBNPUF010000004.1, read as the reverse complement.
GTAGGTGCCTTCAACGTGCTGGCGGAGGCAGCGCGGCGCGTGCGCGACGGCGGCGCCATCGTCGCGATCACGACGTCGCTGGTCCGCCACGCGGTGCCGGGCACCGGGCCCTATGCGGCGACCAAGGCAGCGGTCGAAAGCCTGGTGCGGTCGATGGCGAAGGAGCTCTCGGCGCGCGGTGTTCGCGTCAATGCGGTGGCGCCCGGTCCCGTCGACACCGAACTTTTCAATGCCGGCAAGACCGAGGAGGCCAAGCAGCGCATGGCGGCGTTGAGCCCGTTCAATCGCATCGGCAAGCCGGGCGAGATTGCGGAGGTGGTGCGCTTCCTGGCCTCCGGCGAGGCCTCCTGGATCCAGGGACAGATCGTGCAGCCCAATGGCGGCATGGTGTGAGCATGACGGCGGCGGCGCACGCCGGCGAGACGTTCGATGTCGTGGTCGTCGGAGCCGGCGCGGGCGGCATGACGGCGGCGACGATCGCGGCTGCTGACGGCTGCTCGGTGCTGCTGCTGGAGCAGGCCGAATTTATCGGCGGCACCACCGCCATCTCCGGCGGCATGGTCTGGATTCCTGCCAATCACAAGGCGGCCGCGGAGGGGCGGGCGGATACGCTGGAGGCGGCGCGCACGTATTTGGCCCGGACCGTGCCGGGGCAGGACCGCACGCGGCTCGAGACGTTCCTTGCATTCGGCGACGAAGCTTTGCGCGATCTCGAGGCCCGCACTGCGCTGCGGCTGCAGCCGGTGCCGACCTATCCGGATTATTATCCCGACCTGCCAGGTGCCACCGCGGGAGGCAGGGTGCTGGAGCCGCTGCCATTCGATGCGCGCGGCCTCGGCGACGCCTTTGCGCTGCTGCGCGATCCGCTGCCGGAGTTCATGCTGTTCGGCGGCATGATGATCAGCCGCCAGGATATCCCGCATCTGCGCCGTGCCGGCCGATCGTTGCGCTCGGCTCTGCATGCGGCCAGGTTGATCGCGCGCTATGGCCTGCAACGGCTCACGGCGCGGCGCGGCACGACGCTTTATCTCGGCAACGCGCTGGCGGCGCGGCTGCTGCGCTCGGCACTCGATCGTGGCGTCGTGATACGCACCGGCACCTCCGCCCAGCAGCTTGAGGCCGACGCGCAGGGCAGGGTCTCGAGGCTCGAAATTGTCGATCGCTCCGGCCGCTCCTGGATCACCGCAAGGCGCGGCGTGGTGCTCGCGACCGGCGGGCTGTCGCATGATGCCGAGCTGCGCCGCTGCTATGTGCCGCAGGGCGCCGGCCTGCTGTCGGTCACCGTTGACCCCGGCGCTGCACCACGCGGTGCGCGGCTGGCCATGGCCCTGGGCGCGTGCCTGTCGGCACCGACGAAAGCGGGCGCGTTCTGGGTGCCGGCTTCGACCTTCACACGGGCCGACGGCAGAAGCGGCGTCTTCCCGCACACGGTCACCGACCGCGCCAAACCCGGCCTGATCGCGGTCGATGGCACCGGCCGCCGCTTCGTCAACGAGGCGGTGTCCTACCACGAGTTCGTGCGCGCGCAGCTCGATCACGCTGCGGCCATTCCCGCCTGGCTGATCTGCGATCGCCGCTTCCTGTGGAGATACGGCCTCGGCAAGATCAAGCCGTTCACGCGCAGTGTCGCTGACGACGTCGCCGCGGGCTATCTCAAGCGTGCCGACAGCCTGGACGCGCTCGCGGAGACGATCGGCGTCCCCGCGCAGGCGCTGACTGCGACCGTCAACCAGTTCAACGCCGGTGCGGTGCGCGGCGAAGATCCCGCCTTCGGCCGCGGCGGCGACATCTATCAGCGTGCGCTCGGCGACGCCGATCGGCATCCCAATCCCTGCGTCGCGCCGATCCTGGAGCCGCCTTTCCATGCCGTCCCGGTCTATCCGGCCGATCTCGGCATGTCCGCGGGCCTCGTCACCGATGCGCGCGGGCGGGTGTTGCGCGCGGATGGCTCACCCATTCCTGGCCTGTTCGCCTGCGGCAACGACATGGCCTCGATCATGGAAGGGGCCTATCCCGGGCCCGGCATCACGTTGGGTCCGGCGCTGGTCTTCGGCTGGCTCGCGGGCAGGAACGTCGCCGGCGCGAACGTTTGAGGGCTCTCATGCTCGTGAGCTCGCTCCAGGCATGGCTCGATGTGACCTCTCGGAGCCTGGAGGCATGAGAACGACTTGGTCACACTTCGCGGCTTGTGAAAGTCGGCCACGGGTTGTTGCCTGAAGTGGGGACGCGGCAGTGGTTAGGAGAACTGTTGTCGTTGTCCAGGGTGGGGTGGCCTTCCCCACCCGCCGCCCGGCCGACGCACGCAAATGGCTCGCTAGTGGAGTCGCGCCGCTTCGGATCCCCGCCGGCTCGCTACTATATCGCGTGCAACACGGGATCAACTTGGGAAGTTTGCAATTGACGAACGGCTCGGGCCGCCGCGAGTAGCGGACGGTGCTCGTGTTTGGGCAACTCGAGATGATATGGTTGCGCGTCCCCGTAACGAGGCGCCTTGAGCATCACGCGCCTCTGCGGCCTTTTCCTGATATCGCCTGGCCGACGCGCTGCTTTCGTAGTTGAATTGTCGTTTCCGCTCAGCTCTCATTCATGAGCTGCTGGCACCAAGGTCAGAAGTTGCTCATTGCCGTGTAGGCAATAGCAGCCGATGGTTGCCGAACGGGCGCTCGGCATGAGCCGCCCATCCGCCGTGTGGAAATTCCGGGTACGACAATCCGGAGTTGCCGGCTTTGTTCCGGGCCTGCGGCCGCGGCCCTGGAGGAGCGTCCGCGTGCGTCGGGACCTGTTGTGCGCGGTGAAGTCAGGCCGTGGATGGTTGCCGGTGGGATGGCGGCGTCGTACGCTCGCGCGCCACGTGACAGGTGGCATGATCGGGGACCGGGTCGTTTCAGGATGAGGCGCTGATGGCGCGGAGGGCAGCTCGCGTGATGGATGAGGACGACCCGAGCGGAGAGATATCCCGGATCGAGGCGCGGATCGACGAGCTTGCCGAGATGGCGGAGCGGTGCCGAAAGATCATCCTGGCCTCGAAAATCGCGATAGCGGGCGGCGCCGCATTGCTGCTCGGCGCGGTGCTGGGCCTGCTCGGATCCGATGCGGTCGCGCTCCTCGGCGCCATTGCGGCGCTGCTCGGCGGCATCGTGTCGCTCGGATCGAATGTCAGCACGTTGCGACAGACAATGGCGGCGATGGCCGCCGCTGAAAGGCTGCGCTCGGACCTGATCGGCAGCATCGATCTTCGCCTGGTCGGCGAAAGGCGAGGGAGCGTGTAGTTCGCGATGGGATGATGGCGTGACGCGCTCCAGGTGTTGGCAGCAGTTGCCCTTGGCCGATGGCCCGGCGACCTGGTCCGTTCGATGAAAATGACAGGGAGACCACATGCTCAAGGGGATCGATCCACTGCTCAATGCCGACGTGCTCCATGCGCTCCGCGCGATGGGGCATGGCGACCGTCTCGTGATCTGCGACACCAATTTTCCGGCGGATGCGATCGCGCGGCAGACAGTGTTCGGCGGGCTGCTGCGCATCGATAATGTCAGCGCGGCGCGCGCGGTCCAGGCCGTGCTGTCGGTGCTGCCGCTCGACAGCTTCATCGACGATGCCGCCGTGCGGATGGAGGTCGTGGGCAGTCCTGCGGAGGTGACGCCGGTGCAGCAGGAGGTGCAGGCGGTGATCGACCGCGCCGAGGGCAGGTCGTGGCCGCTGGTCGGCGTCGAGCGCTTCGCATTCTATGAGATGGCCAGATCAGCCTATTGCGTGATCGCCACCGGCGAGCGCCGGTTCTACGGCTGCTTCATCTTCAGCAAGGGAGTCATCCCGCCGGATGTCGCATCGGGATCATGATGCCGGCTGGCGCGCGCATTTGGGCAGCGGTGCGCATGCCGGCAAGGGTATCGCGATCGGTCATCCGCCTCGCGTTCGACGCGTAGCGCCCGCCGCGGCTCAAATGGGCTTCGGGGAAGCGACCCGGCGAGAGATCGGTCCCGCATGTCGCTGCGCTCATGGCATGTTACGGGACTGATCCCGACGGCAGAGAATCGAGTCCAGCGCCGGGCGAGCGCCGCGAGACCTCGCCCGATGCCGCGTGGAGGTTTCAATTGGACGCGGTCTCAGCGGCAATTCCAGGTCGTGCCCTGCGCGCAGACCGCGTTCGGGCTGTCGCCGCCATAGACCTGATAGGGGTATTCGCCCTTGCGGTAATAGCCATAGGCGTGGGGGTTCACGCCGTAGTAGGACGGAGCCGCGTAATAGGCCGGGCCGTCATAGACCGGGCCATCGTAATAATCGTAGGCGTCGCGGCTTGCGGCGATCGCAAGACCGGTGCCGATGGCACCCGCCGCAAGCGCCGCGCCGATCGCAGCGCCGCCGCCGCCGCCGTGCCAGCGCCCATTTCGCGCGTCGGCACTGGTCGGGGTGAAGGCGCCGATCGCGAGTGCAGTCAATGAAGCAATTGCGGCCGTGCGGCCGAGCAGAGCTAGTTTGGTCGACATGTCAGGCCTCCAGTGAAGTGCGCCGTGATTGGCTGATGTCTCCGGTGTCCGGCTCTGCCGAGAACTGTGACGAACGTCAGAGCCGTACAATGCCGGCAAACGGATGATCGATTGCGGTTCTGGACCTGACCTCGCCGAGGAGTTGGCGACGGTCCAACGCGAATGGCAGGTCCATCGCACTAGAACCGCCGTCCCGCTTTGGAGTTCCGGCCCCGCCCGAACTTCCATGCGATCGGACAGGGGCCGCTGGGCACGCAGAGGAGGAATGGCTCGTGCTTTGCCGACCCGGCAGCCCGGTGCCGGAGCCAACTCATCACTGTGACGGTGCATTCCAATCACTGAAGACGTTTGAAGGGCGTCGATGAGACTGGCCGCCGTGACCCGACGAGCTCGCGCCATCCCGAGCTGCACGACGGGCAATCTCTGCCTGGGTGACATCCGCCGCGGGAGCGCGACGTCATGGCCTCGCTGTTCGACCTGTTCGGAACATGCGCGTTTGCTGGCGAGCCCGTCATCACGACGTTGCGCGGGAGCAAGGAGATTGCAGCCATCCAAGTGCGTGTCCGGATGGCGTCGTCTCACCCCATCGTCGCCAGCCTGACCGCCAGCGCACACGCCCGATCGTATTCGTCCAGGTTGATCCATTCGTCAATCGTGTGCGGCTCGTTCTGGCCGGTGCCGAAGGTCACGGTGGGGATGCCGTGGCGGACCATCCAGTTGGCGTCGAGGCCGCCATTGCCGGCGCGCAGGGTCGGCGCGGCGCCGATGTCGGAAACGGCAGCCATGGCGCGCTTGACGACGGGAAGGGTCTCCTTCATCCGGAACGGATGATAGTCGGTCTCGGCCTTGAACTTGACGCGGCCGGACTTGCCTTCGCTGTTGGTGACCTGCTTGGCCGCCTTCTCGAAAGCCGCCTTGTAGGCCTTGGTGATCTCGCGGATGAATTTGGCATCGTGGCTGCGGCATTCGCCGCGGACGTGGACGTAGTCGGTGACGACGTTGGTGGCGTCGCCCGCGGGGCGGCCTTCGCCGCCGGTGACCGGACCGACATTGCTGGTGCCAAGCCTCGCGTCCTTGCCCTTGCCCTTCACCACCTTGCCGAACCAGCCGCCGGCTTTCACCTCGGCGAGCGCGAGCGCCAGGATCATGGTGGCGCTGATGCCGCGCTCAGGCGCGACGCCGGCATGCGAGGCGCGGCCGAAGATCTCGACCTCCCAGCGGTCGGCGCCGACAGCGCCGATCGTGACGGCGGAGGCCGAGCTGCCGTCGAAGTTGAACGCCATCTCGGGCGCGCCGAGGTCGTCGGTGTTGACGTGCCGCGCGCCATAGAGCCCGCTCTCCTCGCGCACGCAGAACAGCAGCGTGATCGGCGGATGATCGAGCTTCTGCCGGATTAGCTCGGCCGCGAGCGTGACGAGAATGCCGCAGCCGCAGCGATTGTCGCCGCCGAGCGCGGTCCTGGCCTGGTTGACGATCTTGCGACCGGAGATCTTCGGCTGCGCGCCGGCGCACAGTGGCACCGTGTCCATGTGGGTCATGAACATGATCCGCGGCTGATTGTGCTGGCTGCCGCGGCCAGGCAGCTCGACGATCAGGTTGCCGGTCTCGGTCGGCAGCGGAATGCGCGTATTGGCATCGTCGAGCCGCATCGCCTTGGCCGGCACGCCGGCCTGCTTCAGCGCCGCCATGATCTCGCGCCCGATCGCCTTTTCCTGTCCGGTCACGCCCTGGACGGCGAGAAAACGCATCAGACGATCGGTGGCGGCGGTGGTGTCGACGGACATGAAGCGATTCCCGTGATGAACGATGTGCCCGGAGCATCCAGCCGGGCGGCCGGTTGCGCAAGGGGGCTCGCATTGGTTTCGCCGCCTGACTCTTTTCCGATGCCTCGATCGTTTTCATGTCATCTGGACATTGGAGCATCATCATGAGCCTGAAAGACAAGACGATCGTCGTGACCGGCGGAAGCCGCGGCCTTGGCTTGGGAGTCGTGGAGGCCCTCGTCGATCGCGGCGCCAAGGTGACCGTCGTCGCGCGCGGAACCGAGGCGCTGAACGCGATTGCTGCGCGCCTGGGTGTGGCCACGATCGCGGCCGACGTCACCGACGAGGCCGCTGCGCATCGCATCGTCGGCGATATCAGCCCCGACATCCTGATCTTGAACGCCGGCACAACGCCGCACATGGACCGGCTGGATCGGCTGACCTGGAGGGATTTCTCGGTTGCCTGGGAAACGGACGTCAAGGCGGGCTTGTACTGGATCCAGGCGGCGCTCAAGCTCCCCCTGAAACCAGGAAGCCGCGTCCTGGTCGGATCGAGCGGCGCGGCGGTGGGCGGTTCGCAGATGTCAGGCGGCTACGGCGGCGCCAAGCGCATGCTCTGGTTCATGGCGAAATACGCCAACGGCGTGTCGCAGGACGACAGGCTCGGCATCCGCTTCCAGGCGATCGTGCCGCGTATGATGATCCTCGGCACGGGAGTGGGGGATACGGCCGCGGGTGCTTATGCCGGGTCCATGGGCATTGCGCCGGAAGCGTTCGTTGCCCGCTTCGGCGCGCCGATGCCGCCACGGGCGTTCGGCGATCGTGTGGTCGCAGTGCTGGAGGACCCGCGGTTCGTCGACGGCGTCGTGTTCGGTCTCAACGGAGATTCCGGCGTGACGGTGATGGAAGGAGCGGCAGCTTGAGCGACGGCGGACATGCTTCGCGCGGCGCGCGCAGCGCCGAGCTCGTGGCCCTCGCAGAGCAGCTGCGGCCCGAGCTGCATCGTTATTGCGCGCGCCTGATGGGCTCTGTGATCGACGGCGAGGACGTCGTGCAGGACACCCTGACAAAAGCGCTCGTCGCGGTGGACGAGATGCGCGACGTCGTGATGCTGCGCGCCTGGCTGTTCCGGGTCGCGCATAACCGGGCGCTGGACCTGCTGCGCAGCCGTGCGATCCGGGCCGCCGAACCGATGGAGGCGGCTGACGGTGTCGCCGACGACACCGTGCCGGATGCCGTGGAGGCGATGATGCGCGACGAGGCGATCCGGACCGCGGTGTCGCGCTTCACGGAGCTTCCGATCCCTCAGCGGAGTGTCCTCGTTCTGAAGGATGTGCTCGATGAGTCGCTCGCCGACATCGCGGCGCTGCTCGACCTGACGGTGGACTCGGTGAAGGCGCATCTCGCCCGCGCCCGGGCGCGGCTCTCCGAGATCAACGCTGTGGCCGAGGCGCGGCCGGCGGCGAGACCCGCCTCCGATGCGGCGACACGCTATGTGAGCCTGTTCAACCGGCGTGATTGGGACGGCCTGCGCGCGCTGCTGGCACACGACGTCAAACTGCACCAGTCCACTCATCCCGTCCGTGTCGGCCCGGCCGATGTCGGGATGTTCTTCAGCATTTACGCCGGGATGGACGGCGTCTGGCTGGCGCCGGCCTGGCTCGAGGGCCGGGAAGTGATCGCCGTGTTCGAACGCCAGGGCGATCCGCGGCCCAGCTACGTCATGTGGCTGAGCTGGCGCGACGGCAAGATCAGCTTCATCCGCGACTACCGCTACGTCCGCTATGTCATCGCCGATGCAGAGCTGGCACTCGCCCCGCCGTCCTGAGCACCCAGACCGGCAAGGGCTTGATCCACATCAACGAGGGACGGTCGCGCCAGGAGCATCTTTTGATCAAAGAGGTCTGAGATGCAGCTCTTCAACTCGACGAGGGACTACGGGGCGATTCCGCAGACGCTGCATTGGCTGACGGTCGTTCTCGTGGCCGTCGCCTGGGCGCTTGGGGTCTTCGGTGACGTGCTGCCCAAGGGCGCGCCGCGCGAGTCCGGCCTGCTCGTCCATGTCACGGCTGGGATCGCGATCCTCATGCTTCTGGCGGTGCGCCTGGCTTGGCGGCTGGCCGATCCTTCTCCGCCGCCCGAAGCGACCGAATTCGCCACATGGATGGGAAAGTGGCAGGATCCGGCCGCGCGTTTCGCGCACTACGTTCTCTATGCGCTGCTCTTTGCCGTGCCCGTCGTTGGCATCGTGTTGCAGTTTGCGCGCGGTGATTCCTTGCCGCTGTTTGGCATTGCCGAGATCGCGTCGCCCTGGCCCAAGGACCGCGCGTTTGCTCACAACGTCAAGGAAGTGCATGAAATTCTCGCCCACGCCCTCGTCATCGTGGCCGCAATGCATGCGGCCGCCGCGCTGATCCATCACTGGATCTTCCGGGATCGGACGCTGCTTCGCATGCTGCCTCACTCGGACGACTAGGGAAGGCGACACGCCTGTCGGAAACCATGGATTGCGCCGGTCGCTTCCGCCGCCGTAACCGGACGGTCGCGATCCGATCGATCACTCCGCTCATGGTTCGGATTGCCAACCCCAAGGACACGCGGCCCGGAGACTCCCCCAATGCTAGAGTATCGCGTCAACGCCCGACGGATCGATGCGCATGAAAGCGTGGCTGACTGCAAGGATGCGACCGTGGTGCTCGACACCGATGTCCAGGGACGGCGGGATGCGTTCAACCCGGCCGAGCTTCTTCTCGCCGCGGTTGCCGCCTGCATGATCAAGGGAATCGAACGCGTGACGCCGATGCTCAAGTTCCATATTCGTGGCGTCGAGGTGCGACTGATCGGCTTCCGTCAGGACAGCCCGCCGATGATGGCGTCGATCGATTACGAGCTGATCGTCGACACCGACGAAGACGACCGCCGGCTCGAGCTGCTTCATCAGAATGTCAGGAAGTATGGAACGATTTCCAACACCGTGGCGGCCGCCACGAAGTTGCAAGGCGTGATCAGGAGAAAGACATGAGCCGCCTTCACGTCCACCCCGAAAGCCATCTGGTGGCGCGGATCGGATGGCTCAGAGCGGCCGTTCTGGGAGCCAATGACGGCATCATTTCGACTGCGAGCCTGATCGTCGGTGTTGCTGCGGCAGCAGCGACACGAAACGACGTCCTGATCGCAGGCGTGGCGGGATTGGTCGCCGGAGCGATGTCGATGGCCGCCGGTGAATATGTCTCCGTCAGCTCGCAGTCGGATACGGAGCAGGCCGACCTGGCCCGGGAACGCAAGGAGCTGAGCGACAACCCCGCATTCGAACGCGACGAGCTTGCCGAAATCTACGTCAAGCGAGGTCTGGATCAATCCCTTGCGCGGCAGGTGGCCGAGCAGTTGATGGCGAAAGACGCACTGACGGCTCATGCCCGCGACGAATTGGGAATCTCGGAGATCACCGCAGCGCGGCCGATCCAGGCTGCCCTGACCTCGGCCATGATGTTTTCGGTGGGGGGCGCCATGCCCTTGCTGATGGTCGTCGTGTCGCCCGCCAATTTGCTGGTCCCGATCGTCTCCGCGGCTTCTCTCGCCTTTCTCGCGGTGCTGGGAGCGATCGGCGCAAAGGCAGGCGGGGCCAACATTCCGCGCGCCACCTTTCGCGTGACGTTCTGGGGGGCCTTCGCCCTGGGTCTCACCGCAGGCATCGGAAGGCTGTTTGGGGCCGTTGTTTGAAGCGCTGGCAAAGCTTGCGCGACGGTCAACGGCGTTACCCCCGTCTCGTGTCGAGGCTGCGGCGGTGTCGCGGTGTCGTCGACACGGGCATTATTTCGAGAAATTGAAGACCCAATTCGGTCCAGGCGCCATTATCAACCGGCCCGCGAGCCGCCACATCTCGCGTCACGGGCATTCGATGGGTGCGACCCTGACGTCAACAGGATGCCGCCGAGGCGGCAACGCGCCCCATGCCGTGGTCGTGAGGAGCGAGTGGTGGACGGACAGCAAGCGCCGGGTGGATCCCGGCCGGTCATTCTGCATCAGGAGCGTCCCCCAGCGGAGCCGCGCGCCGGGGCGTCCGCAGGACGTGCGCTGTGGTTGCTCGCCGCGCTCAGCCTGATGTTCGGAATGCTGGTCGCGGTGCCGTGGATGGTCGAGTATGTGACCGTGGGCCAATATCTGGTTCACACCGATGACGCCTATGTCAGTATGAACGAGATCCCGGTCAGGTCGGCGGTGTCCGGCCTGGTCAGGGACCTGCTCGTGACCGACAATCAGGAGATCGCTGCGGGACAGGTTCTCGCGCGGATCGAGCACCGGGACGAGCGCGCTTCGACGGTCGCGCTGAACGACGTCATCGCTCCCGTCGCCGGCGTCGTGGCTGCAAGCGGTCTCCATGTCGGCGACGCCGTGACGACAGATCGGTCGTTGATGGCGGTGGTCACGCCAGGCGAGCCCCACGTCATCGCAGCTCTCGCGGTTTCCGAGATCACCTATGTCGCGATCGGACAGGCGGTCACGATCGACGTGCCGGGCCTGCCCGTCCGGCTCTATGGACATGTCGCGGATGCTGAGTGGATCGGCGCGGCGTCCGGCTCGCCAACCGGCGAAGCGCGGATCGCGCTGAAGATCAGCCTGCTGAAGGCGGCCATGCCCGCCGGATTGCGATCGGGCATGGCTGTCGGCGCGACGATCCTGACCGGCCTGACCGGGACGGAGCGGATGGTCTCGCAGATCCTGCGGGAGAGGGCGCAGAGGACCTGCCACTGCGAGCAGGATCTCCAGCCCGCGTCGGTGCAGCGGCGCATCTGACCACGGCCATCCCTGCGCGACGGGCAATCCGTGCATGCCTCTCATGCCTGAACTGCCCGTCGTGCCAGTTTGTCGCGGACTCATCACTTGCACCGTCGGGCAAATCACCTCCACATTTCCTGTTATCCCGGCTCGCTGAAGAGGGACGTTTCGCGATCGTCACGAGCGTCGAGCCGGAAGATGCGATGGGCGCGTTGCTCCGCAGCCGGGTGTCACAGCCCGCGCCGACGAACGGAGCGATGCGACGGCGAAGTGGTGTGGTCCAGGCATCGCGGTGCTGATGCCAAGCCGGCGGTGATGATGATCCGCCGGCGACGGGGGCAAGACAGCCGATCCCCGGGGAGAGCGCCTATAAGTCGTCAAACCGTCGCGCAGGGAAGGCCGGATATTGGGCTGAACCTGTGGTTCTGCCGCGTGCTTTTTGCTGCACGCGGACCGCGGGTATCAGCTGATACCCGGTCCTCCCTGCGTCTCTTCTTCGGAGGAAGAGGTTCACTCAAGATGACAACTCGGGCGGATGCCGCCGCGAGATGGCTCAGCCTTGCCTGCTGTTTGAAACGTACAACACGCGGTCGTGCGATGTCCCGCACAAAGTGGGCAGTCGCAAGGTGATCTGCGGCCCTATCTCGACGTGATCGAGAGCGTCTTCTTCACCGGCGGCCTGTCGGTGACGATCAAGTCGCACCACGAGGTCGGCGGTCTGCCGGCGCGCATGAACATGAAGCTGGCCGAACCCTTATGCTCAGCGGTCGGCGAGAGGTTGGTGATGCTAATCGCCTACCGTTTACCAGGTCGAGTGCCAAGACGCCTCAACTTGGCATCCCCGCCGACAAGCGCTGCGCAGACGGCCAAGTCGGCATTGTCGACGATGAGTGACCCATTCTGTGACTCCGAGCCTCTGCCGCGCTTCTTGAACGCCCGGAGCTCTAGTGCCTTGAGCTGGCGAACAAAGTCGCCTCCAGTCCGATGTGGTTCGAAAGGTAGTCCTGCGGGCCGGGGGTGACGACCCAGCGAATGCGTGACTTGAAAGCACGCCGGCGCACACGTGAGACGTCGAGATTGAAGCCGTGAAATGCAGTCGCACGTTCCATGAACAGGTAGTCGATCCTCGATCCGGTGGGATTCGCGTCGTCTGGCTGCATGTCGTCGCAGTAATAATCGACATCATCTGACATCGTCGGCGTGGCAACGGCCGGATCGTAGGCTTGCCGATATGCCTCGCTGGCGCGATAGACCTTACAGTTGGTATTGAAGTCGTTGTAGATCGGCTCGTCGCCCTCGCCGTGACGGTCGGTCAAACCGTCGCTTTTCATCGTATCGTACGGGACGCTCCACAGGTCATAGAAGCCGGCCTGCTCCATCGCCGCGACCAGGTTGTGGTATTCGTCGGTATCAGCACCGATGTTGAAATCTCCTGCGACAATGGCCACGTTGGATGGAAGGTGCGTCGCCTTGATGAAGGCAATCAACTCATCAATCTGCCTGCGCCTGACGTCGATCTTCTCCGCGTCAGTTGGGCCGGGCGGCAGAAGGCCGCCATCGCCGGCATAAACATGCGTCGAATAGAGCTCGATCGCACCGAAGCCGACCGGGATACGCGTGAGTTGCACCCCTTTGTTCGCCCATTTGTCAGAATCGAACATGTAGCCCATCTCGCATCCGCCGGGCATCACTCGCGACACGCCGTCCGCGGCATAGACATGCCCGCCGCCATTCTCGATCGTCCGCGTCGGGCTGAGGACGAGGATCCCGCTCTGCAGTTGCTTGTAGGCGAGGGAGCCGGTCGGTCCGTCGACATGCTGCGCGGTGCCATGTGCCAGGATCGTATCCCGCGTATCCTGGTCCCAAGCCTCGACCAGCGATACGAGGTCGTAGGCGAACACCCTCCGGCCGATTTCGCCGGCGCGCTCGGGGATGACCGGCTTCTCCATGACACTCACTTCGAACACGCCAAGCACCGGCGCGACCAACTGCATCAGCACCTCGAATACGACCTCCTCGGGGATCGAGAAGAGGCTTATCAGCCAGTCGAGGTCGGAACTGAGATTTTCGATGATGTATCCGCCGAGCGAGAGGCTGTTGCCCACCAGCTTGCAGGCATCGTTCAGCGGGTTGGCGGAAACGCCGCAGACTTCCACGATCGGCGGGAAGATGCGGTCGCAGACATCTCCGATGTCGGCCCCGATCATCTCCAGTGCCTTGCCGATGAACTCAGCCGATGAGACCCCAAGACAAGCCGCGAAGTGGCCCACCCCTCCGGCAGCGGCGACGATCTCCTTCAATCCGATCTTCGCGCGCAGGCACCAGATGTTGTAGTGGAGGAATGAAATTCGTGTCGTGGAGGGGCCCGACAGGCGCCAAGCCGCCTCGGCGAACGAAGCCGTCGGCAGGGTCGTTCCCGGTGCCGCTCCGGGGTAGCGCAGCCTGGACAACAGGCTGTGCATCGACTGCGGCGGGTAAAGTGCGTCGGCCTGCTGCGCGAGCTGATTGAACGACGTGGTGGGCATGCGCGCGTCCTCCTGACTGGTGAATCAGCTTGCCTGGAAGCGGTAGGCGAGCGTCGGCCACGACAGCCAGCGTTCCGGCGCCCGTCTGACTTCCTGTTCGATCTTCTGGTTCACCCAGGCAGCGAGATCCTCCGGCTGCTTGCCGGCGGTGGGCAGCGTCGCCACCACTTCCACGCGGCTGTCCCTGGGCGCTATCAGCGCCAGCGTGTAGCCGTTGCGGATCGCAAGCCTCAGAATGGCGGCCGGAGTCTTGGCGGGGCGCCCGAAGAATGGGCTGCGGATGAACTCGGTGCCCGGATGAATATTGTCCATCATCGCGAACACGTTGCGGCCTTCGCGCATGTACGCGGCGAGCGCCTCCGCACCGCCTGCGGCCCGGAAGTTCAGTGTGGTGCCTGCGTCCTTCAACTCGGAGAGCCAGGGAGCATCATTCGATACCAGAACGATCACATGCTTTTTGTCCGCAGTGCCGAGCAGGCTAGCGAGCTCCGGGAAGTACCATCCGACAATCAGCAGCTTCCCCGATGCCGGCAGGTTCAGATCGATCTGCCGCGTCTTCCATGCACTTAGATTGCTCATGGCCTCGAGCCAAGCCCGCTGATGAGCCGAGCTGAAATCGGCGCGGGCTCGAACGTGGGGCGTGGGGAGCAGCTTGCCTGCCCAGGCGAAGGCATGGTCCGCGCAGGCCGGAACCGACCTCTCGACTGCGTCGACCTTCAATCCGTGAATGCCGCTCAGGACGGTGTGCAGATCATTGGGCATTTCAAGACCCCGCCAGTTCCCATGTTCTGAGCGCGGCCTGGCGCGCGCCAGAACATCCTACTTCGTAGTTAACGGTCGCAGGCGCCAGCCGATGGAGCGTTGACGTGAATCAAACTGCGGCGGCCGAGTTGACGATATTTTAAGTTACATCTTCAGCGGGAGGCGGCGAACATGACGAGCGACATCAAACTCACCGACACGTCGGTCATCCTGGAAGGATCAACGACTGTGCTGCAGAGCGGCAATGTCAGGGTTCCCGTCGACGCGCAGGGCTATCCCGGCATGCTCAGAATCGAGTTTGACGGCGCGGCGGCCCACGCGGGACGTCTCTTGCTAGCCCCGGCTTGGTTGGGGCGAGCGATAATGGCATGCAACGTCGAGACCGTGCAGCTCCAGAGCCCGAAAGTGCCTCCGGCGGCGCGCGCGGCGCTCTCTCACTCCCAGGCTGACGAACTTGTTCTCAACGATGGCAAGCATTACGCCGGGGGCGTTTCGATTCACGGTGCGGCGAAACTCGAAGACGTGACCGTTAAAGGCGCCGCGCGGTTCGAGAAAACCGTTACCGCTCCAGACGGAATTGTCGCGGGTGGCGTTACGATCGCAGTCCCCGCACCGCCCGCATTGCAACCGGGTCTATCAGTTGCGAGCTCCCGCACCAGCATGGAGATCAGCTCGTCGACCATTCGTGTGACAACGAGCCATGTCGGGATGATGGGGCATCAACCCGCGCCGGACGTCCTTGACCTGGTCGCGGAGATCCGCAGCCTTCGCGACCGGGTGGCCGCGCTGGAGAAGAAAGCCGGGGTTCCCGTGCCGGCCTAGTTTCGAGAGGCTCCTCGGCTTGGTCGCGCCGTAACAAAGCCAGATGCCATGCGTTGGTGTGATCCAAGGCCTGTAATATCTCAGATGATCGCGAGCTTCATCAAGGTCGATGCCTCACGGCCGCAAACCATCTCTTGGATTGTCCAACCAATGGCCGTACGTTGGTGGGCGGGGACGGAATTAGCCCAAAGCAACACCGTGGAGAACAGTTGGTCTGATGGATGAGGACGACCCGAGCGATCAATCTCCCTCATCGAGGCGCGGATCGAACAGCTGGCCGACGCGGCCGAGCGGTGTCGAAAGATCATCATGGCCTCGAAGATCGTGATATCCGGCTGCGCCGCGTTGCTGCTCGGGGCGGTGCTGGGCCTGCTGGGGTCCAATGCGGTCGTCGTCCTCGGGACGATTGCCGCGGTGCTCGGCGGCATCGTTTCGCTCGGATCGAACGTCAGCACCTTGCGACAGACCATGGCGGCGACGGCCGCCGCTGAAACGTTGCGCTCGGACCTGATTGGCAGCATCGATCTTCCGGCCCCGCCCGAACTTCCATGCGGTCGGACCAGTGCCGCCGGGCACGCGGAGAAGTAGAATGGCTCGTGCTTTGCCGACCCGGCAGCTCGGTGCCGGAGCCAAGCTCATCACTGTGACGGTGCATTCCAATCACTGAAGACGTTTGAAGGCGTCGATGGGACCGGCTGCTGTGACCCGACGAACTCGCGCCATCCCGAGCTGCACGACGGGCAATCTCTGCATGGCGCGTATGCGCCAACTGCCCGTCGTGCCAGTTTGTCGCAAACTCATCACTTGCACCGTCGGGCAAATCACATCCACATTTCCTGTTATCCCGGCTCGCTGAAGAGGGACGTTTCGCGATCGTCACGAGCGTCGAGCCGGGGAGGCGACGGGCGCGTTGCTCCGCAGCCGGGTGTCAAAGCCCGCGCCGACGAACGGAGCGATGCGACGGCGAAGTGGTGTGGTCCTGGCATCGCGGTGCTGATGCCAAACCGGCGGTGATGATGATCCGCCGGCGACGGGGGCAAGACAGCCGATCCCCGGGGAGAGCGCCTATAAGTCGTCAAACCGTCGCGCAGGGAAGGCCGGATATTGGGCTGAACCTGTGGTTCTGCCGCGTGCTTTTTGCTGCACGCGGACCGCGGGTATCAGCTGATACCCGGTCTTCCCTGCGCCTCTTCTTCGAGGAGAAGGGGACTTCAGTTGCATAACCCGGGCGTCATCAGCGGCGGGATCGCGAGGCCATGTGTGAGCCATGTGTGCCGTCTGATCGTCGAGCGAAGGAGCCGCGGTGCTGCTGGACGATGGCCGGCTCAGGCGCCCGCATCATGCGCATTGATCACCGCCACGAAGGCCTCGCCGTAGCGCGCGAGCTTGACCGTGCCGGCACCGGGGATGCTCGCAAGCTCCGCGACGGAGCGCGGATGGCGGGCCGCCATTTCGGCCAGCGTCTTGTCGTGGAAGATGACATAGGGCGGGACGTTCTGCGCCTTGGCGAGCTCCATCCGGCGTACGCGCAGCTTCTCGAACAGGTCGCGGTCGAGGTCGGGAAATGCCGCCGTGGTCTGCCGCTCCCGGGATTTGCGGTCGCGCCGCGGCTTCTTCAGCACGCGCAGGCTGAGCTGCGGCTTGTCGCGCAGGAACTGGCGGCCCTCGGGCGAGATCGACAGGCCGCCATGGCCGGCGACGTCGACGCTGATCAGACCATGCGCGACGAGCTGGCGGACGATCGAGCGCCAGGCGTTGCGGTCGTGCTCCTTGCCGATGCCGAAGGTCGAGAGCTTGTCGTGGCCGAGCCGTTCGATGCGCTCGTCGGTCTCGCCGAGCAACACCGCGACGACGTGGGCCTGGCCGAAGCGCTCGCCGGTGCGGTGGATGCAGGACAGCAGCTTCTGCGCGGCGATGGTGCCGTCGAAGGTCTCCGGCGGGTCAAGACAGATGTCGCAATTGCCGCACGGCGCGCAATCGTCGCCGAAATAGCGCAGCAGCACCTGGCGGCGGCACTGGCAGGTCTCGGCGAAGCCGAGCAGCGCATCGAGCTTGCGGCGCTCGGTGCGCTTGCGCGCATCGGGCGCGTCGGACTCGTCGATGAAGCGGCGGCGCAGCGCGATGTCCTCCGCCCCGTACAGCATCAGAGTCTCGGAGGGCAGGCCGTCGCGCCCGGCGCGGCCGGTCTCTTGGTAGTAGGCCTCGATGCTGGAGGGCAGATCGGCATGAACAACGAACCGCACGTCGGGCTTGTCGATGCCCATGCCGAAGGCGATCGTGGCGACCATGATCAGGCCCTGCTCGAGCTGGAAGCGGCGCTGGTTCTTCTCCCGCGCCTTCATCTCCATGCCGGCATGATAGGGCAGCGCCGGGAAGCCATGATCGCTGAGCGAGGCGGCGACTTCCTCGGTCTTGCGCTTGGACAGGCAATAGACGATGCCGCTCTCGCCCTCGCGCGATTTCAGGAAGGCCAGCATCTGCTGCATCGTGCTGGTTTTCTCCGCTGCGCCATAGCGGATGTTCGGCCGGTCGAAGCCGGCGATGAAGCTGTTGCCGTCGCCGATCGAAAGATGCTCGACGATCTCGGCCCGCGTCGGCGCATCGGCCGTGGCGGTGAGTGCGATGCGCGGGATGGTCGGGAACAGCCCGGCGAGGCAGTCGAGGGCGCGGTATTCGGGACGGAAATCATGGCCCCATTGCGAGACGCAATGCGCCTCGTCGATCGCGATCAGCGACAACCGTGCGGTCTTGAGCCGCTCGAGGTTCTCCGCCTTGAGCAGCGTCTCGGGTGCCATGTAGAGGAGATCGAGCTCGCCGCGTTCGATGTCCTGCCACAGCAGGTCCTTCTCGGCGCCCCAGAGCCGCGAGTTCAGCGCCGCGGCCTTCACGCCGGCCTGCCGGAGCGCGGCGACCTGGTCCTCCATCAGCGCGATCAGCGGCGAGATGATCAGCCCGAGGCCGGGA
The DNA here is from genome assembly GCF_051168035.1 of Bradyrhizobium sp. HKCCYLRH3059. NCBI lineage: Bacteria > Pseudomonadati > Pseudomonadota > Alphaproteobacteria > Hyphomicrobiales > Nitrobacteraceae > Bradyrhizobium > Bradyrhizobium sp. HKCCYLRH3059. The sequence continues at coordinate 503,037 of NZ_JBNPUF010000004.1, read as the reverse complement.
CGCGCCAGCGCCGGGATCTGGTAGCACAGCGACTTGCCGCCGCCGGTCGGCATCAGCACGAAGGCATTGTGGCCGGCGATCACGTGCTCGACGATGTCACGCTGCCGGCCGCGGAAACTGTCGTAACCGAACACGGTCTTGAGGATCGAGAGCGGATCGGCGGCCATGGGAACGCACTTCTTCGGCAGACAGAGGGACTGGATAAGTCCCGTTGCAGCCCGCTGCCGTCAAGCAAAAGCTGGCCGCCAACGCGCATGTCAGCGGGGCCGAAAAGCATGGACCGGGGGACAGCGGCCGGGGCGCGTTGGACAAGCCGGCGAGTTATGGCAGAATCGACTTGCATCGCAGTATGTTCTGATCCTGATCCAACCATGGGCTCCCGGGGGGAGCCGGGTGCATTGGCACCTCGCCGGGCGCAAGTGCTGGTCGATGCCGATCCGCAGTGGTCGGTGGTGCAGCTCGCCGAGCGGCAGCGTGCGCTCGCCATGCAAAGCTCGGGGGCGTGGCGCCGCGAGATCGCGAGACATGTTGAATCGTTGGAATTCGCTTCGACGTCGCCGTTTCGTATACGGTGGCGGCCGGTCGAGGCCGGTCCGCAAAGAGACGCGCGTGCAGAGTTGGTGATGTGAGTGCTTGCAAATCTGTTTGACGGTCCGGTCGTGGTGGCGGCGTCCAGCCTCTCGCTGGCGGAGGATGAGCTGTTTCCCGAAGAGCGCGCGCATATCCAGGCCGCGGTCGCCAAGCGGCGCGCCGAGTTCGCGACCGCCCGGATCCTGGCGCGCAGGGCGCTGGCGTCGCTGGGAGCTTCGCCGGTCGCGCTCGTCCCGACGCCGGATCGCGCGCCGGTGTGGCCGTCGGGCTATGCGGGAAGCATCTCCCATTGTGCCGATCATTGCGCCGTGGCCGTGGCCCGAAGCAGGGATGTCCCGTCCCTTGGACTGGATGTCGAGGACCTGCGCGAGCTCGATCCGTCGATGCGCGATCTTGTGCTCACGCCGGCCGAACGGCAATGGCTTCGCGGCCAGCCCGACGCGTTGCAGCCGATGCTGCCGATCGTGATCTTCAGCGCCAAGGAAGCCTACTACAAATGCCAGTATCCGCTCACGCGCGGCTTCCTGGATTTCCAGGATGTCGAGCTCGCGATCGCATGGGCGGCGGGCACGTTCGAGGCGCGTGTCATGAGAGAGGACTGGCCGGCCGCCGTTGCTCGCCTTGCCGGACGTTTCCTCATCGCTGACGGCCGGGTCAGTTGCGGCGTGACGTTGGCGAAGGGCTGACCACGCGGATGCAGCCTGGAGTTGGGCCGAGCCTGCGTCCTGGCAGCTGCGCCGGTGAGCCGCGCCATCGCCATCCCGGCAAACCTCCGGACGACGAGCAGCTTACCGCAGTCGCTAAACATGATGCGCTGCAAACGTCGCGAAAACGCGCTTGACATGTTTAGTCGTTCGCAATCTACTAAACAAAATACTTAACTCGGACGGATGATCCGAGGGCCAGGGGAAACGCTTGCGGCTCGCGCTGTCGTTGTGACGGCGCCGCTCGCCGCGGGCCATGCATCGCCGTCACCCACGCGAAGCGGGGACGGCGCCAACAGGGAGGGAGTGCCAGATGAAGTTGCTGCAGACATTTGCACTGGCGGCGACGGTCGCCGCCGCGACCGTGCTCGGCGCGTCCGCGCCGGCACGCGCCGAAGGAAAGACGATTACCTTGTGCTGGGCCGCCTGGGATCCGGCCAATGCGCTGGTCGAGCTGTCCAAGGACTTCACCGCCAAGACCGGCGTCAACATGAAGTTCGAGTTCGTGCCGTGGCCGAACTTCGCCGACCGCATGCTCAACGAGCTCAATTCCAAGGGCAAGCTGTGCGACCTGATGATCGGCGATTCCCAATGGATCGGCGGCGCGGCCGAGAATGGCCAATACGTCAAGCTCAACGAGTTCTTCGACAAGGAAGGCATCAAGATCTCCGATTTCATGCCGGCCACCGTCGCCGGCTACGCCGAATGGCCGAAGGGCTCGCCGAACTACTGGGCGCTGCCGGCGATGGGCGACGCCAACGGCTGGACCTATCGCAAGGACTGGTTCGCGCGGCCGGAGATTCGCGAGGAATTCAAGAAGAAGTTCGGCCGCGAGCTCGAGGTGCCGAAGACGCAGGAAGAGCTGAAGGACATTGCCGAGTTCTTCCAGAAGCGGGTGATCGACGGCAAGACCGTTTATGGCGCGGCCATCTTCACCGAGCGTGGCTCGGAAGGCATCACCATGGGCGTCACCAACGCGCTCTATCCGTTCGGCTTCAAGTATCAGAACCCGAAGAAGCCGTATGACATGCAGGGCTTCGTCAACTCGGATGATGCGGTGAAGGGCCTCGAGTTCTACAAGGCGCTGTACAAATGCTGCACGCCGCCCGGCTATTCCAACGGCTACATGCAGGAAGGACTCGATGCCTTCAAGTCCGGCCAGGTCGCGCTGCAGATGAACTGGTTCGCCTTCTTCCCGGGCCTTTACAAGGATCCCAATGTCGGCGGCGACAAGATCGGCTTCTTCGTCAACCCCGCGCAGAAGGAGAAGGGCTCGCAGCTCGGCGGGCAGGGCATCTCGGTGGTGGCATATTCGCCTAACCGCGCCGAAGCGCTCGAATATATCAAGTGGTTCGCCGCGCTCGACACCCAGAAGAAGTGGTGGGCGCTCGGCGGCTACAGCTGCCACAAGGGCGTGCTCAACGATCCCAACTTCAAGAACACCGCGCCGTTCGCCGCCGACTTCCTGGTGGCGATGGACCAGGTGGTCGACTTCTGGGCCGAGCCGTCCTACGCCCAGCTTCTGCTCGCGATGCAGAAGCGCGTCCACGACTATGTCGTCGCCGACCAGGGTACGGCGAAAGGCGCGCTCGACGGGCTGATCGCCGACTGGACCAAGGTGTTCAAGGAGGACGGCAAGCTGTGATGGAGGCGGCACCTCTCGCGCAAGCGAGATCCGCCACGACAATCCCTCCGGCGAGCTTCGGCTTGCCGGGCGGACCAGCCAGTCTCACCGCCAGCCCGAAGCCGCCAGTGAAGCAGCCCCTCGCATGACCGACCAAACCGGACTGAGCAGCCTCGTCGACCGCGCCGCCCTGGTGACGCCGCCCGCCGTGGCGGGGCGCGTGCGCGGCCTGTCCGAGCGCGCCATCGCCTGGCTATTCATCATGCCGACCATGCTGCTGCTGCTCGCGATCAACATTTTCCCGTTGATCTGGACCATCCGGCTGTCCTTTACCAATTATCGCGCGAACCGTCCGAACGCCACCGTGCTCGATATCGGACTCGCCAACTACCAGTCGATCCTGACCGATCCGGACGTCTGGGCGGCGATGACGGTGACCGCGCGCTTCGTGTTCTGGACCATCCTGATCCAGACCCTGCTGGGCTTTACGCTAGCCTGGCTGATCGACAAGAAGTTCCGCGGCCACGGCCTGTGGACCACCTTGATCCTGCTGCCGATGATGCTGTCGCCGGCTGTGGTCGGCAACTTCTGGACGTTCCTCTACCAGCCGCAGATCGGGCTCTTCAACTACGTCATCTCCGCCGCGACGGGCGCGCCCGCATCGTCTTTCCAGATGCTGGCGCAAGTGCCGCTCGCGCCCTGGGCGATCGTCATCGTCGACACCTGGATGTGGACGCCTTACGTGATGCTGATCTGCCTTGCAGGTCTCCGCTCGATTCCCGACTACATCTATGAGGCGGCCGAGGTCGATCGCGCCTCGCCGTGGCGGCAGTTCTGGTCGATCACTTTGCCGATGGCGCTGCCGTTCATCATGCTGGCGGTGCTGTTCCGCGGCATCGAGAACTTCAAGATGTTCGACATGGTCAACCTCCTGACCGGCGGCGGTCCAGGCTCGACGACCGAGGTCGCCTCGATCACCCTGAAGCGCGAAGCCTTCGAGAAGTGGCGGACCGGCTATTCCTCGGCTTTCGCCATCATCCTGTTCGTCACCGTGTTCGGCCTCGCCAACATCTACGTCAAGGCGCTCAACCGGGTGAAAAGCCGATGACCGGTCTCGCAGCCGCCCATTCCGTCGTCGATCCGTCGCCGCTGACCAAGCGGATCGCGGCAACCGTGGTGATCGCCTATGCGCTGATCACTCTGGTGCCGCTGCTGTGGATCTTCATGACCGGCTTCAAGTCGCCGTCGGACGCGATCGCCTATCCGCCGAAGCTCGTCGCCGAGCCGAGCCTGGAGGGCTATTGCAACCTGTTCACGACCCGGACCCGGCAGGCGCCGGAGTACATGGCCAAGCTGCCGCCGGCTGCCAGTCTGTGCGACCGCATCTCGCGCGGCCGCAACATGGTGGTCGCGGGTCCATCGAACTACATCCCACGCTACGTGAATTCGCTGGTGATCGCGTTCGGCTCGACGGCGCTGTCGGTCGTGCTCGGCACGCTGGCGGCCTACGCGTTCTCGCGCTTCAAGGTGCCGTTGAAGGATGATCTGCTGTTCTTCATCCTGTCGACCCGGATGATGCCGCCGATCGCGGTCGCGATCCCGATCTACCTGATGTATCGCGAGCTCGGCCTGTCCGACACGCGGCTCGGCATGATCCTGCTCTATACGTCCGTCAACATCTCGCTCGCGGTCTGGCTGCTCAAGGGATTCATGGACGAGATCCCGCGCGAATACGAGGAGGCGGCGATGGTCGACGGCTACACCCGCCTGCAAGCCTTCTTCAAGGTCGTGTTGCCGCAGGCCACCACCGGCATCGTCGCCACCGCGATCTTCTGCCTGATCTTCGCCTGGAACGAATATGCCTTCGCGGTGCTTCTGACCTCGGGCACGGCGCAGACCGCGCCGCCCTTCATCCCGATCATCATCGGCGAGGGCGGCCAGGACTGGCCGGCGGTCGCGGCGGGCACCACGCTGTTCCTGATCCCGATCGTCGTGTTCACGGTGCTGCTGAGAAAACATCTGTTGCGCGGCATCACCTTCGGAGCGGTGCGCAAATGAGCGAGATGGCACAAGATCAGCCGGCCGATTCGGCGCACTCGCGCTGGCCACGGGCGCTGCGGCGCGGCCCGATGGAGACGCTGGCGACGATCCTCATTGCGGCTGGCGTGCTGATGCTGCTGCAGCCGTTCGCACTGGTGCTCTACACCTATTCCTTCATCACCACGCTCGCCGGCGTCGTGATGTTCACCATCGTCTCCAAGTTTCCGGACTGACGCCATGGCCGAGATCCGGATCGAGAATCTGTTCAAGGAGTTCGGCGGCTTTGCCGCCGTGCGCGGCACAAGCTTTACGATCGCCGACGGCGAGTTCTTCTGCCTGCTCGGTCCGTCCGGCTGCGGCAAGACCACGACGCTGCGCATGATTGCAGGCCTGGAGCTGCCGACCTCGGGGACGATCAGGCTCGGCGGCGAGGACGTCACCTTCCGCCGCGCACGCGAGCGCGACATCGCCATGGTGTTCCAGCTGTTCGCGCTCTACCCGCACATGAACGTGCGCCGGAACATCGCTTTTCCCCTGGTCTCGATGGGGGTGCCCAAGGGGGAGATCCGGCGGCGGGTCGAGGAAGCCGCGCGCATCCTGCGCATCGACCATCTGATCGACCGTCCGGTGAGCGGGTTGTCGAGCGGCGATCGCCAGCGCGTCGCGCTCGGCCGCGCCATCGTCCGCGAGCCGAAAGCGTTCTTGATGGATGAGCCGCTCGGCGCGCTCGATGCGGAGTTCCGTCACATCATGTGCGGCGAGCTGCGCGCCCTGCACGACCGGCTCAAGGCCACCACCGTGTTCGTGACTCACGACCAGCTCGAGGCGATGTCGATGGCCGACACGATCGCGGTGATGAATCGCGGCGTCGTGGAGCAGCTCGGAACGCCCCAGGAGATCTATGACCGTCCCGCCACCATGTTCGTCGCAGACTTCATCGGCTCGCCGGCGATGAACTTCATCCGCTTCGCGGGCAGGCTTGGCGCCGGCGCGAACTGCGTGCGGATCGACGGCGCCGAGATCGGCGTGCCCGAGCTGCGCGAGGATGCCGGGAGCGATGAGCTGATCCTCGGCGTGCGGCCGGAGCAGGTGGCGCTCAGCGCCGAAGGCGGGCTGCGCGGCGAGGTGTTCGGCACCGAATATCTCGGCACCACCCAGATCATCACCGTCACGACGTCTCATGGCATCGTCAAGGCGCGCGCGCCCGCGGCGGTCCGGGTGCAGCGTGCGGAGCCGGTCGGGCTCAGCTTCCGCGCGGACCGGCTGTCGCTGTTCGACGCCGCCACGGGCCGCGCGGTCCGCACCGCGCTGTATGAGCAGCCGGTGAGAGGAGGGCGCCATCATGGCTGAGACGCGGCTCAACGCCGTCAGCAAGTCGTTCGGTTCCAAGCCGGCGGTACGGGATTTGTCGCTGACCATCCGCGACGGCGAGCTCGTCGTGCTGCTCGGGCCGACCGGTGCCGGCAAGACCACGACATTGCGGCTCGTGGCCGGCCTCGAGATGCCGGATCGCGGCAGCGTCACCATCGGCGGTGTCGACCAGACGAAGGCGACGCCGGCCGCGCGTGACGTCACGTTCGTGTTCCAGCAATATTCTCTCTATCCGCATCTGTCGGTGTACGACAATCTGGCTTTCCCACTGCGCTCGCCGGTGCGCAAGATTGCGGAGGCTGAGATCAGGCGCATCGTCGGTGACGTCGCGGCGATGCTCCGGATCGAGGACAAGCTCGGCAACCGCGCTACTCAGCTCTCCGGCGGCCAGATGCAGCGCGTGGCGATCGGCCGCGCGCTGGTGCGCAGACCTGCGATCGCGTTGCTCGACGAGCCGCTGTCCTCGCTCGACGCCAAGCTGCGTTCCGAGCTGCGCATCGAGCTCAAGCGTATCCAGCAGGATCTCGGCGCCACCATGCTCTACGTCACCCACGACCAGATCGAGGCGATGACGCTCGCCAACCGTATCGGCGTGATCGAGCAGGGCCGGCTGGTGCAGGTCGGCAGCCCGCGGGAGGTCTATGAGGATCCGGCCAATACCTATGTGGCGACCCGGCTCGGCAGTCCCGGCATCAATCTGCTGCCGCGCGGGCTGTTTCCGGATCTTGCGGTGCCGGGCGACGTCGCGACGATCGGCGCGCGCACCGAGCACATGACGGTCCGGCGCGCCGAGAGCCGTGCCGACGCACGGGTGAAATGGATCGAGCATCTCGGCGATCAGAATCATCTGCATATCACGCTGCAGGACCAGACCATCGTCAGCCTGGTGGAGCCGGATACGGAATTGAAAGTCGGCGACTCCGTCGCTATCGAGTTCACCCGGCCGCTGCTGTTCGACCGGGCGGGCCAGCGGGTGAGATAGACAATGGACCAGGCGTTCAAGCGCAAGGTGATCGTGGCGATGGCCGATGTCATCATCGCCCATGCCGAGGAACTGACCGCGCTCGACTCGGCGATCGGCGACGGCGATCACGGCCTCAACATGAAGCGTGGCTTCGAGGCCGTGCTCGCCGAAGTGGACAATATCTCCGCCAAGCCTCTTCCCGAGGCGCTGAAGGCGGTCGGCATGGCGCTGGTCATGAAGGTCGGCGGTGCGTCCGGTCCGCTCTATGGCACGCTGGCGATGGGACTTGGCAAGGCGCTGCCATCAGAGCCCTCTGCCGCCGAAGCGGCGGCGGCGCTCGGTCGCGCCATCGCGGACGTCAAAGCGCGTGGCAAGTCGGAAGCAGGGCAGAAGACCATGCTCGACGTCTTGATCCCTGTGCAGGTCGCTTTTGCGGCCGGTGGCGACGATCTCAGTTCCCGGCTGCCCGCAATCGCCGCCGAGGCCGCCGACGCGACGGTGCCGATGCTGGCGATCCGCGGCCGTGCTTCGTTTCTCGGCGAGCGCTCGATCGGGCACATGGATCCCGGCGCGCGCTCGTCCAGCCTGCTGGTGCAGGCGATCTGCGGCGTATTCAATGAGGCCTGGGCATGAGTGAGCAGAAGAATGTCGGCATCGTCATCGTGTCGCATTCCGCCAAGGTGGCGGAAGGCGCGGCCGACATGGTCCGGCAGATGGTCGGCGACAGCGTGCCGCTCGCGGCGGTCGGCGGCAATGCCGATGGCGGGCTCGGCACCGATGTCGGCGCCATCATGGGCGCGATCGACAAGGCATGGTCGGAGTCGGGCGTTGCGATCCTGGTCGATCTCGGCGGCGCCGAGACCAACAGCGAGATGGCGGTGGAGATGATGCCGGAGGAGCGGCGCGAGCGCATCGTGATCTGCAACGCGCCGCTGGTCGAGGGCGCCGTGATGGCGGCGACGGAAGCTTCCGGCGGCTCGCCGCTCGATGCGGTGCGCGCGACCGCCGAAGAGCTGATGGGCGGATGAGCGGGAACGACAATGGCTGACGGTGGAGAGATCGGCATGCAGGAAGCGAAGGCGCACGCGCTGCTGACCAACGAGGTCGGGCTGCATGCGCGGCCCTCGGTCAAGCTGACCCAGCTCGCCAAGCGCTTTGCGTCGAGCATCGAAGTCGCGATCGCGGCCGACGGGCCCTGGACCGACGCCAAGAGCCCGGTGAAGATCATGCGCGTCAAGGCCGCCAAGGGCGAGACGCTGTTCCTGCGCGCCAATGGAACCGATGCCGAGGCCGCCATCGCCGCGCTGGTCGATCTGGTGAACCGCAAGTTCGACGAGGAGTGACGATGGAGCGGCGTATCTTCGGGCGGGCGGCGTCGGACGGGATGGCCATCGGGCCCGCGGCGATCCTGCATGCGCTGGAGGGCGCCAGCCGGACGAAAGGGGCGATCGCCGAGGAGCATGAAGCGCTCGCCGTAGCGGTCGCGCATGCGCGCGAGGCCGTGGCCGAGCTGATCGACAGGCTCGAGGGAGACGCGGCCGAGCTGATCGGCTTTCAGCTCGCGCTGCTCGAAGACGATGCGCTGACCGAGGCGGCTTACGTCCAGATCGAGGGCGGCGTCGCTGCGGATGCGGCTTGGCGTGCGGCGATGGCGGAGGAGATGGCGGGGTATGAGTCCGCTGAGGACGAATATTTCCGCGCCCGCGCCGGCGACCTCGCCGACATCCGGGATCGCGTGCTGCGACACTTGTTCGGCTTGCAGCAGAACGGCAAGTTGCCGAAGGGGGCGATCGTCGTTGCGCGTGATCTGGCGCCATCGGCTTTCCTCGCCATCGAGTGGACGAATGGAGGGGGCATCGCGCTCGGCGAGGGCAGCCCGACCAGCCATGTCGCGATGTTGGCGCGCAGCCGCGGCGTGCCGATGGTGGTCGGGCTCGGTCACGATTGGGACAAGCTGACAGGGGATTTGCTGGTCGATGGCGGTCGCGGTGTCGTCATTGCCGATCCCAGTGCGCAGCGTATCGCTGCCGCCCGGGCGGAGGATGCGACCGCCTCGCGCCGCAAGGCGGACGCGATCGCGCGCCAGCACGAACCGGCACTGACGCGCGACGGCACCCGCGTCTCGGTGCTCGTCAACATCTCCGGCCCTGCCGACATGACGCTGCTTCCGGCCGCAGCCTGCGACGGCATCGGCCTGGCACGCACCGAGTTTCTCACCGGCAACCTGCTTCACGACGAGGAGGCACAATATCACGCCTATGCCGAGCTCGTGCGCTGGGCCGAAGGCCGGCCGGTCACGATCCGCACGCTCGATGCCGGCGGCGACAAGCCGATTCCGGGCTACACGATCGATGGCGAGAGCAACCCGTTTCTCGGCCTTCGTGGCCTCCGTCTGTCCTTGCGTCACCCCGAGATCTTCCGCGTTCAACTGCGCGCGCTGGCTCGCGCCGCTGCGCTCGGACCGCTCAAGGTGATGCTGCCGATGGTGACCAATGCAGCGGAGCTGGACGTGGCGCGTCGCCATCTCCGCGCCGTGCTCGCCGACTTGGCCGCCGGCAACGTCGCGTTCGCCGCGCCGGCCTTCGGAATGATGGTCGAGGTGCCGGCTGCTGCGTTGGCAGCGCATGACTTCGCTGCGGACTTCTTCTCGATCGGCACCAATGACCTGACCCAATACGCGACCGCTGCTTCGCGTGACGGCGCCGAGGTCGCCGACTATGCTGACGTGCTGCATCCCGGGGTGCTGGCGATGATTGCCCATGTGGTGCGCGCTGGTCGCGCGCGGGGCGTGGAAGTCTCGATCTGCGGCGACGCCGCCGGTGATGTCAGAGCCATGCCGGCGCTGCTTGAGCTCGGTGTGCGCGCGCTGTCGGTCGCGCCGGGCCTGCTGCCGCTGGTGAAGGCGGCGATCCGCGAGCTTGACCTCGCCAAGGGCACGGAAAAGACCGCGGAAGAGGGCGCATGAGTGACCAGGATGCATCGGGGGCCGCGAGTCCGCTCGCCGAATACAAGGCGATCCTGCGCGCGGTGATCGACAGCCGTCCCTCCGGTACACGGCAGCGGCTGGCGGAGGCGATCGGCAAGAATCGCAGCTTCATCTCGCAGATCGTCAATCCGGCCTATGCGACGCCGATCCCGCTGCAGCATCTCGAGACCATCTTCCACATCTGTCACTTCTCGCCGCATGAGCAGCAGGCTTTTCTGACCGCCTACCGCGCCGCCCATCCGGGCCGGCTGGACGAGGTCGAGGCGCAGCGGCCGATGCGGCGCCTCGTGGTCGAGCTGCCGGACTTCGGCGACCCCGCGCTCAACGCCCATGCCGACCGCATCATCACCGGCGTCGCGCGCGGCATCACCGCGCTGATCTCAGCCAACGAAAACAACGACGACGCCGAACCGGGAGGGAAGCCATGAAGAAGCTGATCAACGCCGTTTCCGACGTGCTGACCGAGAGCCTGCAGGGTTTTGCCGCCGTGCATGGCGACATCGTCACGCTGGGCGAGGACAACAAGTTCGTTCGCCGCAAGAGCCTCAAACCGGGCAAGGTCGCGCTGATCTCCGGCGGCGGCTCCGGCCATGAGCCGCTCCACGCCGGCTTCGTCGGGCCGGGCATGCTCGATGCCGCCTGTCCGGGCCAGGTTTTCACCTCGCCGACGCCTGACCAGATGCTCGCGGCCGCGCAGGCCGTGGACACCGGCGCGGGCGCGCTGTTCATCGTCAAGAACTACGAAGGCGACGTGATGAATTTCGCGATGGCCGCGGAGATGATGGAGGGCAAGGTCGCGACCGTCATTACCGACGACGACGTCGCGGTCGAGACCTCGACCTATTCGACCGGCCGCCGCGGCGTTGCCGGCACGCTGATCGTGGAGAAGATGCTGGGTGCTGCGGCCGAGCAGGGCCGCGATCTCGACGCGCTGAAGGCGCTTGGTGACGACGTCAACAGGCGCACCCGCTCGATGGGCGTGGCGCTGACCTCATGCACGGTGCCGGCCGCGGGCAAGCCGACCTTCACGCTCGGCGAGGACGAGATGGAGATGGGGGTCGGCATCCATGGCGAGCCCGGCAGGCGCCGGGTCAAGCTGGCGTCCGCGGACGCCATCGCCGAGGAGATGATGGGCGCGATCCTGGCCGATCTTGCAGCGAAGCCCGGGACTCCGTGCCTGCTGCTGGTCAACGGCTTCGGGGCTACGCCAGCGATGGAGTTGTACGTGATGGCCAATGCGGCGCGGCGCATCCTGGAAGGGCGCGGGCTCGCCATCGCGCGCGGGCTGGTCGGCTCCTACGTCACCTCGCTCGACATGGCCGGCTGCTCGCTCACCGTGACCGCGCTCGATGATGCATCGCTGGGACTGTGGGACGCGCCGGTGCACACCGCGGCGCTGCGCTGGGGCTGCTGAAGCGATACGTGCTCAGCGGATCTCGTTCGAGTAGTAGTGTTGCGCCGTCGTGGCGCGGTGCTGGCTGAGGATCGCCAGCGCGCCGGTCTGGTCGTAGGCCTCCTCGTCGATCACCAGCACGGCGCTCGGAGCGGGCAGGCCGAGCAGCTTGCGGTCCTCCTTGGTGGCGACCTCCGCCGTCACCTTCTCGCGCACCGCGGCGATCCGGATGCCATAGGCCTCGAGCAGATGCCGGTAGATCAGGGCAGGGACCTTCTTCGGCTCGGCCGGAAATCCCGCCACGCGGCTCGCGACCATCGAGATCCGCGAATGCAGCACCGGCGCGCCAGCGACGCGGCGGATGCGATGAAGATGCAGCAGCGGCCCGCCCTCGGCCATCGCGAACAGCGCGGCTTCGCGTGACTCGGCGGCGCGTGTCGTCACCGACAGCACCTCGGCCTCCGAGTGCAGCAGGCTGCCGTCCGCGGCGAGCAGGCGGAAGTACTGGAAGAAGAAGCTGAGCCCATGCTGCGACGCGCGGCCCGTCACCACCGTGCCGGTCTTGCGCCGGCGCATCAGCATGCCGCCCGCGGTGAGATCGGCCAGCGCGCGGCGGATGGTGCCGACGGCGACGCCATATTGATTGGCGAGCGCGACCTCGCCGGGCAGCACTGTGCCGGGCGGCATGTCGCCGATCAGGATCGCCTCGGCGATCTGGCGCTTGACATGCTCGTAGAGCGGCACCGGCAGCGCGCCCGGACCCGCCCCCACCCCGTCTGCCGCTTTGCTGGCCACAGCTGCCTTTTTCATGGAATTGACAAACGCCGCGTCGTGAATTCTATTTCTATATAGAATATAGGATAGAGCTGGCGGCAAATGATTTCTGAGGGCATTCCAGCGGACCGGGGCGCGCGCAGCCTGGCCAGCGCTTTTGCCGCGATCGACGCCATGGCCGAGACGGCGGTCGAGGACCTGCGGAAGATGGTGGCGGTCGACACCAGCTTTCCTCCGGGGGCCGGCTACGATGCATTTGCCGACGTGATGGAGCAGCTCGCTGCCCCGCTGGCACTGGATAGCGAGCGCGTGATCGTTCCGGAGGACCTATGGCGCGCACCGGGGGCGCGCGGATCGCGGACGAATCTGATCGCACGGCGCCGCGCCGGCAGACCGGTGCTCGGGCTCTATTTCCATGTGGACACGGTACCGGCGGCGCCCGGCTGGGCCACCGATCCGCTGCAGCTGAGCCGCGACGGTGACCGTCTGATCGGACTCGGCGCGGCCGACATGAAGGGATCGATTGCGGCGGCGCTGCTCGCACTCCGCGGCGCGCAGCAGACTGGATTGCCGCTGGCCTATGATCCGATGTTGCTGCTGTGCACGGACGAGGAGGCAGGGCTTTATCCCGGCGTGCGTTACCTTGCCGAGCAGGGCCGTCTCGAAGGGCATATTCTGAATTTCAACGGCAGTGCCATGCCGCGGATCTGGGCCGGCTGCTTCGGCCTGTTCACGCTCACGGTGCGGGTTCACGGCAAGGCAGCGCATGCCGGCGAGCAGCGCCGCGCCGGCGCCAACGCGATCGAGGCGGCGCTGCCGATCCTCAATGCGCTCGCGGCCCTCGAGCCGGTCATCGCGCAGCGGACGTCGGCGTTGCCGCCACCGCCGCAGGCGGCTGGACCGCTCGCCGCGAGCCTCGACATCTCAGCCATTCATGGCGGCCAATGCGGCGGACAGATCCCCTCGCTGGTCGAGATTCTCCTGTGCCGCCGATACACGCCCGAGGAGGACTTCGCCGCTGCACGCCGCGAGATCGAAACGGCCGTCCGGCAGGCGGCCGGCACCCTCGACGTCGAGATCATCCTCACCGGCCATCTGATGCCGACATCCGATCCCGGCGGGCCGCATTGGTCGCGCTGGCAGCAGGCGCTGTCGGCCGGCTTCGGCTATGCCGCGGAAGACTTCGCTCGCTGGGGGGCGGCCGGCTGCTCCGATTTCGGCTGGGTGCAGCAGGCCACGGGCGTGCAGGAGGTGCTGCTCACGGGCCTCGGCAGGCCCGATAGCCGCATTCATGCGCCGGGCGAATCCACGACGCTCGCCGACATCGTCGCATTGGCGAAATCGGTGCTCGCCTATCTTGCAGCCGAGTTCCGTCCCGAACTCTGTCCCGAAGCCATCACGCCTGAAAAGGACTTCGCCTGATGCCGTCCGTGACCCGTCGTCATTTCCTTGCCGGCTCCGCGCTCGTGCTTGGTGCTCTGCCGCAAGTCTCTCTCTCTGCCGAGGTGCCGAAGCACGGCGGCGTGTTGCGGATCTCGGTCGACCAGGGCGCGGCGGTCATTCATCCGCTGCTCGCGCGTGTCAATCCGGAATACCTCATCACCGAGCTGCTCTATTCCAACTTGACCCGGTTGAAGCCGGACATGTCGGTCGAGCCGGACCTCGCCTTGTCGTGGCAGGCCGGCGCGGGGCTCACCGAGTGGACGTTCAGGCTGCGGCCCAATCTCAGTTTCCACGACGGCTCGCCGCTGACGGCGGAGGATGTCGTCGCGACCTTCAAGGCGATCCTCGATCCGAAGACCGCATCACCGGCGCGCACCAATGTCGGCCCGATCAAGGATGTCGCTGCCGTCGATGCGTCGACCGTGCGGTTCACGTTGTCGGTTGCCTTTGCCGATTTTCCGGTCGCGCTCGCCTACAACAATGCGCGCATCGTGCCTGCGAAAGTCGTTGCTGCCGATCTCGCCAGCCTCGCCACAAAGGCGAATGGTTCAGGGCCGTTCAAGCTCGTGTCCTATGAGCCGGACCGCAAGATCGTCGTCGAGCGCAACCCGGCGTATTACGATCCGGCGCGGCCTTTGCTCGATCGCGTCGAGATTCTCGTCTATCCCGACCGCACCGCCGAAGCATCGGCTCTGATTTCGGGCGACATCGATCTCATGTTGTCGACCACGCCCGGCGAATATGAGCGGCTCGGCAAGGCCAGCGGCGTCAAGGCGGTGCGGGTCCCCTCGGGGCAGTTTCTGAACGTCAACATGGGCTGCGATCAGAAGCCGTTCAACGACGTTCGCGTGCGCCAGGCGCTGGCGCTGACCATCGATCGCGAGGCCATGGCCGGCTTCGTGGCCGGCGGCTACGGCACGCCCGGCAACGACACGCCGCTGAGCCCCGCCTACCGGTTCTATCAGGACAGCAAGCTGAAGAAGCCCGACATCGCGAAAGCCAGGCAATTGCTCGCCGATGCCGGCTATCCCTCCGGCATCGACCTGACGATGGTGGCATCCGACAAACCGGACACGCGCACGCAGCTTGGCGTTGCGATCCGTGAGATGGCGGCACCGGCCGGCTTCCGCATCAACGTTCAGACGATGCCGCACGCGACCTATCTCGACCAGGTCTGGAAGAAGGGCAATTTCTACGTCGGATTCTACAACATGCAATCGACCGCCGACGCGATCTTCAAGCTGCTCTACACCTCGGATGCCGCCTGGAACGAGACACGCTGGAACAATGCGCGCTTCGACGAGATCGTCAATGCGGCGCGTAGCGAGACCGACGATGCCAATCGCGCCGCGCTCTATGCGCGGGCCCAGACGATGATGAGCGAGGAGGTGCCGTCGGTCATTCCGGTCTTCTTCGACATCCTGGCGGCGCAGCGCGCCTATGTGGAAGGATACCAGCTGCATCCGCGCGGATCGGTGTTCCGGCTCGATCTCGTCTCGCTCGGCGCAGGCGCGCCCAGGCGCAGCTGAGACGGGATCCGAGCGGTGTCATTCGCCTGGCTGCTGCGGCGGCTGCTCCTGATGGTCTATACGGTCGTCGTCGTCAGTGTGCTGGTGTTTGCCATCACACAGGCGCTGCCGGCTGATGCCGCGCAGACGCTGCTTGGCGAGAACGCTTCGCCGGAGGCGCTGGCCGCAATTCGCAGCCGGCTCGGGCTCGACGACCCGGTCTGGCTGCAATTCTCGCATTGGGTCGCGCACGCGGCCATCGGCAATTTCGGTGTCTCCATGCGCACCGGCCTGCCGGTTGCGCCGGAGATGCTGACGGCGCTGTCGCGCTCGCTGCTGCTGGCAGCGGGCGCACTCGTCGTCACCCTCCTGATCGCGGTCCCGCTCGGAATCTTCGCGGCGCTCCGCAAGGGGCGGCCGGCGGATACGGCCACCAGCGTGGTCGCCTATCTCGGGGTCTCCCTGCCGGAGTTCGTCACCGCAACCGTGCTCGCGCTGCTGCTGACCGACATTCTGCCATGGCTGCCGGCGACCGGCTACGTGTCGCCGCTGGAGGATGCCGGGCCGGCGCTGCGCCATCTGATCCTTCCGGTCCTGACCGTCTCGGTCATTCTCGTCGCGCATGTGATGCGCATGATGCGTTCGGAGACGCTGGACGTGCTGCAGTCCGACTACGTCCGCGCGGCGCGGCTGAAAGGCCTGCCCGAGCGGACGGTGCTGGTGCGGCACGTGATGCGCAACGCGCTGCTGCCGGTCATCACCATCGTCGCGCTCGACGTCGGCTATCTCCTGGGCGGCATCATCGTCATCGAGGAGATTTTCGCCATTCCCGGCATCGGCCGGGCATTGATGATCGCCATCACCACCCGCGATCTGCCGTCGATCCAGGCCGGCGCGATGATCATGGCGGTCACCTATGCGATCACCAACACGCTGGCGGATGTCGTCTACGCGCTGCTCGACAGGCGGATCAGCTATGACTGAGCTGCTCGGCAGGATGATCCGCAAGCCGCAGGGGGCGATCAGCGTGATGCTGCTCGTTGCCCTCGCCATCGTCTGCATCCTCGGCCCGTGGCTCGCGCCCTATGGGCCGGAGAAGATGGATTTTCTCGGCCGTTTCCGCCCGCCGGGATGGCAGAACTGGCTGGGCGCCGATCAGTTCGGCCGCGACGTGCTGAGCCGGCTGCTGTCCGGCGCGCGCGCCACCGTTCCGATGGCGCTCGCGGCGACGCTCGCCGGCAGCGCGATGGGCGCCGTGATCGGCGTCGCATCGGCCTATCTCGGTGGCAAGGCCGACGAATTCATCATGCGCACCAACGATGCTGTGATGGCCATTCCCGGTCTCCTCATGGCGCTGCTGCTGGTCAGCACGCTCGGAAATGGGGCTGTCAACGCGGTGATCGCGATTGCCTTTGCGTTCGCGCCGGGCATGGCACGGGTCACGCGCTCCGTGGCGCTTGCTGTGCGCAGTCAGGACTACGTCAAGGCCGCCATCGCGCGCGGCGAAGCGGCATCGCAGATCATTTTCCGCGAGATGCTTCCGAACGTGATGGGCCCGATCATCATCGAGGCCACCATCCGGGTGTCATTTGCGGTGATGCTGTTCGCGACGCTCAGCTTCCTCGGCCTGGGTGCACAGCCGCCGGCATCGGAATGGGGCCTGATGGTGGCCGATGCGCGCCAATACATGCACCGGGCGCCATGGATCCTGATCGCGCCCTCGGCCGCGATCGCGCTGTCGGCGATCGCCTTCAATCTCGTCGGCGATGCCCTGCGCGACGCGCTGAATCCGCGGGACGATCGATGAAGCCGGCGCTCGCCATCACTGGTTACGGACTGGATTACGTCACCCCGGCGGGCGCTGTGGAGGTGCTGCGTGACGTGTCGCTCGAGATCGCGCCCGGCGAGGTGCTCGGCCTCGTCGGCGAATCCGGCTCCGGTAAGAGCTCGCTGGCTTGGGCGTTGATGCGGCATCTGCCGGCCAATGCCCGCGAGGTCTCGGGCTCCCTGTGTCTGGGTGACCTCGACCTGCGGTCCCTCAGCCTGAAGCGACTGACCGCGGTCCGTGGCCGCCGCATCGGCATGGTGTTCCAGGATCCGTCGACCGCGCTCAATCCGACATTGACCATCGGCCGCCAGATCACCGAGGCGCTGATGCGTCATCGCGATCTGAATGCGCGGGCCGCCAGGAACCTCGCGATCGAATTGCTCGGCCATGTCGAGCTGAGCGACCCCGTGGCGGTGCTGCGGCGCTATCCGCACGAGATCTCCGGCGGCGAGAAGCAGCGGGTAGTCATCGCGACGGCCTTCGGGTGCCGGCCCGATGTCATCCTGTTCGATGAGCCTACGACGGCGCTCGACGTCATCACCGGTGCCCGCATCATCGAGCTGTTTGCGCGGTTGCGTGCGGAGACGGGCGTCGCTGCGCTCTACATCTCGCACGATCTCGCGATGATGACCCGGGTCGCCGATCGTGTCGCGGTGATCCGGCACGGCCGCATCGTCGAGCAGGCGCCCGCGTCTGATATCTTCAGGACGCCGCAGCACGCCTACACCAAGGCTCTCATCGCCGCCGTGCCGCGTCCGGAGCGGCGGCTCGTGAACGATCAGCCGGGCGCGGCCCTGGTGCTGGACGCACGCGACATCGAAGTCCATTACGGCAGGGGCGGGCTGTTCCGTGCGGCTCCGCCACCGGCGACCAGGGCCGTCGATGTCCGCGTCCGTGCCGGCGAAATCGTCGGCCTCGTCGGTGAATCCGGCTCGGGAAAGTCATCCGTCGCTCGCGCCCTCACCGGGCTTGCCCGCTTCGACGGCACGATCAGCTTCGACGGCCGAACGTTGCGCAGGGCCGGTGACATGAACCGTGCCTATCGGCGCGATGTCCAGATCGTGTTCCAGCACCCGGATTCCTCGCTCAATCCGCGCCATCGGATCGGTGAGATCCTGTCGCGCCCCTTGAAGCTCTATGGCGGCGACGTCGCCGCCGTGCCGCGCCTGCTCGAACAGGTCCGGCTGCCGGCGTCGTATGCCATGCGCTGGCCGCACCAGCTCTCGGGTGGCGAGAAGCAGCGCGTCGCGATCGCGCGTGCTTTTGCGGCGCGACCGCGCCTGGTGATCTGCGACGAGATCACGGCGCCGCTCGACGTCTCGGTCCAGGCCCAGATCATCGAGCTGCTGCTGGCTTTGCGCGCCGAGACGGGGGCGGCCTATCTCTTCATCACCCACGATCTCAACCTGATCAGGCAGATCGCGCACCGCATCGTCGTGATGCGCCACGGCCGGCTGGTCGACAGCCGTGCCGTCGATGCCTTCGGCGCAGACGACGTTCACCCTTACACCCGCGAGCTGATGGCGGCCTCGCCAGCGCCCGTTGGCTGACCGCAAGGATTGCCCCCATGGATCGCAACGACCTGCTCGCCCGCATCGACATTCCAGCTTCGCTCGCGCTGCTGTCGCGCATGGTTCAGCACAAGAGCTATTCGAAGACCGAGGGCGAGAAGCAGCTCGCGACCTTCATGGCTGAACAGATGAGCGCGATCGGCTTGGATGCCGCGGTCGCCCCGTTCGGGGCCGAGGGCCGTGTCAACGCGGTCGGCCGCTGGCACGGCACCGGCGGCGGCAAGAGCCTGCTCTTCAACGGCCATGTCGATACAAATCCGGTGACCGAGGGCTGGACCCTCGATCCCTGGGCGGGGAAGGTGGACGACGACTTCGTCTACGGAATCGGCGTGTCAAACATGAAGGCCGGCGACGCCGCCTATTTCTGCGCGGTCAAGACGCTAATCGAGGCCGGCGTCAGGCTGAGGGGTGATGTCGTTCTGACCTATGTGGTCGGCGAGCTGCAAGGCGGAGTCGGCACCTATTCGTTGCTGGAGCAGGGGCTGCGCGCGGACTATTTCATCAATTCCGAGCCGACCGACCTCAAGGCGATGACGATGCATGCCGCGGCATTCATGTTCATCATCGAGCTCGTCGGCAACACGCGGCATCTGTCGAAGCGCGAGGAGGCGGTGGACGCCATCACCGCCGCCTGCGATCTCATTCCGCGCCTCAATGCGATGCGGTTCTCCGGCGCGCGTTCGCCGGCACATGAGGCCATCAACCGCGTTCATGTCGGCGTCGTGCACGGCGCGCTCGGTCGTGAGTTGCACGAATGGCGGACGCCGCAGGTCGCGGATTTCGTCCGCATCAAGGGCTCCGGTCGTTACGCTCCTGGGCAGACCGAGCAGGGCGCGCTCGCGGACATGCGGCGCGAGCTCGATGCGCTGGAGGGGCGTTTTCCCGGCCTGAAGGCCCATCTGATGTCGGAGGACCGCGCCGGCGTGCCGACCATGCCGCCGTTCGAGGTCGCGCCGGACAGCCCGATCGTCCGTGCCGTCAACAATGCCTATCGCGTCGTGCGCGGCGCCGCCCAGCCGACAGGCCCGGTGGCGCCGAGCTGCTTCTATGGCACCGATGCCGGCCATCTCTATACGTATGGCGGCATGGAGGGCATCGTCTGCGGGCCGGGCGGCCGCTACAACACGATGCCGGACGAGCGCGTCGACATTCCCGACTATCTCGACATGATCCGCATCTACATGCTGGCCATTCTCGATATCTGCGGCTGAACCCGCGCTCAGGCGGCGGCTGCCTGTTGCTGGAATTGCTCGAACGCCGCAATCGCATCGGCGGCATACATCAACGACGGTCCGCCGCCCATGTAGATCGCCATGCCGAGCGTCTCCTCGACCTCCTGCCGGCTTGCACCGAGACGGACGAGCGCCTCCGCGTGAAAGCCGATGCAGCCGTCGCACCGAACGGCAACCCCGATCGCCAGCGCGATCAGCTCCTTGGTCTTCTTGTCGAGCGCGCCATCAGCGGCGGCGGCCCTCGCCAGTGCCGAGAAGCCCTGCATGACGTCCGGAATGTCCTTGCGCAGCGTCTTCAGGTTACCCGAGATGTCCTTGCAGATCTCGCTGTACAGTTTGGTCATGATAGCTCCTACGACATCTTCGTGGTGGGTTTGCCGGGCTCGCGCAGTGCGATGTAGATCGCGGGGATCACGAGTACGGTGAGCAGGGTGGAGGAGGCCAGGCCGAACAGCAGCGAGATCGCCAGCCCCTGGAAGATCGGATCGAGCAGGATCGTCGCAGCACCGATCATCGCCGCGAGCGCCGTCAGCAGGATCGGCTTGAAGCGCACGGCGCCGGCCTCCAACACGACGTCGCGCAGGGTCTTGCCCTCGCCGCCACTGTGCCGGATGAAGTCGACCAGCAGGATCGAGTTGCGGACGATGATGCCGGCCAGCGCAATGAAGCCGATCATCGACGTCGCCGTGAACGGCGCGCCCAGCAACCAGTGGCCGAGCAGGATGCCGATCAGGGTCAGCGGGATCGGCGTCAGGATCACCAGCGGCAGCCGGAAGCTCTTGAACTGCGCCACGACCAGAACGTAGATGCCGAGGATGGCCGCGCCGAATGCGGCGCCCATGTCGCGGAAGGTCACGTAGGTGATCTCCCATTCGCCATCCCACAGCAGCGTCGGACGGGACTCGTCCTTGGGCTGGCCGTGGAAGCCGATCACGGGCTTCGGCAGCTTGCCCCAGTCATGGGCGTCGATCCGGTCGGCGACCGCGAGCATGCCGTAGAGCGGGGCCTCGAAGCGGCCGGCGAGTTCTGCCATCACCATGTCGGCAAAGCGGCCGTCGCGGCGGAAGATCGTCGGCGACCCCTCTTCCATGGTGGCCTTCACGACCTGGCCGAGTTCGACGACGGTCTTGCTGCCGGGCACCGTGTTGGCGGGCACCGGCGTCGAGGCCAGGGCCTGACTCCAGCTCTTGTCGTGCTTCGGCAGACGCACGGCGATCTCGATCGGATTGCGGTCTTCGCCGCGATGCGAGTAGCCGACCGAGACGCCGCCGAACAGCGTCTGGATCGTGTCGTAGACGTCGCGCTGCTCGACACCGAAGAACTCGAGACTGTCCTGGTCGATCGACAGTCGCAGACGCGGCCGTCGCTGACCGATGGAATCGTCGATGTCGACGATGAAGGGAACGTCGGCGAAGACCTTCTTGAGTTCGGTGGTGACGGCGCGCCGGGTCGCCGCGTCCGGACCGTAGATCTCCGCCAGCAGGGTGGCGAGCACCGGAGGCCCGGGCGGCACTTCGACCACCTTGATGCTGGTGCCGGCCGGCACAGGGATGCTCTTCAGCCGCTGGCGCAGCTCGAGCGCGATGTCGTGGCTCGCGCGCTTGCGGTCGCCGCGCGCGGCGAGATTGACCTGGAGCTCGCCGAGCTCGGGCCGCTCCCGCAGATAGTAGTGCCTCACGAGACCGTTGAAGTTGAACGGGGCCGCCGTGCCGGCATAGCTCTGCACGGTCGTGATCTCCGGCAGCCCATGCGCAATGTCGGCGGCCGCGAACAGCGTGCGCTCGGTATCCTCCAGGCTCGCGCCTTCGGGCAGATCGACCATCACCGCGATCTCCGACTTGTTGTCGAACGGCAGCAGCTTGACGGTGACGGACTTGGTGGCGAACAGCGTCATCGACAGCAAGGTGGCGATGCCGACGCCGAGCAGGAAGATCCAGGCGGAGCGCTTGCTGGCGACGATCGGGCGCGCGACGCTGCGGTAGATGCGTCCGAGACGGCCTTCGCCATGCGCGTCATGAGAGTCCGCCGAGGCGCTGGTGGACCTCGGCGCCAGCCGCAGCATCAGCCACGGCGCCACCACCATGGCGACGAAAAACGAGAACAGCATCGCCGCCGAGGCGTTGGCCGGGATCGGCGCCATGTAGGGGCCCATCAGTCCCGACACGAACAGCATCGGCAGCAGGGCGGCGACCACGGTCAAGGTCGCGACAACGGTGGGGTTGCCGACTTCGGCGACCGCCTCGATGGTGGCCTGCAGGCGCGGCCGGCCGTCATGCATGCCCCAATGGCGCGCGATATTCTCGACCACGACGATGGCGTCGTCGACCAGGATGCCGATCGAGAAGATCAGGGCAAACAGGCTGACCCGGTTGATCGTGTAGCCCATCAGATTGGCGGCGAACATCGTCAGCAGGATCGTGGTCGGAATCACCACGAAGGTGACGAGGGCTTCGCGCCAGCCAATGGCGACCGCAATCAGCACGACGATCGAGATCGTGGCGAGGCCGAGATGGAACAGCAGCTCGTTGGCCTTCTCGTTGGCGGTCTCGCCGTAGTCGCGCGTCACCGTGACTGCGACGTCGCTCGGAATGAGACTGGCCTTCAGCCCTTCGAGGCGCTGCGCGATGTCGTGAGACACCACCACGGCATTGGCGCCGGCGCGCTTGGCGAGCGCGAGGCTCACCGCCGGCACCCGGTGCCAGTCGCCCTTGTCGGTGCGGGCGTCATCCCAGACGCGATGCTCTGCGAGGTTGGGGCCGATGACGACGGTGGCGACGTCGCGCACATAGACGGGACGGCCGTCGCGCGTCGAGATCAGCAGCAGGCCGATGTCCGGGATGCCCGTGAGCGTCTGGCCCGCGGCGACGTTGCGCACGATACCGCCGTCGCGAACGTCTCCGGCCAGGAACGAGCGGTTCGCGTCCTTCACCTTGGCGACGAGCTGCTGCAGAGTCACGCCGAACAGCGACAGCTTTTCCGGATCGGGCTCGACCCGGATCTGCTGGGCGCCGCCGCCGGAGATATAGGTCAGGCCGATATTGTCGACCTTGGTCAGCTCCGCACGCAGCTTGTCGGCGAGCTCGTAGAGGTCCTTGTCGGACCAGCGCCCGGCGGCTTCCGGCTTCGGCGACAGCGTCAGCACGGTGACGGCGACGTCGTTGATGCCGCGGCCGACGATCAGCGGCTCGGGAATGCCGACGGGGATGCGGTCGAGGTTGGCGCGTAGCTTCTCGTGGACGCGCAGGATCGCGTCCTCGAACTTGGTCCCCACCAGGAACCGCGCGGTGACCATGACACGGTCGTCCTCGGTCTGGCTGTAGACGTGTTCGACGCCATCGATCGCCTTGACGATGGTCTCCAGCGGCTTGGTCACGAGCTCGACGCCGTCGGGCGCACGCAGGCCGTCGGCGCTGACGCGGATGTCGACCATCGGCACGCTGATCTGCGGCTCTTCCTCGCGCGGGATCACGACGACGGCGATGAGGCCGACCACGAGCGCCGCGAGCAGGAACAGCGGCGTCAGCGGCGAGGCGATGGTCGCCTGGGTAAGCTTGCCTGAGAGTCCGAGTTTCACGGCTGCACCAACTGGTCGCCGGCGCGCAGGCCGGACAGGATTTCGAGTCCATCGGGGAGATCGGCGCTCGGCAGAGCGCGGCCGCGCTGCACCGGAACGCTCACCTTCTGCGTCCCTTGCTGCAACTGGACATAATCGATGCCGAACCGTGTTGTGACGTAGCGCTGCGGGATCACGTAGGCATCGCGTTGGCCGCCGGAGATCCAGACCCGGAGCCGGTCGCCGACGAAATACTGGCCGAGACCGGAGACGATCGCGTCGGCCACGACACGGCCTTCCTCGATCTGCGGATAGACCAGGTCGATCACCCCCCATTTGTCGGCGCTGTCGCCGAACTCGGCACCGTCGACCCGGACCTTGTCGCCGGCCTTGAGAAAGAGAGCGTGGCGCTCAGGCACCCGCAGTCGCAGCTTGAAGTTCTGCTGCGCCACCGTGACCACGGGATCGCCGGGCAGAACCACAGATCCGACGGCAACCAGCTTCTTCAACACGCGGCCGTCATCGGGAGCCAGCACCTGGCCCTCAGTCATCTGCTGGTTGACCACGGCACGCTCGGCGGTCTTGGCCCGCAGCCCGTTCTCGGCGACGTTCAGCGCCGTGCGCGTCTCGTCGAGCTTGATGCGGGGCAGGGTGCCGCGCTCGACGAGGCCCTCGGTGCGGGTGAAGTCGATCTGCGCCTGGTTCGCTTGCGCCTGCAGCGCCTCGATCTGGGCGTCGAGCGATTTGATCTGCAGGGCCAGTTTGTCGTCGCCGATCAAGGCGATGGGCTGGCCGCGCCTGACCGGGTCGCCTTCGCGCACCGAAAGCTGCACGATGGTGCCGCCGATGCGGCCGCGGGCAGGGACCACGCTGATGCTCTCCACCGTCGCGAACACCGCCTTCTCGTCGGCGACCTGCCGCGGCGCCACCGTCAGCGTCTCCGCAAGGGCCGGCGCTGCCTGCCACGCCATCGCGGCGATCAAGCTCAGGACCGATAATCTGCGCATCAGCCTATTCCTGTCTGGTTTGATTCGATTTGTGGGGTTCGGGCGAGCCGTCCGCAGCCGGCTGCAGACATCTCACCTGGATGGGAGTTCCCGTTTGATATCGGTCAAGATGCCGGTCCGGCATCCTCATAGTCTCAGTGACGGTCTCGGCCCGCAGTACACCTGATAGAGCGTCTTGAGGACCTCGCGGGCCGGATCGCTTGTGATCGAATAGTAGATCGTCTGCCCCTCGCGCCTGGCGGTGACCAAGCCGTCCTTGCGCAGGAGCGCCAGGTGCTGCGACACGGTCGAATCGCGCAGGCCGAGAAACTCGGCGAGTTCTCCGACCGACCGCTCGTCGTCGACCAGCTGGCAGATGATCAGGAGGCGATGGCGGTTCGACAGCGCCTTCAGCAGGTCGCTGGCCTGGTCCGCCGCCGCTTCCATGATGTCAGCGTTAATTTTCATAGTTGCGTATATACAGATATTCGAATATATAGTCAAGGCCGGCGGCGGCGCCGCGGTGACATGAAGCAAGAATGAATCAAGTGCGGATGGAGGATCCCAATGGCGGAAATCGTGGTGATCGGGGCGGGGCTGAGCGGCTCGCTGATGGCTTATGAAATGTTGCCGCAACTGAGGAAGGAGGATCGCGTGACCGTCGTCTCGCAGGGCTCCTCCTATCATTTCGTGCCATCCAACCCCTGGGTGGCCGTGGGCTGGCGCAAGCGCGACGAGATCGAGATCGATCTGGTCGACGTCATGCAGCGCAAGGGCATCCGGCTGCTGACGCAGGGCGCCAAGCGCGTGCATCCGGCCGAGAACCAGGTCGAGCTGACGGACGGCGGCATGGTGGCATACGATTATCTCGTCGTCGCCACCGGTCCCGAACTCGCCTTCGACGAAATCCCGGGGCTTGGACCCGATGGGCATACGCAATCCGTGTGCCACGTCGACCACGCCGCTCATGCCAAGGCGGCCTTTGACAGGCTCGCCGAGAAACCCGGGCCCGTGATCGTCGGTGCGGTACAGGGCGCCTCATGCTTCGGCCCCGCTTACGAATTCCTGTTCATCCTGGAAACCGAGCTGCGCCGGCGCAAGATGCGCGATCAGGTGCCGATGACCTTCGTGACCTCCGAGCCCTATATCGGCCATCTCGGCCTCGACGGCGTCGGCGACACCAAGGGTCTGCTGGAAAGCGAGATGCGCGAAAAGCACATCAAGTGGATCACCAGCGCGCGCGTCACCAAGGTCGAGGATGGCCGCATGTTCGTGGAGGAGGTCGCCGACGACGGCACCGTCCGCAAGACGCACGAGCTACCGTTTGCCTATTCGATGATGCTGCCCGCCTTTCGCGGCGTGGGAGCCGTCCGCGGCATCGACAAGCTCACCAATCCCCGCGGCTTCGTCGTCGTGGACAAGCATCAGCGTAATCCGACCTTCCCCAACGTGTTTGCCATCGGCGTCTGCGTTGCGATTCCGCCGATCGGGCCGACGCCGGTGCCGGTCGGCGTGCCCAAGACCGGCTTCATGATCGAATCGATGGTGACGGCGACGGCCTTGAACATCGGGGCGCTGCTGCGCGGCCAGGAGCCAAAGGCCGAGCCGACCTGGAACGCGATCTGTCTTGCCGATTTCGGTGATTCCGGCGTCGCCTTCCTGGCCCAGCCGCAGATCCCGCCGCGCAACGTCAACTGGTCGTCGAAGGGAGAGTGGGTGCACTACGCCAAGGTCGCCTTCGAGAAGTACTTCCTGCGCAAGATGAGGCGCGGGACGCCCGAGCCGTTCTACGAAAAGTTCCTGCTCGACCGGCTCAACATCGCCAAGATCAAGGAAGTCAGGACCGGCACATGAGCAACGGTTTGCAGATCGTGTGCGGCCATTGCGGGCAGATCAACCGTCTGCCCGCGGACCGCGCGCCGACGCAGGGGAAATGCGGCAAGTGTCATACGCCGCTGTTCAGCGGCCATCCGATCGAGGTCGACCAGGCCGCGTTCGAACGCCATGTCGCGCACAGCAGTCTGCCGCTGCTCGTCGACGTCTGGGCGCCGTGGTGCGGCCCGTGCCGTGCGATGGCGCCGATGTTCGCGCGCGCTGCGCAAGAGCTGGAGCCGCGTGTGCAGCTTCTGAAGCTGAACTCGGACGAGGCGCCGGAGGTGTCGGCGCGGTTCGGCATCTCCGGAATTCCGACCATGCTGCTGCTGCAGCAGGGGCGGGAGCTGGCGCGAATCTCGGGTGCGATGGACTCGCAACGAATCGTCGCCTGGACACTGTCCGGCCTGCGGCAGTAGCCGTACGGCCGGGCCGGCACTTGCTTGATTACGCTCAAATGCAACCATGAAGGAGTATGTCATGAACGTCGACAAAGCAGTTCTCACCTTCGCGGGCGTCGTCGTCCTGCTCAGCCTGACGCTGGGCTGGTACGTCAGTCCCTACTGGTTCTTGCTGGCGGGCTTTGCGGGCGTGAACATGATCCAGGCCTCGTTCACGGGCTTCTGCCCGGCGGCGATCGTCTTCAAGAAGCTGGGGCTCAAAAGCGGCAACGCGTTCTCCTGAATCGGTCGGAAGGACGGCAAGATGAAGCGGGGATATCATGGCTGACTCGGACGAAACCTATATCGTCGGGCCGCTCTACAAGGCGCGCGACAAGGTCTATCCGGCGGCCGTGCACGGCCGCTTCCGGCGCATCAAGTGGACGATCCTGTGCATCACGCTCGGCATCTACTACCTGCTGCCCTTCGTCCGCTGGGATCGCGGACCCGGCATGCCGAACCAGGCGGTGCTGGTCGATTTCCCGCATCGCCGGTTCTACTTCTTCTTCATCGAGCTGTGGCCGCAGGAGGTCTACTACTTCACCGGGCTGCTCATCATCGCGGCGGTCGCCCTGTTCCTGATGAACGCGGTCGCCGGCCGGCTGTGGTGCGGCTATCTCTGTCCGCAGACGGTGTGGACCGACCTGTTCTACGCCGTCGAGCGCTGGGCCGAGGGCGACCGCCGTGAGCGCATGCTCAGCGACAAGCGCGGCTGGACCTTCACCCACATCCGCCAGGCCGCGCTGAAGCATTTCCTCTGGATCATGATCGGCTGGTGGACCGGTGGCGCCTGGGTGCTGTATTTCGACGATGCGCCGACCCTGGTGAAGGACCTCGCCACCTTCCAGGCGCCGTTCACCGCCTATCTCTGGATCGGCATCCTGACGGCGACGACCTATGTGTTCGCCGGCCACGCTCGCGAGCAGGTCTGCATCTACATGTGCCCGTGGCCGCGCATCCAGGCGGCGCTGACCGACGAGTGGGCGCTCAACGTCACCTACAAGGGCGACCGCGGCGAGCCGCGCATGTCGGTCAAGAAGGCGGAAGCCGCACGGCTGCAGGGCGCACCCGCCGGGGATTGCATCGACTGCCATCAATGCGTCAACGTCTGCCCGACCGGCGTCGACATCCGCCACGGCATCCAGCTCGGCTGCATCCAGTGCAGCCTGTGCATCGATGCCTGCGACAGCGTGATGACCCAGATCGGCCGTCCGACGGGCCTCATCGGTTACGACACCGACATCAACGTCCAGCGCCGCAAGGAAGGCAAGCCCGAGATCTACCGGATCATCCGACCGCGCACGATCATCTATGCGACCTTCATCGCGATCGTCGGCGGGATCATGCTGTACTCGCTGGTGACGCGCGGCACGATGGGCATCAACGTGCTGCATGAACGTAACCCGCTGTTCGTGCAGTTGTCGGATGGCGGCGTCCGCAACGACTACACGGTCCGTCTGCTCAACAAGCGCGGGCCGCGCGACTTCGTGCTGGACGTCGTGGGGCTTCCGAACGCCAAGGTGACGGTGGCCGGCGAGACGCGCGAGCAGGACGGTCGTATGGTGATCGACGTCGGCCAGGATCAGACCCGCGAGATCCGCATGTCGATTGAGGCCAAGGGGGCCGACCTGCCTTCCGCGCCGGTCGACATCGAGATCAAGATCACGGATCCGGCGACCGGGACGTCGGTCAGCAAGCGCGACCACTTCGTTCCGGCGACACGATAGACCATCGTCGTTCGCCGATTGCGAGGCGCCAGCGATAGGCCGTTGGCTTATACGGACTGATCGAGGGAGGAGCAGGTCGCTCCTCCCTCGATTGCTGAGTCCGGTTGTTCCAAATCAATGCCGCTCGGAAGCCGCAGGCAGAGCATTCTCGCGTCAAGGGATCGGAAGCTTTCCTACTGACGGAGAAAGACAGATGTTCAAGGTCGCAATTCTCATCTGGGTCATGCTGGGCACCGTGCTTGCAGGCAGCGCGGTGACGGCATTGTTGACGGTGCAGGGGCTGGTCGCGAGTCCGATGAAAGACCTGCCGTTGGCGGCGCTGGTCGGATTCGTCGTCGCCATGCCGCTATCCTATCTCGTCGCCGCGAAGATCAAGGGCGGGCGCGGCCGGACGGCGTGACGGTCATCGACGACGGGCCGGATCATCGTGCCGGTCCGGCCTGATCGTCGCGCAGGAGCCGAGGGAGCGCCAGCCTGGCGCCGTCCATGAAGAGGTCGATCGCATCACGCACGGTTTGCTCGAGATCTGATGGAACCGGTGTCTCGTAGATGAACTTTCGGATCGCGAGATAGAAGATGCGTCCGTGCAGTCCCCAGAACATCTCCGTCTCGCGGCTGCCGAGAGGGCAGGTGGCGGCGTCTGGCAGCTGCAGTTCATGCCGCAGCTCGATCGCGGCAGGCTCGATGATCTCGTGCCGGACGAGGTCGAGATAGCGGCCGGTGATGCCGAACGACTTCATGCCGGAGAACACGAAGATCCGCACCCAGTTGTATTCGAACACGCGTGCCACGTAGTCGAGATAGAAGCCGGTCAGTCGCGCCTTGAGCGGATGGCTGCGATCGCGGATCAGCGGGCCCCAGTCCTGCGACCAGCGGCTGAGATAGACCTCCTGATACACGCGCTCGATCAGGGCTTCCTTGCTGGGGAAGTGCCGGTAGATCACCGAATGCGCGATGCCCATGCGCTTGGCGAGTTCCCGCGTCTGGCCTTCGAAGCCGCGCTCGGCGAAAAAGCGGATTGCTTCATCCACGATCACGCGCTCGCGGTCGGCTGCGCGCATGTTGCGGCGCCTCGCCTGAGGACGGTTCTCGGACCTGCGCGGGCGTCCGTCAACTCGGCCTGTTGTCTCAGCGCTCGCTGTCTTCGGGGTCCTAGCCATGGTCTCTATCGATTGCGGCGACAGTCTGCTTGATAGCCGAAAGCTGATTTGTGACCAATCGTTCGTTTCTGGTTGACCGCGGTGCCGCTGCGTGCAACTCTTTTGAGACCAGATGGTCACAAATTTGGGAATCCGGGCTGGCGAGCCCTGGCGGTGAGGAAACGGATGAAAGCGAGGGCTTTCAGCTATTTTCGTGCACACACGATCGGCGAGGCGCTCGAAGCTCATGCGGGCGCGGGCGACGATGTGCGCTTCATTGCTGGTGGTCAGAGCCTGGTTCCGGCGCTGGCGTTGCGTCTTCAGGCCCCGCGAATTCTGATCGATATCAACCACATTGCAGAGCTGCGCGGCATCACGCGGGACGGCGAATGGTTGCGGATCGGCGCCTTGACCCGGCACTGCGAGATGCTGACCGATCCGCTGATCGCTGAGTTTGCGCCGCTGTTGCGCGCCGCAGCCCCGTTCGTTGCGCATCCTGCCATCCGCAATCGCGGGACCTTTGGCGGCAGTGTCGCGCTGGCCGACCCAGCCTCCGAGTTTCCGGCGATGGTGCTGGCGCTCGACGCCGAGATTGAGATTGCCGGCGCGTCCGGCCGGCGCCGCGTCAAAGCCGATGACTTCTTCACCGATCTTTTCGAGACGGCGATCGCGCCCGGCGAGATCCTCGTCGCGGTTCATGTTCCTCTCTTCAGAGCCGGCCAGCGCGTTGCGTTCGATGAGCTGGCCCGCCGGCGCGGCGACTATGCACTGGTCGGTTGCGGCCTGCTCGCGACCTGCCAGGGCGATCTGATCGAGCGCATCCGCATTGCATTCTTTTCGGTCGGCAACGTCCCGACCCGTGCGAGGCACGCGGAGACAGCGCTCACCGGCAACCGGATCGATGCTGCACGGATTGCGGCGGCGCAGGCTGCGCTCGACGCCGATCTCTCGCCCGCTGACAGCGACGATGTTCCGGCGGCGATGCGTCTGCATCTGGCGCGCGTTCTGCTCGGCCGGCTGCTGGGACGGATCGGAGAAGCCGCATGAGCCCGCCGGTCAACATCGAGACCGAGGAGCAGGTCCGCATTCGCCTCATCGTCAACGGCCGCAAGGTGGCGTGTGACGTCGCGCCTCGCGACACGCTGGTGGATTGTCTTCGCCAGCAGCTCGAGCTGACCGGCACGCATGCCGGTTGCGAGATGGGGGCCTGCGGCGCCTGCCTGGTTCAGCTCGACGGCGCTGCCGTGCATGGCTGCCTGATGTTCGCCGTGCAGGCCGATGGCGCGCGGATCGATACGATCGAGGGGCTCTCGGAGAGCGGCGTGATCGCCGACCTGCAAGCCGAGTTTCATCGGCGCAATGCGCTGCAATGCGGGTTCTGCACGCCGGGCATGCTGATCACCGCTCATGAGCTGCTGACCCACGTGGCACGGCCGAGTCGCGAGACCATTCGCGACGCGCTCTCGGGCAATTTCTGCCGCTGCACCGGATATGAAGCGATCGTCGACGCCATCGCCGCGGTCGCCGCGGCACGGGCAGCAACGGCATCGCAGGGCGCGGAGGGCTCGTCGCCATGAGCCCGCCGCTGACGTCGCTGGACCGCCCGAATTCCTATATCGGCCGCTCCGTGCCGCGACCGAATGCGAAGCGGCTGCTCGCCGGACGCGGGCGCTATGTGACCGACATTCGCCTGCCGCGCATGCTGTATGCCGCCTTCCTGCGCACCCCGTATGCTCATGCACGGATCACCGGCATCGAGGTCGATGCGGCGCGGGCGCTTGCGGGCGTGCATCTGGTTGCGACCGGCGCCGATCTGGCGAAGATCTGCACACCGTGGACCGGGACGCTCGATCATTTCAAGGGCATGATGTCCGAGCCGCAGCTGCCGTTGCCATTGGATCGCGTCGTCTGGGCTGGGCAGGCCGTGATTGCCGTGGTCGCCGAGAGCAGGGCGATCGCGGAGGATGCGCTGGAGCTGATCTCGGTCGACTACGAGGAGCTGCCGGCGGTGGTCGATCTCGACGCCGCGCGTCGGCCGGGGATGCCGCTGGTCAATCCGGTTGCGGCGTCCAACATCTGTTTCCGCACGCAGCTCGACAGCGGCCGCGTCGATGAGGCCTTCGCGTCGGCCGCGCATGTGATCGAGGAAGAATTCAGCTTCGGCCGTCATACCCCGGTCACGCTCGAGCCGCGGGCCATCGTCGCGGACTATGATTCCGAGAGCGGCGCGCTGACGGTGCACCACGCCACGCAGACGCCCTACCAGTTCCAGGATCTGTACGCTCGCCACTACGGCATCCCGGAAGCCAGCGTGCGCGTGATCGCGCCCGATATCGGCGGGTCGTTCGGCATGAAGCTGCATGTCTACCACGAGGACATGGCGGTTGTCGGGCTGTCGATCCTGCTCGGGCGCCCGGTCAAATACGTCGCCGATCGCATCGAGTCCTTCGTGTCGGATATTCATGCCCGCGATCACCACGTCCGCGCGCGCATGGCCGTCGACGCCGACGGCAAGATCCTTGCCATGGACGTCCACGATGCCACGGCGATCGGCGCGTTCTCGACCTATCCGCGCACCAGCGTCGTCGAAGGCAATCAGGTCATCCGCCTGATCGGTGCGCCGTATGATTTCAAATCCTACCGCGCCGCGCTCGAGGTCGTGTTCCAGAACAAGGTGCAGACCAGCCAGTATCGCGCGGTTGGACATCCCATCGCCTGCGCGGTCACCGAGCGCATGGTGGATCTCGCTGCTGCCCGCGTCGGGCTCGATCCATTCGCGATGCGCGCCAGGAACGTGATTGTCGACAGCGCCTATCCGACGGCATCGCCGACCGGCTACAGGTTCGAGGCGCTGTCGCACGAAGTCTGCCTGCGGCGGCTGCGCGGGATCATGGACTATGACGCGCTCCGCGCCGAGCAGGCCGAGCTGCGTCGGCGCGGCATCTATCGCGGCATCGGCATTGCGACCTTCGTCGAGATCACCAACCCGAGCCCTGCGTTCTACGGCGTCGGCGGCGCGCGCATTTCCTCGCAGGATGGCGCGACCGTCAGCCTGACGCCGTCGGGCGAGGTGCGCTGTGCGATCTCCGTGACCGAGCAGGGCCAGGGCACCGAGGCGATCATCAGCCAGATCGTCGCCGACCAGCTTGGTCTCGCCCAGGAGCGTGTCAAGATCATCACCGGCGATACCGAGGTCACGCCGCATGGTGGTGCGACCTGGGCCTGCCGCGGTGCAGGCATCGGCGGCGAGACGGCGCTGCAGGCCGCGCGAAAGCTCAAGGCGAACATTCTGGAGATCGCCGCGCTGGTGCTGCAGGAGCAGCCTGCTGCGCTCGACGTCATCGATGGCCAGATCGTCAGTGTCGCGACGGGGCAGCCGCGTCTGCCGGTCGCTGAGATCGCGCGCATCGCCTATTTCCGGTCCGACACCTTGCCACCGGGCACTCAGGCGCAACTGACGGTCAGCCATCATTTCGCGCCGCAGGGCTACCCCTTTGCCTTCACTAATGGCATCCAGGGCAGCTACCTTGAAGTCGATGTCGAAACCGGCTTCATCAAGCTGCTGAAGCACTATGTCGTCGAGGATTGCGGCCGCATCATCAATCCGATGCTGGTCGACGAGCAGTTGCGCGGCGGTGTCGTACAGGGTCTTGGCGCTGCGCTGTTCGAGGAATGCCGTTACAGTGAGACCGGCCAATTGCTCAACGGATCGCTGGCCGACTATCTGGTGCCGATGGCGATGGAGATGCCAGACATTACCATCGATCACGTCGAGACGCCGACGGCGGACACCATTCTCGGCGCAAAGGGCTGCGGCGAGGCCGGCACCGCGGCCGCGTCGGCCTGTGTGCTGAATGCGGTCAATGATGCGCTGATGC
Organism: Bradyrhizobium sp. HKCCYLRH3059; assembly: GCF_051168035.1. Classification (NCBI taxonomy): domain Bacteria; kingdom Pseudomonadati; phylum Pseudomonadota; class Alphaproteobacteria; order Hyphomicrobiales; family Nitrobacteraceae; genus Bradyrhizobium; species Bradyrhizobium sp. HKCCYLRH3059. Next base: position 469,413 of record NZ_JBNPUF010000004.1, on the reverse strand, counting down.
CCTTCGGCGCCTCCATCAACACCATTCCGATCACGCCAGCGCGCGTGCTCAAGACGCTCAATCGATACTAAGAAAACAAGGTTAGGGAGGACATCATGCAAGTCTACGAGACGAAGTTGCGACGCGCAGGAATATCCCGCCGCACGGCGCTGATGGGGATGTCGGCAGGTGTCGCCACGCTCGCGATGCCGCGCCTGGGGCGTGCCGCCGATGACACCATCCGCATCGGCTTTCCGACGCCGCTGACCGGTCCGTTCGCCGCCGAGGCGCGTGACCAGGTCAAGTGCGCCGAACTCGCCGTCAAGCTGGTCAACGACAAAGGCGGCGTCGCCGGCCGCAAGGTCGAGCTGCTTGTGCGCGACGACAAGCTCAACGCCGGCGAGGCGGCGACGCGGACGCTCGAGCTGATCGAGAAGGACAAGGTGCACGCTATCGTCGGCGCGCTCTCCAGCGCCGTCCAGCTTGCCGTCAACGAGGTGACGCGCGCTCGCGGCGTGATCTACGTGTCGATCAGCCAGTCCGACACCATCAACGAGGTCAAGGATTTCAGCAAATACACCTTCCACGAGGCGCTGAACCCGCACATGACCACGGCGGCCGTGGCCCGCCAGACCATCAAGAAGGGCATGAAGGTCGCCCATCTCGTGGCCGACTATGCCTATGGCCATGAGATGCTGCGCGGCTTCAAGCGGGCGCAGACGGCGATCGGTGCCGAGAGCGTCGGCGAGATCCTGCATCCGTTCGGTGCAGCCGACTATTCGACCTTCATGCCGCGGCTGATGTCGCTGCGGCCGGACGTGCTGTGCATCAGCAATTTCGGCCGCGACCAGGCCAACGCGATCAAGCAGGCGGTGGATTTCGGCATCAAGCAGCAGATGAAGATCGTGGTGCCGGTGATCCTGCACAATCAGCGCCTCGCCGTCGGGCCCGACGTGTTCGAGGGCGTCGTCGGCGGCGCCAACTATTATTGGGGTCTTGAGACACAGAACAAGACCGCGGCCGAGTTCAACAAGGCGTTCCGGGCCGCCAATGGCGGCGCGATCCCGACCGACTACGGCGCCTATGGCTACTCCGGCGTCGGCTCGCTGCTGCAGGCGATGCAGGCCGCCGGTGGCACCGACACCGATAAGGTCATCGCGGTGCTGGAGGGGCTGCAATACGATCTGACCAAGGGCCCGCAGCATTACCGCAAATGCGACCACCAGTCGGTGCAATCGGTGCTTGTGCTGGAATCCAAGAAGAAGTCGGCGATGGCGAGCGAGAACGACCTGTTCGCGATCGTGGCCAGCGATCCCGGGGCGGACGAGATGCTGCGCAGCTGCGGCGAACTCGGCCACGCCACCTGATCCTGATCGCATGGACCTCTCGCTGATCATCATGCAGCTGTTTTCCGGCATCGCCCTTGGGGCGGTGCTGGTCATCACTGCGCTCGGCCTGACCATCGTGTTCGGCATGCTCGGCGTGGTCAATTTCGCCCATGGGGCGCTGTTCATGATCGGGGCCTATGCCGGTCTGTATCTGGCATCGCTGACCGGCAGCTTCTGGTGGGGCTTGCTGCTCGCCCCAATTCTGGTCGGCGCGTTCGGCATGCTGATCGAACTCGTCCTGGTCCGGCGCCTGTATGGCCGGTCGATCGATGATCCATTGCTGCTCACCTTCGGTCTCAGCTACATCTTGGTCGAGGGGGTGCGCATCGTGTTCGGCAGCGACGGTATTCCGTTTCCGACACCGTCCCAATTGATCGGCGTCGTCGATCTCGGCGTCGGCTTCTTCCCCAAATATCGTCTGTTCGTGATCGCGCTGGTCGCCGTCGTGCTGCTGGTGCTCTGGCTGATGCTGGAGAAGACCCGGGTCGGCCTGATCGTGCGGGCCGGCGCCCGTGATCCCCTGATCATGCGGGTGCTCGGGGTCGACATCGGCAAGGTGTGGCTCGCGATCTTCGGCCTCGGCGTCGGCCTTGCCGCGCTCGGCGGGGTGCTGGCGGGACCCATGCGCAGCGTCAATCCCGAGATGGGAACGCTGGTGCTGGCGGAGGCCTTCGTCGTCACCGTGATCGGCGGCCTCGGCTCGATCGTCGGCGCCGTGGTCGCGGGGCTGATGGTCGGCATCTGCATCAGCATGGTCGCGCTGTTTGCGCCCGAGATGGCGACGATCGTGATGTTCGCGCTCATGGCCGCGGTCCTGCTGATCCGGCCACAGGGTCTGTTCGGCCTCAAGGGGAGAGCGTGATGACGGTGCATTCGACCGGCGAAGCACCGCCGCTTCCTCAGGCGCAGCGCCTCTTCGCGCTTCTCGCGGATCACCGCGTGCTGGTCTCGCTGCTCGCACTGGCGCTGCTGCCCTGGCTGCTGCCGTCGAAGGCGCTCGCCGTGAACGTCCTGATCTACGGCGTCGTGGTGATGGGCTACAATCTCCTGTTCGGCTACACCGGGCTGCTGTCGTTCGGCCACGCCGCCTTCTTCGGCACCGGCGCGTATCTGACCGGCATCGCCATCGGCCGCTGGGGCCTGCCGTGGTTTGCCGCAGTGCCGCTGGCGATCGCGGCGAGCATGGCGCTCGCCGCATTGATCGGAACGATCTCGACGCGCACCCGCGGCATCTATTTCTCCATGGTCACGCTCGCGCTGGCGCAACTCGTCTACTACGTGGCGCTGCAGGCCTCCTCCTTCACTGGCGGCGAGAACGGGCTGCGCGGCTTCACGGTCGACCACATCGGTCTGTTCGGCGCGCAGATCAACTTCCTCGATCCCGTGAACAAATATTACGTGCTGATGGTGCTCGCGGCGATCGCGATCTGGGTTCAGTCGCGCATCCTCAACTCGCCGTTCGGCGCGGTCATCGAGGCGATCAGGGAGAATGAGCAGCGCGCGCGGGCGTGCGGCTACGACGTCGAGCGCTGCAAGCTGATCGTGTTCATGCTGTCGGGTGCCATCTCCGCCGTCGGCGGCTGCATGTCGGCGCTGCATCTGTCGATCGTGCCGCTCGACATCCTGCACTACCAGACCTCCGGCATGATCGTGATGATGGTGCTGCTCGGTGGCGCACGCAGCTTCTTCGGGCCGTTCGTCGGGGCCGCGGTCTTCCTGATTCTGGAGGACGTCGTGTCATTGTGGACGCCGCACTGGCAGATCGTGGTCGGCGCCATCTTCGTCGTGTTCGTGCTGTTCCTGCCCAAGGGCATCTGGGGCACGTTCCTCGATGTGCTGCCGATCGCGAGGCAACGCCGATGAGCACCGAGTTGTTGCGCGCGGACGGGATCGGCCGTCGCTTCGGCGGCTTCGTCGCGCTCGAAGGCATCTCAGTCGCGTTCGCGGCCGGTGAGCTGACCTCGATCATCGGCCCGAACGGGGCAGGCAAGAGCACCTTCTTCAACATTCTCTCCGGCACGCTGTCGCCGAGCAGCGGCACCCTGCGGTTCAAGGGCCGCGAGCTGAACGGCCTGCCACAGCATCGCTTCGTGCATCAGGGCATCTCGCGCTCGTACCAGATCACCAACATCTTTCCCGATTTGTCGGTGCACGAGAATGTCCGGGTCGCCGCCCAGGCCATGCGGGTAAGCTACGACATCTGGCGCAAGCGCGCCGATCTTGCCGAACTCCGCGAACGCGCCGATGCGGCCCTGATGGCGGTCGGCCTGATCGGCAGGTGTGGCGAGCTCGCGAAGTATCTCGCCCACGGCCAGCAGCGCGCGCTGGAGATCGCCATTGCGCTGGTCTCCGAACCGGAGCTTCTGCTGCTCGATGAGCCGACCGCGGGCATGGGGCCGGAAGAGACCAAGGAGATGGTGGCGCTGCTGGAGCGGCTGGCGGAGAAGCGCACGGTGCTGCTGGTCGAGCACAAGATGAAGATGGTGCTCGGCCTGAGCCAGCGGGTGCTGGTGCTGCATCACGGCCGGCTGCTCGCCGACGGTCGTCCTGAGGACATCCGATCCAACCCCGACGTGCGCCGGGTCTATCTGGGACAGAGTGAAGGCTATGGCTGAGACCGCGTTGCTCGAGCTCGACGGCCTCCAGGCCTGGTATGGCGCCAGCCACGTCCTGCACGGCATCTCGCTGCGCGTGAGCGAGGGCGAGGTGGTCGCGCTCGTCGGCCGCAACGGCGCCGGCAAGACCACGACATTGCGCACCGTCATGGGGCTGATGCCCCGGGCCGCGGGGCGCGTGCGCTTTGCCGGCCATGATCTGCTGCCGCTTGCGGCCCACAAGCGCTTTCATCTCGGGCTCGCTTATGTTCCGGAGGAGCGCCGCATCGTGCCGGGCCTGTCGGTGCGCGAGAACCTGCGGCTTGGGCTGGTCGCCGCCAGCGCCGATATCGAGGAGCGCGCGGCGTTCGCCGAGGTTGCGGAGACCTTTCCACGATTGAACGAGCGGCTGGATCAGGAGGGCGTCACGCTGTCGGGTGGCGAGCAGCAGATGCTGGCGATCGCGCGGGCCTTGATCGCGCGGCCGCGCATGGTTCTGCTCGACGAGCCGTCCGAAGGCATCATGCCGGTGCTCGTCGAAGAGATGGGCGTGCTGTTCCGGCGATTGCGCGACCAGGGCAAGACGCTGCTGTTGGTCGAGCAGAACGTCGAATGGGCGCTGCGGCTCGCCGATCGCGCCGTCATCATCGACCAGGGCGAGGTCGTGCATGAGAGCAGCGCCGCGGCGCTGCTGGCCGACAAGGATATCCAGGACCGCTATTGCGCGGTGTGATGTTTCGGACTGCGCCGGCATCATGACGCGCCATCTCCATCCGGCGCCGGCAGCTGCGGCAGCCGGGCGAGGCTGACGCCGGCGGCCTGGTGGAGGAACATGCGCTGGATCAGTTCGGCCGCCTGGCTCGCCGCATCCGCCGGTGCGAGGCCGCCCTGGCGGACGTTGGAGATGCAGTTGCGTTCGGCATCGACGCGGCCCCGGCGCGGCATCCAGGTGAGATAGAGGCCAAGGGAATCGGCCGCGCTCAGGCCCGGGCGCTCGCCGATCAAGATGATCGAGGCCGACGCGCCGAACAGCTCGCCAACATGATCGGCGAGCCCGACGCGGCCCTGCGAAGCAACGATCACCGGCGACAGCCGTCGGCCGGTTGCAGCCAGGCGCGGCATCAACATGTCGAGCACGGGCAGGGCGTTGACCTGGACCGCGCGGCTGCTCAGGCCATCAGCCACCACCAGCGTGATGTCTGCCGGCGCGCGCGGCTCGGACAACAGCGCTTCCGACGCCGGCGACAGCAGGCGCCCTGCATCGGGACGCTGCAGATAGGTCGCGCGATCGGCAGCGCGGCTGTGCACGGCAAGGGCCGGCCAGCCATGCGCGGTCGCCTCGGCGGCAAAGCGCTCGGCGTCGAACGGCTTCAGCACGGCATCGCGCGCTTCGGCGTGGGCAGCCTGGAAGGCGAGATGTGCCGATGTCGGCAGGCCAGGACCGCAGCGTCCCAACGCGATCCGCGCTTCGGTATAGCGTGACAGCCAGCGCCAATCGTCCGATGACGACGTTGCCGGCGAGTCGCTCTTGTCGGAGCCGCCCATCACTTGGCCTCCAGCAGCGGCAGCGCCGGCATCAGCCGCGCCGGCTCGAAGCGCAGCTCGCCTTTGGCATCGCTGAGGCCGGTGGCCGCGAGCCAGGTCTCGAACTCCGGCGCCGCGCGCTTGCCGAGCACCTTGCGCACATAGAGCGCGTCATGGAACGAGGTGCTTTGATAGTTCAGCATGATGTCGTCAGCGCCCGGCACACCCATGATGTAGGTGCAGCCGGCGACGCCAAGCAGGGTCAGCAGCGCATCCATGTCGTCCTGGTCGGCTTCGGCGTGGTTGGTGTAGCAGACGTCGCAGCCCATCGGCAGCCCCAGCAGCTTGCCGCAGAAATGATCCTCCAGGCCCGCGCGTATGATCTGCTTTCCGTCGTAGAGATATTCCGGACCGATGAATCCGACCACGGTGTTCACGAGCAGCGGCCGATAGCGCCGCGCGACCGCGTAGCAGCGTGCCTCCAAGGTCTGCTGGTCGACGCCGCAATGGCCGCCGGAGGAGAGCTCGCTGCCCTGTCCGGTCTCGAAATACATCACGTTGCCCCCGACGGGGCAGCGCTGCAGGCCTTCGGCCGCGGCGAGCGCCTCGTCGAGCAGCGACAGCGTGATGCCGAAGCCGCGATTGGCCTCCTCGCTGCCGGCCAGCGACTGGAACACGAGATCGACCGGCGCGCGGCGCTCGATCGCCTTCAGCGCCGTCGTGACATGGGCCAGCACGCAGGACTGGATCGGTGCATGCGAGGCAAGCCGCAAGGTCTCGATCAAGTCGAGCAGCCGCACCATCGTCTCGACGTCGTCGCTCGCCGGGTTGATGCCGATCGTCGCGTCGCCGACGCCGTACATCAGCCCGTCGAGGATCGAGGCCGCGACGCCCTTGGGATCGTCGAGCGGGTGGTTGGGCTGCAGCCGTGTCGACATCCGGCCCGGCAGGCCGATGGTGCAGCGGAAGCGCGTCACGACCTCGCATTTCGCCGCGACCGTCACCAGGTCCTGCAGCCGCATGATCTTGCAGACCGCAGCAACCATCTCCGGCGTCAGCCCTGGCGACACGCCGCTGAGTGCATCTGCGTCGGCCGCATCCGACAGCAGCCATTCGCGGAAGTCGCCGACCGTGAGGCTTGCGACGGGAGCGAACGCCTTGCCGTCATGCTGGTCGACGATCAGCCGCGTGACCTCGTCGGTCTCGTAGGGGATGACGGCCTCGTTGAGGAAATGGCGCAGCGGCAGCTCGGCGAGCGCCATCCGTGCCGCCACGCCTTCGGCGGCATCCTCCGCGGCGAGGCCCGCCAGCACGTCGCCCGAGCGCAACGGCGTTGCCTTCGCAAGCAAGGTTCTGAGGTCGTCGAACCGGTAGCGCGTGCCGCCCAGCGTGTGTGAAAAACCCATTGGCGTTCTCCTTCAATGTTCCTCGTGGTCAGCCATGCCTGCCGGATCCGGCCGATGGATCGCCATCACGGGAAAGACGGGGAGGAACATCATTCGAAGACCTTGTTCTCGGGTTCGTCCAGCGCATCATCTTGCACGATATATGTCGGCATCAGATGACCATTTTCTGTGGCGGGGGCGCTTGATGTCCACCCGGCTTGCGTCGGCCGCGCCGTTGGCTAAGGTCGCATGGCGTACGAGGCAAGCAACCGAGGGAAACACGACATGGCGCGCGTCCGCTGTATCACCGAGATGGGCATGGGCGTCGACGTCCACGGCGGCGACGCCACCAAGGCGGCCAAGCGCGCGGTGTCGGACGCGATCCGCCATTCCAGCCTCGGCTTCTTCCGCATGGTCGGCAAGACGCCGCAGGACATGTTCGTGGACGTCACCATCGGCGTGCCGAACCCGGAGGCTGTCGACACCGCTGCAGTGGCCAAGGAGCTGCCCTATGGCACGGTGACCGTGACCGCGGTCAAAGGCGGGCTGGAGATTGCGGCCGAGGCCGGCAGCGACGCCATCATCATCGCCAACGCGGCGGTGCTGGTCCATCTCGACGACGGCAAGTGACGCTCACGTGCAGGGGTCATGCGCGTGGCGTTCTGATATGAATGTCAAACAGCATGTCATCGCGATCCCGCGGCGCGTTGCGCGCCCGGGTGATGATCGTACGGTGTCCCTCTTTGAACAGAGGGCGCAGGGAAGGCCGGGTATCCGCTGATACCCGCGGCCCCCGTGCGTGAAGAAGTGCACGGGGCAGGAACCACAGGCTCAGCCGGACGATCCCGGCCTTCCCTGCGCAACGGTTTTCCGGCTTATACGTGCTCTCCTCGGGGACCGGGCTTTGTTGCCCCCGTCGCCGGCCGATCATCATCTCAGCCGGCTTGACCTCAGCATCGGGAGGCCAGGACCACACGATTTCACCGGCGCATCCTGCCGTTCGTCCGCACGGCAAGGCCATGCTGCGGCAGAGCTGCGCCCATCGCATCCCGCCTCCACGTTCGTGACGATCGCGAAGCGCCCCTCATGGCGAGGCGGGACGGGCGCAGTATTTCACAGAATTCGGAAAAACAAAAGCGAAATTTTCGTGGACCAGGCGTGCGAACCGCGATCGCATTGCAGGGGCTGTTGAAACGAGTGTTTCGCCGCGCGCCTTTTCCCGCCGGCGGTGCGCTGCCCTGAGGTCGCGGCCACGGCCGCGGACTGATTCATTGTCACCATGGGATCAGGCGGGTGCCGACCTTCTGCGTTTGGCGCCGAAGATCGCATCGTCTCGGCGCAGACAATCTTGCCCGGGCCTGGCCCGATCGCTGTGAAAGTTGCCGGCTGGCTTGCACCCGGAACGGGGCCAGGCCAGCCGATGCGCATACTCAGCGTCTTGGGCCTTTGCCTCGGCCGGGTCCCGTAGTGTCGAGGGCCTGGCGGCAATCCGCCGAGACTTTCTCGCGGTTGCTCTCGAGGCAGGCGCGAACCTGGCCTGCGCCGTGCTGCTTGCCGGAGCAGAAGCTCTGGATGTCAGCGGCGCATTGCGTTGCCACCGGCCCGGTTCCCTGAGCGAAAGCGGGCATGGCCACGGTGGCGGCGATGACGATGGCGAGTTGCACGGACGTCCTCATTCAAGCCTCCTTGGGGAGCGGTGTAGGCACGGTGGCGTGTGTCGTGCGTCCGTTCGTTGCGCAGGATCAAGCCGAAGGGGGAGTCCATGGCCGCGTGGGGCTGGTCTGGTGCGTCGCTGGATGGGGAACTCGAAGCTGTCTGGCATGGACAGTGCGGACCAGGGTGAGGTCATCGCGCAGGCCCGCTTCATCTTGAAACGCGGCTTGGGGGAAAATGCTGGTCCAGGCATCGGCGGGCGAGCCACGCACATAGGCCGGAACGACGCGGAGAGACTTGAGCGCCTCGATGACCGCGTGAGGTGCGACGTCACGAATGTGCAGGTTGGTGATGAACGACCCCATGGCTTCCTTCCGCAACTCGGTTGCTCAAAGTCACGTTTTGGCTTGAGAGCGCCCGTCACTGGGTGCCGCAACCCGGAGCGTAGGCACCATGGGCGGCTGTGATACTCTCGCAGATGACGTCGACATATTCGTCATAGAACATGATGCGAAAATGTCGGCAGCGGGCCAGATGCCGCTGGGCGAAGCTCAGCAGCCAGTCCGACTTTCCCAGGTCCACCACGGCGGCTTGATCGATCGCGGGCCCCCAACTGACTATTTCGCGGGAATAGTCATGGACTTCCTCTGGCGTGACTTGGTGCACTTGAGCCTTGTGAAGAATCAAGTGTCGCATATCGTCTTCGGCAGCCCAGTCCGGGTTCAGATAATCGAGGGCGATCAAGTTCAATCCATGGCCAAAAAAGTGCCCTCGTCGCAGCTCTGGTCCGCGTCCGTCGGACCATATCCAATCACGCAAGATCGGCTTGTACATCGCAGAAGATCGGCCTTGTTGGTTCTTGAGCGGCTCACAGCCGCGGATCGATCGGCTCGCTCTCCAGCGCCAGCACCGCGAACACGCATTCGTGCACGCGGCGCAGCGGCTCGCGGGCGACGAAGCGGGTCAGCGCCTCATGGCCGAGCGCGAACTCGCGCAAAGCGAGGTTGCGCTTGCCGTCGAGCTTGCGCTGGCGCAGCCGGGCGATGTGCTCCGGCGCATCATATTCCGGGCCGTAGATGATGCGCAAATATTCTGGGCCGCGCACTTTCAGCGCCGGCTGGATCAGACCCTTCGGTCCGCGCGCGACGAAGTTCTTGGGCTTCACCACCATGCCTTCGCCGCCGCCGGCCGTGAGTTGCTCCCACCATGCGATGGCGTTGGCGATGGCCGTTTCGTCAGCCAGAGCCACGGTGCGCCACTGCGTGCGGGTGACCACGGATGCTGACGCGGCGGCCAGCCGATCGGCGAGCGTCATGTGCCAGACATGGTCCTGATCGAACCAGACCTGGCCCTCGCTGGCGAGCAGGTGAAACGGCGCGACCTTGAGATCGTCGATGCCGCGGACCGGCCAGACATAGGGTGCCCATGCCTCGCCATATCGCCGCGCCCGCGTCACCCGATCGCGGAGGTGATCGCCGAGTGCCGCGACATCAAGACCGCGCGCGGCGGCGCGCGCCAACGCGTCTGCCGCCGCTTCGAGCCCTGCAACCGATGACGCCGCGACCGGCGCGTACTGACTCTCGATCAGGCTGCCAGCCTTCGCCGACCACGGCATGATCTCGGCGTCGAGCAGCAGCCAGCCGGATTGCAGCTCCTGCCAGAGGCCGGCGCTGTCGACAGCATCGCGCAGCCGTGCCAGCAGCGCCTCGCTCATTGCGGGATCGTCGAAGAACGCGCGGCCGGTGCGGGTCCAGATCGCGCCGCTCTCGCCGCCCGCGACGCCGAAGCGGGCCCCGGCGATATCGGCGCTCCTGCACAGCGCGATGACGGCGCGCGAGCCCATGTGCTTCTCCTCGCACACCACCTGCTCGACGCCGCGGGCGCGGAAATGCGCGAACGCCTCCTCGGGGCGCTCCAGCCAGCCGTCGCGCGCGCTGGTCTCCGATGGCGACATGGTCGGTGGCAGATAGACCAGCCATTGCGGCGCGAGCGCGAAACGGCTCATCACCTCCAGCGCAGCGGCCGCGTTCTCCTCAGCCACGACCATGCGGCCGCGCAGCCTGGTGTCGATCCATCGGCGGCCGCTCACGTCATCGATATCGAGCAGCTGATCCGCCTCGGCCTGCGCGGAGGCGCTGCCGGCGCGAGGCGCGAGCGGACGCACCGGCTCGCACCAGACGCGCTCAGCCTCGACCTCGACGAGCTCACGCTCCGGCCAGCGCAGCGCCGTCAGCCGGCCGCCGAACACGCAACCGGTGTCGATGCACAGCGTGTTGTTGACCCATTCGGCATTGAGCACGGGCGTGTGACCGTAGACCACGGTGGTCGGTCCGCGATAGTTCGCGGCCCAGTCGGCGCGCACGGGAAGGCCGAACTCGTCGATCTCGCCGGTGGTTTCGCCATACAGCGCGAACTCGCGCACCGCGCCGGAGCCGCGGCCGATCATCTCCTCCTTCAGCCCGGCATGCGCCACCGCGAGCCGGCCGCCATCGAGCCAGACATGGCTGCGCAGGCCGTCGAGGAAGCCGGGCAGGCTGTCCCGGAAGCTTCGATCCGCGCCGGTGAGCTGGTCGATCGTGGCCTGCAGGCCGTGCGCGATCGTGACCTTGCGACCGGCGAGCCAGCGTCCGAACTTGCGGTCATGGTTGCCCTGCACGGCATAGGCAGTGCCTGCCGAGACCATGCCCATGACGATGCGCAGCACGTCCGGCGATTGCGGGCCGCGGTCGACGAGATCGCCGACGAACACGAGCTTGCGGCCTGCGGGCGGCGTGACGCTGACGGCGCGCCGGCCGTCGTCATCGCGCCATCTGACCTGATAGCCGAGCTTCGCCAGCAGCGCCTGCAACTCATCAGCGCAGCCATGGACGTCACCGATGATGTCGAACGGCCCGGTGTCGTGCCGCTTGTCGGTCCACAGCGGCTGCCGCGCGATGGTGGCGGCCTCGATGCGCGCGACGCTGTCGAGCTTCCACACCTGACGAAAGCCTTCGCGCTGCAGGCCACCGAAGCCACGGCGGACCTCCGAGACCATGCGCTGCACGACCGGGCCGCCGAAGCTGCGCTCAGGCCGCGACTTGTTTCTGTCGATGCAGACGTCGATGCCGGGATCGAACACGATCGCGACCGGCAGCGCATGCCATTTTCGCGCCAGCTCGACCCAGCCCTTGCGGTCGGCGGGGCGCACATTGGTGGCGTCGATCACCGCGAGCCGGCGGTGCTTCAGCCGCTTGCCGGCGATCTCGCGGACGATGTCGAACGCGTCGGCGGAGACGCCCTGGTCGGTCTCGTCGTCGGCGACGAGCGCGCGGCAATGATCCGAGGAGATCACCTCGGTCGGCAGGAAATGCTTCGCAGCAAAGGTCGACTTGCCGGAGCCGGTCGAGCCGATCAGCACGATCAGCGCGAAATCGGGGATGTCGATGTTCATGGAATTGCTCAGCGGGTGAAGATGGCCATCTGCGTCGGCGCGCCATGGCTCTCGTCGTGATGACCGATGCCGGAGAAGGCGGCCTGATAGTTGAAGGTTGCGCAGATCCGCTGCGCCCAGTCCGCAAACTCGGCGCGCGACCATTCGAAGCGATGGTCGCGGTGGCGGAACTGCCCGGCGGGCAGGCTCGGAAACAGTGCGTTGTATTCGGCGTTCGGCGTGGTAACGATCACCGCGCGCGGCCGCGCTGCGCCGAACACCACGCGCTCGAGCATCGGCAGTCGGTCGGGATCGAGGTGCTCGATCACCTCGACCAGTGCCGCCGCATCGGCCTCGGCCCAGCGCGCATCGCGATAGGTGAGCGAACCGTGCAACAGCATGACGCGACCCTCGGGCGGTGCGCCGGGCGCGCCCAGCTTCAGTCGCTTGGCCGCGCGCTCCAGCTCGCGGACGGCGGGATCAAGCCCGATCAGCCTGTCGACCCAGCGCTCGCGGACCAGGAGCTGCAGCAGCCTGCCTTCGCCGCAGCCGAGGTCGGCGACAATTTTGGCGCCGCTCGCCCGCAACGCCTCGACCACGGCGGCCATGCGCAGGTCGTTGAGGCGGGTCGGCGCCTCCAGTGTCTCTTCTGACTCGCTGCGCGCCTCGGGCTCGATGGCCTCGTCCTGCGTCTCCGGCGCGAGCCGGGCCAGCGCCGCGCGCGCGAGCACGCCGCGATGGCGCAGATAGCGGCGCACGATCAGCTCCTTGGCGGGGTGGGCGTCGAGCCAGCCTTCGCCGCGTTTGAGAAGCTTGTCGATCTCCTCGTCGCCGACCCAATAATGCTTGGCGTCGTCCATGACGGAAATCAGCACGTAGAGATGATTGAGGAGCGCGCTGAGCCGCGCGGTGCCGCGCAAGGTGAGCCGGACGTAGCGGCTCGACGGATCGCCTTGCGGTCCCGGGATCGCGGTGAGATCGACCTGCCAGCCGAGCGGCTCGAACAAATGCCGCAGCACGGCTTCGCCGCCGCGCAGGGGCAGGGGTGTCACAACCGCTTCGAGTGCAATGGCGCTGTCGGCGAGCTCCTGGCGCGCGCTGCTGACGCCGTTCATCGCGGTCCGGAACGCCTTGTTCAGCGCGACCGACAGGAACGACGACGCGGCATAGGGCCTGTCGTTGACATATTGGTCGAGCAGCCCGTCGCTTTGGCCTTTGCCGCGGACGAGGCCGATCGGGTCGACGTCGAGCACCAGCGCCGCCTCGCAGCGGCTCTCGCTGGCCTCGGGATAAAAGATCAGCGCCTTGCCATAGGTGAGCTCGAGCTCGTGCAGCCGCTCCGGATGCTTGTTGAGCAGGTAGCCGAGATCGGTGGCAGGCTGATGGGTGGTGGCGATGGACAGAAACATGAGGTCAGATACCGGATGAAGAAACAGCGATCCAGTGCTTCGAAGCCAAAGTTTGGCGGTGGCCCTTCTCGCATTCGCTTTCGCATCGGCTCTGGGAGCGCTGGACAAAAGGTGCGCCATCTCCGCAGGACAACTCTTTCGGGGAACGAGGGCAGGGACGCAATTCGGCTCGAATCATCATGAAATTGACATCGCATGAGCAGAGTCCTGAAAATCGCCGGGCTGCTGGTGCTGATCTGCGCCGGCTTCATGTTTTTCAACAACGCCAATCTGCAGGTGACAAAGGAGGCTGGGCGGCTGCATCTCCTGGCTCATCGAGGTGTGTCGCAGCAGTTCGATCGCACCGGCCTGACGAGCGAAACCTGCACCGCGGCGCGGATGCTGCCGCCGACGCATGAGTATCTCGAGAACACCATCGCCTCGATGCGCGCCAGCTTTCTGGCCGGCGCCGATATCGTGGAATTCGACGTGCACCCAACCACCGACGGCCAGTTCGCGGTGTTCCATGACTGGACGCTCGACTGTCGCACCGATGGCAAGGGCGTCACGCGCGAGCATGCGATGACGGCGTTGCGGCAGCTCGACATCGGTTATGGCTACACCGCCGATGGCGGGCGCACGTTTCCATTCCGCGGAAAGGGCGTCGGCCTGATGCCGTCGCTGGACGAGGTGCTCGCAGCCTTTCCGGACAAGCCTTTCCTGATCAACGTCAAGAGCAATGATCCGGCGGAAGGCCGACTGCTGGCGGATGCTCTGGCGCGCTTGCCTGGCGCGCGACGGGCGCGACTGATGGTCTATGGCGGCGACGCGCCGATCGCGACGCTCAGGGCGTCTCTGCCGGATCTCAAGGTCATGTCGCGCGGCATGCTGAAGAGCTGCCTGGTCCGTTATCTCGGTTATGGCTGGACCGGCCTGGTGCCGTCCGCGTGCCACAACATGATGGTGCTGGTCCCGATCAATGTCGCGCCGTGGCTGTGGGGCTGGCCGGACCGATTCCTCGCGCGCATGACGCGCGCCGAAAGCAGCGTCTTCGTCCTCGGCTCCTATAGTGGTGAGGCGTTCTCGGCCGGGCTGGACACACCGGACGACATCGCCAGGTTGCCCAAGAACTTTACCGGCGGCGTCATGACCGACGAGATCGAAACCGTGGCGCCGCTGCTGAAGCAGACGCATTGAAGCAAGCAGCGCAACTCGCCGCCGAATGTGCCTGGTAAACGGAAGACCCGGGCGCGTCTGTGACGCGTCCGGGTCGGTTGTCGTCAGTGCAGGGTCGCGCCGCGCAGAGTCTCCTCATGCGCCGCGATCCAGGCGATCACGGCCTCGGAGAAGCCGTCGACCCGCGTCCAGGGTCCGTAGCCGACCCCGTGCTGGTACGACGCCACGTTGACCATGGTCCCGCGCGCCTTGGGCGCCGGCACCGCATCGTGGCTCTGCTCGTCGGTGAAGACGATCAGGCGGTCTCCCTTGCGGTCGACCTCGCCCACCGCACGCCCGAGATAGGTCCCGGAATGCGGCTGCGATCCGAGGATCGCGTCGCGCAGCGCAAAGCCACGCCGCGGCGGCACCTTCACGACCTTGTCGCTGAACGTGAAGATCTCCACCTCGTCGCAGACCTCGCGGGCCAGGATCGCCAGCCCGCACGCCGCGTCCGCGCGCGTCATCTCCGACTTCGCCGACAGCGATGCGAACATCGAGCCGGAGACGTCGATCAGCAGCCGCGTGCGGCCCGGAAGCCGCGCGTAGCCCTTGATCGACCGGAGCATCGCGGCCTCGAGCTCGGGCTCGAAGTCCGGCGCGTGCCGGGCCGCCGTGATGAACCGATACGGCAGGATCCTGTCCGTCCGCATCGTCTCGATCGCGGCCGCGATAATCGCCCGCGACACCCCGGCCTGTTGCATCAGGCGCAGGTTGCGCAGCAACGCCAGCGCTCCGAGCCGCTTCTCTGAGAGCAGCCGCTCGAAGCTCGCGCGCTTGTCCGCACCGGCCGAAAGCGCGACCTCCCAGGTGTCGGGCGACGGCAGCCCGCCATCGGCGAGCTGCTTCCACACCGCCTCCTGCGCGGCGTCCCTGGGCCGAGCGTGCACCAGGAACAGCACGTCGCGAAGCCGCACCGGTCCCTCGCGGTCATACTTCGCGAGCTGATAGGCGTCGAACTTGGCGAACGCCTTCGCCAGCCCCTTCTTGACCTGCGCCGAGACCGGCTGCCGCTTGCGCTGCTGCTGCGGACCCAGAGAATCCGCCCAGTAGATCGCCAGCAGCTCGGTCATCTCGTCCGGCCGCTGGATGATGCGCGACAGCGTCTCGGCGACCAGCGCACGGTGCGTGGGCAGCCGCGCCATCTCGCGGGCGACGAGCAGCGGCGCATGCCGCAGCTTCATCTCCTCGCGTGCACGGACCGCGAGCTGAGCCACCTCGCGCGGCTCGACCAGCGGCACCAGCGCCTTGATGCGCTCGGCGATCGCGATCCCGTCCTCGTAGAACTGGTCCTCCCACAGCAGGCAGCTCATCAGCGTGCGCTGCAGCGCCTGCTCGGGCGCGAGCTGCCGGGACGGCGCACCCTCATGGGTGAAGGCGCGCAGGAACTTGTTGAGCCTGACCATGATGGCCTCCTCTCTGGGTTGATGATGGATGGAATGGCCGGAGCACCGGCCGTCACGCATGATCTCGTCTCGGAGACCATGCGCGGCAGGGGACCACGCGCCGGGAACGGGCGAATGCTGAGTTCCGCTCCACTGGCATGGAGCGGATAGTGCTCTGCCGCTGAGCTACCGGCGCATGGAACGCCGGATGGGAGTCGAACCCACGACCTCTCGATCCGCAATCGAAGTATCAGCACTCTTCACCACGGCGCGTGGAAGAAGGCGGCGCAGCAGGTAGCTGCGCCGTAACGACGTGACCGCCTGTTCGATGAGGGTCAGCGGTTGAGATGGATCACGAGCCGGGAACAGGCGACGACTGAGACCCGGTCGCTGAGAGACCGGACAGCGCTCTGACCTCTGAGCTACCGGCAGGACACCGGGCGGGAGTCGAACCCGCGACCTCTGGCGTGCAAGGCGAAGTAACAGTCGTCTTCACCACGGCTCGTGGATACGTTCGGCGGGGAATAAGCGATGCTGTCGCTGCCCCAATGGGGCGCTCGGTTTCAACGAAGTAACAGACATCTTCACCACCGCCTTGGCCGCCCGGCGGTCACCGAGTGGCGTTGATGGCATGCTGGGGAACATGCGGTCTCGGCGATCAATGACGCCAACGCAGGTCATCCGAAAGAAGAACAACCGCAACCCGCGACTCGACGGCCCTCGCATGGCCGCCTCCACGGTACGTGACGCCATAGGCGGGATTCGAACCCGCATCACCAATGGTACGAAGGAGCCGACACCTTCACCACCAGCAGCTCCCGGCCGCAAGCGGCCGGGAATTCAAATAGCTTGTCTGCGGCGCTCTTCGGCGCCGCATGTTGCGAGCTCCTCGAAGCTCGCTCTGTCATCGGTGTCCGGCGTTGCCGCCTCGTTCCCTCCGACAGGCCCCGCGCGCTCGGGCCGCGCGCATCACCTGCGCGAGCCCCGGGATCCGGGTCTCCCGTTCCGGCCCAAGGCCGGGACTTCCGTTGGTTTCGCCGTGCAGCCGGTTCGCCTGAGGGCAACAAAAAACCCTCCGGAGCGGCTGGCTCGGGAGGGTCCGTGTGATGCGGACTGTTGATCTTGCCTCAAGCAAGATCGCTCCCCCGAGCATGGCGTGCGCCATCCACCGGCATGACGCCGTTGGACGTGCGGATGAAGTGTTCGTAGCCGAAGGACATCGTCTCGCTCATGTTTGTCGCGGGCGCAGTCGCTCGCGAGGCCGCGGGACA
This sequence comes from Bradyrhizobium sp. HKCCYLRH3059, assembly GCF_051168035.1. Classification (NCBI taxonomy): domain Bacteria; kingdom Pseudomonadati; phylum Pseudomonadota; class Alphaproteobacteria; order Hyphomicrobiales; family Nitrobacteraceae; genus Bradyrhizobium; species Bradyrhizobium sp. HKCCYLRH3059. Next base: position 452,222 of record NZ_JBNPUF010000004.1, on the reverse strand, counting down.
TACGCCGCTTTGTTGGTGCTGTCAACAGCATGGAGTCGATGTTCTTGCCGGCTGCCGCGGCCTTGATCTGCAACAACGCGCCGATGCGGAACATGCTTATCGTGAGGATATCGAGGTCGCGGCGAGAATTGCGGGCGCAGAGTCATGAACCGACGGCAGGTCCTGATAGGAGGCGGCAGCGCGCTTGCGGTGGCCGCGCTCGGCGCCGGCACCTGGCGCGCCGCGACCGGCACGATGCGCGCGTATGACGACTATATCGCCCGGTTGCGCGCACCGCTGTCGCCCGAGATCACCGATGTCATCCGTTACGCGACACTCGCAGCCAACAGTCACAACACGCAGCCATGGCGCTTTCGCGTGACGCAGGATGCGATCGAGATCATGCCCGATCCGTCACGCCGCACGCCGGTGGTCGATCCGGACGACCATCATCTGTTCGTCAGCCTGGGCTGCGCGGCCGCCAATCTCGCGATCGCGGCGGCTGCAAGCGGCCGAAGAGGCGAGGTTGCCATCGACGGGCAGACGGTGCGCTACAGCTTTATGAACGCCGAGCCGCATGACGATCCGCTATTGCCTGCGATCGTCCGCAGACAGTCGACACGTGCCGACTACGACGGACGCGCCGTGCCGTCAGGCGATCTTGCGGCGTTGCAGGTGGCAGCAGCCACGCGAGGCGTCGATCTCATACTCATTACGGATCGTACTGTGATTGCGGCCATCCGCGACCTCGTCGTCGCCGGCAACGACGCCCAGATGCGCGACGTCGCGTTCATGCGCGAGCTGAAGTCCTGGCTGCGCTTCAATCCGCGCAGCGCGATGGCAACGGGTGACGGCCTGTTTGCACCCGCGAGCGGCAATCCGTCGTTGCCGACCGCGCTCGGCGGCATTGCGTTCGACCACCTCTTCGATGCGGCGGCAGAGAACGACAAATATGCGCGCCAGATCGGCTCATCTGCCGGTCTTGCCGTGTTCGCAGCCGAGAACGCCGATCCCTCGCACTGGATCAGGGTCGGGCAGGCGTGCCAGCGCTTTGCGCTCGAAGCGACGCGCCTAGGCCTCAAGCTCGCCTTCATCAACCAGCCGGTAGAGGTGGCTGCGCTGCGTCCCGAACTGGCGCGCGTGATCGGAACGACACGGCGGCCGGATCTCGTGTTGCGTTTCGGCTATGGTCCTACGCTGCCGTTCGCGCCGCGGCGGCCGGTCGCAGACGTGCTCGGTTCATGAGTCGTTCCTGTCAATCTTGACGGATTTGCGACTCGGTGCATTGCTTCGCTGCATGTTCGAGAACACCCGATTGGCACGCATGAGCGACGGGCATTATTGCCTGGTGCGCGACCTTGGCCTGGTCAAGGGCGGCAAGGGCATGCGCCATCACGAGGTGGTGGTGGATTTCAGCTATCGCGGCATGAAGCTGTTTGCCAGGCAGGGCGCGTCGTCGCTGATGCGCAGGGTCGCGGCGAAGCTCGCGCAGCATGATGCCACCTCGAAACTGCCGGCGCTGCTGCGCGTGCGCCTGCGCGAGCCGCAATAGCGTCAGCGCTTCCGCCGAAGCTCACCGCGCTGCGGCGTAATCGGTCGTTTCGGGTCGTAGGGGCTGTCCGGATTGACGTCTAGGTCGACGTCGGCGACGCAGTGTTGCGGCTGGCGATGGCTGCCCCCGGAATGCCAGCGCCCCTGGCGCAGCTCGACCTCGCTGATGTCAGCGACATCGAAGCACTTCCATTGGCCGCCCGGCGGCAGGCCGCTGCTCGCGCCGCCCGCGAACTGGAACGCGAGCACGCGCTCGCGGCCGACGGTGTGGCCGAGGATGATCGGGCAGATCGCGCGGGCGAAGCCGCCATACAGGCACAGCACCGGCTGGCGCGTGATCATCGCCTGCATGATCAACTGGTAGGTCGGGCTCGGCATGCTGGCTTTCTGCACGATGCAGCAACATAAGACCGTCGGCCGCATGCGGTTCCGCATCGAACCTTGCAGCGGCGGCTCACGGGCTTAGATTGAGGCCTCAGCGACAAAGCGAGCCAGAGCCACGATGTCCGATCTCTCCAGCTTTCCGATCACCACGCGCTGGCCGGCGCAGCATCCCGACCGCATCCAGCTCTATTCACTGCCGACCCCGAACGGCGTGAAGGTCTCGATCATGCTGGAGGAGACCGGCCTGGCCTACGAGCCGCACACGATCGATTTCGGCAAGGACGACCAGAAGACCCCTGAATTCCTCTCGCTCAATCCGAACGGCAAGATTCCCGCGATCATCGATCCCGACGGTCCCGGCGGCCAGCCGCTCGGCCTGTTCGAATCCGGCGCGATCCTGCAGTACCTTGCCGAGAAGACCGGAAAATTCCTGCCGAACGATCCGGCGCGGCGCTGGCAGACGATCCAGTGGGTGCATTTCCAGATGGGCGGCATCGGTCCCATGTTCGGGCAGCTCGGCTTCTTCCACAAATTCGCCGGCCGCGAGTACGAGGACAAGCGGCCGTTGCAGCGCTATGTCGCGGAGAGCAGGCGGCTGCTCGGCGTGCTCGAGGCGCGGCTCGATGGCCGGCAGTGGATCATGGACGCCGACTACACGATTGCCGACATCGCGACGCTTGGCTGGGTGCGCAACCTGATCGGGTTCTACGGCGCGCGCGACATCGTCGCCTTTGATGAGCTCAAGCACGTGCCGGCCTGGCTCGAACGCGGGCTGGCGCGGCCGGCGGTACAGCGCGGGCTGGAGATCCCGCAGCGGCCGTGATCGTCAGCGATGCCGATTTCGAACGGTGCTTGGCCGAGGTGCTGTCCGCGCCGGCCACGCCGGGCGATGCCGTGCTGCCGTCCGACAGCGTGATGTGGCGCGTGCATCGCGAGGCCGCGCTGTTTCTCGGCGCCGGCCGCGCGCTGCTGTTGCAGCTCGCCCATCCCTGGGTGGCGGCGGGCATTGCCGAGCAGTCCAAGGTGTTCGCCGATCCGCTCGGCCGTTTCCACCGCACCTTCAGCATCGTCTACACCATGGTGTTCGGCACGCGCGCGCAGGCGGTCGCTGTGGCGCGGCGGCTGTATCGGCGGCACGCCGCGGTCGACGGCGTGATGCCAGAGACGGTTGGACCGTTTACGGCCGGCTCGCGCTATCGCGCCAATGAAGTCGACGCGCTGCGCTGGGTCCATGCCACGCTGGTCGAGACTGCGATGATGTCCTACGGCTTGCTGTGCCGCCCGCTCGACGATGCCGAGCGCGAGCAATATTGGCGCGAGGCGACGCGGTTCGCGGGCCTGTTCGGAATTCCACACGAGGCCATGCCGCCGGACTGGGCGTCGTTCAAGGCCTATACGGCCGAGATGATGGCGTCGGAGACGCTCACGGTCGGCCCGGCGGCGCGCGAGATCGCGCAGCGTATCTTCTCCGGCGAGGCGACCCTTATCGGACCGCCGCGCTGGTTCACGGCGTTGACGGCCGAGATGCTGCCGGAGCGGCTGCGGCTTGCGTTCGCGCTGCCCTATGGCGAGCGCGAACGCCGCAGCGCGGCGCGCACCAGGCGGTTTCTGCCGCGCGCCTATGCGATGCTGCCGGAGAGATTGCGTACCGTCGGCCCCTATCAGGAGGCGATGGCGCGTATCGAGGGGACGACGTGTCCGCCGTTCACGCGGCTGCTCAACCGCGTCTGGATCGGACAGCCCAGCATGGCGAGCCCGTTCGAGCAGCGCGGAGAACGTGCACGGAGCGGGACGGTCTGAGTCCGGCGCGCTTGCGGCGCAGACGACGGATCATGGCCGCGGAGCAAGCCTGAGCGTGATGCCGCGAACCTCCTGCGGCGTCGGCGCGCGGCTGCCGCCGGGTTGGCTGATGCTGAGACGGATCGACAGGCGTCCACTCTTGATCGCCTCCTTCGGCACCGGAAGCGCGTAGGTGCCGGCCTCCGCGCCAGTGCGAAGGCCGAATGGCGAGATGGTCCCGAGCGGCATCCCGGACGCCGTCGTCACCGTCACCTCCTGGCCTCGCCCCAGTGCGCCCAGGCTGATCTCGACGACGGGAGCCTCGCTCGCATCCAGTGGCCGCGGCACGACCAGATCGACGGCTCTGAACGGCTCCGCGGCCAAGGACGAGGTCGGCCGCAGCACGGCACAGAGCAGCACGGCGCAGGTCCGCAGCGCGGCGCGCCTGCCGTTCATCGGCGCAGCGGTCCGACCGAGAGCGCTTTCAGCGTCGGCGCGGTGCCGACGCCGCCCGAGGGCACGACGCGGATGCTCAGCGGCTGGTTGGGTGCGGCCCGCAGGGCGGAGAAGGCCTCCTGCTTCGTCGGCAGCGGCACCGCGAAACTCGCATCGGTGGTCATGGCCATGCCCGGCATCATCGATCCGAAAAAGGCGATGGTGCCTGCATAATAGGGGCTGTCAGCCGTGACCTTGCTGACGTTGGCGGGCGCGTTGACCAGGACGTCGAATTCGCGCACGGTCGAATAGCCGCTCGGGCGAGGCAGCGTGATCTGCGCCATCAGCGGCTGCGGCCGCGCTGCCGCCAGATGCGCTTCGAGCGCATCGCCAGGGATCCTCACCGTGCCCACATTGGCCTTGACCGAGCCCTGCTGCGGCTTGGCCTGCGGTGCCGCGGCGACCGCGGGCGGATTGACGATGTCCTCGCCGAAGCCTGGCGCATAGTCGTAGTCGAAGCGGTCGGTCGAGATGTAGTCGCCGGCCTTGCTGGGGCCGACATAGCCGCCCTTGCCGTCGGCATAGAACAGGAACGGCTCGTCGGAGAACGTCTTCAGGTCAGCGCCCCGCGGCAGATAGGGCAGCTTGAGCCGCTGCTGCTTGCGCGTCCAGACATCCCAGAGCCGGTCCATGTTCGAATGGTGCAGGAAGAAGATCGGATCGACCGGCGACAGGAAGTTGGTCATGTTGCCGTAGGGGCCGGGATCGAGCGGGCCGACGCCGCCGATGTAGTTGTGGACCTTGTTGTGCGGCAGGCCTTCCAGGGTCGAGAACTTGGTCGCGCCATTCGGCTGGGTGTTGTGCGAGGCGGTCTTCGAGCTGGTGAAGCTCAGATAGTTGTCGGGGTTGTAGAAGTCGGTCGGCAGCAGGCCCGCCATGATCACGAAGGGCGAGACGTCGTAGGTGGTCTTGGCGTCGAGCTTCGGATTGTCGCGTGACAGATAGCGTGAGGCGCAGGTGGTCGCGAAGGCCTCATTGCCGGAGATGCCGGCATTGGCGGACGGCGAGAAGCCGGTGACGTCGTTCCAGAGATCGTCGATCGACTTGTAGCCGCGGATCTCGAGCTGGCCGCGCTGATCCTTCGACAGGCTGTTCCAGTAATCCGTCAGCGCCGGCTTGATGAACGCGGTGAAGACCGCGAGAGTCCCGGTGAACGGCTGATACGCCCGGTCGGTCGGTGTCAGTACGGCGTCGAACATGCCGGCGGGAATCTCCGGCAGCTCGGTCCAGTCCCAATAGGGCAGCGCGAAATTGTCGTCGCCACTGAGGGCGCGGATCGATTGCTCGAAATAGCCGAGATAGCCGCGATGCCAGACATAGAACCACCAATTGCCGTGCGGGCAGTCCATCAGGTGGATGAACGCGTTGCGGAACCAGTTCTGCGGATGGTTTGCGGGAAGCTGCAGCATGGCGGCGACGCCTTTGGCGTAGCTCGCCAGCATCTTCTGGCCTTCCGCACTGGTGACGCTGTAGCGGCGATATTTCGCGGCGGCGCGGCTCGGCCTCGGCAAGATGACGGTGGAGGCTGCCGCCATCGCGGCCGTCGCCAGGAATGTCCGGCGGGTCTGTCGCAATCCCATGCTCATCTGAAATGAATCCTGGTTGGAAAAGCGCCATGATGCGGTCTCGCGATTGCAATCTCAAGTAGCAAATGCGTGTGATGGATGTATGATGCCACCTGAGAGGTTTGCCGATGAACGCGCTGACGCTGCTGATCATCCGCCATGCCGAGAAGCCCGACGGCGACGCGACAGGCCCGGGCCTGACCCACGAGGGCCAGCCGGACTCGAAGTCGCTGGTGATCTTCGGCTGGGAGCGGGCAGGGGCCTGGACGGCGCTGTTCGGCAGCGGACTGGGCGGCACGGATTACCCGACACCGCAGGCGGTCTATGCCGCCGATCCCGACAGCGCCGAGGACGGCTCCGACCCGAGCCGCCGGCCCTATGAGACGGTGCTCGATTTGGCTGCGCGCGTCGGCCTCGACAAGCCGAACACGTCCTTTGCGAAGGGGCAGGAGGCGGCGCTGGTCGAAGCCCTGCTATCGCTGTCCGGCACCGTGCTGGTGGCGTGGGAGCACAAGGCGATCATCTCCGACATCCTGCCGCGGCTGCCGGTGAGCAATGAAAGCCAGTTACCGACCCACTGGTCCGGCAAACGCTTCGATGTGGTGCTGCGGTTCGATCGCGCCGACGGCGGGGCGGAATTCACGTTCGGCGAACTCTATCCCTGCCTGATGCCGGGGGATTCCGACAAGCCGCTGAAGAGCGATCCGATGGACGGGGGCTGACAGGCGATATGCGCGATCGCAAGCGTGCGATCACGGCGTTCCAGAAGGGCGACAGCCCGGCATTCCTGATCAGTCTCAAGGCCGGCGGCGGCGGGCTGAACCTGCGGCGACCGACACCGTCATCATCTACCACCCCTGGTGGAATCCGCAGTGGAGGCTCAGGCGATCGATCGAGCCCACCGCATCGGCCGGGACAAGACGGTCTTCGTCCATCGGTTGGTCGCCGCCGGGACGATCGAGGAGAAGATCGGTGAGCGCAAGCCGGCGCTGGCGATTCACCGTTCGATCGCGAGGGGCAATGTCGGCAAGGCGCTGACGGAGGAGGATATCGCCGCGCTGCTGTCCTGACGGCGTGTGGAGATGCGTTGCGCGTGGCATTCGTTATCTTGTGCGGTCACGCCAGTGCAATGCGCTCGCGCGTCTCCTCGACCCAGGCATGGGCGGCGAACCATTCATGGTAGATGCGGCAGTGCGGGCAGTATGCGCGCGAGAAGAACACGGGCATGCGCTGAAAGCGCGCGGCGTCCATTTCCATCCCTGTCTCGATGCTGCGGCCGGTCTGCGGACAACGGACCATGATCTTGCCCATTCGCGGTCTCCTGTTCGTGGGCCAGATACGCCGGGGATGCGAAGAAAATGTAATGCTCAGCCGACAGTTTCGTGGCAAAGGTCGGAGTGAATTCCGACCGCGGAACGCGCGGCGTCGCTGCATCAAAAGCGGGTGAATCCCGCTGCAAAATGCACGGCCGATTGTCGCAACGCGGGACATCCGCCGCGGTCGGACACGATTGTTTGAGGACGCGTGGCATGAGCATCACGATCTACGGAATCAAGAACTGCGACACGATGAAGAAGGCGCGCGCCTGGCTCGACGATCACGGCGTCGCTTACGAATTCCACGACTACAAGACCGCCGGAATCGACAAGGCTAAACTCAAGGCATGGAGCGACGAGCTCGGCTGGGAGGTGCTGCTCAATCGCGCCGGGACGACGTTCAAGAAGTTGCCCGACGCGGACAAGAACGGACTCACCGAGAGCAAGGCGATCGCGCTCATGCTGGCGCAGCCTTCGATGATCAAACGCCCGGTGCTCGATCTCGGCGGCCGCCGCGTGGTGGGCTTCAAGCCGGATCTCTACGCAAAGGACGTGAAGGCTGCGAAGTAGTTGGAGCCGCGATCGCCGCGCGCGTGCAGGAAAATGCCGGTGGTATGATTTTCTATGTCAGCGGGAAATACCGGCCGATTTCAACGCAAGGTCCGCCGGCCGCCTTGCGACGTCGTTGCCCAGCTTTCCGCCTTGCCTAACTCCCTCGATTGACGGCATATTCCGGCGCGAAGCGGTCGCGGGTGGCGACGAGGAATCGTCCAGCCGTCCGGCAGAGCCGCCGTACAGGAAGAAGCGAGGGCCAGGCGCTGACGGCGCCGGCTTGGGGGGAATCTTTGGCTGACGAGTTCATTCTCGAGACCCACGGATTGACGAAGGAATTCGCGGGATTTTTTGCCGTTCGCGATGTTTCGCTCAAGATCCGCCGGGGCACCATTCACGCGCTGATCGGCCCGAACGGGGCCGGCAAGACCACGTGCTTCAACCTGCTGACGAAGTTCCTGACGCCGTCGGCCGGCAAGATTCTCTATAAGGGTCAGGATATTACGGCGACCGCGCCGGCCGACGTGGCACGGCTCGGCCTGGTCCGCTCGTTCCAGATCTCGGCGGTGTTTCCGCATATGACGGCGCTGGAGAACGTCCGCGTCGCCCTGCAGCGCCAGCATGGCTCGTCGTTCGATTTCTGGCGCTCCAAGAGCGTTCTGAACCGCTTCAACAGCCGGGCGCTCGAGCTGCTCGACGACGTCGGCCTCAGCGAGTTCGCCAATATTCCGGCAGTCGAAATGCCCTATGGGCGCAAGCGCGCGCTGGAGATCGCGACCACGCTGGCGCTCGATCCGGAGATGATGCTGCTGGACGAGCCGATGGCCGGCATGGGCCACGAGGACATCGACAAGATCGCCGCGCTGATCAAGCGCATCTCCGCCAAATACACGATCCTGATGGTCGAGCATAATCTCAGCGTCGTCGCCAACCTCTCCGACACCATCACCGTGCTGACGCGCGGGCAGGTGCTGACGGAAGGGCCGTATTCTGAGCTCTCCAAGGATGAGCGCGTCAAGGAAGCCTATCTGGGAGCCGGACATGCCTGAGGTGATGACGGCCACGAAGCCAGGGCAGGCGGCTGCGACCAGCACCATTCTCGACGTCAACAACCTCGAGAGCTGGTACGGCGAGTCCCACATTCTCCACGGCATGAACTTCAACGTGAATGCCGGCGAGGTCGTCACCCTGCTCGGGCGCAACGGCGCCGGCAAGACCACGACCCTGAAATCGATCATGGGGATCATCGGCAAGCGCACCGGCTCGGTTCAGTTCAACGGCCAGCAGCTGATCCGCATGACCTCCGACAAGATCGCGCGGCTCGGCATCGCGCTGTGCCCGGAGGAGCGCGGCATCTTCGCGAGCCTCGATGTCCGCGAGAACCTGCTGCTGCCGCCGGTTGTGCGGCCGGGCGGCCTGACGCTCGACCAGATCTTCGAGCTGTTTCCGAATCTGAAGGAGCGGCTGAAGAGCCAGGGCACCAAGCTTTCCGGCGGCGAGCAGCAGATGCTGGCGATCGCGCGCATCCTGCGCACCGGTGCCAGCTTCCTGATGCTGGACGAGCCGACCGAGGGTCTCGCGCCCGTCATCATCCAGCAGATCGGCCACACCATCGCGCGGCTGAAGAAGGAAGGCTTCACGATTCTCCTCGTCGAGCAGAACTTCCGTTTCGCCTCGACGGTCGCTGATCGCTACTACGTCGTCGAGCACGGCAAGGTCATCGACGGCTTCGCCAATGCCGATCTGTCGGCCAACATGGACAAGCTGCATACTTATCTCGGCGTCTGACCAGCGCCAGCGGCGCTGACCTGGCAGTTCCTTCCGCGGTTTTCTCGCGGTTTTCTTGGTAGAATCTCTTGGCAGTTCTCTTGGCAGTTTTCTTGGAAAGTTCTGGAAGTTGGAAATGAAGAGCAAATTCATCGCGTCGCTGCTGCTGGGAACGGCACTCACTCTCGCCGCTGGCAGCGTCGCTTCGGCCGGCGACAAGACCGTCAAGATCGGCGCGCTGTCCGATCAGTCGGGTCTTTATGCCGATCTCGGCGGTCCCGGCTCGACACTCGCAGCGCAGATGGCGATCGAGGATTCCGGCCTCACCGCGAAGGGCTGGAAGATCGACGTCATCTCCGGCGATCACCAGAACAAGCCGGATATTGGCACCTCGATCGCGCGCCAGTGGTTCGACGTCGACAAGGTCGACGTCATCGTCGACGTGCCGAACTCGGGCGTGGCGCTGGCGGTGAACAACGTCGTCAAGGAAAAGAACGGCGTCTACATCAATTCGGGCGCTGCGACCTCGGATCTCACCAACGCGCAGTGCTCGCCCAACACGGTGCACTGGACCTACGACACCTACATGCTCGCGCACACCACCGGCCAGGCGCTGGTCAAGGCGGGCGGCTCGACCTGGTTCTTCCTGACGGCAGACTACGCCTTCGGCGCCGCGCTGGAGCGCGACACCACGGCGGTCGTGACCGCCAATGGCGGCAAGGTGATCGGCGGCGTCAAGCATCCGCTCAACACCTCCGACTTCTCCTCCTTCCTGCTGCAGGCGCAGTCGTCGAACGCCAAGGTCATCGGCCTCGCCAATGCCGGCGGCGATACCACCAATACGATCAAGCAGGCGGCTGAGTTCGGCATCAATAAGGGCGGCCAGAAGCTTGCCGCGCTGCTGTTGTTCCTGACCGACGTCAAGTCGATCGGGCTCGACATCGCGCAGGGCCTCAACTTCACCGAGACCTTCTACTGGGACATGAACGACCAGACCCGCGTCTTCTCCGAGCGCTTCGCCAAGCGCATGAAGAACGGCGCGCCGCCGACCATGGTGCAGGCGGGCGTCTATGCCGGCTTGATGCATTACTTCAAGGCGCTGGAGGCGCTCGGCGAGAACCCGCATGACGGCGTCAAGATCGTCGACAAGATGAAGTCGATCCCGACCGACGATGCGCTGTTCGGCAAGGGCGAGATCCAGCCGAACGGCCGCACCATCCACACCGCCTATCTGTTCGAGGTCAAGAAGCCCTCGGAGTCCAAGGGCCCGTGGGATCTCTACAAGCTGGTCGGCTCGGTACCGGGCGACCAGGCCTTCACGCCGCTCGACAAGAGCGCGTGCGCCTTGTTGAAGAAATGAACCGCTGTGGCTCCGGCGGCTGAACGTCGCCGGGGCCGCCATCTTCTGGGAAACGCCGAGAGAAAACAGAAACAAGACGATGCAGGCCCTCTACGCACAGCTCCTGGTCGGACTGATCAACGGCTCGTTCTACGCGCTGCTCAGTCTCGGGCTTGCCGTCATCTTCGGCATGCTCAACATCATCAATTTCGCCCATGGCGCGCTCTACATGATGGGCGCGTTCTGCGCCTATTTCCTGCTGAACCTCGGCGGCATCAATTATTGGTGGGCGCTGCTGCTGGCGCCGATCATCGTCGGCATCTTCGGCATGGTCCTCGAGCGCACCATGCTGCAATGGATTGCCGGGCTCGACCATCTCTACGGACTGCTGCTGACGTTCGGACTGGCGCTGATCATCCAGGGCGTGTTCCAGAACTTCTTCGGCTCGTCCGGCCTGCCTTATGCGATCCCGGATCAGCTCCGCGGCGGCATGAACCTCGGCTTCATGTATCTGCCGGTCTATCGCGGCTGGGTCGTCATATTCTCCCTGGTCGTCTGTCTGGCGACCTGGTTCCTGATCGAGCGGACCCGGCTCGGCGCCTACCTGCGCGCGGCCACCGAGAATCCGACATTGGTGCGGGCGTTCGGCATCAACGTGCCGCGCATGATCACGCTGACCTACGGCCTCGGCGTCGGGCTCGCGGCGCTGGCCGGCGTGTTGTCGGCGCCGATCAACCAGGTGCGGCCGCTGATGGGCGAGCACATCATCATCGTGGTGTTCGCGGTGGTCGTGATCGGCGGCATGGGTTCGATCATGGGCTCGATCATCACCGGCTTCCTGCTCGGCGTGATTGAGGGACTGACCAAATATTTCTATCCCGAGGCTTCCAACACCGTGGTCTTCGTTCTGATGGTCCTGGTGCTGCTGGTGAAGCCGACGGGTCTGACCGGACGAGCGGCCTGACATGACATCCATCACCGACGCAACCCTGCCGATCACCCCGCGCGCGATGCGCGATGAGATGATCGTGTTCGTCATCATGACAGCGCTGCTGGCGATCGTGCCGTGGACCGGGCTGTACCCGTTCTTCGTCATGCAGGCGCTGTGCTTCGCGCTGCTGGCCTGCGCCTTCAACCTCCTGATCGGCTATGGCGGCCTGCTGTCGTTCGGCCATGCGATGTTCCTGGGAACGGCCGGCTATTGCAGTGCCCACGCGCTGAAGGTGTGGGGGCTGCCGCCCGAGCTCGGCATCCTGACGGGCGTCGCCGGATCGTTCGTCCTGTCGGTGATCACCGGCTACATCTCGATCCGACGCCAGGGCATCTATTTCGCGATGATCACCCTGGCGCTGTCGCAACTCCTGTACTTCATCTATCTGCAGGCGCCGTTCACCCATGGCGAGGACGGCATCCAGGGCATTCCGCAGGGCCGGATGTTCGGCATCCTCGACCTGTCCAAGCCGACGGTGCTCTATTACGTCGTGCTGGTCGGCTTCCTCGCCGGCTTCCTGCTGATCTTCCGCACCATCAACTCGCCGTTCGGCGAGGTGCTGAAATCGATCCGTGAGAACGAGCAGCGCGCGATCTCGCTGGGCTACAAGACCGACCATTACAAGCTGCTCGCCTTCATCCTGTCGGGGACGCTGGCGGGCCTCGCCGGTGCGCTGAAGGTGTTCGTCGCCCAGAATGCCTCGCTGACCGACGTCGAGGTCGGGATGTCCGGCCAGATCGTGCTCATGACCCTGGTCGGTGGGCTCGGCACCGTGTTCGGCCCCGTCGTCGGCGCGTTCGTGATCGTCGGCATGCAGCAATATCTGTCCGGGTTCGGCCAGTGGGTGACGGTGATCCAGGGCGTGATCTTCGTCGCCTGCGTGCTCACCTTCCGCCGCGGCGTCGTCGGGGAAATCGCCCATCTGTTCAAGCGATCCCTCTAAGTCATTGATCTGAAAAGAGATCATCGGAAGGGCAGAAAGCGGTGGATGATCCGGCCACCGCTTCTGCTGGTGCGCGATCCGGAGTATGACAGTTCTGTGACGGGCCGGCCCTGGCCCGTTTCGGAATGGATGGATCTCGTCCCATGCTGCACTGGTTTCGCGCCGTCCTCCCGCGGGAGGAGCGGTTTTTCGATTTGTTCGCCCGCCACAACAAGGTGGTGATTCAAGGCGCCCATGCGCTGCAGGACATGCTGCAGGGCGGCGACGACATCCTCAGGCATTGCCAGCGCGTCAGCCAGCTCGAGAACGAGGCCGACAACATCACCCGCGAAGTGCTGACCGCTGTCCGCCGCACTTTCATCACCCCATTCGACCGCGGCGACATCAAGAACCTGATCACCTCGATGGACGACGCCATCGACCAGATGCAGCAGACCGCCAAGGCCGTGGTGCTGTTCGAGGTCAAGGAGTTCGAGCCGACCATGCGCGAGATGGGCACCTTGCTGGTCGACTGCGCCAACCTGATCGGAAAGGCGTTGCCGCTGTTGCAGGCGATCGGTCAGAACGTGCCGATGATCACCGCGATCACCGAGGAGATGACCAAGCTCGAGGGACGGGTCGACGATCTCCACGACATCGGGCTGAAGGAGCTGTTCCTCAAGCACCGCAACGCCAACACGATGGATTTCATCGTCGGCGCCGAGATCTATGACCATCTGGAGAAGGTCGCCGACCGCTTCGACGACGTCGCCAACGAGATCAATTCGATCATGATCGAACAGGTCTAGGGTAGGGCCGCGCCGTGGACGCTCAACTCGGCCTTCCGATCCTGGTCGGCCTCATCGCCGTCGCACTCGCCTTCGATTTCCTCAACGGCCTGCACGACGCCGCCAACTCGATCGCGACCATCGTTTCGACCCGCGTGCTGCGGCCGCAATATGCGGTGTTCTGGGCCGCATTCTTCAACTTCGTGGCGTTCGGCGTGTTCGGCCTCCACGTCGCCCAGACCATCGGCACCGGCATCATCGATCCCGCGATCGTCGACGCGCAGGTGATCTTCGCTGCGCTGGTCGGCGCCATCGTCTGGAACCTGGTCACCTGGGCGGCCGGCATTCCGTCGTCGAGCTCGCATGCGCTGATCGGCGGGCTGGTCGGGGCAGGGGTCGCCAAGGCCGGCATCTCGGCCACCGTGTGGAGCGGCCTGTCCAAGACCGTGCTGGCGATCGTGCTGTCGCCGCTGGTCGGGCTGGTGCTGGCGATGATCCTGGTCGCGATCGTGTCCTGGGCCTCGGTGCGCTCGACGCCGTTCGCGGTCGACCGCGCCTTCCGCATCCTGCAATTCGCTTCGGCCTCGCTCTATTCGCTCGGCCATGGCGGCAACGACGCGCAGAAGACGATGGGCATCATCGCCGTGCTGTTGTACTCGCAGGGCCATCTCGGCGAGCAGTTCACGGTGCCGTTCTGGGTCGTGCTGTCGTGCCAGGCCGCGATGGCGCTGGGCACCCTGATGGGCGGCTGGCGCATCGTCCGCACCATGGGCCTGCGCATCACCAAGCTCAACCCGATGCAGGGCTTCTGCGCCGAGACCGGCGGCGCCATCACGCTGTTCCTGGCGACGTTCCTCGGCGTGCCGGTGTCGACCACCCACACCATCACCGGCGCCATCGTCGGCGTCGGCGCCGCTCGCCGTGCCTCGGCGGTGCGCTGGAACGTGGCCGGATCGATCGTCTATGCCTGGATCTTCACGATTCCGGCCTCGGCCATCGTCTCGGCGCTGACGTTCTGGCTGGTGTCGGTGCTCCGGCACTGATCCGGGGCGGGCGAGGGGACAACTCGCCGGTTGGAGTTGCGGTGCAAAACGCCTATATGGAGGGCGCGCGGCGGCCGTGATCCCGCGCCTTTCCCATCAAATCGCCCGCTCTCTGGCCCCGAAACGACGTCCGCCGCCTCATGTCCGATACAAGTTTGACGACCGAACAGCCGTCCCGCTCCGCGCTCTCCGACGAGGTCGCGCGCCGGCGCACCTTCGCCATCATCTCGCACCCGGACGCCGGCAAGACGACGCTGACCGAGAAGCTGCTGCTGTTCGGCGGCGCCATCAACCTCGCCGGCCAGGTCAAGGCCAAGGGCGAGCGCCGCAACACCCGCTCGGACTGGATGAAGATCGAGCGCGAGCGCGGCATCTCGGTCGTCACCTCGGTGATGACCTTCGAGTTCGAAGGGCTCGTCTTCAACCTGCTGGACACGCCGGGCCACGAGGACTTTTCCGAAGACACCTATCGCACGCTGACCGCGGTCGACTCGGCCGTCATGGTGATCGACGCCGCCAAGGGCATTGAGGCGCGCACGCGCAAGCTGTTCGAGGTCTGCCGCCTCCGCGACATCCCGATCATCACCTTCATCAACAAGATGGACCGCGAGAGCCGCGACACCTTCGATCTCCTGGACGAGATCGAGAAGACGCTGGCGCTCGACACCACGCCGATGACCTGGCCCGTGGGGCGCGGCCGCGACTTCATCGGCACCTATGACATCCGCGACGGCGGCGTGCGTCTGCTCGAAGGCGGCGGCGCCAAGACCGGCGCGGCGCAGCAGATCGACATCGCCGAGCTCGGCAAGATCAACGCCAATCTCGACATGAGTCAGATCACCGACGAGCTGGAGCTGGTCAAGGAAGCCTGCAAGCCGTTCGACCTGGAGGCATTCCGCGAGGGCCACCTGACGCCGGTCTATTTCGGCAGCGCGCTGCGCAATTTCGGCGTCGGCGATCTGCTCGAAGGCCTCGGCCGCTACGCGCCGTCGCCGCGCGCGCAGGAGTCGAACCTGCGCAAGGTCGAGGCCGCCGAGCCGCGCATGAGCGCCTTCGTGTTCAAGATCCAGGCGAATATGGACCCCAACCACCGCGACCGCATCGCGTTCGCGCGGCTGTGCTCGGGCAAGCTCAACCGCGGCATGAAGGCGAAGCTGGTACGCACCGGCAAGACCATGCCGCTGTCGAGCCCGCAATTCTTCTTCGCCCAGGACCGCTCGGTGGCGGACGAGGCTTTCGCCGGCGACGTCGTCGGCATTCCCAACCATGGCAGCTTGCGCATCGGCGACACCCTGACCGAGGGCGAGGATCTCACCTTCGTCGGCGTGCCGAGCTTTGCCCCGGAAATCGTCCGCCGCGTCCGCCTCACCGATGCGATGAAGGCGAAGAAGCTGAAGGAAGCCTTGCAGCAGATGTCGGAGGAGGGCGTCGTGCAGGTGTTCCGCCCGCGTGACGGTGCGCCGGCGCTGGTCGGCGTGGTGGGACCGCTGCAGCTCGACGTGCTCAAGGCGCGGCTCGATGCCGAGTACTCGCTGCCGGTCGAATTCGAGATCTCCGAGTTCTCGCTGGCGCGCTGGATCTCGTGCGACGACAAGAAGAAGCTCGAGGCGTTCATCGCCGCCAACAATTCCGGCGTCGCCGACGACGTCGACGGCGATCCGGTGTTCCTGGCCAAGAACGAGTTCTATCTCGGCTACACCAAGGAACGCGCCGAAGGCATCGTGTTCTCCAACGTCAAGGACGTGAAGAAGAAGGCCTGACGCTGCTGCTCTCCGGTCATTCCGGGGCATCGCGAAGCGATGAGCCCGGAATCCATTTTGCCCCTTGTTCTGTCGCTCAATGGATTCCGGGCTCGCCCTGCGGGCGCCCCGGAATGACGCGTAGAGAGAAACAGGACTCTTCCACAGTCGACTTGGCGCATGCTGCGGGATGAGACCCGTAGCGCCGCGCGCTTTTCACCAGACGACTGGTGAGCTACGCTTCCTCTCACACCAAGCGGGGGGAAAAGAAAATGCCAGCGGGATCTTTGGGCCGCCTTGTCTGGCGCCAGATGGTGGCACTGTTAGCTGCGTGTGGCTTGGCGTTCGCGGCGATCGGAGCGGCAGACGCCGCCGAGGTGGTCGCGCTGGGCGCCAGCAACACCTATGGCAAGGGCGTCAATCGCGGCGAGGATTTTCCGGCCCAGCTCGAGGCCATGCTCCACGGCAAGGGCGTTCGGGTCAGCGTCGCCAACGCCGGCATCAACGGTGATACCACCGCCGGGATGCTGTCCCGCTTCGACAGCGCGGTCGATGGATCAACCCGCGTGCTGGTGCTGCAGCCCGGCGGCAACGACGCCCGCAAAGGGGTCGGCGACCAGCGCGCCAGCAGCATCAGCGCCATCATGGCCAAGGCCGCGCAGCGCCGCATCAAGGTCGTGATGGTCGAGAACGGCATGTTCCGTGGCCTGCCGCATCAGGTCGACGGTGTGCATCTGACCCCGGAGGGCTATCGCATGCTGGCCGCGGCGCTGCTGCCTCGCGTGATGGGCGGCTTGCGGAAGTAGCTCGCCGCGAGGTCGTGAAGCGCGCCGCGCCGGCCTGCGGTCTCACAGCTCGATGATTCCCCGTCGCGCCGCATGCGCCACCGCATCGGTCCGGCCCGTTGCATCGAGCTTGTCGAGCAGCGAGCCGACGTGGAACTTCGCCGTATGTACGGAGATGCCGAGGCTGCGCGCGATCTCCTTGTTGGAGCAGCCCTCGGCCATCAGCGCCAGGACGTCGCGCTCGCGGGCGGTGAGCTGAAAATCATCGATCGCCTGGCCGTCGATCCTGTCGTCGCCGCTGCGCGCCTCATCACTGCCATGCAACGGCGCGACGGCGACGTCGGCGCTCTCGCCGGGCGCGACCAGCGTCAGGCCCGTGACATCGCCGAGCAGCGCCGCCAGCCGGTCGGCCAGCTCGGCATCATCGACCGCGATCGCGATCCTGATCGGCGCGCGCGCCTTCTCGCTCACGCCGGCCTCTCGCCGATGGTCAGGGCGAACTGCACCGGCTCGCCGGCACGCAGCGCTGCGACCTCGACGACGGCGCCGACGCTGTCCGGACCGAGTTCGCGCATCATCGCGCGCATGCCCCTGAACGGCTCCTTGTTGAGAGCGGTGATGACGTCACCCTGGCGCAGGCCGGCGGCCGCGGCCGGGCCGCTTTTGTCGAGGCTCATGATCATCGCACCGAGTCCATCGTCGAGCCGGACCGGCTGCAGGCCGGCACCGAGATAGCCGCGAGCGATGCGACCATGCGTCTCGAGCTTGCTGGCGACCCGTTCGATCGTGGCCGCGGGTATCACGAGCGTCCGGCGCGGGCCGCGCACGGCCATGCCGATCGCGTGGCCCGCAGCGTCGAGCACGAGACCGCCTTCGGCGCTGTGCCGCAGCCTGGTGTCGAGCTCGATGCGCGCATCGATGTCGCCGCCGCGCAGGCTGCGCCAGGCGCCTGCCGATTGCGAGACCATCGCCAACGCCGCGGCCGGCTTGCCCTGATCGGCGGCGACGAGGATGGCCAGAGCGCCGAGCGGCGGCACGCCGCCGGCAAGCGAGGCGGCCGCGACATCCTTGCCTTGGAAGCGGAGCAGGGCGATGTCGGTGGTGTGATCACGCCCGGCGATCGTGACGGGGCGGGTCGTGCCGTCGGCGAAGGCGAGCACGATCTCGCCCTCCTCGGCAAGCGTCTCGTCCGCCGTGACGACGAGGCCCGGCTTCCAGACGAAGCCGGAGGCGCGCGAGCGGTGCGAATGGACCGAGACCAGTGATGGCGCTGCGGCGGCAACAGCGGCGGCCAGCGCGGAGGACAGTGAGGAGAGGGCGGACAGATCGGGCATCGACGGCTCCATGGGTTGATCCCAATGTGGCGCGTCGATGGTCGTTGCGGAACTCCCCAGGTGGGCAGGCTACGCTCATCCGGGCTACAGGTTGAAGTCAGAGCGTCGTCCGCGCCTTCGGCAGCGGGAAGGCGAGATCGCCGTGCTTCGACGTCTTCAGCCCCAGTCCGATCAGCGCCTCGGCGAAGCGCACCGCTGCGGCGACGCCGTCGATCACGGGAATTCCGAGCTCGGTGGAGAGGTCGTGCGCGAGATCGGCCATGCCGGCGCAGCCGAGCACGATGGCGCCGATACCGTCCTCGCGCAGCGCCGCCCGGCATTCGCCGAGCAGCGTGCCGCGGACATTGGCCTCGGGCTTGTCGAGGTCGAGCACGGCAACGTCGACGGCGCGCACCCTGCGGCAATGCTGCTCCATGCCGTAATTGCGCACGAGGTGCTCGGCGATCACCTTGGTGCGCGACAGCGTCGTGACGATGCTGAAATGGGTGGCGACGAAGCTCGCCGCATGCATCGCAGCTTCCGCGATGCCGAGCACCGGCACAGCCGACAATTCGCGCGCGGCGAGCAGGCCGGGATCACCGAAGCAGGCGATCACATGGGCGTGGCAGCCTTCTGCGTCTCCGGCCTCGACCTCCTTGAGCATGCCGACCGCGGCAATCGCCTCGTCGTAATGGCCCTCGATCGAGGCGGCGCCGAACCGCGCGGTGCGGCCGACGATCCGCGTCGACGGGCTTGCGCTGGCCTGGGCCGCCTTGGCGATCAATTCGGTCATCGTCGCCGTCATGTTCGGGTTGATGACGTTGATCACGGTCTCGCTGTGGCGGCTCATCGTCGCGTCCGTCTGCTGTCGCATCCTGCCGTGTTCTAGCCGAGTTCCGCTGTTACGGTCGAGAGCCGTTCGCGGCGCCGAACGCGCAGACGTGAACGGGATTGAGCTTGCGAATTCTGCGATCGGATCCAGCTTGGAGTCCATCCCAGCCCGAGAGTCCCATGCTCCGTGTCGTCGTGCTCCTCCTGCTGATGGTGGCCGCTCCGGTCGCCGCCGACGCGCGCCGCCAGCAGATCAATCCGGTGCCGTTCGCGCACACGCCGTGCAGCGTGCTCGACGAGCAGCCGTGCACGCCGTCGTTCTGCAGCGTCTTCGGGCCGTGGCCGTGTATTCCCGAGATGAACTATCCCTATGGCCAGAACCTGCAACTCACGATCGAGAGCCGGCCCGCCAAGGATCAGGAAGCCAAATATCAGAAGCCGGATCACGATCTCGACACGATCGGCGATCTGTTCGCAGCGCTGCGCGCGTGCTGGACGCCGCCGCCGGAGGACAGCGCCCGCGCCGGGATGCAGATGACGGTGCGCTTCAGCTTCAAGCGGACCGGCGAGATGATCGCGCCGCCACGCGTGACCTTCGCGACATCAGGCGCCCCGGCCGACACGCGCGCGACCTATCTGAAGACGATCAATTCCTCGCTCGACGGCTGCCTGCCGCTGAAGTTCACAAAGGGGCTCGGCGGTGCGCTCGCCGGCCGGCCGATCGCGATCCGCTATGTCGAGAATCGCGATCTGAAGAACACGTCGGAACGGTGATGGCGTCGTCCGCTGTGCTCCATCTCCCGACCGCATAGCCCGTCATGCCACTTCGGCTTTTCGAGCCGGCCCGGAACGACGGCGAGCGGGCGGGAGTGCCTGACGTTGAAATGCGCCACGTTGCGAGGCGGCCCCCGGAAATGATACCGATGCCCACGCACAGGTCGCGTGCAAGCGAAGGGGGACGCCGTGGGACTTCTGGTGATGGTGGTGGGGCTGGTGCTGTTTCTCGGCGCCCATGTGTTCACGACCCGGCGCGAGGCGCGCGCGAAGGTCATCGCGCGGCTGGGCGAGGGCACGTATAAGCTCGTCTATACTGTCGTGGCCCTTGCCGGCCTCGCCCTGATCGTCTGGGGTTTTGCCGCGTACCGCCACGACGGCGGCTGGATCCAGGTCTGGACGCCGCCGAAGGCGCTCAAGCACATCAATCTCGCCTTGATGCTGCCGGCGGTGATCATGATCGTCGCCGCCTACATCCGCGGCCGCATCTACACCGTGCTGAAGCATCCGATGCTGGCCGGCGTGAAGCTGTGGGCGTTCGGGCATCTGCTCGCCAATGGCGATCTCGGCGGCATCATCCTGTTCGGCTCGATCCTGGCATGGGCGGTGTTCGACCGCATCTCGCTGAAGCGCCGCGCCGACGCCGGCGGCCCGCCGATCCCGGTCGGCGGCGTTGGCAATGACGTGATCGCGGTGGTGGTCGGCATCGTCGTCTATCTCGCGCTGGCCTTCGCGTTCCATCCTGTCGTGCTCGGCATTCCCGTCATCGGGGGGTAGCGATGTCGGTGCAATCGACCGTCCGCCGCAAGACGGCTCCCGAGATTCGCGCCCGCAAGGGCGGCGAGCCGATCGTGATGCTGACGTCCTACCACGCCCATACCGCGGCGCTGGTGGATCGCCATTGCGATGTGATCCTGGTCGGCGATTCCCTCGGGAATGTGATGCACGGCTTCGAGACCACCGTGCCGGTGACCCTGGAGATGATGATCCTGCAGGGCTGCGCCGTGATGCGCGGCTCGCGCCAGGCGCTGGTGGTGGTCGACATGCCGTTCGGCTGCTACGAGGCCACGAAGGAGCAGGCGTTTCATGCGGCGGTGCGGATCCTCAAGGAGACGCAATGCGGAGCGGTCAAGCTCGAGGGCGGGGCGCGGATGGCCGAGACGGTCGCCTTCCTCAGCGAGCGCGGCATCCCGGTGATGGGCCATGTCGGCCTGACGCCGCAATCGATCAACACGCTCGGCTCGTTCCGGGCGCAGGGCCGCGACGAGGCGGATTGGGCCGCGATCGAGAACGACGCTGCGGCGATCGCACAGGCCGGTGCGTTCTCGGTGGTGATCGAGGCCGTGGCCGAGCCGCTGGCGCGCAAGATCACGCAGCAGATCGCGATCCCCACCATCGGCATCGGTGCCAGCGCCGCCTGCGACGGTCAGGTGCTGGTTTTGGAGGACATGCTCGGCCTGTCGCCGCGGGCGCCGAAATTCGTCCGCCGCTACGGCAATCTGGGTCCGGCGATCGACGAGGCGATCGAACGCTACGCGGCCGACGTGCGTACCCGTGCGTTTCCGGCGGCGGAACATGTCTACGGAATGAAGTCAAAGACCTGACGGGCGCCTCTCGCTTGATCGGCCCGTTGGCGTCGTGGTGCGCGCGGCGTCACGGGATGAATCTCCGGCGCTGGCGGAGATAGCCAAGCGCGTCATCCCTTGGTTATGTTTCAGGCTGGTCCGCGTCGCGGCGAACAACGACAAGAAGCCAAGCTCGGGGAAACTCCATGGACTGGTCGACCTATGTAACGCCGCCGATGCGGCGCGAAGCCCGTTTCGGCGATCGCGTGGTTCCGTTGTTCACGGAGCGGCCCGCGAACCTCTGGGCCATGGTCGAAGAAGCGGTGGAGCGCAACGGCGACGGCGAGGCGCTGGTCTGCGGGGCCGTGCGGCTGTCGTGGCGCGAGGTCGCCGCGACCGCCGCGCGGATCGCCGGCGGGCTGCAGGCGAGGGGCTTGCGCAAGGGCGACCGGCTGGCGCTGCTGCTCGGCAACCGCATCGAATTCGTGCTCACGTTGTTTGCCGCAGCCAAGCTCGGGCTGATCACGGTGCTCCTGTCGACGCGACAGCAGACGCCGGAAATCGCCTATGTGCTGAAGGATTGCGGCGCCCGGCTGCTGCTGCACGAGGCTGCGTTGGCGGACCGGTTGCCGGCCGCTGCGGAAACGCCGGAGCTGGCGGGGCGCATTGCCGTCGACGATCGTCCGGCGCGGTCGGATTTTGCAGCGCTGGCCGATCATGCCGCGCACGAAAATCACGTCGAGGTGGCCGAAGAGGACACCGCGATGATCCTCTACACCTCCGGAACCACCGGCCGGCCGAAAGGCGCGATGCTCGCCCATTGCAACATCATCCACTCCTCGATGGTCTACGAGACCTGCCTGGGGCTGACGCGGGCCGACCGCTCGATCGCCGCCGTGCCGCTCGGCCATGTCACCGGCGTCGTCGCCAACATCACCAGCATGGCGCGCTGCGCCGGCACCTTGATCATCATGCCGGAGTTCAAGGCCGGCGAATATCTGAAGCTCGCCGCGCGCGAGCGCGTGACCTACACGGTCATGGTCCCCGCGATGTACAATCTCTGCCTGTTGCAGCGCGACTTCGACA
The DNA here is from genome assembly GCF_051168035.1 of Bradyrhizobium sp. HKCCYLRH3059. Lineage (NCBI taxonomy): Bacteria > Pseudomonadati > Pseudomonadota > Alphaproteobacteria > Hyphomicrobiales > Nitrobacteraceae > Bradyrhizobium > Bradyrhizobium sp. HKCCYLRH3059. The sequence continues at coordinate 429,658 of NZ_JBNPUF010000004.1, read as the reverse complement.
GTCATGATCTCTCATGCTGGCGGATCGGCGGCTTCGGCGGCGCGCCGATGCCGGTCGCCACCATCGAGCGGCTGGCCGCCAAGATCCCTGGCCTCCGGCTGGTCAACGCCTATGGCTCGACTGAGACCACCTCGCCGGCGACGTTGATGCCCTCGGATCTGACCGCGCGCCATATCGACAGCGTCGGGCTGCCGTGTCCGGGCGCCAGCATCCTGGTGATGGACGGGCAGGGGCGGGAGCTGCCGCGCGGTGAGATCGGCGAGATCTGGATCGGCGGCGGCCAGGTCATCAAGGGCTACTGGAACAATCCCAAGGCCACCGGCGAGAGCTTCACCGCCGGCTATTGGCATTCCGGCGACCTCGGCTCCGTCGATGCCGACAATTTCGTCCGGGTGTTCGACCGGCAGAAGGACATGATCAACCGCGGCGGGCTGAAGATCTACTCGGCCGAGGTCGAATCGGTGCTGGCGAGCCACCCGGCGGTGGTCGAGAGCGCGATCATCGCCCGGCCATGTCCGGTGCTCGGCGAGCGCGTGCATGCGGTGGTCGTGACCCGCGAGCCGATGAGCGCCGAAGCGCTGCGCAGCTGGTGTGCCGAGCGGGTCTCGGATTACAAGGTTCCGGAAACCCTGACCGTGACCGCGGACCCCCTGCCGCGCAACGCCAACGGCAAGGTGATGAAACGGCAGTTGCGCGAAGCCTTGACGGCGTGATAGCCGCGTTCGGACCCTGTGGCAGAACCGGGGAGTAACGCCTTGATTCGGCTGGACTCGCCTTGCCACCGCCATGCCGATGCGGTATCGGCGCCGGCGCGCGGGCAACGGGCCGCTCGCGCGGCACTTCAAACGCATGCGCGCGCGCTCGCAGCGAACCTGACGGGATGTCCTTAGGTGTCTGAATTTATTGATGAAGTAGATGAGGAGGTCCGTCGGGAACAGCTCAAGAAGCTGTGGGACCGCTACTCGATCTTTATCATCGCCCTTGCCGTGCTGATCATCGCCGGCGTCGGCGGCTGGCGCGGCTACCAGTATCTCGAAGGCCAGAAGGCGGCCGAGGCGGGCTCAGCCTTCAACAAGGCCCTCGAACTCTCCGAGCAGAACAAGCATGCCGATGCGGAGAAGGCCTTTGCCGATGTCGCGGCCAGGGCCCCATCGGGATACCGCATGCTGGCCCGCTTCCACCAGGCTGCCGAGGCCGCCATGCGCGACAAGGCGGCTGCCGTGAAGATCTACGACGAGCTTGCTGCGGACCGCAGCATCGGGGCCGAGCCGCAGTCGATGGCGCGGCTGCGCGCGGCAGGCCTGCTGGCCGATACGGCGCCTTACGCCGACCTCAGGCAGCGCCTCGAAGGCGAAACGGCGCCTGGCGCGCCGTTCCGCCACGCCGCCCGCGAATTGCTGGCGCTGTCGGCGTGGAAGGCCAACGATGCCGCGGCGGCCCGTCAATGGCTCGACATGATTGCGCTGGATGGTGAGACCCCGCCGGGCCTGCGCTCGCGCGCCGAAGCGCTGCAGGCGCTATTGCCTGCAGTCGCCAAGAGCTGATCGCGAACCTCGCGACGGCGAACCGAGTTGATTGGAACGACGATCATGCGCCGCCCCCAACGTGTCATTGCCCTCACGGTCCTCGTTGCGCTTTCCGGCGTGCTGGGCGGCTGCGCGAGCGGGGGAAGTTTCGACCCCTCGGACATGCTCGACTTCCTGGACACCAAGAAGAAGCTGCCGGGTGACCGCAAGCCGGTGTTCCCGGAGGGCGTGCCGGGTCTCGAGCAGGGCGTGCCGAAGGAACTCTACAAGGGTGCCCAGCAGCAGCCGGTGACCGACCCAGGCGCTCAGGCGGCTACGCCGCCGGCGCCTCCGGTGGAGGAGCCCAAGGGTAAAAAGGGCCGGCGGCAGGCGGCCGTGAGCAACCCGACGACGGCCGATCCGCAGGATGGCGAGGCTGCCGCGGTCGAGGAGGGCGCTGCCGCCGTTCCGCCGGCACCGAAGCCCAAGAAGATCGTGCGCCGCCGCACCACGGCACCACCGCCGGATGATGCTGCCCCGGCGCAGCAGCCGGCGGCCCAGCGATCCGGCGGCGGCTTCCCGGCGCCGATGCCGAGCGGCTCCTTCAGCCGTTAATCTCACCTGCGAATCGGCGGATCGCCCGTTCGGTTTTGCGGCCGAATGCGCTAAAGCTGCGCGCTCACGCGCACGGATCATCATGCCCTTCACCATCGCCATCATCGGCCGGCCCAACGTCGGCAAGTCGACCCTGTTCAACCGTCTGGTCGGGCAGAAGCTGGCGCTCGTCGACGACATGCCGGGCGTCACGCGCGACCGCCGCGAGGGCGAAGCGAAGCTGTTCGATCTCAACTTCACGATCATCGACACCGCCGGCCTCGACGAGGGGCCGAAGGGCTCGCTGACCGCGCGCATGCAGGAGCAGACGGAAACCGCGATCGCGCTCGCCGACGCGCTGTTCTTCGTCATCGATGCCCGCATCGGCCTGACGCCCGCCGACCGCGCCTTCGCCGATTTCGCCCGCCGCGCGGACAAGCCGGTGCTGCTGCTCGCCAACAAGAGCGAGGGCAAGCATGGCGAGCTCGGCGCCATGGAGTCGTATGCGCTGGGTCTCGGTGATCCCATCCAGATCTCGGCCGAGCACGGCGAGGGCATGGGCGAGCTCTATGACGCCGTCAGCAAGCTCGTGCCGCCCACGGACGATGAGGAGGACGAGCACGAGGAGACCGACGAGGAGCGCGCCAACAGGCCGATCCGGGTCGCGATCGTCGGCCGTCCCAACGCCGGCAAGTCGACCCTGATCAACCATCTGCTCGGCGAGGAGCGGCTGCTCACGAGTCCCGAGGCCGGGACGACGCGCGATTCGATCGCGGTCGAAATCGAGTGGAAGGGCCGCGGCTTCCGCATCTTCGACACCGCAGGTCTGCGCCGGCGCTCGCGCATCGAGGAGAAGCTGGAGAAGCTGTCGGTGGCGGACGCGCTGCGCGCGGTGCGCTTCGCCGAGGTGGTCGTGCTGATGATGGATGCGCAGAACCGCTTCGAGGAGCAGGATCTGCGCATCGCCGACCTGATCGAGCGCGAGGGGCGTGCCCTGGTCATCGCCGTCAACAAATGGGACCTGATGGACGGCAACCCCGGCCAGATCTCGATGCTCCGCCGCGATGCCGACCACTGGCTGCCGCAGGTCGCGGGCGCGCCGATCGTGGCGGTGTCGGGCCTGATGGGCGAGGGCATCGACCGGCTGATGCAGGCGATCGTCGAAGCCTACGCGGTCTGGAACCGGCGCGTGCCGACGGCGGCGCTGAACCGCTGGTTCGAGGGGGCGATCGCCGACAATCCGCCGCCGGCGGTGTCGGGCCGCCGGCTCAAGCTGAACTACATCACCCAAACCAAGGCGCGGCCGCCGAGTTTCGTGCTGTTCTGCTCGCGTGCCGACGCGATCCCGCAATCCTACTTGCGCTATCTCACCAACTCGATGCGCGAGACCTTCGAGCTGCCCGGCACGCCGGTGCGCATCACTCTGCGCGAGAAGGCCAATCCGTTCGCGCACAAGCGCAAGCGGCCGAACTGATCAGTTGCGGTAGCGGAAGCGGTCCGGCCATGGAAGCAAGTCCGCCGAGCGTCGCGACCGAAAATGCGCCGGCCCCGCGCCGCGGCGCGGTCGCCTTCATCTTCGTCACCATCCTGCTCGACATGCTCGCGCTCGGGCTGATCATGCCGATCCTGCCGAAGCTGATCGAGAGCTTCGTCGGCAACGACACCGCGCGGGCGGCCCGCATCTTCGGCCTGTTCGGCACCGCCTGGGCGCTGATGCAGTTCGTGTTCTCGCCGGTGCTCGGCAGCCTGTCCGATCGCTTCGGCCGACGACCGGTGATCCTGCTGTCGAACTTCGGCCTCGCCGCCGACTACGTGCTGATGGCGCTGGCGCCGTCGCTCGCCTGGCTGTTCGTTGGGCGCCTGGTCTCCGGCGTCACCTCGGCCAGCATCTCCACCGCCTTTGCCTACATCGCCGATCTGACGCCGCCGGATCGGCGGGCCGCGATCTTCGGCCGCATCGGCGCAGCGTTCGGTGCGGGGTTCGTGCTCGGTCCCGCCACCGGCGGACTGTTGGGTGACATCGATCCGCGGCTGCCGTTCTGGGCGGCTGCGGGGCTCAGCTTCGCCAACGCGCTCTATGGCTTCCTGGTGCTGCCGGAGTCGCTGAAGCCGGAACGGCGCAGTCCATTCCGGTGGCGGACGGCGAACCCGCTCGGTGCGCTGCGGCTGCTGGCATCGGACCGCATCCTGGCGGGGCTGTCGACCGTGAACTTCATCACCCAGCTTGCCCATGTCGTGCTGCCGTCGACCTTCGTGCTGTATGCGACCTACCGCTACGGCTGGGACACCCGCACCGTCGGCCTCACATTGGCGATGGTCGGCGTCTGCGCGATGATCGTGCAGGGCGGCGCGGTCGGGCTGATCGTCCGCCTGTTCGGCGAGCGCGGCGCGTTGATGCTCGGCCTGTCGGCGGGCATGGTCGGCTTCTTCATTTTCGGCGTGGCGCCGACGGGACCGCTGAGCTGGCTCGGCATCCCCGTGATGGCGCTATGGGGCGTGTCGGGCGCGGCCATGCAGGCTTTGATGACCCGCCTCGTCCCACCGGACAAGCAGGGCCAGCTACAGGGCGCAACGTCGAGCGTGCAGAGCGTGGCCCAGCTCGCGGGTCCCTTCCTGTTCACGCTGACCTTTGCCTATTTCATCGGAGCGGCCGCGCCGGCGCATCTGCCCGGCGCGCCGTTCCTGCTGGCGTCGGCGTTGCTGATCGTCGCTCTCCTGATTGCGGTGCGGACGCTGTCCTCGACAAAGAACAGCTAGACTAGCGCGCCGGCCTGAAGGTTCTCATCCGCTGACCCCACCGATGAAGCTCTCGCGCTCTCGCGCGGACGGGGATTGCACACGCTTCATAATAGGTCAATAATGCTGACATAAATATCCGGATCAGGGGAGGAATATTGGTGAGCTGGAAGCCCGTCTACGCGCGCCGCGCGGATCGCATGAAGGCATCGGAGATTCGCGAGCTGCTCAAGGTGCTGGAGCGGCCCGGCATGATTTCGTTCGCCGGCGGCATCCCCGATCCCGCGCTGTTTCCTGCAGCAGCGGCGGCGCAGGTCTATGCCGATGCGCTGGCATCGCCCAACGTGGCTTCCGCTGCTCTGCAATATGCCGTCAGCGAGGGCTACGGTCCGCTTCGCCAGTGGATCGCCGAGCACATGACCGCTCAGGGCATAGCGGCCTCGCCAGACAACATCCTCGTCACCGCGGGATCGCAACAGGCGCTCGATTTTCTCGGCAAGCTGCTGCTCACGCCCGCGGATACGGCGCTCGTCACCGTTCCCACCTATCTTGGCGCGCTGCAGGCCTTTTCGGCCTACGAGCCGCGTTACGATTCGATCGGTCCACGCGCTGCGAACCGCACCCCGGCCTCCTACGCGGACGAAGCCGCGAAAGAAGCTGCGGGGGCGCGCGTGAAGTTCGTCTATGTCGTGCCGGACTTTGCCAATCCGACCGGTGAGACGCTGTCGCGTTCGGCGCGCGCCGAAGTCCTGGATCTCGCCGGCGAGCTGGACGTGCCGGTGTTGGAGGACAGCGCCTATTCTGCCTTGCGTTTCGACGGCGACGAGATGCCGTCGCTGCAGTCGTTGGACGTCCGTCGCCGCGGCTCGCTCGATGCTTCCCGCGTCATCCATCTCGGAACGTTCTCGAAGACGGTCGCGCCGGGCCTGCGCATCGGCTGGGTTTGTGCCTCGCGCGCCATCATCAGCCGTCTCGTCCTCATCAAGCAGGCGAGCGACCTCAACGTGTCAGCGATCAATCAGATCGTGATGCACAGGCTCGTGAAAGACGGAGGGCATGCCGGGCTGATTGCACGGGCGCGCGCGCATTATCGGCTCAAGCGCGATGCGATGCTGAGGGCACTTGAGGCACAGATGCCGTCAGAAGCGAGGTGGACGCGGCCCGACGGCGGGTTCTTCGTCTGGCTCACCTTGCCGGACGGCGTGTCCGGTGCCGCCTTGCTCGACCGGGCCATGAATCAGGCCCAGGTGGCGTTCGTTCCCGGGGCAGCTTTCTTCCACGACGGCAGCGGCACCAACACGATCCGCCTGTCTTATTCGCTGCCCGAGGAGGCCGTGATCGAGGAAGGCATCGGCCGCCTCGCGAGCCTGCTGCGCTGACGATGACGTGATTCTGCGCAGCGGCACTGGCGGGACGCGATGCTAATCCACCGCATCCCGCATCGGAGCTATCGGCTTACTTCTTCACCAGCGGACAGTCGCTGGCCTCGAGCGGCTTGGCGGCATCCTCAGGCGCGATCTTGGCGATCAGCTTGTAGTAGTCCCACGGGTATTTGGACTCTTCGGGCTTCTTGACCTCGAACAGATAGGCCGGGATCAGGCGGCGTCCGTCGGCGCGCAGCGGGCCCTTGCCGAACAGCGGATCGTCGGTCGGGATCTCCTTCATCTTGGCCACGACCTTGGCGCCGTCATGCGGATTGCCGCCGAGCGCTTCCAGCGTCTTGAGGTAATGCAGCGTGCCGGCATAGTTGCCCGCCACCGTCATCGACGGCATCGTGCCCTTCGGCGACAGCTTCTGGAAACGCTTGGACCATTCGCGGGTCTGGTCGTTCAGATCCCAGTAGAACGACTCGGTGAAGGTCAGGCCCTGCGCCACCTTCAGCCCCAGCGCATGCACGTCGTTGACGAACAGCAGGAGTGCGGCGAGCTTCTGGCCGCCCTGGACGATGCCGAATTCCGAGGCCTGCTTGATCGAGTTGGTGGTGTCGCCGCCGGCATTGGCAAGCCCGATGACCTTCGCCTTCGACGACTGCGCCTGCAGCAGGAAGGACGAGAAGTCGGCGGTGTTGAGCGGGTGCTTCACCGAGCCCAGCACCTTGCCGCCGCTGCTGGTCACCACGGCCGAGGTGTCGCGCTCGAGTGCGTGACCGAAGGCATAGTCGGCGGTCAGGAAGAACCAAGTGTCGCCGCCGGCCTTGGTCAGCGCCTTGCCGGTGCCGTTCGCGAGCATGTAGGTGTCGTAGGTGAAGGAGATGGTGTTTGCGTTGCACGCTTTGCCAGTCAGGTCCGCCGTGGCGGCACCGGAGTTCAACAGGATCGAGTTCTTTTCCTTGACCAGGTTGGAGACGGCCAGCGCCACGCCCGAGTTCGGCGTGTCCATGATCACGTCGACCTTCTGCGTGTCGATCCACTGCCGGCCGATATTGACGCCGACGTCGGGCTTGTTCTGGTGGTCGCCGCTGATGACCTCGATGGTCCAGCCCTTGGCCTTCAGGCCGGAATCCTCGACCGCCATGTTGACGGCTGCGACCGAGTTGGGACCGCCGATGTCGGCGTAGAGGCTGGACATGTCGTTGAGCACGCCGATCTTGACGACCTTGTCGTCGGCGAAGGCGGAGCCGGCAAAGCTGAGCGTGGTGGCGGCAAGCAGCGCAGCCATCCGCCGCGCATGAGACGTCGTCATCAAAGTCCTCCCTGGTGTCGTGCCACGGCGGGGCTTCTTGGGCGCCCTTTGCCGTCGGTCTCCCTGGATAGCCGGTCTTGTGAGTTGCGGCAATGCGCCAAAAGGCGCGAGACGCGCCCAAGGTTTGTGCGTTTCGCTTGAGCGTTAACGCAGGGCGTCCGAGGTCAGCCGGAATTTCTGGATGCGCTTACCGGTGTCGACCTCGGCGGTATAAACGTTGCCCTGCCGGTCGACAGCCATCGCGTGCACCCAATGGAATTGGCCGGCATTGCGGCCATTGTGGCCGAAGCTGCCGACCACGCTGCCGTCATCCCGCCTGATGATGCGGATCTCGTTGTTCTCGCCATCGGCAGACAGCAGGTAGGTCTGCTTCGGATCCGGCCAGATCGCGATGTCCCACACCGCGCCATTGCCGAGCGTGTTCTTTTCGAAGAACCATTCGGTCACGAATGTCCCGTCCTTCCTGAACACCTGGATGCGGTCGTTGATGCGGTCGCAGACATAGACGAGACCATCGTCGGCGATCTTCACGCAGTGCACGGGATTGCCGAACTGCTGGGCGACCGGTGCCTTGGGATCATACGGCGGCTGCTTGGCATCGTCAGGGAGATGGCCATAGGCGCCCCAATGCCGCTTGTAGGCGAGGGTGGTGGCATCGAACACGATGACGCGGCGGTTGCCGTAGCCGTCGGCGACGTAGATCTCGTTCGCCTCCTTGTCGATCGCTGTCTCCGCGGGCTTGCCGAGCTGGGTGGTGTCGTTGGAGCCCTTGCTCGGCGCCATCGTTCCGATCTGAGCGACGAACTTGCCATCGAGCGTGAACTTCAGGATGGCGTTGTCATTGTCGGCATTGCCGCCGATCCAGACGAAGCCGCGTTCGTCGACCTCGATGCCATGCTCGCGGCCGACCCATTCATAGCCCGGGCCCGGGCCGCCCCAGGCGCGCAAGAGATTGCCGTCGGTATCGAATTCGAGCACCGGGGGCGCCGGCATGCAGCATTTCGATCGCGGCGGATTGAGCGTGGCGCCTTTCTCGTCGTCGGTCAGCGAGCGCGGCCGGTGAATGATCCAGATGTGGCCCTGGTGATCAACCGTAATGCCGCCGACCTGGCCGAGGATCCAGTTGTTGGGGAGCTGCTTCGGCCAGGACGGCTCGACGGCGAACGCGGGCACCTCTGCTGCGGCGCTGGTGCTGCGAGAGAAGAGGACGTTGCCGGCCGCAACGGCGAACAGCAGAATGACCAGGGCAGGCCTTGTCGCGCGTCCGCGTCGTGCTCGCGTCATGCCGTCCTCCCCGATATGTGCTGCGGTCATCCGCTTATGAGCGCAGTCAATCGCGGGCATGGCGGAGTGTCAATCGCGCGGGGGGACGCCGATCGGCAGGCTCAGACCGGCGCCTGCTCCACCGCTTCCTTTTTCGACGGCGTCCGCAACGTGGGCGGCCGCAGAAAGCGCGTCAGCATGAGCCGTAGATGCTCACTGCTCTTCTTGATGTCGACGTTCGGATTGCGGATCGGCAGCGCGCGTGCGCCGTCGACGATCACGAACAGGATGTTCGCGGTCGCCTCCGGATCGAGGCCGGGATCGACCTCGCCGCGGCCCTGTGCCTTGGTGAGGAAGTCGACCAGCAGCGCCCGCATCGCGCGCGCATGGGCGTGGACGATGGCTGCAAAGTCGGCATTGCGGCAGGCCTCAGCCAAAGCCTCGGCGCTGAGGACCTGGGCCTGCGGCTGGTGAATGCTGGTGCTCTCGAGCTCCTGCACCAGGGCGTCGATCACGTCGGGCGAGGCCAGGATTGCCTGGAGGCGCGATGCAGCGTGGCTCAGATTCTGCTCGACCAGCGCCTGGATCATCGCCTCCTTGCTGGGGAAGTAATGGTAGAGGTGGCCCGGGCTGATCTTGGCGGCGGCGCAGATGTCGGTGGTGCTGGCGCCGTGAAATCCGTTCCTGACGAAGCACGACAGGGCGGCCTGGAGAATCTCCCGGCGCTTCTGCTCGTGCTTGACCGGATCGACCTTTCTCATCGCGTGTCCTGCCGGGCCAACTCTCGCCACATTCGTCGTTTCCGCCAACTGCTTGTAATATAAAATAATATTTCTCGCCGCTCTAATCTAGAGAATTTGATCTAGTTTAGTTGGACAAGCGCTACGGCTTGTGAGACTTAATTAGAGTGAGTTGTCTATCAATGGGTCTGGCCGTTTCGATGCGTCTCGCTCCGCTGAAGTCGATGACCCTGGTTTCCCTGGCGCTGGCAACGGCCGGCTGCGCCACCGCCCCGCTCGAGCGGGCCGGCTCGCTCAAGAACTACGATCATCTCGCCGACGCCAACGGCCTGGTGACGCGCGCGCAGATCAAGGCCAACAAGAAGGAGCTGCTCGAGGCCAAGACGATCCGGATCGAGCCGACCGCGTTTCCGCCGCGTCCCGACATCGCCCTCGACGAGAGCGAGCGCAAGCTGGTGGCCAACGTCATCAGCCGGGAAATGTGCCTGCGGCTGAGCGAGCGATTCCAGATCGTCGGCCCCCGCGAGGAGGCCGATCTGACGGTCAAGGCGACCGTCACCCATGCCACGGCGACCAACGCGACCGCCTCGGCCGCCTCGCAGGCGGCGTCCATCGCCAAGAGCGTTGCGCTGCCGGGCGTCCCGGTGCCGGTGCCCCGACTGCCCGTCGGGCTCGGCACGCTGTCCGTCGAGGCCGAGGCGCGCGACTTCGCAGGGTTCCAGAAGGCCGCAATGGTGTGGGCGCGCGGCGCCAACTCGGTCTCGACTGCCCGCATGGCCAATGACGGCGACGCCTACGACCTCGCTTCCGAGTTCGGCGCCGACTTCGCGAAGCTGGTGTCGACCGGCGAGTCGCCGTTCTCAGGCGTCCCGTCGCTGGCCTCGCTGCCTTCGGTGTCGAGCGTGCCGGCCAAGCTCGGCGCCGCTCCCAAATATGCCGCATGTGAGCAGTACGGACGTTTCCCCGGCCTGAAGGGCTTCGTCGGTGCCGGTCTGGGTCTGCCGCCGGGCTGGACCGACAAGGGCGCCGAGGAAGCCAGGCCGGACGCGCCGCAGCCGTCGCCGGAGATCGCAAGCGTGGAGCAGCAAGCGTCGCGATGAAGTCCGCCGCCTCCTTCCGCGTGCTTGTCCCGCGTGTCCTGCTCGCGTGCGCCGCGTCGCTGCTGCTGGCGGCGTGCGCAGCCGTCATGCCACGCAACGCGTTGCCGGAGGCGGCGGCTGTCAGCGCCGACCCGGTCGGCTTCCGCAACGTCCGCTACTGGGGTGACGAGCCGGCGCCGCGCTTTGCCGAGGCCGCGATGTCACGCGCGTCGGCCGAACTCCCGATCTCGCGTCCGCTGAATTTCCTCGCGATCTCCGGTGGCGCCGAGAACGGCGCGTTCGGCGCCGGGCTGCTGGCCGGCTGGGGCGAGGCCGGCAACCGGCCGTCGTTCGACATGGTGACGGGCGTCAGCTCGGGCGCGCTGATCGCGCCGTTCGTCTTCCTGGGCCGCGAGCACGATGACAAGCTGCGCGAGATCTTCACCGCCTATGAGCGCAAGGACATCTTCACGGTCAACATTCCCGGCCTGCTGCAGGGCTCGGCGCTGGCCGACAACACGCCGCTGTCGCGGCTGATCGAGAAGTATGTCGATCGCGAGTTCCTGCGCGACGTCGCGCGCGAGAGCAGCAAGGGCCGGGTGCTTCTGGTCGGCACCACCAATCTCGATGCGCAGCGTCCGGTGCTGTGGGACATGGGCCGCATCGCCGCCGCCGATACGCCCGAGGCGATCGCGCTGTTCCGCCAGGTGCTGCTGGCGTCCGCGACCGTGCCGGGCGCCTTCGCTCCGGTTCGCATCAAGGTGCGGATCGGCGACAAGGACTACGACGAGCTCCATGTCGACGGCGGCGTGACGCGGCAGGTGTTCATCGGTCCGTCGGTGCTGCGCCTCGTCTCCGGCCGCGGCCCGCGCCGGAGCGTGAGCGGCGCGCATCTCTACGTCATCCGCAACGCCCGCATCGATCCGCAATGGGACAGCGTCGGCGCCGACGTGCTCTCGGTGACGCAACGCTCGCTGTCGACCCTGATCAAGAACCAGGGCATCGGCGATATCTACCGCATCTACTCGGTGGCGAAGTTCAACGGCATCGACTTCAACCTCGCCAGCGTGCCGGCCGATTTCCAGGCCAAGGCCGACGGTCCGTTCGACCGCACCTACATGACCGCGCTGTTCGATCGCGGCCACGACATGGGACGGCGGGGCTATCCCTGGGTGAAGAGCCTGCCGGGGCTGCAGTCCAACGAGCACGGCATCACGGCGCAGATCCCGGCGCGCACGATGGCGGCGGCCGCGCGATGATCTGGCGAATCTGCAGGTCTGTCGTGAGCTCCGCTGCGCGCGCCGTGCTGCTGATACCATTGCTGCTCGGCGGCTGCGCGACGTCGTCCACGCCGCCGCCCGACGCCACCACGCAGTTCCACAACACCTACAACTATCTCCCCGTCAACGACGTGCCGCATGACGACCAGCGTCCGGTGTTGTCGGTCGAGCAGCAGGAGAAGCTGCGTAAGGAGCTGATGGCGGTGCGCGATCGCCAGGCGCCGGCTGTGGCGAAGGCGGCTGCGGGCAAGTCGGCAGCCGCCAAACCCGCCGCGGCAGATCCTGCCGGACCGAGATAGGCGCCGGCCGCGGGCGGAGCGGCGCTGTCCGGCCCGGATCATTCACCCCGGAGAATGCGAGCCTCAACGGGGCGCCCGGCGATCAGGACGCGTCGGCCGTCTAACGTGGCCCCGCCGCATCGGGCGCGGCCGCAACGACGGACCAATCGGAGATCGCACATGGACCATCTGACCTTGCCGCGAACCGGCGCATCCAGCGAGATCGCGACCTTCGGGCCGGTGCATCTGGAGGTCACGCATCTCGAGCGCGCGATCGATTTCTGGTGCGAGACCGCAGGTCTGCGCCTGTGCAAGCGCAACGGCGCGGCCGAGCTCGGCACGGCGGGCGAGACGCTCGTGGTGCTGCATCCCGGTGCGAAACGCCCGGCGCTGCGCGGCTTCTCCGGCCTCTATCATCTCGCCATCCATGTGCCCGACCAGGCGGAATTCTCGCGGATGCTGCGCCGGCTGATCGCCAGCCGCACGCCGATCTCGCCGGTCGATCACGTGATGTCCAAGGCGATCTATCTCAACGATCCTGACGGGCTCGGCATCGAGTTCACGCTGGAGACGCCGGAGCGGTTCGGCGGCTACGGCACGTTCGAGACCGATTTCACCGTGTTCGATGCCGAAGGCCGGCCCTGCAGTGGCAGGAGCCCGCTCGACGTGCGCCATGAGCTGGCGCAGGCGAAAGGACCGCCGCTGTCGGCGCCGCTCGCCGACGCCGCGCGGATCGGCCATCTGCATCTGCACGTCCCGCGCATCGAGGCTGCGCGCACGTTCTACACGCGGCTTGGCTTCCTGCCCGGCGCATTCGCGCCACAGCTGGGGTTTGCCGATCTCGGCGCCGGCGGCGCCTACACCCACCGTATCGCACTGAACGTCTGGCAGGGGATCGATGCGCCGCCAGCACCCGCAGGCGTGGCGCGGCTGCGCGGCTTCTCGATCCGCTTCGACACCCGCGCGCGCCTCGACGCCGCGCTGCGCGGCCACGACGAGGTGATCGTGCGGGGCGATCAGTACGTGCTGCGCGATCCCGCCGGCACCACGCTGATGCTGACCGCCGAAGCCTGATTCATCCGCCCATGGAGCCGACACGTGACCGACCAGACCGAGCCGACACCACCGCTCTCGAAGCGCACCAAGGCTGCCAAGGTGCGCAAGGCCGCGCAGCATCCGAAACGTCCGGGCGCCGGCTGCAAGGCCGAGCCGGGCAGCTTCGTGCCGGTCGTCGACCGCAACCGATGCGAGGCCAAGGGCGACTGCGTCGAGGTGTGCCCCTACAACGTGTTCGACGTTGCGCCGATCAGCAACGACGATTTCCGCGCGCTGTCCTTCCTCGGCAGGATGCGTGTGCGCTTTCACGGCATGAAGACGGCCTACACGCCGAAGAGCTATCTCTGCCTTGCCTGCGGCCTGTGCGTGGTGGCTTGCCCGGAGCGCGCCATTGATCTCGTGGAGGTCGCGGCGGGTGACAGTGCGACGTAGGAATGGAGCCTGCGACCGACCTGGTGCCGTCGACGCGATAGTCTACGCCGGTGGCTGAAAGCTCTTCAGCGCGCGGGTCTTGTACTCGTAGAGCTTGCCGGTCTCTGTCCAGGACGGCAGGCACATCGGCACGATGAATTCGGCGACCTGCTCGGGTGTCTCGAGCGTCATCGGGTCTTCACCTGGGAACACCGTGGCGCGCATGCGGGTGCGGATCGGGCCCGGGCTGAACAGGTTGACGCGCAGCGGCGTGCGCTCGGTCTCGTGCGCCCACACCCGAGCCAGCGTTTCCAGCGCCGCCTTGGTGACGGCGTAGGGGCCGAGATAGGCCTGCGCCTTGTGAGCGGCGCCTGAGGTGAGGAACACCGCGCGGCCGGCGTCGGAGGCCTTCAGCAGCGGCTCCATGCAGCGGATCAGCTGGAAGTTGGCGGTGAGGTTGACCGCGACGACGTCGTTCCACGGCTTGAGGTCGATATGGCCGAGCGGTGAGGAGGGGCCGGGCACGGCGGCATTGCCGACGAGGATGTCGAGCTTGCCATGGCGCTCATGCAGCGCGGCGCCGAGCCGGGCGATGCCGTCGCTGTCGGTCATGCTGAGCGGCACCAGGGTGGCGCCGCTGCCGGTCTCTTTCCGGATCTCGTCGTCGAGCTCCTCCAGCCCGCCCTGGGTGCGGGCGACGGCGACGACATGCGCACCGGCGCGCGCGAGCGCGCGGGCGGTCGCATGGCCGATGCCGCGCGAGGCGCCGGTGACGAGGGCAATACGATTGGCGAGGGGAAGGGTCATCACGATCATCTCTCAGCCGTCGTCCCGGCGAACGCCGGGATCCATATTCCGCGGCGGTTATGATGGAGTTGGGTGGCTGTGGCTAGTCCTGCCCGACAAACGACGGCCGGTGGTCAGGGCCTCCGGCATGTGCCGGGACGACGGCCGATCGAACGCCGTCATTCCGGGGCGAGGCCGTTAGGCCTCGAACCCGGAATCTAGAGGTCAGGCGCACAAAACAATTTCGAGATTCCGGGTTCGATGCTGCGCATCACCCCGGAATGACACCATGTGGAAAGAGCCTCAGCTCGCCTCCGCCAGGAGCGACAATTGCTGCTGGGTCGGCTCGACCAGCGACTGGTCGGTGAGGTGGGTCGGATAGCTGCCGGTGAAGCAGTGGTCGGCGTATTTCGGCGCGGCGGGGTCGCGGGCCGGCTCGCCCATGGCGCGGTACATGCCGTCGATCGACAGGAACGCCAGCGAGTCGGCGCCGATCAGCTCGCGCATCTCCTCGAGCGAATGCGTCGCCGCCAGCAGGCCGCCGCGGTCCGGCAGGTCGATGCCGTAATAGTCGGGGTAGAGGATCGGCGGTGAGGCGAGGCGGAAATGCACCTCCGTGGCGCCGGCGTCGCGCATCATGCGCACGATCTTGCGCGAAGTGGTGCCGCGCACCAGCGAGTCGTCGATCAGGATGATGCGCTTGCCTTCGATCGCGGCGCGGTTGGCCGAGTGCTTCATGCGCACGCCGGATTCGCGGATCGCCTGCGTCGGCTGGATGAAGGTGCGGCCGACATAGTGATTGCGGATGATGCCGAGCTCGAACGGCACGCCCGAATGCTGGCTGTAGCCGATCGCCGCCGGCACGCCGGAATCGGGCACCGGCACGACGACGTCGACGTCGGGATGGCTCTCGCGCGCGAGCTGCGCGCCGAATGCCTTGCGGACCTCGTAGACCGAGCGGCCGCCGACCACTGAGTCGGGCCGGGCGAAGTAGATGTATTCGAAGACGCAGGGACGCGCCGGCTTCGGCGGGAACGGCTTGTGGCTGTGGGCGCCGTTTTCATCGAAGATCACGACCTCGCCCGGCTCGATGTCGCGGATGTAGCGCGCGCCGATCATGTCGAGCGCGCAGGTCTCCGAGGCCAGGATCGGGCAGCCCTCGAGCTCGCCATACACCAGCGGGCGGATGCCGAGGGGATCGCGGGCGCCGATCAGCTTCTTGTTGGTCATGCAGACCAGCGAGTAGGCGCCTTCGAGCGCGCGCAGCGCCTCGATGAAGCGGTCGATGAAATTGGTGCGGCGGGAATGCGCGACCAGATGCAGGATCACCTCGGTGTCGGTGGTCGACTGCATGATGGCGCCGGCGCGCACCAGCTCGCGGCGGAGCGTGAGCCCGTTGGTGAGGTTGCCGTTGTGGCCGACAGCGAAGCCGCCGGCATTGAGCTCGGCGAACAGCGGCTGCACGTTGCGCAGGATCGTGGCGCCGGTGGTCGCGTAGCGCACGTGACCGATCGCGGCATTGCCGGGCAGGCGCTCGATCACCTCGCGGCGGGAGAAGGTGTCGCCGACGAGGCCCAGGCGGCGCTCGCTGTGGAAGCGCGTGCCGTCATAGGAGACGATGCCGGCGGCTTCCTGGCCGCGATGCTGGAGCGCGTGCAGGCCGAGCGCGGTGATCGCGGCGGCATCATTGTGCCCATAAATGCCGAACACGCCGCACTCTTCGCGCAGCGTGTCTCCGTCAAGGTCTGGGTCTCTGAGGTAGGCTTGAGGTCCGAAGTCCAGATCCGCGTGAGTATCCGCTTGGGCTTCGCCGGAAGAATCGTGGTGCAGGTCCATCGCGCCTCTCTTCTGGGCTGAGCTCACTTGGCCGCGGGTTTCTCGATCAGCTTCTTCAAGCTGTCGCGGGCAGGCTTGCTATACCCATCGCCGCCCGCTCCGGGCGACTCGGTGTCAGTCTGGTCGTCGTCCGGCTTGTTCTTCTTGAATTTCTTTAAAATGGTGTTCTCAGGATCATCAGGCAAGAGCGACATCAGCCAATCCCCGGTTCCCTGCAGGACCACACGGGATTTGGCACCGGTGACCCAGTCCGGGCGCTGCTTGTCCGGCACCAGCCAGCTGAAGAACAGGAAGGCGACGACCACGATCAGCAGGCCGCGGCCCAGTCCGAACAGGAATCCGAGGGTGCGGTCGAGCGCGCCGATGCGCGAATCGAGAATCATGTCGGAGATTTTGACCGTGATCACCGAGACGATCAGCAGGGTGCCCACGAAAGTACCGGCGACGACGACCACGCTCGCGACGGTATCGTTGTTGAAATAGGTCTTGGCGGTCGGCAGCAGCTTGGAGAATGAATAAAGCGTGACCAGGGCGGCCGCGCCCCAGGCCGCGATCGACAGCACCTCGCGCATGAAGCCCCGGACCATCGCGAGCAGCCCCGACACCAGCATCACGCCGAGCAGGATGAGATCGAGGATCGTTATCGGCATCGGCTGCTCAGGTCCGCTTCACAGGTCCAAGGTTCGCTTCGAGTCGACGGAGGACCGCCCCTCCGGGAGGAGGACAGCGAGGTTCCCCGGCAAGTCCGGACGGCTGCACGATCCCGTGTGGGCGACCGGTTGCGGCGTTGTATAGCGGCGAGTCACGCGAACGTCACGGTCCGGCTAGCCGTCCTGGCGGCGGAATCTCGCCGGTGTGGCATTTTTTTCGGCATGGCTGGGGCTGCGGCGGCCCTGGTCGCCGTCTTCGCGGCTGCTGTCGTGTCGGGCACGAGGCGTGCCGCGCGCGGCGATGTCGGCCACCAGGCTGGTCAATCCGCCGACGGTATTGAGGCTGAGCCCGGCGTCGCCGCCGGCCTCGCCGCGGGCGCGCTCCGGCAGTACCACGCGGCCGAAGCCGAGCTTGGCAGCCTCCTTCAGCCGAGCCGAGGTCTGCGCCACCGGTCGGACCGCGCCCGACAGCGAGATTTCGCCGAAATAGACCGCATCGGGCGGCAGCGGAGCGTTGACCAGCGAGGAGACCAGAGCCGCGGCCGCGGCGAGATCCGCCGCAGGCTCGTTGATGCGCAGGCCGCCGGCGACGTTGAGATAGACGTCGTGGCCCGACAGCTTGACGCCGCAATGCGCCTCCAGCACGGCCAGCACCATCGACAGCCGGCTCGGATCCCAGCCGACCACGGCGCGGCGCGGCGTGCCGAGGGAGGTCGGCGCCACCAGGGCCTGGATTTCGACCAGCACGGGGCGCGTGCCCTCGATCCCGGCAAAGACCGCCGTGCCGGGGCTGCCGAGATCGCGCTCGGACAGGAACAGCTCGGAGGGGTTGGTGACCTCGCGCAGACCCAATCCGGTCATTTCGAACACGCCGATCTCGTCGGTCGGGCCGAACCGGTTCTTGACCGCGCGCAGGATGCGGAACTGCTGCGAGCCCTCGCCCTCGAACGACAGCACCGCGTCGACCATGTGCTCGACGACGCGGGGCCCGGCGATCTGGCCGTCCTTGGTGACGTGGCCGACCAGGATGATCGCGGCGCCGGATTTCTTGGCGAACCTGATCAGCTTCTGCGCCGAGGCGCGCACTTGCGTCACCGTGCCCGGCGCCGATTCGACGGTGTCGGTCCACATCGTCTGGATCGAATCGATCACGATCAGTCGCGGCACGCCGCCTTCGGACAGGGTCGCGATGATGTCCTCCACCGACGTCTCAGCCGCCAGTTGTACCGGCGCATCCGCAAGCCCGAGGCGCTCGGCGCGCAGCCGCACCTGGGCGACAGCTTCCTCGCCGGAAATGTAGACCGCGCGATGGCCGGCGCGCGCCAGCATCGAGGTCGCCTGGGTCAGCAACGTCGATTTGCCGATGCCGGGATCGCCGCCGACCAAGAGCACCGAGCCGCGGACGAAGCCGCCGCCGGTGACGCGGTCGAGCTCGGTCATGCCCGACGACAGCCGCGGCGCGTCGATGGTCTTGCCGGTCAGCGATTCCAACTGGAAGGTGCGGCCCTTGCGCTTGGAGCGCAGCGAGACCGGCGCGGAGGTCGCGCCCGTCGTGTCTTCCTCGGCCAGCGTGTTCCACTCGCCGCAGGCCTCGCACTTGCCCTGCCAGCGCGAATAGGCCGCGCCGCAGTTCTGGCAGACGAAGGAGAGCGTGGTCTTGGCCATGAGGTGAGAATCGGTGCGGTCAGGAGTGGGTGGCGTTCCATAACATACTTAGGCCCGCGGCCAGCATGATGCCATCCATCACCACGCGGAACACATCGGGCTTCATGTGCAGCACGAAGCGCTTGGCGACGAAGGCGCCAGCCATCAGCGAGCCGCCGGCGATCAGGCCCTTGAGCAGAATGTCCGGCGTCAGCGCGCCGAAACGCTGGAAGGTGATGGATTTCGAGACGTAGAGCCCGAGCGAGCTCGCGGCCTCGGTGGCGAGGAACGCGCCCTTCGACAGCCCGTAGAACAGGAACAGCGGCACGCTCAGCGGTCCGGTCGAGACCACGATGCCGGTGAGGAAACCGATGATCGCGCCGCCGAGCGCGAGATGCCAGAGGTTGGCCTTGAGGTCGTGCCGCGTCAGCCAATGCCGTACCGGCACCATCGCCATCAGGAACAGCCCGATCGTGATATCGACCGCCTGCGACGGCAGGATCAGCAAGGTGCGCGCGCCGAGTGCGGCGGCCGGAATGCCGGTGACCGAATAGGCCGCGCAGGCGCGCCAGTCGACCTCGCGCCACCACGCCAGGATGCGCGACAGGTTCGCCATGACCGCAGCGACCGCCATGATCGGCACGGCCTCCTTCGGGCCGTACTCGTAGGCCAGCACCGGCATCAGCATGATCGACGAGCCGGTGCCGACGATGCCGGACAAGGTACCGGCCACGAGGCCGACCGCGAGGACGAAGAGGAAGCCCAAGATTTTCGCGCCTTCGTGATGGCGGGCAAGATCTCTCTCCCGTCATTGCGAGCGAAGCGAATCAATCCAGAGTCGCGCGCATGACTCTGGATTGCTTCGCCGCTTCGCTCCTCGCAATGACGGATGAGAGAAGCAGGGCCCAGGTGGTTAACGGGTGGTTCGAGCCGACTCGAAATCGGCGATGATTGTGCGTCCGCATCATTAAAAGTTGAAGCGTATTCCTCGCACGTCCGCCGATGTTCTCGGACGATGACGATGAGCAAAACGCTAATGTCCTTGCAGATGCGGCCGTCCATGACGGCAACCGCCGAGGCGGAGTTCCCCTGGTTCGCGGCCGCGATGCTGGCCATGGAAGCCGGCGAGGTCATCCGGCTCCGGCTGGAAAAGTTCGCGCGCGGCGAAGCCGATGCGGGCGAGGAGGCGGAGCTGATGGTCAGCGAAAAGCTCGCCGCAGCCCTGGAGGCGACGGCGAAGCTGATGGCCGGCGCCAGCCCGGCGGCGGTCGTCGATCTCTATCGGGATTATGTCGCGGCCAACGCCGAGCGGCTGTCGGCGTAAGCCCCGCGCAGTCCGATTGCGTTGGACTGCGGATGTCGAGCAACGCAGACGAGCTGGTCGAAACGCCGCCGACCGGGCGGTTTCATGCGTCCAGGTGCGGTGTTGCCATCGCGATGAAGATCGGACACCTTCCCGAAAACACCGACTGCTGTTCACTTCCTTTCGCCGGACCGATCCAGTGCGACTGCTCATACGCCTCATGCAACGCGTGCTGGTCGCCGGGCTGGGGATCTTCACGGTCTGGCTGATCGTCTTCGTGGTGTTCGAGACCGCGAACCGCAGGCTGCCCTGGATTGTCGCAGTCGGCGTCAGCTACGCGTTCGCGGCCTATGTCGTTCTGCCACGCGTGATCCGGTTGAGTCTCAGGATTCTTCAGAAGCGGCGAGTGCCCAGCTACACGATCACGGGTGATGGATTGCCCGGCGACCCCGTCAATCTCGCCCTGGTCGGGACGCTCCAACAGCTTCGCGCAAGCTTTGCTGCGGTGGGGTGGTCTGAAGCGGACCGATTGGGCCTGACGAGCTCTTGGGCCATGATCCGCGCCTTCGTCCTCGATACGCCTTACCCCACCGCTCCGTTCAGCACGCTCTATCTGTTCGGACGCGGCCAGGATATCGGCTTTCAGAAAGCCATCGGCAACAGCCCGCGACAGCGCCATCACGTCAGGTTCTGGGCTGTTGGCCTGGCACACGCAGAGCAAACCTGGAATGCAGGCGATTTCTGGTCCAACGCCGATCGGCCGGCGGTCGATGAATCCGCTCTGTGGGTCGGAGCCGGCACGAAGGACACCGGCCTATCGTTCACTCGATTGACGTTTCAGGTCACGCACGCCACCGACCCGGATGTCAACGCCGAGCGGGACTACATCATGGCCGAACTGATCAGGACACGATCGATCGAGATCGTGGAGCTGTACAAAGCTGGTCAGAGCCTCCCTGAGCGGGTCAATCACTACGTGACGGACGGTGACATTGCGTTGGCGAGCATGTTGGTCTCCACCACGGACGACGGCACATGATTGCCGTCGTCTGTCTAATGGACATGCTGACGAGCCTCTTTCGATGTCGTTCGCTCTGCTCGGGGCCGGACCAGGAAGGCGGTGCCGAGCAGGACGACCATCGCAACGCAGACGACCGTCAGGAACGCCTGATCGAAGGCGCGGTGAGCGTGCGAGGTGACGATGGCAGCGAGTTCGGTTGGCAGCCGCTCGGCGGCGATCAGCGCCTCGTCGATGCTATCGCGCGCAACGGCGGGAATGCCGAGGCCGTCGGGCAGAACCATGAACGCCGTATAGACTCCGGACAGGATGCTGCCGAAAATGCTGATGCCGATCGTGCCGCCGAGCTCGAACGACACCTCCTCGATCGACGCGGCCATGCCTTCGCGGCCTTCAGGCGCGTGATTCATCACGGAGTTGGAGGCGGCGGCAATGGATGCTCCGAGCCCGAGCCCGTTGATCGCGATGCAGACCAATTGCAGGGCCAGATTGGCGTTGTAGCAGAGCAGGTAACCGGCCGCGCCGATGCCGGCGATCAACAGCGCGCCGGACATCGTGGTGGCGGCTCCCACGCGACGGAGCATGAGGCTCGCGAGCGGCCCGCCGATGAATGCACCGAGCGGGGCCGGCAGGATGTACAATGCCGCCTGCAGCGGCGAGTAGCCGAGGACGAGTTGCAGGCGCTGGCTGATCGCGAGCTCCGTCCCCGCAATGGCAAGCGAAGCCACGATCGCGGTGATCACGCTAAGCGTGAACTCGACGTTTCGGAACAGGGTGAAGTCGAGCAAAGGATCCTCGAGACGCAATTGACGGCGGACGAACACCGTCAACATGATGACCGTCGCGACAGCCGTGCCGGCAAGGACGACATAGGAAGACTGGCGACTGCCGAGCTCCTCGACGACGTAGGCGAAGCCGATCAGCCCGGCCATCACCTGCACTGAACCGAGGAGGTCCCAGTCGCGCTCAGCACGATCGGCCGGTGCAGGAATCAGCAGCAGGCCGGCGACCAGCGCCAGGACGACGAGCGGCACGTTGATCAGAAAGACCGAGCCCCACCAGAAATATTCCAGCAGGACACCGCCGACCAAGGGGCCGACTGCCGCCCCGCTGGACGCAACGGCTCCCCAGATCGCGATGGCGAGCGCCCGTTCGTGGTCATCGGAGAAGGTGATGCGAATGATCGACAGCGTCGCCGGCATCATCAGCGCGGCGCCGATCGCGAGCAGGACGCGTCCGCCAACCAGGATCGTGGCGGTCGGCGAATAGGCGGCGACGACCGAGGCCAGTCCGAAGACGATGAGGCCGGCGACGAATGTCCTCTTGTGCCCGACGCGATCGCCGAGCGAGCCGAAGCCTGGAAGCAGGCCGGCGACGACGAGCCCGTAGGCCATGACGATCCACAATTTCTCCGAGGCGGTTGCTCCGAGCTCATGGGTCAGGCTGGGCAGCGCGGTATAGAGCACCGTCATGTCGATGACGACGAGCGCCAGCGCGCTGGAGACGGTCAGGAGGATCAGCCAGCGATTACGTTTCGACATCGGCGAATCCGCCGGCGCAAGATTCTGTTCAGTCCGCGCATTCGCCATCTCGTGCACCGTCCTCATTCCCGTTCAGAGTCTGTCGCGATGCGTGATCCGGCCGTTCATCATCGTCAACTGAACGTTCACCTTGCCGATCTCGTGCGGCCCGACATCGAACAGGTTCTTCTCCAGCACGATCAGATCGGCCAGCTTCCCGACCTTGATGGAGCCGATCTTATCCTCCATGCGCATCTGGTAAGCTCCGTTGATTGTGTAGCCTCGGATGAGCTGCGGCAGGCTCAGGCGTTCGGCAGCGGGCGGATGGACCAGGCCGTCGGGCTTGCCGGGCTCCTGGCGCGTATGGCCGGCCTGCACCGCCTCGAGCGGCTTGACCACGACCTTGGAGCCGGTCGCCAGGGCATCCATTCCGAACGACACCGTGACGCCTTGGTCGATGAACGTCTTGAAGCTGTACATGCGGCTCCAGCGCTCTTCGCCGTAGATCTCGCGGATGCGGCGCTGGCTCGTATCCGGCACGCCCCACTGGATCTGGGTGTTCGCAATCAGGCCGAGCTTTCTGAAGCGCGCAATGTCCGAGGGCGCGGTGAGGAACGCGTGGCAGATGGTATGGCGGCGGTTGCCGGGGCCCTGCCTGCCGAACGCGGCTTCGTATCCATCCAGGCTCATGCGAACTGCGGCGTCGCCGACGGCGTGAAGGTGCGTATCGATTCCCTCCGCATGGGCTTCGCGCAGGATTCGATTCAACACGGGCGATGGCAACAATGGTTCGCCGCGCCAATCCTGCCTTCCGGCATAGGGATCCAGCAGATAGGCGGTGCGGCTCAGCTCGGTGCCATCGACGATCAGCTTGAGCACCTCGGCCTTGACCAGCGGAGTGCGATAGCGCTTCCGATAGGCCCGAATGATCGGCAGCGGATCGACGTTGGGGTCGTTGTGATAGAGGCTGCCGATCACGCGTTGCAGCAGCTTGCCGCGGCTCTCGAGGTCGACCAGCATGTCGAAACCGTGATGCTGCTCGGTCGGCCAGGCGCTGAAGCCTGCATCGAAGAGGGTGGTGATGCCGGCGGCTGCGAGCTTGGGCTGCCATTCCTCGATGGCGGCGGCGGCCGACTTGAGGCCGAACGGTTCGATGCCGTGCTTTTCGAGCGTCTTCAGTACCGCGAACAGCGCGGGTACTTCCGAAATGAAGCCAGTCGGCTCGCCATTGGGATCCTTTTCGTACCAGGAGGAGCCGGGCACGACGTCGCGTGGGGTGTCCCTCGTGATGCCGGCCATCTCCAGCAGCTTGGAATTGACCCAGTAGCTGTGCAGATCGCAACTGACGAGCAGGACCGGCCGGTCGGGGAAGATCGCGTCCAGCGGTTCCTTGCGGGGACCCGAGGCGGGGAACGCGCCCGCGATCCATCCGAAGCCGAGAATGAACTTCTCGTCGGAATGCGTCTTGGCGTAATCGCGCAGGATCTCGGAGATGCGCTCAGGATCTTCCTCGTTGACCCAGGCGCCGCGGGCAAATGCCAGAGTGCAAAGATGCCAATGCGCCTCGACGAAGCCCGGCATCAGCATGCGGCCCTTGAGGTCGATGACCTCAGCCCCCCGTCCGGCAAACTTCATCGCTCCGGCATCGTCGCCGACATAGACGATCTTGTCGCCCTTGACGACGACGGCCGCCGCCCAGGGCTGCGAGTCTTCCACCGTGTAGACGCGCCCGCCGCGAAACACGGTCGTGCGATTGGGGGCGGCAAAGGCCGGAGCCGAGCCAGCGGCCGCGAATGCTGCGGCGGCAGCCGTTGTTGCAACCATCTGGCGACGGGTCAGTCCGCCGCCCTCCGGCTTCGACGCCGCGAACAGCGAACCGATGGCTGAGCCGCATGCGATGCACATTGTCCTACTCCGAAAAGCCCGCGTTCCGCGTGAGCCGCATCCTTCCCTGATCGAACGCTAAACTACGTTCCTCCGCGGCCGCCAGGATTGACCGCGATCAAATCGGCCTCAAAGGCGTCGAGCGTACGCACGCAGACTGATGCTCTGGATGCTTGCTGATGGTGAAAATTCAAATCGAATGCCTTCAGACAGGATTGCAGACCGGATTGCTGCTCACGGCCACAGAGGCCGCTCGTTCCAAGCAGCGTCATTTTGGAAACAGGAAAGCCAGGCTGGCCCGAAACTGCCAATGCGATGCCTGGTCCGGTTTCAGCAGATTGTAGTACGCGCCCACCTCGGCATTGATCGGCTGCTTGTCGACCATGAAGAGCTTGCCCACGCCGACGCCGATCGGGACGACCCAGCGATCATTGCCCTTCGCGAGCCAGTTCGCCGTGATGATGGGACTCGAGCTGATGTAGGATCCGTCGGAGAAGTTGTAGGTCACGAAGTACTGCAGCATCATCTGGTTCACCGGCGCGCGGTCGCTCGGACCTGCAAACGACCAGATGTTGTTGGCGAGCACCCCCAGCACCCATGGACCCGGCATGGTCAGCGCGACAATGGTCGGACCTGCGCTCCATTTTCCCGAACCGAGGGCGGGATCGGTCGCCGACGGATAGGAAAAGGTCGGGCCGACACCCCAGATGAGGGCGCCCGAATGGGACGGGGTGAGCGCGAAGATCTGGTTGATGTCGCCGACCCCGCCGATCCGGCCTTGCTCGGGGGAAAAGCGGACCTGGGCGATGCCGGGAATGGTCGTGCGCGTCACCAGATTCCAGTCGGCATTGAGCTGGAACGGGATGACCGGCTCGATCTTGAAGACGTCGGCCGTCTGCCGGTACGGGCCCGTATTCGGCATGGCGATATTCTCAAGGCCGACGCTGATCGTGTCCGCGATCGGGTTCTGCGCCGCCTTGGCCAGATCTTCGAGCGACGGCGTCTTGGCCTGCTGTGCCAGGGCGCCGGAGTCATGGCAGAGTGCCGAAATCAGGAGCAACAGAACCACCTGTCGGAAGGCTCTCGGCGTCGTCGACCTCGCTGTCGAAGCGCTGCTCTTGCAGCCACTGTCTCGCGTCCACACCGCGTGGCCCCGCTGCATCAGGTGAAGGACGGAAAACGCTCGTCCGCGAACAGGGACCGCCGGAGACGGGACCAGTTGGACGCGAACTGGAACGTGTCGAGATCGGTGTAGGTCTGGCCGATCACCTGCATGCCCGAGGGCATGCGGTCCTCGACCAAGCCGAGCGGGACATCGACGACCGGATAGCGGTTGAGCAGATTCCAGTGCCACGTCAGCGCCAAGCCCAGACCGGTGCCCACCCACGGGTCCACCTTGTTTTCCTTGCTCTTGAACATGTCGGCCCCGACAAGAGGCGTTGCCATGGTCGGCATGAGCAGGATGCGGTACCCCTTGCCGAACACGCGCTGCTGGACCTGGCGGTGCAGCCGCTGCAGCAGCTCTTCGGCTTCTTCGGCCTGGCGCGGTCCGACCGGGCCGACCTGGTCGAGCATTTCGGTCATGTAGGGCGAGAGCTGATCGCGATGCGCATTCGAGATCTCGATCGCAGTGCCGATGGACGTCGACATCAGCCCACGGATGAAGACCATCTTGTGGGCCTTCGTGAAGCCGCAATCGACTTCGTCCACCGTGCAACCCGCGGCGCGCAGCGCCTCGATGCCTCTCAGCATCGCAGCCTTCACGGACGGTATGACGTCCGCAATGCTGGTGCCCCAATCCACGGCGATGCGCCACCCGGAAAGGTGCGGATAACGGGTGGGATAGTCGAGGCGAGGGCGCATCGCGGCCATCATCCGCTCGGACGGACCGACGATCGCGTTCTGGAGGCGGACGAGGTCGTCGAAGCGCCGCGCCATCGGGCCCGAGGTCGCGAACGGGATTTCCCCACCGGCCACGCGTCCGAACGGCGGCCTGAAGCCATAGAGACCACATTGCGAGGCGGGAATTCGGATCGAGCCGCCCATGTCCGAGCCCATGGCGAGCGTCGTGAAGCCTGCGGCCAACGCCGCGCCCGATCCCGCCGACGACCCGCCCGGAGAGTATTCCAGATTCCATGGATTGCGTGTCGTGCCCCAGGCGCGGGTGGACGCGCCGAGGAAGAGGTAGAATTCCGGCACGGTCGTCTGGAACGGCATGACGGCGCCGGCTGCCTCGAGCAAGTCGGTGATGGCCGAGTTTTCCGTTGCCGGCGGCGAGTCCTTGTAGATGAGCGAGCCCTGTGTGGTCCGCCAGCCCGGCCTGGAGAATTCGTCCTTGATGGCTACCGTGATCCCTTCGAGCGGCCTCGGGTTGCCGCGCCGATACCGGTCCTCGGACAGCTTGGCCTCTTTCATCGCCTGGTCGAAGTGCTCGTAGGTGATGCAATTGACCTTCGGGTTGAAGGCTTCGATCCGCTTGATCTGCGCCTTCAAGAGATCGACCGGCGACGCCTTGCGGGCCCGGAACATGGCGGTGAGATCGGCGACCGACGCGTAGCAGAGCGGATCGGCGGACTCGGCGCGCGCGGTCGGCAAGCCGAGTTCGGACGCGACCAACGCCGCTCCCGCGCCTTTGATGAGCATTCTTCTGTCGATCATATGCGCCTCCGCATGTCCGGGAATCGGTCTGAGTATGTCGATGTGGCCCTGAATGTGACGGTCCGAGACGTCGCTGGATTCAGCTTCGCTGTTCGTGCCTGACCTGACCGTTCATGACGGTCATCAGCACCTTTGTGTTGTGGATGTCGTGCGGGGCGACTTCGAACAGGTTTCTTTCAAGCACGATCAGATCGGCGAGCTTGCCGACCTCGATCGAACCGACCTTCTGGTCGAGCCCGAGCTGATAGGCCGGGCCCATGGTGGCGGCGCGGATCGCCTCTTCGAGGCTGATCCGCTCGTCGAGCGGCACCAAAGCCGGCTGATCCGGCTTGTTCAACTCCCGCCGCGTGGTCGCGATCTCGATCGCATCCAGCGGCTTGTAGGTGCTGTAATAGCCGGCGGCCGGCCAATCGGTGCCGAGCGAGATGTTGGCGCCATGACGCAGGATCGAGCCAGTGCGAAACGCCTGCTCGGCGCGCGCGCCGACGCGCGGCCGCATCACGCCCTGCCAATAGGCATCCGCCACCGACCATTGGGCGGAGAACTGCGCGGTGACGCCGAGCTTGGCGAAGCGCGGCAGATCGTCAGGTGAAACAAATATGAGATGCGCCAGCGTGTGCCGGCGATCGCGCGGCGGATTGGCCTTGATCGCGGCTTCGAACGCGTCCAGCGACAGGCGGTTGGCGCGATCACCGTAGGAATGGATGTGAATATTGAGGCCCGCCCTGTCGGCGCGGCGGATGATGTCCTTGAACTGCTCCGGCGGGACCAGCGTCTCGCCGCTCGTGCTCGGATCGTCGCTATAGGGGGCCAGCAATGCGGCGGTCCGTTGGGCTTCGCCGCCGTCGATGTTGAGCTTGAGAACGGGCGCCTGCACCAGTTCGGAATTGAAGCGTCGACGCAGGGCCTTCGCGATCGGCACGGGGTCGATCGCCGGATTGTTGTGGTAGGTCGATCCGACCACACGGAACGGCAGTTTTCCTTTGCGCTCCAGATCCTGATAGAGTTCGTAGCCTGTCTCCTCGGGCAGAACGAGCAGTCCGGCATCGAACACGCTGGTGATGCCGGCCGCCGACGCCTTCGGCAGCCACTGTGCGAGCGAGTCCGCAATATAGCCGGTCGTGAACGGCGAGATCGCGTTGAGGACCGGAAACATCGCCGGTGGCTCGACCAGATAGCCGGTCGGCTCTCCCGAGGCCGGATCCCGCTCGAAGTAGCTGTAGCCGGGCAACGGATCCTTGGTCGCCTTGGTCACCTTGGCAATCGCCAGCGTCTTGGAATTGACCCAGGCGGAATGGCCATCGATCCCGACGAGAAAGACGGGCGTGTCCGGCCAGATCTGATCGAGATCCTCCTTGCGAGGGCCGGTCGGCGGAAAGGCGTTATAGCGCCAGCCGAAGCCGCGGACGATGCCGGCCTGGCCCAGCTTGGCGCGATAGGCCTTCAGGGCGTCGAGCATCTCCTCCCTTGTGTCGTATTGAAGATCGACACCCCGAGTCACGACAGCGCCCGCTATCGGATGGATGTGTCCTTCCACGAAGCCGGGCAGCAGCATCCTGCCGGCGAGATCGACGACGCGGGTCTTCGGGCCGATGAAGGACCGGACGCCCGCGTCATCGCCGACATAGACGATGTGCTTTTGCTTGACGGCGACCGCGCGGGCCCATTCCCGGCCGCCGTTCACGGTGTAGACCGGGCCGTTGCGAAACACGATGTCGGCCTTGCCGCCGCCGGTTCGCGCCTCGGCGTTCGTCGGAGCGGACACCGAAGCAACGCCGGCTGCGGCGAACGCCGCGCCTGCCTGCAGGAGCCTGCGTCGTGACGGCTCGGCCTCGTTGACGGAGCCAAAATCAAGCTGGAGCAAACCACGGAATCTTGCCCAGTTGCATGCGATGCACATGCATTCATCCTTACACGCTCTGCGGGAAACGCATTCTTCTTGATTCCGCGGATCATATGAACTCGGGGGAACTACGTAGCCCTTCGCGTGCGAAGCGTTCGCATGAGCCGTGCGTGTTCGAGACGATTAGATTCGAATGACTGTCATTTCGGGAGGAAGTACGCGACGTCCGAAGCGGAATGGCCAATTCAAAGCAAGCAGGGGCCGCATCACCTTGTCATGGACGCCGGCCTGCGCCAGTTTGCGAGTGGGTTGCGAACTCATCCGATGTGCAGAGTTCAGCTCATGGCAACGAAATCGATGTAACCTGCAAGCGTGCGATTCGTGTGGCTCTGCGAGCAAGACCCCTGATCTGGCTGCTTCCGTGTAGCAACTGGCGGTCTCGCTTCGCTCGGCAATGTGTTCTCATGATCTTGCTGCTGG
This sequence comes from Bradyrhizobium sp. HKCCYLRH3059, assembly GCF_051168035.1. Taxonomy (NCBI): domain Bacteria; kingdom Pseudomonadati; phylum Pseudomonadota; class Alphaproteobacteria; order Hyphomicrobiales; family Nitrobacteraceae; genus Bradyrhizobium; species Bradyrhizobium sp. HKCCYLRH3059. Next base: position 400,412 of record NZ_JBNPUF010000004.1, on the reverse strand, counting down.
CCGTGATGCTCCAGCTGAGGGGTGACGGCAGACCGACGGAGTGAAGAATGTTCACACTGGCACATGCAGGGACTTGGCTCGTCGTCGGCTTGATTGGTGGCGGCCTTGCCGGAATCCTGGTGAAGCGCCGCCGAGCCGGTTTCGGGCTCCTCACCAACATCGGATTGGGATGCGTCGGCGCCCTCATCGGTGGTGTCTTGTTCAACCTGTTCGGGTTGTTTCCAGGCATGGGCAGCATCGTCATTTCGCTGCGCGATGTCGTCGCGGCGTTCGTCGGCTCGCTGGTCCTGCTGGCGGCAATCTGGTTGTGGGGCGCAGCCCGCGAACCGAGGCCGCGCTGACCGCAGGCGGTGGTCAGCCCGGGTGACGCGCGGTCTCCGCGCGCCAGTCGCGCGGGCGCATGCCGAAGCGCTGCTTGAAGCGGCGCGTGAAGTGCGACAGATCCGAAAAGCCCCAGTCGAAGGCGATGCGGCCGATGTCGCGGCCGCATCGGGCGGGATCGCGCAGATCGCGCGCTGCGCCATCGAGCCGGCGCTCCATCACCAGGTCGGAGAAGCTGGTGCCGGCGCGGGCCAGCAGCTTGTGCACATAGCGCTCGCTGATCCCGACGACAGATGCGATGGTCGCCACCGTCAGGCCGGGCTCGCGCACCCGCTCGTGAATGGCGCGGCGTAGCGCCAAGGTCGTCGCATCGGCAAATGAGGTGGTCGCATGCGTCTCGCGGCGGCCGCGGCGCGCCAGGCTCAGCGCCACCAGATCGAGCAGCACGCCGAACAGCGCCGACGCATCGTCGGGCGCGAGCCGCAGCGCATTGGCGTTGAGGGAGCGCGCCGTCTCCACGATCAGTGCGCCGACGCATGGATCGTCGGACAGCCGCGTCGGCGCGATGTCCGGCTCGGCCGGCAGGCGGCTGCACAGCGCATCGGCGGGGACGCGGAACGAGATCACGCCGAGCGACGGCCCGCGATCGTGCTGCAGCACGAAAGTGCGATCGCTGTCGAAGATGCCGACCTGACCGGCGGACAGGCTGACATCGCATTCGTCCTGCAGGATGGTGCAGCGGCCGGCGAGCTTGAGGTTGAGATAGAAGCAGCGCTGGGTGGAAGCGGCGATGTCCGTGCGCGAGCGGCGTACGATGTGCTCGGGAAAGCTGACGCGGTTGATGGCGCCGCTCCCAAGGCTGATGCTTTGCACCTCCGCAGCGAATCCGATGCCGCGCGCCGGCTCCGGTGTCAAGTTCATGAAGGCCTGGCAGATCGCCTCGCGGTAATACGAGAACTGCTCCTCCGGCCGCACCGCCGCCGTATTCCAGCTCCGCTGCCGTTCCGGCTCGGCGCCCATCGGTTCACTCCGAGACCAATCGGGTTCAGTTGCAGCCAAGCGCCGCGGGCGCGGTCCGGCCCATAGTCCTTGCACCGCCTTCCATCGTGCAAAGGAACGTGATCATGTCAACCTACGTCCTGGTCCATGGCGCCTGGCATACCGGCGCCGAGCTCGAGCCGGTCGCCGCGCATATTCGCTCCGCCGGCCACACCGTCCATCTGCCGACCATCCGCGGCAACCGCCCCGGCGACGCAAAGACCACTGGACTCGACGAGGCGATCGCCTCGATCTGCGACTACTTCACCGAGCATGACATCACCGACGCCGTGCTGATGGGGCACTCCTATGGCGGCATGGTCATCACCGGCGTCGCCGACCGCATCGCTCAGCGCATCCGCCGCCTGGTCTACTGGAATGCGTTCGTGCCCAACGACGGCGAGTGCCTCAACGACATGGTGCCACCGCACTATGTTGCGCTGTTCGACGCCGTCGCTGCGGAGCGCGGCGACGGTTCGGTGGTGCTGCCGTTCCCGGTCTGGCGCGAGGCCTTCATCAACGACGCCGATCTCGCCACCGCGACGCGCGCCTATGAGATGCTCAATCCGCATCCCAACAAGACCTTCACCGACAAGATCAAGCTGCGCGCCAATCCCGCCGAGATGGCAATCGCGAAATCCTACATCAACTGCACCGAGGACACGGCGCTGCCGCACAGCCTGCCATGGCATCCGCGGCTGTCCGGCAAGCTCGGCCTGTTCCGGCTGGTCCAGGTGCCCGGCAGCCATGAGCTGTGCTTCTCCGATCCCGGCCGGCTCGCGCAGGCGATCATGGATGCGGGACGCGATTGACGGCGCGTGTCGTCACGCTCCCGGTGTGGCGCCGGTCGGTCATCATTTCAGGTTGTGATCGGCGTCACATTCGCCGGGAGCGCGATCGGCCAGACTGATCTCCGATGAATGCAGCCCGGCGGGGCATCCATCCTCGCCGCACCATCGGAGAACGCGTCATGGCCCAGCTCCATCTGACGTCCCCTCGGGGTCTTGCATCCAAGACATCAGCCGCGAAAGCGCCCGCGCGGCCGGCCGCGACCAGGGCCGGCTGGCTCGCGATGGCCGCCGGCGCGATCACGACCGTGTTCGCCGCGATCGGCGCGGCGAACAGCGTCCTTCCCGCGGCGTCGAACGTCGGCGCGGCCGTGCTCGAAGCGCTGAACGTGCCGGCCTGCCTGTCCTATTCCGATCGCTATGACGGCACGCAGAGCAGCTTCCGCAAGGAAGGCCAGCTCTGGCGCGAATATCCGCGCGGCTCGGAGACGTATAGTTATGAGTTCAAGGAGATCCGCCGCACGCGCCAAGAGATCATGCTGTGGAACGTGACGCCGCGTCCGAACGTGCCGGATGCCGCGAGCCTCGTCGTGCATCTGCCGGTGTGCGGCGGCATGGCGGTGCTGACCGAGGGCCTGCCCGAGCGCGCGACCAATCTGCAGCAGACCTGGCCCGACCGCGGCTGAGGCTCCGACGCGGACAGGCGAGTTCGGATTATTTCAGCACGATCCAGGCCGGCGCGTGGTCGCTGGCGCCGTCCTCGCCGCGGATGGCGCTGTCGACGCCGGCCTTGGCAAGGCGCGGCGCGAGCTGCGGGCTCAGCAGCAGGTGGTCGAGCCGCAGGCCGGCATCGCGCGGCCAGCGGTTGCGCTTGTAGTCCCAGAACGTGAACATCGGCGCGTCCGGATGCAGCATGCGGATCGCGTCGCACCAGCCTTGATCGACCAGCGCCTTGAAGGCGGCGCGGCTCTTCGGCTGGATCAGCGCGTCCTTGTCCCAGGATCGCGTCGGATAGATGTCGAGCGTAGCAGGCGCCACATTGTAGTCGCCGGCGAGCACGGCCGGCAGGTCGTCCTTGATGAAATCAGCCGCGTGTTTCTGCAGGCGTTTGAACCAGGCGAGCTTATAGTCGAATTTCGGCCCCGGCTGCGGATTGCCGTTCGGCAAATAGAGGCAGCCGACGACGAGGCCGCGCACCGCGGCCTCGATGTAGCGCGCCTCCTCGTCTCTGGGATTGCCGGGCAGGGCGGTGCGGGTCAGCACCGGCTCGGCCTTGCGCGCAAGGATCGCGACGCCGTTCCAGGTCTTCTGACCCTGCCACACCGCGCCATAGCCGGCCTTGGCGATCGCATCGACGGGGAAATCGGCCTGGGTGCATTTCAGCTCCTGCAGGCAGACGATGTCGGGCTTGGCCGCGCGCAGCCAGCGCAGCAGATTGGGGAGCCGCCGCCGGACATTGTTGATGTTGAAGGTCGCGATCTTCATGAGGCCCGTCGCCGTGGGGATGGTCCGGATGACCAAGCTCGCAATCGGCTTTTTGTTCACGCGGCAGCGTCGATGCAGCCAAGGCTGCCTACGAAAGCCCGGCCTGTCAGGCAACCCACGCGCTTCTCGGCGGCGCGAGTCGAGAGGCGCACGCATCTACTTCGGTCGCGACGTCACCAGCGCACGGATCTTGTCGGCATCCTCCGGCGTCGCGGGATTGTAGATCACCATGGTGAGGTCGGGCCGGCCATCGACGGCGAAGCCCGAAAATTCTATCGAGAGCGATCCGGCGACGGGATGCTCCAGAGCCTTCACGCCGTCACCGTGCCGCCCTTGCACATCGTTGTCGCGCCACATCGCCGCGAATTCCGGGCTCGTCGCGCAGAGCTCGTCGACCAGCGATTGGACATTGCGGGCCGCGCCGGCGCGGGCCACGTCGGCGCGGAAGGACGCGACCACATAGCGCGCCACGGCCTGCCAGTTGGGCTGTGCTGCGCGGACACGGCTGTCGTGGAACATCATGCGCAGAACATTGCGCTGGCCCTCCGGCAGGGTGCTGTAGTCGGTGAGGACAGCCGCAGCCGCCCTGTTCCAGGCGAGGATGTCCCATGTCGCCGTGCGAACGAAGGCGGGACTGTATTCCAGCGTGTCGAGCACGCGTTGGAGACGGGGTGAGATGCCGTCGATCGCGTGATAGCGGGCTTCGGGTGGCCGGCCGAGACCGAGCAGGAACAGATGCTCGCGCTCGGCGTCGGTCAGCATCATGGCGCGAGCGATGCGGTCCAGCACGTCGGCGGAGGGCGCGCCGCCGCGCCCTTGCTCGAGCCAGGTGTACCAGGTGGCGCTCACATTGGCGCGCTGCGCCACCTCTTCGCGCCGAAGCCCCGGCGTTCGCCGCCGCTGCAGCGGCAGGCCGAAGGCGGTCGGATCGAGCTTGGCGCGGCGATCCCTGAGATAGGTCCCGAGAGGGTTGGCGTCCGTCATCCTGTTAGCGATTATACCCGTATAAAGTCACGACTTTACCCGCATGAGCAGCCTAGCAATATCCCGGCGGTCTGAACAGGGAGTGTGTCTCATGCGCGTATTCGTCACCGGCGCCGCCGGATTCATCGGCTCTGAAACCACCAGGGAGCTGATCGCCGCCGGGCATCAGGTCATCGGCCTCGCGCGCTCCGCCGAGAACGTCCGCACGCTCGAGCAACTGGGCGCGCAGGTTCATCGCGGCTCGCTGCAGGACCTCGACAGCCTGAAGCGCGGCGCGAGGGATGCCGACGGCGTGATCCATCTCGCCTTCATCCACGACTTCGCGAAATTCGCGGAGAACGGCGCCATCGACAAGGCCGCCATCGACGCCATGGGCGAGGTGCTGGTGGGCACGAACAAGCCGTTCATCGTCACCTCCGGAACGGGGCTCGTTGCGGCCAATGTGGTGGTCACCGAAGACATGCGGCGCGAGTCGTCAGCGCATGTCCCGCGCGTGTCCGAGCAGACGGGTCTCGCCTATGCGTCGCGCGGCGTGCGCGCAATGGTGATCCGCCTGCCGCAGGTTCACGGCGCCCCCGGAAGGGCCGGGCTGATCTCCTATCTGGTGGAGCTCGCGCGACAGAAGGGCCGCGCCGCCTATGTCGGCGAAGGCACCGAGCGCTGGGCCGCGGCGCATCGATCGGATGTCGCCCGCCTCTACCGGCTCGCCCTGGAGAAGGGCATTGCAGACGCGATCTACCACGCCGTCGGCGAGGAGGGCGTTCCCATGCGCGAGGTCATCGAGGTGATCGGCCGCGCGCTGAACGTGCCGGTCGTGTCGATCAGCAAGGAGGAGGCGGGCGACTACTACGGTCCACTGGCGATGTTCGCAGGGCTGGACATGCCGGCCTCCAGCGTCCTGACACAGCAGCGCCTGGGCTGGAGACCGGACGGGATCGGTTTGATCGCCGACATTGGCCAGCCGGGTTATTTCAAGCCGTAAGCGTCGGCCGCGACCTTGGGTGCGCATGGTCGCGCGCCCGCCATGGACAGACCTGGTGCGCGGCGGCGGCTGCTGCGTGTCTAGACGCAGCCGGCCGCCTTCGTCCTGGTCCATTGATATTTTGGACTGGTCATTCGAACGAGGCCGGAATTTCGGGCAACCTCCGAAATCTTCATGGAGAAGCACAGCGCGAATTTTGAGGCCGAAGTGCGCGAGGCTAGCGCAGCTCGGGCCAGTTTTGTGCACTGTCACCGCAATACCTGCGCCAAGTCAGGCGACCGTAGGCGCTGCGTCCCAGAATCCGACGGTCCAGCAACAGGACCCGCCGAACATCAAGTGTCTGCCTGGCAACAAGAGCGGCGCGCCGGCCAAGCGCTGAACGATGCCGGTGACAGTGTGTTGAGAGCACCAGTGGCGTCTTGAGCGCTGTCACCGTAACCTTCGGGAGCGATCGGCCGGTGCCAAAATGCTGTGTGGTGCCTCATGGCCCTGCGGGCCGCCGCGCTTTAGGAGATCCTCATTCTTCGTTATCGAGGAGCCAAGCCGCCCACAGTTCTGCGGATTCTTCGACTAACCATTCGGGTGTCACATCCCCATAAAGTTCGCCAATCTTGAAAATTCCCATTTCTTCGGGGCCGTCGGGAAAATCGTCACCTCCAATCCAGATTTTCCAAGTTCGTTCGCCTTGTTTCTCGCCAAAATATACCACGAATGACATGCCCGACGCGGTTTTGGTCTCTCGCCCTGCAAGCTTTTTCATATTTTGGTTCTCCACGCCTCGAAGACAGGGATAGTGGGCGATGTGAATGCAGTCGCCGCTAAGCGCAATAGCCTTGATGGAAGAAGAACATCGGTGTCTCAACGCAGTTTGATGGCGCTCTGTCACTCGGCGAGCGTTTTTGCCTTCGATTCGACGCGGCGTCGGTAACATCGTAATTAGGCGATGACTTGGCCCTCTCAAACGTTCGCAGTATACGGGCGAAGAGAAAACATCAGCGTATAATGCGTGCAACTGCTCGCCAAACGTCGGCGTGCAGCAATCTGATGGAATGAAGACAGCCGCATAGTCCCTACATGCGGGTGAGTTCGAACGGTTCAATGCCTAGTTCGCCTATTGCCTCCGCTGTTGCGTCCTCTGACCACAGAGAAGATCTCCATGTTCTTTAAGAAGCCCTTGTCTTCCCCCCGCGGCGTTCCGTTGGGCGATCTGGAAGCTGCTCTCAAGCCGACTACATTGAAGGCTTCGAGGGATGGCGATACCTTGATCGTAAAGCACGAGAGGCTGGTGACCCGAGTATCGGTGAGTGCCCCAGAAAATCCGATAGCGGATGGTGCGAAGATCGCAGCGCTCGTTACGATTAAGACCGAACTTCCCACAGAGTTTCGCGATTTTGTTAACAAGCCTGGCCTACTAAGCCTAATTAATCGAATGGCTACCGTAGGCGCAGTCACAGAGGAGAACGGACGATTTTTCGTTGGCTCCAGGCTCACCGTCTACGAAGGGGAAGACGCCTGGAACGTGCAGTTTGGCCTGATGTTGTATTCTGTAATTGCAGGCGCAGACACGGTCATCGGCGCCACTCGGAAGATGTTTTTCCGAGAGCCGCCTCGCGCTGCTGAACCTTCATCGTGGACCGAACAGGATTTCGAATTTGCTCATTCCTATCTCTCACGAGTCTCTGTATGCACGTTAGGCGGCCTTGGCCTGACGGCGGAATTTGGCTTGAGAAAGGGAGAAGTCAGCGCGGTTGCCGGCCACCATAACACTGCACTTTGGGAAATGAAGGCAGATCAGCCCCATCCCGAGATGGGTAGCGGCCTACTCTGCCTGCTCAACATGCCCCATGAGATAGCGAGTAAGGAGAAGCTCGACCACATTATCGGCGAGTTGAACAAACTCGAGATGCTCGGGAATGATCTACCGCCTCATTTCGGTGCTTGGTGTAGCGGCAAGAAGGACAACAATCCAGCCTATGTGAGCTTCCTTCCCAATGCGCTCCACTCGGCAAATGGCATCGCATTGAATATGTCGGCCTGGGCAATGTTCAGGGCTCAAATCGCGGACGCGATGTTGCTTACGATGGGAGTTCGATAGATTGAGAGGTCTGGTGAATAGTCGAACATCCATTGAAGACCTGCACCGCGCCCGGCCGACCAAGTCCTCGAATAGCATGCTCTACGCTCTGAAAAACTCCGACAAAGGGCATTTCACGGTCCCATCCGCTGCCGAGTTCTGCTGCATCATGACTTGTTGCTCCCGCCGCAGGCCGCGGGCGGGCAGCCCGGCGCGGCAAGTGCTCTACACGGGAGATCCAGCGAAATGAGAGCGGTGGCTTTTGGAAGAGCCACTTCTGCCGCCCATCCGAGTACGCCTTCAATACCTCCACCCGGTTCCTCTTTTAGTCCTACGCCCACAGCATCCGGCCCTTAAGTTCCAGGTGGCGGTGTTCGTGGTAGGGATCGGGCGGATCGCGGCGTGGTAAGCGCTAATTAGCTGGTGTGGCAAAACGCGAATTTCTCCAGCAATCCCAATGCGACACACCCTGTCCAGTCCTCGCGCGAAAAATATTCGTATTTCGTTTTTCCAGAAGATGTGCTTCACTCCCTCCGTCCCGCCTCGGCACGAGGGGCGTATCGCGATCGTCATGACACGCGGGGTGGGATGTGGTGGGCGCTTGGGGTCGCAGCATGGCTTGAGGCCGTGCGGACGAACGGCACGGGGCGCACGTCGAAGACGTATGGTCCTGGCATCCCGACGCTGATGCTACGCCGGTGGTGATGATGATCCGCCGGTCACGGGGGCAAGACAGCCGATCCCCGGGGAGAGTACGCATAAGGCGTAAAGCCATCGCGCGGGGAATGCCGGTTGACCGGCTGAACCTGTGGTGACTGCCGCCTGCTTTTTTTCTGCAGGCGGGCCATGGGTGAGGCCTTCACCCGGCATTCCCTGCGCCCTCGTCTTTCGAAGAGGGTGAAAAAGAGATGCAAGCCTCGGGCGTTACATGCCGCGAGAACGATGGCTCATGTCAGTTCACCGTCATTGCGAGCGCAGCGACTTGTCCGCCGTAGCTCGAAGAGCGAAGGCGGAAGCAATGCAGGGTGGTGTGCGGGACTCTGGATTGCTGCGCTCGCAATGACGATGTGGAAGCAGCTGTATGCACGTCAGACAGAGAGCGTTGCTGCGCGCGATCAGCTTTCCGCGGCCGCCGCGCCGCCCTTGTAGATGCGATGATAGCGCCGGCCGAGATTGGTCAGGACCTCGTAGCCGATGGTGCCGAAATGATGCGCGAGCTCGTCGACCGTGATGCCCTCGCCGAGCAGCGTGGCGAAGTGGCCGCGGCGGGCGGCCTTCGGCGGCAGGTCGGTGACATCCACCGCGATCAGGTCCATCGAGATGCGCCCTGCGATCGGGCAGCGTTGGCCGGCAATGATGACGTCGGCGCCGCGGGTGCCGTCGTTGGAGCTCGCCGCGCGGAAATAGCCGTCGGCATAGCCGGCGGAGAGGATCGCGATCTTTGTCGGGCGGCGCGCCGTCCAGGTGCCGCCATAGCCGACCGTGTCGCCGCGCGCGAGGTCACGCAGTTGCACGATGCGCGCCTTGATCTCGGCGACCGGCTGCATCGGATTGTCGGCCTCGGGCGTCGGATTGACGCCGTAGAGCGCGGCACCGGGCCGCACCATGTCGAACTGGAAGGCGGCACCGAGGAAGATGCCGGAGGAGGCGGCAAGCGCGGCGGGCACGCCGGTGAACACGCTGGCGACCTCGCGGAACGCAGTGAGCTGGCGCGCGTTCGACGGGCTGTTGATCTGCTCGGCGGAGGCCAGATGGCTCATCACCAGCGTGATGCCATGGTCGCCGCCCTGGATGCGCGGGATCATGCCCTGCGCATCGATCGGGCTGAGGCCGAGCCGGTTCATGCCGGTGTCGACATGGATGGCCGCGCCGCCCTTCCAGCCGGTGCGGCGGCAGAACATGTCCCATTCGGCGAGCTCGTTGAGGTCGCCGATGACAGGACGGCAGTTGATCGCCGCGTAGTCGTCGCCGGTGTTCTGGAAGAAGCCGTCGAGCACGTAGAGCGCGGCGCTGTCCGGCAGGGCGGCGCGGGCGACTTTTGCCTCCGCGAGCGTCGCGACGAAGAAGGTCTTGCAGCCGGCCGCGGCGAGCGTGCGCGCCACCTGGGGAATGCCGCAGCCATAGGCGTCGGCCTTGATCACCCCGGCGCATTCGGCCGGCACTGCGGTCTTTTCCAGTTTGCGCCAATTGGCGGCGAGCGCATCGAGATCGATGGTCAGCACGCCGGTGGCGCTGGCCGGGACAGCGTCGTCGACCGCCGAGACAGGTTGCTCGGCGGGTTTCTGTTCGGGAACACTCATGTGGCGCTTTTACGCGCCGCGGCGTCACGGTTCAACCGCGTCAGGTCAATAGTCGTGGTGCTGCGGCGGCAGGCCGTCATGGGCGAGGTCGCCGAAGCGGGTGACCGAGGCGTCGAAGTGCAGCTCGACCGTGCCGGTCGGGCCGTGGCGCTGCTTGCCGATGATCACCTCGGCCTTGCCGAGCGCCAGATCCATTTCCATCTGCCACTTCTGGTGCTCCTCGGTGCCGGGACGCGGCTCCTTGGCGGCCAGATAGTACTCGCCGCGATACACGAACAGCACCACGTCGGCGTCCTGCTCGATCGAGCCGGATTCACGCAGGTCCGACAGTTGCGGCCGCTTGTCCTCGCGATTCTCGACCTGGCGCGACAGCTGCGACAGCGCGATGATGGGAACGCTGAGCTCCTTGGCCAGCGCCTTCAGGCTGGTGGTGATCTCGGTGATTTCCTGGACGCGGTTGTCGTTGCCGCGCTTGCCCGAGCCCGACAGCAGCTGGATGTAGTCGATCACCAGGAGGTCGAGGCCCTTCTGGCGCTTCAGCCGGCGGGCGCGCGCCATCACCTGCGCGATCGAGATGCCGCCGGTCTCGTCGACATAGAACGGCAGCGACTGCAGCTCGATCGAGCACTCGCGCAGCTTCTCGAAATCGGCCTCGGTGATGCCGCCACGGCGGATGTGGCTGGAGGGAATGCCGGAGCGCTCGGCGATGATACGGGTGGCGAGCTGCTCGCCGCTCATTTCGCAGGAGAAGAACCCGACCACGCCGCCCTGGGCGGCGCGATAGGTCCCGTCCGGCTGCAATTCGGGAACATAGGCCTGGGCGACGTTGTAGGCGATGTTGGTCGCGAGCGAGGTCTTGCCCATGCCGGGACGGCCGGCGAGGATGATCAAGTCCGAATGCTGCAGGCCGCCCATCTTGGCGTCGAGATCGCGCAGGCCCGTGGAGATGCCGGACAGCTTGCCGTCGCGCTGAAAGGCCTTGGCGGCCATGTCGAGCGCGGTCGTCAGCGCCTGGGAGAATTTCTGGAACCCGCCGTCGTAGCGTCCGGACTCCGCGAGCTCGTACAGCCGGCGCTCGGCGTCCTCGATCTGGTTGCGCGGCGCGAAGTCCACCGGCGCGTCATAGGCGACGTTGACCATGTCCTCGCCGATGCCGATCAGGTCGCGGCGCAACGACAGGTCGTAGATGGTGCGGCCATAGTCCTGGGCGTTGATGATCGTGGTCGCTTCGGCCGCGAGCCGTGCCAGATACTGCCCGACGGTCATGCCGCCGATGTCGACGTCGGCCGGCAGGAACGTCTTCAAGGTCACGGGCGTCGCGACCTTGCCCATCCGGATCAGGCTGGACGCGGTCTCGAACACGGTCTGGTGCAGCGGCTCGAAGAAATGCTTCGGCTCGAGGAAGTCCGACACGCGATAGAACGCGTCGTTGTTGACCAGGATCGCGCCGAGCAGACCCTGTTCCGCCTCGATGTTGTGAGGAGCGCTGCGATAGGTCGGCGTTGCTGCGTCAGCCGACGCCAGCTTGTGAACGTTCGAATCGGTAAGTGCCATGACCGCGTGTTTAGCAGCTTTGAAGGGGAGGGGATAAAGCGCCAGTCGCGCGCGAAGCGGAAGCGAAAGCTGAGCGCAATTCACCGTCTGGTAAATCTGGTGGATGAATCCGGACTCGCCAGATGCCGCGCTTGACGGAACCGACAGGACTCAACGCCGCGCGAGCGCGAGCAACACGCCGATGCAATCAACCGGCGCGATCGTTCGACACGTCGGCGAGGCGGGAACGAGAGCCGGTACGGCAGGGCGTGCCAGGGCCGCGCGTGGATCCGCGCCCGGCGTCAGACCAGCAGCAGATAGAGGAGGGCGATCAGGGATGCTCCCACGCCCGCGGCGATCAGCGCGTAGTCGGTGCTGAAGTCGGTCTGGGGTTCCAACATGGCTCTGGCGGGGCTCGGGGACATGCGAGGACACTACGGCCGGGCTTCCCCAGGGTCTGTGAGCCAGTTCACAGACCGCACGATTTGTTTGAAAATTTGAGTCGGATGGGCATAATCTCGCGCTTGGGATGCAAGACGTCAACAGAGCATCTCAGAATTGAAGTCGAGACCGGCGCGGCGCAGCCGAGGGAATGCGGCCGTCCGTCTCTGCAGGACTATTGCACTGGCGCCGCCCTCCGCTGTCGTCGCGGGCCGCGCGCGCTACTCACCCGCCATCTGCAGCGCCGGGCGGCTGCCGCGCTCGCGCGCCCGCAGCCGCGTCTCCTCACGGTGGACGTAGTCGCGCGTCATCGGCACGACGCCCTGGCGCTTCGTCAGCTGGATCTGGACATTCATCAGGTTCTGCTTGCGGAACCCCATTTCCGCGGCCGCCAGGTAGAACTCCCACATCCGCGCGAAGCGCTCGTCATAGAGCTGCACGGCCTCGTCGCGCCGGGCCATGAAGCGTTCGCGCCACGCCTTCAGGGTCTCCGCGTAGTGCAGGCGCAGGATCTCGATGTCGCAGACGAGGAGCCCGGCGCGCTCGATCGCCGGCAGAACCTCCGAGAGGGCTGGGACGTAGCCGCCGGGGAAGATGTATTTGGCGATCCAGGGATTGGTCGCATCAGGGCCCACGGAGCGTGCGATCGAATGCAGCAGCATGACACCGTCGTCCGCGAGCAGCTCGGCGCTGCGGCGAAAGAAGGAGTCGTAGAAGGCGACCCCGACATGCTCGAACATGCCGACCGAGACGATGCGATCGAACGTGCCGGGCACGTCGCGATAATCCTGCAGCAGGAAGCGGGCGGAGGCGGAGAGGTGCCGTTCGGCCGCGCGGGCCTCGGCAACCTGCAACTGCTCGGCCGACAAGGTCACGCCGGTCACGTCGGCATCACACATCTCGGCCAGGTAAAGTCCAAGCCCGCCCCAGCCGCAGCCGATGTCGAGGACGCGATGGCGGCGGCCGATCAGCAGCTTGGCCGCGAGATGACGTTTCTTGGCGAGCTGGGCATCGTCCAGCGTCGCGTCCGGCGTCTCGAAATAGGCGCAGGAATATTGCCGGTCGGCATCGAGGAACAGCGAATACAGCCGCCCATCGAGATCGTAATGATGGGCGACGTTGCGGCGCGCGCGTGCCCGGATATTGAGCTGGCGCAGGTGCCGGATCAGATAGCGCAGCCACCATTGCGGCCTGGCCCAGTCGGGCACCACGGCCGGCTGGCTCATCACGATCGACAGCAGGTCCGCGATCGTTCCTCGTTCGACCACGAACGAGCCGTCCATATAGACCTCGCCGAGCGCGAGCTCGGGGTTGGCCAGAATCCGGCGCTCGGCTTCACGAGTCAGAAATCGTGCCGCCACGGGGACGCCGGTTCCATCCCCGCAGCTGAACGACGTGCCGCTGGCGGTCGTAAAGCTGATCGAGCCACGGCGAATGAAGCTACTCAACAGACTTCGCAGCAAACGGTCCATCCACACCACCCAACGAGCTATTCCCGTGAGTTGCTGACTTTCCCGGCCGTCGCACTCGACGCGTTGAGAACCGATTGGTTCCCTATCATCACGTTGTTATGTTACCCGGCGGGCACAAGCCGACGCCACTGCCATGAACACAACGCCGATATTCCGAGCCGTCATTGATCGATGGACATCTCGGCGCAGGAACATCTGTGCGCTTTCATTCGCTCCGCAATCCGTTAAAAAGGCCGCGGCCGCCGGTCTTTTGGCCGGTGTCCGGCATCTGACCGCCGGACGAGGTCTGAAGGGATCGCCGTCGAAGGCGTGGAGCGACCGCAATGTCCGCTGTCACGTTCGGCTGATAGCGAGAGGAAACACGGCAGCGGATGTCGCGCGGGGCGGCGCCGTGTGGGCGAAACCATAGCTGGAGAATGAGAATGGTGGGCCGAGCGCTCAATTTGGCGACGGTGGTGGCGGTGTTCTGCATGGGCTTCGCGGGGGCCGCCGTTGCGCAGGAAAATCTCGATGCGGGCAAGAGTCCTGCGCAGATCTACAACGGGACCTGCGTGGTCTGCCACAAGTCGCCGCGCGGCCTGGCCAAGAACACCTCGGCCAGCTCGCTGCCCGGATTTCTGCGCCAGCATTACACGACGAGCCCCGAGATGGCCGGCGTGCTCGCCAACTACCTGATTGCGAACGGCGCTGCGGATGCGCGATCAACGGGCCACTCCGGCAAGGAGACGCGGTCCGAGCGCCGCGCCCGGTCGGCCGCCACCGAGCCGCCCGAGGCGAAACCGGCCGCCGCGGATGCTGCTGCCAGCCCAGGCGAGCCGCGCCGCCGTTCGGGTCATCACTCCAAGCGCTCCGCGCCGGCCGAGGCGAAGCCCGACGCGGCAACTGATCCAGCCGCTGCGCCGGCCGACGGCGAGGGCAGCGCGCCCGCGAAGAAGGGCCGGCTCGGCAAGCGCAAGAAGCCGGCCCAGGAGGGCTCGGCTGCGGAGGAGACGCGCGGCGAGCCGACCGGTGCGACCCGGCCGTCGGCGTCGCGCGAGGACAGCGCTGCCGGCTCCGAGCCGCCGCGGGTCGAGCCGGCAAGATCGAGCGAGGCCGCGCCGGCGCTGCGCGCCGATCCGGTCCCGCCGGTGACGCCGGCGCCGGCCACGACCCAGTCGGTGCCGTCGGATCCCTCGGTTCCGTCCTCGCCCTCGCGGTGAGACGACAATGAAAAAGCCCGGCTCGGTGAGCCGGGCTTTTCCGCAAATGGGCTAGCGCGCTTACTGCTGCGCAGGCTCGCCGGCAGCGCCCTCGTCCTGGGCCTCCGGATCGAAGAACTCGCCGGCGGCCGCGATCGCTTCGGCGGCGGCGTCGCGGTCTTCCTGGCGGGTCGAGATGTCCTCGCCGCGCTTGATGCGCTCGGCCTCGTCGGCGCTGCGGGCGACCGTCACGGTCACCGAGGTCTCGACCTCCGGGTGGATCGCGATGGTGATCGTCTGCTTGCCGATCGTCTTGATCGGGGCGTCGAGCCAGACCTGCGGCCGGCTCACGGTGATGCCGTCGGCGGCCAGCGCGGCGACGATGTCGCGCACCGAGACCGAGCCGAACAGCTGGCCGGATTCGGAGGCCTGGCGGATGATGACGATGTCGCGGCCGTCGATCTTCTCGGCGACCTTGGCCGCCTCGCCCTTGGCCTTGATGTTGTTGGCTTCGAGCTCGGCCTTCATGCCCTCATACTTGGCCTTGTTCTCGGCGGTGGCCCGCAGCGCCTTCTTGCGCTTCAGCAGGAAGTTGCGGGCGAACCCGTCCTTGACCTTCACGATCTCGCCCATCTGGCCGAGCTTGGCGACACGTTCCAGCAGAATGACTTCCATGATGTTCTCCTTGTGATGTTCGGAAGCGGTTGGTGTGAGGTTGAACTTTTACGGCACCGGCAAAGGCGGCGGCTGCCGCGGGCCGTAACGGTGACGGAGGTCGAAGGCGGCGTCGGCGAGGCCGAGGACGATCATCGCCAGCATGGGGATCGGCCAGATGAACGTCAGCATCAGCGCGTAGGCGAGACCGAGCCAAAGCGGCCGGGTGCGCAGCGGCAGGGTCAGCGTATGCAGGACCGCGAATCCGGTGAGCGCATAGGCGGTCAGCAGCGCTGCGGCGGCGATTCGCGCCAGCATGCCGATCAGCCCGCCCGGGAAGCAGAACGCGATGATCGCAAACAGCGCCGGCAGCGTCATCAGCGGCAGCTTGGTGTCGCGCAGGCGCGGCCATGGGCGCATCAGCCGGCCGGAGATCGCCGTGATCTTTGCGGCCGCCAGGACGTTGAGCGACAGGATCGTGGTCATGATCACCGCGGCCATCGGCGGCGCCATGAAGACCAGGATCTCGACCAGCCGGGGAATGTCGACCGCGTCGGTCGACGTGACGGTATTGCTGAGCACGCGCGACAGCAGCCGCCTGAGACCCTGATTGGTGGCCGTCATGTCGGTGCCGAAGGAGAACGCGGCAATCAGCGCTGCGATCACCGCGATCCACAGCAGGATGTTGCCGGGCGGATACCATTCGATGCCATCCTGGCCGGACGGGCTGGTCGTCGGACGGCCGAGCAGGACGAGGTGGCCGAGCCACCAGGCCGGCAGCGTCACGGAGACGGCAAAGGCGAGAGCGCGATCGAAGCCGAAGATGGCCAGCACGCAAGCGGTTGCTATGAGACCGCCGATGACGGCGCAAAGCCGGCCCCAGGCGATTGCGGCGACGAGCAGCGGCACGGGCGCGAGCAGCGCAAGCACGAGCGCTGTCATCACGCCCGATCCGGTCGAGGCGAACATGACGGCGGAGGCAGCGCCTGCCGCGAGCGCGATGAGAAGCGTTCCGATCATCAGCTGTCCCGCTCCCTTCGAGCGGTTAGAGGCGCCTTCGCCCCAACCATCGGCGACCGGACGACCCGGAAGCCTTATGAGAATTCAACGGAAGGAGCCGGCGGCGCGGGGCCGCCGGTCCGAGGTCCGCAATCAGCGGATGACGTAAGGCAGCAGGCCGAGGAAGCGGGCGCGCTTGATGGCGCGCGCGAGTTCGCGCTGCTTCTTGGCGGACACGGCCGTGATGCGGCTCGGCACGATCTTGCCGCGCTCGGAGACGTAGCGCATCAGCAGCTTGGAGTCCTTGTAGTCGATCTTCGGCGCGTTCGGCCCGGAGAACGGGCAGGTCTTGCGGCGGCGGAAGAACGGGCGACGTGCGGGGGCTTCAGCCATTGATCTTACTCCTCGTCCGCAGTTTCTTCGTCACGGGGCCGGCGCGGGCCGCGATCGCCACGGTCACCGCGATCGCCACGGAAGCCGCCGCCATCGCGCTCACCACGGAAGCCACCGCCGCGGTCGTCGCGCTCACGGTCGCGATCGGCCTTGCGCATCATCGCCGACGGGCCTTCCTCGAGCTCGTCGACGCGGACGCTGAGGTAGCGGATCACGTCTTCGCTGATCCGCTCCTGGCGCTCGATCTCGGCGATCGCCGCGGACGGAGCGTCGATGTTGAGCAGCACGAAGTGGGCCTTGCGGTTCTTGTTCATGCGGTAGGTGAGGGAGCGAACGCCCCAATTCTCGGACTTCGTGACCTTACCGCCGAGACCTTCGACGATACCGGTCATCTGAGCCGTCAGTTCTTCCACCTGCTGGGTGCTCGCGTCCTGACGCGCGAGGAAAACATGCTCGTAAAGCGGCATGGCTGTCCTTTCCAAGTTGGCGCAAATCCCGGCGTCAAGCCCTTCGAGACCTTGTGGAAAGGACTCGCAGACGTCAGCTCAGAAGGCGGGAACACGGGACGACGGGCCGACTGGCCCTGCCACATCAAAGTCGCCTGGACAGCTTGGAGAGGTTAAATCCCCAAGGTTGAGCAAGGTGATTTGCTGGGACCGTCCGTTCAGCTCCCGGCTCGGGATCCACGGATGGCGCGCCTTATACCGATTTTCGGGGCCAAGGCAAGGGAAAGTGGTCGAATTGCGCCCGTCACGTGCTTGACATCACAGGGCCGGCCAGTGTCTTTCCGGCCAAAGTTACTCAATTCCAGGGATTTTGGAACGTTCAGGGGGCGGCCATGACGGCAGCATTCACTTTTCCGGGGCAGGGGTCCCAGGCCGTCGGCATGGGCAAGGCGCTCGCGGACTCCTTCTCGGTGGCTCGCTCGGTGTTCGAGGAGGTCGATGCCGCCCTCGGTGAGAAGCTGACGACCATCATTTGGGAAGGTCCGGCCGAGACCCTGCAGCTGACCGAAAATGCCCAACCCGCTCTGATGGCGGTCTCGATGGCAACCTTGCGGGTGCTGGAAACCGAGGCCGGATTCTCGGTCGGACGCGACGCCGCCTTCGTCGCAGGTCACTCATTGGGCGAATACTCGGCGCTGGCCGCCGCCGGCAGCCTGACGATTGCGGATACTGCCCGCCTGCTGCGCACCCGTGGGCTTGCCATGCAGAAGGCCGTTCCGGTGGGCGTCGGCGCCATGGCCGCGCTGCTCGGGATGGATTATGAGGCGGCTGTCGCGGTCGCCGAAGAGGCGGCCCAGGGCGAGGTCTGCCAGGCTGCCAACGACAATGGCGGCGGCCAGGTGGTGGTGTCCGGCAACAAGGCAGCCGTCGATCGCGCCGTCGAGATCGCCCGCGGCAAGGGCGCCAAGCGCGCCATGCTGCTGCCGGTCTCCGCGCCGTTCCATTGCAAGCTCATGCAGCCGGCGGCGGACGTCATGGCGGAGGCGCTGTCCAGGGTCACCATCAAGGCGCCGGCCTCGCCCCTGGTCTCGAACGTACTCGCGGCGCCGATCAGCGATCCCAACGAGATTCGCCGTCGCCTGGTCGAGCAGGTCACGGGTACGGTGCGCTGGCGCGAATCGATCGCATATATGGCGGGCCAGGGCGTGACACGGTTCTTCGAGATCGGCGCCGGCAAGGTGCTCAGCGGCCTGGTCAAGCGGATCGCGGATGGTGCGGTCGGCGTCGCCGTCGGCGGCCCGTCGGATATCGTGGCCGCGAAGGATGCGCTGGCCGCGGCGAAAACGTCGTAAGTGGCCGCCTGGAAGCGGCATTGAGGAGAGTTGGATGTTCGATCTGAGTGGCAGGACCGCGCTGGTGACCGGCGCGACCGGCGGCATCGGCAACGCGATCGCGAAGGCCTTGCATGCCCAGGGGGCGACCGTTGCCGTTTCCGGCACCCGGCGCGAGGTGCTCGAGACCCTCGCCGGCGAGCTGGGCAGCCGTGCGCATGTGCTGCCTTGCAACCTGTCCGACGCGGCCGAGGTCGAGGCGCTGGTGCCGGCTGCCGAGCAGGCGATGGGGCAGGTCGACATTCTCGTCGCCAACGCCGGCGTCACCCGCGACAACCTGTTCGTGCAGCTCCGCGACGAGGATTGGGACGAGGTGATCAAGGTCAACCTGACCGCGACATTCCGTCTCTCGCGTGCCGCCACCAAGCTGATGATGCGCAAGCGCTTCGGCCGCATCATCGCGATCACCTCGATCGTCGGCGTCACCGGCAATCCGGGGCAGGGCAATTACACGGCGTCCAAGGCCGGCATCATCGGCATGATCAAGACGCTCGGCGCCGAATATGCCAAACGCGGCGTGACCGCCAACTGCATCGCACCCGGCTTCATCAAGACACCGATGACCGACGCTCTGAACGAGAAGCAGCGCGAGTCGATCCTCGCCAAGGTGCCGGCGGCGCGGTTGGGCACGCCGGAGGACATTGCTGCAGCTGCGGTGTACCTCGCCTCCAACGAGGCGGCGTATGTCACGGGGCAGACCATCCACGTCAATGGCGGCATGGCCATGATCTAGGCTCTGCCGTGGCTCGGAATGCGGCGAAAAGACGTCGCGACCACTATACCGGGCCGTGTGGTCAATGATTCGCGCGTATGGTAACCGGGCGGCTGATTGGGGCACGAAGAACGCCATTGCAGGATTTCCAAACCCTGTATATTGGCGGGGCGAGCTGCCATCGTTCGCCGGGCCTCCGTCGGCTGGTGCTGCTGATCCGGGTTCCTGTTTGAGCGCTCTGGATCGGAGGCGTACCGGCCTCATGGAGACTGTGGATTGGAGTTTGTGAGTGGCCCCGTTTCCGAAGTTTTCGGACCGCAAGTCGTCCGCCAAATTTCGGTAAAGGGGCGCTGCGGGGCAAATCTGGTTTTGCGCGATCGCGAAGGAAGTTTAGCGGCCGGGGTGATGCGGATCATCCGGGGGTCGGGTCTTAAAGGAACAAGCACGAGGTTTGAACGATGAGTGAGATTGGCGAGCGGGTTAAGAAGATCGTGGTCGAACACCTTGGTGTCGAGCCCGAGAAAGTGGTCGACAACGCGAGCTTCATTGACGACCTCGGTGCTGACAGCCTCGATACGGTCGAGCTCGTCATGGCCTTCGAGGAAGAGTTCGGTTGCGAGATTCCGGACGATGCCGCGGAGACGATCCTGACCGTCGGCGACGCCACCAAGTTCCTCGAGAAGAACGCCAAGAGCTGACGCTCCGGCGAGAGTTGCGCGAAACCGGCCGATCCGTCTTGTGCGGTCGACCGGTTTCTTGCTGTTGGCGGCGTCGTGATGAGCCGTCATCTGGCGGCTGGCGATGGACGATTCGGACGCGCTGCCCGGCCAGAACATGTTACTCGAACAATTGACCCGAGGTGCGGCGACGGCCGTCAGCCGATGCACAAGCGCTCAAGGTCGGGTCTGGAGAAACGAACATGAGGCGGGTTGTCGTCACTGGCCTTGGCATGGTTTCGCCGCTTGGCTGTGGTGTGGAAACGACCTGGCAGCGCATCCTTCAGGGCAAGAGCGGTGCGCGCTTGATCGAGTCGTTCGAGGTCTCCGATCTTCCCGCCAAGGTGGCCTGTCAGGTGCCGCGCGGCGATGGCTCCGACGGCACCTTCAATGCCGACCAGTGGATGGAGCCCAAGGACCAGCGCAAGGTCGACGATTTCATCATTTTCGCGATGGCTGCGGCGCGTCAGGCGCTCGATGACGCCAACTGGCATCCTGCGACGGAAGAGGACCGCTGTGCCACCGGCACGCTGATCGGGTCCGGCATCGGGGGCCTCTCGGGCATTGCCGACACTGCGATCCTCCTGAAGGAGCGTGGTCCGCGCAAAGTGTCGCCCTTCTTCATTCCCGGACGTCTGATCAATCTCGCCTCGGGCTATGTCTCGATCGAGCACGGGCTCAAGGGTCCCAATCATTCGGTCGTCACTGCGTGCTCGACCGGCGCGCATGCGATCGGCGACGCCAGCCGCCTGATCGCGCTCGGCGATGCCGATGTCATGGTCGCCGGCGGCACCGAATCGCCGATTTGCCGAATTGGCATGGCCGGGTTCTGCGCGGCGCGCGCGCTGTCGACCGGATTCAACGAGACGCCCGAGCGCGCGTCGCGCCCTTACGACAAGGATCGCGACGGCTTCGTGATGGGCGAGGGCGCCGGCGTGGTCGTGCTCGAGGAGTATGAGCACGCCAAGGCACGCGGCGCGCGGATCTACGCCGAGGTCTCCGGCTACGGACTCTCCGGAGATGCCTATCACATCACCTCGCCATCTCCGGACGGCGACGGCGGTTTTCGCAGCATGAGTGCGGCGCTGAAGCGCGCCGGCATCACGGCCGCCGACCTCGACTACATCAACGCGCACGGCACCTCGACTCAAGTCGGCGACGAGATCGAACTCGGCGCGGTCGAGCGCCTGCTTGGCAATGCCGCTTCGAAGATCTCGATGTCGTCGACCAAATCGTCGATCGGACATCTGCTCGGCGCGGCCGGCGCCGTCGAAGCCATCTTCAGCATTCTCGCGATTCGGGATAACATCGCCCCGCCGACGATCAATCTGGAGAACCCGTCGGTGGAAACCGCGATCGATCTCGTGCCGCATGCACCTCGCAAACGCGAGATCAACGTGGCACTGTCGAACTCGTTTGGTTTCGGCGGCACCAACGCGTCGGTGGTTTTGCGGCGCGTGGTGACCTAGTGCGGAAGGACGGATGCCGCTCGGGCCGATTGTCGCTTGGTCACGCGGATATCCGACTGCAGCCACACTAGAACCCAAGACTTCGCGTGTCTTTCGCAGGTAGGCCTTCGGCGCCGATGCGGTAAGTGGATGCGCATGGCGGTGAGGCCCGGCGAAAACACCTTTTCGCCGTATTCGATGACGAGATGACGAATCGTTAAATGGGCGTGGACTTCAGGTCGCTTGCGTTGGGGAGCGCACGGCCACGACGAGAGCGACAGGACTGAAGGTTGCATCGATGAGTGAACGGCCGCCCATCTCGCCCCGCAGCCCGCGCGCAGCGCTGGAGCCGGAACGCGTGCCGCCGCCGCCGCGCCGCTCCGACCGCGCCCGCAATCCGTTCGTGGTTGTCGGCAACGCGATCATCACCTTGCTCATCCTGGCCATGCTCGGCGTGGGCGCGGCCTACTATTATGGACGGCAGATCCTGGAAGCGGCAGGACCGCTGCAGGAGGACAAGGTCGTCAACATCCCGCAGCGCGCGGGCAAACGCGATATTGCCGACGTGCTCGCGCGTGAAGGTGTGATCGACGTCAATCCGTGGATCTTCATCGGTGGAGTCTATGCCCTGAAGGCCAGTTCCGACCTCAAGCCGGGCGAGTATGCGTTCCAGAAGAATGCATCGTTGCGCGACGTGATTGGCGTCATCGTCGAAGGCAAGGTCGTGCAGCATTCGGTGACCGTGCCCGAGGGCCTGACGTCAGAGCAGATCGTGGCCCGCCTGTCCGAGAACGAGATCTTCACCGGCAGCGTCCGCGAGATTCCGCGCGAAGGCACGTTGTTGCCGGAGACCTACAAGTTTCCGCGCGGCACCAGCCGCGATCAGGTCGTGCAACGCATGCAGCAGGCGCAGAAGCGCGTGTTGGCCGAGATCTGGGAACGGCGTAGTCCGGATCTGCCGGTCAGGACGCCGGAGCAGCTGGTGACGCTGGCTTCGATCGTCGAGAAGGAGACCGGCAAGCCCGACGAGCGCAGCCGGGTGGCCGCCGTGTTCGTCAACCGGCTGAAGCAGAGGATCAAGCTGCAGTCCGATCCGACCATCATCTATGGTCTGGTCGGCGGCAAGGGCACGCTGGGCCGTCCGATCAAGCGCAGCGAGATCACCCAGCCGTCGCCCTACAACACCTATGTGATCGAGGGCCTGCCGCCGGGACCGATCTCCAACCCCGGCCGCGCCTCGCTGGAGGCGACGGCCAATCCGGCGCGCACGCGCGATCTCTATTTCGTCGCCGATGGCACCGGCGGCCATGCTTTCACCGAAACCTACGACCTGCACCAGAAGAACGTCGCCAAGCTCAGGGCGATGGAGCGGCAGACCCAGAACGACACCGTCGAGCCCGACGAGGCGCCGCCTGCCGTCGCCGGCGGAGCGGTGGATCCCGCGGCCGGGGCGGCCGCGCCAAGGGCACCGGCGGGCGCGAAGAAGCCGCCGGCCAACCGCGCCACCGGCGGAGTTGCACCGGGGGCCGCACCTGGCAACGGCGCCCGTCAGGGCGCCGCGCAGCCGAGCCCGCCGGTCGTTCAGCAATAATTTCCCACGCATGTCGGCCGCGCAGAACCGGGCTTAACATTTGCCCAAAAGGCCGTAAGGTTCGCGCACTTTCGGCGGGGGTTGAGTCTGTCCCCGTTCCCAATGTGCCGGAGACATGGACGAAATGGCGCTGTCGAGCATGACCGGCTTTGCCCGTAGCCACGGGGCAAGCGGTCCCTACTCGTTCGAGTGGGAGTTGAAGTCTGTCAACGCCAAGGGATTGGACGTCCGGGTGCGATTGCCGCAGGGCTGGGACGAGGTCGAGGCCTTCGCCAAGAAGCGCGCAACGGAAGTCCTGTCGCGCGGCACGGTCTATGCGAATCTCACCGTCAAGCGCACCGAGGCCGGGTCGACGGTACGAATCAACGAGGACGTGCTGGCTGCGGTGGTGAAGATGGCGAGCTCGCTCGCCGGCAGGATTGACGCGGTCGCACCGAGCATTGACGGGCTGCTGTCGATCAAGGGCGTGATCGAGGTAGCCGAGCCGGAGAGTGACGAGGCCGAGGACAAGGCCGCCAAAGAGGCGGCGATCGCGGCGTTCGACACCGCTCTGAAGCATCTCGTCGAGATGCGCCGGCGCGAGGGCGACACGCTCGGTCAGATCCTCAATCAGCGCGTCGATGAGATCGAGGCGCTGGCGAAGAAGGCAGAGGCGTCGCCGGGACGCAAGCCGGAAGCCATCAAGGCGCGGCTCGCCGAACAGGTTGCGGCCCTGCTCGAAACCTCCGACCGCTTCGATCCCGATCGCCTGGCGCAGGAGGCGCTGCTGATCGCGGCCAAGGCCGACGTGCGCGAGGAGCTCGATCGCATCGCCTCGCACATCGCGCAGGCGCGCGAGATGCTCGGCAAGGGCGGGCCCGTCGGCCGCCGGCTCGACTTCCTCGCCCAGGAATTCCATCGCGAGGTCAACACCACCTGCTCGAAGTCGAACGACATCGAGCTGACGAACATCGGCCTCGAGATGAAAACCGTGGTCGAGCAGTTTCGCGAACAGGTTCAGAATCTGGAGTGATCCATGGCGGCTCACGACGGAAGCTTCGATGGGGTCGAGCGGCGCGGGCTGATGTTCGTGCTGTCATCGCCTTCGGGGGCAGGCAAGACGACGCTGTCGCGCCTGCTGATCGAGCGCATGTCGGGCCTGCGGATGTCGGTCTCGGCGACGACGCGTCCGATGCGGCCTGGTGAGGTCGACGGACGCGACTATCACTTCGTCGACCGGGCGCGCTTCGAGGACATGGCCAAGCGCAACGAGCTGCTCGAATGGGCCACCGTGTTCGACAATCGCTATGGCACGCCGCGCGCGCCGGTCGAAGCGGCGTTGTCGGCGGGCCAGGACGTGCTGTTCGACATCGACTGGCAGGGCACGCAGCAACTGCGCGAGAAGGCGCGGCAGGACGTCGTCAGCGTGTTCATCCTGCCGCCGTCCGCCGCCGATCTGGAGAAGCGTCTCCACACGCGCGCGCAGGACTCTGATGAGGTCATCCGCGGGCGCATGAGCCGCGCCAGCCACGAGATGAGCCACTGGGCGGAGTACGACTACATCGTCATCAACCGCAACGTGGACGATGCGTTCGCCGAGGTGCAGTCGATCCTCAAGGCCGAGCGCCTGAAGCGCGAGCGCCGGACCGGATTGACGACCTTCGTGCGCGAGCTGCAGCGCCAGCTCGAGAGCTGAAACGCCTTCCGTCTACGCCCGCCGGCCGAGGCGCGCCAGGATGTCCTGGATGCCGTCGAGCTCATCATCCTGCTGAATGTTGCGCGGCCGCGGCCGCAGCGCCGGAGGCCGCGGAATGAAGTCGAGCGGCGGGGTCGCCGGATCCTCGAACGGCGTCGGCACGAACAGGGGACGCTGCTGCGACGGGCGCTGTGGCTGCTGCTGCGCCTGCGGTCTGTCGATAGGTAGCGCGGCGGGGATCGACGACCGCGATTCCAGGAGACTCATCAGTCGGGCCGCGGGATCATCATGCATGTGCGCGACGTCCTGCTGAGCCTCGACGGAGAACTCCTCCTGCTGCGGCTCTGCCTCCAGCTCGTCTTCGGGCAATGAAAAGCGCGACTGCAGAAGGTTGATCAGCGCCGCCGCAGGATCGTCGAGCTCATCGTCTTCGGCGGCAGGGGCTTCCGACATCATCGCGGGTCCGCCCACGGCGATGTCATCGTCAGGCTGAGGGGCCGGTTGTCGTGCCGCATGCGCGCGAAGCGTCTCGATCAGTGCGGCCGCTGGATCGGCTGGTGCCGTTGACGGCGCGCGCGGGGAGGCAGGCTGATCGGGCGTCCCGGGAACGGGCTGAGCGACGGGCTGGCCGCCACGCGGATGGTTCGTCAGGTGTTGCGACGCCTGCGTGGTCCGGGGTGCAGCGTCCGCCTGCGTTGGCGGAGCGGTCTCAGCGAGGGCCGCTGCAGCCGGATCATCGCTAGCCTCGCCGGGTTGCGTGGCGTGCCGCTTGGCCGCGCGCGACACCAGCAGCGCGGCAATCACCTTGGCGGCGTCGATCGGAGCGCCGGCAGAGGGGGACGTGGCATCGCTGCTTCGGGCCTTGCGCAGCGCCGACACGATTTCGCTGACGTCGACAGGGGCAGGTGGGGCGGCGGTCGCGGCAGCTTGCGCCGGTGGCGGGGCGGCTGGCGGCATTGCTGCGGCTGCCTGGATGCGGGTGGGATTCGCTGGTTCAACCCGCTGCGCCGCCGGCCAGGGCTCGGTGGGCGCGGTCGGTGCCGCATAGGTCGGCGAGCGCGGCGAGGCGGCTGCAGCGGCGGCGCTCGCCTGGGCTGCTGCAATCTTGGCGGCAGCGGCCTGCGCGGCGGCCATCTGGGCAGCCGTCAGTTGTGCCTGCGCCGGAGCAGCAGGCGATGCGGCAGTTGCGGCAACCGGCGATGGCGGCGCGTTGGTCGCAGCGATCTGTGCCCCGGAAGGCTCGGCCCGGCGCACTGCTGCGCGATCCACCAACTCATCGACCGCCTGCCATACTGCGTCGGTGGATTGTGATCGTTGCATCTCCGCAGCCGCGTCCCGGTCGCGTCGGCGTGCGGCCACGGCCGGGTGATCCTGATGCTGGGGAGACGGCGCCGGTCGCTGCGCACGGGGGTCGATCTGGTCCGTTGAAGCGGACAGCCGCGCGCTGGCGAGGTCGAGCGCCGAAGCCGGCTGGGAGCCGCGGCCGCCGCCTGGATGGGATGGTGCCGCCGGCATGCTGCCGCGGCTCGCACGCATCCCGCCCTGCGGCGCCTTGGACCGTGGTTTGATGCGACTGCGGCGCATCCGTACTGCGTCCGCGTGCCAGCTGCCGTTGCGCCGTTGCCGCCGTCCCATCCGGCTGAGCCGATAGAGCGCGCTCGCCAGCAGTCCTGAAATCGCGAGTGCGCCGATGACCACGAGCATGAGCACGTGGATGGGCGCTTCGGGCTTGCTCGGCTTGGGTGCGATGATCGGCCCGTCGGCAGTCGGCGCCGCATTCGCGTCCGGCTCCGCATTGCCGTCGTCGGCCATTGCCGGTGGTGGCGCATCGGCCGCGATCGGGTCCGCCTGTTGCGGCGGGGCAGAGGGCCAGGGCGAGCTATCGAGGCTGCGCGGCAGGCTGGTGTCCGATGCCGTCAGCGTCGTCGGCGTGGCGAGATTCTGCGGCTTCGGCGTGCCCCGCACGGCGAGATCGGCACGCAGCCGCGGCTGCGGCGCTTCGGCGAGGGCGTCGCTGGTGCGAGCGACCGGGCCATCGCTGCGTCTCGGCGTCAGTTTGGGTGGAGCGGGCTGGGCGAAGTCCCAGGGAGTCGGCTGCTGCGCGGCCCGCATCGGTGCCGCGGCGTCACGGGTATTGCCGTTGGCGTCTTTCAGATACCAGCAACGCCGATTGGTGCCACGATCGAAACGATAGTACCAGCGTTGCGCGTCGGACTTCTCTCCCGTCGGCTCAGTCAGACATTCCTCCGCCGCCAACACGACGCGCGGCAGCACGAGCACGACGGTGCCGGCGATTCCGGCTGCAATGGCAAACGCAACTCCTGCCGTTCGGCTTGCCATTGAAGACTCCGGATACGCTTACGCAACGGCGCGTTCTCGGAGAGAAGTTGGGTGGCAATGAGCCGCAATTCCGGATTAATTCTGTCGCGATCCTTTCGTGCCCGAGTGCGGCTTTTTTCCCACAAAAGGATCCGCATCCCGCCGCGATTTTGGCCGCGCTAGCGCGCCAAATCGGTCACATCCGTGAAGATGGACCTGGCTGTTCACCCTCAGGGATCCGAGGCGCGGCGCCGACAACCTCTACGTTTGTGGACAAATGATTGGCCACAGCGGCAGCGGTGCAGCACCGCCGCCGCGTGCGATGTCGCAACGGGCGAGGGGTTAGTTCGTCAGCACCACACGTCCGACCACATGGCCGGCGCGCAGTGCATCGATCCACTTCTGTACGTCAGCCATCGGCTCCTCGCGCATCGGCGGCGGCTTGATCTTGCCGGCGCGCGCGAGCGCCATCAACTCGTGCGCCTCAGTCAGCGTGCCGACCATGAAGCCCTCGATGGTCATGCGCTTGTACACCCATTGAACCATCGGCAGGGTGAACTGGCCGCCCATCAGTCCGGAGACGACGATCTTGCCGCCGCGTGCGACGACGGCGACCGCAAAGGCCATCGACTTCTCGTTACCGGCGAAATCGACGACCTCGTCGAAGCCGCCCTCGGTCTCCTTGAGGATGCGCTTGATCACATCCGGCTCGGCCGGATCGTAGGCCGTCGCGGCGCCATTCTTCAGTGCGGTCTCGCGCGCGGCCGCCGAGAGGTCGGCCACCGAGATCGGTTGCGTGAACATCGCCTGCGCGAACGACAGGCCCATCATGCCGACGCCGCCGAGTCCGATCAGCAGCAGATTGCGCTGGCGCGGCCGATCCACGAGGCGCTTGAGCGCGCCATAGGCCGTTACGCCGGAGCACATCAGCGTCGCGGCCTGGTTGACCGGCAGCGGATCGTATTCCAGCAGATACTTCGCATCCGGCACCAGCACGTGGGTGGCGAAGCCGCCGTCGATCGAGACGCCGAGGAAGCGCTGCTTGGCGCACAAATTCTCGTCGCCATTGGCGCAGTCGCGGCATTGGCCGCAGCCGATCCACGGAAACACTGCGCGGCGCGCGCCGATCAGTTCCTTCGGCACGTCGGGTCCGACCTCATCGACGACGCCGGCAATCTCGTGTCCGAGCGTGAAGGGGAGGGTCATGCCGCGCGTGGTGTCCAGGCGCTTGCCGCCGCCGAGATCGGCATAGCCGTCCTGGATATGCAGGTCGGAGTGGCACAGGCCGCAGCGCTCGATGCGAACCAGAACTTCCCGGCCTTGCGGCTTCGGCGTCTCGACGATGGTTTCGCACAGCGGTGCGTCGAACTTGACGAGCGACTGACGGCGCATCAACGCCATGATGAAACTCCCTGAAATGCTTGTTGATTAAGACTTGTTCGCGTCGCGACTATTGGTCAATTCGCGGGCCATGGCAACAAAGCCCGACACCGGAATGGTCTCGGCGCGGCGGGTGGGATCGACGCCTGCGGCGGCCGCGAGCCGCGCGGGATCCGCCGGCAGCGACTTCAGGCTCTGCCGCAGCATCTTGCGGCGCTGGCCGAAGGCGGCGGCCGCGACCTGCTCGAGTGAGCGGCGGTCGCACGGTTCGGGCGAAAGGCGCGGCACCAGCCGCACCACCGACGAGGTGACCTTCGGCGGCGGCACGAAGGCGGATGGCGAGATGTCGAACAGGATCTTGGTCTCGCAGCGCCAGTTGGCGAGCACGCCGAGCCGGCCATAGGCGTCCTCGTTCTCGCGCGCGACGATGCGCTCGGCGACCTCGCGCTGAAACATCAGCACCATCATGTCGTACCAGGGCGGCCACGGCTCTGCGGAAAGCCAGCCGATCAGGAGGTGCGTCGCGATGTTGTAGGGCAGGTTGGCGACGATCTTCGCCTTGGTGCTGCCGAGGTAGGGACGGACGTCGAAGGTCCGGGCGTCGGTGCAGACGATTTCGAGCCGCCCCGGATAGCGCGCGGCGATCGCCTGCAGCGCCGGGATCGCGCGCTCGTCGTGCTCGACCGCGATCACGTGGCGCGCGCCGAGCGCGAGCAGCGCCCGCGTCAGACCTCCCGGACCGGGGCCGATCTCCACCACGGTGGAGTCCTCCAGCGGGCCGGCGGCGCGCGCGATCCGGGCGGTGAGATTGAGATCGAGCAGGAAGTTCTGGCCGAGCGCCTTGCGCGCCGACAGCTGATGATCGCGAATGACCTCGCGCAGCGGCGGGAGGTCGTCGATCGCGCTCATGACGACTGGCTGGCCATGCGCGCCGCGAGCTCGAGCGCCGCGATCAGGCTCGCCGGATTGGCGGTGCCCTTGCCGGCAATGTCGAACGCCGTGCCGTGGTCGGGCGAGGTGCGGATGAAGGGCAGGCCGAGCGTCACGTTGACGCCGTCGTCGAACGCCAGCGTCTTGATCGGGATCAGTGCCTGATCGTGGTACATGCAGATGGCGCAGTCATAGGTCTTGCGCGCGGCTTCATGAAACATCGTGTCTGCCGGCAGCGGTCCCTGCACGTCGAGGCCGGCATTGCGCAAGGTTGCGATCGCGGGCGCGATGATCGTGTCCTCTTCGGTGCCGAGCGTGCCGTCCTCGCCCGCATGCGGATTGAGGCCCGACATCGCAATGCGCGGCCGCGATACGCCGAAATAGCGGCGCAGGCTCGCCGCGACGATTCGCGTCGTCGACGTGATCAGCGGGCTCGTCAGCTGGTCGATCGCATCGCGCAACGCGACGTGGATCGTCACGGGCACCACGGCGAGAACAGGCGACCACAGCATCATGACCGGCTGTGGCGTGGCTCCACCATCCGCGGCGAGCTCGGCGAGAAATTCGGTATGGCCGGGATGCGAGAAGCCGGCACGGTAGAGCACGGCCTTGGCGATCGGGTTGGTCACGACGGCGCTGGCGCGTCCGGCCCTCACGTCGGCCACGGCCTCCCGGATCGAGCCGATGGCCGCCTCGGCACTCGTCGTGTCCGGGCGGCCCGGCGGGGCCGTCACGGCGTGCCCGGTGGGGACCACGGGCAGCGCGGTCGCAAACGCCTGCGCCGCTTGTTCGGGACGAACCTCGTCCACGGTGACGGGGAGGTCGAGCAGCTTGGCGCGCTGAGCCAGGAAGGCAGGATCACCGCGCACGTAGAAGGCGGGGAGGCCGAGCTCGGTGCGGCGCAGCCACGCCTGCAGGGTGATGTCGGGGCCGATGCCTGCCGGTTCCCCCAGGGTCAGCGCGAGCGGCTTCGTCATCAGCGATATTCGATCATCGCCGCCTTGCGGACTTCCTGCAGATAGGCCTTGGAGGTGGCCTCGTATTTCTTGGTATACATCTGCTCCTTGATCTCGCGCTTCTTCGGCGTGTCGATCGTGGTCGGAGTCCGCGAGCAGAGCGCCACCATCTGAATGCCCTGCCGCGTCGCTTCCGGCGGAGTCAGGTGGCCGATCGGTGTGTCATCGAGCAGCTTGCGCAGATTCGGCGGAATGTCGGCGGACGTCTTGACGACGATCTCCTTGATGACCGCGTTCGCCGTCGTCTTGAAGATGTTGTTGGCTTCGGCGCAGGTCTGCACCCGTGAGCGCAGCGCTTCCGCCTCCTTGTGACGTGCTTCCATCAAGCCCTGGTTCGAGGAGTTCGACACGATCAGCACGATCGGCTGCATCTTGTACTCGAACGCCTGGCCCTGCTGATCGCCGTCGCCGCCGGCAGCGGCGACGGCCGCGGCCACGTCCTTGTCGGAGACGAGCAGACGCTCCTTGTAGCGGCCGCGCACCAGGCTGCTCCAGACGATCTCCGCCTTGATGCGGGCCTTCAGCGTCTCCGGCCGCACGCCCTGGCTCTCCAGCGATTTGGTCAACTGTTCCGGGTTGAGCCGCATGCGAGAGCCCATGCCAGCAAACGATTGGTCGACGTCGGAGGCGGTCGGCTCGACGCCGAACTTCTTGCCTTCCTTGATCTTCACCTTGTCGTCGATCAGCTCGTCGA
The DNA here is from genome assembly GCF_051168035.1 of Bradyrhizobium sp. HKCCYLRH3059. Taxonomy (NCBI): domain Bacteria; kingdom Pseudomonadati; phylum Pseudomonadota; class Alphaproteobacteria; order Hyphomicrobiales; family Nitrobacteraceae; genus Bradyrhizobium; species Bradyrhizobium sp. HKCCYLRH3059. Next base: position 369,452 of record NZ_JBNPUF010000004.1, on the reverse strand, counting down.
TGATCTCCTGGCGGGACTGATGCTTGCGCGTGCTCAGGAAGTTCAGCTTGGTGCGCTGCTCGATGTCATAGTCGGTGATGGGATCGCCATTGACCATGACGACGATGCTCTGGGCGCGAGCCGACATCGTTCCGATGCCGCAGGCGAGTGCGGCAAGAGTGCAGATGGCCAGGGCCCGAAGGCGAGGAGAGAACGCGATCGTCATGACCAAGCTTCGCTGTCGCTATTGATCCAACTGGAAGCCGCGCCACGGCTCCAGACGAGGGACTTTCGAACCCCACGGAGCGGCCCGTCGGAGACTGGCGCGCACTACTGAAGGCCGCCAGCCCCGGTTCCCGTCGACGAGGTCGTGGCAAGCGTCCGAAGCCCGATCTGGAGCATATAGGCATGGCTCAGAACGGGTGGAGTGGTGCCTGCCGTATAGTTATACGACGTTACATAGTTGGCGGCCAGCACGAAACAGTCGTCCACATAGCCCGCGCCGATCACATACTGGTTGATCTTGTTGGCAGCGAGGTCCCACCGCGCGGCGCCCGTCACGACCCAGTTCGGTGCCACCTTGACCGAGCCGCTGCCCAGGATGCCCTCACGACGGGTGAGATAACCGATCGCCGGATCGGCAGCATAGTTGCCGTAGGTCAGGGCCACCGACCAGCGGTCGAAGTTCGCCTTGGCTTCCGCTTCGAAGCGCTGGATGTTCAGGGTCTGCTGGTCGAACCGGCTGCGCATGCTGAACGTGTAAGTGCGGTTCGGCGAGTAGTCGACCCGCGCCACGTAGTCCGAGACGTTCTTGTCCAGGCCGGAGCCGATGGCGGTGTTGTTGGCGTCCTGCACCGCGAACGAGTTCATCCCGAACAGGTGATAGGACTGGCCGAACAGCACGTTGATGGTGCCGCCGCGGTCGAACTGCGTGGTCGCCTGGACGCCGACATTGGCGCGCCCGCCGCCCTCGACGCGGTCGTAGCCGGAGAACTTGTCGACGCTGAACAGGTTGCTGGCGTCGAACACCATGCTCTGGGCGTCCTCGTTCGGCAGCCGGCCGGCATAGGTCTCGTTCGGCCGGATGATCACTTGCGCGATCGGCTCGATCGTCGTAGTGCCCCACGGCTGAACGTTGATGAACGGGTAGCGATATTCCAGGCCGACCGTCGGCATCAGCCGCAGCGCCTGGGTGTCGCCGGTCTGCAGGAAGTTGCCCACACCCGGCTGGTTCGAGACGTTGGCGTTGATCGCATCCGCGCGCAGGATCGCGAACGGCGTCCAGATCTGGCCGTAGGGATCCGTGAACGACCGCCGCCACTCCGCCTGCGCAGTCAGGCGGGTGTAGGTGCCGGGCGTGGCGCGCAGCAGGCACTGCGTCGGCAGGCGCGCAAGCGGGTCAGCCGATGTCGTCGTGCACAGGCCGTTGGTGTTGGCCGTGGTGGTGATCGGATCGAACACCGCCGTCTGGCGGCTCAGATTGACGAAGTTGGTCTTGTAGCTGAACTCGCCGCCGAACACGGGATAGTTCAGCACGTTCGAGTAATCCAGCACCGGATAGACCACCGGCACGGTCTGCTGGTTGCCCGAGAAGCTCAGATAGTGGATCGCCCTGACGTCGAAGAAGCTGCGGCTGCCAACGCCGGTCAAATACAGCTGCGAGATCGCCTCGGTCGGCAGGCTCATGAACGAGTTGAACGGGTCGCGGTACTGCGCCAGCCGGTAATCCGACAGGAACATGTAGTCGGACAGCAGGATGCCGTCCCAGCCCCAGACCCACTTGTCGTTGAGCGCGAACTGGCCCTTGGTGTCGACACCGCCGCGGAACTGGCGGTCGCCCGGCTGGCCGGCGAAGGCGTTGCGGTCGAGCTGATCGATGCCGTACAGGCGCACCTGATAGCCGCCATTGCTGAGGCGCTGGCGGAACTCGGTCTGCAGCAGCACGCCCTGCTTGGAGGTGATGCGCGGCGTGAAGGTCGCGTCGTAATCCGGCGCGATCGCCCAGTAATAGGGGATGTCGACGCCGAAGCCGTAGCCGCCGGTCTGGGTGACGCCGGGCATCAGGAAGCCGCTCTTGCGCTTCACGGTCGGATCGGGCGTCGAGAAGTAGGGGATGTAGGCCAGAGGAACGCCGAAGAATTCGAGCTGGGCGTTCTCGAAATACAGCATCTTCTCGGTCTGGTCGTGGATGATGCGCGCACCCTTGACCTGCCACAGCGGCGGCTTCTTCGGATCGTCCTTGCACGGCGCGCAGGCGGTGTACACGCCGTTCTCGAAGACGGTGTAATTGCCCTTGGAGCGGTCGGCGCGGGTCGCCGCCATCCGCGTCTGATCCTCGGTCTCGACGCGCAGCGAATCGACAAAGCCGTCACGATAGTCGTCCGACAGATCGAGGCTGTTGGCGTAGGTGATCTTGCCGTCGGCGTCGGTCATGCGGATGTTGCCTTCCGCATGCAGGCGCTTGGTCTTCTGGTCGTAGATCACCCGGTCGGCCTCGACCGAGGTGCCGTTGTAGAACAGTTGCACGTTGCCGACCGCCGACACGCGCGAGTTGTTGTAGTCGTAATCGACCTCGGTCGCCTGCACCAGCATCTGGTTGTCGTTGGCGACGCGCGGCGGCGGCGCCTTGGGCGGGCGCGGATTGTAGGTGAAGCCCTGCGCGACGGCAGGGGTCGGCGCCACGACCGCGGTCGCAGCAGCGACCATCAGGCCGAGCCCGCAGGCCAAAACGAATCCAAGTACGCCAGACCCGGCGCGACGCACGCGCGCGCAACCGACGCGCGCAACGGCATGCTGCCGAAGCGCGGCGAGCGCTGTCTGACGGACGGCAACGAACGACACTAGCCGTCCTCCTGGTAGAGCAAGGCCATGAAGCCCGTGAGGCCGCCGACGAACACCGGCAGCCACGCCGCAGCGATCGGATTCATCAACTCAGCCTTGCTCAAATCTTCAGTTACTTTCGACAGAACGTAGAGCAGAAACCCGGCGCCCACGCCACTCAAAACCATTTTCTGTACGCCACCCATTCGGAAGAACCTGAGCGACACGGACGCAGCCAGCATGACCATCGCAGCCAGCAAAAACGGCTGCGCGATCAGCTTATGATACTGCAGTTTGTACCCCGCGGTCGCGAAGCCCGAGCTCTCCGACGAGCGGATGTATGTCGGAAGTTGCCAAAACGACACAGTTTCGGGGGTGGAGAAGCTGTTTCGGACCTGTGCCGGCGTCAGGCTGGTCGGAAGAATGTACGTCGGTTCGTCGACCGGCGGCGCATCGAGGGAGAATCGGCGCACGGACCGGAAGACCCACCGGCCTTCTTCCAGGGTCGCCTCGCGCGCTTCGATTCGTTCCTTGAAGTGCTTGTCCGTATCAAAACGGAACAGGGTCAGTCCGGTCAGGCGGACGCCCTGCTGCTCGCTGCGCGCGGCATTGATGATGACAGAGCCGTCGGGGTTGATCTGGTTGAGCCAGAAGCCGGCCGCGTCCTGCACGCCGCCGCCCGGGGCGGCGCCGAACAGCTCGGCCTCCATGCGCTTGGAGAGCTCGCGCAGATTTGCCGACATCGGGTTGTAGAGGGTCGTCGCCATCAGCCCGAGCACGATGGCGCTTGCCAGCGCCGGCGCGATGAACTGCCAGGCGGAGACCCCGGCTGCGCGCGCCACCACGAGCTCGAGCCGGCGCGACAGCGCGAGATAGCACGTCATGGCGCCGATCAGGACGCAGAACGGCATCATCTTCTCGAGCAATTGCGGCACCCGGAACAGCGACGTTTCCGCCACCATCAGCGCCGAGGCCGAGGCGAGCCCGGAGGTCTTGCGTACCATCTCGATGTAGTCGACGAGCACGAGCAGGATGAAGATGCTCGCGAACACGCCGACCGCCGAGACCAGGAAGCGGCCGGCGAAATAGCGCCCGAGCGTGTTGGTGACCATGCTCATGCGGTGGCCGGCCTTCCGAACAGGCGTGCGATCCGCGCGTTCGACCGGTTGATGGCTTCCATCAGCCGCGCCGGCGGCTCGACCACCACGCCGCCGATGATGATCCAGATGCTGAGGCCGAGCACGCCGAACAGCATGAGGTACTGCACCAGCGCCGCCATCGGCGTCTTCACGGTCATGACCGAGCAGGCGAAACCCGCCATGCGGACGCCGAACACGGCGAGAATGGCGCTGCCGAACGAGAAGTTGCGGCTCTGGCGTGTCGTCCGCGGCGCGCCCAGGAATGCGAAGGTAAGGGCTGCGAAGGCGAACGGATAGATCGGCGCCAGGAAGCGGTCGTGCAATTCCTGGCGGAATTGTCCGGGGATCTGCTTGTAGATCGGATCGCTTTCGGCGGGCGCCATCAGTTCCCACAGATAGCGCTCGCGGATGCCGAGCGTGACGTCGCGGCCCTGGTTCGAAAACTTCGACATGTCGAAGGCGTAGCGGGCGAACGCGACCATCGCCGGCTCGCGCTTGCCGAGCTCGAAGCGTTCGAGATTGCCGTCCTCCAGCACCAGGAACGAGCCGTCGGCATTCTTCACGACGGTGCCCTTCTCGGCGATGATCGTGATTCGCTCCTTGGGGTCGCGGCGGTCGTCGATCAGGATGCCGGACAGCTCACCGCCGGGCTGGCGCTCGCGGATCCGGATGGTCAGGTTCTGGTCGAGCTGCGCGAACCGCCCGGGCTGTAGGATGTTGGCGAGCACGTCGGCGGTGATCTCGGCATCCCACTGCTTGATCCGGCGCAGGCCGTCGGGGGCGAAGAAGGCGGCGATCACCGTCACCAGCACGGCTACCGCGCAGGTGGCATAGGCGAACGGCACGAACAGCCGGATCGGCGACATGCCGGCGGCGTTCATGACGATGATCTCCGAATCGGTCGCCAGCTTGTTCAGCGTGTGCGAGACCGCGATCATCAGCGCGATCGGCGCGATGACGCCGAGCAGGGAGGGAATCACGAGCCCGGTGATGCCAAGGAAGGTCAGGATCGTCTGGCCCTGGCTGGTCATCAGATCGATGCCGCGCAACGCCTGCGTAATCCAGATAACGCCGGTGAGGCTGACCAACACCAGCGCGAACGACGCCAGCGTCGTGCGAAAGATGTACCTGTCGATGGACCCCATCGTCTGCGCTCGATCCCCAATCAGCAGTCCCGGAACGAGCGCTGCAGCCCCCCTTGAAACGGGTCCCCCAAGGCCGCTGTCGCCGTGACGTTCCAAGAGCAGTGAATATCATTACCATCTCGTTGATCCGTCGACAAAATGGCTGTGGCGTGGCGCCCCGAAAATACGGTCAAAATTTCATGATTGTGACTGGCCCGCCACGCGGCGCTTGGCAGCCGCGGCCCGGGCAGGTCATACTGCTGCCAAGTTGGGTTCCGAACTGCCGCCATCCGCGTCTGGTCCTTGAGGTTTTCGGCCGGACGTGGCGGCTCATCACGTCGAAATTTGGAGGATTGCTTGATGTCCGACGCCGTCAAGGTCGGCTTCGTCCCGCTGTCGACCGCCCCGCGTGGCATCGTGGTGGCGTTCTGCGATGACACTCTGCGTCTTGGAGTCGCGACCGAGAAGGCGCTCGGGGGAGCCTCGGACCTGATCAAGCGCGCGGCCGGGGCAGCCCGGTTCAAGGGCAAGGATGGCGCGGTGTTGGATCTGCTGGCTCCTGAGGGAATCAAGATTCAGCGCTTGATCGTCATCGGCATCGGCAAGGGCTCGGACCTCAAGGACAAGGATTTCCTCAAATACGGCGGGACTTTAGCCGGAAAGCTGAACGCCGGAACTGAAGCGGTGGCGGTGCTCGCCGAGCTGCCTTCGGGACCGCTGTTGCCGGATCAGGTCAGCTCGCTGGCCGCCGGGATCCGGCTGCGGGCCTATCGGTTCGACCGTTACAAGACCAAGAAGAAGGACGAGGAGGGCGCCGTGAGCGCCAATGTCTCGATCGCCGTGGCGGACGTCGCGGCGGCCAAGAAGGCCTTCGCGCCGCGATCCCACGTGACCGACGGGGTGATACTGGCGCGCGATCTCGTCAACGAGCCGCCGAACGTGCTCTACCCGGAGGAGTTCGCCAAACGCGCTGCCGCCTTGCGCAAGCTCGGCGTCACCGTCGAGATCCTCGACGTGCCCGCGATGAAGAAACTCGGCATGGGCGCGCTGCTCGGCGTCGGCCAGGGCTCGGCACGGCCGAGCCGCACCGTCGTGATGCACTACAATGGCGGCAAGCGCGGCGAGCAGCCGGTCGCCTTCATCGGCAAGGGCGTGTGCTTCGACACCGGCGGCATCTCGATCAAGCCGGCCGGCTCGATGGAGGATATGAAGGGCGACATGGGCGGCGCGGCCTGCGTGGTCGGCCTGATGCATGCACTCGCCGCACGCAAGGCCAAGGCCAACGTGATCGGCGCCATCGGCCTGGTCGAGAACATGCCGGACGGCAACGCCCAGCGTCCGGGCGACATCGTCACCTCGATGTCGGGCCAGACCATCGAGATCATCAACACCGATGCGGAGGGCCGCCTCGTGCTCGCCGACGTGCTGTGGTACGTCGCGACCAAGTTCAAGCCGAAATTCATGATCGACCTGGCGACCTTGACCGGCGCGATCATGGTCGCGCTCGGCACCGAGCATGCCGGTCTCTTCACCAACAATGATGATCTCGCCGACAAGCTGTTCAAGGCGGGGCAGGAGACGGGTGAGAAGGTGTGGCGCATGCCGCTCGGCCACGAATACGACAAGCTGATCGATTCGCAGTTCGCCGACATGAAGAATACCGGCGGACGCCATGGCGGCTCGATCACCGCCGCGCAATTCCTGCAGCGCTTCGTCAACGACACGCCGTGGGCGCATCTCGACATCGCCGGCACCGCGATGGGCGCGCCGAAATCGGAGATCAACCAGAGCTGGGGATCGGGCTATGGCGTCCGGCTGCTCGATCGGCTGGTGTGGGACTCCTACGAATCCAGATCCGACACCAAAGCCGAAGCCAAATCCGGCGCCAAGGCGTGACGCGGGGCGATGACCGAAGTCCTGTTCTACCACCTGCAGAACATGACCGTGGAAGGCGTGCTGCCGCCGCTGCTCGAGAAGTCGCTCGAGCGAGGTTGGCGCGTCGTGGTGCAGTCGACATCGGAGGAGCGCGCGGATGCGCTCGATGCGCATCTGTGGACCTATCGCGACGATTCGTTTCTACCGCACGCCACCTGGCGGGTGGCCGATGCGGCCGACCAGCCGATCGTGCTCGCGGTGGAAGAAAGCAATCCCAACGGCGCGAACGTCCGTTTCCTGGTGGATAACGCGGCGCTGCCATCGGACTCGCACAGCTACGAGCGCATGGTGCTCGTGTTCAACGGCGATGATGGGGACGCGCTCGCGGCTGCGAGATCGGCGTGGACCGATTGCAAATCGCGGGGATTCGAGGTCACCTACTGGCAGGCGGATGAACGGGGGCGCTGGCAGCGCCGACAATGATACGGAGGCCCGTGAAGCGCCGATGATGGCAGCGCCGCGTGATTAATGATAATCTGCCGATTTACCGGCAGAGCGTTGGCAAAGTCACGAACGTGCCGCAAAGTGATGTTGGGACAACACGTTAGAGTGTCCACAGGTTGCAATTCAGCAAGGTTCATCGTGCGAGACCACACCAAACAGCTGACGCGCGCTCTGGCGTTCCTTGTGCTTGCCCCGGTCGTCGCCGGATGCTCGAGCACGCCCGATTTCCTGTCCAAGGACGCTGAGTGGTTCAACCGGCCGCAGCGCCTGTTCATCAGAAACATCTCGATCGACGCGCCGCCGCTGACGCCGGACAAGCCGGTCACGGCTGAGGATCTTGTGAGCGCCGAAGGCGCATGCCCGGGCATGGCGCCTGCGGCCGATGCTGCGGGCGCGAACGCGCTGGCGAATGATCCCGCCGCCGCGACGCCGGCTGCCGGCGGCACCGTCGCACTCGGCCACACCGAATGCGACGTGGTGCGCGGCATCGGTGCACCCGACAACGTCAACATCTCGAGCAATGGCGGCGAGCGCGTGGCCACGGTGACCTGGCTGCGCGGCGCACGCGCCGGCGTCTACACGTTCAGCTCCGGCCGCCTGACCTCGGTCGAGCGCGCGCCCGATCCGGGACCGGCGCCGAAGGTGGCGAAGCCGAAGGCGAAGAAGCGGACGAGCTGACGGCGGGAGGCGGCCATGCAAATAACCGGCCTCCGTCGCGAGTTGGAGGAGGCCGGGTATGCGGTACGCCGTGATTTTCTTCCTCGCGAATTGTTGGAGGCCGGCAATCGAATCAAGTCTCGGGCCAGTCTTGAGGCGAGAGCGGAGCCCCATCTCGGGCTTGTTGTCTCGGTCAACTTTTCGGTCGATTTCGCGCCGATCATTCTCTTCGATGCACAATATGAATTGTTGGAGCGCGCCGGATACCGGGATGCGCGCTTTTTTGCTGGATTTCTGATCTCCAAGCCGGCCGGGTGTCCGAGGCTGCACTGGCACCAGGATTGGTGGGGCTGGTCGAGCGCTGTGAGTTACGGCGCCACGCCTCCAATTCTCTATTTCATGTACTATTTGACCGACACGAGTGCTGCAAACGGATGCTTGCGCGTGCTTCCCGGCAGTCATCGGCGCAAGAACGATCTACATGCATTGATCGAGGGCAGGCCGACACATCCCGATCGGGTTCTGCATGTCGACGACGTGCTGGTTTCCACGAGGCCAGACGAAGTTGATGTTGCTGTTCGGAAGGGGGATCTCATCGTTCGCGACGGCAGGCTCCTTCACGCATCCCATGCGAACAATTCGAGCGAAGACCGAGCCCTGATCGTATTGTCCTTCGTGCCGTTCTGGTCGGATCTCCCGGAGGGGCTGCAATGCGCCTTCGACAGAAAGCGGCCCAAGATCGAAAGATCCTGGCCGTCCGCCGAGGCCGAGCGCGTGCTGGATCGAGCGACGGTCTACAACGGCGCGTCGTCGCCGATCCATCTGCAGAGGACTCCGAACTTCGGCGACGATTAAGCTGCCGCGTCCTCCGCATCCAGCTCCATCACGACATCGGTCGCGTTCAACGTATCGCCCGCTTTGCGCCTGACCTGACTGATTGTCCCGGAGTAGGGAGCTTTCACCGACAGCTGTGATTTGGCCGCCTCGATGACGTAGAGGACCTCACCGGTCTTCACCTTTTGACCGGCCTTGACGCAGACGTCGTAGAGCAGGCCGTCAAGTCGAGCGTAAAGCTGCTTGTTCATGTTTCGTCCTCCTGAATCGCCTCAATCGAACCTCAAACATCAACGTCAGCTACCAAAAGTAGAGCAATTTTGATTCTGCTACAATGGCGCTTTCAATCTTATGGATGTATGTAGTCATCGTTGCTACCTCTAGCTCTGGGCATAGCGAGGCGCGCCATGAAGTGGTTCTTCAGCAAGTATCTTTTCGCAGGCATGATTGTCGTGGTTTCGTCGATTGCTGCGCGTGCCGACGTCCTGCCGGCGCCGTCGAGATGGACCAATCAACGAGGCTCGGTTCTCGAGATCTGGTCAGTCACCGATGGGCAGGTGCGAGGGCAATTCACCAACAACGCATCTGGGTTCGCATGCCAGGGTATTCCCTATCCGGTATCCGGCAGATCCGCCGGCAGCGCCGTTATGCTGGTCGTGACTTTTGCCCAGTGCAATTCCATCACGCGTTGGAGAGGCCAAGTCGGCGGCAATCAACTTCGGGCGAATTGGAATCTCTTCTACATTCAGCCCAACGGTGATCTCGGCAATCTGCCGGGTGCCGACCTGTTCCAGCGAACCAATTGATCCGGTCGCTCGCTCCGATCCCGCATTCAGCCGTGCTAGCCGCCGACCGCGAAGGCTTTCGACTTGGAAGCATCTGAAAGCCAAGCTATCGGCGACTTTCGGCCGAATGCCGATCCGAGGCTCGGGGCACTTCAGCTCCCCGCCTCGTCATGCAGCGTGCTGGCTTCCAGCCACTGCTCCTCGGCGCGCGCCAGCGCGTCGGCGGCATTGGCCCGCGCCTTCGACAATTGCGCGGCCTGCTTCGGGTCGCGCGTGAAGATGTCGGGCAGCGACAGCGCGCCGTCGATCTTGGCGATGATCTCGGTGATGCGGGCGATCTCGGCTTCGGCTGCCGCAATCTTCTGCTTCAGCCCGCTGCGCTTGTTATCGCTGCGGGGCCGCTCGGTCTTCTCGGCGACCTGAGAGCGCTCGTTGTCGCGGGCCGGCGTGCTGCGCGTCGACAAGACCATGCGCCTGTAGTCATCGAGGTCGCCATCATAGGTCTTCACGGTGCGGTCGGCGACGACCCAGAGGCGGTCGGCGCAGGCCTCGATCAGATAGCGATCGTGCGACACCATGATCACGGCGCCGGGAAATTCGTTGATCGCTTCGGCCAGCGCGGCGCGGCTGTCGATGTCGAGATGGTTGGTCGGCTCGTCCAGGATGATCATGTTGGGGCCGAAGAAGGTCGCGAGCCCGAGCAGCAGCCGCGCCTTCTCGCCGCCCGACAGGCTCTTCACCAGCGTGTCGGCGGCCTTGCCGGAAAATCCGATCGCGCCGGCGCGCGCGCGCACTTTCGATTCCGGCGCATCGCCCATCAGCTTGCGCACGTGACTATACGGCGATCCGGTCTCGTCCAGCTCATCGAGCTGGTGCTGGGCGAAATAGGCGATCGACAGCTTGTCGGCGCGCGTGACCTTGCCGGAAAACGGTGTGAGCCGGCCGGCGAGCAGCTTCACCAGCGTGGACTTGCCATTGCCGTTGGCGCCGAGCAATGCGACGCGGTCGTCATTGTCGATGCGTAAGGTGACTCTGTTGAGCACCGGTTGCACGGGATCGTAGCCGACCGAGGCGTTGTCGACCGCGATGATCGGCGGCGACAGCAGTCGCTCCGGTGCGGGGAAGGTGATCTCGTGCACGTCCTGGGTGACGAGCGCGGTGATCGGCTTCATCCGCTCCAGCATCTTGACGCGGGACTGCGCCTGGCGCGCCTTCGAGGCCTTGGCCTTGAAGCGCTCGACGAAGGCCTGCAGCCGCGCACGCTCCGCTTCCTGGCGCTTGACCGCCTTGGCATCGAGCATCTCGCGGGTGGCGCGCTGTTCCTCGTAGGAGGAGTAGCTGCCGCGATACAGCGTGAGCTTGCAACGGTCGAGATGCAGGATCTGGTCGACGGAGGTTTCCAGGAGATCGCGGTCGTGGCTGATCACGATCACCGTGCGCGGATAATGCGCCAGATGATCCTCGAGCCACAGCGTGCCCTCGAGGTCGAGATAGTTGGTCGGCTCGTCCAGCAGGAGCAGGTCGGGCGCGGCGAACAGCGTTGCCGCAAGGGCGACCCGCATGCGCCAGCCGCCGGAGAACTCGGCGCAGGCTCGCGCCTGATCCGCGGCGGAAAATCCAAGGCCGCTGAGAATAGCGGCCGCGCGCGCTGGGGCGGAATGCGCGTCGATGTCGACGAGCCGGGTCTGGATCTCGGCGATGCGGTGTGCGTCATGGGCGGTCTCGGCCTCCTGCAGCAGCGCATGCCGCTCGAGGTCGGCCCGGAGAACCACCTCGATCAGGCTTTCGGGCCCGCTCGGGGCTTCCTGGGCCAGGCTGCCGATGCGCCACCGCGGCGGCACGGTGATGCTGCCGGTCTCCAGCGACAGTTCGCCGCGGATCGCCTTGAACAGGGTCGACTTGCCGGTGCCGTTGCGGCCGACCAGTCCGACGCGCGCGCCGGGCGGAATCTGCACTGAGCTCTGGTCGATGAGAAGCCGTCCGGCGAGGCGGATGGAGATGTCGGTGATGGAAAGCATGCGCGCCTTGTCACCGCGCGCGCGGCCAAAGGCAACCGCTTTGTCGCGGTCTCAGCGGCCGGAGAGGCTCATCCCGGTCTCGTCGCGCTTTCGCAACTCGTTCATCAGGTCCGCAAGCTGAGCCGGCAGACGAGAGCCGTCCGGCGGCAGGCTGCGTTGCAGGCGTTCGCCGACGGCCTCGCAGATCGACCGGCTGGTCTTGCGATCGAGCGCCTCGCTGAAATCGGCGGTGCGGCCAGACATGAGGGAGTTCCACGAGCAGTTGCAGGACGATGCCGTAACAAGTCGTGACCGCTCGATTTGTTTCCCGCTCCCGACCGGAAGACCCCGAAATGAGGTTGAAAATGCACAAAAAAAGCCCCGGCGTGGGGGAGACGCCGGGGCGATGCGAGTTCGGTGCGGCGGGGGGCGGGTGCCGCGCCGAGGCTCGTATCAATAGCAGCGGTTGATCCACCGCCAGCGCGGTCCCCACGGGGTCGGAACCACGCGGCGCACGTAGCAGCCGCCATAGCCGTAGCTGTAGACCGGGCCACCGACGAAGAAGCGCGGGCCGTAGAACGGACGGTGCCATCCGCCGTAGCCTCCGTGCCAACCGCCCCCATGCCAGCCGCCATGCCAGTGAGCCGAGGCGGCAGTCGGGGCGAGGGCGGCTGCGCCGAGGGCAACGGTGGCCGCCGCGATGAGGGAGAGTTTGCGCAACATGATCGTCTCCTGGATGACAGCGCTGGTGGCGCCGAAATTGTCCGACGGATGAGGCTGGGAGAGGGCGGCCACCGGTCGTATTGCTGGCTCGTCCTCGCCCGATGCCAACACCCTAGGAGCTTCGAGCTGAACACGGGTGGCACGGAGCCTTCAGACTATGTTCAGAATTGTGAAATTGTCGTAAGGCGTCGCGCTCCGGCAGGGGCCCCGGTCGCTTGCCGTCGGCCGATCGCGTCGATATAAGCCCGCAACTCACCGAAATCCCGCACCTCCAAGGACGATATCATGGCGATTGAGCGCACCTTTTCGATCATCAAGCCCGACGCGACCGAGCGTAATCTCACCGGCGCGATCAACGCGCTGATCGAGAAGGCCGGCCTGCGGATCGTGGCCCAGAAGCGCATCCGCATGACCCGCGATCAGGCCGAGACCTTCTATGCCGTGCACAAGGCGCGGCCATTCTTCGGCGAACTGGTCGATTTCATGATCTCCGGCCCGGTCGTGGTCCAGGTGCTGGAGGGCGAGGGCGCCATCCTGAAGTACCGCGACGTGATGGGCGCCACCGACCCGTCGAAGGCGGCCGACGGTACCATCCGCAAGCTGCATGCGAAGTCGATCGGCGAGAACTCGGTGCACGGTTCCGACGCGGCGGAAACGGCAGCGATCGAGATCGCGCAGTTCTTCTCCGGCAACGAGATCGTCGGTTGATCGATCCTCGTGCGGCTGAGGGCCCCCTCAGCCGCACGACCTTCGTGCTCTGCGCTGAACTTATCTGAAAGGCCTGGCCGTGAACTGGCTATCGCAACTCGCCGATTCCGCCAGCTTCGGCCATGTGCTCGCTCAATTCGAGGCCGACCTGCAGAGCCCGGGCTTCTGGCTCGCGCTCGGCAAGATCGTCTGGATCAATGTGCTGTTGTCGGGCGACAATGCGCTGGTCATCGCGCTCGCCTGCCGCGGCCTGCACGGCAAGCATCGCTTCTGGGGCATGGTGGCCGGCTCCGGCATTGCCGTCGCACTGCGCATCGCCTTTACCGGCATCGTCGCCACCCTGATGGCGCTGCCATACCTGAAATTGATCGGCGGGCTGGCACTGATCGTGATCGCCGCCAAGCTGCTGGTGCCCGAGGACGAGAACGACGAGATCGCGGCCGGCACGACGCTGTGGCATGCGGTCCGCATCGTCGCGCTCGCCGACCTCGTGATGAGCCTCGACAACGTGATCGCGGTGGCTGCGGCCGCCAACGGCCAGGCGTCCCTGCTGATCATCGGCCTTGCCATGAGCATCCCGCTGATCATCGCGGGTGCCGCGCTGATCATGCTGGTGCTCGATCGGGTCCCGCTGCTGGTCTGGCTCGGCGCGATGCTGCTCGGCTGGGTGGCCGGCGAGGTGATCGCGACCGATCCCGCGATCGAGCCGATGCTGCACCATCTGCTCGACGGCACCGTCCTCATCAACATCGAGGCGACCTCGGCGCTGTTCGCCGGCAAGACCAATCTCGCGAGCCATGTCGATGTCATGGAGACGCTGATGTCGCTGATCGGCGCCGGTGTGGTGCTGATCGCCGGCTCGATCTGGCGCGGCCGCGCGTTGCAGCGTCAGGCCGAGAGCGAGCTGCAGCCGGTGCCGGCGCGCGGCGTCGATCTGCCGTAGCTGATCGTCAGGACGCGCCGCATCCGACCGGGCGGCGTCAGGACTCCGCATCCAGCCGATCGAGGAATTCGCGGACGGTGTGGACCGATCCCGTGGCGGCTGGCTGGTAGCCGGGCAGGGCAGCGACGGCGCGATGGAATTCGTCGCCCTTCATCACCTCGAGCACCCGCCGCATCGGGTCGGTTTCCAGAAACGATTTATGGCAGGCGAAAAAATAATCCTCGGTGAGGATACGGATGAAGTCGAGCCCGAACTGCCGCGCGGCGGCCTCGACGCCGAAGCAGACGTCGGCCATGCCGCTCGCGACATAGGCGGCGACGGCGGCATGGGTGAACTCGATCTGCTGCGCGCCATTGATGCTGGTTTCGTCGATGCCTTGTGACGCGAGCAACTGATCGAACAACAGGCGGGTGCCGGAATCATGATCGCGATTGACGAAGCGCGCCCTGCCGTCGGCAAGATCGGCCAATGAACGGATGGACAGCGGATTGCCGCGCTTGACCATCAGCCCCATCTCGCGGGTCACGAAGCTGATGACGCAGTCCTGCTTGGGATCGAGCCAATCCCGGCAGGCCTGGATGTTCTGGGCACGCAGCTCGCCGCGCGGCAGATGCAGTCCCGACAGGTCGCATTCGCCTTGCGCCAGCGAGGCCAGCGAATGCTGGCTGCTGACATAGCGGACATCGACCCCGACGCCTGACTCGCGATCCAACAGCTCGCGCAGCTTGGCGACGGCAAAGCCGTGGCTGGCGTGAACGCGGATCACGCCAGGATGCGACTGCAGGAACGGCTTGATCTCGGTCACCAGCTCCTGCGCCAGATTGTCGAGCTGCGGGCCGAGGCGAGCCTGCATGCGCTCGCCGGCCCAGACCAGCTTGTCGCCGAACGCCGTGAGCTTCGATCCTTTGCCGCGCTGGGTCTCGACCAGCGGCACGCCGAAGAATTCAGACCACTGCTCGATCAGATTCCAGACGTGACGATAGGAAAGATGCGCGTCACTGGCCGCGCTGGTGATCTTACCCGTCCTCCCGATTTCACTGAGCACGCGGAGCATCACGACGATGCTCTGCGGGCCGTCGTCCTTGTAGAAGCGCCAGACAGGTTCGATCGCGATCCGCAACATCAGGGCCCGCTTGTGAAGTCGGCTTCATATGACCGCCGGCCATAGGCAACAGATATCATATTTACGAACAGATATTTGTTCTTACCTTCATTGGTATACAACAAACGGAGGAAATATGATGTCGATTGCATATGATTACGAGCGCGGCTCGAGGGGGACGTCCTATCTGACGAAGCCGTTCCAGCTCCTGATCGGCGGCAGGCATGTTCCCTCGGTTTCGGGACGCACCTTCACGTCGCTCAATCCTGCAACCGAGCAGGCGATTGCGACGGTCGCCGAGGGCAATGCCGAGGATGTCGATCTCGCAGTCGCCGCGGCCCGCAAGGCCTTCGAAGGGCCGTGGCGAACGATGCGTGCGGCGGAGCGCGGCGCGATCCTTCTGAAATGGGCGCAGCTGTTGCGCGACCATGCCGACGAGATCATCGAGCTCGAAAGCCTCGATGCCGGCAAGCCGGTGTCGGCGATCCTGCGCCAGGATCTTCCCGCCGCCATCGATACGCTCACCTATTACGCCGGATGGGCCGACAAGATCAGCGGTGAAGTCGTCTCCACGCGCGATGATGCGCTGACGTATACGGTGCGCGAGCCGGTCGGCGTGGTCGCGGCGATCGTGCCGTGGAATTTCCCGCTGATGATCGGGATGTGGAAGCTAGCGCCGGCGCTGGCCTGCGGCTGCACCGTCGTGATGAAGCCCGCCGAGCTGACGTCGCTGTCGGCGCTGCGGATCGGGGAGCTCGCGCTCGAA
Organism: Bradyrhizobium sp. HKCCYLRH3059; assembly: GCF_051168035.1. Lineage (NCBI taxonomy): Bacteria > Pseudomonadati > Pseudomonadota > Alphaproteobacteria > Hyphomicrobiales > Nitrobacteraceae > Bradyrhizobium > Bradyrhizobium sp. HKCCYLRH3059. The sequence goes on along the minus strand of NZ_JBNPUF010000004.1, from coordinate 353,496 downwards.
GCCGGACTGCCGCCCGGTGTTCTCAACATCGTGACCGGCCCCGGGCGCACCGTCGGCGAGGCGCTGGTCAACCACCCCGATGTCGACAAGGTCACGTTCACCGGCTCGCCCGGCGTCGGCCGCGGCATCATGAAGGCGGCGGCCGGCAACTTCAAACGCGTCTCGCTCGAGCTCGGCGGCAAGTCGGCCAACATCATCTTCGACGATGCGAACATCGAGGCCGCCGCGAAGGCTGCGGCCAGCGGCATCTTCTTCAACACCGGGCAGGTGTGCTCGGCCGGATCGCGGGTGCTGGTGCACGAGCGCGTGTATGACGAGGTGGTCGAGCGCCTGACCGAGCGCGCACGGGCGCTGCGGATCGGCGATCCGCTCGATCGCGCAACCTCGCTCGGACCGGTCATCTCCGAACGGCAGATGAAGACGATCCTCGACTATGTCGACATCGGACGCAACGAAGGCGCCACGCTCGTCACCGGCGGCCAGCGCGCGGCCGCCCGCGGCTATTTCGTCAGCCCCGCCGTCTTCGCCGGCGTCACGCACGACATGCGGATCTCGCAGGAAGAGATCTTCGGACCCGTGGTCAGCGTGATCAAGTTCAGGGACGAGGCCGAGGCGCTGCGGATGGCGAACGGCACGGCCTACAGCCTGGCCGCCGGCGTCTGGAGCCGCGACATGGGGCGCGTCCATCGCTTCGCCAAGCGCCTGCGCGCCGGCACCGTGTGGATCAACACCTATGGCTACACCGATGTGCGGCTGCCTTGGGGTGGCGATCGTGACTCCGGACTGGGCCGCGAGCACGGCACGGCCGCGCTGGACAACTTCACGGAGCCGAAATCCGTCTGGATGAACCTCGCGGTGTGAGCCAGGCGTCGGCTGACGCGGACGGCCGCCATTCGCATCGGCGGCCGTCTGCGCGATCCAACGGATCAGTCGGCCTTGGCGCCGGTCGGCGGCTGGCGTGTCGGCGTCCTCCGATGGCCTGTGAGAAGCACGATGGCCGTCGTGTTTGTTGCCGTTACCGTCTCCGATCACTGAGTCGGCCAGCCATCTTGGCGGCAGGATCACAAGCCAATCCACAGTGCTGCGGCACGGTGCCGCGCCTTTGCCAGGTACCGCAGGGCGCGGTCCTCTGTTTCTTATAATCTTGAACCCGTTCGCGCCGCCGCGACACCACCACGTCGAGCTCCACTGATCGGGCCATGATTGGAATTGTTTCGAATTGGACTTGCGCCTGTTGACTGCAGATGAGATTGCGCACGTCAAGTCGTCGTTCGACTTGGTATTTGCCAATGCTACACGGATGACGACGACGTTCTATGACCGCGTCTTCGAGCTCGCGCCGGAATGTCGGGCGATGTTTCCCGCCGACATGGACGTGCTGAAACGGGACTTCATCGCGACCCTGGCGGTCCTCGTCGGCAGCCTCGATCAGACGACTGGTCTGTTGTCGAGCACCGACATCCTCGGCCGCAATCATGCGCGCTATGGGGTCCGGCCTGAGCACTATCCGGTGGTCGGCGAAGCACTACTGTGGAGCCTCGCCAAAGGACTTGGTCCGCATTGGAATGATGAGGTCGAGCAGGCCTGGCGCAAGGTCTATGGCGTCATCGCCAAGCGCATGATCGCAATTTCGGTCGGCGCTCCGCGGTCCTGATCCGGATCTAGCTGCGCACGATCGAGCCGGAGCGGCCGACGAGGCGCGCGAGCTGCTTGAAGCGTCCGCCGACGCGGTCGGCGACGAGGTCGACCATCTGGTGCTCGAACACCAGCATCAGCTTGCGGTCCTGGGTGCGGAAATGCGTTGCGGGCAGCACGCCGGGCCGCGCCGCCGAGATCAGATGCGCGACGCGAAACGCGGTGCCGAGCAGGCGCGCACGATCGATCTGGGCCGGGCTCAGCTGCTCGGTGAGGGCAGGCGCCGCCGCCTCGTCGCGCAGGCCCTCGTAGCGGAAGAACACGGACAGCGCGACGAAGATGCGGCCCTCGTGGTTGATCGAGCCGAAATTGCCGTTCAGAACGATGCCGTAGGTCTGCTCGCCGCGATGGTCCGGATGCATGCGCCAGCCGATGTCGGACAACAGGCAGGCGGCGTGCCGCAGCCGGCGCTCGTCCTCGGTCTCGCGGATGTGCATCACGCGGAACAGGCGGTCGGTCCAGTCGATCAGCTCGCGGGCATGCTGGGCCGAGCGCGACAACAGCTCGTTGAGGCCCTGCGCCGCGCACAGCAGCCCGTCCTTGGCGCGCTCGGCGTCCGGAAGCTTGGAGTAGAGCAGGCCCTCGCGCACGCCGAAGGTCGAGAACACGACGGTCGTCGGCCTGGCGACGCGGATGATGTGCTCGAGCACCAGCGCAGCATAGGCAAGCAGCGGGCGCCGCGCCTCGGCGATCGCTTCGATGTCGGCCAGCATGTCGGCGGCGACGAGACGGCGCAGCCGGCGCACGAAGGCCAGCGCATCGGCCGCCGGAATCGCATAGCCGTGCATCACCCCGAGCGGATAGCCGCTCTGGATGATGTGGATGCGCGCCAGCGCGCGCCAGGTGCCGCCGACCGCATAGAAGGTGCGGTTCTGGCCGGCCAGCAGTTGCGGCAGGTCGGTCAGCGCCTCGCTCGCGATCCGCTGCGCCTTCTTCAGCGATTTCTCGGCGAGATCCTGCAGCGCCAGGCTGCCGAGCGGCAGGGTAACGCCGCTGCGGACCTGGTGCCCGCGCACGTCGATCAGCTCAAGTGAGCCGCCGCCGAGATCACCGACGATGCCGTCGGGCTTGTGAATGCCGGAAATGACACCGAGCGCCGAATAGCGCGCCTCTTCGGGGCCGGTGAGGATCTGGATCGGGACGCCGCAGATCTTCTCGGCCTTGGCGATGAAATCAGCGCCGTTCGAAGCATCGCGGCAGGCGGCGGTCGCGATGGCATGCACTTGCCCCACCCGCTGCACCTTGCACAACGCGCGGAAGCGCTTCAGCGCGGTCAGCGCCTTGTCGACGGCATCGGCCGCGAGCAGGCCGGTGGTCTGGACCTCGCGGCCGAGCCCGCACAGCGCCTTCTCGTTGAACACGGTCACGAGGCTGCGTTCCATCGCCTGGTAGACGACGAGACGGACCGAATTCGAGCCGATGTCGATGACACCGACGCTGGCGGACCTCGTGCCGGGCCGCTTCACCACGGCATGTCCCGTTGCAGAAGGCCCCGGTGCAGACAGCCCCTATGAAGGAGAGCGTTCATTCCGGCGCGTGAGCCGGCGCGGCGATGATTCCTTGAGCGACTTTCCACGGCCGGACAGACTCGGATTCGTCATGAAGTAATTGTGCAGGTTGAACGGCTCCTCGCCCTTCGCGGCCTTCATACGCGTTGACGACCCATCCGGCAACAATTGCCAGCTCTGCTCGGTGTCCTTGAGGTTCGCGACCATGATCTGTTCCAGAACCTGCTGATGCACGGTCGGGTTCTGAAGCGGGCAAAGCACCTCGACGCGGCGGTCGAGATTGCGCGGCATCATGTCGGCCGAGGAGATGTAGACGGCGGCCTTGGCGCTCGGCAGGCCCTGACCCATACCAAAGCAGTAGATGCGGCCATGCTCGAGGAAGCGGCCGATCACCGATTTGACGCGAATGTTCTCCGACAGTCCGGGGAGGCCGGGACGCAGGCAGCAGATGCCGCGCACGATCAGCTCGATCGAGACGCCGGCCTGCGAGGCCTCATACAGCGCGTCGATGATGTCTGGATCGACCAGCGAGTTCATCTTCATCCAGATCACGGCCGGCTTGCCCTGGCGGGCGAAGCTGGTCTCACCGTGGATGTGCTCGATCATGCGCTTGCGAAGCGTGAGCGGCGACACCGCCATCTTCTCGATGTCGATCGGCTCGGCATAGCCGGTGATGTAGTTGAACACCCGCGTGACGTCGCGGCCGATCACCGGGTCCGATGTGAAGTAGGACAGGTCGGTGTAGATGCGCGCCGTCACCGGATGATAGTTGCCGGTGCCGGTGTGGACATAGGTGGTGAGGCTGCCGCCCTCGCGGCGCACGACCATCGACAGCTTGGCATGCGTCTTCAGCTCCAGAAAGCCGTAGACGACCTGCACGCCGGCGCGCTCCAGATCGCGGGCCCAGCGGATGTTGGCCTCCTCGTCGAAACGCGCCTTGAGCTCGACCAGCGCCGTCACCGACTTGCCGGCTTCGGCAGCTTCCACCAGCGTGCGCACGATAGGCGAGTTGTTGGAGGTGCGGTACAGCGTCTGCTTGATCGCGACGACGTCCGGGTCGCGCGCCGCCTGCTGCAGGAACTGCACGACGACGTCGAACGACTCGTAAGGGTGATGGACGATCAGGTCCTTCTGCCGGATGGCGGCGAAGATGTCGCCGCCATGGTCGCGGACACGCTCGGGATGGCGCGGCACATAGGGTGCGAATTCGAGGTCGGGCCGGTCGACGCGCGTCAGTTGCGACAGCTCGTTCATCGCCAGCACGCCGTCGACCAGGAACACCTCGTCATCGGTGGTCGAGAGCGCATTCTGCACGAAGCGGCGCAGCTCCTCCGGCATGTTGGCCTCGATCTCGAGCCGGATCACCGAGCCGCGACGGCGCCGCTTCAGCGCGGTTTCGAACAGCCGCACCAGGTCTTCGGCCTCTTCCTCGATCTCGATCTCGCTGTCGCGGATGATCCGGAAGGCGCCCTGGCCCTTTACGGTGTAGCCGGGAAACAGCCGGCCGATGAACAGGCCGGTCGCCTGTTCCAGGGTGATCAGGCGGATCACGCCATCCTTGGAGCCGGGGAAGCGGATGAAGCGGTCGATCTTGCCGGGCATGCGGATGAGGGCGTTCATCGGGCGCCCGTCGGCGGAGCGGATCAATTGCAGCGCCACCGTGAAGCCGAGGCTCGGGATGAATGGGAACGGATGCGCCGGATCGATCGCGAGTGGCGTCAGCAGCGGGAAGATGTTGGCGAGGAAGTGGTCCTCGATCCAGGCGCGCTCGCTCTTGGTGACGTCCTGACCGTCGACGAGCACGATGCCGAGCTCGCCGAGAAACTTGCGCAGGTCGCGCCAGATCGCCTGCTGGTCGATCGCGAGCTGCGACACCGTCTCGTTGATCAGCTTCAGCTGCTCGGTCGGCGTCAGCCCGTCGGGGCTGCGCTCGGCGATGCCCTCGCGGACCTGGGCGCGGATGCCGGCGACGCGCACCATGAAGAATTCATCAAGGTTGTTGGCGGAAATCGACAGAAAGCGCACTCGCTCCAGGGCGGGATGCCGCGGATTGACCGATTCCTCCAGAACGCGGCGGTTGAAGTGAAGCCAGGACAATTCCCGATTGATGAATCGCTCGGGGCTCGAGGCAATCTCGATGGACGGCACGGCGACCGGTTCTTTCTCTGAGATTTCAGTAACTTGCTCGGTATCCATCGGAATTCGATCCATATCCATCCAGTCGCGAACCAGTCGCGAACGGTCGACCGTAGCCCAATCTGGGTAACCAGGGGATGACGTTGCCGGCACCATTGGGGTTCCGTGCCCGTCCGCCGTCAAGATGGTCGCGGGTCAAAGCGGGCGGAGCAGCTCCGCCGCCAGCGCCCGGGTGACCGGCCGTCCGAGCCGCAGGGACTCGTCGTCCAGCAGTGCGACGGTCTGGCGGGCGGCCGCGTAGGACCGTTCGATGTGGCTTGCGAGATAGCTGACCACGGTCTCGTCGATCGCCAGTTGCCGGTCCGCGGCCAGCTTGACGATCAAGGCGCGGAACAGCTGGTCGTCGGGCGGCAGCAGCGTGACGACCGGGACGGCGCGCAGCCGCGACCTCAGATCGGCCAGGGCGATGGGCAGGGCCGCCGGGGCCTCGCGCGCCGTGATCAGCACGAAGGCCTCGTCCTGGCGGGCGAGGTTCAGCAGGTGAAACAGCGCTCGCTCGTCGAGATCGGTGGCCGTCAGATCCTCCAGCACCAGCGCGCCGGTGGCGAGTGCCCCAGGGACCACGCTCGCCTCGAGGGCATGCGCGGACAGGGATCGGGCGCCAGCCCGCTCGGCCCAGATCGCGGCGAGGTGGCTCTTGCCAGAGCCGTCGGGGCCGACCAGGAACATGGTCCGCGCCGGCCATTCCGGCCAGGCGTCGACCAGAGCGAGCCCGGCCGCGTTGCCTGGACCTTCGAAGAAATTGTCCCGCGTCAGGCTCTCCGCATGCGGCAGCGCGAAGGCCAGCTGACGAGGGGGGATATGGCCGGCCAAGATCGAATTGCTCCGTATCGTGTGGTGCGTGAGGTCGGGACGGGCTCTCCGCGGAGGATCACCGGACCTCGATGGTGCTCATGTGGCGCACCCAGTCGACGAGATACAGCCCGACCGACACGAGGGTAAAGACGGTGACCAGCACCATCAGCACCACATCGTAGGGCTGGGGCTCGAAGCCGAAGCTGAGCGAGGCCAGCACGAGCGCCGCGAATCCCACCTGGGCGACCGTGTTCAGCTTGGACACCATCAATGGCTTCATCGCGACCGGCCGGTCGAACAGCCAGGACACGATCACCGCCGAGACGATCATGATGTCGCGCGAGACCACCAGGATCACGATCCAGCGCGGGATCGCGCCCCAGATGCCAAGCGTGACGAAGATCGAGACCAGCAGCGCCTTGTCGGCGAGAGGATCGAGCAGCGCTCCCAACTCGGACCGCAGGTTGAAGCGCTTGGCCAGGAAGCCGTCCACGGCGTCGCTCACCCCCGCGACCACGAAGACCAGAAATGCGATCTCCATCTGGCCGGCTGCAATGGCCCAGACGACGATCGGAACCAGCAGGATTCGACCCAGCGTGATCAGATTGGGGATACTGTGGGGAATGGTCACGCAGCGGGTCCCGACGACGACTCGATCAAAAGACAATCCGATTCCGAAACAGGGCGAACCGGTCCGTTCCTAGATAGTATGGGGACGAGCCCCTTGCGAGCCATTGCGCGCGGCCGGATTCCGACGTAACCAGCGGCCAGATTAGGGGTTTTTACCATGACCGAGCGCAAGAACGGGCTCACTTATGCAGATTCGGGCGTCGATATCGATGCCGGAAACCGTCTGGTCGATCTGATCAAGCCCATGGTGCGCGCAACCGCCCGCGCCGGCGCGGATGCCGAGATCGGCGGCTTTGGCGGCCTGTTCGACCTCAAGGCCGCCGGATTCAAGGATCCGGTGCTGGTCGCGGCAACCGACGGCGTCGGCACCAAGGTGAAGATCGCGATCGAGACCGGGCTGCATGGCGGCATCGGCATCGACCTGGTCGCCATGTCGGTCAACGATCTCGTCGTGCAGGGCGCCGAGCCGCTGTTCTTCCTCGACTACTTTGCGTGCGGCAAGCTCGACCCGGAGGCGACGGCGTCGATTGTCGCCGGTGTCGCCGAAGGCTGCCGGGAATCCGGCTGCGCGCTGATCGGCGGTGAGACCGCGGAAATGCCGGGCCTCTACAAGGACGGCGACTACGATCTTGCCGGTTTCGCGGTCGGCGCGGCGGAACGTGGGACGCTGCTGCCGTCTCCCGACATCGCGGCCGGTGACGTGGTGCTGGGGCTCGCATCCTCCGGCGTCCACTCCAACGGCTATTCGCTGGTGCGCAAGATCGTCGCCCAGTCCGGCCTCGGCTTCGATGCGCCGGCACCGTTCGCGCCGGTCCTGACTCTCGGCGCGGCGCTGCTGACGCCGACCCGGCTCTATGTGAAGTCGTGCCTTCGCGCCATCCGCGAGACCGGTGCGGTGAAGGGGCTCGCACACATCACGGGCGGCGGCTTCACCGACAACATTCCGCGCGTGCTGCCGAAGCATCTCGGCGTCTCGATTGACCTGACGGGCCTGCCGGTGCTGCCGGTCTTCAAATGGCTGGCGAAGCAGGGTGGCATTGCAGAGCGCGAGCTCTTGCGCACCTTCAATTGCGGGATCGGCATGATCGCGATCGTCAAGGCCGAGGCCGTCGATGCCGTCATCGAGGTGTTCACCGCGAATGGCGAGCACGTCGCACGGCTCGGCGAGGTCGTTGCTGCGACAGGCGACGAGCGGGTGATCTACACCGGCGCCCTCGATCTGGCTCTGTGAGACGAGTGAGCCGATGAAGCGCCGCGTCGCCATCCTGATCTCGGGCCGTGGGTCGAACATGGCCGCGCTGATCCACGCGGCGGCGCAGCCGGATTTTCCGGCCGAGGTCGCCATCGTGATCTCCAACCGAGCCGATGCGGCCGGACTGCAGAAAGCGCAGGAAAGCGGCGTCGCGATCGAAATCATCGAGAGCAAGCCGTTCGGCAAGGACCGCGCAGGGTTCGAAGCCAGACTGCAGCAGGCGCTCGATGCACGCGGCATCGAGATCATCTGCCTGGCCGGATTCATGCGCCTGTTCACGGCGGAGTTCGTGCAGCGCTGGTATGGCAGGATGCTGAACATTCATCCGTCGCTGCTGCCGTCGTTCCCCGGCCTTGATCCGCATGGTCAGGCGCTGCGTGCCGGCGTCAAGCTGTCAGGCGCCACCGTGCATTTCGTCATTCCGGAGACGGATGCTGGTCCGATCGTGATGCAGGGCGCGGTCGTGGTCAGGGACGACGATACGCCGGACACGCTGTCGACGCGCATTCTCGGTGTCGAGCATCGCATCTATCCCGAGGCGCTGAAGCTGCTGGCCAAGGGCCTGGTGCGGCTCGAAGGCGATCTCTGCCGGACGTCGTCCGTGGAGCAGGGCGATCACGCGCTGATCTGGCCCGTCGTCCGGTAGCTGTCGCCGGACGAAAAAAATCCCCGGCGGGGCCGGGGCACATCAAGGCTGACGAAGTCTGATCATCCGCGGCGAGCGCGCGTGACGCGGAGCTCGTGAGTTGGTTTACGGACCCGCGCTGTGGCGCCCTCCGCCGGGACGATGCTCACGAGAGCTTCAGGTTCTCTGCCGACGTCTTGCCGCGGCTCTCCACCAGATCATATTCGATCGTCTGGTTCTCGTTGAGCGTGGTCAGTCCAGCACGCTCTACCGCCGAGATGTGGACGAACACGTCCTTGTCTCCGCCAGCCGGTTTGATGAAGCCATATCCCTTGGTCGGGTTGAACCACTTCACGCTGCCCTTGTAGGTCGGCATCGCTGTCTCCTCGTCTAGACGAAAAAAAAGACGCGGCCACGCTCGCGCGTGCCACGCCACAAACGGGCTTCCCGGGATCTGCTCAATTTCCGAAGTCGCGAAACGCACAGTCGAACGGCCAATCCGATTGTACGGGAGATTGCAACACGATTTTCCGCCGATATCAAGTTTGGCGGACTGATGAGAACGCGTCGCGGCGTCGCGGCGCCGGCTGCTGCAACTGCGTGGCTTGTGGCGCTGGAACCACAAATCCCTGCAGGGCACCCGCGGCATGGCAATCCTCATTGACCGCGATCGGGAACTGCGGGCAGAACATCGCTGCAATATTGAAGCGAATTTGAGCGGGCGGCGAACGGGGCATCGATGCGCGGGGCGTCTCAGGCCAGGCTGGGTTGGCGAATGCGCAGCGGCGCATGCGGGGCGATGCTGCTCATCGGCGGGCTCGGTTTGGCCGCCGCTTCTTCGCCGTGTGCCGCGCAGGCCAGCATGCCGAGCATCGCCGCAAGCCCGACACCAACGCCGAGCCCGCTGCCCAGTCCGGCACCGGGCGCGATCAGTTCCGAACGCTCGGCCGGCCGAACCGTGCTCGATCTCGGCTCGAGCTTCCTCGAACGGCTCGGTACTCAGGTCACGCAGGGCGCCACCCGGCTGCCGCGGAGCAATCCCGGCGGCGGCGGCGCGCCGGAGGCTTCGGAACAGCCTCGGTTCCGGACCTGGGGCGAGATGTATGGCGTAACCGTCCGCAGCAATGCGCAAGGCGACTTCGCCGGCGACAAGAGGACGACTTGGGGCGGCGTCGCCGGTATCGGCATGCGTCTCGTGCCGGGCGTGAATGTCGGACTATCCGTCGACCAGAGCCGGACCTGGGTCGATGTGCCGCTAGCGCTGCAAGCGGCGACGCTCGATCTCACACAGTTCGGGTTCAACGCCTCGGTCGACCAGGGACCCTGGACCTGGGCGATCGCGGTCGTCCATGGCTTCGGCGGGATCAGTGCGCGGCGCGACACCAGCCTCGGTACGGCGACGTCGGTCTACGGCGCCCACATCACGGGCGTGCTGAGCGAGCTTGACTACTACTGGAGCATCGGTGAGAGCCGGATCGTTCCGAAGCTCGCCTTCGAATACACGCGCGCCACGACGGCGGCATTCCAGGAGGCGGGCGGGCTCGATCCGCTGTCGGTCAGCGGCACCTCGCTGGAGCGCGCCCGCGTTCTCGTCGGCGCCGAGTTCGGCCGCTACTTCATCGTCGACGGCAAGATCCTCGACGTCTCGGCCTATGGCAAGCTGGTCGACAATTTCAGCCAGAATCTCGGCGCGGTGACCGTCAGCCTCGGTCCGCAGAGCATCACGCTGCAGGGCCTTGGCGAGGGCCGCTACGGCGCCGACGCCGGCGCGGCACTGTCGCTATCCCTGAATCGAACGGCACGCCTCTATCTCAACTACGATGCGAAGCTTCGCTCGGTGCTGCAATCGCATCAGGGCACGCTCGGCGTCGAGCTCAAATGGTAGCTCGTCATACGGGTTTCGGCGCGACGTAGCCGTTGAAGCCGACGATATCCCGCGCGGGCGCCATCAGAGGCACGAGATTCAGCGGATGGATGAACTCGTCCCGGAAGCAGGCATGGACCTTCGGATCGAAGATGCGCTTCAACCAGTCGATGACGACCTTGTGCCGGTCGGAGTTGCGAAACTCCTTGTGATAGGTCAGCCACAGATCCATGTGGTAGTTGATGCCGAGATCGACAGGAACGAGCGGCGCCCCGAGCGCGACCGCCGAGGTCGGGAGAAAGCCGATACCGGCGCCGCGCTCGACCGCGTAAAGCACGGCAACGCTCGAATTGGTTGAGATGCCGACGATGCCTTCGAGGGACTCCAAGCCGAGGATGCGCGCATAGCCGGTCTCGTCGAGCTGCACGCCGTGCTGCTTGATGATGCGGTGATCCTTGAGCTCCGCCAGCGATGTCGGCAGTCCATGCGCGTCGCGATAGGCTTCCGACACGAAGCCGTAGATGTGCAGACGGCCGAGCTTTGCAACGATCACGTCAGGGTTGGTCGGCCGTTCGAACTGGATCGAGATGTCAGCCTCCAGCCGCGACACGTCGGCCTGCTGCATCGCGCAGCTCAGATCGACGGTGATCCTGCGATAGGTCTTCTGGAAATCGATCAGTCGCGGCAGGATCCAGAAGTTGCCGGGGCCTTCGGTCACGGCGACGCGCACCGACCCCTGAGTGTCGGTCGACAGCGAAGCGCGCCGGAAGATGTTGAAGCTCAGCCGCTCCATCTGCTCGACGTCGAAGAGCAACGATCGTCCCTCGTCGCTGAGCGACAGGCCGGATTGATCACGGATGAAGAGCTTGCATCCGAGTTCGTCCTCGAGCCGGTCGATCTTGCGCATCAGGGTTGTGCCGGTCAGTCCGAGAACATCCGCCGCGTTTCGGAAGCTGCGGTGACGCGTACAGAGCAGAAATGCTCTCAAATCCTCCCATGAGGGGTTAAGCGTTTCGTCAGACTTCCTGCGCTGCGTGGATGCAGCACCCCGATGCAAATGTTGCCGCATACACTCCAGCTCCGACAAGTATGATGACGTCATCAAAGCCAAGCTGGAAACATAGATGCAGAACCCTCACCGCGGAAGCACAGAATTCACGCTGCGACATCAGCTCGACGCGCTGCCGCGGACGGATCGGGTCGCGGCTCAGGCGGTCACGCTCGATCGGCTCGGCGAGCTCACGGCGCTCGCACGCCGGGAAATACCGGGCGTTCGTGCCTCAGAACACGAGCTTGCGGAGTTCTTGCGGCACGATCCGGAATCGATCTTCGCGCTCTACCGCGGCAGGAACCTGCTCGGCGGCATCGCCTTCCTCTATCTCAACTGCTCAGGCCTCGATGCGTTGCTCCTGGATGAGTTCAATTTGAATGATCCGCCGCGCAGATTTCTGGCGCGGCCGGACGAAGACGTAGCCGCCATCTATGTCTGGGCGCTCGTCGCGCAAGGGCGAGGAGCGATCGGTCTCGGCAATGTCGCGCAGGCGCTGCAAGGCGCGAGATTTCGCGCAGCCGATTACTATGCGCAACCATCGAGTCCGGAAGGGCGCGCGTTTCTCGGCGCGCTCGGCTTCACGCCGGTGCCGAGCTTTCAGCCCGATCTCTGGTGGTATCAGCGGCCGTGGAACCGGATGCCGGAGATGATCGCGCCTTCGATCCAGTCGATGAAGGGTTTCGAACAAGGGAGCATCGCGGATGCACAGCATTAGTTCGGCCATGGCGGCAAAGACAAATCCCCGCGCGATCACGGTGCGCATCGCGCGCGATCCGAATGACCTCATGCTCGTTACCGCGATCCGCTCGGCGGTCTACCTGACCGAGCAGGATTGTCCCATGGAGGAGGAGTTCGACGGCAACGATCTGGTTGCAGCCCACTTCCTCGGTTTCGTCGGCAAGGAGCCGGCGGGATGCGTACGCGTGCGCTTCTTCGGCGACTTCGCCAAGGTCGAGCGGCTGGCGGTGCGCCATCAGTACCGGCGTTCCCGGCTGTCGTTCAAGCTGGTTCGCGAGGCGCTCGACTATTGCAGGCGAAAGGGCTTCAAGAAGGCTTATGGCCACGCGCAGGATCGTCTCGTCGATTTCTGGGCGCATTTCGGCGCCAAGCCGCTCGGCCATAATCGCAAGCTCACATTCTCCGACTTCTCCTACACGGAGATGGTGCTGGACCTCGAGCCGTGCGACGATGCGATCACGCTCGACAGCGATCCCTACATGATCATTCGTCCGGAAGGCGACTGGGATCGGCCGGGTGTGCTCGATCTCTCGGCCGGCCGGCCGGCATCGTCGCCCTTGCACGACTTCGCCGCAGCGAGACCGTGATGACGGGCCGAGATCTGTTCGGTGCCACCGAGGCGGATCCGCCTGTTCTCGTCTGCGCCGATCTGCAGTGCGAATATCTCGCCGAGGGGCGCAGGCATCTGATCGCCGATGGCGACGTCGTCATGGCGCTGTGCCGGCAGTTGATCGCGCTCTGGCGCGACAACCTGTGGCCGGTCGTCCATCTCAAGCGGATCGCACAGGCAGCCTGGTTCAACCCGGCCTCCAACCTGACGAACTGGCTTCCGGACTTCAAGCCAACCCCGGGGGAGCTCGCGTTCGAGCATCCACTGCCCTCGGCCTATAGCTCGGCCCGGTTCGCCGAGTACATGGCGAACATGCGCAGCATGCGCTGCGTGCTGCTCGGCTTCTCGCTGGACGAGACGATCCTCTCGACGGTGGTGGACGGCTTTCACCGCAGTCACCGCTATCAGGTGATCGGAGACGCCGTCGCCTGCCGGCAGGCCTGCGCCGGCGACGCCGCGTTGTACAAGCTGGTTGTAACCAAGGTGATCGGCAATTTTGCCGGCGTCCTCGACAGTGCCGAGCTTATCGGCGCCGGCGGCCGTCTAGCGGTGTGACCGCGGCGGCTATTGGCGGTATCATCCTGAGGCGAGTCGTTCGGCCAGATCGATAATCATACGGCGATCGGCCGGATCGCTGATCTTGTTGAACGCGACGACGAGGCGAAGGGCCTCGACGACGTGCAGGTCGACCGGATTCTCGCTGAGCAGCCGCAGCAGCCTCTGTTCCGGCGGTTCGCAATCGTCTTTGCTCACGCGGCAGCTCCAGGACCGAGACCACGACATGACCCGAGAGGAAGAGCTCAAAGAGCTGGCGAGCAGCCTCCGGGCAGCCATCGCAAAGGCGCGCCAGCTCAATCTGCCGACCAGCGCCTACATCCTTTCGATGGCTCTGGTTGAGGTGTCCCAGACAATCGAGGCGGAGTTGAGGGGGCAGACCAGCGCCGAATGATGGGCGGCATCATGACCACCCGTGCCGCCTGCTGCAATCAACTTGGCAGACTCGGGAAGACGCAGCCGGCCAGAGCCGCTGCGACGCCGATCAGGCCCGGTCGACCCGGACGACGCGGCCCTTCTCGATGGCGAGTGCGAGCTTGCCGTGCTTCAGCGCGAGCGCGGCCTCGCCGAACAGCTCGCGGCGCCAGCCCTGCAGCGCAGCAACGTCGGCATTGTCATCGGCGGCGATCTGCTCGAGATCGTCGACGGTGGCGATGACCTTGCTTGCCACGGCGTGGCGTTCCGAGGTCATGCGCAGGAGAACCTTGAGCAGCTCGACGATCGCAGCGCCGTTGGAGTTGTTGCGCGGCTTTTCCAGCTTGGGCAGGGCGGCGAGATCGCGCGCCAGGCCGCGCTGCACGGCGGCAACGATGTCGGAGCCCCATTTGGAGCGCTCGAAGCCCTTGGGCAGCGAGCGCAGATTGCCGAGCTTCTCGATCGTTGTCGGGGCATGGGTGGCGATGTCGCCGACCGCGTCGTCCTTCATCACGCGGCTGCGCGGCACGTCGCGGCTCTGCGCCTCCTGCTCGCGCCAGGCCGCGACCTCGATCAACACGGCCAATTCCTTCGGCTTGCGGACGCGGGTCTTCAGCCGTTCCCAGGCGCGCTCGGGGTGGAAGTCGTAGGTCTTCGGCGAGGTCAGGATCTCCATCTCCTCGCTGACCCAGTCGCTGCGCCCGCGCTTCTTCAGATCGGCATCGAGCGCGGCGAACACGTCGCGCAGATGGGTGACGTCGGCCTCGGCGTAGTGCGCCTGCTCCTTGGTCAGCGGCCGGCGCGACCAGTCGGTGAAGCGGTGGGTCTTGTCGGGGCGATGGCCCGTGATGCGTTCGACCAGTTGGTCATAGGCGATGCTGTCGCCATACCCCAGCACCATCGCGGCGACCTGGGTGTCGAAGATCGGATGCGGCACGATGCCGGCGCGGTGCCAGATGATCTCGATGTCCTGGCGGGCGGCGTGGAAGACCTTGAGGACCTTTTCGTTCGCCATCAGCTCGAAGAAGGCTTTGAGATCGATGCCCTCGGCCAGCGCATCGATCACCACGGCCTCGTCCGGGCTCGCCATCTGCACGACGCAGAGCAGGGGATAGTAGGTGGTTTCCCGCAGGAACTCGGTATCGACGGTGACGACCGGGTGGCGGGCGAGGCGGGCGCAGGCGGCTGCGAGGTCCGCGGTGGTGGTGATCAAGTCCATGAACGATCCATGACGAGGCTCTTACGCCGTCGTCCGAAAACGCTGACAAGTCAAGGGTGTCGGCAAGGGGTACGGGACGAATTCGTGTCCGCTTGTCGGCCCAATCCGCCCCGAACGCAAGCACCGCGACGTGAGCTGATCGCTCTATGGTTGATGATAGGGCGCGTCCGGCGCCGGTCAGTGATGCCGGACGCGGCCCGCAGGCCGGCGCGTCGAGGGCACCGCGAGCACGATCAGGCACAAGGCGATCATCGCCAGACCCATGAATTCGAACACCAGCGCGTCCACGTCTCAGACCTCCCCGACTTGTTGGTTCAACTTGTCGGGGCTGCGTTGATCGTTTCTTAAGGACCCGGGCGCTGTCAGGGCGATGGTGGACGCGAGGTTAAGACCGCGTGTCAGGTGCCGCAGAAGGTCTGCAACACCTGCTCGTCCGGCTGCGGCGGATCGGCATAATCAGCCCGGTCCGGCTGGTCGTCATAGGGCCGGGCCAGCACCGCATGCAGCTCCTCGAACGGCGCGTAGTCGTCGTTCTCGACCGCTGCCGTGATCACCGCCTCGATGCGGTGGTTGCGCGGGATGAAGGCGGGATTGACCTTGCGCATGGCCGCGCTCCGCTCCGCCGCCGTCTGCGGTTCCTCCGCCAGGCGCTGGCGCCAGCGCTGGGCCCACTCGTCGAAGCCGGTGGGATCCTCGAACAGGACGCGGACCTCGCTGAGATCGCCGCTGCCGGCGGCGTCGCTGAGACGGCGGAACGTCAGCGTGAAATCGGCTCGGGCCGCCGCCATCGCGTCGAACAATGCCTGCGCCAGCGGCTGGTCGCCCTCGCGCTGCGTGGCCAGGCCGAGCTTGCGGCGCAGGCCCGCCTGGTGCGCGTCCGTAAACTGGGTGGCGAAGCCGTCGAGCGCAGCCTCGGCCTCCTTGATCGCCTGGTCCTTGTCGTCGCCGAATAGCGGCAACAGGCACTCGGCAAGCCGGGTCAGGTTCCACATCGCGATGCGCGGCTGGTTGGCGAAGGCGTAGCGGCCGAACTCGTCGATTGAGGAGAACACCTGCTTGGGATCGTAGGCGTCCATGAAGGCGCAGGGACCGTAATCGATGGTTTCGCCGGACACCGAGGTGTTGTCGGTGTTCATGACGCCATGGATGAAGCCGACCAGCAGCCACTCGGCGATCAGCTTGGCCTGGCGGGCGATCACGGCATCCAGCAGGGCGTGGTAGGGGCGCTCGGTACCGGCGAGATCCGGATAGTGCCGGTGGATGACGTGGTCGGCGAGCCGGCGCACGGCGTCAGTGTCCTGGCGCGCGGCGAAATACTGGAACGTGCCGACCCGGATGTGGCTGGTGGCGACACGGGTCAGCACCGCGCCGGGCAGGGCGGTGCCGCGATAGACCTGCTCGCCGGTCACGACCGCAGCCAGCGAGCGCGTCGTCGGAATGCCCAGGGCCGCCATCGCCTCGCTGACGATGTATTCGCGCAAGACCGGCCCCAGCGCCGCGCGGCCATCGCCGCGGCGCGAAAATGGCGTCGGCCCGGAGCCCTTCAGCTGGATGTCGCGGCGGACGCCGTTGCGGTCGACGACCTCGCCGAGCAGGACCGCCCGGCCGTCGCCGAGCTGCGGCACGAAATGCCCGAACTGGTGGCCGGCATAGGCCATCGCGATCGGCTCGGCGCCCTCGGGCACGGTCTTGCCGGCCAGGATCTCGGCGCCCTCCGGCGTTTCCAGCTCGGCCGGGTTCAGCCCCAGCTCCGCGGCGAGAGGCCGGTTCAGCTTGATCAGACGAGGCGCTGCGACGGGGGTCGGCGCCACCCGGGCAAAGAAATTGTCCGGCAGCGTGGCGTAGGAGTTCTGGAAGGGGAAATGCACGGTCATGGCTCCAAGATAGGCGCGGGGCGGCCGTTTTTCGAGCCCAAACGGCCGTCAGACGAGCGTTTCGGCGCCAGCTCAATTCGGCATCGGCGCCGACGTTGCAGTGAGGCCCAGGGCGGGCGGCCTTTTCCGGCGCGAGGCCGAAAAGGCCCGTTCCTGCGGTTGCCGCGCCGGGGCGGCTCGGCTAAACCCTGCGCGCATTCGGAGCGCGCCCCTGCGGCTGCGCCGATTCCTTCTCCTCACGACGACCATTCAGGACGACCATGCATCGCTACCGGACCCACACCTGCGGCGCGCTCCGCGAGAGCAACATCGGAGAGACGGTCCGGCTGTCCGGCTGGTGCCATCGCATCCGCGACCATGGCGGCGTGCTGTTCGTCGACCTGCGCGACCATTACGGCATCACCCAATGCGTCGTCGATCCGGACTCGCCAGCGTTCAGCCTGGCCGAGAAGCTGCGCTCGGAATGGGTCGTGCGCATGGAGGGCAAGGTGCGCCGCCGCCCGGCCGGCGCCGACAACAAGAGCACCGACAACGACGATCTGCCGACCGGCAAGATCGAGCTGTACGTCTCCGACATCGAGGTGCTCGGCCCCGCGGACGAGCTGCCGCTGCCGGTGTTCGGCGAGCAGGAATACCCGGAGGACATCCGGCTGAAATACCGCTTCCTCGACCTGCGCCGCGAGAAGCTGCACCAGAACATCATGACGCGCGGCGCGATCATCGATTCGATGCGCCGGCGCATGAAGGAGCAGGGCTTCTTCGAATTCCAGACCCCGATCCTGACCGCGTCGTCGCCGGAGGGCGCGCGCGACTTCCTGGTGCCGTCGCGCATCCACCCCGGCAAGTTCTACGCGCTGCCGCAGGCGCCGCAGCAGTACAAGCAGCTGCTGATGATGTCGGGCTTCGACCGCTACTTCCAGATCGCGCCATGCTTCCGCGACGAGGACCCGCGCGCCGACCGCCTGCCCGGCGAGTTCTACCAGCTCGACGTCGAGATGAGCTTCGTCGAGCAGGAGGATGTGTTCGCGGCGATGGAGCCGGTCATCACCGGCGTGTTCGAGGATTTCGCCAAGGGCAAGCCGGTGACCAAGGGCTGGCCGCGCATCCCGTTCGCCGAGGCGATCCGCAAATACGGCTCCGACAAGCCCGACCTGCGCAACCCGATCGAGATGGCCGACGTTTCCGAGCACTTCCGCGGCTCCGGCTTCAAGGTGTTCGCGCGCATGCTCGAGGACCCCAAGAACCAGGTCTGGGCGATCCCGGCGCCATCCGGCGGCAGCCGCGCGTTCTGCGACCGCATGAACTCGTGGGCGCAGGGCGAGGGCCAGCCCGGCCTCGGCTACATCATGTGGCGCGAGGGCGGCGAGGGCGCAGGTCCCCTGGCGAACAACATCGGTCCGGAGCGCACGGCTGCGATCCGCAGCCAGCTCGGCACCAAGGAGGGCGACGCGGCCTTCTTCGTCGCCGGCGATCCCGACAAGTTCTGGAAGTTCGCAGGCCTCGCCCGCAACAAGGTCGCCGATGAGCTGAGCCTGTCCGACAAGGATCAGTTCAAGCTGGCCTGGATCGTCGACTTCCCGATGTACGAGTACAACGAGGACGACAAGAAGGTCGACTTCTCGCACAACCCGTTCTCCATGCCGCAGGGCGGCCTCGAAGCATTGCAGACGCAGGATCCGCTGACCATCAAGGCGTTCCAGTACGACATCACCTGCAACGGCTACGAGATCGCCTCCGGCGGCATCCGCAACCACAAGCCGGCCGCGATGGTGAAGGCGTTCGAGATCGCAGGTTACGGCGAGCAGGAGGTGGTCGACCGCTTCGGCGGCATGTACCGCGCCTTCCAGTATGGCGCCCCGCCGCATGGCGGCATGGCCGCCGGCGTCGACCGCATCGTGATGCTGCTCTGTGGCACCACGAACCTGCGCGAGATCTCGCTGTTCCCGATGAATCAGCAGGCCATGGACCTGCTGATGGGCGCGCCGTCGGAGGCCAGCACGAAGCAGCTCCGCGAGCTGCACATCAGGACGAATCTGCCGAACAAGTAGTTCGGCGGACTGCTTGCGACAACATCGCGCGGCCGATTGGCCCAGCCGCATCCGCCTCAGGACGCTGTCGCTGCGAATGGCGTGATGCAACAGCGCGGCGGTGGCGACCTGCAGGGGTCGCCACGATCCCGCGATCCATTTGCCGAGGACATCGTGGATCGCGTGAACGACCGGCTCCAGCGCCTCCCAGGTGTTCCTCGAGCGCGTCTCGATCCAGCCGAACAGCGCAATCCGTCTCGACTCGTCGTTATCGGATCCCGAACTGCGGCATGTCGTCGCCCGGCGCGTTGTAGCTCCGGCGCAAGATGACCCGGCCTTGAAGGCGTCGCTCTGCATTTGATGTTCTCGCGTTAATGCTGGTTAAGACTGCGAACAACTTCATCCGGGTCTCCGGTCGCGTCCAGGCAGCGCCGGACGCATCGGCAGCATCGCGCTGACGTGGTCGAGCGGCCGGCCAGAGCGGTCATCGTGCCCCGACGGCAAACCGTTGATTCTGAGAACTAATCGTTCGTGCCGCTTGTTAGTTCGGCACCTTGCGCGACGCGGCGCGAAACGCGATCGAGCGGTGTGGCCCGCTATGAGTTCCAGGCGGCACCGATCAGTCGAATGGCGGTTGCGGTGTCATGCAACCTGTCCTTAATAGGAAGCCTGTCTGACTCATGTAGTGAACTTAGCCAACCAATCACAAGAAGACGGATAGTTCAAAATGACCGTTCGCTGGTGTGCGCTCCTGCTCGGAACTTGCCTGTTCGTCCCTGCCGCCTCTGCTGTCCCCATTTCCCCCGATGTCGTTCGTGATCTCGCCGCCCGCGTCGGACCGGTCGTCGGCCAGGCCGCGACGTGCCGTGAGATCGCCCAGGGGCGCGTCCAGACCATCATCGATCAATTCAGCGAGGTGATCCGCCAGGGCTCTTCGAACGGCGGCGAGCGCGATGGGCTCATCCGCACCTTCAACAGCTATATCGCCGAGGGTCGCGGCCGGGTCGCGTCCTCGCAGGTGAACTGTCAGACCGCAGAGCGCCAGTTGGCAGAGCTGGAGCGGTCGCTCAGCCAGCAGCAGTCGGCGGCTCCCTCGCTGTCCTTCGCGCTGGCGCCGTCGACCGCGGCCGCGTCGACGCAGCCTACGGCCAACCTGCCGCCTCCGCTTCCGCACGGCGTCAGCGACACCGAGATCCGGTTCGGCACCGTCATCCCGTTCTCCGGAGTCCGCAAGGAGTCCGCGCGCCAGATGAAACTCGGCATCGAGACCGCGTTCGCCCGCGCCAACGATGCCGGTGGCATCAACGGCCGCAAACTGCGGCTGATCGCTGCCGACGACGGCTATGATCCCACGCGGACGCTCGGCGCCATGACGCAGCTGTACGAGAAGGACCAGGTGTTCGGCTATATCGGCAACATGGGCACTGCCAACAACGCGGTGGCGATTCCCTACGCGCTGGAGCGCCGGGCGCTGTTCTTTGCGCCCTACAGCGGCTCCGCCGTCGTCCGCCGCGATCCGCCCGACCGCTACGTCTTCAACTATCGTGCGAGCTACGCCGAAGAGACCGCCGCGATCGTGCGCTACCTGATGAAGGTCAAGCGCATCCCGGCGAAGCAGATCGCCGTATTCGCGCAGAACGACGCCTATGGCGACGACGGCGCCAACGGTGTCGCCAAGGCGTTCCGCGCGAACGGCATCACCGATCCGATCATCCGCTATGGTTTCCCGCGCGGCACGCTCGACGTCGACGAGGCCGTCGGCAAGCTGAAGGCGCAGACCAAGCCGCCGATCAAGGCCGTGATCATGATCGCGACCGACCGCGCGGCGGCGAAATTCATCGAGAAGACCCACGAGGCGGTTCCAGGGCTGATCTATGCCAACATCTCGGCGGTCGGATCGTCGTCGCTCGCCGCCGAGCTGAAGCTGCTCGGCTCGAAATACACCAACGGCGTCATCGTCACGCAGGGCGTTCCCTCGGTCGCCGGCTATTCGAGCCTGGTGCTCGACTATAAGACCGCGCTGGAAAAGTACTTCCCCGGCGAAGCGCCGGATTACACCTCGCTCGAAGGCTTCATCTCGGCAAGCATCCTGATCCAGGCCCTGAAGCAGACGACGCCGCTCGAGACCGAGCGGCTGGTCGACACGCTGGAGTCGATGCAGAGCATCGACCTCGGCCTTGGCAGCAAGCTGTCGTTCGGACGCGCTGAGCACCAGGCCTCGCACAAGATCTGGGGCACCGCACTCGACGAGACCGGCACCTACCAGGCGATCGAGCTGGAATGACGGGCGGGGGGGACGCAGCCGAACTTGTCGTCCCCCCGTCAACGCCGCAGTGCAAACAACGTCCCCCGGCCGGCTTGCGGGCGGCCGGGCGACCCGGATCCGACCTCGAGATCATGCCGGAACTGTTCGACGGATGCTTCATTGACTTGCAGGCGCAACAACCGTGAGCGACCGCAATGTCCATGCGAACACAGATTTCGGCGATGGTCTTCATGATGGTTCAGGCCGTGCTGTTCGGTGCGGGAGTTCTGACGATTCTTCTCACGCCGCTCAGCAATCACGCGATGCTCGCAATGCCGGTCATGATTGCCCTGAGCGTGGTGCTGTCAGCCATTGTCTCCTGGCAGATCGCACCGCGGCTGCGTGCGCGATATTGGCGCCGGCGTGGAATCAACCACGACCTGATCTCGGGCTGACGCCAGAGAGCAGCCGGCGACCGTCCCGGCTCGGCACCCCCAGATCGCTTCCGCGTCCGGCTGTCATCTGTCATCTGTGCGGCGCAGCACCAAAACAGGCGATGTCGTTTGAACCAACGCTGACCCGCGCGGTTAGACAGCATTCCCTTGGAGGATGAACCATGCGCGTTCCAGCAGCAGCGACCGTCGTGTTACTATCCTCTTGTCTCCTCCCCGCAGGCGCATGGGCCCAGCAGGCCGACAGCACGCCGGGAACCAGCCAGACCCAGGCCGTTCCCGTGCAGCCGGAACGCACGCCCCAGCAGTCGGACCAGGCCCGTGAACGCGAGCGCCAGAGGGCCGAGGACACGCGGGTGAACCGCGACTGGACGACACAACAGCGCGACGACGACCGGATGGGCATGGATCGCATGGACATGGATCGGATGCGCCAGCACCGCATGGGCCGCATGATGGACCAGGACATGGACCATCGCACCACGGGTCGAAACGCGCGAATGCAACGCGATGATGACGATATGGATCGTCGCGCGCGCAGTTTCGATAGCGAACGGCCCTACCGGCGCGTCAAGATCTGCTACGAATACGAAAATGGCGACGAGTTCTGCCGCTATCGCGACTAGCTCAGCGGGGGTGGTCGCAAAGCAGCATCGGCTCGTGTGCGCCGGCATGGCGCTGCCGGCACGCCGCGCAAATGTGCGTATGAACGTGACGACTTGGCGCCAGTCTGGTCGTCAGCTCGTGCGCCGCGCCAACAACAGCGCGCCGCCAAGGCTGCACATGACGGTGCCAGACGCCTGCCGCATCCGCGTCACGAGGCTTGGCCGCCGGGCGAGACGATGCCGCGCCTTGGCGGCCCAGAACGTCACGACCAGGTCGACGCTGGTGTTGAGCGTCACCGAGATCAGCCCAAGCACGACGAACTGCGCGGCGACGTCGCCGGCGGGATCGACGAATTGCGGGATGAAGGCGAGGAAGAACGCCGCCGTCTTCGGATTGAGCGCCTCGACGATGATGCCCTCGCGAAACGCGCGCCGGCTGCCTGTCGTCGTCACGTCGGCCGGCTGGGCGGCCCGAGCCTCCCGCCACGTCTTCATGCCGAGCCAGATCAGATAGAACGCGCCCGCGATCTTCAGCACCGTGAACGCCTCCGCGCTCGCCATCACCAGCGCCGACAGCCCGAGCGCACCGGCGACCACGTGCACGAGGCCACCGAGCCCGAGGCCGACGCTAGAGGCCAGTCCCTCGCTTCGCCCGCCGGCCAGCGTGCGCGCCACGATGTAGAAGATACCGGGGCCGGGCGTGAGCGCGATGACGAGGGCGGCGGAGAGGAATAGAAGGAAGGTCGGGACGTCGGGCATCGGATTTCTTTGTTGGGTGAGGAGATGTGTAGGGCAATCCTTCGGACGTGGCAAAGCGGACTCAGACAGGGGGCGGCGTTTTTCGAGAGACGGCTGTAGGGGCCTGCCTCCGCTGTCGTGCTGTGCAAGCCGTGCCGCGCGACAGCGCGGTACCGACCCAGGACCCATCACCTCAGCGGGTTTGTGAGGAAAGGTTTGAGCGACGAGTGCGCGCCCTCCAAACAAATCCCGTGAGTATGGAGCCCGTTTGGTGCAAGCCCGGCCGGGTTCGCCTGGACGACGGCATTGGGGAAGAACAAGTTCGCATGTCCAGCAATCAATCTACTCCTGACAGATATCTGTTGCCGGGAACGGCGGTCCGTTATGATGGTGTCGAGGATGGTGTCCCGGAATATGGCGTCCTCGGTGCACTGTTGGCTGGAGGAAGAGATCGGCGGCTACGATTGTTATGTTGCGTTCTTTGGATCACGGCATCCGGCGGGGAGGCCGGCCCATAAGCCCTACATCTTGCGATACGCGTCGACATCTCTCACGGTTCTCACATGATCGCAGTAGCTACGTTGCACTCTGCCCGACAGGCAATCCCGGCAACTCCGCCATGCGCTAATTGCCCGTCGTGTTAGTTTGCCGCAGCTTTGCCCCTTGCACCGTCGGGCAAATCACCTTCACATTTCCGGCCATCCCGCCTCGATGAAGAGGGACGGTTCGCGGTCGTCACGAGGCGTGAGGCGGGGAGGCGGTGGCTGCACCGTGTTCGCAACGTGCTGATAGCGCGCGTCGACGAACGGCACGGTGCAGACGGTCAAGTCGCGTGGTCCTGACACCCCGATGCTGGTGTCAAGTTCGCGGAAGATGCCTTGCGGCATTGCGCGGATGACGGGGGCAAACAAGCCGGTCCCCGAGGAGAGCGCGAAGCAGCCGAAAAGCCCACCGCGCAGGGAATGCCGGATGATCGGCTGAACCTGTGGTACCTGCCGCCTGCATTTTTTTCGCAGGCGGGCCATGGGTTGCGGCCAGCACCCGGCATTCCCTGCGCCCTCTTCGTTGGAGGAGGGCCGAACGACCGGACAAACTCGGGCGATCGCGCCGCGGGCTTGAGGACGCGCGTGCGTTGAAATACGAGATGCTTGAATGAGCGAGGCAACAGGCGCGGACGTTCATGGAATGAATGCCGTGCTCGCCATCGGCGCCGATGCCAGCCCCACGCACAAATCCCACCGTCGTCATTCCGGGGCGCGCGCAGCGCGAGCCCGGAATCCATACTCCCAGACGGCGGTTGGTGAAGGAGGTCGCGCATGCAGGTATCCCCGTCCTCATGCACAGTCGTGGTTATTGATTCCGGGCTCGCGCTGCGCGCGCCCCGGAATGACGGAGGAGAGAGGCGGGGACTCACTCCTCCATTCACATCGCAGCTCACATCACGGCGTGGTCTGGGCCTCGATCTTGAATTGCGCCAGCGCGCTTGGTGGGTCGAGCGCGATGAGCTGGGCGAGCTGCAGGGCCGGGACCTTGGCGCGCGGCGAGAGCTTCAGCGTGAGGGTCTGGCGCGGGGTCTGGACGAAACGGCCGATGGCGTCGACCGCACCGGCGACATCGATGTTGTCGGCCGCGACCTGGGCGCCGATCGCCTTGATGCTGTCGACCAGCGCCTTGCGCGCGGCATCGCGCGTGATCGCATGACCGCGCGCGTAGTTGGCGACGAGCAGGTCGACCGCGCCGAGATCGTGCAAGGTCAATTCCAGTCCGCTGGCTTCGATCTGCGCCGCCGCGGTAGTCGCCTGCTGCAGGTCGATGGTGAAGACGTCGCGCGGCACCTGCGACAGCGAGACATTGGCGGAGGCCGCGATGAGGTTGCTGACCTCGAGCTTGAACGGCTGGAGCGCGAACGCGCCCGAGCTCTCGGTCCAGCCGAGGCCGAGATCGGCGTCGAATGCGGCGGTGTCGATGCCGGCGATGAGGAGCGGCAGCAAGGCCGGGTTGGACGCATCCAGCGGACCGGCCATCTTGGCCACCAGGTGCGCCTGGGTCGGGATGGGACCGACGAACTGGCCCCAGTCGAGGCTGAAATTGTCGATCTGGACCGGCTTGGTGCTCGCCTTGTAGGAGGTCGTCAGCCCCTTCAGCTCGATGCCGCCGATCAGCTTGAACAGCGCCATGGCTTCGGCCGCACCGGGCTTGGCCCCGGGGACGGCGAATTTGGCGGTGTGGCGCAGCAGGCCGCCCATGTCGAAGCGCTTGACCGCGAAGCGGCCGAGCTTGACGGGGCCGTTCGGGGTCCGTCCGTCGAAGCCCTCGAACGCGACGTCGCCCTTGCCGTCGTCGAGGTCGAACCGCGTCAGCGCGACCTTGACCGGGCCGTCGGGCGTCTCGACCGCCAGGCCTTTGACCTCGACGTTCTTGAACAGGACGCCATCATAGATGCTGGCGACCTTGTCGATGAGGTCGGGCGTCATGGCGCTCGTTCGCGGCGAGGTCGGCGTCAGGGCGGCGACCAGCGCCGGAAGCTGGATGCGCGACGGCCGCACGCCGAACTCGTCCATCGTCAGGCTGTCGATGTGGATGCGCATGCCGAGATCGGACGTGATCTCGTAGAGGCCCATCCCGGCGGAGCCGCTCAGGCGAATGGCACGATCGTCCTTGGTGGACTCGGCCGCGAACAGGCCGGCGATGGCGTTGACGTCGATGTCCTTGGTCACGATGTCGAGCATGCGGCCGCGCACCGTCTCGACCTTGCCGTTCGGCGGTTGCGCCGCCGTGCTGAAGGTGACCTCCTGGATCTTGTAGTTGCCGATTCGACCGTCCTTGATGTCGTCCACCACCAGCCCGGAATAGCCGAACTCGGTCGGCCCGACCGAGGGGCCGCCTTCCATGGTGCCGGTGACCCGCGGCACCGTGGCCGAGGTGGCGCTGATGGTGGCGAGCTGTTGGGCGAGGGCGCGGGCGGTCTCGAGCGCACCCGCACCGGCCGGGATCGCGGCGAGCCGCGCGGGGCCGGCGTAATCCCTCACCACCAGTTGCGGCAGCTTGTAGTTCAGGCGGAGCGGCGAGGGGCCGGCGATCTGGCCGGCCATGGCGATGTCGCTGATCTCGATGCTGGCGGCCGTGACATGCTCGGAATCATGCTGGCTCAGCCCGGTCGCGGTGATGGTGCCGAACGTGACGCTGGCCGGCGGCTGCGTGGCCGACTCGAGCTTGACATCGGCGATTGTCAACTTGCGGCTCCACAGGTCGAACGCGACCTTGCCATGGGTTGCCGTGGCGCCGCTCTGTCGGATCTGGGCAAAGCTTGCCTCGACCTCGCGCTCGGCGCGGCCCTGGGCGTACCAGGGCACGCCGACGAAGGCGGCGACGGCCAGCGCGACGGCCGTGACAATTCCGATCAGGATACGGGTCATTTGATGTGCTCCGCCCAAGGCTTAGGCAGCAAGTGGTGATGGTCTCAATGAAATCGATGGAGTAGGGATGTGCTTCTGCGAACTGGGGAATCGCTGGCCCGGGATGCCGGCGAGCATGGTTTCGGATGTTGCATGAAAGCCGCCCAACGTGCATCACATGCGCTTCCACCGGCCGGAAAAACCGACGTCTGACCGAGACTCAAGAGACCAAAAATCCGGGTCGGAAACGCTGGAGCACGTATGTCGTCGTCCTATTCTGAAGATCTTCGTTCCGCAGCCCTGGCCTATCACCGCCTGCCGCGGCCCGGCAAGCTGGAGATCCAGGCCACCAAGCCGCTCGCCAACCAGCGCGACCTGGCGCTGGCCTATTCTCCCGGCGTTGCCGCTGCGTGCACCGAGATCGCCAGCAACCCGGCCGAGGCCGCCTCACTGACCGCGCGGGCCAACCTGGTGGCCGTCGTCTCCAACGGGACCGCCGTGCTCGGGCTCGGCAATATTGGCCCGCTGGCCTCCAAGCCGGTGATGGAGGGCAAGGCGGTCCTGTTCAAGAAATTCGCCGGGATCGACGTGTTCGACATCGAGATTGCGGCCGACACGATCGACCGGGTGGTCGAGACGGTCGCGGCGTTGGAGCCGACCTTCGGCGGCATCAACCTCGAGGACATCAAGGGACCGGAATGCTTCGAGATCGAGGCGCGGCTCAAGGAGCGCATGAAGATCCCGGTCTTCCATGACGACCAGCACGGCACCGCGATCATCGTCGGCGCCGCGATCAAGAATGCGCTGTCGCTGGCGGGCAAGCAGCTCTCCGAGGTCAAGATCGTGACCTCCGGCGCGGGCGCCGCCGCCATCGCCTGCCTCAACCTGCTGGTGTCGATGGGCGCGCAGCGCAAGAACATCTGGGTCTGCGACATCGACGGTGTCGTCCATGAGGGCCGCAACACGCTGATGGATCCCTGGAAGGCGGTCTATGCGCAGAAGACCGACAAGCGGACCCTGGCCGAGGTGATCGGCGGCGCGGACATCTTCCTCGGGCTGTCCGCCGGCGGCGTGCTGAAGCCGGAGCTGCTCAAGCAGATGGCCGAGAAACCGCTGATCATGGCGCTCGCCAATCCCAACCCGGAGATCATGCCGGAGGAGGCGCGCGCGGCACGGCCCGACGCGATGATCTGCACGGGGCGTTCGGACTTCCCGAACCAAGTCAACAACGTGCTGTGCTTCCCGTTCATCTTCCGCGGCGCGCTCGACGTCGGCGCCACTGCGATCAACGAGGCGATGAAGCAGGCCGCGGTCGATGCGATCGCGCAGCTCGCCCAGGACCCGCCGTCGGACGCGGTGTCCCGCGGCTTCGACACCGGCGAGACCCAGGGCTTTGGTCCGGGCTCGTTGATCCCCTCGCCATTCGATCCGCGCCTGATCCTGCGCATTGCGCCGGCGGTGGCGAAGGCGGCGATGGAGTCCGGCGTCGCCACGCGGCCGATCATCAATTTCGACGAGTACACTGCGCTGCTGGAGCGTTTCGCGTTCCGCTCCGGCCTGGTGATGAAGCCGGTGTTCGCCAAGGCAAAGACGCAGCCGGTCCGCGTGATCTATGCCGAGGGCGAGGACGAGCGCGTGTTGCGCGCCACCCAGGTGGTGCTGGAGGAGAAGCTGGCGAGGCCGATCCTGGTCGGCCGTCCTTCCGTGGTCGAGGCCCGCATCAAGCGCTTCGGCCTGTCGATCAAGGCCGGGCGTGATTTCGACCTGATCAACCCCGAGGACGATCCGCGCTACCGCTCCTATGTGCAGAGCTATATCGAGGTCGCGGGACGGCGCGGCGTGACGCCGGATGCGGCGCGCACGGTGGTGCGCACGAATGCCACCGTGATTGCGGCGCTCGCTGTCGTCAGGGGTGAGGCGGATGCGATGATCTGCGGCGTCGAGGGGCGCTATATGAGCCATCTGCGCCACGTCCGTGAGATCATCGGCTTCATGCCGGGGGTCAGCGACTACGCGGCGCTGGCGCTCACCATCACCAGCAAGGGCGCCTATTTCATCGGCGACACCCAGGTGCGGCCGGATCCCACGGCCGAGGAACTCGCAGAGATGGCCTCGCTGGCCGCCAACCACGTCACGCGTTTCAACATCAAGCCGAAGATCGCCTTCGTCTCGCACTCGGATTTCGGCGGCTACGACACGGATTCGTCGCGCAAGATGCGGCAGGCGACGGCATTGCTGAAGCAGCATCGTCCCGACCTCGAGGCCGACGGCGAGATGCAGGGCGACACCGCGCTGTCGGCGACCGCGCGCAAGGCGATCTTGCCGCATTCGGATCTCGAAGGCTCGGCCAACGTCCTGATCATGCCGAATCTCGACGCCGCCAACGTCGCCTATCAGATGATCAAGGTGCTGGCGGATGCGGTGCCGGTGGGGCCGATCCTGATCGGTCCGGCACGGCCGGCGCATATCCTGACGCCGTCGGTGACGGCGCGCGGCATTCTCAACATGACAGCGGTGGCCGCAGTCGAAGCCCAGGAACGGGCGGGGAGGGCGCAGCCGACGCTGTTCGCGTGACGCTGCTGGCGTGATCGAAGTGTGGCGGAATTCGTCCGGTTTCGGTCGTATTCCGCCCGCCTTTATTGTTGAAAAGCGTTCGCGACGTCACATATCCGGCCCGGTGGGCCGGCGACACATCGTTTGAAGTTGATCCGTGAGGGCGAGAATGCCGGGTTTCATTACATTCGGGCGCGTTCTGTTCGCCGTGATCTTCATCTACACGGGCGCGACCAAGCTGTTCGGCATTCCCGCCACCGCCGATCTCATCGCCGCCAAGGTCACGATTCCCACGATGCTCGCGCCCTATGCGGCGCAGCTCGAGGCCGCTGCCAAGATGCCGATGCCGCAGATCCTGGCGATCGCGGCCGGCGCGTTCGAGGTGCTCGCCGGCGTGATGATCGCGCTCAACCTTCTCGGGCGTTTCTTCGCAGCTCTGATGATCGTGTTCGTAGGCGCGACCATCTTCTACTTCCATGACTTCTGGAACCAGGCCCCGCCCGACAACGCCAAGACCCTGATCGACGCGCTGAAGAACCTCTCGATCATCGGCGCGCTGTTCATGATCTTCGGCTATGGCAAGGGTCCGAGGGCACCGGAGCAGAGCGCGTATGGAGACATCTAGAGGGAGCTCTAATAGAGGGAGCTCTCAGCGTTGCGTTTCCAGGCGGTCACGCTGACGTCGTGGGCGGGATCGAGCATCAGCTGATTGGCGGGCGTGTAGCCGTGGGCCGTCAGCACCTGCTGCGGCGAACGGTCGGGACCGACGCCGGGAAAGCACGGTGCGCCGCCGGGCAGGGAGACGTGGGGGGCTATTGACAGGAAGAAGGTGTCGTAGCGGTCCATGAACATCTCGAACACGACGGGACCGCCGATAACCGCCACCGTGCCAGAGCTGACGCCCGCGGCTTCACAGGCGGCTTCGAAGGAGGCCCCCGCCGGATTCCAAAGGGTGGAGAGCGGCTTTTCCGGATCCGGCGCCAGTCCCGCCACCTTCCCGGTCACGACGATGCGCCGGCGCTTCGGCGAGTTCGGCTGGTCCTCATAGGAGTTGCGGCCGTGGACGATCAGATCGGCGCCATCGAGAGCCTGGGAAAAGAATGCGGCGTCGCCGGGAAATTTCAGGGCGGGCGGCATCGCATTGCTCGCGTCGGCCAACATCCCGTCGGCCGACACGATCACGTAACCTTCGATACGAAGCTTGGTCACTGACGAAAGGAATCCCGTCTCATTCGGACACTGTCGTCACAACGCTCGACACCGGCCTTTGGCTCACCGTCGGAAGCTTCGCGACCTTGGCGAGCTGCTCGTCATATTGCGGCAGCGACTGCACCGGCGCCTTGGCGCGCATCGCGACCACCTTGTAGCCGCCGGCCTTGAGGCGGCGCAGCATCTCGGGCAGGGCCTCGGCGGTATGCTTGTGGAAGTCGTGCATCAGGATGATGCCCTTGCCGAGCTTGTCGAGCTTCTTGAAGGTGACGTCGATCACCGCCTGGGCATTGCGCGCCTTGAAGTCGAACGAGTCGAGATCGCAGGAGAAGATGCCGATGTTGCGGGTGCCGAGATAGGTCACGATCTCCGGCGGATGCTGCAATGCCGGGAAGCGGAAGAACGGCGCCGGGGAATTGCCGCCGAGCGCCCACTTCACGGCGCTGATGCCGAGTTCGATCTCTTCCTTGCGCTGATCCTCGGTCAGCTTCTTGTTGGTCAGCGTCGCATGCGACCAGGTGTGCGTGCCGACCGTATGGCCGGCATTGTAGACCTGCTTCAGGATCTCCGGATAATAGGTCGCATGCTTGCCGATGATGAAGAAGATGCCGGTGGTGCACTGGTCGGCAAGCGCCTTGAGCACGCTGGGCGTGTTCTCCGGCCACGGACCGTCATCGAAGGTCAGCACGACCTCGTGATCCTTCAGGAAGTCGAGGTCCTTGAAGTGCTCGAAGCCGAATCCCGGACCTCCGGTCGTATCGATCTCGACGGTGCGGCCGACGCCGAGCGCATCGGGGTTCATGCAGGGCGCGCGCGGCGGCTGCGTCTGGGCGGCGACGGCGGGAACAGGGGCCGGTGCGGGAGCAGCAGCGGCCGGGGTCGGCGCCGCCGCCGTGCGCTGCGCCTGGGACCAGGCCGCGCCAGACGTCAACAGCGAAGCCGCCAAAGAGCTTGCGAACACCAATCCTGCTGCAATCCGCATCGTGTTTCCTCGGGGTTGTTGCAACGGGAGCGCCAGCGTCGAGAGTCGCTCCGTCATCCGGCCGGGATATTAGCCCAGCAGCCGGAGTGGCGCCAAAAGGAAACAAGGCAAAAACACGGGGAAGTTGCCAGCTTCCGCCGCATTCCTGCCGAGTGTTGCTCAGCCGTTCGCCAGCAGCCGGGCAACTGCGGTCTTGACCCGCGTATCCGTCGGCTCAACCGAGGAGGCAAACACGTCGGCGATGTAGCCGTCACGGCCGATCAGATATTTGTGAAAGTTCCAGCGCGGCGTCTCCTTGGGCCGCGCCTCGGCGGCCCAGCGGTAGAATGGGTGGGCGTTGGAACCGGTGACCACCGCTTTTGCGGTCATCGGGAAGGTCACGCCATAGTCTTTGTTGGCCTGCTCGGCGATGTCGCCGGCGATCCCAGGCTCCTGGTTGAAGTCGTTGGACGGCACGGCGATGATCGTCAGCCCGCGCTCATGGAACTCGCTCCACAGCTTCTGGAGCCCGGTGTACTGCGGGGTGTAGCCGCACTGGGAGGCCGTGTTGACGACCAGCACCGGTTTGCCCGCGAAATCGGCGAGCCGAATCGGCTCACCGGCCAGCGCCGGGAAGGAGAAGCGATAGGCGGTCATCTTGCTCGCTGCATTGTCGGCACGAGCAGCCTGCGACGTGAGCGTCGCACCCGACAACGAGGCGCCAATGCCGAGAACAACCATCCTGCGATCGATCATGTGAATCTCCCTGAGCAGAGCCAGCCCCGTCAGCATGAATGTGCCCGCGCTCGACCGGCCGCTGCTTCAACGGCCGCCACGTTGCGCTGGATCAGACTGCGTTCCGGCACGGGGATACCCCTGCCGTGGGGCGGAAAGAGGGACGTCGTCGGTCGTCAGCGCAGCGAAAGGATGAACTCGGTGCCCTCGCCGGTTTCGCCCTGATTGATGCCTTGATCGGACACGATCAGCGAACTTCCGGTCGACAGGGCTTCGCCGAGCCACGCCATGACATCGGCGGGAATGGTGATGCGATCGAGCGCCTCGGCCGCGCTGCTCAGCTGAACAACCTGTTTCGGCTCGGCATCGGCGCCCGCGGACTTCTTACCCCGCCGGACCGCCCTGGCAGTGCCATCGTTCGCCGCGGTGCTCCGCGCCGAGGAGGGCAGCGAGACGACGGACCAGCGCATCGTCGCCGGATCGGCCTTGTCAGCCGTCGCGGTGAACACGTGGGTGCCGAGCGGCTTGTCGCCCGGTGCGATGGTGATCGGGGTGTTGAACACCGGAGCGAAGTTCTGCCGCACGTACAGCTTCGAATCCTTGCGGCTGATGAAGATCGCGATCTGGCTGTTGCGCTTCAATTCGGGCTTGGGCGCAATCGGCTTGTCCGGTGCGGCAACACGCGACTGATCCCTGGCGAGATCGTTGGGATCGACCGGCTTCGCCGGTGCCTCTGCCGCCGGTGTGGGCGGCGACGCAGGCTGCTCCGCGATCGGGGCGTCGGCAGGCTTGGACTCTACCGACTTGGATTCAGCAGGCTTGAGTTCGGTCGAACCGGTGGCTTCGGCATTCGCCGATGCCTCAGCCGGCTTCTCGAGAGCCGGAGCGGCCACCTGCGCAACATTCGTGGGCTCGCTCGCCGGAGCCACGTCGCCGGGGGCAGACCTTGCCTCTGCGTCGGCGGTCGCGGGCTCAATCTTGATCTCGGCGACACTGGGCTTCAGATCGGCAGTATCGCTTTGAACCTCCATCGGGAGCGAGCGCGATGGTTCGGCGCTTGGGGAAGCGTCCGAGACCATCGGAGGGAGTCCGTTGGCGTTGCTGGCATCGGCGGTCCGCACCTGGCGCGACGCGGCGGGCGATCCTTCGCCGGAGCGCGGGCTCTCGGCATGACCGATCGTGGCGCGCAGATCCGTCGTCGCGACTGTGATCGCGGTGGTGACGGCGGCGCCCTTGTCCGACTTGATCGCTGCCGGCGCAGTCGCGTCGGGTTGCACCGATGCGCTCGGCTGCGGTGCCTTCAGGGCAGCGAGCATCGGATGCGAGAAACTCGCAGGAGCCACTTCGCTCGGCGTGACCAGGACCCGGGATCCCATGCGCGTCCAGCCATAGAAGCGGGTTGCAAAGCTTGCCGGCATGCGGATGCAGCCATGCGAGGCTGGGTAGCCGGGCAGCACGCCCGCATGGAGCGCGACGCCCGACCAGGTGATGCGCTGCATGAACGGCATCGGGGCGCCGCTATAGATGTTGGAGCGATGGAATTTCTGCTTCTGAATGACGCTGAACACGCCCAACGGCGTGGAATGTCCCTTCATGCCGGTCGAGACCGGTGCTTCCGCGAACAGACCGTTTGCGTCGTAGACCTTGAGCTGCTGCTTGTTGATCGACACCGCGATCGTGACCGGTCCTTGCGGCTTGGCAGCCTCCTTCTCGGTCTTTGTCAGCTTGTCGAGGTGGCGCGCCTTGGGCTTGCGCGGCATGGCCGGGCGTATGGTCGGAGCAATGGTGACGGGCTGAGCGTCGTTCCAGTAGTAATATGACGCTGCGTCAGCCTGTGAGGTCGCTGCTATGGCAAGCGGAACTGAAACGATTGCTGCACAATAGAACCGCCCCCTGGCGGCTGCACGAACGCAGAGCATTCCGGCAAATCCTCAAGAACCATCTGGTCTTTAGTGTCGCAGACGGAGTCTGCGTTCACCAGCTTGGGGCTTCTGCCCTGCGTGATTTCGTTCCAATCGTAGCAGAAAAGCCTCACATCCCGTTAAACGGGTAGTGGAAGGTCACGGGCTGGAGCGCCTTCCTTGCAGGCATTTGTGTCCCTACATGGGCGGTATGCCGAGCATCGGCGGTATAACGGAGACCGACATGTCGTTCAGAGCCACCAAACGGTTTGATCTGTGGCTGAAAACCCTCGCTTGCCTGCTGCTTATCGGATTGTCCTCGCCTGTGATCTCAGCATACGCCGCGGACGAGCCGGATCTGATCTTCCGTCGGTCGACCGTGTTCAAATTGCTCAGCCCGAATGACAAGCTCGCGACCTATGGCGTTGATGATCCAGAGGTCGAGGGCGTTGCCTGCCACTTCACGGTGCCGCAGAAGGGCGGCTATGTCGGTTGGCTGGGCCTGGCCGAGGAGGTCTCCGACATCTCGCTCGCATGCCGGCAGATCGGCCCGATCAGGTTCAAGCGCAAGCTCGAACAGGCCGACGACATGTTCCGGCAGCGGCGGTCGCTGTTCTTCAAGAAGATGCAGATCGTTCGTGGCTGCGACGCCAAGCGCAACGTGTTGGTCTACATGGTTTACTCGGACAGGCTGATCGAGGGCTCACCGAAGAACTCGACCTCCTCCGTCCCGATCATGCCTTGGGGCAAATCCGATGACGGCGCAGTCCAGAAGTGCGGTGATTTCATTCAATAAGGGACCTGCCAAGGGACGATCGGCTGCCGAAAACCTCGCTGGGCAATTTGTGCTTGGCAGGATCGTGGCAGCCGATCAGCCGGACCAGGCTCTGTGGCGTCGAGCCGGCATTGCCCTCGGTTCGCTGCTGCGCCATCGGCGTAGCCAGCGAGCTGCGGCGAGATACCTTCGGCTTGGGTGTGTGCAAGCGCCTGTCCATGGTGACCCTGAGGGAGCAACGTCGTCCCCCAACGCGCCGCGCTGCTGGGTCGCCGTAGCGATCTGGGAGGTTCTCCCTGCCGGCCACGGTTAACGCTAGGTCGTTAAGAAGGTCTCCATCGGCAGATTGACGGTCGCCCCGGATCGCGCTGGCTCGGCCAAGCAGGTGGCGCTTTAGATCACTCTCGTTTTGATTGTATTTTGTGTCGTCGGGTGGGTTGCGATGAAACGGAGCGGCGGGCCCATGAAACCATTTTGTGCCCGTGCCGCAGGCCGCTTGAAACGTGAAGCGGGTATGAAAGCGTGCGCGGCATGCGAATCGTGTCGTCGCGGCCTGCGTGGATGACATGACGAAAAACAAACACCAGCGGTCCACCATGCGTTTTCGACTGGATGCTGCGGCGCTTGCCGTGCTGCCGTGCCTCTTCTGGTCCTTCGTCGAGGCGCGGACGACGACCCGATTGCCAGATCTGCGCGGCGAGTTCGTACGGCAGTGTGCGCCTCATATGCTCGACCGGTGGACGCATCCTGAAGCTGTCTGCTCCTGCCTGCATGACCATGCGGCCGCGATGGTGGAGGATGCCGACTTGCGCGAGGCGCTGCTGCGCGGGATCAGTGAGACCGGCGTGCCGACCATCGAGACCGATTGGGTGCCCGCGCCGAAGCGAGCGGAGATCGGTCCCACGTTCACCAAGATCGCGAAGCCCGCGCTGCAGTGCATGTTCGATCCGGCCAACTGATTGGCTGCCTGAACCGATGTCGATCAGCGTCCATCGTCCGCGGTGCTCGTCGTCAGTCCAGGCCATATTGCGACATCAATGACTGCACGTCCGGCCGGCGCATGATGCGCGAGATCCGGGTACTGATGGCATCCTCGTCGCTGTGTCTCGACGATCTCGCAGTAGGCTTGGGCGCAGGGCGGGCCGCTGCCGCGCTTGCGCGGGTTGGCTGATGTCCCGCAGGAGCGGGCTTTTCGGCGGACGACGAGGCGGCCGGTTGCGTCCCCGTGGTCTGGGTGGCCGCCGCGGCCGGCAGGCCGGACTGGGGCGGCGCGGCAACGGGAGCGGTCGCGGGGACGAGGGCCGGTGAAGCTGCGGCCGTGACGGGCGGCGTCGCGGCCGGTGCCATCGGGCGTGTTTCGGTGGTGGCGGCCACGGGCGGTGTCGCGAGCATTGGATTCGACGTCTTGGCAGCTTCAGCAACGGGGGCGGCGGCCGTGAGCGAGTTGGTACGCGTCTGCGACGAAGCTGCCTCAGGCGCCGGGACGGGCGCAGCCAGTGCGGTGAGCGCCGGGGCTGGCGGCGAGATCGGCGCCGGCGGTTCGATCACCGGAAGCGGGGCGGCGATGGCCGCATTGCCTGCGGAGGCGGCCTCGCTGGTGATCTTTTCGCTGCGGTCCAGCTCGGGCTTCCTGATATCGCTGGGGACATTGAGGGCTTGAGTTTGCGCGTGGGCCAGCATCTGCCGCGCGGTCATCGGCGTCTCCGCCGAAGCCGAGATCGGCAACAGGACGGCGGTCGCGAAGGCCAGCTGCAGGGTCCTCGTAGACGATGTGAACTTGATCATGGCCGGCTCCTTGCGGTGTGAGATCTGCACTGGGTTCGTTCAGGCCGCGGCGCTGGCCGTCGCCCGGTCGTGGGCGACGACGACACGCTGGCCGCGCATCTTGGCGATGACCTCGTCGCGTGGGCCGAATGCCAGCGTCTTGCCGAAGGCCATCACCATGATGCGGTCAACATGCGCCAGAAGCTGCGGGCGGTGCGTGACGACGATCACGGTTCGGCCGGCGGCCTTCGCCTGGGCCATGGCCTGCGCCAGCGCCCGCTCGCCGTCCTCGTCGAGGTTCGAGTTCGGCTCGTCGAGGATCAGGAGCCGCGGATTGCCGTAGAGCGCGCGGGCGAGGCCGACGCGCTGTCGCATGCCGCCGGACAATGCCACGCCGCCTTCACCAATCGGCGTGTCGTAGCCGTTGGGCAGGCGCAGGATCACCTCATGCGCGCCGGCGGCCTTGGCGGCAGCGACAACGGCGGCCTCGTCGACCTTCGCAAGCCGGGCGATGTTGTCGGCGACGGTCCCCGAGAACAGTTCGATGTCCTGCGGCAGGTAGCCGATATGCTTGCCGAGCCGGTTTGGGTCCCATTGGCTGTAGGCGGCGCCGTCGATGCGGATCACGCCTTCGCGCAGCGGCCAGACGCCGGCCATGGCGCGCGCCATGCTCGACTTGCCGCTGGCGGAGGCGCCGACGATCGCGAGACTCTCGCCGGCCTTGAGCGAAAAGCTGACGCCCTTGACCGAGGGGCGGCCGGCCGCCGGCGGCCACACCACGGCGTTCTCGACGTCGATGTCGCCGCGCGGCGTCGGCAGCGCGGTCGGGGCGGCCGTGACCGGCAAGGCCTGGAACAGCTCCTCCAGCCTGCGGTAGGCCGAGCGGAATGCGATGATGCGCTTCCACTGCCCGACGACCTGCTCGACCGGGGCCAGCGCGCGGCCCATGATGATCGACGTCGCCATCATCGCGCCGGGCGAGATCTGCTGCTCGATCGCGAGCCAGGCGCCGATGCACAGCAGCGAGGTCTGCACCGCCATGCGCGCGAACTTGGTGACGGAATGCATCGCGGCGCCACGCTCGACGAGGGTGCTGTGGGCATCGACCATCGCCGACTGCCGGCAGCTCCAGCGGTCCATGACGATGTCGCCCATGCCGAGGCCGCGCACGACCTCGCCATTGCGCAGCGCCGCCGCGACGAAACGCGAGGCCTCGTTGGCCAGCGCGTTGGTGCGCTCGACGCTGGCGCGCGTGTAGAATTCGGTGAGCAGCGCCAGCGAGAACAGCACGATCGCGCCGAGCAGCGAGAGGATGCCGAGATAGGCATGCTGCAGAAAGCACAGCGCGACGAACACCGGCGTCCACGGCAGATCGCAGGCGATGGCGGCGGTGCCGCTGGAGATGCAGTCGCGGATGGTCTCGGCGTCACGGATGATCTGCTGGCCGAAGCGATGCCGCGGCGACAGCTCCGCCTTCATCATCGTCTCGAACAGCGGGTGGCGCAGCGTGCCTTCGAACTGCACGCCGGCCCGGGCCAAAACGCCGGAACGGGCGAATTCGAGGACGCCATACAGCACCAGGAAGACACCGACGATGAGCGTCAGCATGACCAGCGTGCCGAGATTGCGGCTGGTGAGGACGCGGTCGTAGACCTGCATGGAATAGAGGGGCGAGGCGAGCATGCTCGCATTGATGAAGAGGCTGAGCACGAAGGTCGCGGTGAGCGCGGGAAAGCAGGCGCGGAGCGCGGTTCCCAGCGGGCTTCGGGTGGTGCTCGTCATGTCGGATCCCCTTGCGATGGTGCTGGGGAGCTTCGCCTGGGGCACCCGTCGTCGACCGTGACTGACCTCACATAGCTCGAGGCTGATCTGCCGGCGCTTGAGTTGGCCGGTGGCAGCCGCTACCGGATGGTTCAGTCGTGCTCAGATTTCGCAGCTTGCCTGAATCACAGTGAGCTCATGCCTGCCGTAACGTCCCAGAACATCCGGCTCATGTCCGGCCTCGTCCTGTTTGCGTTCGCCGCGACGCATTTTTTCAACCATGCGGTGGGTCTGTTCAGCCTCGAGGCGATGGACGAGGTGCAGGAATGGCGACTGGTCGTCACCCGATCGTGGCCGGGAATGATCGTGCTGTCGGCGGCATTGCTCGCGCATGTCGTGCTGGCGTTCGCCAAGACGGTTCAGCGCGGCACGTGGCGGCTGTCCTCGTGGGAGTTTGTTCAGATCGCCACCGGATTTGCGATCCCGCTGCTGTTGCTGCCGCATGTCATCGAGACCCACATGGCTCATGCGCTGTTCGGCGTTCAGGATGGCTACCTCTATGCGCTGGCGTTGCTGTGGCCCAAGGCGGCCTGGATTCAGACCGCGCTGCTGCTGCTGGTCTGGATCCACGGCTGCGTCGGCCTGCATCATTGGCTGAAATTCCGGAGCTGGTACCGCCTCGTCCAGCCGCTGCTGGTTGTTCTCGCCGTCGCGGTGCCGATGGCGGCGCTGATGGGGTTCGTGGTGTCCGGACGCGCCGTCGCCACGTTGCTCGGCAATCCCGGTATGGCCGAGCAGATGCGCCAGGTCACCCATTGGCCGAGCGAACTCGACGGAAAGTGGATCGCCCTGCTGCAGGTTTCGGCGCAGATCGCGGTCGTCGCGCTGCTCGTTGCAGGCGTGACGCTCATCGTGTTCCGTCACGTCGCGTCCCTCGCGGCGCCGAAGATCGCCATTGCTTTCACGGGTGGTGCGACGGTGCGGGCCGCGGTCGGTCCGACGCTGCTGGAGATCATCGGCAGCAACGATCTTTCGCAGCGATCCGACTGCGGCGGCCGTGCCCGCTGCGGTCTTTGTCGCGTCCGCGTTGATGAAGGTGCGGAGACGCTGGCACCGCCCGGCCACGCGGAGCGCGTCATGCTCGCCGACTTGGCGGCACCGGCGAATGTGCGCCTGGCCT
Organism: Bradyrhizobium sp. HKCCYLRH3059; assembly: GCF_051168035.1. Classification (NCBI taxonomy): domain Bacteria; kingdom Pseudomonadati; phylum Pseudomonadota; class Alphaproteobacteria; order Hyphomicrobiales; family Nitrobacteraceae; genus Bradyrhizobium; species Bradyrhizobium sp. HKCCYLRH3059. Next base: position 314,169 of record NZ_JBNPUF010000004.1, on the reverse strand, counting down.
GCCAGATCCGTCCGGCGGCGCCGCTGACGATCACGCGTCTCCTCGGCGGCGATCAAGCGGAGAGGGCGCCCCTCGTCGACCACCTTACCGCCGAGCGCCGTGCGGTATGCCTGGTCCACGTCCGCGTCCGTCCGCTTGCGGCCATTGCGCGCGACCGGCTGCCATCCGACCTCGGGTTCATGATGAACGAGATCTTTGGCGCCATTGGCAGGGCGATCGAAGCCCATTCCGGGCGCATCGATCGTTTCCTCGGCAATGGCGTGCTCGCCGTCTTCGGCGAGGAGCAGGGAGCAGAACAAGGCTGCCGCGATGCGCTGCAGGCGATCGGCGCCATGGACGTGGTCATGGACCGCGTCAACGAAAAGATCGCCGCGGAGATCGGTCGGCCCGTCGAGCTGGCGATTGGTGCTCACCTTGGCGACATCGTTGTCGGGCAACTGACCCTTGGACGCACGTCGCAGGTGGCTGTGCTCGGGCTCGGGACGGAGTGGCCGGCGCTTCTAGCTGAATTGGCCGACACCAGAGGTTGGCAGCTCGCGATGTCCGGTGGCGTGGCGGCAGCAGGCGGCCTTGCTGATCTGGATGGAGCGATACGTGAGAGGCTTGCCGATCCGGAACAGGGCGGCGAGCTGGACATCATCGGCGTGCGGCGTGCGCGCGACCTTGCTGTCGTCGCGGGCGCGCCACCGGTGCCGTCGGCATAGGTGTTCTCGGCTCATTTCTCACGGAACGTCTTGGCGAGCGTGTTGAGCAGCGGGCCGACCAGATATTCGAGCACGGTGCGCTCTCCCGTGGAGATGATGACGTCGGCCTGCATGCCCGGCAGGATCTTCTCGGCGATCTCGGGCGGGATGGTCGAATAGTCGATCACGACGCGCGCCGAATAGTAGCTCTGCTTGGTCGCCTCGTCCGACATCGCGTCCGCCGAGACGCTCGAGACCTTGCCGAAGATCGTCGGCGTCGTGCGCGAGGAGAAATTGGAGAAGCGCACCTCGGCCCTCTGGCCGATGGCGACGCTCTCGATGTCGCGCGGCGAGACGTGCGCCATCACGTCGACGCCTTCGCCGACCGGAACGATCTCGGCGAGCGTATCACCGGGCTTCACGACGGCGCCGACGGTGTGGACTTTCATGTTCATGACGATGCCGTCGCGCTCGGCGCGGATGTCGACCCGGCGCAGCACGTCCTCGGCGATGACCAGCTTCTCGCGCAGGTCCGACAGCTTGGCCCGGGTGCCGTCGAGCTGCTGGCCGACTTCGGTCAGATACTTCTGCAGCGTCTGATCGATCTGCAGGCGCGTCTGCGCGGCCGTCTGCGTCAGCCGCGCGACGTCGGCCTGCGCCTGGCCGAGATCGCCTTCGACGCGGGCGCGCTCGCGTTCCAGCTCGAGGAACTTGTTGCGCGGATAATAGCCTGCGGCGACCGCCGGGCGCACATTGTTCATCTGCGTCTCGAAGCTCGCGAGCTGCGCGGAGAGCGCGGCGCGCTGGCGGTCACGGCCGGCGAACTCCTGCTGCTGCTGGGCGATCTGCGAGTTGAGGATGTTGATCTGGCTGATCAGGCCATTGCGGCGCTCGACGAACAGCCGCTGCTGGTCGGCGATGGCAAGCGCCGCCTCCGGCACGTTCTGGCGGTTGAGCAACGTGTCGGGAAACGTGATCATCCGCGCATTTCCGCGCTCGGCGAGCAGGCGCGCCTCCTCGGCCAGCGACGCGTCCATCTGCTTGCGAAGGAGGTCGGTGTTGGCCTGGGCCTCGGTCGGCTGCAGCCGAAACAGCAGGTCGCCGCGATGCACGGCGTGAGTTTCCTTGGCCAGGATCTCCCTGATGATTCCGCCCTCACGGTGCTGAACCACCTTGTGATCGCCGGAGACGGACACGGTGCCCGGTGCGATCGCCGCGCGATCGAGCGGCGCATAGGCCGCCCACACGCCGAAGCCGCCGAACACCAGCGCGATCGACAGATAGCCGAGCAGGGCGTAACGGCTGAAATCGGCCTTGACCGGCTGCGGCCGGTCGGCCGCTTCGAAGAAGCCGTGATCCTGCACCGCTGACATCGACATGCTGCGTCCCCGCTTGTCCACGGGCAGGAGCATCGTCGATGCGCGGCTGTGGGACTGTGCGGAAGGTCACGCGCCGGAGGTCGGCGGCGAGAGCCGCATCGAACGAGGTCAGCTACTTCTTCTTCGGCCCGAAGCGCGGCACGCATTTCGTGGTGCGGACAATACCGGTTTCAGCCATCTTGGAGCCGGAGACCTCCTTCACCTGGCCGGCGGGGCAGGTGCCGTCATCGACCAGCACCCGCTGGCCGAGCCGGAGATCGGTGATGTCCTGCTCGCGCCCGACATATTGCGCCTGCGCGGGTGCGGCAACCAAAAGCAGGACACCGAGGACGCCGAGAGGGCGCGCTGCGACATTCGCGAACGAGGAGATTTGAGAACGCATCACTTTCCTTCGATCTTCAGTCCGTTTGGCCCGATATTGATCTGGACACCCTCCGGCTGCTTCTTGGCCTGATAGAAATTGTAGCCGAGCACGATGATCGCCGCGCTGAGAATGCCGAGGAGGAAATAAAGGATATTGCGGTGATCCGACATGTTAAATTCCAAAGTATGTTGCGGTCATTTTCGTATGCGCGAATGTACGGGCGGCCTTGCGATTCTGAAAGCAGCGGCGAATCCGGTGCAACTCTGCATGAGATTGTGATTTGCTGCAGTCATCGGCAATTGGAACCTCGACAGGCATGATCACCCAGGACATTACGCAGCGCATCGTCGACGCCGTCGATGCCGACTTCGACCGGCAGCTTGCGACCACGAGCGACTTCGTCGCCATCCCCTCGACCCGCGGCGCCGAAGGGCCGTGCCAGGACATGTTCAGCGATCTCCTGCGCGCGCGCGGCTACGAGGTCGACGACTGGCACATCGATCTCGACGATCTCAAGGAGATGCGCGGCTACGGCCCGATCGAGCACGACTTCTCGAGAGCACGCAGCGTGGTCGGAACCTACCGGCCGGCGACGTCGGCCGGGCGATCGCTGATCCTGCAGGGCCATTGCGACGTGGTGCCGGCCGGTCCGCTCGACATGTGGGAGACGCCGCCGTTCTCGCCGGTGATCCGCGACGGTCGGATGTATGGCCGCGGCGCCTGCGACATGAAGTCCGGTACCATCGGCGCGCTCTATGCGCTCGATGCCATCAAGGCTGCCGGCTTCAAGCCGACGGCGCGAATTCACATCCAATCCGTCATCGAGGAGGAGAGCACCGGCGTCGGCGCGCTGTCGACCCTGCAGCGCGGCTACCGCGCGGATGCCTGCTTCATCCCGGAGCCGACCAGCGGCAAGATGGTGCGTTCTCAGGTGGGCGTGATCTGGTTCCGCCTGAAGGTGCGCGGCTTTCCGGCGCATGTGTTCGAGGCCGGCGTCGGCGCCAATGCGATCCAGGCGAGCTATCATCTGATCCATGCGCTGGAGAAGCTCGAGGCGGACTGGAACGAGCGCGCCAAGAGCGATCGTCATTTCAGGACGCTCACGCATCCGATCAACTTCAATCCGGGCATCATCAAAGGCGGCGACTGGGCCTCGAGCGTGCCGGCCTGGTGCGACGTCGATTGCCGCATCGCCATCCTGCCGGGCTGGTCGGTCAAGGATTGCCAGAACGAGATCCTCGCCTGCGTCGCCGCGGCTTCGCGTGATCATCGTTTTCTCTCCAACAATCCGCCGGTCGTCGAGTGGTCGGGCTTCCTGTCCGAAGGCTACGAGTTGACCAATTCGGCCGAGCCGGAGGCGGCGTTCGGCAAGGCCTTCACCGCCGTCTACGGCGGCGAGGTCCAGGATCTCGTCTTCACGGCGCTCACGGATACCCGCTTCTACGGGCTCAACTACAACATCCCCAGCCTCTGCTTCGGCGCGACCGGCGCCGCCATGCACGGCTTCAACGAATATGTCGAGCTCGACTCGCTGCGCCAGGTGACCAAGACCATGGCGCTGTTCATCGCGGAGTGGTGCGGGATCGAGAAGGTCTGAGCGGCGGCACGATCGGACCGAAGCAATGACCTCTCAGGTCATTGCTTCGGGTTCGAAGCCCGGCGCATCCAGATGCGGCGCTGACCCGCGAAGACGGGTCGTCCGATCAACGGGGGAGGGAAGGCATGACGCCACTCGACAAGATCAATGCGATGAAGATGCCGTTCGCGGAATTGAAGGGTGTGACCTTCACCGAGGCCAGCGCCGATCGCGTCGTGGCGCAAATGCAGGTGCGGCCGGATCTCTGCACTCTGCATCACACCATCCATGGCGGCGCCGTCATGGCGCTGGCGGATTCGGTCGGCGCGGCCGCAACCGTGATCAACCTGCCGCAGGACGCCAAGGGCACCACGACGATCGAGAGCAAGACCAACTTCATCGGCGGCGCCAAGGAGGGGACGGTGGTGACGGCAACCGCCACGCCCGTGCATCGCGGCCGCCGCACCCAGGTGTGGCAAACCCGGATCGAGACCGACGACGGCAGGCTGGTCGCACTCGTGACCCAGACTCAGCTCGTGCTGTGATGATTCGTACACAAACGAATCGTTAACTCACGCGATCCTTGCATGGCCGCATGTTCTCTCCGTAGAGCGCGGGGCTTGCAATGAATGTTGCGATGCACAATATAGCTCCTGTCTAGGGAAAGACGTCTGTGTGCGAGGGCTCTCGAGAGGAGTCTCAGGCAGTGTCACAGGTAGATACTTTTCGTCCCCGGCCGGGCTTCGGCTATGTGCGGACCCTCAGCCAGCACGAAGAACTGCCGTTGCTGCGCGATCATCTGTTGCGGCTCGATGCGGAAAGCCGGCACGATCGATTCAACGGCTTCCTCGATGACAGTTTCATCGAACGCTATGCGGCCCGCTGTGCGGCCGATGGCACGATCGTCGTCGCCTACATGGAAAATGGCATGGTGCGCGGCGCCGCCGAGCTGCATCCGCCGGAGCAGTCCGAGGACGGGCTTCCGGAGATTGCGTTCAGCGTGGAGGCTTGCGTGCGTCGTCGCGGGGTCGGCAGCCTGCTGTTCCAGCGCGTGATCTCGGAGGCGCGGTGGAAGGGCTATCGCAAGCTCCGCGTCACGACGGGATCGCAGAACCATGCGATGCGGGCGCTGGCTGCCAAGTTCGGTGCGCATCTGGCGTTCCGTCACGGCGAATCGACCGGCACGATCGATCTGACCGAGCAGCCCCAGGATGAGCTGGCGAAGCTCGTGATCGATGCGCCGATCGCGGCAGCGCGCGCGTTCTTCACCCTCAATCGCGCCTGCTGGAAGCTCGTGACCCGGATGTACGGCGACAAGCGCGCCGCCTGATCCGAGCCGTTGCTGCGACGACAAAGGCGCGACAGCGATCACCGCTGCCGCGCCTTTTCGTTTGATTGCATTGCCGATGCGCCCCGGAGGGCGGCGTTCAGGTGCCGGTGCGCTTGTCGAAATTGAAGCGGCGCACGGTGCGGCGCTCGACCACGACGGCACGCTGCTGCGTGCCCTGGTCGGCCGTGATGACGCGCGTGTTGGTGCGCGCGGCAACGCGGACTGCCTTCTTCACCTCGGGGAGCACCTGCTCGAGCGGCAGACCCATCAGCGCCGACGCGATCTCGGCCTGAGCCTGCACGTCGTCGGTGATGCCTGACGCAGCGAAGATCGCTTCTTCCAGTGTCGGGGGATCACGCCTGACGCGACGCGGACCGTACTTGGTGTTCCAATCTTCGCTCATGGGGGCCTCGTGAATCGTCCGGGATACCTAGAAGCAGAATTGTTGCATTGCAATATATATTCCGCGGGGCAGCCCAGCTATGCGTTCACCATGTCGCGATTGGGCAACGCTGCCTGCGTCATGTGGATATCCTGGGGCCAGCGGCGCAAGGCCGCGAGCCCGGCTTTCGTGAGGACGTAGACGCCGCGCTCGGCGCGGTCGAACCAACCATAGACGTTACGCTGCAAGATCTTCGGCGCATCCGGAATGTCCGTTCGGAGGTCGCGGACGCGTTTCGGCCCGCCCGACAGCGCCGAGGCGCAGGCCAGCGCCTGCTGCCGATAGGCCGTCATGATGGGAGCACGGGTCGAGCCGCCAGCGACGGGGTCGCCCTTGCGCCGCTGATGCTCGATCACGAGACGCGAACGTTTCTTGGGGTTCTTGCGCGGCGCCGTAGTGGGCGGCTGCACCAGCACTTCGATGTCTCCGGCTGAGGTCACGGCCAGCATGCCGAAGCCGAGCCGGCGGCACAGATTGCGGTAGCGGGAGTCGCTTTCGCGGCCCTTGCCGCGTGCCGACAGGTTCGCCGCAACCCACACCTCGTCACAGGCACCGGCCCGATCGACTGCCTGCAGCAGCAGTTCCAGGTTGAAGACCTGCTTCAGCTCGCAGACGACGACCACCGGCGGGTCGTCGCCCTTGAGCGCCACCACGTCGCAACCGCCGATTTCCCCTTTGACCGAGAAGCCGAGGTTTTCGAGGAAGCGTTTGACGGGAAGGTAGAGCGCGGTTTCCAAGGGGCCGTCCGATGTGTGCGACTCAGAGCGCGCGCGAGTCTAGCCCGCCGAGTCCGGTGATGTCAGCGCCAAGTCGGGGTGAACGGCTGGCTTCGCTACACCCGGCCGACAACCGGTAGCAGCGCGCCGGTCACGCCGCTCGCGGCGTCGCTGGCTAGAAACAGAATGACCTCCGCGAGTTCCTGCGGCGTCACCCATTTGTCGAAATCGGCCTTGGGCATGCTGGCGCGGTTGGCCGGCGTATCGATCGTCGACGGCAGGACGGCGTTGACGGTGATCTTGCCCTTCCATTCGGCCGCGAGTGCTTCCGTCAGGCGATGCACTCCCGACTTGGAGGCCGCATACGGGCCCATGCCGGCACTGGCCTGGAGCGCGCCCATGGCGCCGATGTTGACGATGCGGCCCGTGCTGGAGCGGACGAGATGCGGAATCGCCGCGCGCGATGCGTGCAGCGCGGTCATCAGGTTTCGCGCATGCATCGTCTCCCAGACGGAATCGTCGCCGTCGGCAGTCGTCTCGAACGCGAACGCGCCGGCGATGTTGATCAGCGCATCCAGAGTGCCGAAGTGGGCGGCGACGGAGTCGATCGCGACCTTTGCCTGCTCGGGGTCGGAGAGATCGACGCCTCCGAGCTCGATGCGGTCGTCACTCGCCGGGATTTCGGCCTGGGCATGATCGATCCCGGCCACATGCGCGCCCCGTGCGAGCGCGAGATCGGCCACGCTGCGTCCGAGCGCCCCTTGCGCACCCGTAATGACAATCACTGCTCCGTTCATTCCGTCCCTGGTCTCCGTTGACGCGCCCCACAGCGCCGCTCGTTATACTATGGCCCTGCCGATGAGTTGCAATGGCCGGGCGGCCGGGGCATGCAATTGCAATCAGAAAGCGTGGTTCGTCAGAGGTGACCATGACCGCGACAGGCTCTCTCGAATTTCCCGACGTTTCCACCGGTTTTCCTCGTCCGATCAGACGGTTCAGGCAGAGTCTGGATGCGCAGCGCAAGACCCGGATCGTGGCGCTTGGCTCATCTTCCACCGCCGGCACCAACGGAATTGTCGCTTTTCCGGCCCGGATCGAGCAGTCGCTGCGCAAGACCAATTTCGGCTGCCTGATCGACGTCCTCAATCGGGGTGTGGGCGGACAGGAATCCCCGGAGGAGCTCTCGCGTTTCGAATGCGACGTGATTGCGGAGCAGCCCTCGCTCGTCATCTGGCAGGTCGGCACCAACGCCGCCTACAGGCCCGAGGTCTACAGTCCCGATGACGTCGAGGCGGCGCTGCGCGTCGGCCTTCGATGGCTGGCGGGGCTGGCCATCGATGCCATCGTGATGGACCTGCAATATACGGCTGCCATCGTGACGGTGCCCAGCAGGCTGGCGCGTGCCGAGGACATTCAGCGTCGCATCGAGAAGGTCACGTCTGCGGCCGACGTCAATGTCTTCAGGCGCTGGAATCTGATGAAGAGCTGGCATGAGGCCGGCCAGATTCCGTTGTCGGCGCTCGACGACGGGCACGGCGACCGCTTGCATGTGAGCGAAGCCGCCACCGCGAAGATCAGCGACGTTTTGGCCAGCGCCATCATGACGGCGCCGGCGCGCTGGCCTGATCGATAAAATTAGCCGGACTTTCGTAAGTGGATTGCCAGCGCGGCCCGCTAGCCTGTCGCTATGCCGCTTGAGGGGCGTTGGAGCTTTGACATGATGAGACATCTGCCGGACCATGGTTTGCCGCTGGTACAGCTGAAGGAGCAGCGGCGGGATCTGGTGGTCGCCTTGCAGAACCGTGCAGGTCCGGTGACCGGCTGGGAATTGATGCAGATCGCGGCGGTTCAACAGGCGATTTCCGCATTCGAGGAGGTGATTGCCGATCTCGACGCGATGGAAGCCGCCGAGACAGCCGATATCGAAGCGGCCTGATCGCTCAAGCGTATTCGGGCCGCCCAGGCTCACAGCGTGAGATAGCGCTCCTGTAGCGTCTTCCGTGCCGCGCCGTCGATGCCGAGACCGTCGCGCAGGTAGGTGTCGACGTCGCCGAAATCATCACGCATGGCGTCGAACGCAGCTGCCAGGAACGAGGCCTGGACTGTCCCGATCGTCTGGACGACATCAGCGGGAAGATCCGGGTGAGCTGCAGTCTCGCGACGATAGAGCTGGTTCGTGAGCAGGTAATCTTCCAAGATGGCGTCATCCGGAACCTCGAGCGCGTGCAAGACCAGCGCGCAGGCCACACCGGTGCGATCCTTGCCGGCCGTGCAATGGATCACCAACGGGGCGTCCTCATTGAGAACATGCTGGAATAGCGCGCGGAAGCGCGGCGTGTAGCTGCGGACGTAGTTGCGGTAGGACTCGCGCATCAGCTCCAAGGCATGGTCGGTTGTGAGCTGTCCTCGTGTCGCCAGAGCCCGCAGCGCCGGCACCACGCTCGGCTCGATCGGCACGGAATGCACGGTGATCTCGGCGATGGTGCAGAGACCGGCAGCGCGCTCGTTGCGACCGCGGAAATCGAACGCCGTCCGAACGCCAAGCTCCCGCAGGACCGCGACGTCGGGCTCGGTCAGCTGTCCGAGATGGTTCGACCGAAACAGCTGCCGCCATCGCACGTGCCGGCCGTCCCTGCTGGGATATCCGCCGAGATCTCTGAAATTGCTGGCACCGTGAAGGCCGAGATGGCGGAGCGGATGGGCAGACATCAACCCATTCTAGGGGATGCGGGCTTCGATGTGAAACGCCGTTTCATCGACGCGACGCGTATGCGTAGCCTTCGACAGGATAGGGAAGACCATGAAACGGGTCACGACGGCGGCCTGTTTGACCCCGGCACGTCGAGCCCGCCGGCGGCCGTCAGCAGCGGCGAGAGACATGCAGACAGCGGCGCAAGAAAAAAGGGCCGGAACCTTGTCGGTCCGACCCTTCAGCAAAGGCGTGCTGGCGTCACGGTACAGTCTGACATCAGCGGTCCCACACCGGCTTGGCTTCCTGAATCGCCTCGTCATGATACCAGCTCGCGCTGTAGATCGTCGGCTGGATCGACGGCGCGATCGGCCGCTCAGGCGGCGATCCGGATTGGCGAGGTGCAAGACCCGCTCGCCCTCCGCGCGGAAATTGGTAGATCCTTGCGGATCCCTCGTCCACATTGGTGCCCATTCCTCATTCTCCTTCCATCGGCCACACATCAGGTTGCGCCCGACTCGTTCCGTTGTGGTTACCAGCGTCGATATCAGTGCTGCCCGGAGGGAATGCAACATGATCAAAACGAAATCACATGTTGCGCGTTTTGCAGGCATTTCTGCATGTGCTCCCCCAGCAGCAATGTTCATCTGACCAACACTTGGGCTGGACCAAAGGTTGCGGACAGAGCTCCAACTCTTTTCGAAAATGTCCCGTAACTGCTGACGGCTTGTTCGGCCTCTCTTGCGCGTCGCCGCAAATGCCAAGGAATCAAGCGGGTTTTCGACAAGCTCTCCGCTCCGCCATGCGCTCCGTGCAATCCCGGTCGCGCTGCTTTGCCGCACCCCTGACGTGCAAAACCGGCCGGCAGCTCGGCCCCGATCGGTCTTCGTCCATGCGACGGGACGTCGCGGGACTTGGCACATTCCATGCTTAAGAGTGCGCTGGCCGATCGTGGCCGGGTAAGCGGGGAGCCTTCGATTGCTGGGCTCCCACCTTTCGATAAGACAGAGAGGCTCAATGACGAAATACAAGCTCGAGTACATCTGGCTCGACGGCTACAAGCCGGTGCCGAATTTGCGCGGCAAGACACAGATCAAGGAATTTTCCTCTTTTCCGACCCTGGAACAGCTGCCTCTTTGGGGCTTCGACGGCTCGTCGACGATGCAGGCCGAAGGCCATAGCTCCGACTGCGTGTTGAAGCCGGTCGCCGTGTATCCCGACGCCGCCCGCACCAACGGTGTGCTGGTGATGTGCGAAGTGATGATGCCGGACGGCAAGACCCCGCATCCGTCGAACGCCCGCGCCACCATCCTGGACGATCCAGACGCGTGGTTCGGCTTCGAGCAGGAGTACTTCTTCTACAAGGACGGCCGTCCGCTCGGCTTCCCGGAATACGGCTATCCGGCGCCGCAGGGCCCGTACTACACGGGCGTCGGCTTCAAGAACGTCGGCGACGTCGCCCGCAAGATCGTCGAAGAGCATCTCGACCTCTGCCTCGCGGCCGGCATCAACCACGAAGGCATCAACGCCGAGGTGGCGAAGGGCCAGTGGGAATTCCAGGTGTTCGGCAAGGGCTCGCGCACGGCTGCTGACCAGATGTGGATGGCCCGCTACCTGATGCTGCGCCTGACCGAAAAGTATGGCATCGACATCGAGTTCCACTGCAAGCCGCTCGGCGACACCGACTGGAACGGCTCGGGCATGCACTGCAACTTCTCGACCAAGTACATGCGCGAAGTCGGCGGCAAGGAGTATTTCGAGAAGCTGATGGACGCCTTCAAGGAAGCTCGCGCCGACCACATCGCCGTGTATGGTCCGGACAACCACATGCGCCTGACCGGCAAGCACGAGACCGCTTCGATCGACACCTTCAGCTGGGGTGTGGCCGACCGTGGCGCCTCGATCCGGGTGCCGCATTCCTTCGTGAACAATGCCTACAAGGGCTATCTGGAGGACCGCCGTCCGAACTCCCAGGGCGACCCCTACCAGATCGCGTCTCAGGTCCTGAAGACGATCGCGATGGTTCCGACCGGCGCGAAAGCCGCAGCCTAAGACGCCGACCACAATACCCCGGGGCCGGGGGCTGATATGATGATCCGCCGGAGCAGCCGCTTCGGCGGATCATTCGTTTGGCGGGCTCGAACGATCGGAGGCCGACTCGGCCTTGATCAATCGCAAGTCCGGTTTCGATCGCAGCGGTATGTCTTTCCGTAGCGGTTTGTTTGGAAGCGGGGCATGGAATGAGCTATCGCAAGTGGGTTTCAGGCGTTCTGATCGCCTGTTCGGCCATCTCCCTGGCTGCAGGGCAGTCGCAGTCCAGTGCAGAACAATATCTGCCGCGGCTCGGCGACATCATGAATCTGATTCAGGTCAGACACGCGAAGCTCTGGTTCGCGGGACAGTCCAAGAATTGGGATCTCGCGTCCTATGAGCTCGCCCAGTTGAGGCAGAGCCTGACCGACGCCGCGGTCTTCTATTCGGGCCTGCCGGTGAACAATGTCACCACGCTCGGCCAGCCGATCCAGTCGATCTCGGACGCCATCGCCGCCAAGGATGGCAAGCGTTTCGCTTCCGCCGTGACCGAGCTGACGTCGGGATGCAACGCATGCCACGCGACCATGGATCGGGGCTACGTCGCGATCCGCATTCCGACCGACAAGCCGTTCGGCAACCAGGATTTTCGGCCTCCAGGCCGCTGACCGGCGCGGGGCGGACGGTGCGGGGAGGGCGCCCAAATTGCGCCTTCCACCGGCGCCGCGCATCGACTAAGAGCGGCGGCAACCTGTCCACCGCCTGAGCCCTCATGATCCGCCTCGATAACGTCAGCAAGCAAGTCGGCCACCAGATTCTCTTCATCGAAGCCTCCGCCGCGCTCCAGCGCGGCGAAAAGATCGGCTTGGTCGGCCCCAACGGGGCCGGCAAGACGACGCTGTTCCGGATGATCTCAGGCCGCGAGCAGCCCGACGAGGGGCAGGTCTCGATCGATCGCGGCGTCTCGATCGGTTATTTCAACCAGGATGTCGGTGAGATGTCCGGCCGCAGCGCGGTGGCGGAGGTGGTGGACGGCGCCGGGCCGGTGTCGTCGGTCGCCGCCGAGCTCAAGGAGCTCGAGGCCGCCATGGCCGATCCGGACCGCGCCGACGAGATGGACGACATCATCGCGCGCTATGGCGAGGTGCTGGCGCGGTTCGAGGAGCTCGACGGCTACGCGCTCGACAGCCGCGCCCGCGAGGCGCTGGCCGGCCTCGGCTTCTCCGAGGAGATGATGGACAAGGACGTCGGCCTGTTGTCCGGCGGCTGGAAGATGCGCGTCGCGCTGGCGCGCATCCTCCTGATGCGTCCCGACGTGATGCTGCTCGACGAGCCGTCCAACCATCTCGATCTCGAGAGCCTGATCTGGCTGGAGCATTTCCTCAAGGGCTATGAGGGCGCGCTGCTGATGACCTCGCACGACCGCGAATTCATCAACCGCATCATCAACAAGGTGATCGAGATCGACGCCGGCCAGCTCACGACCTATTCCGGCGACTACGATTTCTATGAGCAGCAGCGGGCGTTGAACGAGAAGCAGCAGCAGGCGCAATATGAGCGCCAGCAGGCGATGCTCGCCAAGGAGATCAAGTTCATCGAGCGTTTCAAGGCGCGGGCCTCGCACGCGGCGCAGGTGCAGAGCCGGGTCAAGAAGCTCGACAAGATCGAGCGGGTCGAGCCGCCGAAGCGGCGCCAGACCGTGGCGTTCGACTTTCTGCCCGCGCCGCGCTCGGGCGAGGATGTGGTAGCGCTGAAGAGCGTGTCCAAGAGCTACGGCAGCCGCCGCATCTACGACGGGCTGGACTTCATGATCCGGCGCCGCGAGCGCTGGTGCGTGATGGGCGTCAATGGCGCTGGCAAGTCGACCCTGTTGAAGCTCGTCGCCGGTAGCGCGGAGCCCGATGACGGTTCGGTGACGATCGGCGGCAGCGTCAAGATGGGCTACTTCGCGCAGCATGCGATGGACCTGCTGGACGGCGACGAGACCGTGTTCGAGTCGCTCGAGCATTCGTTCCCGCAAGCCGGTCAAGGCTCGTTGCGGGCACTGGCGGGCTGCTTCGGCTTCTCCGGCGACGACGTCGAGAAAAGATGCCGGGTGCTGTCGGGGGGCGAGAAGGCGCGGCTCGTGATGGCGAAGATGCTCTACGATCCGCCGAACTTCCTGGTGCTGGACGAGCCGACCAACCATCTGGACATGGCGACCAAGGAGATGCTGATCGCGGCCCTGTCGAACTTCGAGGGCACCATGCTGTTCGTCTCGCACGATCGCCATTTCCTCGCCGCGCTCTCCAACCGCGTGCTCGAGCTGACTCCCGACGGCCTCCATCAGTATGGCGGCGGCTATACCGAGTATGTCGCCCGCAGCGGCCACGAAGCGCCGGGCCTGCGCAGCTGACGACGCGGCCATACTCGTCGCTCGTGCTCTGCTTGCGCCTTGTTCGCATCATCCCCGGCTAGCTCATCTGGACGTGGGTGAAGACGAACAGGAACAGCGCGCCGATCGCGATCAGGAAGATGCCGGCCCAGAGCGGCGCCGCCACGCCGCTCTTGTTTGTGGGATCGAGCACGGCCGTCTCGGGTTGTCGCGGATCGTAGTAGACGGTGACGTCGGTGTTGACCGGGTATTTGGCGACGACGGCTTCAGCGCTCGGCCTGTCGGAATGCAGCGCGGTCCAGCCCCAGTTCCAATGCGTGCTGTGGAAAGAGCGACCATCCACCGTGTAGCTGTATTCGATCGTGACCCGGAAGCGCTCCTCTTCCGTTTCTCGTCCGCGATCGTCCTCACGTCGTGTGATCTCCATCGTCACGCCGGAGCGCGTGATGCGTCCCGGCGTAGTCGGCCAGGAGCGGCTCGCCAGGCGCTCCTGCCGCAGCTTCCAGTAGGAGGCGAGTGCGACGGCTCCGAAGCCGAACAGGGCGAACGGCATCAGGAAGGCGAACAGCGGCACGCCAGCCTCGGTCGTGAGCACCTTGCCGGCGAGCGAATGCGCCACCAACACGGCGGTCACGGCCGACAGCACGACGAACAGCGCCACAAGCGCCGCCGTGCCGCTGGCATTGGTAGGCTCGAGCACCGATTGCGAGGGGCGTTTCGGATCATAATAAACGCGGACCTTCGCGCCTTGCGGATATTTGCCGGTGAGCTCGTCGGCTTGCAGGCGCGTGACGCGGCTCGGGCTGCCGAAACGGATGCGGCGACCTTCGTAGCTCTTGCCCAACACCTCGTAGCGGTAGCGGATGTCAGGCTTGGCATCGGTGTCATCTGCCGACCGATGCGTCGCCGCGACAGACACCGCCGAGGCCACGATCTCCCCCTCGACGACCGGCCAGGCGCGGCCGCCGCTGGTCTTCTTGCGCTGAAGCCAGAGTCCGTAGCCGGAATTGAGGGCGAGAAAGCCGAAGATGCCGGCGGCGACACGGGTCCAGAGCAGGGCGGATGCGGTGAGCATGTTGATCTCGCATGGGCCCGCCAGGGCGGGCGACATGCAGTGGTGTCCTGCGGGTTTCCCTCGGTTCAACAGTGTGCCGGTCCTCCTCAGCTCTCCACCATCTCGCCCATCGAGTTCTTCGACGGTCCGCAGGGCCCGCTGAGCGATTACGTCCAAGTTGAAGCCAATCCGGCCTACGCCCTGCATGCGGGCATCCCGAACGTGATCGGGAAGAAAGTCCGCGAGATGGTGCCGGCCGAGGGCTGGGTCGAGCTCTATGGCGGCGTGCTGCGCCCTGCTGACCAAGCCGTTCGACATCGAGGCGCTCGCCGCCCGCGTCGTCGCTTGCCGATACGCTTCGCGCTGATGGAGCCCGCTGGCATGGCCTTGCCCCGCCAAGCATCATGGCGGGGCGCCAGTGTCGTCAGCCGCCAGCGCGTCAGCCGCCGGCCTCGCACTTCTTCATGAAGCTGGTCTTGGCCGCGCCGGCGAGCTTCTTGCCGTCGGAGCCGACCGCCTTGGTTTCGCAGGTCTCGGCCATGCACTTCTTCATGAACGAGGTCTTGGCGGCGCCGGCCAGCGCCTTGCCGTCCTTGCCCACGGCCTTGGTCTCACAGCTGTCTTGGGCGAAGGCAGATCCGGCGGCGAAGGTCGCGAGCGCGGCAATCAGGAAAAACTTCTTCATGAGTGTGTCTCCTTGGGACAAACAACGCGGCGGATGGGACCCGCAAATCTTGGCGCGATCAAGTTTCCTTTTCGGGCTTGGCACCCGAAATCCGGCCGCAGGGCAGAGTTGGTTCATTACCGTGTCAGCCCTATGAGGCCGAGATGCGCATCTGCGGTAACCGTGTGCTCATGCGGTGCTGTGCTGCAGAAACGCGAGCGTCGCCGGGTCGCGCGCACCGTCGCAATAGCGATCGAGCGCCTGCGCGAAGATCCCGTTCGGGCTGATCGAATCGAACAGCGTCATGCATGAGCGGAATTTGGCATCGTCCGGAACACCCAGAATGTCGCGCAGCGACTTGCCCTGCACCGCGAGCACCAGTCGGGTGCATTCGACGAGCCGCGGGCCGAGCAGGGGATGCGCCAGATAGGCCTCGGCCTCGGCGCGGGAGCGGATCGCGTAGCGCTGCGCCATGGCGGACCTGCCGAGCCCCTCGACCTGGGGAAAGATGAACCACATCCAGTGGCTTTGCTTGGCACCGGCCGCAAGTTCGGCGGTCACGCGCGAATAAATCGAATCCTGTGCGTCGGCAAATCGGCCGAGATCATCCCATTCGGCGTTCATACATTCCTCCAACCGGCTGATTCATCGATATAATCGGCTTTCTGGGACGGTCGCGGCGCAGCCCGTGCGAGGCTTGGGCGTCGGCTCACGCCGGATCACTCCGGGCTGGCGTTTGTCTAGATTATGCCGCACTCTTGCCATCCTATGTCATGACGGGTCGAATCGTACCCCTTGGGGTCGGTCACCTTTCCCGGGTGGTCCGAAAAGGGGGGTATATCGGGGACGTGATGGCTTCCAGTGAAGCAAGCGTAGACGTTCTGTTGTCGCAAGGCCGCTTCGGGCGCTCCGAAGCGATCGCACTCGTGCTTGCAGCACTTGCGGTCGCAGCGGGCGCGGCCGCATGGGTCGGAGCCAACAGCGATGAGACGTCGCTTGCGAGCGCGGCGATTCCGGCCGCCGCCGCGCCGTCCATGACCTTCGAAACACGTTTCGCGCCGGCCTCCGCCTCGGCCACGGCCTATTCGGAAAAAGACGCGGTTCGCGCGCTCGATCGTTTCGCCCTTCGCGGCGCGATCGACCGCCAATTGCTCGATGCCCGGGCCGCGCTGGTGAAGGGCATGGAAGCGCGTGATCCGGGCGCTCGCGACCCCAGCAACAGCGATTGGCGGCCGATGTTGACGGAGGGCAATACCGTCACGATGCCTGCACCGGGCGTGCCGCTGCCGCGCCCGCGCCCGTCCGTCGCCAACCTGCCGACCAGCCTGGTTTCGGCCAGTGCGCCTGAAGCGGTCGGACGCGTCGACGATCGCTCCATCCTGCAGAAGCTGTCCGACCTGTTGCCGAGCCCGACCAAGTTCGCCTCGCTCGGTCCGGATAGCGGCATCGTCCGATCCGGGATCGATCTCGGTGCGCTCGGCTATGACAAGACCGCCGTGTACGACATCAAGGCCAAGATGGTGTATCTGCCGTCCGGCATCGGGCTCGAGGCCCATTCCGGCATGGGCAGCCTGCGCGACGACCCCGAACACGTCAATCAGCGCATGGTTGGCGCGACTCCGCCCGCCACCTATGACCTGAAGCCGCGCGAAAAGCCGTTTCACGGCGTTCGCGCCCTGCGCATGAACGTGGTGGAAGGATCGACCCTCGGCCGGAGCGGATTGCTGACCCACCCCTATATGCTGGGTCCGGAGGGTGATTCGAACGGCTGCGTCTCGATCAAGAATTACGATCGCTTCCTGAAGGCGTATGATGACGGCGAGTTCAACCGACTCGTTGTCGTCGTCGGGCTCGAGGCTGGCACCCCGACGCGGACCGCGCAAAAGACCGAGTGACGTTTTGTTGCTGGGCCTCGGCGCGACCTCGGCGGTGACGCCCGTCGCATCCTCCGGAAGGTCCCCATGATTGATCCCGCAAACTCGGAAACGCGTCTGCGTACTACCTTCAACATCAAGGTGAACGGCAAGCCGGTCGTGATTTCGACGGTCGGGCAGGCCCATCAGTTCCTCACCAGCCTCAACGCAGTCGAGTGGATGGAGTTCAAGTCGCTGCACGACCAGGCCATGGCCGCGCTGCAGGCCGCGGCCGACAACGCCATCATGACAGTGCAGGCCACCAACGCCGTGCGCACGCTGTTCGTGAGCGCGAAGCTGTTGTGAGATTGGATCATCCCCCAGGGCACCCGCGGCCTCTGGCTCGTGTTGATGCCTGCTTTACATTCGGTGTCATCGCCCGGCTTGCCGCCTCCGCTAAAGCTGCGGCGCGCCTTGGCGCTCGTTGCCGCGTCGAAGCCCATCGGGCGAAGACGGGACCGGGCGACCCAGTACGCCGCCGCAATCGTCATTGATCGAGAGGCCGCGGCGTAGTGGATGTCCCGCCGGAGCCTGTCCTCGGGCTCGCCGAAGGCGAGACCCGGGGGCGGGGCATGACGGCGGTGGGTGGCGCCACGGTCTCTCAACATCGTCATGCCGGGGCGCGCGCATGCGCGAGCCCGGCATCCATAACCACGAGCGGGCGTGTCGGGCAGGTGTGTCGCTCCAGCGCGCTCCATCAGTTCTGCTGCAGCGTATGGATTCCGGGCTCGCGCTCCGCGCGCCCCGGAATGACACCGAGCGATTTGAAGCACCGTCCTGCGAAGTCTCATTCACGCACGCCCTCGCGTTCTCGCCGCGCTGATGCACCCGAGTGATCCATCCGTCTTGCCCTCCGCACAGCAGAGGGCGCGGGGAATGCCGGGATGCTGGCCGCAACCCATGGCCCGCCTGCAGAAAAAAAGCAGGCGGCAGTCACCACAGGTTCAGCCGGGCAACCGGCATTCCCCGCGCGATGATCTTAACGGCTGCTTCGCGCGCTCCCCGGTGCGCCGGGCGTTCTGGTCACCGTGCACGACAACGCGCTTTGGGCGCGCCACCGTGGGGGCATCGGCGTCGGGATGCCAGGACCACGCGACTTGACCGTACGCGACGTCAGCGTTCGTCGGCGCAAAGATGCGCTGCGCTGCCATCGCGTCCACCGCTCCTCCCGCTCCACGTCCGTGACGACCGCGAACCGCCCCTCCTGCGAGCGGGAGATGGCGCGACAAAAGCACTGAATTAGATTTAGGAAAAGCAGAATATTTTTGGCGGCGGGACTGGACAGGCCAAATCAGCTTGATGGGCCTGCGGAAAATCGTTTCCGCGCGCACCGCCGTTGCTGCCGATTCAGGCCCTGGAGGTGACGCCGCGAGATGGAAATGCGCCTTGATTTGCCCGACGGGCAGATGGTCGCTTCGTTCCGATGATCGTTGTTCGACCGAGAGCCGCGGGGCTAACATGTTTGTTAGTCGCCCGGCGCACGCTGATCGCGCGAGGAAGCGACGACAGGCCGAAGCACGCTCGATCCGCGCCACGCGAAACGACCGGGGATGGTCTTCGCCTGCATGCCGCGATGCACGCGCTGGGCCGTCCAACATCATTGCACGGGAATGGATCGGCGAGGCCCAGGCCGGGCTGCCGCTGGAGCTGTTCTACGAAGGCGGCGAGTGACTCTCGCTGATGCTGCGGCGCGGCCGCAGCGTCAGTCGGCCATCTCGGCGGCGTCGAGCGCGATCTCCTCGCGCTCGGCCTTCTCGGCCGTCGGAGCGTTGGCGGTCTCGGCCGTTTCGAAATCGTCCTCGGCGATCTCCTGGACAGGAGCCTCCTGGACCTCGGCCGTCTCGACCTGCTCGGCGGCGAGTTCGGCGGCCACGACGGCCTCCGGCCCGGCGTCGTCATTGGCCGGCGTCGAGAACAGGTTGGGGGCGGGAATGGTGGTGGGCACCACCGGCCGCTGCTTGGCCTTGTACCAGGACGAAAATTTCTGCGAGATGCCAGCTTCGAACTCGGCGAGCGGCATGCTGTTGCCGTCCTCGTCGGTGATGACGACCTGCCAGCCTTCCGCCTCCATCACCTGTGCGTTGGCGAGAACGATGAGGGCGCTTTCGCGCTGCTTGCGGATTGTCTGCTGCTCCCGCTCAGCCACCATCGTGTACGCCATGAACCTGACTCCCACACCTGAACTCGGGACACGTGATGGTCCGAAGCACCATCAGGACGCCGCCACTACGCCGTGAGAGTGTGAGCGCGGCTGGGCCGGATTGCGTTCGCCTAATGACAATTTGGCGGCGTCTCACGGGTTCCGGCAGCGCAAAAGGAGTCGAAGATGCAACAGGCCGCAAAATTGTGGTGCAGGAACGAGAGCGCTTGTTGAAGGCGCGCCGCGACGTGTCATCATTTGATTCTGCGGCGGCAACTGCTTCGCGACATCAGCGAAAGCAGCGGGTGAACCGGACAAACAGCGGGCGAATTGGGGACGGCGATGCGAACTCATCTGTTCAGGATGCGGAATTGGAATGTGGCGATGGCAGGGCTTGCGCTGGCGATGGTCGCCAGCCCGCGCGCGGGCCATGCCTTCACGGAGGACGACCAGCGGCGGCTGTGCACGGGCGACGTGTTCCGGCTGTGCTCGTCGGAGATTCCCGATCGCGACCGCATCATTGCCTGCATGATGAAGCAGCGCGCCAGCCTCAGCGACGGCTGCCGCAGCGTGTTCGGCCGGCCATCCGAGCGCTCCGCTTCGGCCACGGTGACGCGCTGAGCCTGCCTCGTCTCGTTTCTGCAACCACGCGCCGCCGGTCCATCGATCTGCGGCGTGACCATAATGACCTCCATGACATGACGGCGTGGTAGTCTGGCGCGGATCGTCCGGCCAGGAGTTGACCCGCCATGAGCTTCCGCATCCTCGTCCTCTACGGCTCCTATCGCTCCGACCGGATGGGCATCCGGCTCGCGCAATTCGTCGTGGACGGGTTGCGCGCCAAGGACCAGGACGTCGAGCTGATCGACGCCAAGGCGGTCGGCCTGCCGATGCTCGACCGCATGTACAAGGAATATCCGCCCGGCCAGGCGCCAGCGGCCATGGCCGAGCTTGCGGCCAAGATCCGTGCCGCCGACGGCTTCGTGTTCGTCACTGGCGAATATAACTGGGGCATGCAGCCGGGACTGAAGAACCTCACCGACCACTTTCTCGAGGAATGGTTCTGGCGTCCGGCGGCGATCGCGAGCTATTCCGCCGGCCGGCTCTCCGGGGCCCGGGCCGCCACGGCGTGGCACGGCACGTTGTCGGAGATGGGCATGGTGGTGGTGTCGAGCACGCTTGCCGTCGGCCCGATCGGTCAGGCGCTGTCCGCCGACGGCAGGCCGACCGGCGATTCCGGCCAGTCGCTGGAACGCGCGTTTCCGCGTTTTGCCGACGATCTCTTGTGGTGGGTCGAGGCGGGCAGGGAGCAGCGGGCGCGCCGGGCGCCACCTTACTGAGCGCGGGCATCAGTGCAGGCCGGAGCGCAAGCGCTCCGGCTCTTGCGCCACGTCCGCGAACCAGATCCGCTAACGTTGTTCGGCGCTGCCGGTCCCGTTGGTGACCGCGCGCTGACGCGCCGGGGCGCTTGCGCCCTGGCCCTGACATGGCCGCTCCATCCAGGTTCCGTCGGGGGCCTGCTGGTAGGCGCGGCACGGCAGGGACGACGTGGTCTGATCATCCGGCTTGGGC
Source organism: Bradyrhizobium sp. HKCCYLRH3059 (assembly GCF_051168035.1). Lineage (NCBI taxonomy): Bacteria > Pseudomonadati > Pseudomonadota > Alphaproteobacteria > Hyphomicrobiales > Nitrobacteraceae > Bradyrhizobium > Bradyrhizobium sp. HKCCYLRH3059. The sequence continues at coordinate 293,242 of NZ_JBNPUF010000004.1, read as the reverse complement.
GTCTGGGAGCTTTTCGCCAGTGCGGGGGCGGCCGTCGCGACGAGGGCTGCCAGCGAACCGACGTAGATCATTTGGCTGATCCGCATCTTGGGGGTTCTCCTGCTCGAAGCACTCTCGATTCAAAGTCGAATTGTGGAAACTTTTAGGCAAATGGCGCCTGCCATGGCGGGAGGCTTAAGGATCGTTTGCGACGTGGCCTGCCTCGTTAAGACGTCCGCGGAGCTCCCGGCCGCGCGCGTGGCTTTCTCTGGGCTGGCGTTGCGCCAATGCTGACGCTAAGAGCGGCGTGACGCGCGCAAGCGCCCTCGTGACCGCGATGCGGCGCTCCGCCCGGAACGCCTTGTGCGGACAACGGACGCCGCCATGGCAGCCGGCGCTCCGACATCAGCCGCGCGATCACGGATCGCGGCGGTTCCGCTTCAGGGCGGGAGGGAGATCGCGCAGGCTGAGAACTGTGCGAGCATGACGAGACCCCGATTGCCCTCCCTGATCGCGCTGCGTGCCTTCGAGGCCGTCGGCCGCAAGGGCAGCGTGCGCGCCGCCGGCGACGAGCTCGCGGTCAGCCACACCGTGGTCTCGCGCCATCTGCAAAATCTGCAGCGCAGTCTGGGCGTGGCGCTGGTGCGGGCGGAGGGGCGGGGCCTCGCGCTGACCGAGGCCGGACGTCAGTTTCATGCCGAGGTCAGCCAGGCCTTCGACATCATCGCCCGCGCGACAATCTCGGTGCGGCCCGTGGCGCGTCCGACCCTGAACATCTGGTGCATTCCGGGCCTCGCCAATCGCCGCCTGCTGGCGCGGCTGCCCGAGCTGAGCGGCCCGCCGCGCAACTGGGACATCAATCTGCAGCCGACGCTGGCGCACCCCGATTTGCAGCGCGGCGAAGCGGATGCGGAGATCGTCTATGCCGAAGCGGTCGACCGGAGCGGCGGCCTGGTCGCTGAGGAGCTGGTGCGCCCACGCGTATTCCCGGTCGCAAGCCCGGCCTATCTGGCAAGGTTTCCGGCGATCGCGACACTCCCGGGCCTCGCCAGGGCCTCGCTGATCCACGAGGAATCCACCGCGCAATGGGAGCAATGGTTCGAGCTGGCGGGGTATCGGGAGCCGGTCACGTTGCGCGGTCAGCGGCTGTGGCACGCGCATCTCGCCATCGAAGCCGCCCGCTTCGGCCAGGGCGTCGCGCTCGCCAACGAGGTGTTGGTCGCCGATGATCTGCGCAGCGGTGCGCTGGTCGAGGTGATCCCCTCGGCACTCCACATGGGAGCCTATCAGCTCGTCGCGCTGCGGGAGCGCTGGGACGAGCCCGCGATCGTCGCGCTGCGGGCTTGGCTGAAGAATGTGCTCGCCGCGTAGCTGCGCGCTCGTCCCGCTGGGTCCGGTGCATTGCAGGCACCTGTCGTCGGGAACAAGCTGATTGATCGCGACGGCTCTCGGCGTAGCCTGCGGCTCGATTTTCCCACGAGGAGTTGAGCCATGGTTGCGAATTCGGCTGCGAACGAAGACCTGCTGGCGCGACGACACGAGGCCGTCGTCCGGGGCGTGAGCTATGCGACGCCGTTGTTTGCTGACCGCGCCCTCAACAGCGAGGTGTGGGACGTCGAGGGCAAGCGCTATGTCGACTTTGCCGGCGGCATCGCGGTGCTCAACACCGGCCACTGCCATCCGCATGTCGTTGCCGCGATCCGGGCGCAGCTCGACCGCTTCACCCACACCTGCTTCCAGGTGCTGCAATACGAGCCGTATGTGCGGCTGAGCGAGCGGCTCAACGCGCTGGCGCCGATTTCGGGGCCGGCCAAGTCGATCCTGCTGACGACCGGCGCGGAGGCGACCGAGAACGCCATCAAGATCGCGCGCGCGGCCACGGGGCGCAGCGGCATCATCGCCTTCACCGGCGCGTTCCACGGCCGCACCGCGCTCGCCAATGCGATGACCGGCAAGGTGATGCCGTACAAGAAGCATTTCGGGCCGCCGCTGCCAGGCGTCTGGCACGCGCCGTTCCCGATCTCCGGCAGCAACGTGACGGTCGAGGATACGCTGTCCTACATCAACTTCATCTTCAAGGCCGACATCGACGCCTCGCAGGTCGCGGCCATCATCATCGAGCCGGTGCAGGGCGAGGGCGGCTTCCACCAGGCGCCGCCGGACCTGATGCGCGGCCTGCGCCGCATCTGCGACAGCAATGGCATCGTGCTGATCGCCGACGAGGTGCAGACCGGCTTCGGCCGAACCGGCAAGATGTTCGCGATGGAGCACTACGACGTGCAGCCGGACCTGATCTGCGTCGCCAAGAGTCTCGCCGGCGGCATGCCGCTGTCCGGCGTGATCGGACGTGCCGCAATCATGGACGCCGCGGAGCCGGGCGGCCTCGGCGGCACCTATGGCGGCAATCCGCTGGCCTGCGCGGCGGCGCTCGCCGTGCTCGACGTGTTCGAGCAGGAGAAGCTGCTCGACCGCGCCAATGCGATCGGCGAGCGGCTGCGCGCGGCGATCGAGCGCTTCTCGCGCGCCAACAACCTGGTTCCGGTTTCCGGGCCGCGCGGTCCTGGCGCGATGGTTGCATTCGATATCCTGAAGCAGCGCGGCAGCGACGAGCCGGATTCCGAAATGACCAAGCGCGTGACCCGCGTGGCGCACGAGAACGGACTGATCCTGTTGTCCTGCGGCGTCACCGCGAGCACCATCCGCATCCTGGTGCCGCTGACCGCGTCCGACGAGATCGTGGACGAAGGGCTCGCGATCCTGGAGAAGTGCCTGGCCGCCTGACGCGTGGCCGAGGTGAACTGGAAGGCTGGAGGTTTGAGACGTGACCGACGCTGCGGCGGCTGTGCCGAATGACGTGATGGAGCGGCTCGCCGCCGCTGTCGATGCCAACTTCGCCAAGCAGGTCGCCTTCCTGCAGCAACTCGTCCAGTTCCGCAGCCTGCGTGGCGAGGAGGCGCCGGCGCAGGACTGGCTGGCTCGCGAGTTCGCGACCCGCGGCTATCAGGTCGACCGCTTCAGCCTCGAGGATGTCGACCTGATGCGCCATCCCAAGGCGGCGCCGATGGACAGCATCGCGCTCGACGGCTCGCAGCAGGTGGTGGCGACGCTCGACGGCGCGGGCAAGGGCCGCAGCCTGATCCTGCAGGGCCACATCGACGTCGTGCCGGAAGGGCCGACCGATCTCTGGGACGATCCACCCTATGAGGGGATCGTGCGCGACGGCTGGATGATCGGCCGCGGCGCGCAGGACATGAAGGCCGGCGTCTCCGCGATGATCTTCGCGCTCGACGCGATCAAGGCCGCCGGCTTCGTGCCGGACGGACGCATTCACCTGGAGACCGTGACCGAGGAGGAGAGCACCGGCAACGGCGCGCTCTCGACCTTGATGCGCGGCTACACGGCGGATGCCTGCCTGATCCCGGAGCCGACCGGCCACACGCTGACCCGCGCGCAGGTCGGCGCCATCTGGTTCCGGCTGCGCGTCCGCGGCACGCCGGTCCACGTTGCCTATGCCGAGACCGGCACCAATGCGATCCTCTCGGCGATGCATCTGATCCGCGCCTTCCAGGAGCACACGAAAGAGATCAACGCGCGTGCCAAGTCGAACGCCTGGTTCGCTGCGGTCAAGGATCCGATCAAGTTCAACGTCGGCATCATCAAGGGCGGCGACTGGGCGAGCTCGACGCCGGCCTGGTGCGACCTCGATTGCCGGCTGGGCGTGCTGCCGGGCGAGACGCCGGCGCAGGCCATGGCCGGCATCGAGCAGTGTCTCGCGAAGGCGCAGGCCGCAGACAGCTTCCTGTCGGAGAATCCGGTCGAGCTGGTGTGGAGCGGCTTCCAGGCCGATCCTGCGGTGTGCGAGCCCGGCAGCGCCGCCGAGGCGGCGCTGGCCGAGGTACATGCACGGGTATTCGAGAAGCCGCTCGACGTGCGGCTCTCTACGGCGGTCAACGACACCCGCTACTATCAGGTCGACTATGGCATCCCGGCGCTGTGCTACGGGCCCTATGGCATCGGTCCGCACGCGTTCGACGAGCGTGTCGATCTCGACAGCGTGCGCAAGACCACGCTGTCGATCGCGATGTTCGTCGCGCAATGGTGCGGACTGCGGCCGGCATGATCACGGTCGCGCTCCTCAGCCGTCCCGGACTGATGGATCCGATGCAGGCGCTGCTCGCGCGCGAGCTGCCGGGCGTGACCGTCGCGTCATGGCCGGAGTCGGCGGCACGCGACGCCGACCTTGCCGTGTGCTGGAAGCCGGAGCCCGGCGCGCTGGCGGCGATGCCGAAGCTGAAGCTGATCCATTCGATCGCAGCGGGCGTCGACAACATCCTGTCCGATCCGACCGTGCCGGACGTGCCGCTGTGCCGGATCGTCGATCCCGATATCTCCGCGGCCATGACCGAGTTCGTGCTGTGGGGGACGCTGTATTTCCACCGCGATTTCGATCGCGTCGTCAGCAATGCGCGCAACGGCGTGTGGCGGCGTTACGAGCAGCGCGCCGCGAAGGACCGCCGGGTCGGCATTCTCGGTCTCGGCGAGCTCGGCTTTGCGGCGGCGATCCGTCTCGTCGAGCTGGGGTTCGCGGTGAGCGCGTGGTCGCGCTCGCCCAAGGCGCTCGCCGGTGTGCGGACCTATGGCGGCGCCGATGCGCTCGACGCCTTCCTCGGCGAGACGGAGATCCTGATCTGCTTGCTGCCGCTGACGGCCTCGACCGCGGGCCTGCTCGATGCCGGGCGCCTGGGCCGGCTGCCCAAGGGCGCCGCGCTGATCCTGTGCAGCCGCGGCGAGCACCTGGTGACGGAGGATCTGGTCGCGCTGCTTCGCAGCGGCCATCTGCGCGGCGCGGTGCTCGATGTCTTCGCGCATGAGCCGTTGCCCGCGGACCATGCGCTGTGGCGCGAGCCGGGCGTGCTGGTGACGCCGCACATGGCGGCGATCGCCTCCTGGGAGGTGATCGCGCAGCAGGTCGCGGAGAATGCGCGGCGGTTGCTGCGCGGAGAGACGTTGCGGAACGTCGTCGATCGCGCCCGCGGCTACTGATTTACCAGCGTGTCTACTCGAGTGTCTGCACCGGCGGCGCGACCGGGCCGCGCGGCGCCGGCGGAGCGACAGCGACGGTCCGTGCAGGCGGGGGTGCGCTGCGCGGCGCGGCCTGCGGCTGCTGCTGCTGCTGAGACTCGGTCATCGCAGCCTGGCTGTCCCTGACCGGACGCCGAACCTGCTGCGACCGGGCTGCACGCGAGCGGCGGAAGCCCCAGGAGCGCGCGATCGAAGGACCTGCGGTATAGCCGACGACGGCGCCGGCAACGGCCCCGACCGGTCCAAATACGACGGCGCCCGACAAGGCGCCCAGTGCGGCATCGCCGCCGCGGTGCTCGTCGGCCATCGCCGCCGATGCCGTCAATGTCAGCGCCAAGGCCGCGGCCGTCAGCAGTCTGGTCATGAGATGTCCCCTCCGTCGCAACAGCGCCGAAATGGCGGACAAATGTGGCGAGAAGAATGCGAGGAGCGGAACTTGTAAGGAAGCCGGTAACCCTAATGCGGACACAATGTCTCAGCGCCGGGGAGGGCGCAGTTCGCAGCTCCGTTCAATGCATCGGGCCGAGCACCGACGTGAATGGCATGGCGATGATTTCCTCGCCGAGATCGTCGGAAATGTGCAGCACCCAGTCGCGCCAATCCTCCTCGCTCTCGGACGAGATCAGCGACTGCATGACGCGCTCGGCGTGATCACAGGCCTCGGCGAGATCGATGACCGCGGTTCCACGCCGATCGACGAGGAACTCATCGGGATTGGAGCAGTGGAAGAAGACCTGCGTCATGTCCGTCTCCTCAATCGCCCTCCGGCGAATCTCAGTCAGAAGTAACAGCGTGGCGGCGCGCGCGAAATCGGATTGATCACGTAAGGTAAATTACGGGGCGCAGTCTGGGCCGGTGGAACCGGACGTGCAGTGATCCAGCTCACGGAACGCATCGGCGCAGAGGAAGTTGTCGCGAACCATTCGATCCGGCGACAGGAGCTCGACATGATGTCTGAAGTCCAGATCCACGCGATCGCCCGGCAGATGCTCGAGATGCACGGCGCCTCGGCCGTCGCGCAGGCTGCGCAGAAGGCGCAGCAATGCGAAGCCAGTGGCGAGGCCGAGGAGGCCCGCGAATGGCGCCACATCGCGGACGCCATGAGGATGATGCGCGGTCCGCATCAGAGCTGACATCGGATTCCATTTTACCGAATATCGCCGCGCGGTCCGTCGGATCCGCCGACTCTGCTCCGCACCAGCCGGCGGTGGATACGTTCCGTCAAGGGAACGTGTGCCGCATCTCATCCTGGTTTCCGACCCATTTTCCACGCAAGAATCGGGCAACATGATTCGGCAGTGGATTCGCCGCTGACCAACGTTGCCGGCGCGCCCGCCGTCCAGGGATTATTGCCATGGTCTTCTTCAAGCGTGAGCTGAGCCCCGTCGAGATCTTCGAGCGTGCGCTGAAGGACAAGCAGGCCGCGCGGCAGCGGCTGACGGACCGTCTCCGCGTGGCCGAGGCGGCGCTGGACGAGAAGCGCGTCGTCGCGGAGCGGCTTGCCAAAGCCGGCGCCAGCAACGGGCAGCTCGATCGTGCCGAATCCAAGATGCAGGCCGTCGAGCAGAAGGCCAAGGCGCTGCGCGCATCCGTCGCCGAGTGCGACGAGCAGATCATCCTGGCGGAGCGCGCCTTCGCCGACGCGGTGGCGCAGCGCGACCGCGACCGCGCCGCCAACGACATCGAGGCCGTCGCCACCGCCATCGAGCAGGCGGTTCCTCGCTTCGAAATCGGTGCGGCGGCGCTCGTCGATGCGGTCACGCGCGGCCGCGCGGCGCTGAGCGAGGCCAGCCGTTTCGCGTCCGATGTCGACGACATCCGCCGCGAGGTGCTCTCCGCCGCGGAGCTGATCTGCTGGGAGCTGCGCGCCGCCGCAAGCCGCACGCGGGCCGGCAACATCAACGTGGCCCTGCTGGCGCCGCCCGAGACGCGGCAACTGCCGGCGCCCGAGACCGACCGTCAGATGATCTATACGCTGAGCCCGCTGACCTGGCGCGAGGGCGAGGAGGTGAAGCGCGTCGCCGCGTTCACCATGACGGCGCTGCCCAAGGCCCTGCTGCCGCTGGCGCTGGCGCATCAGCACGTCGACTATCTCAACGCGCGCCGGGTCCAGACGCTGATGCACGTCCATGGCGGCGGACAGCAGCAGAGCGAGCCGATGCCCGACGATCCGGCGCTGGTCGATCTCGATGCGCTGGGTGCGCAGGCCGAGGAAAGCCCGCAGGCTGATGTCGCCTGAGCGCGTCCACGCGCGCAGGCGCGCCGGAGCGCGGCTGAGGCTTGTTGGATCGGCCGTGCTGCTGCTGATTGTCATCAGCGGTGCACGGGCGGAAAATCTCGATGCCGGCAAATCCGGTGCGCGGCTGTTTGCGGACAGCTGCGCCACCTGTCATCGCTCGGCACGTGGGCTCGCCAAGGGGCGCTTTCGCCTGACGCTCTATCTGTTCCTGCAGAAGCACTACACCAGCAGCGACGACGCCGCGTCGGCCTTGAGCACCTATCTGCAGTCGGTCGATGCGCCGGCAGCCGCGCCGGCCCGCCGTCCCCCTTCGCGGCGCCCGGCCCATCGTGGTGAGACACGACCGCCGCGGCCGCCGCTGCCGGTGCGGGGACGTTAGCGATCGCGCTGCACGTCGCGCTCCGCCTCTCTCGTCACGTGAGGTGAACGGGCCGCGGCGATCGAATTTGAGCTGCTCAGGTGCAGCCGCTCGGCCCGCAGTTTTCCGGTGTGTGCCCGTCCGGGTGTGGCCGATATCCTCGACCTGGGCTATGCTCGTCGGCCAAGGTGCTCGACGCCCCCGGGAGGCCGATCTCGCGCGTGTCCGTGCGAAGCTGGCCGTCCCGAGCCGGATCATCGTGACGTCTCAGTCGTGCCACGAGCCGCGTTATCGTGATTGTGTTTTCGGGCGTTATGTCTTTTGACGTTGTGTTTGGGCTGTCTGAGGCGGGGCAGCGGCGATGATGACCTTACCGGAGCTCGCGGCAGCGGCGTTGGAGCGTTTCCTCAGCTCCTATATGCGACGCCGTTTCGGATCGTCTCATACCCAGTTGACGGAGATGCTTCCGGCAGCTGCGCGCATTGCGCTGGAATGCATCGGCAACAGCGATGCGCTGTATCACAACGTCGAGCACACCTTGCTGGTGACGTTGGCCGGCCACGAGATCCTGCGCGGCCGTGCGCTGCACAGCCACATGACGGCGGACGACTACGTCCACGTCATCCTGGCCTGCCTGCTTCACGACATCGGCTATGTCCGCGGCTTGTTCAGGGAAGACGATGTCAATGGCTTCGTCGTCGATCGCGGCGGCCGCAAGATCTGCCTGCCGCGCGGCTCCTCCGATGCCAGCCTGATGCCGTATCACGTCGACCGCTCGAAGCTGTACGTGATCAACCGCATCGAAGGCATGGCGCCGCTGGACAAGGACCGCATCGCCCGCGCCATCGAGGGCACGCGCTTTCCGCCGCTCGCCGGCCAGCAGTTCGACGAGGAGCAGTCGATCGTGCGCGCCGCCGACCTGATCGGCCAGCTCGGCGACCCCAACTACATCCGCAAGGCCAACGCGCTGTATCACGAGTTCGAGGAGGTCGGCATCAACCGGCAGCTCGGCTATGAGTCACCGGCCGACATCGTCAATCGTTATCCGCAGTTTTATTGGAACAGCGTCGCCCCGCACATCCAGACCGAGATCCGCTATCTCAACATGACATCGACGGGGCGCCAGTGGATCGCCAACCTCTATGCCAACGTGTTCCGCGCCGAACGCGACATCTCGCTGTCGGGCCCGCAGAGCTGACTGGCTGGAGTCAACGCCGGCCCCCGACCTCGTCGATGTGGTCGAGCAGGTCGGCCGGGTCCTCGTAGACGCGGATGGCGCCGGACTGGCGCAATTCCTCCGAGCCATAGCCACCACTCAACAGGCCGACGCCGAGCGCCCGGCAGCGGGTTGCGGCAAGCATGTCCCAGATGCTGTCGCCGATCACGACCGCGCGCTCGATCGGCGCGTCGAGGCGGGCGGCGGCCGCGAGAAACAGGTCGGGATCAGGCTTGGCGTAGCGGACCTCGTCGCGGGTCACGACGGCGCTGGTCTTGGGATCGACGCCGAGCGCGGCGAGATTGACGGCCGCCGTTTCCATTCTGCCGCTGGTCGCGATCGCCCAGGGGATGCCGGCATCGGTCAGGAAACCCAGCAGCTCGCGGGCGCCGGGCAGGGGCCGGACCTGGCCTCCGAGCTTCTGATAGGCCGCCGCATGCGCTTTCCGCAGCCGCTCGATCCGCTCGGGCTCGATGGCAAAACCGGTCTCGCGCAGCAGCTGGTTGGTGAACAGGCCGCCGCTCATGCCGATCTTGCGGTGGATGCGCCAGACCGAGAGCTCGATGTTCTCGGCATCCAGCGCCGTCTTCCAGGCGAGCACGTGCTGATAGACGCTGTCGACCAGCGTGCCGTCGAGGTCGAACAGGAAGGCGGTTTCGATGCGCATGGCTCGCTCCGGGCTGGATGTCTGCTGCGTAGCAGCTCAAGGCCAAGCGGCAGCGGCCATCCGGGTTCCTGCCCGCCGCCGGGCTGTGCCGTGCCCGCTATGGCTGTGCGCAGACCGACGAGCCGTGCGGTCTTTCCACTCCGTCGGTAGCCCCGAGGCCGCTCCGGGGTCAGCCCTTGGGACGGATGAAGCCGGCCAGCGTCTTCTTCTGCTCCTCGCACCAGTTCGTCATGCCGAGGCGGCGCTGATCCATGTCGATGGCCTGCGTGGCGACGGCCACCTCCGCCATCAGATCGTCGTCCTGCTTCTCGCCCATCTTGCCGCCGGTGTGCATGTAGGCGATCGCCTTGCGCACCTTCTCGGTCGTGCCGTCAGGCATCTTCATGTCCTGCGCCTTCTGGACCAGATCCTGATAGACGACATCGACGCCGGGACATTCGACCTTGGTGGCGAACGCCTCCAGTACCATGGTCGTATACATGTGGCGTGGCTCGGCGCTGCCCGGTGTCAGGGCCGCCAGCAATGCCGCGATGGTCAATGCCGCAAGGGTTGACGTGTAAAGCAGACCGTTTCGCATTCTCTGGCTACCTCCCGCTTGTTTTCGGCGAGGCTAGCCTGTGGGCGAAGCGCGGGCAACAACGAGCGCAGTGCAGCACGCGCGAATTGATCGAAGGGGTCGCCGGCTATTTGTTCAGCCGCCGCTCCTGCTCCTTGAGCAGAACGTCGAGCTCCTCGCTCTGCTGCGCGAGGCGGTCGGCGTTGCGCTCCTCGTCCGCGGCACCCGACTGCGAGGCGGCCTGCTCGGTGATCTGGCGGATGTTGTCGCGCAGGATCGCGATGCGGTCTGCGAGGTCGGAGGCGGACAGGACGGTCGGATCGGTCAGGCTCATGAACCCCTCGGGGATGCGCATTGTCAGGCGCAGTTCCTTAGCTCGGAAAGCCGCGTCGCCACAAGTGGATCGACGACATCGATCACCGCCGCGCCGATCGGCGCGGACCAGCGCGGGCGCCTGTGCGGATCCTTCAGCGCACCGGCATTGGCGGGCGCACCACGGGCTGATCCGGATCGACCGGCGCCGACGGCAGCGGCATCGGGGCGGGCGGCGGAGGGGCCATGCTGGTTGCGGCCGGCGGCGGCATGCGCGGCCGGTGCGGTGCTGCCGCACCAGGCTGTGCCGGGGTCACGGCCGCCGTTGCAGGGCGCGCGGCCGGGCGCGGCCGGATCGTCTGCTCGATGGCGCGCGGATCGAACGACCGTGCTTCCGCGGTCCGCTCGCTCGGCCGCTCGGCGGGCCTGTCGCTGGACTTGGCCTCGGCGACCCGCGCCATGTCGCGGACCATCTGCTCCTGCCCGGCCTTCAGCTGTGCGAGGCTCGTCTTCAGCTCGCCGATCTGCTGGCTCAAGGCAGCGAGGTCGTGGGCCATCGATTGCAGCAACTGCGCCTGCTCCTGCGAGGTCGCGCCAACCGCGCTCGTTGCGTGCTCCTGCACCTCGGCCGGCGCTTCTGCGGCCGCCTGCTGGGGCGCGGTCGCGGCGGGCTGTGCCGCGGCATCCTTGTCGGCGTTCGAAGCCAGCGAGATCCGCGGCATCCAATGCGCGATCATCTCCTGGGCCTGGTCTCCATAGCTCTGCCAGGCGGCTGCGGCGACGGCGCTGCCGACCGCGAACAGCACCGCCAGAATGGTGCGCACGGCCCAGGTGGCGAACGTGCTGCGCTCTCCGGTGACCGCGAAGTCGCTGGTCGCCTGCGTCCTGTAGTCAGGGTCGATCTTCGGCGAGGGCACGTCCGGTGGCCGTTGCGAGCTGCGCCTGTCCGCTTCGGCGGCAGTGCGATCGGCGCGGGCCGCCAGCACGATCTCGGGATCGATCACGGCATGAGGCTGCTGATCGCCGTCCTTGGTCGTCGTTGCAAGCATTGACGCTCCGTCCTCCGTTGTCGTCCGCCTCGCAGGCGGCGCTCGGCTCTGTTCCGATGCGTCGTCCTACCAACGCCTCGTGCACCCACGCTTCGCGTACTCACGCTGCATCGTACTGACGCTTCGTGACACCAACGTCGGATGACGACTGCGCCACGAAACGCTCGGCCTCTCCGGCCGCATCAGCACAGAACCTGGATACCGGTTGTCCCTCGTGCCCACGCATCTGCATGTTCACGGTGATCCATCTTGGCCAGAGCCGCATACTCGGGAACGTCCCATCATCGTTCCGTCGCGCCGACGCTCTGCTGATTCCCATTCTCATCGACACTTGGTCATATCCGCCCCAACCAAGGCGAAGACATGGCGGTTGCGCGACCCATGCGACCTCCACCTCTGGCCGCAGGCGGAGCATACCCCGAATGCACCGCGAAGGCTATGCCGACGGCGTTTCGCCGTGCCGGCGAGATCCTGGCCATTGTTACCGACCGGTGCCGCGAAATGAAGCGTCGATCGGCCCGTCAACGCTTGAGAATGTCGCCCGTGGGCACCCGGATCTCGCAGCAGAGGCCGCTCGGTTCGAAGCGCCGGACAACGCGGGCACCGACCTCGTACGGCAGCATCTGTTCCAGCAGCACGGTTCCAAAACCCTGGCGCTGCGCACCCAGCGGACGGCCGGACATGCCGGTCTCGGTCCAGTCGATGACCAGCCAGTCGGCCGCGTCGCGCTCATCGAGCCGCCATTCGATCCTGATGAAGCCCCGCGGCACTGTCAGCGCACCGTATTTCAGCGCATTGGTCGCGAGCTCGTGCATGGCAAGCCCGATGCTCTCGGCCGCCTTCGGCTTCAGTCGCACCTGGGGGCCCGACAGCGAGAATTGCCTGTCCTCGCGCGCGGCGCCGGCGCGCAGCTCATCGGCGATCAGTTCGGCCAGATCGAAACCGGCGAGGGGATCGCGCGTGACGACCGCCTGGATGCGCGACAGCGCTGTGATGCGGCCTTCGAGGTGACTGGCGAAATCCTCGACACTGTCGCTCGAGTCGCCCGTGCGGCGGATGATCGAGCGGATCACGGCGAGCATGTTGCGGACGCGGTGCTGCAGCTCGGCGAGCAGCAGCTTCTGGTGCTCGGAGGCCGAGACCAGCGCCGTGATGTCTTGGGTGATGCCGCCGATGCGCTGCACCCGTCCCAGCTCGTCGACCATGGGAAAACTACGGATGCGCAGCCAGCGCGTGACGTCGTCCGGCTGGCTGACGATACGGACATCCAGGCTGTCGCGCTGGCCACGCCGGGCGCGCTCGAGGCTCTCGATGGCGCGGGGCCGGTCCTCCGGCAGCATGAGCTCGGTCCACGATGCCAGATGGTCGCCGCGGAGCACAGCGCTGCGCGGGACGCCATAGATCGTCTCGAATGCGGGGCTGAGATATTCCCAGCGCAGGGTCTCGGCATCGCGGATCCACACGACGTCGGAGGATGCTTCGCCGAACTGGCGGAAGCGCGCCTCGCTGTCGCGCAGCGCGGCCTCGGTGCGCTTGCGGTCGTCGATGTTCATCGCGAGCCCGACCAGGGTGCCGTCGCCGAGGTCACGGCCGGCGAACATCATCCAGGCGCGTTCCCCGTCCTTGCGAAAATACTGCTTCTCATAGGGACCGATCCGGCCGGTCTGCCGCAGCAGCTCGATCTGGTCGCTCGAGGTGCGCATCCATTCCGGGGGTGTCAGGCTCTTCCAGGTCAGCTCGCCGCTGTCGATGTCCTGGCGCGAATAGCCTGTCATCGCCAAGAAGGCCTCGTTGGCGTCGATCAGGGTGCCGGCTGCATGATCGAAGAACAGCACGCCGACCGAATCGATCTCGAGGAGGCGGCGCAGCCGATGATCGCCGGCATCGCCGCCGTTCGAATGCGGCTGCCGTGCGGACGGCCCTGCCTCCGGCAGCTCGCTGCACCCGAGGCAGACGGCAAGCTCGGGATCGGTCTGTGCGAGGGCAAGCACGTCCGAATCGATCGCAAGCAGGTGTACATCGGCCCAGAAATGGGCTGTGCGCAGATAGGCGAGGAAGGCCGCCAGCAGATCGAACCTGGTGTTGCCGAAGGCATGTCGGATTGCGCGCCGCGAGCGGTCGGAATCAGCACGCTGCATGAACAGCACCGACGCGGCCTCGAACAGGTCCGCCTCACCATCGCTGCCCGGCTCCGGGATGTCGAGCGGGGGCTGGACGAGTTCAAGCCGGTCGAGCGCCGCCGCGGCGCGCGCGGGATCCGCGAGCGGCCGCGCGAGCAGGTGACGCGCCCGATCGATCGTCTCCGGGCGAGACGTCGAGTCACCCGCGGGCTTGCCCAATCCGACCAGAAATCCGAAATGCCGGGTCAGACAATAAGGCGAGCGGTTGAGGCGCGACAGATGGACGGCGAGCCGCTCCTTGAAAAGGGCCGGAAGCGGGGTGTCGAGATAGGCGCATTTGGCGAACTGCCAGAGCTGTCGGGTCGCCTCAGGCGCCGACGGCGCCGACCTGAACAGGTTGGGCATCAGCCCGAGGCGCTGCACGATCTCCTGCTCGAAGGGTCCGTCCACCATGCGCTGTTCGACCATCGCCGTTTCCCCGGCAGAGTGCCGACACGGTCAGCATAGCGCAAGCGCCAGCGCTCCGAACCTCTCACTCATTCGCGTCGAGCTGACGGCCTTCGCGGTCCAAATGCAAGTAATTCGCGTTGAACAGGCCGGCGCTCATCAGGCGCTCGAGGTCCGGAAGTACCAGCATCTTGCCCTTGAGCACGATCAGGTTGCTGGCGCGCAGTTCCTGCAGCGTGCGGTTGACGTGGACCTTCGACAGGCCTGTCGCCTCGGCGAGATCTGCCTGGGTGAGAGGGAAGCTGCAACTGCTGTCGTCGGCCAGGCCCGCCAGCCGCAGCCGGAAGAACAGTTCGCACAACAGGTGAGCCATGCGTTCGGACGCGGTGCGTTGCCCGAGATTCATGGTCCATTCGCGCTGGATTGCGGCGTTGACCAGCGTCTCCCACCAGAACGCCGTCGCAATGCGTGGATAGCCGGCGCTGATCTCGTCGAAGAACTCGCGCGGCAGGTCGGCGATCGACACCGGCGTGATGGTGCCGATCGAATGGTCCATCTCGCGCAGGATGAAGATGTTGAGATCGCAGATATCGCCAGGCAGGAAGAACGAGACGATCTGGCGGCGGCCGTCCTCGAGCTGCTTGTAGCGGCAGGCCCAGCCGTTCAGGATCAGATGCACGTCCTTGGGCTTCTCGCCTTCGCGCGCGATGTCGGTGCGTGGCGCGAAGGTCCTTACCCGTTGAGCCGCCGCGCGGTTGAGCATCAGGCGGTCGGCCGCAGAGAGGCGGACGAAATTCTCGAGCTTGCGGACCAGATGACTCAAAGAGTGGTTCCCCCGAGTTGGTTTATTGGGGTTCCATTCGGTGCGACTTCAATAACTTATGTTAGCATGATACCGCGTTGACCGCTGATCTTTCTGCACCTGCGCGCGGAACCAAAGTGCGGCCCGCAGCCGGGGACTGCTGCGGCATCTTGGCGATGCTCCTGCCCTCAGCGATGCTCGGAGCTGGGCAACATCGCGCGAGTCCGACCAGTCCTTCGCGCCCCTGTCGTGGAACTCTCATGAAATCTGATGCGGCATCACCGTCGAAGCCCGTGAAATTACGGGACCCGATGCGTGATCGCGGCGATCTGGCGCTCGGCGAAACCTGTGTAGTTAAGGCCCCCTTAGTTCCGGCTTCTGGGTTGATCAAAACAAGCAACTGGAAATGCATCAATGCGAGCCGGTCAGCTCTTTGCGGCATCGATGCTCTCGGTCACGGCGCTTGCCTGTGTTCTCGGGGGGCGAGGTGCTGGTATCTCACTATCGCGCCTACGCGAGCAGAACCGAAGCGATCAAGTCCGTCGACAAGGCCGGGCAGCAGGCCGACGCCGCCTTCGCCAAAGCGAAAGCGGCCGTTGAGACGCTCTCCGACAGCCAAGCCATCTTCGACGGACTGAGCGCTGCCAAGGCAAAGCTCACCGACGTGCGCACGATGGTCGACCGCGCCGCAAGGCCGGATCGAGGTCGATCGCGAACGGATCGAGTCGAGCATCGATCAACTCGGCAATCCTCCGTCCGCGCCGCCTGACGACGGGACTGCACGGCACGGCATCCGAACATCATGAGGGCCAGCTCGGACCGGCGCTCATATCGTTCGCTCGCTTGCCCTTGTCGAGGTTCTGCGCCATTTCGAGATGATGCTGCAGGGCCGGCAGGGTTTTGCCGGCCCATTCCTTCAGCGCCGGATTGTCGCCGCCCTTCGCATAACGCTCGAACAGCGACACCGCGTTCTTGTGGGCGCTGACCTGCATGTCGTCGAAATCCGAGCTGAAGTCCTTGCCGCTCGCTGCCTTCAGCTTGTCGAGCTTGCTCTGATGCGCGCTGTCGAGAACGGCGGGCAGCTGGACCTTGACCTTGCCGCTCTCGACCATGCTCTTCAGCCCGGTCGAAGTCTTGGTGTGATCCTTGACGATCTGCGCGGCGAAGCTCTTCTCCTGCGCGTTGCCCTTCTGCTCGCCGAACTGGTTCAATTTGCAGTTCGAACATGTCGCTGATGGCGACCTGCTTGACGAAGTCCTCGGTGATCGGCGCAATGCCGAGCGCCGAATTCACCCCGGTCTTTTCGCCGACGGATTGGGCGAGGGCAGGGCCCGCCAGCACCAGGCAGCCGAGCGTGATGAGTGTGCGTCGCGCGGATCGTTCCTCTCGTTGGTTGCAGACCTAAACCGAGAGATGTGCACGATGTTCGGACGAGCTGGCGCGCGCTGCGCGGCCTGCCCGGTGAGAAGACGCCGCGAGCAGCCGACGTAGCCGCAGAGCGTCGGCGGGTGCCGCGCTCTTCTGGTCGTTGTCGAAAAAGACGTAGACGTCGATGCCGCGCGACGCCCAGGCGCGCATGCGCTTGGCCCAGGCCTCGAGTGTCGCGTCCGGATAGTTGTCCTTGTAGCGGCCGCCCGGACCATGGCCGCGCACATAGACGAAATCGGCCGTGCGCCTCCACGGTGCCGGCGCGTCGTGATGGTCCGACAGGCAGAGCGAGATGTTCGAATCCCTCAGCAGGCGCATGATGGCCGGTGTGTACCAGCTCGGGTGACGGAATTCGAAGCTGTAGCGCCGGTGCGTCGGCAGCAGCGGCAGAAACGACTCGAGCCGTTCTGGATTCGCTTCGAATTGCGGCGGCAGCTGGAACAGCACGGGGCCGGCCTTGTCGCCGAGCAGCGACAGCCGGCTCTCCATCAGCGCGATGCTGTTGACCGAGCGCGCAGACAGGCGCTTCCAATGCGTGATGAACTTGGAGGCCTTCCAGGCGAAAACGAAATCGGGCCCGGTCTGATCGCGCCAGCCGCGGACGGCAGCTTCCGTCGGTGTCCTGTAGAACACGCCATTCAGCTCGGTGGTCTCGAACTGGCTGGCGTAGTAGGGCAGCCGATGTCTGATCAGCAGTCCCGGCGGAAAGAACGCGCCGCGCCAGGACTCGTAGTGCCATCCCGATGTGCCTATCACGACCCGGGCCATCATCGTCCTCTCGCCGAGACAAGACCTCGAAAGCAAAGCGTCGTGATGGCGTTCGGGTTCCTTTCAAAGCCGCAGCAGACGATACGGCGCGTGGTCTAGCGCTCCGCGGCGTGCAGCACCGGCGCGCTCAACAGCTCGTTGATATGCGCCGCCGTCTCCGCCTGCATCGCCTTCTTCAGCATGATGTCGCGTTCGGGGCCTGCGGGAAGACGTGCTGCCGCCTCGCGGGCAGCGGCTGCAGCCTGCTGCAGCCGCTGGCGGAACGACACTGTCTGCTTGCGCCGGTTCCGGGTGACCTTCATGGCGAAACTCCTGTTGATCCTCCGAACATGAGTCTGCTGCCCTGCCGAGGGGCTGTCGCTAACACACGTTAGCGTGCACTTCACTATCCCTGGAGGTCCCGTCGGAACTCACGATGAGTGTTGTGGTGCTGATTAGTTGTTCGAGCGATCGGGGTCATTGCCCGGAACGCTGAGATGCACCTCGTGGCCTTGCTTGATGGCCAGCGTCGCAGCTGATGCAGCGGATTCGAACGCAGCCTCTTTGGTCGCGTAGTCGCCATGGGCGTTGCCGTCATGCAGCACGCTCCAATGATCGCCGACCGCAACGATGGCGTATTGAGCCAGTCCCATATCGTCCTCCATTCTTCGCGTCATTGGGCTGAAGGCCGTCAGCCGCCGGATGCCGTGACGCGCCAGACCGTATTGCCGACATCGTCGGCAATCAGCAGGGCGCCGGTCTTGTCCACGGCGAGACCGACCGGCCGGCCGCGCGCCTCGTTCCGATCATTGAGGAAGCCGGTCACGACGTCCTGGGCTTCGCCGTTCGGCTTGCCGCCATCGAAGGGGACGTAGACCACCTTGTAGCCGTTCAACGGCGTGCGGTTCCAGCTGCCGTGCTCGCCGACGAACGCGCCGCCGCGATAGGCCTGCGGCAGTGCGCTGGCGGTGTAGAACGTCATGCCGAGCGGCGCGACATGCGAGCTGAGCGCGTAGTCCGGGACGATGGCCTTTTCGACCAGGTCCGGCCGCTGCGGCTGCACGCGGGGATCGACATGCTGGCCGTAATAGCTGTATGGCCAGCCATAGAAGCCGCCGTCCTTCACCGAGGTCATGTAGTCGGGCACGAGGTCCGGACCGATCTCGTCACGCTCGTTCACGACCGTCCACAGCGCGCCGCTCTGCGGCTCGAAGCTCAATCCGTTCGGATTGCGCAGGCCGCTCGCGAATACCCGCCAGCGTCCCGTGGTGCGATCCACCTCGAGAATGGCGGCACGGTTCTTCTCGGCCTCGATGCCGTTCTCGGTGATGTTGCTGTTGGAGCCGACGCCCACATAGAGCAACCGGCCGTCGGGGCTCGCCACCAGGCTCTTGGTCCAGTGATGATCGATCGGGCCGCCCGGCAGCGCGGCAAGCGTCGTGCCCGCATCCTTCATCTGGGTTTCGCCCGGCGTGTAGGGATATCGAACGATGGCGTCGGTGTTGGCGATGTAGAGATCGTTGCCGACCAGAGCGATCCCGAACGGCGAATTGAGATGGTCGATGAACAGGCTCTGCTGCTCGGGAATGCCATCGCCATTGGCGTCGTGCAACAATGTGACGCGGTTGCTCGCTCCGGTGTTGCCGCCCGACGTGGCCCAGGATTCGACGAGGGCCATCACGAGGTCCTTCGGCCGTTTCGCCGGCG
This sequence comes from Bradyrhizobium sp. HKCCYLRH3059, assembly GCF_051168035.1. Lineage (NCBI taxonomy): Bacteria > Pseudomonadati > Pseudomonadota > Alphaproteobacteria > Hyphomicrobiales > Nitrobacteraceae > Bradyrhizobium > Bradyrhizobium sp. HKCCYLRH3059. The sequence continues at coordinate 274,533 of NZ_JBNPUF010000004.1, read as the reverse complement.
GCGGGGGCGGCGCTTTCGATTCCACCACCAGCACGTCGCCGTCCGGCAGCGTGTAGAGCGAGCGCGGATGCTGCAGGCCGGTCGCGAGCGCCTCGATCTTCAGGCCCGGCGCGACTTTGGGAGTCTCGCCCTGTTTCCAGCCTACCACCGTGGCGATGTTCATCGGCGGCAACAGGTATTGCGTCAATGCGGGCAGCTTGACGTTGGCGCCGATCTCGGCGTTCGGATCGCCGCCTTCGTTGCACGCGGTGAGACCAAGCGCGGATATTCCGAGCAGCAGGACTGTGAGCAGAGGCGCGAGGCGGGAGGAGCCGGACGGCGTCATCGTGCGACTCCCACCCTGTGACGATACACGAGCGACCAACCGAGCCAGCCGGTGACGGGCAGGATCAGCACCGTGACGAGCGACAGGATGAGGCCGGTCGGCACGACCGAGGTCCAGGCATCGCGTGAATGGACCAAGTTGTTGAAGAAGGCCAGCACCAGGGCGATGAGGTTGCCGGCCATGTGCGGCCAGGCCGGTGCCTGCGATCGGATCAGCCGATTGCCAAGGAAGTCGATGAGCCCGGCGATGCCGGCCAGCACGCCCATGATCAGTCCGACCAGCAGCAGCCAGGCGGAGATATCCGCCCACATGATTTCAGCGGTCCGCCAATAGGCGATGTCGGTGACGAACGCTCCGATGAAGCAGACGATAGGGAACGGCACCAGCATCGGATGGATCGGATGCCGTGCGATCTGCGCCGTTGGCTCCGGGGATGGTCGGGTGGTTTCGGCGGTCGCCACGGCGGTCTCCTCGATTGGACCTGTTGCAGCGTGGAGAACCGTCGGCCTCAACAGGTGTTCCGATGACACCGACGGATTTGGCGTGGCGCTCACGCAACGTCACGCGACGGCCGCCGCCGCCCGGGCGCCCGTGCCGGCGTGTCGGTCAGCGGTCCTGTTCAGCGGACCGGTGCCGCGCGCGCTGTCGCCGGCCGCGTCGTTGCGCGGCGCCGTCGGCGCGGGTGCGGGCGGCTGGCTCTGGCTGGGCGCCGTGCCGGTTGTCTGCCGGCTCTTCGTTTGGACCCCGGGGCGACCGTTCGCTCCCGGTGCCGTCGAACCGCGGGGCAGCCGGCCCCTTCTCAGCCCGCCGCCTTGGGTCTACCCGGCCGGCCGATAGCCTGTTAAGCAACTGCGCAGGACGGGGCGGTCCCCGCGGATACGAGACTGAGAGGAAGCGGCAATGATTCAGACGGTCGGCATCATCGGAGCAGGCACCATGGGCAACGGCATCGCGCAGGTGTGCGCCGCCGCGGGCGTTCCGGTCGTCATGGTCGACGTCTCGGAGCAGGCCGTGGCGCGCGGGCTGGCGACGGTGGGCTCCAGCCTCGATCGCCTGGTCAAGAAGGAGAAGATGACGACCGCCGACAAGGACAGGGCGTTGTCGCTCATCACCGGCACCGCCGACAAGGCGAAGCTGTCGAACTGCGACCTGGTCATCGAGGCCGCCACGGAGAACGAGGAGTTGAAGCTGAAGATCCTCAAGGACCTCTGTGCCGGTCTGAAACCCGAGGCGCTGATCGCGACCAACACCTCCTCGATCTCGATCACCAAGCTGGCCACCGCCACCGACCGGCCCGACCGCTTCATCGGCATGCACTTCTTCAATCCGGTGCCGATGATGGCGCTGCTCGAACTGATCCGCGGCCTGCAGACCTCGGATGCGACCCATGCGGCCGCCGCCGATTTCGCCAAGCGGATCGGCAAGGTCGCGATCACCGCGAAGAACAGCCCGGGCTTTGCCGTAAACCGCATCCTGTGCCCGATGATCAACGAGGCGATCTTCGCGTATTCGGAAGGCATTGCGACCGCGGCCGACATCGACGAGGGCATGAAGCTCGGCTGCAATCACCCCATCGGTCCGCTGGCGCTGGCCGATCTGATCGGTCTCGACACGATGCTGTCGGTGATGGAGGTGTTCTACAACGGCTTCAACGATCCGAAGTATCGGCCGGCGCCGTTGCTGAAGGAGATGGTGGCCGCAGGCCAGCTCGGCCGCAAGACCGGCAAGGGCTTCTACGACTACAGCAAGTAGCTGCGGCAGATTGCTTCGGCGGCGGGTGACGCCTGCACCCGCCGTGCATCAGGCGATGAAGGATTTCGTTCGGGGATATTGGTCGGGGACATTGGGAATGCGGCGATGCCGCGAGCGGGTATCTCGGCTGCCATTGGTCAACTGATCGCTGCACGCGATCGACTGATCACACGTTCCAATGTTCGCGTTGGGCAGTATCAACCCGAGTATCGGGCCTCGAGCCGCAGATAGCTACAAAGCTCGCGCTGAAGTGATCCAGATGGACGGCACAGCGCCGGGCGGGCAAGGGGCCATGCCTCGCTGATGCAGCCCACTAAGCCGCGACCCGGCGTGCCGTTCGTGATTTGCCGCTATGCGATGGTCCGAAGCGAGTCCCGTCGCACTCAGCGGATCTGGTACGGAGGTGGAGTCATAGAACCTCCCTGCAATCAGATGGTTTGTTGTCGTTCGGACATCGCGGCGTCGTCAGGAACGGCCACCGAGATTGGACGACGCTGTTATCGTCCTCCCGGCTGCCTGTGCTGTCAAGGCGCATCCTGACGCATTGATGAATTCGGCGTTACGGGGCGTCGATACTGCGAGTGCAGGAAAACTTTGATCACGCGCTGGTCTGATGACAAATCCGTGCAAATCACTACATGAGGGTGGCCGAGCCGTGTCGGTCGAAGAAGGTTCGCGATTGCGCCCGGTCGAGCGCGCGTCGTCCACAGCGGCGGAGACGATCAGCATGTTTTATGTAGGCGTAGTGCTTGGGGGCGACAAACGGGCTGCACGGCGCATTGATTGTGGCGCGTTAGACGGCCCAAAGTCGTCAGCGACGAAGCTGAAGGTTCCGGGAACCAAAGAATTCGTGGTGTTTTGTTTGCCGCGAGAAGCAAGGCAGGAGAACAGCGATGAGAGCAGTTGGCATTACTCTGGCGACGGTCGCCCTGTTTGCGGGGACTTGGCCCGCTCTGGCAGCGGAGCAAGACACGGCGGGCATGGTCACGGGGATCAACCGTCTCAACGGCACGATCGCGATCAAGCGCGTTCCCAACGGGACCGTCGGTGCCAACACGGCCGGAGCGGCCCAGGAGTTCAAGATCAAGGACAATGCCATGATCGAGAACATCCACGCCGGCGATCGCGTGACGTTCTCGACGTCCGACGCCGCCACACCGACGATCGTCAAGCTCGACCGGCAGAAATAGCCGACATAGCCGGATCGAGGGCGCGATGAGGCAGTGCGGTGCTCTCCGCGGTTGGGGCGTATGGCGTCTCGGGCTCTGGGCGATGATGGTCGTCGGGGCCTGCACTATTGCGAATGCGGCTCCGACCGACCTGTACCAGGCGCAGACGGTCGTGACCGGTCAGGGCGAGGACAATCGCCGGGCGGCATTTGCAGCATGTCTGGAAGACGTGCTGATCAAGGTGTCCGGTGCATTTCAGCTCAGGAACGACGCAAGGCTCGCGCCACTCGAGGCGCGGGCAGCGGAGTTCGTCACCGGCTTCGATTATCACGATCAGATGTCGGGCAAGCCGAAGCACGACGAGCAGGGCACGCGCGACCGTCCATATGACTTGACTGTGTCATTCGATCGCGCGCGGATCGATCAGTTGCTTGCGAGCTTGAACATCAAGCCGTGGCCGGCGCCGCGCCCGTCGATTGCCGTGATCGTGGCGATGACGTCGGGCGGTCGTACTTTCTTCGTTGCATCCGACGACCGGAGGTCCGATCTGCAGCGCGACGCGCTGCGCGCAGCGGCCGTCAAGCGTGGACTCGAGATCGCTCTGCCAAGCGCCTCCGAGGTCTCGAAGGCCGCCATTGAGCGGACCAAGTTGAACGATGTCCAGCCCGCGGCGGTTGCGTCGTGGTTTCCCGGCGCTGATGTCATGCTCTTTGGCGATCTCACCTGGGACGATGCCGAACTGGGCTGGGTCACGCAATGGCGCCTCGATCGCGCTGGCAAGCAGGATCGGTGGCAATTCCGTGGCGTGACGTTCGACGAGGCATTTCGCCGTGCTCTCGGTGGAGCAGCGCAACTCCTCTCCGACAACGGAGCGCCGTGAGGTTGCCGCGATAGTCTGCCACCATCCCCGTGGACCGGATGCCTGAGCCGCGCATGCGGGGCGCGAGAGTCTCGCGCCCGAGCTCGCTCGGGCAAACAGACAGGAGGGCGCCCGTGGTGAAACTCAGACCGTGTCTTGTTGCTGCGCTGTTGATTGTCACGCCCGCCTCGCTGGCGGTGGCCGCGCCGGGCCTGGTGCGCACCGCGGCCACCATGCGCGCAGGACCCGGCCCCGGTTTTCCCGTCGTCGAGCGCATTCCAGTCGGCGCCAGGATCACCATCCATGGCTGCATTCAAGGCGGCGCATGGTGCGATGTCAGCTTCGGAGGCGAACGCGGCTGGGTCGCGGCGCGGACGCTCGCCTATCTGTATCGTGAGCAGTACGTCTACCTGCCCGAATATGTCGAGTACGTGCCGACTGTCGGCTTCACGCTGACCACCTATTGGAGCAGCTTCTATTTCGGACGGCCTTGGTATCATCGGCACGCGTTCTGGAACCGCTACTGGCATCGCCATCCGCCGGTCATGGCGCAAAATCCGCCTCAGCCTGGCATGACCCCGGGGATGCCGGGTCGTGGTCCCGGCGGGATGATCCAGCCTGGCGGCGGAGCGGGCGCGGTCGCCGGCACGGGCCAACGATCCGGCCCGCCTTCGGGCATGCAAGGTCGTGTGCCGCCTGCGACTGCCGCCGGCCCCGGCGCACCTCCGGTCGTGGCTGGTGCTCCCGCTCGAGCTGCAACGCCACCCATGGTGCAGCCATTGATGAGCCGAAGCAGCGGTGCGCCGCAGAGCGCCCGCGCGCAGATGGGCGGCATGCGCATGATCGGGACTTCGCCGCAAATCGGCTTGGCGCATATCGGGGGCGGCCCCGCCATGGGCGCTGCGCGTGTCGGCGTCAGTGGCCCTCGCGGCGGCGGCGGGCGTTCCGGCCCGGACGGTGGTTTCCGTCGGCACTGAGTCATCAGCGCTGCCCTGGTGTCCGGATTGTGAAGGTGGCGTGCCGGCCGGCGCTGGCGAGGGCGGGCGCGATGACTACATGGCTGTCACTCCTCGGTGCCTCCATTGTTCTCGCCCATCGTGAAAAAGCCCGTGCTCGCTTTCCTCCTGCTCATCTTCGTGCCCATCTCGCTGTCGGCCGCGAACTATCTGCGCGGCGATCGTCGCGGCAGCTGGCAGACTGCGGACCGTTCGAGCGCGGGCCTGCTGCCATCGCCGGCGCAGCATGCCGACGCGATGGTGCGCGTATTCGCTGCGCGCACGGTGCGTTGGCGTGGCATCTTCGCGGTCCACACCTGGATCGTCGTGAAGGAGAAGGGCGGCCCGCGCTACACCCGCTACGACTACACCGCGTGGGGTGAGCCGATCCGGGTCGATGGCTTCGCGCCCGATGGTCGCTGGTTCGGTGCATTGCCGGAGACAGTGCTGGCCGTCGACGGCGATGAAGCCGAGCGGGTGATCCCGAGGATCCGCAGCGTGATCGAGAACTACCGCTTCCGCGCCTATGGCGACTACAACGCCTGGCCGGGGCCGAATTCGAACACCTTCGTGCAGGCGGCGCTGAACGCGGTTCCTGAGCTGAACGCCGTGCTGCCGCCAACCGCAATCGGCAAGGACTTCCCCTTTGACGGCTGGTGGGGGCGCACGGCCTCCGGGACCGGTCTGTTCGTATCGCTCGGCGGCTATCTCGGTGTCACCGTCGGGTGGATCGAGGGCGTCGAGCTGAACTTCTTCGGGGGAGTTCTCGGCGTCGATCTGCGTCGGCCGGCGCTGAAATTTCCCGGGATCGGCCGCCTCGGCATGCGAGCGGTCTGAGGCCCGCGATCTGCCTGTCAGGCACTGGCTGGCATGCTGCTTGCTGCGACCCTCTTCAGCGCGCCTGTGATGTCGCGGATGCGCCAAGAACGCCGGGCGAGGCGAGAAGAGGCGGATGATGAGCACGCTGTTTGCGATCTGCGCGACCTATGAGGTGGACGATGGCGCGGCGCGGGGCTTCGTTCTCCAGCGCCGCGAGCCCGACGGCAGCGCCAAGCCTTGGCCGATCCTGGTCACGCGCAAGGGCAACAATTTCTATGGCTTCGAGAATGCCTGCCCGCATCAGGGCGCCCGCCTCGACAAGCACCCGGGCGAGTTCATGGACGAGGAAGGCAATTTCCTCGTTTGTGGCGAGCATGGTGCGCAGTTCGACCTCGATACCGGACAATGCTTCATCGGGCCCTGTCAGGGCCGGACGTTGGCTCCAGTCGAGCTTGTGATCGACGACGGTGACATCTGCCTCTCCGGGATCGATCTGGACGAGGAGGACGGCCTCGACATCGACGATCCCGAGGATGACGTGCCCGACGTGCAGATCACATCGGACTGAGGCCGAGGGCCGGCGGCCGCGGCCGGGTCAGCGCTTCTTCCGTTCGGCGCGGCTGTAGTTGCTGAGGTGCCCCTCGCGTGCTGCCTGGCTGCGCGCCGCCTTGATCAGGCCGGGGCTGCGCGCTGGCGGCGCCGGTAGCGAGGGCAGGCGGGTCAGCTTGCGACTGCCGCAGGTCGGACAGACCGGCCTTTCAGAAATCCCGATCAGCAACTCGATATCCTCTGCGCAGGCTGCGCAATGGAAGCTGTAGAACGGCATGACGTCATCCCTCATTGTCGCTGAGGGGCGTTGCACGAAGCGGGCCAGCGCCATTGCGCATCGAATTCGCCGATTCAGGGCGCGTTTGCACGCTGACGGCAGCGTTTTTTGCTGCGCATGTCCCGAATGCGACGCGACTGGGGTCGAACATTCGACAGCAGTGCAGAGCTCTTCCGCCTGGCCGGCCGGCCCCGGATATCCGGGCGCCAGCCGGACGGACAAAGCGGATCAGGCGTTGGTCTTCGGCACGTACTTGCCGGCGACACACTTGTAACTCTGCAGATGCCACTCGTGATAGGGACCCTTGGACATCCAGTCTGCGATTCCGATCTGCGCGCTGACGGCGCAGGATGTCATCGTGATGCCGGACATCTCGCTGTTGGTGACGACCTTCTCCATGCAGAGCTGGCCGTTGCATAGCATTGCGACGAGAGTGACGAGCACGTTGATTCTGCCTCCAAAGAGTGGGACCCGGTCAGGATCGGGAAAGCAGAGTTCATGCCAAGTTATGAATCCACGCCGTGCTGCTACGGAACGGATTGCTACGGGTGTCACTTCATGACCACAGAAGCGTGACGGATTCACTGCTTGGATCACGCAGCGTTGGGCAACCGGCCTGCGTTTGCTGCTCGATCAATTGGCGATTTGCCCGTGTTGTGCTGTTCGGCCTGAGTGCCGGGCCTGAGCCGGACCTGTTGCGTCAAATAACAGGCAGCGCCTGCGCAGTCCTGCGGCGCCCGCGGACGTTGTTTTCGGTCTTCGGGCGGAATATCGCCGTTCATTGGGTGAATCAGAGTTCGATTCGCAAGGGTGTCTGCAGACGAACCGCCGATTCCCCGCATGATATTTGGCCGGATGCCAGACTTTCCGGTGGCGCTGATACCGACGCCCCGATGCCCGGTGCTGCGAGCCTCCGGTCCGTCAGGCCTCGTTCAATCCGGCACCTCGATCGGTCAGGATCTTCTGACCCTTCGCCGTCAGCTCGTAGATGTCGCCGTCCTTGGCGACATAACCTTCGCGGATCAGTCCATCGAGTTCGTCCTGCCGGTCGGGCGAGAAGGCGATCGCCTGGCCGATATCCGAAAGCGTCGCGATCTGGTCGTCCGTCAGCATGGCCATCCTCCCGTTGTTGATCCGAACGCCATGGCGTCGCGAATGTTCCGGGAGCACTAGGCTCTACGCCTTGCGCACGAACTCCGACTTCAGGTTCATCTGGCCGATGCCGTCGATCTTGCAGGCGATGTTGTGGCCGTCGCTCGCCTCCTGCAGGCGGATGTTGCGCACCTTGGTGCCGCCCTTCACCACCGACGACGATCCCTTCACTTTCAGGTCCTTGATGACGATGACGCTGTCACCGTCGGCCAGAACGTTGCCGTTGGCGTCGCGGATGCTGGCGTCGTCGCCGGCCGATGCCGCAACGGCGGCGTCGCCGCTCCATTCATGGCCGCATTCGGGACAGACCCATAGCGCGCCGTCCTGATAGGCGTGCTCGGAGCGGCATTGCGGGCAGGTCATTGCGTCGGTCATCTCATCCTCGGGCGCGGGCAGAAGCGTAGCGCAGCGTTAGAGGCTCGGATGGAACCGGGCAAGGAAAATCCCGGGGAGGGCAGCGCGCGGCGCAGATGGGCTGCGCGCCGCCATCGTCGGTCGGCAGCGTCACGCCGCCTTGCGCTCGGGGGTTTTGCTGGCCGGCCCGGTCTCGGCCGCTTCCATCGCCCGGAGATAGGTGTCGAGCAGCGTCTCGTGCTCGTCGCGCTCGTCCTGGTCCTGCTTCCTGAGCTTGATGATCTCCTTCAGGATCTTGACGTCGAAGCCTTCGCCCTTGGCCTCGGCGAACACTTCCTTCTTCTGCTCGTTCAGCTCCGCCAATTCGCCATCGAGGTGCTCGATCCGCTCGATGAAGGACCGGATGCGCGCGCCGGGAATGCCGATCTCTGACATGGTGACTCCTGTACTAATGGGACGGAGAAAATGCGCGGCAGTTCGTTGCCAATGTCTTAACGGGCGCGCTTTGCCCACATCAGTGAATCCGACGTGCTTAACGCGGAACCGGGCGGGCTGCGATGTTGCCGAGCGGGCGCCATGCGCTAGCTCTGCTCCGCCGCCGAGAGCTTCTGAAACTGCTTCTTCATCGCATTGACGCGGCCGAGATAACCGGCGACCGAATGGTCGCCGCAGCGCTCGCCATCCGCCGGCTTGAAGCCACGGCGCGCGAACCCGGCCGCCGGCCCGGCGCCGCACAGATGAATGACGGCCGCGAGATCCTGCCGCTGCTGCGCGCTCGGCTTGGCGCCAGGCTGCCGCGCGAGCACGGCAGCGACCTGGCGGTCGAGCGAGATCACCGTGAGCGCCACCGCATGCGCCGGCCATGCGCGGACGTACAGGCTCGGTGACCCACAGCCGTCGCTGACCACCTCGTGATCCCGGATGCAGAACCGTGCGGCGTCGGCAAAGGCGCCGTCGGTCATCTGGAACAAGCCGACGGCGCTGGACGCCGGCTGATACAGCGCGAACGGATTCCATGCGAAGCGCCAGCGCCAATAGGTGCGCGCCACCGGATTGCCCGAGCTCTCGGTCTGCGCCAGGGCGGCGAGCAGCTCCGGCGTGATCGATCGTGTCGAGCTCTCACGGAACAGCGCGCCATATTGGCGCCAAGTCTCTTCCGGCTCCTTGTCGAGCGAATGACCCGTCACCACGAACAGCTCGGTCGGCTTGCGCAGGACGTGATAGGCCAGATTGACCAGCGCGAAGGTCACGAGCAGCACCAAGGCGCCGCAGGCGATCTTGATCCATCGCGGCGCCGCGCCCACCGTCCGGCCCAGCCACTGCGCACCGCGCCCTGCGATTCGCTTCGCATCGCGCCGCAGCGCGCGCCAGCGGCTGCCGCGTTGCGGCTTGCGCATTTTTTGTTGGCGTGGGGCAGGGGATTTCGGCAACTGATTACCTCGGCCGCCGGTGTGCCGGTCCATGGTTAAGGAAGAATTTGTGCAATCGCGTCATCCTGCCACTTTCTGGTGTGGGGCGGGGCGTGATGAAGAAATCGGTCAGTACTCTGCTGATGGTGCTGTTGTCGGTGCTGGCGGCGGGCATCCTGGTGTCCACGGCGATCCTGATGAGCGGCGCCGCGGGCCGCTATCGCGAGAGCGTCGCGACCGAGCAATTGACCGCGGCCGACAAGGCGATCTTCCAGAACGTCCTGGTCATGCGCGCCCACCGCGGCGACATCCAGAGCGTGCTGCTGAGCGAGGACGATCCGCGCGCAAAGCTCACCGAATATCAGGGCATCGAGGCCAAGGGCTATGACGGCATCGTCGCCGCGCTCGCCGGCGTCGACATGCCCGAGCGCGACGACCTCATGGCCGGGTTGAAATCGAGCTGGGACGCCACGGTTCCGCAGTTCAAGCTGCTGTTCGATGAAGCCGCGAAGCCGCGCTCCGAACGCGTGCTGGCGCGTACGCAGGCCTGGTACCAGGCAATGACCAAGACGCTGGACGTCGCCAACGCTGCCTCGCTCGCCGTCTCGAACCGCGCCTGGATGACCGATCCGGCGATCGCCAAGATGGTGCAGGCGCGGCGGCTGGCCTGGCAGGTCCGCGACCGCTACGGCCTGCAATGCTCGGCGCTGCGTCCCAACATCAACGCCTCCAAGCCGCTCGACGACACCCAGAAGGGCGCGATCGCGCAATGGCGCGGCACCGTCGCGGCCGGCTGGTCCGGGCTCGACGACCTCTTGGCGGGGGGCGGCAGCACCGGGCTCGCCGGGGCCGTGAAGACCTCGCGCGCCGAGGTCGAGGCCGCGCATCAGCGCATGGACCAGCTCGCCAAGGGGTTTGACGGCAGCGGCAAGCCGGCGATGCCGGCGCCGGAATGGAACGCGTTCTGCCAGGGCCCGTTCGCCGGCATCATCGCCATCGGCATGACCGCGCTCGACGGCTCGATCGCGCGCGCCGAGGAGATCAAGACCGCGGCGCTGAGCAGCCTGATCGTCCAGTCGCTCGCCTTCATCACCGCGCTCGTGGTGGCCGGCCTGGCGCTGCGCGCGGTGCGCGTCCGCCTGATGCGCCCGGTCGGCGTCCTGATGCAGGCGATCCAGCGCATCGGCCAGCGCGACTACCAGACGCCGGTGCCGCAGTTCGCTCATGCCGACGAGTTCGGCGCCATGGCTGCCGCCCTCGAGGGCCTGCGCGAGAGCGCCGCCACCGCCGAGCAGCTGTCGCGTGAGCGCGAGCTCGACCAGGGCCGCCGGCTGGAGCGCTCGCAGGCGATCGACAGCGCCTGCAAGAGCTTCGACGACACCGTGCAGGCGGTCATCGTCAGCATGGGCAACTCGACCGGCCAGCTCGATTCCAGCGCCGGCGAGGTCCGCAAGCTGGTCGATGAGTCCACCGAGCAGACGGCCGCGGTCGCCAGCGCCGCGGAGACCGCGACCACCAATCTCGAGACCATCGCCGCCGCCACCGAGGAGCTGACCGCGTCGGTCTCCGAGATCGCGGCCCAGGTGCAGGCCTCGGCGGCCGATGCGCGCCAAGCGGTGGAGAAGGCGGCGCAGACCAACGCCACCGTCGAGATGCTCGACCGCGCCGCCAACCGCATCGGCGAGGTGGTCAAGATGATCACCGCGATCGCCGCGCAGACCAACCTGCTGGCGCTCAACGCGACCATCGAGGCGGCGCGCGCCGGCGAAGCCGGCCGCGGCTTCGCCGTGGTCGCCGGCGAGGTCAAGAACCTCGCGGCGCAGACGGCGACCGCCACCGACGACATCACCCGCCAGATCGCCGAGATCCAGGCCGCCACCGGCGAGTCGGTCGAGGCGATCCGCGCCATCAGCCACAACATCTCCAGCATCGACGAGAAGATGACGGCGATCGCCGCGGCGGTCGAAGAGCAGCGCGCCGCCACCACCGAGATCTCGCGCAACTTCCAGCATGCCGCCCAGGGCACCCGCGCCGTGACCGACACGATCGGCTCGGTCGCAGCGCTCAACCGCCAGACCGGCAATGCGGGCGCGGCGATGGTCGATTCCGTCCGCCGCATGTCCACCGATGCCGATCGTTTCCGCGTGGCGGTGGAGGGCTTCCTCGGCACCGTGCGCAAGGCGTAGCATCGCCAAGCGGGCGCGATCCCGCGACGCAGATGGCGCCCGAGCCTTGCAGGTCGTTGGCCCTCCGAAGGGAGAGGGCGCGGGGAATGCCGGGCGCTGGCCGCACCCATGGCCCGCCTGCAGAAGATAAGCAGGCGGCAGTCACCACAGGTTCAGCCGAGGCATCCCGGCATTCCCCGCGCGATGGTTTTCACGCTTATGTCGCGATCTCCCCGGTGTCCGGCTTGTTAGCCACCGTCGCGCGGCGCGATCATCATCACCACCGCACTTGGCGCCAGCTTCGGGGCGCCAGGACCACGCGTCTTCACGTCCGCAAGCGTGCCGTTCGTCGGCGGGCCTCGAGCCCGCTGCGGCACACTCACAGCCACCGCATCTCCGGCCCACGTCTCGTGACGATCGCGATGCGCCCCTCTCGGCGGGCCGGGATGGGCGTAGACAATCATGATTTTTGAAAAAGCGAAAGTGATTTATTTTTCACCGAAGGACTGGACAGGCCAGATCAGCTTGAGGCCGCTGATGAAAATGGCCTGTCGGCGCAGGCGGATTTTCGCGTCATTGCCAGCCGACGGGTCCGCGCCGAGGCCCAGCCCGTGGCAGGATCCGCGGCACTCCAGAATTCTCATGCCGCCCTGGATTGCTTCGTCGCCTTCGGCTCCTCGCAATGACGAGAGTCCGTAGGGCGGGGTTTGGCGCAGCCGTAACCGCTGCCTGCGGAGGAATGGCGGATCACGCTGCGCTGATCCGCCCGACGGCTAGGTACGCGGACGGAACAGTTCGGGCACCCCGCCGGTTGAGGCAGTTTCAGACCCATCATCAGCCACGAAGGAGACGCGTCATGCAGGACATCAGGGAACACATGGAAGTCATCGGCGCCGACGGCGTGCATGTCGGCACCGTCGACCGCGTCGACGGCAACCGCATCAAGCTGACCAGGAAGGACAGCGGCGAGGGCAGCCACAAGGGGCATCATCACTTCATCGACAAGGGTCTCGTCGCCGAGGTCGAAGGCGACAAGGTGCGGCTGTCGGCCATCGGCGCCGTCGCGGTGACGATGGAGGAGGAGACCTAGCCTGCGGAGCGCGTCGGCTGCGCCGCGAGTTGCGTGTCATTCGTTGTTCGAGCCGGGATAGGTCAATTTGTCGCCGGCTCGCACCGCACCCTCAGATAACGTCGCCGCACGAACCTCGTCGTGGCCCATGAGATGATACACGGCGCGGCCGGCATCGATCAGGTAGTCGGCGACGATGCGACGATGACAGCGCCACCACACCGCCTCCGCGCACATGATGGCCGTGCGTTGCGCGGCCGACACGGTCAGCAGGCGATCGAAGCCGCGCCGGAAGTCATCGGACAGGGCGTAGTCAGCGTAATGATGGAAGCTCTTGTTGGTCCAGAGGCCGTTCGTGTCCGGTGAAATGCCGCTCGTCTTGCGCAGGCCGCCGAGCTCGGCAATGCGCAGATGGCCGATCTGATGGCGCGCGAGCTCGGCCGGCAGCACCTCCGAATTGTACTGCGGGTTGGTCCGCGAGCGCGGGATGCGCCTGATATCGACGACGAGCTGAACCTCGCCGGCCCGCAACAGCGTGACGAACTCGGCGATCGTCCGCATGGAGTGCCCGATGGTGAAGACGGGAAGCGCGTCGCGCGCCCGTGTCATTGCGGTCTTGGCGGGTGAGTGCTCGGTCATCCCTGCGAACCGCGAGCCTCATCGCCGCTCACCCTGGTCAAGGCGCTCTCCTTGTGAGCGGCGATGTGCTCGCTCTTGTCGCTCTTGATCTCGTATTGCGGAGAGTCCTTGCTGGCGCGGTGACGATAGCCCTTGTAGTCGAAGTCGCGCACATGCACCGCGACGATGCGTCCGGTCACGCGGCCGGCCTCCGAGTTCCAGGAGACGTGGTCGCCCTTCGCAAACTTGGTCATCTGTCTGCTCTGTAAACAGCCGCGATCCGCACTTCAGCCAGGAACGGCTCAGGCAAAGGCATGTTCCATCCATCGCTGGTCAATCCGCTCCGGCGAGCCGCGATTGCCTGGTCCCGCGGGATATCTGATCCAGATCAATCCGCAGCCGCCCGCGACCTTCAGAGTGCTCCTGTCGAGGTCGCGGCCGGATGGTCGATGTGACATGCAAAGGGAGAGCCGTTCCATGCGTACTTTTGCCTTCATGATCGTCTTGCTGGCGTCAGTCAGCCTCAATCCCTTGTTCGCTCAGGGGCAAGGAAAACCTTCCCCCAATCCCGCGGAGACCAAAGCGAGTTCAGGCGTGCCGGCAAGAGAGAAGGGGCAGTCGACCAGCGAACGTCAGAAGCAGCACACGCTGCATCGGATGGGACCCGGCATCGATTGGGACCACCGTAAGGCAGGTCGCGACTGGAAGATCTCTCCTCAGCGCGAGAAGAACGACGCTCATAGCAAACGAGACGGAGCGAGCTGAACGGCTCGTTCCCTGCGACATGACGCTAGCGCTTGGTGCTCGCCTGCGATCGCTATGCTGGCGTGGTGGCATCCAGCGATGACAACATCCGGCGTCTCCCGTCGGGCCGATGACGGTCCCGCATCGTGCGACGAGCTAGCGTTCGCCGTCCGCCGTCCGCCGGGGGAGACGGACGCACGCACGATGCGCCGCCTCCGAGGCGCCGAGGGTCTTGAAATTGGCGCGTGCCTCGGTCAGCGACAGCGCTCCATTGGGACCACCACGGACGAGGTCGGCATCGTGGTCGTCCTGGCCGTCGTCCTCCCAATAGCAGACCGGGCAGATCTCGAACCCGCCGCGCTCACCCAAGGGTGAGGAAGCGGCAGCACGGGCAGCGATAGCGCACCTCCGACGGCGGCTCGGTGACATCGCGATACATCAGGGCGTGATGATGCGAGTCTGAAAGACCTGCGTCAACGGCGAGCCGTCGGCGGGCCAAGCAGCGCGCATCTTTGCGAAGGCGATGCATTTGTCATAACAACTATAGGTTGATATTTTGATCGAGATGGGGACAAATCATCCTCGCCGAATCCGCGAGGCAAGCCTCACGCAGCGTTTCGCGTGGCTTGAGAGACGTGGCGTTTGGCCATGGTTCAGCTCCCGACCGGCTGGATTTCAATCACCAAGGAGTTTTTCATGCGCATTGGCTTTGCATTGTCGACCCTCTCCGTCGTCGTGGGATCGTCCGTTCTCGGCTGGGGCCTGACCGCGCCGCACCCCGCGCAGGCGTTCCTGGAGGACATCTGCATCCCGCGCGTGAAGGACGGCTTGAGGAATTGTCTCGCGCCGGCCAGCGCGTGCCGCAATCCGGCGGAGGCTCTCAACCGGGGCTGCCTGCTCGAGGCGGTGCAGTTCGCCGTCATCCCGCCCGGCCGCAGCATGGTCCACGCCGACTCGACCTATTTCATCGCCCAGGCGCTCGGCTATCGCGCCGACGTGGCCTATTGGATCGCCGCCTACAACGAGAATTCCGACTACGCGCAATATGCGCCGATCGATCAGTGCGGCGGGCAGGCGACATCGACCAATTCCGGCGCCAGCTACATCACCGCCAAGTTCAACGGCTTCCAGCGCACCAACAACACCACCGACGGGCCGCTGTATCATTACCTGCTGAACTTCTCGCCGAACGGGCAGGGCACCGACGTGCACGGCGCCAGCGGCGTGCAGGCGGTGTATCCGTTCCACTATCCGCCCCCCGGCTATCCCGTGACCATCGACAGCGTCTATCAGGGCACGCTGTACGATCTCCGGCAATGGGCGATGAAGCCCGACGACGGCCCGGGCCTGCTGTGCACCGCCGGATACACGGTGCCGAACGGCTCCTCGAACTTCAGCGGCCCGCAATGCCTGGCTGGCACGCCGATCAGCGGCAACGTACCGCTGCTGGAGAACTACGCCATCGGACCGGCCATCAACATCACCTCGGGACCGAAGGTGCTCGACAACAGCAACGGCGTCGTCGACTACACCCAACTCAAGTCCTGGCTGGACGACAAGAGCCGGACGACCGGCGTGCTGTTCGACGATCCCAGGAAGCCGCCGGTGCCGGTGCAGATCGCCCGGATCGGGCTCTATCTGCACTCCCTGCAGGATGCCTCGTCGCATGGCACCTTCTGCGGCGACGACGCGCCGTCGCCGCCGGGCGGCTCGGACGTCGGCAGCTACATGGCCATGAGCTCCGGCAGCATCAAGCTCAGCTTCGGCACCTATTGCGCGACGGGGCCGCATCTGGCGAGCCACGTCCAGGAGACCGGCACCGGCGACGCCAGCCTGCCGCTGCGCGACTATGTGGCGCTGAACAACACCGTCGACGAGCTGATCCTGTTCGGCAACAACGTCGCCAAGCCGCGCGGCTGGATCGTCAACCCGAGCCTCTTGCCGCCTGATGTCGTCGGGGCCAAGAGCGCGGCCGGTGACAGCGCCGCCGATTTGAAGTCGCGCCTCGTCGGCCGCATCGTGCAGGGCAAGCAATGGTCCCGCGCCGAGGTCTACAACTCTGGCGTGGTCACCCTGCCGCTGCAACGCACCGACGCCCAGGACCGGCTGAACACGATGAACGCCGCGCTCGGCGCCTATTCGAAGCGGCTGCTGGCCGCCAACCCCAAGCTGACCCCGCTGCGGCCAATGCCGGGCAATTCGTTCGACCCGAACGACAAGTCGGTGTGTTTCAAGTAGCGCCGTAGGGCAGGCAAAGCGCCGCCGCAAGGCGGCGCGTGCCCACCATTGCGAACCGCCCCTACGGGGCTGTCCGGCTCATCCGAGCCTCCTGATGTTTCGTGCGCCGCTTCAGGGGGATTCCGTCGTCGAGAGCGTCTTCCAGAGCAGATATCCGCCCAGCACGATCAGGATCATCGGCATGAGCGGCAACGGCAAGGCAAGAAGATCCCACAGGCCGGCCGCAAGAATGATGACCCCGATGACCACGCCGAACCTGTCGACCTTTAGGCTCCGTTGCGTCCGCACCATCTGTGCGCCCAGGATGAGGATGCCGACGCCCACCAGGAACCAGCCCCAGGGAAGCCCTGCGAGCATGACTACGCCGAGCCAGATGAAGAATACGGCCCAAGCGGCTGAATCGATTTGACGGTGCGGATCGGGCGCGTCGTGGGATGGGACGAGAGATGCTTGCGAGTCGGCCATGATACTGCCTCCGCTTCTCTGACGATGACAGCTTGATGCGGATTCACTTCGACCCTGTTGATGCAGGTCAACCAAAGCGCGCGGGAAGCGCGTGGTCGTGTCCACAGCGTGGCGCCCGCAAAGCGCACGCCCGCGAGCACGACCGCCTCGTCTTCTAGGGGATGCACGCCGAACCGCGCCGCCTCGGCGCGCGCCAGCTTCAGCTCTTCGGGAAAGGTGCGGTGATCAAATTCATGGTTGCCCATCACCATGACGATCGGCACGCCATGATGTGGAGGTTCATGGCGGGCAGGGAGGTGGAGCCCAGGGCTCGCTGCGTAGGGCGCGTTAGCGAAGCGTAACGCGCCGATCTGGTCGAGCGGCGGATTACGCTCCGCTCATCCGCCCTACGCTTGCTAACGCTCCTGGTCCGGCCGATCAGCACCATCCCTTCTTCCAGTGGCCTGGCGGACAGTGATGACCGCGCCACCCCACCTTTCGGCCGCGACTCCAGCCGAAGGCCCGGTGACCGCCGCCGCGGCCCCAGCCGTGACCATGACCATGGCCATGACCGCCTCTCACCTCGATGAGATCAGATGCGCCGCGATCGACCTGAAGGGGAGCGCGAGGCAACGCGCTGGCGGGCACGATCAGCGCGGTTGAAATCGATGTTGCAAGGATGAAGATCGCTTTGCGCATGTGACTCCTCGGATGTCTGGAAGATGAACTGAGAGGCTTACGGCTTTTCTGTGTCTTCAAGCGAAAGGGGGGGCCGAGAAGCGGGATCGTTCCCGTTCGCGCGCCCACTACTTCCTATGCGTGCTGGAGCCGGTGGTCGTCATGCGCTGGCCAGGAGCGCTCTCGGAATGCCCCGGGCCGGCGGCGGTGTTGCTCTGATGACCGGGCGCGTACTCCGAAGCGCCGGGCGCCGTCGACGGCTTGCTACGCTGCATCTGCTGACCGGGCGCTTTCTTCGACGCGCCGTGCGAACTTGCGCCGGTCTCTGCGGCGAACACAGGCGAAGCGGCGAACAGAGCCGCCGTCAAGACGATTGCCATCTTCATGAACGAACCTCCTTCGTTGTTGGGTTCGTAGTAAACTGCGGCGTGTCGGCGATCGTTCCGCTGCACCGGGAAATCCTGGGGATCGAGTAGCGGACGCGGTATGATGTTCGGGCGGCCTGAGAGTGCATCCGTCTCGGCAGCCGCGATCCCGGATGTCGCTCTCGCTCATCCAGGTTACGAACGCTCATTCATGACAGGAGCATCACCATGTCCCGCCTGCACTGGATCGACTTGCCCACCGCCGGCCGGCTCGCTATCGCGGCGCGGCCGCGGGCGGAAGACTGGCTGGCAGAGGACATCGCGGCCTGGGTGGGCGAGGGCATCGCCGTCGTCGTCAGCCTGCTGGAGCCGGCCGAGGTTCATGACCTCGGCCTGCAGAGCGAGGCCGCGCTGTGTCGGTCGCAAGGCATGGCCTTCGTGTCATTTCCGATCCCCGACCGTGGTCTTCCTGAGAGCCGCAGCGTAGCGTTGCAGCTCGCGCACGACCTCGCCGCGCGGCTGACGGACGGCCAGACGGTCCTGATCCATTGCCGCGCCGGCATCGGCCGCTCCGCCGTCATCGCGGCCTGCGTGATGATTCGGCTGGGCATTGATGGAGCTGAGGCCTTCGACCGGATCGCCGCCGCACGCGGCGTGCGCGTGCCGGATACGGAAGATCAGCGGGAGTGGGTGAGGACGTTCGAGCGCAAACAGATCGAGTAAAGTGCAGCGTCACTGTAACTCCCGCTGCGGCCGATGCCGGGGAATTCGTTCGCGGCGGGCGACAAGGCGGTGTGCTTCAAGTAGCGCCGGAGGCCGAGCCAGCAGAAGGGTGCGTGTTCTCTCCCCACGTCATTCCGGGGCGCGCGAAGCGCGAGCCCGGAATCCATACTCACAGGCCGCGGGGCTGGGCACACATCGCCGCGGCCTGCATCTCGCAACTCATAGCCGCTCGTGCTTATGGATTCCGGACTCGCGCTTTCGCGCGCCCCGGAATGACGGAAGAGAGAGCCTGCCCAGCCACGCCGAGCAGGCGACTACACCTCCACCACCAGCTCCGGATCGAAATCCGGGTTCTCGCGGCCATAGCCGTGCGGGTTGCAGATCACGCGGGTGGTGCCGACGCGATAGTCCGAGGGCGTGTGGATGTGGCCGTGGATCCACAGTGCCGGCTGGGTGGCGAGGATCAGCGCGGAGAGATCGGAGGCGAAGGCGGCGGTGGTCAGGTCGTCGCGATAGCGCTCGGCGACCGAGCCCCAGCCGGGGGCGTGGTGGGTGACGACGACGGTCGGGCCGTCGAACGGCGTCTCCAAGAGGTCCGTGAGCCAGGTGCGCGATGTCAGGTGCAGGCCGAGCGCCTCCCGCGGCGTGAACCGCAGCCACGGCTCGTCCTGCCAGATGATGCAGCGGTGGTCGTGCATCGTGTCCCCGCAGGCGGCCATGGCCTCCGCCTCGCTGCCGGGGCCGAAGATCGCATAGTCGGTCCACAGCGCGGCGCCCGCAAAGCGTACGCCCGCGAGCACGACCGCCTCGCTCTCCAGGAGATGCACCCCGAACCGCGCCGCCTCGGCGCGCGCCAGCTTCAGCTCCTCAGGGTAGGTGCGGTGATAATATTCATGGTTGCCCATCACCATGACGACCGGCACGTCCTCGGCCACGATCTCGCGCAGCCGCGCAAACCCGTTCACCGCCCCCTCGCAGACATCACCGGCGACGACGACCACATCGACCCCGGGCAGGGCGTTGATCGGCTTGATGTCGGCCATGTCGGCGTGGAGATCGGAGAAGATGTGGAGGTGCATGGGGCAGGGAGGTGGAGTCCAGGGCTCAAAGCGTAGGGCGCGTTAGCGAAGCGTAACGCGCCACTCCAGTCAATCGGCGGATGACGCTCCGCTAATCCGTCCTACGCTTGCTAATGCTGATGACCGCTCTAGGTTTGTTACATCCAGATGGCTTGTTGTACGACAGCGCGGATACGTTGTATTTTAGCGGGACCAAAATAATCGATAGCATCAAGCGTATCGTCCTGCGCTGATGCAAGTTCCCCGACAGTGTTAATACCTGCGTCTCGTAAGCGCCTAATCATGTCTTGGGTCAAGCCATATGGGTAAGCCGGAGACTTCGCCAGCCCGGTAACAGGTCGATCGAGAATGGAGAGCCCATGCTCTGGGGGTAACATCGGGACCCGAACGCTTTGAAGTGCCGACCCGGTCAGGTGGAACTCTGTGGGATCTGCTAAACCGTCAAGCCAGCCGTCGATCATTTCACTTGTAAGTCGGCTTGAACTAGCGCTCCCCTCAATAAGATTGCACAAGTTCAACGCGAATACCGGACCGCGCCCGCCAGATTTCATCGCCCTAGAGGCCTCGCGCCTTGCTAGGAAACCAAGATACTCCAGAATTTCGAATAGTTTTGCAAAGTTACTAACGATCTGTCGGTGAATAAGAACTCGATCAGGAGTTACGCCACGATTGCTGCGATCCTTCACGTTTAGGATCAAGGCTTCAAAAAGCTCGCGGGCCGGCTCGACGAGTGGCTCATAGACGCCTAGTTTCGGAGCTACTTCTTCCATAAGCGGCCAGTAGTAGTCTGTAGCCATATTCAGAAAGCACTTGTTTATATCGGGAATTCCGATTTTTTCGACATTGTCAAACCGATTACATGCCAAAATGAATCCCCTCATATTCCCAACGACTGCTCTTCCGAGCAGGTTTGCGAATTGATTCGGCGAGACGCGATCTGAAAAGATCTCTTTGGTTGCCAACTTCGGATAGCGAGCCCTTATCACTTCAGGAAAAAATGTGGATACGGCAGCGACGTCAGATCGGCTGATGTCTATGACGGTCGCGTCATTGAAAACGTCGAATCGAACGCCAAACTTTGTCACTCCAGGATAAATCGACGCTTTACAAGACGTGATATTGCTTGAAAGAGTCCGGAAGAGATCAAAAAAGACCTCCAAGGGCTTTTCACGACCAATGTGTGCAGCGTCGTCAAAAAGCAGAACGATCCGCCGCTGCAAAAGCTGGGAGAGTTTTGTTAGCCCGAGTTGAATCGAAAGCTGGTCAGACGCGCGAGGAAAGTCGAGGCCGATTTCGCGCGTGAACAATTCGCCTTGGACCGCAGTCGACAAGAGAATGCAAAAATGTTCGATGTATTCTGCGCCATCTGATTGGAGTAGAGGTAGGTAGCGAAGGCTTACATAGACAGGAAAGATGTCTTGGGATGCTTTCATTCGTCGATGAGATTCGATCATAAGAGCGCTCTTCCCGCTGCCCCGCCCTCCGCGGATCAGCACTGGGCCGTGTGCACTCAGTTTTCGAATTATTACGTCGTCGTGAGACGTGAACCTGTGCAAGTCCTCAAAGCGGTCCGGGGGGCATTCCTCTGCCGCGAGTATTAACGTAGATTCTACTTGATCATCATGATCGGTCACGGAACAATCCTTCGAAAGGCTTCATAGGCCTCAAGCGCTTGGGCTGGCTGCAATCTCGCGTAAGCAGTGGGAATGAAGTGTGAAGCAAGCCCAAGGAGTCCTAATAGCAAGAATGTGTCGCGGATTCCTTCTTTCACGGTGGACTCTCCGAACACCAGAGCGCTGGAGAAAAATTCCCAGTGCACTCCCTTTGAAAGGGTTGAGTACAACTGTGAACTTCTTCCGCGGACTTCCTTGATGAAGGTTTCGGAATCGATGTTGACTACGTCCGCGCTTGCGGCGCCGGTTGGTGTGCTCGAAATATAGTCAAGCATATCATTTATGGCTGGCTTCCAGAACAGGTGTTCAACATGTGGAGAAAATAGCGCCCGACTGATCTTAATTATATCGGCTTCCAGATTCCAAAGAGATCCAGCAGCTTTCTCGGGCAATATGTCTCCGGTCCAGGAAAATGAAGACTTGGCTCGTTCGCCGAGTCTGTACTCAGGCTGTGTCTGAAACTCGCTGAGGTAGAGAATACGGAAACAGTCAAGGCGGCCGAGAAGCGCGGCACACCCATTCTCTAAGAGAACTCTCGCGCAGAACGGCCCGAACGTGCGAGCGTCATCTGTGAATTCGTTGTTTAGGAACCGTACTGCTCTATCCGAGAAAGATCGGATAGATCCAGAGAGTTGATTTAATGCAAGCTGAGCAGGTCCAGGAGAGGCGCTTTGGCCGCATAATAAAACTTCCATTCCGGACATAATTGTCGGTCCAGCCTTAGCAATTCAAGGATGCGAATATCAATTTCTGGTCGTTACAGTAGACGATTTTGATCCCAAGGAAAAGGCGGCCCTTAGGCCGCCCTCAAGATAGCGATCAGTGCCCCATGCGACAGCAGTGGAGCTTGCCAGCAGTTCAAAACCTATTTTACGAACACCCCGTCGTACTTCCGCACGTATCGCACTTCATGCACGTCCCATTCCGCACCAGCGTGAAATTCCCGCACTCCGAGCACATCTCGCCTTCGTAGCCCTTGGCCTTGGCTTCGGCGCGGCGTTCGGCCTTGGAGGCGCCTTGCGCGTTGGCCGTGCCGGCCTTGCTCCATTGCAGCGCCTCGAGCTTCTCGGTGGGCGAGAGGTCGTGCTGCGGCTCCTGCTTCAGGGCGGTGGCGCCTTCGAGGGCGTCACCGGTGCGGGCATGGGAGAGGGCGGTGAGATTCACCCCACCCCGATCGGAAGCGGTGCTTCCGATCGACCCTCCCCCTGCAGGGGAGGGTGACGAGGAGCCGCCGCGCATCACCACGAGGTTGTCGGTGCGGGAGCGGGTCAGGCCGCGCGAGACGTATTTCGCGGCTTGCTGGCTCGGGCCATCCTCCGACGGCTTGCCTTCGTCGACGCCGCGGCCGAGGGCGTCGAAGTTGCTCTCGGAGGGGTCGACATGGGCGAGGTCGAAGCGCGACATGTAGCTGACGGCGAGCTCGCGGAACACGTAGTCGAGGATCGACGTCGCATACTTGATCGAGTCGTTGCCCTGGACGGGACCTGCCGGCTCGAAGCGGGTGAAGGTGAAGGCGTCGACATACTCCTCCAGCGGCACGCCGTATTGCAGGCCCAGCGACACCGCGATGGCGAAGTTGTTGATGAAGGAGCGAAGTGCCGCGCCCTCCTTGTGCATGTCGATGAAGATCTCGCCGAGGCGGCCGTCATCATACTCGCCGGTGCGCAGGTAGACCTTGTGGCCGCCGACGACCGCCTTCTGGGTGTAGCCCTTGCGGCGATCCGGCATCTTCTCGCGCTCGCGCATCACCACGATGCGCTCGACCAGCTTCTCGACGATCTTCTCCGAGACCTGCGTGGCGCGCGCGGCCATCGGCTTGTCGTAGAAGGACTCGACCGGATCGTCCTCGTCCTCATCGTCGGCGATGAGCTGCGAGTTGAGCGGCTGCGACAGCTTCGAGCCGTCGCGGTAGAGCGCGTTGGCCTTCAGCGCGAGCTTCCACGACAACAGATACGCCGCCTTGCAGTCCTCGACCGTGGCGTCGTTCGGCATGTTGATGGTCTTGGAGATCGCGCCCGAGATGAACGGCTGCGCCGCTGCCATCATGCGGATGTGGCTCTCGACCGAGAGATAGCGCTTGCCGATCTTGCCGCAGGGATTGGCGCAGTCGAACACCGAATAATGCTCGGCCTTCAGATGCGGCGCGCCCTCGACCGTCATCGCGCCGCAGATGTGCACGTTGGCGGCCTCGATCTCGCGCTTGGTGAAGCCGATCGCCGTGAGCAGGTCGAAGGTGGGGGCGGCGATCGCCTCAGTGGTGACGCCGAGCTGCTTGACGATGAAGTCCTCGCCGAGCGTCCACTTGTTGAACACGAACTTGATGTCGAACGCGGTCGGCAGCGCCTTCTCGACCTTGGCGATGGCCTCGTCGGTGAAGCCCTTGGCCTTCAGGGTGGTGGCGTTGACGCCGGGGGCGTTCGACAGCGAGCCGTGGCCGACGGCATAGGCCTCGATCTCGGCGATCTCGCTCTCGCGATAGCCGAGCACGCGCAGGGCTGCGGGCACGGCGCGGTTGATGATCTTGAAGTAGCCGCCGCCGGCCAGCTTCTTGAACTTCACCAGCGCGAAATCAGGCTCGATGCCGGTGGTGTCGCAGTCCATCACCAGGCCGATGGTGCCGGTGGGGGCGACCACGGTGACCTGGGCGTTGCGGTAGCCGTTGGTCTCGCCGAGCGCGAGCGCGTCGTCCCAGGCCTGGATGGCGTGGCTGACCAGCGAGACCTGCGGGCAGTGGGCGTGGTCGAGCGGCACCGGGGCGACCGAGAGCGCCTCATAGCCGGTCGCCTCGCCGCGCGCGGCGCGGCGATGGTTGCGGATGACGCGCAGCATGTGCGCGGCGTTCTTCTTGTAGCCGGGGAAGGATCCGAGCTCGCCGGCCATCTCGGCGGAGGTCTTGTAGGCGATGCCGGTCATGATCGCCGAGAGCGCGCCGCACAGCGCGCGGCCTTCCTTGGAGTCGTAGGACAGGCCCATGGTCATCAGCAGGCCGCCGATATTGGCATAGCCGAGGCCCAGCGTGCGGAACTCGTAGGACAGCTCGGCGATCGCCTTCGACGGGAACTGCGCCATCAGCACGGAGATCTCGAGCACGACCGTCCAGAGCCGGCAGAGATGCTCGTAGGCGCCGACGTCGAAGTGCTTCGTTTCCGTGTTGTAGAACGTCAGCAGATTGGCCGAGGCCAGGTTGCACGCGGTATCGTCCAGGAACATGTATTCCGAGCACGGATTGGACGCGCGGATGTCGCCGGACGCCTTGCAGGTGTGCCAGTCGTTCATCGTGGTGTTGAAGTGCAGGCCGGGATCGGCCGAGGCCCAGGCGGCGTGGCCGATCTTCTCCCAGAGGTCCCTGGCCTTCAGCGTCTTGACGATCTTCTTGTTGGTGCGGCCGATCAGGCTCCAGTCGCCGTCGGTCTCGACCGCGCGGAGGAAGTCGTCCTTCAGCGACACCGAGTTGTTGGAGTTCTGGCCGGACACGGTCAGATACGCCTCGGAGTCCCAGTCCGTGTCGTAGATCGGGAAGTCGATGTCCTTGTAGCCCTGCTTGGCGAACTGGATGACCCGCTTGATGTAGTTGTCGGGCACCAGCGCGCGGCGCGCGAGCTTGATCTCGCGGCGCAGCGCCGGGTTCTTCTCGGGATCGAAGCAGTCGTCGCCGGAGCCCTCGCAATTGACGCAGGCCTTCATCACGGCCTTGAGGTGCTTCTGGTTGATCTTGGAGCCGGTGACCAGCGCCGCGACCTTCTGCTCCTCCTTCACCTTCCAGTCGATATAGGCCTCGATGTCCGGATGGTCGGCGTCGACCACCACCATCTTGGCGGCGCGGCGGGTGGTGCCGCCCGACTTGATCGCGCCGGCAGCGCGGTCGCCGATCTTGAGGAAGCTCATCAGGCCGGACGAGCGGCCGCCGCCCGACAGCCGCTCGCCTTCGCCGCGCAGCCGCGAGAAGTTGGAGCCGGTGCCGGAGCCGTATTTGAACAGGCGCGCCTCGCGCACCCACAGGTCCATGATGCCGCCGTCATTGACGAGGTCGTCCTCGACGCCCTGGATGAAGCAAGCGTGCGGCTGCGGATGCTCGTAGGACGACTTCGACTTGGTCAGCTTGCCGGTCTTGTAGTCGACGTAATAGTGGCCCTGGCCGGGGCCGTCGATGCCGTAGGCCCAGTGCAGGCCGGTGTTGAACCATTGCGGCGAGTTCGGCGCGACCATCTGCTTGGCGAGCATGACGCGGAGCTCGTCGTAGAACGCCTGCGCGTCCGCTTCCGAGGAGAAGTAGTTGCCCTTCCAGCCCCAATAGGTCCAGCAGCCGGCGAGACGGTCGAACACCTGCTTGGCCGAGCGCTCGCTGCCGTAGCGCTCGTTCTCAGGCAGCGCAGCCAGCGCCTCGGTGTCGGGCACCGAGCGCCACAGCCAAGACGGCACGCTCTCTTCCTCGACCTTCTTCAACTTGGCGGCAACGCCGGCCTTGCGGAAATACTTCTGCGCCAGCACGTCGGAGGCGACCTGCGACCAGAACTCGGGGACCTCGACATTCTCGAGCCGGAACACCACGGAGCCATCCGGATTCTTGATCTCGGACGTGGTCAGGCGGAAGTCGATCCCTGCATAGGGCGACTGTCCTTCGGTGGTGTTGCGCCGTTCAATCCGCATCGCGAGCCCCAATAGTTCTTGCCGGACCGCGTTGTTGGCGGCCGGGATCATTGCATCCAAGGGCGGCGGCTGGAAGTCCCCGGACGCTGCCGGAAAATTCGTCTGCCGCCGCAGTTCAACCGGTTGCCCGGTCCGCATCTGTTCAGCCTCGAAGGCGAAGGCCTTGCGCCGTTGTCCGGCGTCTCGCCCCGTCTTCCTGCGCGGGGCGTGCAGCCCGTCCGCTGCCCGCACCGTCCGTTCTCAACGCGTCACTCCCGCCGTTCCGCTCCGTCGTCCCTGCAGGGGAGGCCCCCACATCTAGTGGGTTCCCCGTTGGGGCGCGGCGGCGCAGCGATGGTCCACAGGGCAGACGGCGACCCACGCCCGCTGCCGTGGCGACGGCGGCGTGGTCGTCTTCGAACCCTCTCAAGGGAAGCGGCCGGCCAGACCCGAAACATGACTGTGCGCCGAACCGGGCCGGAAGCTAGGACGACTCCGCTTCCCGCGTCAAGGACTAGTGGGGGTTCCCTAACCAAACACTAAATATGGGGGAAAGTACGGGATAACCAGGGCGTGTGCCGGTATCGTGATGGCCGTAACTATCGGCGAGTCCTCGCGGATTCGAAACCGAAAAAATTTGTGTCGCAGGCTGTCCACAGGGCTTCGTCCCGCTGTTCACAGGGCCAGATTTATTCGCGTGCGGACGACGTGTTTCGCTTGCATCGGCGGGACTCACGGGCGCCTACGGAGCGTTCGCGGGGCAGGCATGCCCCACAATCCCTGGTGTGGCCGGGAAAACGCCGGCAAGCTCATCCTCCCACGGACGGCGCCGGTGATTCCATGACAGACAAGCCAGTGGCCAGCGGGCGGATCACGCCCGCCGGGCTGATGTTCCTCGCCATCACCTCGCTCGGCTGGGGCTTCAACTGGCCGGTCACCAAGCATCTGGTCGGCGTGCTGCCGCCGCTCACTCTGCGCGGCACCACCGGGGTGGTGGGCGCGCTGTTGTTGGCGCTGCTGGCCGTCATCCGCAGCCAGAGCCTCGCCGTGCCGCGGGAGGTCTGGCCGCGGCTGATCCTGGCCGGGATGCTCAACGTCACCGCCTGGATGGTGCTGATGGGGCTGGCGCTGCTGTGGCTGCCGGCGAGCGAGGCGGCGCTGATCGCCTACACCATGCCGGTGTGGGCCTCGCTCTTGGCCTGGCCGATCCTCGGCGAGCGGCCGACGCTCTTGCGCGTGCTCGCGCTGGTGCTGGCGTTCGCGGGACTGGCTTCGATCATGGGCAGCAACGGGCTCACCGCCAGCCGCGACAAGCTGCCGGGCATCCTGATGGTGCTCGGCGGCGCGTTCGGCTTCGCGCTCGGCACGGTCATGGCCAAGAAGCTCCCGATCAGGCTGCCGCCGCTGTCGGCGGCGGCCTGGCAGATCGGCATCGGCTGCGTGCCGATCGTGCTCGTGGGCTTCGCGGTCGAGCATTCCGACTGGACGAAGCTGGATCAGCTCGACTGGGCGCTGATGTTCTATTCCACCGTGATCCAGTTCTGCGTCGCCTATGTCGCCTGGTTCGCGGCGCTGTCGCGGCTGCCGGCCTCGGTGGCGGCGATCGGCACCATGGCGGTGCCGGTGATCGGCGTCCTGGCCTCTGCGATCGCGCTGCGCGAGCCCCTCGGGGCAGGGCAGGTGGCCGCGCTGGCCTTCACGCTGGCCGCGGTGGCGATGGCGACCCGCGGCTAACGCCAGCCGGCCGCCGGCTTGCCGTCCAGCGCCCGCCGCACCATCTGCGCGAGCTCGGCGCGGCGATAGGGCTTGGTCAGCAGCAGCGCGTCCGGCACGAGCTGCCGGTTCTCGACCATCTCATCGCCGGTATAGCCGGAGGTGTAGAGTACTGGGAGCGCGGGGCGCGTGGTCATGATGGTTTCGGCGAGCTGCCGGCCGCTGATGCCGCCGGGCATGATGACGTCGGTGAACAGCAGGTCGAAGGGCTGGTTCCGCGCGGCGATGGCCAGCGCCTCCGAGGCCTGCGAGGCGACGAGGGTGGTGTAGCCGAGGCCCTGCAACTGAGCGAGCACGAAGTCGCGCACCAGCGGATCGTCCTCGACCACCAGGATCGTCTCGCGGCCATGCGGCAGCGCCTGCTCGTGCTCCGTCTCGATCTGCTGCGTCGCCTGCGCCGCCGGCAGATAGAGCCGGATCGTCGTGCCGCGGTTCTGCTCGCTCTGAAGCTTGACGTGGCCGCCGGACTGCCTGACGAAGCCATAAACCATGCTGAGGCCGAGACCGGAGCCCTTGCCGGCATCCTTGGTGGTGAAGAACGGCTCGAAGGCGCGGTCCTTCACCTCCCGCGGCATGCCGCTGCCGGTGTCGCTGACCGCGACCATGACGTAGGAGCCGGGCACGATGCCGGGATTGGCCGCTGCATGGGCCGCGTCGAGCGTGGTCTTCGCCGTCTCCAGCAGCAGCCTGCCGCCATCGGGCATCGCATCGCGCGCGTTGATCGCCATGTTGACCAGCGCGTTCGCGAGCTGCGCGGAATCGACATGGGCGATGAGATCCTCGTCGGCGAGAACGGTCCTGATCTCGACCTGCTCGCCGAGGGTCGGCCGCAGCAGCTTGGCGATGTCCTCCACCGTGGCGTTGACGTCGATGTCGCGCGGACGCAGCGGCTGCTTGCGGGCGAAGGCGAGCAGATGCCGGATCAGCTCGGTGCAGCGATCGGTGGCCCTGCCGATCAGGGCTGCGAACTCGGCCGCCGCCGGCCGGTCCTGCACCGCGTCGATCAGGACCTCGATCGATCCGGTGATGATCGTCAGCATGTTGTTGAAGTCGTGCGCGACGCCGCCGGTGAGCTTGCCGATGGCATCGAGCTTCTGCGCCTGCTGCAGCAGGCGCTCTGTCTCGTGCACGTCGGTGACGTCGTGATACACCAGCGCGGCGCCGCTGATCGCGCCTGCGGAATTGCGCAGCGGCCGCCCGCTGACCATCAGGCGAAACTGCGGCCGGCCGTCGGTCGGCTTGACCACGACCTCGCGGCGGTCGAACGACAGCCCGCACAAGGCGCGCGCGATCGGGAGCTCCTCATCGACGATGCGGGTGACGGCGTCGCTCTCGTAGAACTGGTTGGCAGCCTGCATCTCGGCGAAGGTCTTGCCCACATTCGTTCCCAGGAAACGTCCCATCGCCTGGTTCGACAGCATGATCGTGCCTTCGGGATCGACGACGAGGACGCCCTCGGCCATGCTGTTGAAGGTGTTCGTGAGAATGGCGGAGAAGCGGCGCAGCGCGTCATAGGCGGCGGCGAGATCGCGGCGCTGCTGCACGGCCTGGGCTTCCAGCGAGGTCGCGGTCTCCCGTGACCGGGTGAGGGACGAGCGCAGCGCCCGGTCGGAAAGATGAGCGCGCCGGACGAGATAGGCCGACATCAGGAGCAGCAGGCCGACGCCGGCGAGGTCGATCGCCAGCAGCCAGGATCCGGTTCGTCGCGAGATCGTGGCGCGGTCCGCCAGCAGCCGGCGCTCCTCATCGGTAAAGGCGTCGAGCGCCTGGTTGATCGTCGTCATCGCCGCCGGACCGGCCGCGCTCGCCGCCAGCGCCTCCGGGCCGTCGCGATCGTTCGCCGCGTGGCGACGGATCAGCTCGCCGGCAAGCTGAATGCGCCGCTGCACGATGCCATAAATCGATCGCAGCCGCTCGCTCTGCGAGGAATTGTCCCGGACGAGCCCTTGTAGGTCCGCCCAGGCCGCAGGAATAAGTCCACTCGTCGCCTGAAACTCTGCGACGAACCGGTCGGCTCCGGACAATGCGAAGCCGCGCGAGGCGGCTTCTGATTGTCGCAGCAGGGCGCGGAGCTCGGAGGATTTCTCCAGCACCTCCATCGTGTGCTCGACCAGGGCGGTATCGTTGCGCGCCTTGATGTCCAGTCCCGTCGATGCGGCGCCGATCGCGAGCAGGGTTCCAAGGCCGAGCCCGATCACCACCCGCCGACGGATCATCGGTGGCCTCCAATGGCGCGGGATGCCGTCGCGTCCTGCCAATTGCATGGGGTAGGTTTCCATTGGAATTTGTGGCGCCCAGCTCCGTGACGATCGCAGTTCTGATCCGCGCAATGGTCAAGTCAGGAGAAGTGAGCGCGCGTCGGCGCGTCCTCGGAAAAGGCGTTCTCGGCCAAGGCATCATCGGCCAAGGCGTCATCCACGGGGCCTGCCAGCGCCAGCCGCACCATCTTGGCGAGCTCCGACTTGCGATAGGGCTTGGTGAGCAGGAGCGCAGCCTGGTCGAGGCGGCCGTGCTCGACCATCGCATTGTCGGTATAGCCGGACGTGTACAGCACCTTGGTGCCGGGCCGCTGCCGCAGCGCCTCCTCGGCGAGCTCCTTGCCGTTGACGCCGCCGGGCATGATGACGTCGGTGAACAGGAGATCGAAGCTTTGGCCGGAGTCGATCTTGGCCAGCGCCTCGACCCCGGTCGATGCGGTGATGGTCTTGTAGCCGAGGCTCTGCAACTGTGAGACGACGAAGTCCTGCACCAGTGGATCGTCCTCGACGATGAAGATCGTCTCCTCGCCGCGCGGCGGCGGGGGCTCGGGCGGAGCAGGGCTCGCAGCCTGTCCCTTGGGCACAGGGATGTAGAGCCGGATCGTCGTGCCCCGTCCTTCCTCGCTGTAGATCTTGATGTGGCCGCCGGATTGCTTGACGAAGCCGTAGACCATGCTGAGGCCGAGGCCGGAGCCCTTGCCGGCTTCCTTCGTCGTGAAGAAGGGCTCGAAGGCGCGGTCGCGGACCTCCGGCAACATGCCAGTACCCGTGTCGCTGACGGCGACCATGACATAGGGGCCGGGCGTCACGCCGGCGTTGGCTGAGGCATAGGCCTCATCGAGCACCACCCTGCGCGATTCCAGCAGCAGCTTGCCGCCATTGGGCATCGCGTCGCGGGCGTTGATCGCCATGTTGACCAGCGAGTTGGCGAGCTGCGCCGAATCGATGTGCGTGATCAGCGTCTCCTCTTCGAGGATCGAGTTGATCTCGATCTGCTCGCCGAGCGTCGGACGCAGCAGCTTTGCGATGTCGAGAATCGTGCTGTTGACGTCGCTGTCGCGCGGATGCAGCGGCTGCTTGCGGGCAAAGGCGAGCAGATGCCGGATCAGCTCGGTGCAGCGGTCTGCCGCCTGTCCGATCAGCGCTGCGGTCGCCGCGGCGGCGGGGCGGTCCTTCACCTCGTCGGCCAGCGTTTCGATGGTGCCGGTAATGATCGTCAGCATGTTGTTGAAGTCGTGTGCGACGCCGCCGGTGAGCTTGCCGATCGCATCCAGCTTCTGCGCCTGCTGCAGCAGCCGCTCGGTCTCGTGCGCCGTGGTGATGTCGTGATAGACCATCGCCGCGCCGGTAATGCCGCCCGCGGCGTCGCGCAGCGGGCGGCCGGAGATCATCAGCCGCAGCGTCTCGTCCCGGTCGGGCCGGTAGACGATCAGCTCGCGGCGGTCGAAGCTCTCGCCCCGCAACGCTCGCGGCGTCGGCAGGTCGTGCGCTGCAACAGGCGTCACGCCGTCGCTTTCGTAGACGCGGAGGCGCGCGCGGACGTCGGCCAGATTCTTTTCCGGGCTGTAGCCGAGCAGATGTTCGACCGCGGGGTTCGAGAAGACCACCGTGTCCGTGGCATCGATGACGAGCACGCCCTCTGCCATGCTGTTGAACGTGTTCTGCAGGATCTCGGCGGAATGGCGCAGCTTCTCATGGGCGGCGATCAGGTCGAGATGCTGCTGCTCGGCCTTTTCCGCCAGCGAGTTGGCCTCGGCTTCGGAGCGGACCAGCGACGCGCGCAGCGCACGATCGTGGAGATACGTCCGCCGGATGAGGTAGAAGGCGATGATCAGCAGCAGCGCGAGACCGCACAGGTCGATCGTGAGCAGCAGCGATCCGGTGGATTTCGACGTCATCGAACGCTGCGTCAGCAGCTTGCGCTGATCGGCAACGAAACGGTCGAGATGGGCCGTGATCTCGCTCATGGTCGCCGGCCCTTCGGCGCGGCTTCTGAGGGCTTCGAGCCCCGCACGATCCGAGGCGGCGTGCAACCGGATCAACTCCGCAGCGAGCTCGACCCTGCGGACAATCAGGGCTTCGGTCTCGGTCAGAAGCTTCAGCGGTTCGGGATTGTCGGCCACGGCGCGCCGCAGCTCGGCCATGGCGACCGGAATTCTCGTGCTGACATCGGCAAACTCCGTCCTGAACTGATCGTCACCGACGAGTGCGTAGCCTCGAGAGGTCGCTTCCGCTTCGCGTAGCAGCAGACGCAGATCGGAGGTCTTCTGCAGGATGTCGAGCGATGAATTCACCCAGGCAGCGTCGTGGCGCGACTTGATGTCGAGCGCCGTGGACGCGGCGCCGATCGCCAGCAGCGTTCCGAGACCGAGCCCCAATGCGAGACGCTGATAGGTCATCTGCGTTTCTCAATCATCGACACGTCCGCCAGCGGGGCCGGGGATCAGCGCGGCCAGCCATATGCATCCGAGTTTCGATGCAGCTGCGTCCAAGCAGTGAAGATATGTCGGCAAGGCGCGCCTCCTTGTTCGAAGTTCTTGGCGCGTTCGCGGGCGGCAGGCCCAAGCCACTCACCCGCGGCGTTTGCATTGCGCGAGTTCCGCGAAAATCCATGTGTCCATCAACTGATATCAACCAAGCCTGCGAAGCGGCCGAACGGGCAGAATCACATGCTCAAACGATATTGGACCGAAACGGGCCGATCATCTGCACGTCGCGGGGCACATTTTGAAATATGGGCGAAAATCAGCCTGCAACGTGGCGTATTAGACACAGAACAAACAACAATACGGCACGAAAAAGGCGACGAGCATAGGCTCGCCGCCCTCTGTTGTCGCAGCTACTACGTCAGACTCTTACGGACATGGATGGCGAAAGCCATCATAGCCGAGATAGGTTCCCGAAGCCGGATCATACGAGCGGTACCTGCGTGCGCAGTAGCTCGGGTCGACGCCTTCGGTTCCAACGATGGCGACAGGCGCGGAGTCGTCATAGTACGAGTAGTCGGAGTAATAGTCGGGCCCGTAATAATACGGATCGTTGTAGTAGGCATAGCTGCTGCCCAATCCGATCCCGACGCCAACGCCGACACCCGGCCAGAAGCCGCCGCCGCGGTGATGCCAGCCGCCACGGTGACCGCCCTGCCAGCCGCCGCCACTCCAATTGCCGCCGCTCCAGTTGCCGCGGCCGCCACCCGTGTTGACGGCGACGTTGGCGCCGGCCGCCGGACCGCGACCCGCCAGCGCTGCGCCCCCAACGGCTGCGCGTCCGGCGAAGCTGCCGCCGCTCATCCCGGCGCCACCCGGGCCCGCCGCAAAGCCGCCGCGTCCGCCGCCGCCGATCGCTCCGCCGCCGCCACCACCGATGGCCGCGCCACCGCCCCCGCCGATGGCGGCACCACCACCGCCGCCCGGACCACGACCGCCGCCGCCGGGACCCTGGGCAAAGCTCGTCGTCGCTGCCGCCAGCGGCAGAATCAGCGCCACTGCCGCCGCAGTGCTCCATCTCTTCAGTCTGGTCATCGCTATCGCTCCATCAGGGGGGAAAGTGACCTAACCGCAGGCCGCGGATGTCGTTCCCCGCCGCGAACCGATACATCGGTCGCGGGCGGAGGCGGTGCAACACTGGACAAGATGCGGGCGGGGTGGCATCAGAACCGGGACCTTCACAGAACCGGCCCCAAGCCCATGAAACAGTTCTTTCTCAAGCTCTTCACGTGGTGGAACGGCCAGACTTTCGGCACGCAATTGTGGACCTGGCGCTTCGGCGAGCTCGTGGGGCAGGATGCACAGGGCAACCGCTATTATCGGACTGCCGGCGGCAAGATCGACCCGGTGCTGCATTTCGAGCGGCGCTGGGTGATCTATAACGGCCTGGCCGAAGCCAGCCGTATTCCGCCCGAATGGCACGGCTGGATGCATCATATGGTCGACGTGCCGCCGACTCAGGAGGGCTACAAGCCGCGCGAGTGGGAAAAGCCGCATGAGCCGAACCTGACGGGGACTGCGCTGGCGTATCGCCCGGCCGGCTCGACCTTGGGCAGCGGTCGCAGGCCAAAGGCCACCGGTGATTATCAGCCCTGGACTCCTGGCGGCTGATTCGATTTCGCTCGAGATGACCCGATCGGAAAAGGCCGCCCCGAGCTCTGGGCGGCCTCTTTACTGTCGGGAGCCTGCCAAGCCTGCGCTACGCCGGGTTGGTCCTGAGGGCGGCCGCCGCATGCTCCGCCGCCTCGATTCGCCGCTTCCGGAACGGTGCGATCCGCTCCAGCATGCGTGACACCACCTCGGACGGCGCCGTGTCGGGGGATCCAGCGGTGAAAGGGGGCGCCGGATTGTATTCGAGCCTGAGCTGGATTGCCTCCGCCGTCTGACGATCGACCAACTGCGCCACCAGGGTCAGCGCGAAGTCGATGCCGGCCGTGACACCGCCGCCGGTGATCCGGTTGCGGTCGATGCAGACGCGCTCGGTGCTGACGGTGGCCCCGAACAGCGGCAGGCACTCGCGCGCGCTCCAATGGGTCGCCGCGCGATAGCCATCCAGCAGGCCGGCGGCGCCGAGCGCGAGCGAGCCCGTGCACACCGAGGTGACGTACCTGGCTCCTTCGGCCTGGCGGCGGATGAAGCCGATGACCTCGGTGTCATCGAGGATGGCGTCGACGCCGAAGCCGCCGGGAATGCAGATCACGTCCGCCTGCGGACAGTCAGCGAAGGTGGTGGTCGGCATCAGTGTGAGGACCGAGTCGGTCGGAATCGGCTCGATCCTTTTCCACGCCAGATGCAGTGTCGCCCCCGGCACGCTGGAGAACACCTGCACCGGACCGGTGAGATCGAGCTGGGTCAGGTGTGGAAACAGGACGAGAGCGATCGAGAGCGGTTGGGCCATGGCGGTGCTCGCAGGTGTGGTGCTTGACGGCGGGCATTCTGCATGGTCCGCTGGATGGCGCATATGCCAAAGTTCCCTCGTTTCCGGACGGGCTTGGGATTTCACACTTAGGCTCACGGACTTGGGCTCACGGAGCCATCCACCATGATCGGCGTGCTCATCTACCCCGATTTTCAGCTGCTCGACGCCGCCGGACCGATCTCGGTGTTCGAGATCGCCTCGCGTTATGCGCGCGCCGCGCCATCGATCAGGGTCGTCGCCGCCACGCCCGGACCCGTGCGGTCGTCGTCAGGGGCCGAAATGCTGGCGCGGAAATTCGGTCCGGTGTCGGCGCTGACCACGCTGCTGATCGCCGGCGGCGAGGGCGTGGAAGCTGCGAGTCGCAACGCATGCACGCTGAACTTCGTTCGTAAGGTCGCGCAGCGGGGCACCCGACTTGCCAGCATCTGTTCCGGCGCCTTCCTGCTGGCCGAAGCGGGCCTGCTGGACGGGCGGCGCGCGACCACGCATTGGCAGCGCACGCGGCAGTTCCTGCGAGCCTACCCCCAAGTGAAGCTCGAGCCTGACAGCATCTACGTCCGCGACGGCAATGTCTGGAGCTCGGCTGGGATCACTGCCGGCATCGATCTCGCACTCGCCATGGTCGCCGACGATCACGGCGAGGAGATCGCGCAGAAGACCGCACGTCAGCTCGTGCTGTATCATCGCCGCAGCGGCGGGCAGTCGCAGTTCTCCTCGCTGCTGGAGCTGAAGGCGCCGAGCGGCCGCTTCGCCGAGCTCCTGACCTGGGCGCGCGAGCATCTCGATGCGCCGCTGACGGTCGACGACCTTGCCGAGCGTGCCGGCATGAGCACGCGGCATTTCACCCGCGCCTTCGTGGCCGAGACCGGGACGACGCCGTCGAAGGCGATCGAGCGCCTCAGGCTGGAGGTGGCGCGCGATCGCGTGCAGGCTTCGCATCAGCCGATCGAGCTGGTGGCCGAGGCGACCGGCTTTCGCGATCCTGAGCGGATGCGGCGCGCCTTCATTCGCGCCTTCGGCCAGCCGCCGCAGGCCCTGCGGCGCGCGGCACGCCTCACCGCCTGACCTGGATCAGTGGACGAGCGGCCGCGGGCAGAGATCCTCGTCGGCAATTGAAGCAATTTAAAGTTGTATAACATGCAGGATGCGCTCATAGTGAGCGCATTGCCACTGTTCATGGAGGATACGATGCGCGTATTGCTTTACCTGATTTTATTCGTTGCTGCCGCGGTCGGCGGTCTCGACAGCGCTTTTGCGGCGAAGGCCGAACTCACCGGAATGTGCGTCTGCAAGAAGGGCGGCAGCGTGCTGAGCACCTATAGCGAGACGCAATGTGTGAAGAACGATCATGCGGGCTGCACGTCGGTGAAGGTGGCCTGCGTGAACGCCAATGCCGCCGCATGCCGCACGGCCGGCGGCACGATCTCCCAGTCGACCAAGACGTGCAGCGTCGGCGCCAAATGCTGAGCAACTGATTTTATCAGCTTCGCTCGGACGGTTCCGAACGTCTGAGGTAACAGGCAGTCCCGCGCGACGGACATCGGCGCATGTCCGTCCGCGTGTTGGCATCGGCAGGTGTGAGACCTATAGTCCGCCCCGCGAAACCGAGGGGTAGACGAGGCGCGATGCGTGTCACCATCATCACCGGCAGCGGGGCCGGCATCGGCGCTGCGGTGGCGCGCCGCATGGCCGCACCGGGGCAGGCTGTGATGCTGCACGGGCAGGGGGCTGACGAAGCAGGTCTCGCGCGTCTGCGGGACGTCGCCGCGGCGTGCCGGGAGGCCGGCGCCGAAGCCGCGTTTCATTGCGGCGATCTGGCCAGACAGGGCGTTGCCACCGAGCTGGCGGCTGCGGCCCGCACGCGGTTCGGCCGGATCGACGCGGTGGTGCATGCTGCCGGCTTTGCCGACCGCCGCAGCTTTCGCGATCTGCCGCGCGACGGCCTCGACCGCTCACTCGCAGTGATGCCCGCGGCATTTCATGAGCTCGCCAGCGCCGCGCTCCCTGACCTCGTGCAGAGCACCCATGCGCGCGCGGTCGCGATCTCCAGCTTCGTCGCGCACCGCTTCGTGCCGGGCGGCACCTTCCCGGCCTCGGCCGCCGCCAAGGCGGCGCTGGAGGCGCTGGTGAAATGCCTCGCCATCGAGCTGGCTGCGTGCGGCGGCACCGCGAATGTCGTCGTGCCCGGCTATACGCGCAAGGATGCGGGACGGCTCGGCTCGCTCGATCCGGCCGCGTGGCAGACGGCGGCGGCGGCCAATCCGCAACAGCGCCTCGCCGAGCCCGACGACATCGCCGCCGCCGTGACCTTCCTGCTGTCGAAAGACGCCGGCCACGTCACCGGTGCGGTGCTGCCGGTCGATGGCGGCCTGACCCTGATGTAAGCAGCAGATGGATCGAGAGACGATGGAGCATGTGCAGCAGACAGCCGACGTGGTCGTGCTGGGAGCGGGGATCGTCGGCGTCTCCTCCGCCTACGCCATCCGGGAGCGCGGGCTCTCGGTGGTGCTGGTCGACCGCAAGGCGCCGGGCGAGGAGACATCGTACGGCAATGCCGGCATTCTCTCCTCCGGTTCGATCCTTCCGCTCAACAAGCCCTCGCTGTTCAAGGCCCTGCCGTCCTATCTCGGCAACAAGAGCGCGGCGCTGCGCTGGGATCCGGCATGGACGCTGCGCAATGTCGAATGGGTGCTGCGCTTTCTCGCCAATGCCGTGGAGTCCCGCGTCAAGCCGCGCGCCACCGCGCTGCATGGCCTGATCGGTGCGTCGCTGAGACTGCATCGCGACTGGATCGTTCGCGCCGGCGAGCCGCAGCGGATCCGCGAGACCGGCTGGCTCAAGGCGTGGCGCAGCGACGCTGTCGGAGCGGCCAAGGCGGAGCAGGCTTTCCTGGCCGAACACGGCATCAAGAGCGAGCTGCTCGACCGCCAGGGCATTTCCGCGCTCGAGCCCAATATGCTGCCGGTCTACAAAGTGGGACTGCTGCACAGCCAGACCGCGTCGGTCGACTCGCCCGGCAATGTGACGAAAGCCTATGCGCGGATGTTCGAGGGCGCGGGCGGCGTGCTGCGGCAGTCCGAGATCAGGGCGGTGCTGTCCGACGGGGACGGCTGGCGTGTCGTGCTCGGCGACGGCGAGATTCGCGCCCGCCATGTCGTGGTTGCGCTCGGTCCCTGGTCGCCGGATATTCTCAGGTCGCTCGGCTACCGGGTGCCGATGGCGTTCGAGCGCGGATATCACCAGGAGTTCACGCCCAACCCGGCGCGCATGCTGCACCGTCCGATCCACGACGCCGAAGGCAGCTTCCTGATGACGCCGATGGAGAACGGCGTGCGCGTCACCTCCGGCGTCGAGCTGACCGATCGCGATGCGCCGTCGAATTTCGCCCAGCTCGAGCAGGTGGTCCCGCTGGCGCGCGGCGTGGTCGAGTTCGGCGAGGCCGTGGCCCAGCCATGGCGCGGCGCGCGGCCGACCTTGCCGGATTCGCTGCCGATGATCGGGCCGGCGCCGCGCCATTCCGGCCTGTGGCTTGCATTCGGCAATCAGCATATCGGCTTCACCACGGGGCCGGCCACGGGCGCGGCGATTGCCGCGATGATCACGGGCGAGACGCCGTCGTTCGACGTCTCCGCCTTTGCTCCGAGCCGGTATCTGTGAGGGGCCGCGACCGCGTCACGCCGGAGCTGCGATGAACTATACCTGGGATTTCGCCATCCTCGCCAAGTACAGCCATCTGTTCTGGCTGGGGCTCGGCTGGACCATGGCGTACACGCTCGGCACCATCCTGCTCGGCTCGGTGATCGGGCTCGTCGTCGGCATCGTCAGGCTGCGCCGTCCGGTCGTGATCGACTGGCTGCTGATCGGCTATATCGAGCTGTTCCGCTGCACCCCGCTGCTGGTGCAGATCATCTGGTTCTACTACGCGTTCCCGGTGGTGATCGGCGTCAACATTCCGGCGCATGTCGCCGCGGTCACCGTGCTGTCGCTCTACGCGGGGGCGTTCTATGCCGAGATCGTGCGCGGCAGCATCGAGAGCGTACCGCGCGGGCAATGGGATGCGGCGCGCGCGCTCGGCCTGCGCCCGTGGCGGATGATGCGGCTCGTGATCCTGCCACAGGCCCTGAAGCCGATGCTGGCGCCCTACGTCAACCAGTCGGTGACGCAGTTGAAGAACACCTCGCTGGTGTCGGTGATCGCGGTGCCCGATCTCGTCTACAACGCGACGCTGATCAACGCCGACACCTATCGGCCGCTCGAGGTCTACACCATCATCGCGCTGATCTATTTCGCGATCCTGTTTCCGGCGACGCTCCTGGGCCGTCGCTTCGAGCGCGGCATGACGTACGACAAGGCGTGAGGCGATACATCATCGAATGCCTCCGTCATTGCGAGCGAAGCGTAGCAATCCAGGGCGGCACGCGCGGTCCTGGATTGCTTCGTCGCTGCGCTCCTCGCAATGACGCTAGGAGAGAGCGTGGCTTCGCTTAGATATTCACCTCGACCGGCACGTCCTCGGCCTTGACGCCGGCCAGCCCCAGGCCCTTGACGAACCATTCGCGCATCTGGCCGATGCCGCGGTTGTAGTCGATCCACACCGCGAGGAAGTCGCGCCAGCGCTTGTCGGCCTCGCGGCGCACGCCCATGCTGGAGGGGATCGCGACCGAGGGCGACTGCAGGATCTTGTAGGTGCCGAGATTGGGGTTCTTGGCGATTGCGGTGAGGCCCAGGATCAGCGCGTTGACGACGACGTCGACGCGGCCCGAGGCCATCTCCAGCATCACCTCGTCGCGCGACTTCAGCGACTTGATGGTCGCGTTCGGCGCAAAACGGCGCGCCACCGCCTCGTTGGCCGAGCCGACGTCGACGGCGATCTTGACCTCGGGCTTGTTGATGTCGGCCCAGGTCTTGGCCTCCATCCCCTTCTTCAGCATCGCGCCGAACGGATGCGGAAACACCGTGCCGCAGAAGTCGATGACCAGCGCGCGCTGCGGCGTCGGGTTGAGCGCGAAGCCAAGATCGATCTTGCCGGCCTGCAGGTCGAGCACCGAATTGCCGTAGGTCG
Organism: Bradyrhizobium sp. HKCCYLRH3059; assembly: GCF_051168035.1. Taxonomy (NCBI): domain Bacteria; kingdom Pseudomonadati; phylum Pseudomonadota; class Alphaproteobacteria; order Hyphomicrobiales; family Nitrobacteraceae; genus Bradyrhizobium; species Bradyrhizobium sp. HKCCYLRH3059. The sequence continues at coordinate 234,453 of NZ_JBNPUF010000004.1, read as the reverse complement.
ACTCGACATATTCGAGCTTCACGTCGAGCAGCTTGGCGATGTCGTTGGCCATCTCGATCGAGAAGCCCGACCACGTGCCGGAGGCGAGGTCCTTGTTGAAATAGGGCAGCTCGCCCGGCAGCACGGCGATGCGCAGCACCTTGTTGGCGCGGACCCGGTCGAGCGTGTTGTCGGCCGCTTGCGCCGAGGCGGGCGTCGTCGTCATGGCGGACGCGAGCGCGGCACCGGAGCCGATGGCGAGCGCGTAGCGCAGCGCATCGCGGCGGTCTTCGGAAATTTTCTGATCGTCTGACGTGGTCACATAATCCTCCTGCACCAACAGCCACGGAGCGTAGCGCCGGCCTTGCACGCCAGCAACAACCATGTCGGCCTTGATAGTAAGCGGCTGGCCGTCGCGTCATGCCGAAGCGGCCGCATGCCGTTGCTGCTCTGCCTCATTCCGATGCAGGGCTGGTCAAGCCGTGATCGGTCCCGCCAGATGGAAGCGCCTTCGGACGCAGGCGCTCGGCGAGCGGCCGCAGCAACTGCGGGGCAAGGTGAATCGGGAACTGGCTCATCGCGAAATACAGCCAGGTGGTGCCGGGGATCGCGCCCTCGGTCGCCGCCAGCATCAGCCCCATGTTGCGCAGCGATACCATCATGCCGAGCGCCATGGCGCGTTCGCGGCCCGCGCCGCGAAACAGCAGCATCGTGGTACCAAGCAACAGCAAGAACACGGTGAAGGCGAGCAGCGCCAGTCCCAGCATGCGGAACGGGCTCGCGGCCAGGTCGGCCAGGAAATGAGCCATGATGGCGGAGGCGAACACGAACAGGATGAGGACGTTGAAGCCGTCGATCGGCGCGCGATGGCGGCGGATCGTATCGATGCCGAAGGCAAGGCGGATCGCGGCGGCCGCAGCCAGCGCGCCCGCAAGGATGGCGGCGAGCTTCAGCCCGAGCGCGGCCGGAGACAGTGACAGCGTCTCGCCCAGGAACACATAGGCGAACAGCGGTGCCGTCAGCGGCACCAGCGCGGTCGAGGTCACCAGCGTGATGAGAACGAGTGTCGCGTCGAGCCCCATCAGCGCGGCGAGCGCGGGCGAGGCCATCATCGGCGAGGCCGTCCCCTGCAGCATCAGCGCGAGATACAGGTCGGGCGCTGTGGCATCGACGCCCGTGATGCGCCCGATCGAGCCGACCAGCGCCGGCACGGCGATCGTGGTCCAGGCCGTCGCGGCCACCACCAGCAGCGGGCGGCGCAGATGCGCTGTTAGCATCGCGACGTCGACGCGCATGAACGAGATGCAGAGCAGCAGGAAGATCGCGTGCGTGACGTAGGGTCGCGCCAGCTCGCCGAGCGGCGGCACGGCGATCGCCAGCAGCAGCACCGCGACGATGGCGCGGGTGCCCTGATTGCCGAGCCAGCTCAGGGCCTGCAGAGGAAAAGCGAGAGGCCCGAAGGACGGCATCTTCATTCCGAACGCTGTGATTCAATGAACGCGCGAACCATGCGTCGGCCGCGCGTTCATGCAAAGTCACATCTGGTTACGGACGATGTCGGCGCCTGCTCATCACTGCGCGCTGGAGCCGCCGACCACGATCTTCTCGTTGAGCTTGAAGTCGACGGTCTGCACCGTCTGGTCGATCTCGGCATTGGGCATGCCGAGCTGCTGCGAGATCAGCTTCACCAGAAGGTCGACGCGCTCGATGAACGGCGCGCCCGCGGCGACGGCGCGCGCGGCCGACGACGGCTTGAGCAGGCTCTCGGCCGCCTTGGCGTATTTTTCGAACGGCACCTGGTCGCTCGGATCTGCGCCGAGCTTGCGCGCGATGGCATCGACGTGCTCGTAGATCGATTTCGACTGGGCGAGATTGCCATGAACGGCATCACGGATCGCCTGCGGCTCGCCGCGCGTGATGCAGCGATAGTTGCCGGTGAGCAGCATCGACCACTTCGCCAGCGGCACGAACAGCGAGTCGAACACCTTCAGCTTCACGGGCACGTCCTGGCCGTCGAGCCTGACCGCGTCGATGTCGCGCTCCAGCTCGCGGAGCAGCGCGTTGTGCGTCTCGTCCTCGAACGCGGCGGCCTTGAAGTTGGTCGGCAGGCCGACATGCAGCACGTTGGCGGCTTCCTCCGGCGGACGGAAGGCCTGCGGATCCGGCGAGCACAGCGTGACCAGCCGGGGCGTGAAGCGTTCCCACACCGCGGGATTGGTGTAGGCCTCGTCGAGGTCGACGTTGGCGAGCGCCGGGATGCGCTTGAGATAGGGCAGCGGCGGCATGTTCATGATCGAGAGGCACGGCAGCTTGGCCTCGGCGATCTTCACCATCAGCACGCGAATGGTGTGGTTGGTGTACTGCGGCTCCTGCATCGCAAGACCGACCAGGTCGTAGCGCGACAGGTCGACGCTGTCGGGCGTGGCCGCGTCGAGCTTGCCCGGCAGGTCGCGCGAGAAGATCGAGCGATGCGCCGGCTCGTCGCGCAGCTTGATGCGGACTTCCGTGCCGTCGCGGTTGATCAGCTCGGCTGTCTTCTTGCGGCAGACCAGCGTCACGTTGTGGCCGGCCATCAGCAGCTTGGTGCCGAGGAGGGAGCCGTAGGAGGCCCCGAGAATCAGAATGTTGCGTGCCATACCTTGGTCGTCCCCAGAGATCGGTTCCAGATTTTGCGTTCGCGTTTCTTGTTGGCGATCCAGCCGTACCGACTCCGTCAGGCGTCCGGCAGGAGCGGACGGATGCGGTAACCCATTGCCTCGGTTGCTGGCATACCAGAGCTTTCATCCCACGGAATGCGCCGTCTGGCAAGGTGCAGCGCACTCGTGCGGCATCCGGCGCGTGTCACGGTGGGGCTATCCGAGCGCAGATCGACCTTGCGCTTGGAGCTCGGCCGTTCAGCTCAGCGCCATATAGCGCCCCGGCTTGTGGTTGATCGCGATGATGACGTTGACGATCACGATGCCGAGGATCGACAGCGCCAGCCGGTTCACGGGGATGACGAAGAATGCGGCGATCATGATGAGGAAATCGACGGCGAGCTGGAAATAGCCGGCGCGGATCTTCCAGTGCTCCTGCAGATACAGCGCCAGAATGTTGATCCCGCCAAGCCCGGTGCGATGCCGGAACAGCATCAACAGGCCGGTCCCGGTCAGGCCGGCGCCGATTACGGTGGCATAGATCGGATCGATATGGCTGATGTCGATCCATGACGTCGTCAGCCGTGAGAACAGGGCGACGAGCCCGACCGCGACAAAGGTGCGGATCGTGAACGGCCAGCCCATGCGCCGGACGGCCAACGCATAGAACGGCAGATTGATCAGGAAGAAGCTGACGCCGAAACCATAGCCGCTGATGTAGCTCAACAGCAGCGACAGACCGGCGGTGCTGCCGACCAGCAGCACCGTCTTGCTGTAGATCAGCATGCCGAGCGACACGAACAGCGTGCCCAGCGTCAGCGCCATCGCGTCCTCGTAGAGCTTGTGCCGCTCCTGAGCGACGATCTCTGTCACGGCCTTGATCCTTGCAGGCGATGTTTCAAAGCGACTTGAACAGGCCGGCAACGCGCGCGACCTCGGCGAGCTTCAGGCCTGCAATGTTGATGCGGCCCGAGGTCGGCATGTACACGCCGTGCTTTTCGCGCAAAGTCATGACCTCGGCCGGCGTCACCGGCAGCAGCGAGAACATGCCTTCCTGGACGCCGATCGCGATCGTGTTGGACCAGCGCCCGCCGAGCGCCTCGGCAAAAGAGCGGCGCAGCGCGGCGAGGCGCTGGCGCATCGTCTCGAGCTCGCTGCTCCAGTCGGCATAGAGGTCCGGCGTGTCGAGAATCGTCTTGACGATCGCCGAGCCATGGTCGGGCGGCATCGAATAGCTGGTGCGGGCGATGGAGACGAGATTGGAGCGCGCGGTCTCGGCTGCGGCCTGTGCCGAGGCGACGGCGTAGAGCGCGCCGGTCCGCTCGCGGTAGAGTCCGAAGGACTTCGAGCAGGACACCGCCAGCAGCGCCTCGGGCAGGGCCGCGACCATTGCCCGCAGGCCGGCGGCATCGCCCTCGAGACCGGCGCCAAAACCCTGATAAGCGGAGTCGATCAGCGGCACGAGGCCACGCGCGGCCATCACGGCGGTGATGCGCGCAAAGTCCTCGGTGCTGAGCGGGGCGCCGGTCGGGTTGTGACAGGAGGCGTGGATCAGGACGGCGTCGCCGGGCGCGGCGCGCTGCAGCGCCTCCAGCATGCGGTCGAGCTGCAGCGTCTGCGACGGAACGTCGAAGTAGGGATAGGTCTCGACCTCGAGCCCCGCCGCGGCGAAGATGCCGGCGTGGTTGGGCCAGGTCGGCAGTCCGAGCCAGATCTTGCCGGTGCCGGCCTGGCGGATCAAATCGGCGGCGAGGCGGAGCGCACCCGAGCCGCCCGGGGTCTGCACGCCTGCGGCATGGACCGAGGGCGCGGAGCCGCCGACGAGCGACCACAACAGGTCGAGGAAGAGCTGGTCGCCTTCCGGCGCCACATAGCTCTTGCTGTCCTGGCTCTCCCAGATGATGCGCTCCGCAGCTTTCACAGCGCGGAAGATCGGCGAATGGCCGGCCTCGTCGCGATACACGCCGACGCCGAGATCGACCTTGTCGGCTCTCGGATCAGCCTTGAAGATGCCGATCAGAGCGAGCAGGGGATCCTCGGGCTGGCGGGTCAAGCGGTCGAACATCGGGGCGATCCTATCGGAGGAGGGGCCTGCCAGACGGCCATAAGCCGTCCTTGCGGGCGACGGGACACTATCTCGGTTGCAGCGCAAAAACAGCGGACATTTCGGCGATGCTCCGCTTCGTCCGCTGCATGGGCGGCCGTTGCGCCCTCAAAACTTGCCGTGGCCCGCCTGAGCGAACTGGGCGACAAGCGTCAGCGACTGCCTTCTGAGCCAGAACGGGGCTCGGGAGCCGGCTGTGGGGACTCGTTGCGGATCTTGCGCGCGCGCCTGGCGGCAAGCTGTGAGCGAACCCTGCCATCGACTTTGCGGCCTGTCGCACGTTGCCATTTCCGAAGCTCGGCCGCGGTCAGGATCACTTTCACGATCCGCTCGTCCGGGCGACTGCCGATCGTGTCGATGACCTCCTGAGCGCTGGCCAGCCATTCTTCATAAGTGTCGTGCAGATCCGGGCAGATCCGCCTGATGTCCTCCCACTCTTCGGGCTGGAACCAAGCCAGCGCAATCTCCAGAGTTGGCTCCATGTTTATCCTGCTCACCTGTCCGCTCTGAATGATATCTCAAGCTCGCCGAGGCCCGAAGGTCTGACGCCTTCCGGCGAGTCAGATGCGCGGCTTGGGCGCGGGCACCCGGTCGGAGTCGCCGGAGTTCGGTTCGCCCTTGGGTTCGATCAGGAGCACCTTGACCTCCTTGGCCGCGCGCGGCCGGTGGACGACCCCTTTGGGGACGACGAACAACTCGCCGGCCTTCACCGTCCGCGACGGCTGCCCCTGAATGTCCATCTCCATCTCGCCTTCCAGGACCAGGAAGAAGTCATCCGTCGTGTCATGCTTGTGGAACGGGAATTCTCCCATGAACTTCACGACCATCACGTCATTATCGTTGTAGTCCGCGACCACGTGCGGGTCCCAATGGCCTGAGAATTGGCTCAGCTTGTCGGCGAGGTTCACGGTCTTCATGTGGGAGTCTCCTGCTGCGAGGAATGAAATGTGAGCTGTCCAGTCGTCCCGGCCGGCTTGCGCGGGATGTAGCTGCTGCTCGAGCGCGAGCAAGCCGATCTCACACGCGACGACTTCGGCCGCATGTGAGCACGACCCGCGAACTCGCGGGTCGGTGCGTTCTGAGCTCAGCGCGGTAACGCTCAGATGCCGCCGGGCCGGTCGAGCTGCTTCAGCCAGGCGCCGATGTCGCGTGCGGCGACATTGGCCTGGTCGAGCAGCTTGCCCATCGTGAAGAAGCCGTGGAATTGGCCGGGATGGTTGCGATGCGTCACCGGCACGCCGGCCTCGCGCAAGCGGCGCGCGTAGTCGTCGCCCTCGTCGCGCAGCGGATCGGCGCCGGCCGTGAGCACATAGGCGGGCGGTAGCCCGGCTAGGGTTTCCGCCTTCGCCGGGGAGGCCCGCCAATCGTGGACGTCGGCGGCACTGTTGAGATAATGGTCGCGAAACCAGCGGATCACCGAATGCGTCAGCAGCACGCTGGTCTCGGGCTCGCTGTGCGAGGGATGGCTCATCGAAAAGTCGGTGGCCGGATAGATCAGCACCTGGCCTGAGAGCTTCGGGCCCTTGCCGTCACGCGCCAAGAGCGCGACGACGGCGGCGAGATTGCCGCCGGCGGAATCGCCGCCGACGCTGAGCCTGGCGGCATCGATGCCGAGCGCGGCAGCATTGTCGGCGATCCATCGTATGGCCGCGGCGGCGTCGTCGACCGCGGCCGGAAACTTGTGCTCGGGCGCGAGGCGGTAGTCGACCGAGATCACGATCAGTTCGCCTTCGTGCGCCAGCGCGCGGCAGACCACGTCATGCGACTCCAGATTGCCGATCACCCAGCCGCCGCCGTGATAGAACACCAATCCCGGCGCAAGACCGTTGGTCTGCCGCACCGTCCTTGGTCGATAGAGCCGTGCCGGGATTGTGCCATGCGGGGCAGGGATGGCGAGGTCCTTGACGTCCGCAAGCTCGGGCGGCTCGGGATTGCTCACGACGCGCGCGGCCAGATAGTAGTCCCGCGCCTCCTGTGGTGTCAGCGTCTCATAGGCCGGCCGGCCGGCCTCCTGAAATGCTTTGTAGACGGCAGCAGCATCGGCATCGAGTTGCACGGGCATTGCAAAAACCTGTCGGGTTGAAAAGACGGTCAAGTTGAAGGGACGTCAGGCGGCGGTGCGGCCGCCATCGACGGTGTAGGCCGCGCCGGAGACGTAGCTGGCATCGTCGGAGGCGAGGAAGGCGACGATCGAGGCGACCTCCGCGCCCTGGCCGAGCCGGCGCGCGGGGACGCGATCGACCACCTTGTCGGCCGGAACCGCGGCGCCGCTGCGCCCTTCGATGATCGCGCTCAGCATGCGGCTCTCGATCAGCCCGGGGCAGATGCAGTTCACACGGACATTGGTGCCGGTGCACTCCCAGGACGCGCTCTTGGTCAGGCCGATGACCGCGTGCTTGCTGGCGCTGTAGACGGCGATCTGCGGCGAGCCGATCAGGCCGGCGATCGAGGCGGTGTTGATGATCGAGCCGCGGTTCTGCTTCAGCATCACCGGCAGCACGTGCTTGAGGCCGAGGAAGACGCCGACGACGTTGACGTCGAGCACGCGACGGAACGCCTCCAGCGGATATGCGGTGATCGGCTTGATCTCGCCTTCGATGCCGGCATTGTTGAAGAACACGTCGATGGTGCCGAACCGATCGCACGCTTGTCGCACATAAGCCGCGACCTGGTCCTCGTCGGTGACGTCGGCGGCCACGGCGAGCGCCTCGGCGCTCGCCGGCAGGGCGGCCGTCGCGGCGGCGAGATCGGCCTCGCGCCGGTCCACGGCGACGATGCGGGCCCCGCGCGCGGCCAGCAGCCGCATGGTCGCGGCGCCGATGACGCCGGCCGCGCCGGTAACGACGGCCACTCGGCCGTCGAGACGGATCGAATCAGACATCGATTTCCTTCCCTTTGGCGCCGGTTCCGATCCGGCTCTTGATCACGACTATCTCATTGGAAGAACCGGCTGACCAGCACGCGGAGTGCTGGCAGCTCGCCCTTCCCCCGCCGTATTCGACATGTTAACGGGAGGGCTGATCGAGAGCGGCGGATGGGTCATGACGCGATTTGATTGTCCCGAACCCCGATTCGCCTGATAAAGCCGCGCGAGATGCACCGAACAATCGTCCTGACCGGTATCGCGGCATTGCTGGCCGCCACATCCCTCACGCTGTCCGTGCCGGCGCGCGCGCAGATCGGTACCATTTTCTCCGATCCCGTTCCGCGCCCGCCGGGCAACATTCCGCGCCGTGGCGAGCCGATTCCGCCTCCCGAGGAAGAGGAGGAGATCCCGGAGCTGCCGCAGGGTCGGGTGCTGCCGGCGCCAACCCGTCCGCCGCCAGGGCAGGGCGCCGCCCTGCCGGGTCCGGTCCAATCCCAGCCGCTGGCGCCGCCGCCGGGAACGACGATCCTGCCACAGAACAATCCTCCGGTCGCGGCCGTGCCGCCACCCGGCCAGCCGGGGGCTGCGCCTGGTCAGCGGCAGGCACCGCCACGCGGCGCACCCCAGAATGCAGCGATCCCGCCGAACGGCGCGGTACCGCAGACCCCGGCCACCATCCAGCCGGGCGACGAGGTCGTGACCGAACCGCCGGCGCAGAAGATCGTCAACAAGAAGGCGAGCTTCTCCGGGCTCGACAAGATCACCGGCCGCATCATCAATTTCGACGAGGATATCGGCGAGACCGTGCAGTTCGGGGCGCTCCGGGTAAAGACCGACGCCTGCTACACGAGGCCAGCCACCGAGGCCGCCAACACCGACGCGTTCGTGCAGGTCGACGAGATCACCTTGCAGGGCGAGGTGAAGCGCATCTTCTCGGGCTGGATGTTCGCGGCCAGCCCCGGTCTGCACGGCGTCGAGCACCCGATCTACGACATCTGGCTGGTTGACTGCAAAGAGCCGCAGACCACGGTCGTCAGCGCCGCCGCGCCGGATCAGAAGCCGGCCGCGGCGCCGCAGCCTGCGCAAAAGCGTCCGCCGCAGCAGCGGCAGGCGGCGCCCAGGCCGCCATCGCCGCCGCAGCAGAATCAGACCCAGCAGGTGCCGCCACCACCGCCGCCGCCCCAGGCGGGCGGACCGTTCGGCGGAGTGTTCAGATAACCTCGCTCAGCCGCGCGCTGCGATGATCGCGAGTGCCTCGGTGCCCGAGATCGGCCGATCAACCGCCAGCCTGGCGAAATTGGCGGCCGGCCCCCTCAGGGCCTTTTCGAGCAGCACGGTGTAGCGCCGGCGCGGGATCTCAACGGCGCCGAAGGTCTTGAGGTGCTCGGTGACGTATTGGGTGTCGAGCAGCTCGAAGCCCTCGGCGATCAGCCGCGCGACGAGATGCACGAGCGCGACCTTCGAGGCGTCGCGGGTGCGGTGAAACATGCTCTCGCCGAAGAAGGCGCGGCCCAGGCTGACGCCGTAGAGGCCGCCCACCAGCTCGCCATCCTGCCAGCATTCGACGCTGTGGCAATGGCCAAGCGCGTGGAGGCCGGTGTAGAGCTCGCGGATACGCTTGTTGATCCAGGTGTCCTCGCGGCCAGGCTGCGGCTCGGCGCAGCCATCCATCACCGCCTTGAACGCCTGGTTCACGGTCACGGCGAAGGCGTCCGACCGGACCGTGCGCGCAAGGCGCGAGGCGACGCGAAAGCCGTCGAGCGGAATGACGCCGCGCAGCTCCGGCTCGACCCAGAACAAGGTCGGGTCGTCGGCACTTTCGGCCATCGGGAAGATGCCGCAGGCATAGGCACGCAGCAGGACCTCGGGCGTAATCTCGGACGCTGCAGAGTCGCGCGTATTCATGGGATCAGCATAGCAGGCCGATGCCGGGCGCGCGATGGTTGCGTGCCGGCTGCGTCGGCTCAGCCGACCGCGGCAGCCGCGGGCTTGGGAGCATCTTTTTCGAGGCGGAAGCGGACCACGATCCTGGTGCCGGCATGGCTCGGATCGGGGCCGACGGTGGCGTCGAGCTTGGTCGCCATGGCGCTGACGATGCGCTGGCCCATTCCGGTCGAGCGCGGATCGCTGGTTGCGTTGAGGCCGACGCCGTTGTCGGCGATCGACAGCACGATGTCCTCACCTGCAAGCTTCAGCTCGACATGGATCGGGCCCGGCCCATCGGGGTAGGCGTATTTGACCGCGTTCATGACCAGCTCGTTGACGACGATGCCGATCGCGACCGCGCGATCCGGGTCGATCTCGACCGGCTCCGCCTTCAGGGTCAGCCGCGACATCCGGTTGCCCTCCGCCGAGCGGCGCAGGTCGTCGAGCAGCGAATCCAGATACTGGTTGAGCAGCACGCTCTTGAGATCCTGAGACGTGTAGAGGCGGCGATGCACCTGCGCCACGGCGGCGACGCGGCCCATTGCATTGGTGAGCGCGGCCTTGACGTCGTCCTGGGTGCTGGAGTTGGCCTGAAGATGTAGCAGCGAGGCGATGATCTGCAGCGAATTGCCGACGCGGTGATTGACCTCGCGCAGCAGGACCTCGCGCTCGGCCGCCAGCGCCGCGTAGCGGTCGCGTGACGCCCGCACTTCCGCCTCCGCCTCGTCGCGGGCCTTCTGCAGCCGGGCCTGGCGCACCGCGCCTTCGGCCGCGACCTGCAGCAGGGGAATGAACTCGCCCTGCACGTCCTTGACGAGGTAGTCGGCCGCGCCGGCCTTCAGGGCCGTGACCGCGATCTTGGAATCCTGTGAGGCGGTGACGAACACCACCGGCGGCGGTTCGGGCAGCGCCATGATGCGCTCCAGCGTCTCGAGTCCGTCGAAGCCTGGCATGTACTGGTCGAGCGCCACGACGTCGATGCCGCCGCGCTCCAGCCGCTGCAAGCCCGCGCTGCCGTCGGCGGCGTGTTCCACCGTGAAGCCCAATCGCTTGAGCCCGCGCTCGACCAGCCGCGCCAGCGCTGCGTCGTCGTCGATATAGAGCAGCGTGGGGGCGGCGGAGCTCATGCGGCGGGCGGAACCTGGATGACGGAGAAGAACAGGCCGAGTTGGCGAATGGCGTTGGCGAAGCTTTCGTAGTTGACCGGCTTGGTGATGTAGACGTTGCAGCCGAGTTCGTAGCAGCGCTTGATCTCCTGCGAGTCATCCGTCGTGGTGAGGATGACCACCGGCGCGCTCTTCAGGAAACTGTTCTGCTTGACCATCTTGAGGATGTCGATGCCGGTCATGTCCGGCAGGTTCAGGTCGAGCAGGATCAGCAATGCGTGCCCCTTGTGATCGAGGCCGGTGCCGTCAGCACCCAGCAGATACTTCACGGCATCTGTACCATTGGTGAACGGCTTGATCTCGTTGTTGACGCCGGACCGGCGGATATTGCGCTCGATCAGGCGGGCGTGGCCTTCGTCGTCCTCGATCATGATGATCGTCACGGGCATGGTCATCGGTCTGAGTTCCGGTTTGAGGCGTTCCAGTTGATCGGGAGCGTGATGGTGAACGTGCTGCCCTGGTCGAGCTCCGACGCGACCGACATGGTTCCGCCGAGCCGACGCACCAGCGCGCGGACATGCGCCAATCCAATCCCCTGACCCGGACGGTCCTGGGTCCCGGCGCGACGGAACAGATCAAAGATACGTTGATGATCCCTGGGATCAATCCCCCGGCCGTTGTCCGTAACCTCGAAGATGGCAAAACCGAGCTTGGTACGGGCGCGAATGGCGATGTCGCCGGGAACGCCCGGCTTGAGATATTTGATGGCGTTGTCGATCAGGTTGGAGAAGATCTGCTCCAGCGCCAGGCGGTCGCTGACGATGGCCGGCAACGGTTCCACGCGGATGGTGGTGTCGGTTTCCGCAGCCTGATGCGCCAGCGTCGAGACGATGCCCTCGATCAGCTCGCGGGTATCGATCCGCACCGGCACGAACTCGCGGCGGCCCTCGCGGGTCAGGTTGAGGATGGCCGTGATCAGCCGGTCCATCTTGGCGATCGAGGATTTGATGAAGCCGAGCGCCTCGCTGAAATCCTCCGACAGCTGCTGGTCGGCGCCTTCGAGCTCGGGCTCAGCGCCTTCCGCCGGCGGCGGCGCGTCGGAGGCCGCCCGCGCCAGCGTCGCGATCCGCCGGAAGATGTCGTTGCGCAGCTCGTCGAGCTCGCTGGTGAAGCCCATGATGTTGACGAGCGGCGAGCGCAGGTCGTGGCTCACGATATAGGCGAAGCGCTGGATCTCCTCATTGGCCTCGCGCAGGTCCGCGGTGCGCTCGTCGACGGTGGCTTCGAGGTTGAGGTTGCTCTCGCGCAGCCTGGCCTCGGCCTCGTCGCGCGCGCTGGCCGAGCGGCGCACAAGGAGCACCGAGATGATCGCGAGCAGGACGACCAGGGCCGAGCCAGTCACCGTCACGACGGTCGCCAGCTGCTGGCTGCGGTCGGCATTGGCGGTGCGCAGCACGAACAGCCGCTCTTCCTCCAGCCGCATGCGATTGGCGAGATCGCGGATGTTGATGCTGGTGTTGCCGGAAGCGGCGCTCCGCACGAGCGCGGCGGCGGCGGCGAGGTCACCCTGCGCGGCCAGCTCCTTCTCGCGCCTGAACTGGCCGAGGCGGGTGTCGATTTCGGCGCGGACCTGGCGGAGCAGCTCGACCTGGGCAGGATTGTCGGCCACGAGTGTTCCGAGCTTGTCGAGCACCGGCGCGATCGCGGTGACGGCGGCGTCGTGATCGGTCAGAAACGTATTGTCCTGGGTCAGCAGGTAGGCGCGGGCGCCGCTCTCGGCCCGGCGGACCTCGAGCAGCAGAGCGTTGATCTGGTTCTCCGCCTCGATGGTGTGCACCACCCAGGCGTTGTCTTTGCGGGCCTTGTTGACGAGCAGCACCGAGGCCGTGCTGACGACGACCAGCACCAGGAATCCCGCCGACAGCAGCAGGATTTGTCCCAGCGTGCGCCTTTGTCCAATCTCAGGCGCCACCGCTCACTCGCATGCCAATTGAAATACCTGCCCCCTCAGCGGAACCGCCGAAAGAGCAGAACGCAGTGCGGGCTGGAGGGTTCCGGCGCGTCAGTGGAATTTTGCGGTTAGCCGCTCACTCCGCCTTCTGGCCAGCGAGGTACTGTTCGAGCCAGTGGATGTGATAGTCGCCATCGATGATGGCCGGCTCGCGGACAAGGGCCCTGAACAGCGGCAGCGTGGTCTCGATGCCGTCGACGACCATCTCGTCCAGTGCGCGCCGCAGCCGCATCAGGCATTCGACCCGGGTCTTGCCGTGGACGATCAGCTTGCCAACCAGCGAGTCGTAATAGGGCGGGATCACGTAGCCCTGATAGACGGCAGAGTCGATGCGGACGCCGAGGCCGCCAGGCGGGTGGTACTGCAGGATCTTGCCCGGCGAGGGCCGGAAGGTGACAGGGTTTTCCGCATTGACGCGGCACTCGATGGAGTGGCCGTTGATGACAACCTGGTCCTGGGTCATCGGCAGGTCGCCGCCGGCGGCGATGCGGATCTGCTCCAGCACGAGGTCGATCCCGGTGATCATCTCCGTGACGGGATGCTCGACCTGGATGCGGGTATTCATCTCGATGAAATAGAATTCGCCGTCCTCGTAGAGGAATTCGATGGTGCCGACGCCGATATATTTCAGCTCCTGCATCGCCTTGGCGACGGTGTTGCCGATCTTGGCCCGGGCCGCTGCGTCAAGCACCGGGGAGGGGCCTTCCTCCCAGACCTTCTGATGGCGCCGCTGCAACGAGCAGTCGCGCTCGCCGAGATGGATGGCGCCGCCGCGGCCGTCGCCGAGCACCTGGATCTCGATGTGACGCGGCTTCTGCAGATACTTCTCCAGATAGACCGAGGCGTCGCCGAACGCCGATCTCGCCTCGTTGGCCGCTGTGGTCAGCGCCAGCTGCAGGTCGGCCTCGGTGTGGGCGACCTTCATGCCGCGGCCGCCGCCGCCGGCGGCTGCCTTGACCAGCACCGGGAAGCCGATCTCCTTGGCGATCGCCATCGCGTCGTGGTCCGGAGTGACAGCGCCATCCGAGCCTGGAACGACGGGAATGCCCAGCCGCTTGGCCGTTTTCTTGGCCTCGATCTTGTCGCCCATCAGGCGGATGTGCTCCGCCTTCGGCCCGATGAAATGCAGATTGTGGTCCGCGAGAATCTCGGCGAAGCGCGCGTTCTCCGACAGGAAGCCGTAGCCGGGATGCACGGCGTCGGCGCCGGTGATCTCGCAGGCGGCGAGCAGGGCGGGAATGTTGAGATAGCTGTCCTTCGACGGCGGCGGCCCGATGCAGACGCTTTCGTCGGCGAGGCGGACATGCATCGCATCGGCGTCGGCGGTGGAATGCACCGCGACGGTGGAGATACCGAGCTCCTTGCAGGCCCTGAGGATGCGAAGGGCGATTTCGCCGCGATTGGCGATGAGGATCTTGTCGAACATGGTGCCTCGGGCGCGAGTGGCGAGTAGTGAGCGGCGAACATGGAATGGTGGACCATTCGCTTTCGCCGTCCGCTAGTCGCGCTTATTCGATGATGACGAGCGGCTCGCCGTACTCCACGGGCTGGCCGTCCTCGACCAGGATCTGCGTCACCGTCCCGGCGCGCGGTGACGGAATCTGGTTCATCGTCTTCATCGCCTCGATGATCATCAGGGTCTGACCGACGGACACCTTGGAGCCGACCTCGACGAACGGCTTGGCGCCGGGCTCGGGCGCCCAGTAGGCGGTACCGACCATGGGAGAGGGCACCACGCCGGGATGTTTTGACAAGTCCGCGCCGGCGGCTGCCGCGGTGGCGGCTGCGACCACGGGAACGCCAGCGGCGGCTGTTCCGATGGCCGAATGGACGGCCGCCGCAACGGTCACGTTGCGGGCAACGCGGATGCGAAGGCCGGCACGCTCCAGCTCGATCTCGGTCAGGCTGGTCTCATCCAGCAGCGCTGCGAGCTCGCGAATGAGCTGGCTGTCTTCGGATTTCGCGATGGTCTTGTCGTCGGGCTGGGGCGCCATGATCTGATCCGGAACGTTGGGTGCGTGAGGACTGTGACGTCAGGCTTGCGCTAGATGTCGGTCTGCGTGACGGCTTTGGCGCCGATCTTGGCGGCGAGGCCGGTGATCGCCAGCCGGTAGCCGTCGATGCCGAAGCCGCAGATCGAGGCAAACGCGGCCTTCGCGGTGAAAGAATGGTGCCGGAAGCTCTCGCGGGCGTGAATGTTGCTGATGTGCACTTCGACGGTGGGGATCTTCACCCCCATCAGCGCGTCGTGCAAGGCAATGGAGGTATGCGAGTAGGCGCCGGCATTGAGGATGATTCCGACCGCACCGCGGCTGCGGGCCTCATGGATGCAATCCACGAGCACACCCTCATGGTTCGACTGCCGGCACTCCGCCGTCAGGCCGAAGCGCGCGGCCGTCTCGACGCAGAGCCGTTCGACGTCTGCCAGGGTGGCATGGCCATAGGTCTCCGGCTCGCGGGTGCCCAGCAGGTTGAGGTTGGGTCCGTTGAGGACATAGATCGTGTTGTGCGCGGCGTCGGCCATTCCCATCCCGGCGGTGTGGCGGCAGTGGGCGGCGTTATAGGTAACAAAGCCGCCAAGGGGAAGCCTTTCGGCAGCCGGGCCGGCTGCCCGAGGCTTGGTCCGTCAGACGAAAAAACCGTCTTAAGTGGTTAACCAGGTTTGTCCACCCGGCTGCACGGGCTGCGTGTGATCGCCCTTACGTGCTCTTTGCGCAATAGAATGGGGCGGGCATTGCTGCCCGCCCCATGTCCTCATCGCCTGCCTGGTCGGGATCAGGCGTCGAGAACTGCGACGATCTCGTAGGTGCGGGGATCGATCACGATGATCTGCTCACGAACCAGGATGAAGTCGTATCCGCGCCATTCCGGATAGATCGTCACGACTTCCGCCGGGAGCCGGTGGAAGTGAACGTCGCGCGGCACCCGGGTGCCGACCGAGATATTGAAGTTCACGTTGGTCACCGGCTCGACGCGCTGGCTGCGGATCACGCTGGTGATCTTGGTGCGCTGCTCGGTCGAGAGCTTGGCGCCGGCGCCGGCCTGTCCGGTGGTGGTCTGCGACCGGTCGCTGCCGGTCTTGGTTTCAGCGTTCGTGCTGGTGCCGCTCTTGCTGTCGCGACCCTCGGCCTTCATGTTCTTGGAGCCGGCCTTGTCGGTCTCGGAGGTCGCGCCCTTGGCATTCGGACCCTTCATGCCTTCCTCGGCGCGCTGGCCCTTGGTCGCACCGGGCTTCTGCTCGGACTGACTGGAGCGCATGTCGGACGCAGGCGAGCCGCTGTCGCGATGCATCGCGCCGCCGGGCGCGTTCATGCCACCGCTCGATGCTCCGCCGGCAGCACCACCGGTCGCACCGCCCTGCATGGCTGCGCCGCCGGACTGTCCAGCTGCGCCGCCCGCACCGCCGGTACCTTGCGCATGAGCAAAACCTGCACCCGCCAGGAGCGCGATTGCAGCAACTGATACCATCAAGCGATTGGTCATCCTCTATCCTCCTCGTATTTGCACTGCCCGCGCCGACAACGGCAGGAGGTAGGAGTCGTTCCGTGCGTCGCTGATCGTTCCGGAAAAATGTCGCAGATCGCAACTTTATGAACGGATGCTCAGGGTCATGAATGCTGCATGACGACAACAGTGATCCGTTGCGTGTCGCCGGCGACCTCGCATGAGCTACGCGCCGTGACGTTCGCGCGCGTAGCGGACGAGCGCCAAGAATCGATAGAGGCCGTGCACGAACTTGCCGTAGGGCATCGTGATGAAGAGCGCGAACACCGCACCGAGATGGAGCGCGAGCAGCAGGCCCATCGTGCTGGTCTCGCGTAGCAAGAGGAGGGCGAGCCCGGTTGCGCCGGTAAGGACGAGCATCGCCAGGAACGCGACGTCCATGGCGCGACTGCCCGCATCCATCATCGCAGGCTCACGCCTGCGCTTGGCGGTGTAGAGTCCGAGCGGACCGACCACGATGCCCAATCCGCCCAGCGTGCCGAGCACGACCGGCAGGTCCCACAACGGATAGGGCGCCTCACGGTGCAGAAGATAGTGATAGAGCGTCGCGACGCTGGTCGATGCGACGCAGAGCATGAAGCCCCAGAACGTCAGATGGTGATAGAACCGCCGGGTGTCGCGTGGCCGCTCGTCCTCGTTGTAGCAGCCGACGCCGCCGCCATCGAGATAGCGCAGGCTGGCTGCGTCGCGAACGGCGCGCAGCAGTGGACGTGGGCGCGTCAAGGTCGAGCTCGGCTCGCCGATATCATTCCAGAACGCCCGAGCGCCCATGATGAAGGCGATGATGGCCCACAGGAAGGCGGCGCCGAACAACAGCGCCATCGCGTTGTGGGGCATGAGCGCGTAGAACGAGCCGGGGCCGTGCCGGCTTGCAAACACCGCGGCGGGATCGTTGAAGGCCACGATGCCGACGATGAACGCGGCCATGCTGACCACCGCGATGAGCGACACCGCGAGACCATTGCGCCTGAACAGCGGCGCCAGCGCGTGCGGCCAGGCATAGTCGGCATAGCTCTCGTGCCGCACCCGGGCCAGAACGGAGGGGACGCGAACGTCGAACTCGTGCGGGGGGGAGAACTGGCAGTCGACGTAGCAGGCCCCGCAGGCATGGCAGAGATTGGCGAGATAGTTGAGGTCGCCGCCGGTGAAGGCGCGGCGCATCTCCATTGCCGGAAACACGGCGCAGAGTCCCTCGCAATAGCGGCAGGAATTGCAGATCGTCATCAGCCGATCCGCCTCGGTCAACGCTTCACTGCGCTGCATGTGTCGCTGCTCCCTGGCCGGCGATACGCCCGAACACGCTGCCGATCGTCATGCCGATTCCTGCGGCATAGCCGCGGCCGAGCACGTTGCCGGCCATGATCTCGCCTGCGGCGTACATGTTGTCGGCGGGACCGCCGGACTTCATCATCATCTTTGCGGCGTGATCGACCCGCACGCCGAGATAGGTGAAGGTAATGCCGGGCCGAACCGGATAGGCGTAGTAGGGGCCGCTATCGATGCGGCGCGCCCAATGCGATTTCGGCGGCGTCAGGTTCTCGGTGCGGCAATCGTCGAGGATGTCGGGATTGAATTGTCCGTCGCGCACCGATGCGTTGAAATGCGCGACGGTGGCGGTCAGCTTGTCCGGATCGAGGCCGAGCCTGCCGGCGAGCTCGGTGATGCTGGCCGCCTCGATCGCGGGGTAGAGCGACGGCATGAACAGGTTCGCCGATTTCGCGTCGAAGATGATGTAGGCGATCTGGTCCGGCTGAGCGGCAACCAAGCGTCCCCAGATCGCGTAGCGCTTCGGCCAGACGTCCTCGCCTTCGTCGTAGAATCGCTCAGCGTTGTTGTTGACGACGATGCCGAACACGACGCAGTCGAGCCGCGTGATGATGCCGCCGTCATATTTGGGGGCGCGCGCATCGATCGCCACTGCGTGGCACTGGGTCGGATCGCCAATGCTGTCGACGCCGGCGCCGAGCAGCATGTCGAGCACCGTACCGCGATTGTTGGGCGTGCCGCGGATCAGGAAGTTGCGCGCGATCTCGCCCCAGCCCTCGACCAGCCTGTCGATGTTGGCTTCGAAGCCGCCCGCTGCCGCAACCAGCGCCTTGCCGCAGATTCGCGTCCTGGCGTCACGCTGTCGGATGATCGCAGCGTCGAAACGGGTCTCATCGATGTCGAGCCCGACGACCTCCGCCTCATACAGCACGTCGACGCCGAGCCGCTCGGCGGTGAGATACAACGCATTGAGCATGGCCCGGCCGCCGCCCAGGAAGAACGAGTTGGTCCGCCCTAAGCTCAGCGTCCCGCCGAGCGACGGCTGGAAACGCACGCCCTGTGCGACGATCCAGTCGAGCATGTCCTTGGACTCGCGGATCATCAGGCGGGCCAGTTGTTCGTTGGTCTGGCCTTCGGTGACGCGCAGGAGATCGTCCCAGAACTCGTCCTCGGTGTAGGGGCCGCTCAACGTCGCGGTCGCCGCGTCATGGGCGCAGCGCATGTTGCGGGTGTGGCGCGTATTGCCACCGCGATAGAACTTGGAGGCGGCCTCCAGCACGATGACCGAGGCCCCGGCGCGCCGTGCCGCAATGGCGGCGCAGAGGGCTGCGTTG
This sequence comes from Bradyrhizobium sp. HKCCYLRH3059, assembly GCF_051168035.1. Taxonomy (NCBI): domain Bacteria; kingdom Pseudomonadati; phylum Pseudomonadota; class Alphaproteobacteria; order Hyphomicrobiales; family Nitrobacteraceae; genus Bradyrhizobium; species Bradyrhizobium sp. HKCCYLRH3059. Next base: position 215,721 of record NZ_JBNPUF010000004.1, on the reverse strand, counting down.
CCGCCGCCGACCACGACGACGTCGTAGGTCAGGGGATGGTCGGCGAGATCGCTCTGATCAGTCATTGCAGGCCCTCGCGGACGCAAGGCGGCGGGGCCTGGATCGGCTTTGGTCCGCACAGCAACGCCATCGGCATGTCAGCCGTCGGCCAAGCGATGATGGATGGTACGGAAGTAAAGGCTACAGTGGGCATAGAATTAGTATGCTATTGTATACAAAAATATGCAAGATAGGCTGTTGTTCGCAACGAGATTGTGAAATGGTGACCCCATGTCCTCGGAAGCGCCATCGCTCACCATCGATCGTGACAACGTCTCTCTCGGCGAAGCGGTATTTCGTGCGCTGTGCCATGCGCTGGAGAACGGCTTCTATCGCTCCGGCGATCGGCTGCGTGAGGACGAGGTCGCCCAGAAGCTGAACGTCAGCCGGACGCCGGTCCGTGAGGCCTTCGGCAAGCTGGTGGCCAAGGGGTGGGTGCAGCCGGCTGGTGGACGCGGCCTGATCGTGCGCAGTCTCGACGAGAATGAAGTCCTCGAGCTGTACGCGATGCGGGAAATTCTCGAAGGCGCCGCCGCCCGGCTCGCCGCGCAGTATGCCGTGTCGGCCGAGATCGCGGCGCTCCGCGACATTCATGCACGCTTTGTCAGCGGGGGGGACGACGCCGCCGAGCTAGCGCGGCTGAACCGGCTGATGCACGGTGCGATCCAGCGCGCGGCGCGCAACCGCTACCTCGATGCCGCCCTCGAGGACATGCATGTCGCGACAGCGCTGCTGGGAACCACGACGTTTGCGGCCGAAGGACGTGCGGCAACTGCCGCGGCCGAGCATGGTGAGCTGATCGAAGCGATCGCGATCCGCGATCCCGATCGGGCCGAGGCGATTGCACGCGGGCACATCCGCGAGGCACTTCGAACCCGGCTCGGCATGAAGCTGAAGGGATAGGCGAGGGCGCTGCCGCCACCCGGCTGCCGCTTCGCCACCGGCTCACGGCAAAAGCAGAAGGCCGGCTGAGACAGCCGGCCTTCGATTGATCCCGTGATGGCGAGACGCTTTGGCAGAGATGCTCAGCAGCTCGCCTTGCCGCAGCGGGCCGCGCTGATCTTCTCGCGCAGGCCCTCGACGCCGACGGCGCCGATCACGACCTGCTTGCCGATCACGTAGCTCGGCGTCCCGTTCATGCCCATCTCCTCGGCGAGCTTGAAGTTTTCCTCGATCGTCGCCTTGGCCTCGGGGCTCGCCATGTCCTTCTCGACGCGCGCCATGTCGAGCCCGAGATCCTTGGCGACCGCGAGCGCATGGGCCTTGTCGGCCTGGCCGCGGCCGCCCAGCAGCTTCTGGTGGAAGTCGAGATATTTCTGCGGGGCCTGCATGCGAACGGCGACGGCGACCTGCGCGGCCTCGACGGAGCCCTGGCTCAGCACGGGAAATTCCTTGAGCACGACCTTCAGCTTCGGGTCGCTCTTCATCAGCTCCATCATGTCGGCCATCGCGCGCTTGCAGTAGCCGCAATTGTAGTCGAAGAACTCGACGAAGGTGACGTCGCCATCCTTGTTGCCGAGCACGACGCCGCGCGGCGAGTTGAAAATGGTCTCGGCGTTCTTGCTGACGCTGGCCTCGTGCTTGGCCGCCTCGGCTGCCGTCTGGCGCTTCTGCAGCTCGGCCATCGCCTCTTCGAGCACCTCGGGATGCGCGATCAGGTAGTTTCGGACGATGGTCTCGATCTCGCCCCGCTGGCTGTCGGAGAAGCTCTCCGCCGACGCGAGCTGAGGCACGCCGCAGAGCGAAAGCGCGAGCAACATCGCGGGAATGAGCGTGCGGACTGACGGCATGAAGGAGGTCCTCTGGGTCAAATGATCGGGTCCTTGTCGATGGTCGTGACGGTATTTTGATATTCTGGATCGGATGATAGCAGTAGTTCAAAACTTCAGCGGGCGCCAACTCCGCTGTCCGACACCTACTGGCCGGAAAGCGGCTTTGCCGTGACGATGTCGTCGGCCCTGACCCAGCCCGGCGAGCCGACCGCGAAGCGGGTTTTTGCACGCGAGGCAAGCTCGCGCGCCGTCTTGTTGTCGCCACGCAGGAAGGCGGCCTGCGCCGAGGCGAGATCCGCCTCCGCATAATCGCCCTTGCGACCGTAGGCCATCGCGAGCTGGGAATAGCCGAGCGGCGCCTCGGATTCGCGCGCGACCGCCGCGCGCAAGATCGAGATCGCCTCGTCAGTGTAGGCTTTGTTCTCGGATGCCACCAAGGCCTGACCAAGTAACATCTCGATGAGCGGGGCGTTATTGGACAGGTGCACCGCCTTGCGCAGCGGAGCGATCGCCTCAGTGGGGCGGCCGCCCTCCAGCAGGGCTTGGCCGCGGACCTCGTAGAAATAGGCGTTGTTGGGTTGCACCTGGATCAGGGCATCGATCTGGCTCAGGGCGCTGCGCAGGTCGCCATGCAGGTAGGTGGAGATTGCCCTGGCGTAGCGGGCGGGCAGGCCGGTGTCCGACAATGGATAGCGCCGTGCCACCGTGTCCGGCCGTTCCATGAAGGCCGAGATCTTGGCACGGACCATGTCGTGGCGGAGCTGCAATGCGGGGTCGTCCTTCTTGTCCCAATAGGGGCTTTGGCGCGCGAGGCCCTCGAGCGCCTCGACGCGATCGGCCGGCATCGGATGTGATTGCAGATAGGGGTCGGCGCCGCGCGCGGCGAACAGGCTCTCATTGGTGAAGCGCTTGAACGTCTCGTACATGCCCTTCGGCGATTGCGCTGTCGCAGTGAGGAATTTCACCCCCGCACGGTCGGCGTTCTCCTCCTGCTGACGCTGATACGACAACAGCGATCGGCGGATGACCTCGCCCGGGGCCGACAGCGTCGCGGCGCCGGCATTGGCAAGGCCGCTGCCGCCGCCGCGCGCGCCGACCGCGAGGGCGCCGGCGCCGAGAATGGTGGCGATGATCATCTGGGTCTGGGCGGTGGCGAGCTGCTGGCGCAGCTTGGCGAGATGGCCGCCGGCGAGATGGCCGGTCTCGTGCGCGAGAACGCCGATCAGTTGGTTCGGATTTTCCGACTGCAGGATGGCGCCGTAATTGACGAAGATGCGGCGGCCGTCGGCAACGAACGCGTTGAAGGACGCATCGTTGATGATGACCATCTGGATGTTCTGCTTTTCGAGCCCGGCGACGCGCAGGATCGGCCGGGTATATTCACGCAGCAGCACCTCGGTCTCGGTGTCGCGCAGGATCGGCGGTCCCTTGCCTTGCTGCGCCGATGCAGGCGCGAGCGGCGCCAGCGTCACGGCCGCCGCGACGACCGCGGCAAGCCCGCCGGACAGTTTCTTGCGAAGCACGATACGGAGCGACATCAGGCGATCTTTGCAATTGGCGCGAGGCGCGAGACGGGCTATTGCCCACCAAACGGCGGAATGCGGCTCATCTGCGGCGAACGAGGCCCATGGGCTGACCCCGACCGGTTCACGGAGCGGGTCCGAACAGCCGGGGTCAATAGCAGATATCGATGGTGGATGCGACAGTGATACCGACATTGGAACAGCGGATCGCCGACCTGACGGCACCGTCCGCGCGCAGCAATGTTCCGCCGTTCATGGTGATGGACGTGATGGCTGCGGCCGAGCGGATCGAGGCGGGCGGTGGACATGTCATCCACATGGAGGTCGGCCAACCGGCGGCGCCTGCGCCACGAGCGGCCATTGCGGCCGCGCATGCCGCGCTCGATCAGGCCCGCATCGACTACACCTCGGCGCTCGGTCTGCTGTCGCTGCGACAGCGAATCGCGCGGCACTATCGCGAGACGCACGCTTGCGAGGTCGATCCGGCGCGGATCGTGATCACGACGGGATCCTCGGCCGGATTCATCCTGGCGTTCCTGGCCATGTTCGAGCCCGGCGACCGCGTGGCCGTGACCGTGCCGGGCTATCCGCCCTATCGCCATATCCTGACGGCGCTGGGCTGCGAGCCGGTGCTGATCGAGACCACGGCGGAGAACCGTCACGCCCTGACCGGCGAAGCGCTGCTCGCCGCGCACCGCAAGACGCCGCTGAAGGGTGTGCTGGTGGCAAGTCCCGCCAATCCGACCGGCACCATGATGTCGCGTGAGGCGCTGGGCGGTGTCATCGCAGCCGCACGCGACGCCGGCATCCGCTTCATCTCCGACGAGATCTATCACGGTCTGGACTACGCGTTTCCGGCGGTGACGGCGGCGGAGCTGTCGCGCGAGGCCCTGATCATCAACTCGTTCTCGAAGTACTTCTGCATGACGGGCTGGCGCATCGGCTGGATGGTGGTGCCAGATGCGCTGGTGCGGCCGATCGAGCGTCTGCAACAGAACCTCGCGATCTCGGTTCCGACCCTGTCGCAGATCGCGGCGGAAGCGGCGTTCGACGGCCGAACCGAAATGGAGGCCATCAAGCACGGTTACCAGGAGAACCGGCACATCCTGATCGAGGGTTTCCCGAGGGCCGGCCTGACCCGGTTCCTGCCGGCCGACGGCGCCTTCTACCTCTATGCCGACGTGTCCGACTTCACCTCCGACAGTTACGACTTCGCCAAGCGGATGCTGGAGGAGACCCATGTGGCGGCCACGCCGGGCGTCGACTTCGATCCGATCCACGGCCGCAGCTTCGTGCGCTTTTCCTATGCGCGTTCGGCCGAGGACATGCGTGAGGCGGTGGCCCGGATCGCGCGCTGGTTAGGCTAGGGCGCGCGAGCCGCGTGCACTGACCAACATCATCGGCAACGGCATCGCCGCCGTGTTCGTCTCGTGGCGCGAAGACGAACTCGACCATGATCTCCTGCAGCGACGGCTCAATCAGCAGATCGATCCGTCGGATGTCGAGACGGCCGTGACGACCGGCTGAGCGGCCTCCGGTCGTCACGGTCAAGAACGATCGCCATACGAAGAACGCCATATGAAAAACGCCCGGCCAATCTGGCCGGGCGTTTTGCATTGAAGCGTCGGAGAGTGGGGGTTTACTGCCCGCCACCGAAACGGCGGGACCACCAGCCGGCCCGGCGCGGCGCCGCAGGGGACGAGGAATCGGTGGCCGCCGGCTCGGAGGCAACCGGTCCGGACGCCGCGACGTCGACAGCCGGAGTGGGTGCGCTGCTCTCGGCGACGTTGACGGCTGAAACCGCGCCCTCCGGCCTCGGCTCGGTAAGGAAGCTGACCTTCTCGCGAACCGTCGAACGGCGTGGGGTCTTCTCGGATTCCGTCTTCGGAGCCTCGGTCTGCTGCACTTCGGGCTGTCCCGGAGCAGCCTGTGGCATGGGCACGGAGGCGCCAGCGACGGACTCATCTGCCTCGGTTGCGGCCGACGCATGGACCGGCGCCGCAGGTTCTGCCGGCTCTTCCTCGTCGTGGTGGGAAGCGCCATTGCCGTCGAAATCGGCCACGGCGGCTTCTGCCTCCGATGCCGAAGCCGGCGCGAGCTCGTCGCCGATCGACGCGGCGAGACCTTCTTCCGCGCCACCGCGCCGACGACGACCGCCGCGGCGTCCACGCCGGCGCGGACGCCGCTCGCCGCCAGGCTGATCCGTCTGCTCGCCTTGTGCGAACGCAGGCTGTTCCTCCGACTCGTCGTCTTCGCCGTCGGCGTCCTCGGCTGACTGCTCGGCGGCAGAGCCCGGCTCGGCGGGCTGCAGTCCGGCCGTGCCTTCTGGGAGCGCGCCCTCGCGGGCCTCGCTGCCGCGGCCACGCCGGCGCCGTCGCCGCTTGCGGCGCGCGCCGTCCCGCTCGCCTTCGGCTGCGCTGCCGTCGGCTGCGTCCTCGGACAGGCCTTCGGTCTCCTCGGTCTCGACCTCGGATTCCGTCTCGATGTCGAACGGTTCTTCCTCGTCGTAGATTTCCTCGGCCGCCAGCGGCGGGGCAGAGGCCTGCGCGGCGAGCAGCGCCTTGGCGGCCTCGAGCGTGTGCACCTGCTCGCCCCGATCGATGATGAAGGATTGCTGGCCGCTCACGCTCGGATCGGCGATGACGGCGAGCGAGACCTTGAAGCTGTTCTCGAGGTCACGCAGATGGCCGCGCTTGTGATTGAGCACGTAGAGCGCCACCTCGGTGCGGGTGCGGACCACGAGATTGTGGGTCGCGCCCTTCATCAGCGTCTCTTCGAGGCTGCGCAGCAGCTGCAGCGCCACCGAGGACACCGAGCGCACGTGACCGGTGCCGCCGCAATGCGCGCACGGCTCGGTCGAGCTTTCGAGCACGCTGGCCCGGATGCGCTGCCGCGACATCTCCAGAAGGCCGAAATGCGAGATCCGGCCGACCTGGATGCGCGCGCGATCCTGCCGCAGGCAGTCCGACAGCTTGCGTTCCACGGAGCGGTTGTTGCGCTTCTCGTCCATGTCGATGAAGTCGATGACGATCAGCCCGGCTAGGTCGCGCAAACGGAGCTGCCGCGCCACTTCCTCGGCCGCCTCCATATTGGTCTTGAGCGCTGTGTCCTCGATGTGATGCTCGCGCGTGGCGCGGCCGGAGTTCACGTCGATCGAGACCAGCGCCTCGGTCTGGTTGAGCACGATATAGCCGCCTGAGCGCAGCTGCACGGTCGGCGAGAACATCGCGTCGAGCTGGCTCTCGACGCCCATCCGGGAGAACAGCGGCTGGCCGTCGCGATACTGCTTCACCGCCCGGACATTGGTCGGCATCAGCATCTTCATGAAATCGTGCGCCTCGCGGTAGCCGTCTTCGCCGGCCACGAGGATCTCGTCGATCTCCTTGTTGTAGAGGTCGCGCAGCGAGCGCTTGATCAGCGAGCCTTCCTCATACACGAGGGTCGGGGCCTGCGACTTCAGGGTCATGTCGCGGACCGTTTCCCAGAGACGCAGCAGATATTCGAAGTCGCGCTTGATCTCGGGCTTGGTGCGGTTGGCGCCGGCGGTGCGCAGGATCACGCCCATGCCCTCGGGCACGTCGAGGTCCTGCACCACTTCCTTCAGGCGCGAGCGGTCCTGCGCCGAGGTGATCTTGCGGCTGATGCCGCCACCGCGCGCCGTGTTGGGCATCAGCACGGCATAGCGGCCGGCCAGCGACAGATAGGTCGTCAGCGCCGCGCCCTTGTTGCCGCGCTCCTCCTTCACGACCTGCACCAGCATCACCTGGCGGCGCTTGATGACTTCCTGGATCTTGTACTGCCGGCGCGGACGGAAGGTGCGCTCCGGCACTTCCTCCAGCACGTCATCGCCGCCGACGGATTCGACGAGCTCTTCCTCGATCTCCTCGCCGTCGTCCTCGTCGTCCTCATGGTCGCCGGACGCGGTGTCGGAGCCGTTCTCGTCGCCGGGCACGATGGTGACGCCGTGATCAGCATGTTCGCCCACGGCAGCGACGTCATCGTCGTCGTGCTCATCGTGATCATGCTCATGATGGTGGTATTCGTGATGTTCGTGCTCATCATGTTCGTGCTCGCCGTCATGATGCTCGTCGTGACCGTGGTGCTCATGGTCATGCTCGTCTGCCGCGACAGCCGGGCTGGCCGCCTCGGCAGCGTGCGAGCCGCCGGTCTGCGCGCTCGCGGCCTCCGCAGCTTCGCCGGAGGGCTGCTCGGTAGCAGCGTCATGGTCCTGCGCGGCAACGGCATCAGGCTGACGGTCGGCATGCTCGCGCGATTCGTCGGCTGCGCCCTGCCGAGCTTCGCCCGAGGCGTCCCGACCTTGAGCCTCGACCGGGCCTTCGGAGAAGCCCTGCGCCTCGCTGGGAGCGGTCGCGTCGGCGTGCGGCTGATCGTCCTGCGCATAGGCGTGGTGGTCTTGCGCCTCGTGGTCGGCCTCGTGCCCTTCGGTCGGGGCAGGGAGGCCCGCCTCGGCGACCTCGACGATCTCGCTCTGGACCCGTTCGCCGCTGCCGCGGCGCCGTGAACTGCGGTGCCGGTTGCGGCGGCGGTTGGAGCGGTTCTCGCTTTCCTCTTCGGCTTCGCGGTGCGCGCGCTCCTCGGCCTCGATCAGAGCCTGCCGGTCGGCGACCGGGATCTGATAGTAGTCCGGATGGATTTCGCTGAAGGCCAGGAAGCCGTGGCGGTTGCCGCCATACTCGACGAAGGCGGCCTGCAGCGAGGGCTCGACCCGGGTAACCTTGGCCAGGTAGATGTTGCCGCGGAGCTGCTTGCGTTGGGCCGTTTCGAAATCAAATTCCTCGACGCGGTTGCCGCGGACGACAACGACCCGGGTCTCTTCCGGGTGGGTAGCATCGATCAACATCTTGTTGGGCATATTGGAACTCTTGGAGGCGACGGGCGCGATTGGCCGCGAGCGCGTGGCGCGCTGTCGGATGACGCGACGGTCCACCTGATTCGGGGGTGAGGGGAAGGCCTAAACGCAGCTGGTCGCGCCGCGCCAACCCTGATGCCGGCGGGGCGATTGGCCGGACGGGGGTCTGGCCCCGCATCGGCGCGGATCGTCCGCTGGTCATGGTTGGCAACTCAGTCTGGCGCATCAAGCGTCGGCCCGTCTGGAATATGTGGGCGGCAGCGGGTGCCGCCTTCTCTGTTGCCGAAGGCCAGATTGCGCCGAAACGCTTGCCTGGATCGAATACCCACCCTGTCACGGGTGCGGTATCAGGCTATACCGTGTCTGACCTGGTGCCCGGGCGGTCTCTGCGAGGAGGCGCCCTGACAGGCGCCACTCGGCTCGTGACCGGCTCTCCGTTGCGGCCGCGCGGGATCGCGCAGGCTTTGGTGGAGCGTCGGAAAGGCGCTGGACTCTTCGCAACGACCGAGGACCCGATATCGAGCACCCCGATCACGAAGCTTCCGGCGTTTCACCGGAGGTTGAACGCGACACAACCGGCAGTAAGGATTAGCCTTCAGCCCTTCGTACATACGAGGAATGGTCAGGTCGCGCAAGCGAAGCGTCGCGGAACCGCAACAATCGGTGGCCTTTAACGAAAATGACAAAATTTGGCGGTTAACCCCTGGGATTGGTTGCGGTAAGACGATCCCGCGGAGGCATCGATTTGGCAATTGGCCGGGCGAATTACCTTTCCTTGCTGGGATGCGCGTCGCTGTGCGTCACGCAAATGTTATGTGCGGCGGTCATTCCGGCCCGCGCCCAGAGCGGGCCGGTCGGCCAGGTGCCGCCTGCCGTGGTCGGGCCCGGGTTCCCCATCGCCACCGACGCACGGGTCGCCGGCGATTCCCGACAGACCCGATTCGTGCTCGATCTCGACCGGACGGTGCCGTTTCGAACCTTCCTGCTCAGCGAACCCTATCGCGTCGTCGTCGACCTGCCCCAGGTCAGCTTTCATCTGCCCACTGGAGCCGGGACCAGCGGCCGTGGTTTGGTGAAGGCGTTCCGCTATGGGATGGTGATGCCCGGTGGGTCCCGCATCGTCTTCGATCTCACCGGCCCGGCTCGAATCGCCAACTCCACGGTGCTGGATGCCGCCAACGGTCAGCCGCCGCGGCTGGTGCTCGAACTGGAGGAGGTCGACGAGGCGACCTTCGCCCGCGCCATCGGCAGCGACAGCCGTCTTGCGCCCAGGCCTGCCGATTCGGGGTCCGCGACGGCGTCGGTCGCGGTCGCAGGAAACCCTGCGCCGGCAGTTCGGCCGCCGCCGACGACGGTCGCCATCGCCCCCCCTCCGACGGATGGTCCGCCGGACACCCGGCCCGTGGTCGTGATCGACCCCGGTCATGGTGGTATCGACTACGGCACCCAGGGCGGCGAGGTGCCGGAGAAGAATCTGGTGCTCGCCTTCGGCCAGGCGCTGCGCGACCGGCTGGAACGGTCGGGCAAGTTCCGCGTGATCATGACTCGCGACGACGACACCTTCATCCCGCTTGGAGACCGGGTCCGCATCGCCCAGAAGCAGTCGGCGGCTCTGTTCGTCTCCATCCACGCCGATGCGCTGCCGCGAGGTGAGGGCACTGCGCAGGGCGCGACCATCTATACGCTGTCGGACAAGGCGTCCGACGTCGAGGCGGAACGGCTGGCCGAGGCCGAGAACCGGGCCGACCAGATCGGCGGGGTCAATCTGACCGAGGAGCCGGCTGACGTCGCCGACATCCTGATCGATCTGGCCCGCCGGGAAACCCGCACGTTTTCCAACAGGTTCGCCCGTGTGCTGATGAACGACATGAAGACGGCGGTGCATATGCATAAGCGCCCGCTGAAATCGGCCGGTTTCCGCGTGCTCAAGGCGCCCGACGTGCCATCCGTGCTGGTCGAACTCGGCTATGTCTCCAACAAGGGCGATATGGGGAACCTGGTCTCCGACGCGTGGCGGTCGCGCACGGCGGACGCAATGGCGCGGGCGATCGATGCCTTTCTGGCCAAGCGCATCGCCAACGCGGGCCCCGAGAGGCCGGACAAGCCGGCGGCGGTCCGTGCAAAGCCCTAGTTTGGCCACAGCAACATCCGTATAAACGTGCTGCGAGGCACCCGGAATCAGTGAGGATTCCTTCTCGGCAGACTTGTGATAGGCTTGACCGCTGATAGGCTTGACCATGCGTTTCTCTGGCATGGGTCACGCGGCATTGCAGCCGACCGTGTGATTTTTGGCGGTAGCGCCTGTGGGTGCGCCGCGTCCGAGCCGAGAGACGAAACAAGAGTTGGAACGGATATTCGCCGATGCGCTTTCTGGTGCGGTTTTTGGGCTTCCTGTTCGCGGCCGGTACCGTCTTGTTCCTGGTCGGTGTGGCAGCAGCGGCCGGCCTGATCTGGCATTTTTCCAAGGACCTGCCTGACTACTCCCAGTTGCAGGATTATGAGCCGCCGGTGATGACGCGCGTGCACGCGGTCGACGGCTCGCTGGTCGGTGAATATGCCCGGGAGCGCCGGCTGTACCTGCCGATCCAGGCGGTTCCCAAGCTCGTGATCAACGCCTTCCTCGCCGCCGAGGACAAGAACTTCTACGAGCATGGCGGCATCGATTTCACCGGCATGGCGCGCGCCGCCGTGGTCTACGCGCAGAACTTCGGCTCGAATCGCCGTCCGCAGGGCGCCTCCACCATCACCCAGCAGGTCGCCAAGAACTTCCTGTTGACCAACGAGGTGTCGTTCGCCCGCAAGATCAAGGAAGCGCTGCTGGCGATGCGCATCGAGCGCACCTACTCGAAGGACAAGATTCTCGAGCTCTATCTCAACGAGATCTATCTCGGCTCGGGCGCCTATGGCATCGCCGCGGCGTCGCTGGTCTATTTCGACAAGTCGGTGAACGAGCTCACCGTGGCGGAGGCGTCCTATCTCGCCGCGCTGCCGAAGATGCCGGGCAGCCTGCATCCGATCCGGAATCGCGACCGCGCCATCGAGCGCCGCAACTACGTCGTCGATCGTCTGCTCGAGAACGGCTGGATCAAGCAGGCCGACGCCGACAAGGCGCGCAAGGATCCGCTGACGATCGCGAGCCGCAACACCGGCGCCCACATCTTTGCGGGTGAATATTTCGCCGAGGAAGTTCGCCGCGACATCTTCGAGCGCTATGGCGAGAAGAAGCTCTACGAAGGCGGCCTGTCCGTCCGGACGACGCTCGATCCGAAGATTCAGGTCATGGCGCGCAAGGCCATGGTCGCCGGACTCGTGAGGTACGACCAGGAGCAGGGCTATCGCGGGCCTGTCTCCAAGCTCGATACTTCGGGCGATTGGGGGGTGAAGCTCGCCGACATCAAATCGCTCTCGGACATCTCACCGTGGCGGATGGCCGTGGTGCTCGAGACCAGTGACCAGTCCGCCCGCATCGGCTTCCAGCCGCCGCGCGAACTCGGCGGCGCCGTCAGCAAGGAACGCCAGACTGGCCTGATCACGCTTGACGGCGTGAAATGGGCGCGGGCTGCGACGGCCAACGGCCGTGGCAAGGTGCCGACGTCGGTCGCCCAGGTGCTGCAGCCGGGCGACGTGATCTATGCCGATCCGCTGTACAAGGAAGGCAATCCGGTCGAAGGCCAGTATCGCCTCGAGCAACTGCCCGAAGTGTCCGGCGCGATGGTTGCCATGGACCCGAACACCGGCCGTGTGCTCGCGATGGTCGGCGGCTTCTCCTTCGACCAGAGCCAGTTCAACCGCGCAACGCAGGCCTACCGGCAGCCCGGATCGTCATTCAAGCCGATCGTCTATTCTTCGGCGCTCGACAACGGCTATACGCCGTCGACCCAGGTCGTCGACGCACCAATCGAGATCGACCAGGGGCAGGGCGGGCAGGTCTGGCGCCCCGACAACTTCTCGAACGGCAAATATCTCGGGCCCACGACCTTGCGCAACGCGCTGCGTCTGTCGCTGAACACGGTGACCGTGCGTCTCGCGCAGGACGTCGGCATGCCGCTGATTTCCGAATACGCCAAGCGATTCGGAGTCTATGACGAGCTGCCGAATTACCTCTCCTACGCCCTCGGCGCCGGCGAAACCACGGCCATGCGCATGGTCACGGCCTATTCGATGATCGCCAATGGCGGCCGTCGGGTGAAGCCGACCTTGATCGACCGCATCCAGGACCGCTACGGCCACACCATCTTCAAGCATGATGCCCGCGAGTGCCGCGGCTGCGACGCACCGGACGGCTGGAAGAACCAGAGCGAGCCGCAGCTGGTCGACCGCCGGGAGCAGGTTCTGGATACGATGACGGCCTACCAGATCACCTCGATGCTCGAGGGCGTGGTGCAGGCGGGCACGGCGACCGTGCTGAAGGAGGTCGGCAAGCCGATCGCCGGCAAGACCGGCACCACCAACGAGGCCAAGGACGCATGGTTCGTCGGCTTCTCGCCGGACCTCGCCGTCGCCATCTACATGGGTTACGACAAGCCCCGGCCGCTCGGTAGGGGTAATGCTGCGACCGGCGGTCATCTGGCCGCGCCGATCGCAAAAGACTTCATGAAGCTCGCGCTGGCCGACAAGCCGGCCACGCCCTTCAAGATCCCGGCCGGCATCAAGCTGGTCCGTGTCGATGCCAAGACTGGCATGCGCGCGAGCCCTGGCGACGGCGGCCGCACGATCATGGAAGCGTTCAAACCTGGTACGGCGCCGCCGGACAACTACTCGGTCATCGGTGTCGCCGACGCCGATGGACGCGTGATGCCGTCGCAGAGCGGCGGCCAGCCTGATGCTGGCAGCTTCATCATCCGTCCAGGCACGGGAAGCCTCTATTAGGCATTGGGTCGGCTGAAACTGATGCCGGTGCGGTGCAGAGCGATTGCGCTTTGCGCCGAGCGCCGTTACATCCCCTGTGAGAGACGATGCTGCGGCGCTTCGAGCCGTGGCCTGAAGAGAGCGACATGCGCGCGGAAATCGAGAAAATCGTAGAAGAGATCAAGCAGTCGGTCGGGCTGCTGAGGAGGCATCTTTGACGTCGAGACATCGACGGCAAGGCTGGCCGAGCTGAACAAGCTCGCCGAAGACCCCAATCTCTGGAACGACCCCCAAAAAGCTCAGCGGCTGATGCAGGAGCGGACCTCGCTGGAGGATTCGCTCACCGGCATTGGCAAGGTCGAACGTGAGCTCAGCGACAATATCGAGATGATCGAGCTTGGCGAGGCCGAGAACGATCCCGGTGTCGTCACTGAAGCCGAGAATGCGCTGAAGGAGCTGAAGAAGGAGGTCGCGCGGCGCGAGCTCGAGGCGCTCCTGTCCGGCGAGGCCGACAAGTTCGACACCTATCTCGAGGTCCATGCCGGCGCCGGCGGCACCGAGAGCCAGGACTGGGCGCAGATGCTGCTGCGCATGTACGCCCGATGGGCCGAGAAGCACGGTTTCAAGATCGAGTATCTCGAAGAATCGTTGGGCGAAGAGGCCGGCATCAAGTCGGCGACCATCCAGATCTCCGGGCATAATGCCTATGGTTGGCTGAAGACTGAAGCCGGCGTGCATCGCTTGGTCCGAATCTCTCCGTTCGATTCGAATGCACGCCGCCACACCTCGTTCTCTTCGGTGCAGATCTTCCCGGTCATCGACGACAGCATCAAGATCGACATCAAGGAGTCCGATGTCCGCGTCGACACCATGCGGTCCGGTGGCGCCGGCGGCCAGCACGTCAACAAGACCGAATCGGCGGTCCGGCTGACGCACATCCCAACCGGCGTTGCCGTGGTCTGTCAGGCTGGCCGGTCACAGCACAAGAATCGCGCCCAGGCCTGGGACATGCTGCGCGCACGCCTCTATGAGATCGAGCTGAAGAAGCGCGAGGAGAAAGCTGCGGCCGACCAGGCGGCCAAGACCGAGATCGGTTGGGGCCACCAGATCCGCTCCTACGTGCTGCAGCCGTATCAGATGGTGAAGGATCTGCGCACGGGCGTGCAGACGTCCGACACCGCCGGCGTGCTCGACGGCGATCTCGACGAGTTCATGGCGGCGACGCTGGCGCAGCGCGCGTTCGGCACGACGCCAGGCGCTGCGATCGAGGACGTCGATTGAGCGTGGCGCGCGTTGCCTTCATCGGGCTCGGGCGCATGGGCCATGGTATGGCCGGTCGTTATCTCGACGCAGGCTATTCCGTGGCGGTCTGGAATCGCAGCCGGGCGAAGGCGGAGGATCTGATCGCGCGCGGCGCGCGCTGGTCGACCTCGCCAGCTGATGCGGCAATCGATGCCGATGCGGTCGTGACGATGGTGGCTGATGACGACGCCTCGCGCGCGGTTTGGCTCGGGCCGGATGGCGCCGCGGCCACCATGCGGGTCGGCACGATCGCGATCGAATGCTCGACCGTATCGCGCGACCATGCGCTGCGTCTGTCGCGCGAGCTGGATGCGCGCGGCGTGACCTATCTCGACTGCCCGGTGACCGGGCTGCCCGACGCGGCCGCGAGCGGCAAGCTGACCTTGCTGGTCGGTGCCGACGCTGCCGATCTCGACCGCGCGCAGCCGTATCTGGCGCCGATCGGCTCGACCATTCGCCATTTCGGGCCCGTGGGCGCCGGGACAGTCTACAAGCTGATCAACAACCTGCTTGGCGCGATGCAGATCGCAGGTCTTGCGGAGGGGCTCGCAATCGCCGAGCAGGCCGGCCTCGACATGAAGCTCGTGTTGGAGGCGATCCAGAGCGGCGTCGCGGCGAGCCCCCAGGTTCTGCGCCACGCGCCGCGCATGATCGCGCGCAACTTCGCCGATGCAAGCTTCACCGCGGCGCTCCGTCACAAGGATGCAGCCTATGCGCTGCAGCTCGCCGAGCAGCTACTTGATGAGCGTCCCATCATGGCCCAGGCAGCCGTCGATGCTTATGCGCGGGCGAAGGCGGCGATGCCGGATGAGGACGAAGGCCGCATGATCGAGCTGGTGTCGCGGCCGAGATCCATGCCGTAGGCACACCAGCGGAAAGCGGGTGGACGGCGCGAGGCTTCGCCTGCAAGGCTCGCGCGGATGAAACAGCGGTTTGCGGCGATGACATCCCAGATCGAGAGCATGGACGCGCGGGACTGGTCGCTGCTCTGCCTGCTCTCGCTGCTGTGGAGCGGATCGTTCATCTTCAACGGCCTCGCCTTGAAGGAACTGCCCCCGCTGACGCTGGTGCTGCTGCGCATCGTGCTGGCGGCGGCGATTCTGCTGCCGGTGGCGCGACTGCGCGGGCTCGGCTTTCCCAAGGGGATTGTCGGCTGGCTGCCGTTCCTTGCCGTGGCGCTGTTCAACAATGTCGTGCCATTCTGCCTGATCGTGATCGGCCAGACGTTCATCACCTCCGGCCTTGCTGCTGTCCTCAATGCGACGACGCCGCTGTTCACAATCGTGGTGATGGCCGCCGCGGGAGAGGAAAGGCTGTCGGCCCGGCGGGCAGCGGGTCTGGTCGTCGGCCTCGTCGGGGTCGTGATGCTGCGGGGCGGACCGGGGCTCGACGGCTCGGCGGGCGGCTACGGCATTCTGTTCGGTCTTGGCGCGTCGCTCAGCTACGGCATCGCCGCGCTGCTGGTGCGCCGCCATCTTGCCCATTCGCCGCCGCTTGCAACCGCCACCTTCCAGCTCTCGGCTTCCAGCGTGATGATGCTGGCCATCGCCGCTGTCGTCGACCAGCCCTGGCGTCTCCCGCTTCCCGGACTGCAGACCTGGGTCGCGGTCATAAGCCTTGCGGCGCTGTCGACGGCGTTCGCCTATATCGTGTTCTTCCAAATCCTGCGCCGCTCCGGGGCGACCAACGTGATGCTGGTGACGTTGTTGATCCCGTTGACGACAATCCTGCTCGGGTCGCTGGTGCTCGGCGAAAGCATCTCGTTGGGGGAGATCAGCGGCGCGCTGGTGATCGGGAGTGCGCTGCTGGTGATCGACGGTCGCATCTTCAGCGTCATTCGCCCTTCACCGCGACCGTCCTGCTGAACTGCACGCGCACGATCACTTCGTGCCGAACATCCGATCGCCGGCATCGCCCAGACCGGGCACGATGTAGGCGTGGTCATTCAGCTTCTCGTCGATCGCCGCGGTCCAGATCGGGATGTCCGGATGCTCCTTCTCGAACTTGGCGATGCCTTCCGGTGCCGCCAGGAGGCAGACGAAACGGATGTCGCGGGCGCCGCGCGTCTTGAGCAGCTCGGCAGCCGCGCAGGCGGAGTTGCCGGTCGCGAGCATCGGGTCCATCAGGATCACCGTGCGGTCGCTCAGGTCCTGCGGCGCCTTGAAGTAATACTCGATGGCCTGCAGCGTGTTGGGATCGCGGTAGAGTCCGATATGGGCGATGCGCGCGGACGGCATCAGCGCCAGCATGCCGTCGAGGAAGCCGACGCCGGCGCGCAGGATTGGCGCAAGCGTCAGCTTCTTGCCGGCGATCTTCGGCGCCTTCATCGGCGCGATCGGCGTTTCGATGTCGACCAGCTCGAGCGGCAGGTCGCGCGTGACCTCGTAGGCCAGCAGCATGCCGATCTCGTTCAACAGCTCACGGAAGCCCTTGGTCGAGCGGTCACGCTCGCGCATCAAGGAGAGCTTGTGCTGGACCAGCGGGTGATCGACGACGTGAACGCTCGTGTTTGCCATGATTCAAGTCCAGCAGGATCGCAGGTTCTGTGGGAGATGGATGCGTGCCAGGCTCATGGCAGCACCTCGCGGCGGTCGGCGAGCATCGTCTCCGCCTGGCTGCGGCGCTCGGAGAGGAGCCCGGCGCTGACGTCCTGGATCAGGTTGAGCAGCACCTGCGCATCGCTGAGCCGCGGCACGGTCACGTAGTCGGCGCCGGCAGCGTAGAGGTCGTTGACGTCGGCGAGCAGGTCGGCGGTCGCGATGATCTTGGCCGTTGCATTGATGCTGCGGACATGGCGCACCAGCTTTTCGTTATTGGCACCCTTGAGCAGCGAATCCGGGATGCTCAGGATGATCAGCTCGGCCTGGCCCACCCCCGCATGAATCAGCGTGTCGACGTTGCTGATGTCGCCATAGGTCACCTGGATGCCGCGATCGGACAAGGTTCGGAAGACGACGGGGTTGAAATCGACCACGCCGATCTGCTCCAGCAGCGCCGGCTCGTTGCGCTCGATCTCGCTGAGCAGGGCGCTGGCGGTGCGGAAGAATCCGAGGAGAACGATCGGCCGTCCGGCGCCGTGTCCGCCCTCATGTCCGGCCTCGCCATCCTTGCTTGCATCGAGGTCGCGCAGACCGATCCGCTTGAGCAGCGGGATACTTCGCCGCGCGATCGGATCGGAGCGTACGATGACGAAGGTCGAGAGCACGGCGAGCAGCACGAAAGCAAAGGACGCTGCGCTCGACGTGCCGTTCTTGAGGTGCCCGGCGGCGGCGCCGGTCTGGATCACCACCAGCGAGAATTCGCTGATCTGGGCGAGGTTGAGCGCCGGCAGCAGGCTGGCACGCAGGCCCTGCCGCATCATGTAGAGCGGCGTGAACGTCGTGAGCAGCCGGCTCGCCACCGTGAACAGCGCGATCACGAGCGCCAGCCCCACCACGGACATCGTCGGGATCGGGATCGTCATGCCGAGCGCGACGAAGAACAGCGTGATGAAGAAATCGCGCAACGTCGTGACCTTGGCGGTGACGTCGAGCGCGTAGGGGAAGGTCGACAGCGAGACGCCCGCGACCAGCGAGCCCATCTCGCGCGACAGGTGCAGCCTTTCAGCGATCTCGCCGATCAGGAAGCACCAGGCCAGCGCGCCGAGCAGGATCAGCTCCGGAGTACGCGCGATGCGATGGAACACCGGCGGCAAGACGTAGCGGCTGAGGAGCAGGGCGATCGCGACCAGTGTGCCGGCGCGGGCGAACGACAGCAGGATCACGCTGACATGGAGGTCGTCGAGGCTCGGCTGCACCGCCAGGAACAGGATCGCGAACACGTCCTGCAGCACGAGCACGCCGAGCGTGATGCGGCCGGGCAGGGTGTCGAGCTCGCGCTTCTCGTACAGCACCTTGACGATGATGACGGTCGAGGACAGCGCGCAGGCGACGCAGAGATAGAGTGCGTCGTAGCTCTCGGCGCCCATCCGCATGCCGATCGCGACGAAGAACAGGATGCCGAGCGCGGCACCCCCGAGCAGTTGGACCCCACCGGCGATCAGAATCACCGGGCCGGCACGGATGATCTTCTTGAGGTCGATCTCGAGCCCGATCATGAACAGCATGAAGATCAGGCCGAGCTCGGAGATCACCGAAATCGACTCCTGGGACTTGACCCAGCCGGTGCCGAAGGGGCCAATGGCGAAGCCCGCGACCAGATAAGCGAGAATCGAGGGCTGGCGCCATCTATGTGCCGCCAGTCCAAGCACCCACGCAAACAGGATGCAGAGCGTGATGTCGCCGATCAGTTCATGCATGAAGCAACCCCCAAGGCGGCAATTTATGTCGCGCCGCCGCGCAAGGAAACCCGCAATCTGTCACATCCGGACCGGCGCATTCGCGCTGCTGCTCATCGCGGCTGTTGCGGCCGGCGCGGCGCGGGCCGCCGACGACGTGACCACCGCTTTCGCGAGCTCGCTGACGCCCGTTCCGGCGGAGCCCGTCACGGTCACGGGCGCCGTCTATGTCCCCGTCTATTCCAGCGTCGCGATGACCCCGGGCCGGGTCCAGGCCGATTTCTCGGTGACGCTGAGCATCCACAACGCCTCCGAGCAGCGGCCGCTGATCGTCCGGCGCATCAACTATTACGATACGGCCGGCACGCTGGTGGAGGCGCATCTGCGCGAGCCCGTCGCCTTGAGGCCGTTCGCGACCGTCGAGATCTTCGTGCCCATCAAGGACACCCGCGGCGGCACCGGCGCCAATTTCGTCATCGACTGGGCCGCGACCGGTGAGATCGCCGAGCCCGTCGTCGAGGCGCTGATGGTCGGCGGCATCGGCGCCGGCCATTACGCCTTCATCAGTCAGGGCCGCCCGATCCGACTGACCGGGCGGTGAGCGCGGGGCGGCTCAGGCCGCCCGCACGTTGCCGAGGAATCGGTCGACCTCCTGCCGCAGCCGGTCGCTCTCCCGCGACAGCGACTGCGCCGCCGACAGCACGTTGCCCGAAGCAGAGCCGGTCTGCGAGGCGCCGCGCTGGACGTCGACGATGTTGGTGTTGACCTCGGTGGTGCCGCGCGACGCTTCCTGGATGTTGCGCGAGATCTCCTGCGTCGCCGCGCCCTGCTGCTCGACGGCGGCGGCGATGGTCGAGGAGATTTCCGACAGCCGCTCGATCGTCGTGCTGATCTCGCGGATCGCCGACACCGATTCCTGTGTCGCTGCCTGGATGCCCGAGATCTGCTGGGCGATCTCACCGGTGGCCTTCGAGGTCTGCTCGGCGAGCGCCTTGACCTCGGACGCGACCACGGCGAAGCCGCGGCCGGCATCGCCGGCGCGCGCCGCCTCGATGGTGGCGTTCAGCGCCAGCAGGTTGGTCTGGCCGGCGATGGTGTTGATCAGCTCGACCACGTCGCCGATCCTCGCGGCTGCCTTCGAGAGCTCGTTGACGCGGTCGTTGGTGGTGCGCGCCTGATCGACGGCGCCGTTGGCGATGCGCGCCGATTCCTGCACCTGGCGGCTGATCTCGGTCACCGACGAGGTCAGTTCCTCAGTGGCCGAGGCGACCGACTGCACGTTCGTCGCGGCCTGCTCGGACGCGGCGGCCACGGTGGTGGCGAGCTCCTGCGAGCGCGTCGCGGTCGAGGTCAGCGTGCCGGCGGACGTCTCGAGCTGCGACGAGGCCGAGGACACCGTCTGCACGATGCCGCCGATCGCGCTTTCGAATTCGCTGGCGAGCTTGTTCATTCCGGCCTTGCGCTTGACCTCGGCCGAGTGCTGCACGGCCTTCACTTCCTCGCTGTTGAAACGGACGATCGCCTGCACGGTCTGCAGGTTGCGCAGCGCCTCGCCGAGCTCGTCGTCGCGCTCCACCGGAATGCGGTTGTCGAGCTTGCCGGCGGTGATGTTCTGCATGGCGTCGTTGAGCACCTTGAGCGGCCGCAGCACCGCGCGGATGCTCTGCAGGCTGAACGTAGCGCCGATTCCGATACCGGCCAGGATCATCACAGAAATGATCGCGAGCACCACCAGATATTGTCTCTCGGCCTCCTCGTAGAGCGCCTTGCCTTCGTTCACCTGGATCTGAACGAGCTTATCGAGCTCGTGCTTGGCGGCCTCGAACAGATCATGCCCCTTGGTGGCGATATGCTGGCTCGCCTCGTCGAACTTGCCCTGCTCGAGCAGGGCCAATCCCGGCCTGATGCCTTCCTCCAGATAGGCCTTGCGCCTGATCGCGAAGGCATCGGCGACGATCTTCTCCTCCGGCGTCAGGTAGCTCGCCATGTAGTCGGCCCAGACCTTGGTGATTCTGGCGCTGTTTCCGTCCACCAGCGCCCTGATGCCGTCGATCGGTTTTCCGGCCTTGCCGTTCGCCGCCGCAGACTGTTGCGACGACATGTTCTGCAAGGTGCGATCGTTGATCTCGAGCAATTGCGCCAGCGGGATCGTGCGATCCTCGTACAGCGACTTCATGGCGACGTTGGTGGAGCGGGTCGACAGCAGGCCGGCCGCGCCGATGATCAGCATGAATACGCCCAGCACCGCGGCCAAGGTCGTCAGGCGCGCCCTGAGCGTACCCGTGAAGAGCGACAGGCGGTCGAACACCGAGCGGCGGCGGATGACGCCCGCGCTGATCGCGTAGCCCTGCGCCTTGTTCTGATTCAACAGCCCGTAGACCTTCTCGGCCTCGGCGCGCTGCTCGGCCGGCAGCTTGGTGCGGATGGAGGTGTAGCCCGTGATCCGGCCGTTCTCGCGGATGGGGGATGCGCTCGCCAGTACCCAGTAGAAGTCACCGTTCTTGCGGCGGTTCTTGACGGCGCCGGCCCACGGCTTGCCTTGCTTCAGCGTGTCCCAGAGATTGGCGAATGCGGCCTCCGGCATGTCGGGGTGGCGGATGATGTTGTGCGGCTGGCCCATCAGCTCGTCGGGGGTGAAGCCGGCGGCATCGACGAACTGGTCGTTGAAGTAGGTCAGCTTGCCCTTCAGATCGGTGCGCGAGACGATCAGCGTCTCGTCGGTGATCGGGTATTCGTTGTGGGTGACAGGCAGATTTTTGCGCACGGTATGACTCCAAATTGTCCCACCTGCATGCGGACACTGGATGCAGAGTTTCAGATCACCGCCTAGAAGGCGCCGACTCCTTAAAAGTTGCGTAAAACCTAGGCACCGTACGACTACGCACTGCTCATAAAGGTTGCAATTTGTATGGAATGCTCGCTCTCGCGCGCAAGTATGTGATTCAGCGTGCAGAAAGAGCTCCCGCGGCGCGGTGCACCCGGGGTTTTCGGCAGCGCCCCCTCGACGCGAGGGTGCAGGGAATGCCGGGTGAAGGCCTCACCCATGGCCCGCCTGCGAAAAAAATGCAGGCGGCAGGTACCACAGGCAAAGCCGTAACCGGCATTCCCTGCGCGATGGTTTTAACAACTTATACGCGATCTCCCCGGGGACCGGCTTTCTTGCCCCCGTCATCCGCGCCAGCGCATCTGCACCGGCACGAACTTGGCGCCAGCATCGGGGCGCCAGGACCACGCGACTTCATCGTCCGCGGCCGCCATGCCCGTCGTGCATCGCAGCCCACGTCCACCGCATCCCGCCCCAACGTCCGTGACGACGCGTACGCCCCTCGCAGAGAGGGCAGGATGGGGGGATCATACATGATTTCTGTAAAAAAGAAATAGCAAAATCGCGTGGGAGAATTCGGATGAGGGAGTTGCTGCCGGGCGTGGTCCTCCCCTTCAGCCGAATGATGGCGCCCACCCGCGGTGGGGCCGGCCACGTCTTCGTGCTCCCGGCCAAGCGATGATCAGCCGCGTGGACCTTTTCGGCGGTCCGTTGGCCGTTCTTCACCGGTTCACGCGCCGTGCGGCTCTTCCGTTCGAAAGCCCGCCGCGGCGATGCCGGCGATCGCGCAGGCTTCGTCATTGTCGCCGAGATCGCCGGAGATGCCGACGGCGCCGAGCACCTGCCTGTCCGGTCCGAGCACCAGGACGCCGCCGGGCGAGGCGACGAGGCGGCCGCCGGTCGTGGCTGATAGCATCGTGAAGAATGTCGGCATGTTGCCGGCGCGACGGCTCAGCTCGCGTGATCCGAAGCCCATGCCGAGCGAGCCGAAGGCCTTGCCGAAGGCGATGTCGAAGCGGACGATGCCGGCGCCGTCCTCGCGCTGATAGGCGATCAGGTGTCCGCCTGGATCGAGCACGGCGACCGCGAGCGGCGCGAGGTTCTTCGCACGCGCTTCGCGCAGCGCGGCGTCGATGATGATCACTGCGTCGGCGAGCATCAGCATGATGTGCGGTTCCTCATTCAATCTGCGATAGTGCCTCAGACGAACATCGCGAGGATGCCGAGAGGGTTCTCGGGCCGCGGAACGCGGAAACTGATCGTCTTCCAGTCCGCAGCGGCCGGCCGTTCCAGGCAGCGATCGAGCCAGCGGTCGACATGGGGCCATGGTGACATGTCGAGCGTGCCGAGCCGGGCCAGCGTCATGACGGCGGCGACATTCAGGTCGGCCACGGTGAAGCGGCCGCTGACGAGATAGGGCCTCTCGGTGAGATGCCGATCGAGGACCGCCAGCGGACGGCCGAGCTTGGTGAGCGCGATCCCGAGCTCGTCGGCATCGCGCTTGTCGGCATCGAACAGGACGCGATTGGCTGCGGCGAGAAGCAGGGGCTTCTCGATCTCGGTCACGACCCAGAAGCTCCACTGGGTGACGAGGGCGTCTTCTTCCAGGGTGGCCGGAGAAAGGTCGCTGCGGTAGCGGCGCGCCAAATGAAGGTTGATCGCGAGCGACTCGAACAGGCGGATCTCGTCGGAGACGAACGCGGGCACGCGTCCGTTGGGATTGATCTTCAGGAAGTCCGGCGTGTGGGTGCTGCCGTCGGTGAAGCCGGTCGGAACGTGCTCGAAGTCGAGCGCGAGCTCCTTCAGCATCCAGGCGCAGCGATGCGCGCGCGAGTGCATCGAGCCGTACAGACGTATCATGGTGTTTCCCCGGTTGTGACAGGCCTGCTGCGAGGCTCTTTGTCATTGGAGTGTTTGTCGTTCAGCGCGAGGCGCTGGCGGATCCGCGGCTGGCGCCTCCGGTGGCCGGATGCGTTAAAGGACGTCGGCGTTCACCCAGATGCCGTGGAAACCCTCGTGCACCCGGCACGGGAAGCGGATTGTCGCAATGGGGCCGGCCGACAGATTGCGTGCGTCGAGGATGACGAGATCGGTGCGGTTCTCCGCCCGCCGTCCGACGATGCTGAGCAGCCAGCCGTCGCCCTCGGCTGCGTGCGCGCTGCGGGGAACGAAGCATGGCTCCTCGGGCGAGCTCTCGGGGCCGGCGTAGTAGAAGTCGAGCTTGCCTGTCTCCTCGTCGAAATGTCCGAGGCAGGTGAAGGGCGGTCCCTTGGGGCCGAAGGGCAGCATCGGGCCGAGCTTGGGATTGTTGGTGCCGAACCAGAAGTGCCGGACGCGGGCCATCGCGAAGCGCTGGTCGATGACCGGCATCTCGCCGATGTGTCCGATGAAGCGCGAGATGTCGATGGCGCCAGATGCACTCGACAGATCGATCGTCCAACGTTCGCCGAAGGGCGGCAGCTCCTTGGCCTCGGGATCGCGGATGTCCGGGAACTGGCTGAGCCAGCCGGACTCCGTGACGAACTGGTCGAGCACCAGGCGGCTGCCGTGCTCCCAGGCGTTGAAGGTGTGGGTCTGCATCGCGAGCTTCGGCGCGGTGAACCAGCGGATGCCGGCCACGCCCTGCCGGCGCGGGATCACGGCGACATGGGTCTGCCTGTGGCTGTCCCAATGCCAATAGGGCTCGCCCTTCCTGACGCGATCCCAGTCGCAGACCATCGGGCAGATCACAAAGGCGATGTAGTTGCGTGATACCAGGAAGTCGTGGACCATCGAGCAGTAGGGCGCGGTGAAGCGCTCGGTGCGGGTGAACTCGCCGTCCGGCGCGATGGTGTAGAGCTCGATGTCATTGCTGGCCGTGCCCTCGCAATTATAGGCGAACGCGATGCACTCGCCGGTGAGCGGGTCCATCTTGGGATGGGCGGTGAAGGTGCGGCTCCGGAGCTGGCCGCCGAAATCGGTCTCGCCACGGGTCTCCAGCGTGACCGGATCGAGCTCGTAGGGGCGGCCGGATTCCTTCAGGGCATAGAGCTTGCCATGGTGCCACATCACCGAGGTGTTGGCGGTGTTGGCATCCTCGCCCGCCACCTCGGGTGAATCGGTGAACGGATTGCGATAGGCGCCGAACAGCGCCTTGCGCGCCTGCCGCTCGATCAGGAACTTGCGGGTACGGACGTAGCGCATCGCCAGATCGGCATGACCGTTCTGGATGCGGACCATGTGCACCATGCCGTCGCCGTTGAGGAAGATGTCCTTGCCCAGCAGAGGCGGGTAGGTGTGGTCGGCGCTGTTGCGGTAGTAGACGCCTTCCAGCCCCGCCGGAATGCGGCCGATCACCTCGAGGTCGTGCACCTCGCCTTCGATCCGCACCGGAGCTGCATAGCCGGAGAACACGATATCCTGCGGAAACTCCAGGCCGTTGTGCTGCGTGACGTGTTTGTTCATGGGACTCTCCTTGGGGGCAGGGGGCTCAGGCGGAGCGCAGCATGGCCGGTGATGCGGCGGTGCGTGCCTTGAAGGTCAGCATCAGGACGACGGCGAGCGTGGATATCGTTCCGGCCACGTAGCTCAGGCCGCCGTAGCCCAGGCTCTCCACGATCGCGCCGGCGACGGCGGGTCCCGCGGCCGATCCGATCATCATCATCGCCGGTGTCGCCGCGACTGCGCGCCGGCTCGGGTCGATCTGCGACAGCAGTCCGAACAGGAACGTGTGGGTGAAGATCACGATCGAGACGTAGGGGATCGCAAAGGCCGCGTAGGTCGAGAAGCCCTGGGCATTGACGATCACGAAAGCCAGCATGGCCTGCAGCAGCGGGCCGGCAATGCCGATCGCGATCGGCGACAGGCGTCGTTGCAGGGCCGCCGCCAGCGCGCCGGGAAGCAGGTTGATGAAGCCGACGGCGATCAGAACCTTGGTGACGTCGTCCTGCGACAGCCCCTTGTGATGGCCGATGCGCTCCAGGAAGGAGAAAACGAGCGACTGGTTGAAGGCGAGGCAGATCACGACGGCGATGATCAGCCAGGCTCGGCCGGGCATCGCGTGCAGCATCTCGCCGCCGGTCTCGGCGGCGGCGACGGAGCGCGGGAAGCCGAGAGAGGCCAGGAGCGCCGCGACCGCCATGCTGGCTGCGAACACCGCGAACAGCAGGCGCGGGCTGATCGCATGGATCAGGGCCGGCACGGTGGCGAAGAAGGCGACGCTGAAGACGGCGAGCGCGACATTGGCGAGGCCGAACAGGCGGTGCGGATTGTCGGTACGGCCCATCGTGCCGTGCGTCATCGACAAGGCGGCACCGGCTGCGAGGCCCGTGATGGCGTGGATGATCGGCAGAACCCAGAATGGCACCAGCTCTGGCGGCCTGCCGGCGAGATAGCCGAACGCCGCAGCGGCCACGATGAAGCCGCCGACCACGATGCTGCGCGCGTCGAGCCGCGCGAACGATCGCGCGGTCACCAGGCTCGCGAGCACGATGCCCGCCAGGAAGCTGGTGACGGTCGCACCCGCCTGCGCGGGCGACAGACCGTAGAATTCGATGAACGTTCCGACCCAGACCGGCAGCGCCACCAGGTCCAGCATGCCGGCCACGTGGCACGTGGCGAGCACGACTCCACCCGAGCTCGATCGGCTCATGTTTCCCTCCCCGTGAACGGACCAGTCGCGGGGGGCCCCTTGGCCCGGGCTTTCGCGCCCTCTGCCGACGCTGGTCCGAGCACACGCTAGGTCGAACCCGTGATCCGGCAAAATCGATTGAATTGCGCATCGTCATCGATACGATCGATACCAAGTGACAAGTCCAGGGGAAGGGAGCGCGCTGCGATGCGGCTGGACAGGTTCGATCTCAATCTGCTGGTGGCGCTCGACGCGCTGCTCGACGAGCGCAACGTCACGCGGGCTGCGGATCGCCTCCGGCTCGGTCAATCCGCGACCAGCGCCGCGCTGGCGCGTCTGCGCGAGTTCTTCGAGGACGAGTTGTTGACCCAGGTCGGACGGCAGTTCGAGCTGACGCCGCTCGCCCAGGCGCTGGTCGAGCCGGTCAAGGACACGCTCGTTCGTGCGCGCGCCGCGATCAGCACGAGGCCGGACTTCGATCCCTCGACGATCAGCCGCACGTTCCGGATCTGTGCATCCGACTACGCGACCTATGTGCTGGTGTCGCGAGTGGCGATCGCGCTCGCGCAGCGCGCGACCGGATTCCAGCTCGAGATCGCGCATCTGCCCAAGCATGTCGAGCAGGTGTTCGGGCTCGGCGACATCGACCTGCTGATATTGCCCGAGCAGTATGCATCACGGATAGCGCATCCGCAGACGCATCTGCTGTCGGACGATCATGTCTGCATGATGTGCCGGGAGCGGCCGTTGCGGCGTGGCAAGCTGTCCGAGGACGATTATTTCGCGGCCGATCACGTCAACGTCCGCCTCGGCGAAGCCGGCACCTTCTCGTTCGAGGAATTGTTCTTCCCGCGCGCCGGCCGGCCGCGAAAGATTGCCTGTACGGTCGATTCCTACTGCCTCCTTCCCAGGATGTTGTGCGGGACGGACCGGATCGCGACACTGCATCGGCTGCTCGCGCAGGATCTGGCGCTGCATTATCCCGTGAAGTTCGTCGGCTTCCCGTTCGAGATTCCGCGCCTGAACGAGTCCATGATCTGGCCCTCGTTCAGGGATCAGGACCCCAGCCACAAATTCCTGCGTCAGGTGTTCGCCGAATGCGCGGCGCAGATTGCGTCCGAAGGCCGGAGCAGGGCACGCGCGTCGCGCAAATGACCGGATGTTGTCTCGTGCCCGTCGGTCGGCGACCATTCCGACCTGCTGCTCGGCCCGATCGCGGCGAAGGATCTGGCCTTGCGCAAGGCGCTCAAGGATGTGCTGGTGCGGCTCAGCATCGGCCTCGAGGAGCCGGGCGAGTTGGGGGAAGATTTGTCGCGCTTTGTCGACGCGCTCGGCGCGGCGTGAGCCGGCCGGGTCCGGGCGCGGCCGGGCCAGCCATGGGCGGCCTCGGCGGCCGGTATCCCGGAATTGTCCGGTGTCGTGCCCGCCCGGCTGCAATGGTGTTTCGCCGGACCGGATGGTATGGCTCGACACACGCGCGATCGACGCGACCAGCAATGGACCGAGGCATGATCATGAGCGGCAAGCCGGTGATCCGGATCATTCTTGGGGTCGCGGCCCTCGTGGTCCCGGCGGCAGCGCTGGTCGTCGTGTTCGATCCCACGCTGATCCGTGACGTCCCGATCATCGGGCGGGACAGAACGGCCGCGAGCGGAGCGGCAATCCCGGCGGCCGAAGCGCCGGGCCAGTCCGCATCGGTTCCGACCGCCGAGCAAGCGCCGTCCGCCGCGGACCATGGTCGCGGCGCGAGCCCGCTTGCGACGATGCAGCAGCAGGCGAGTGGTCTTGCCGACGCGCTGGGCCCGCTGGTTCCACAGTCGGGCGCCGAAAGCGATGGTCCGGCGTTCGATGTCGTCAACGTCGCTCCTTCGGGTGACGCCGTCGTCGCCGGGCGCGCAGCGCCCGGCGCCACCGTGGAGCTGCTGCGCAACGGCGAGGTTCATGACCGCGTCGTTGCCGACCGGGCCGGACAGTTCGCCATGGTGCCGCCCCGTCTCCCTGCCGGAACCTACGATCTGACCCTGCGATCGAAGCTCGCCGACGGACACGAGGTGACGTCGAAGCAGAGCGTGGCGGTGAACGTCGAGGCCGGGCGGCAGCAGGCCACGGTGGCTCTGCTGTCGCCGGATGAGCCGACGCGCGTTCTGTCGAAGCCGGCCGGCGCGATCCCGCAGGCGCTGGCGGTGGACGCGGTGGATCACGAGACGAATGGCGTCCTGCGCGTCAACGGCCGGGCGCGTCCGGGCGCGACGGTGAGGCTTTATTTGAACGATCGCCTGATCTCATCGACGGTGGCGGGTGCCGACGGACGTCTCAGCATCGCGATCGGCAAGGACGTCAGCCGGGCGGGCAAAGACCGGATCAGGCTCGACGAGGTCGATCCGGCATCCGGCTCCGTCCAGGCGCGCGCCGAGGTCCCGTTGAGCCTGCCCGACGACGCGACGACTGCATCGCTGTCCTCGGCTGTTGCGGGGACCGAGAGGGCCAAGGCTCGCGCGGCCGCTCAGTCCACGCTGGTCGCAGCTGCAGGCAACCCGCGTGAGGCGATCGTGCCCGCTGCCAGAGGCGAGCCGAAGATGACGACGGTCACGGTCGCCCGCGGCGATAGCTTGTGGCACATCAGCCGCCGCCTGCTCGGGGGCGGCACGCGCTACGCGGTCATCTACAAGGCAAACCGGGAGCAGATCCGAAGTCCCGATCTGATCTATCCGGGGCAGGTCTTCATGCTCCCGGCCAAGCGATAGGCCCGGCTCCGGAGCGCCCCCGCGGGGCGCTGCACCGCACCAACTTGATGTGAGCTGACTGACCTAGCCCGCGCTAAGCCGGACGCCGGCGCGCAGGAATTTCTGCGGGTCGACGGCTTCGCCGTCGATGCGGGTCTCGTAGTGCAGATGCGGGCCGGTCGAGCGGCCGGTCGAGCCGACCTCGCCGATGATGTCGCCGATCTTCACATGCTGGCCGATCTTGACGTTGATCTCGGAGAGATGGCCGTAGCGGGTGGAGAGGCCGTTGCCGTGATCAACCTCGACCATGCGGCCGTAGCCGCCGGCCCAGCCGGCGTTGACCACCTTGCCGTTGGCGGTGACGCGGACCGGATCGCCGGTGGCGGCGCGGAAGTCGAGGCCGGTGTGCATGGCTGGGCGGCCGAGGAACGGATCGGAGCGCACGCCGAAGCCGGAGGTGAACTCGACCTCGCCGATCACCGGCTTGCGATAAGGCACCAGCGACAGCGTGCGGTTCATCTTCTCGACCTGGGCGCGGGTGATGCTGATGCGGTAGAGCTGGCGCTCGAACGGACCGGATTCGGCGCCGAGCTTGACCGGCACGAACGGGCCGCCCATGCCGCCCTTCGGCGCCGCCGCTTCGAGCTGACCCATGTCGAGGCCGAGATCGGTGATGACGCCGCGCATCCGGCGCAGCTTCGATTCCAGCGTCTCTTCGGCCGAGGACAGCATCGCGATCTGCCGCGCCTCGACCTGGTCGAGCGAGCGCGTCAGCCGCGTCAGCACGTTGTCGACGCCGGCGAGCTTGGTCGATGGGTTCGGCTGCGCGTTGGCCATCACAGGGCTGCGCGATTCGAGCCGGGCCTCGCGGTCCGGCGGCGCCGTGAAGATCACGGTGTCGCTGATCGGCGACGGCTTGGGCGTGGCTGGCGCCGACGGCGGCTCGATGGAGACAGGCGCGCGCGCCGGGGCGCGGATCGAGCCGGTGATGTCGGGCATGCTGCCGAGCGCGGTGGCGCGGCCTTCAAGCGCGCTCTGGCGCTTCAGGATCTGGTCGAGCTTCTGGTCGAACTGCTCCTGGTCGAGCAATTGCCGGCTGGTGGCGCGATCGACCTTGGCGCGTAGCTCGGCGATGCGGTCCTCATAGGCGTATTGCATCTCGGCCTGGCGCGCGATCAGCCGCGTCAGCACGTCGTCGCGAAACGCGAAATAGGTCGCGGTCGCCGCCGACCACAGCCCGAGCAGGCTGACGGTGCCGACCACGATCCAGAACACCACCGGGCCGATGCGCACCTGCTTGCCGGCATGCACCAGCGTGTAGTCGCTCTGCGACGCGGCCGCGACCGGCGCCGGATGGCTGACGGGGGCGCGCCGATGGTGATGGGCGTGCCCACGGTCATGAGAATGGTGCTGGGGATATTCGGCGTGATGGCCGGAACGATACGACATCGGCACTCCCGCGCCGGCCGGAGATCGTCGTTCCAGCGGCGTCATTTACGGGAGCGATTTGACCCCTGCATGGTTAATTTTCCGCCAACGCCGTCAGGCGCATTCTCAGAGCGCGCGCGCCGCCGCGAGCACCGCGTCGGCATGGCCGTCGACCTTGACGTTGCGCCACACTTTGGCGACGCGGCCGTCGGCGCCGATCAAGACGGTGCTTCGGATGATGCCGAGAAACTTGCGGCCATAGAGCGACTTCTCGCCCCAGGCGCCGTAGGCCTCCAGCATCTCATGTGTCTCGTCCGAGATCAGGGGCACGGCGAGATCGTGCTTGTCGCGGAAATTGTCCTGCGCCTTGACCGAATCGGCGGAGACGCCGAGCACTGCGGCGCCGGCGGCCGCGAAGTCCTTCGACAGGCGGGTGAAGTCGATCGCCTCCTTGGTGCAGCCGGGCGTATTGGCCTTGGGATAGAAGAACAGCACGAGCTTCTGGCCGCCGTAATCGGCCAGCGAAACGGTTCCGCCGCCATCGCGCGGCAGCTTGAACGCGGGTGCCTTGACGCCCTCGGCGAGGCCCGTTCCAGTGGTGGCTGGCGTCCTGGGCCCGGCCTTCGCAGCTCCCGTTTTGGTGGTCGCGGCTTTGGACGTCGCGGTCTTTGCGGAGGTCGTCTTTGCGGAGGTCGTCTTGGTGGCTTTCGTCACTGCCGGTTTGGCCGTCTTCTTGGTGGCCTTCTTGGCCGCGGTGGCGAGCCGGTTCCCGTCAATCGCCCCGTAGGACGCCGGGTTGGAGGATTTCTTTTGTGATTCCTTTGACATACGCCTTCCTTTCGTCGCTTTCGGCGGCTCAAAAATGAAAGTATCTCGGTTCTTGTCCGGTGTCCCGGGATCGATCTGGAATCCGTGCTTCGCGGCGCGCAGGGGATCGTGTCTCTTGCGATGAAGCGAAGATCACGGCTACCAGCAGGCGTGAGCACCAGCGCAGTTGAGCACAGTGCAATGACGACTCTCGTACCGTCTCCGGATCAGACGTCCCCGCCACAGAATTCGTCCGGCGGTGGAGAGGCGCCGGTCCGCTGGCGCGAGCAGGTGGGCAAACCTGACGGCGGCGGGGTATAGTGACGAGGATGTCGCGCGTCGTCCGCGCCGCCGGCGAAGCGCCAGCGGCGTGTTGACAGCACCCGCCGAAGCGTGACGGGATCATTTGGGGCATCGAGTCCTGCCGGCAGTGAGCACGCGCGCTGCGTGAACGGGCGGGGCCACACCGGCGACCAACCTGGCCGAGGCCAGGTTGGCACGAATGTTTCGGACACGAGGGGCCGGCACCGAGAGGCAATGGCAAGACAGACATCACCCCACCGGCCCCATCTGCAAGCGGACACCCAGGGCCAGCAGTGGGATGAGGCCGACTGGGATGTGGCCGACCAGTATGAGGCTGCCGCCGAGCACGACGAGACGGTCGGGCAGCGCGCCCGGCGCCTGTTGTCGCGGCCCGATTCGGGCGGGAGCACCGGTCGATTCGGCTGGGCGCGTCCGCGTCTGCCGGGCGGCCGCGTGGCCAAGCGGATCGTCATCACGCTGGCATCGCTCATGCTGCTCGTCGGGCTCGGCTTCGCCGGCCTGTGGCTGCGGCTCGGTGCGGGCCCGATCAGCCTCGATCTGGCGACGCCGTGGCTCGCGGCGGCGATCGAGGACAATATCGGCCACGGCAACACCGTCGAGGTCGGCGGCACCCAGATCGAGCGTGCCGGCCGGATCAGGATCGCGGTCCGGATCCGCGACATCATCGTGCGCGATCAGGATCACGCCATCGTCGCCAGCGCGCCCAAGGCCGAGGTGCGGCTGTCCGGCGCCGCGCTGCTGATGGGCCAGTTGCGTGCCGAGAGCCTCAAGCTGGTCGACGCCGAGCTCGCGATTCGCATCACCCCGGACGGCACCGTCACGGTGTCGACGGGGGAGACCACCAAGCCGCTGGCAACGGGCGTCGCCTCCAAGCGCGATGCCGGCCTGCCGCCGACATTCCCGCGACCGGGACAGGCCGCGCCACCGCCCAACGCACCGGGACCGCAGGCCGGCTCGCAGCCAGCACCGCCGGCCATGTCGACTGTGTCCGCGACCGCTGCGCCGAACGGCCTGCTCGCCGGCCTGGACTGGCTCGACAGCCTCAGCCTCACCGGGCTCGATGGCCAGAACCTGAACGAGATCGGGTTGAAGAACGGCGTGCTGATCGTCGACGACCAGCAGCGCGGCAACAAATGGACGTTCGAGAACATCAGCCTCAGCCTGCGCCGGCCGTCCGGCGGCGGGGTGGCGCTGAGCCTCGGCGAAGAGGGCGCCAAGCCGTGGCAGCTGCGCATCCTGGTCGGGCCCCAGGCCAACGGCGTGCGCACGGTGGACATCAAGGCCGACAAGGTCTCCACCAGCAACATCCTGCTGGCGATGCGGCTCAAGGATCTCACCTACATGGCGGACCTGCCCATGACCGGCGAGATCAAGGGCGAGCTCGCGCGCGACGGGCTGCCGACCTATCTGCGCGGCAAGATCAACATCGGCGCGGGCAAGATCATCGACACCGATACGCCCGACTATCCGATGGCGATCGACTCCGCCGAGATCAGCATGGAATGGGACGCCGGGCGCCGCGTGCTGATCGCGCCATTGAAGGTGATCTCGGGCGCCAACCGCATCACGCTCAACGCCAATCTCGAGCCTCCGAACGACACCGCAAACGACTGGCGGCTGGGTCTCAACGGCGGCACCATTCTGCTCGGCGCCATCGAAAACGAGCCACCGCTGATCTTCAACCGCATCTCGATCAACTTCCGCTTCGACACCGAGGGCAAGCGCGTGCTGCTGACGCAGGCGGAGGTCTCCAATGGCGAGATCGGCGTCGCCGGCACCGGCAGCGTCGACTATGCCGGCGAGCCGCGGCTGAAGCTCGGCTTCGCGGCGACGCCGATGCCCGCGCTGGCGATGAAACGGATCTGGCCGGCGCTGATCGTGCCGGAGGTGCGGGCCTGGATCATCGAGCGCATCGAGCGCGGCTCGGTGCAGCGGATCGACGTCGCCGTCAATTCGCCGACGCGCAACCTGCCGCGAAAGGGGCCGCCGATTCCCGACGATGGTCTCGACGTCAACATCGTCGCCACCAATGTCACCGTGCATCCGGTCGACGGCTTGCCGTCGGTGCGCGATGCCGACGTGAAGGCGCATGTCACCGGCCGCACCGCGACGGTGACGATCGGGCAGGGCGTCGCGGATACGCCGGCCGGGCGCAAGCTCAACTTCTCCGACGTCGTGTTCGAAGTACCGGACATGGCGCCGAAGCCGTCGCCGTCGCGGGTACGCATGCGCGTCGAAGGGCAGGTCGCCGCTGCCGCCGAAATCCTCGCCTCCGACCGGCTCAACGATCTGTCGTCGATGCCGATCGATCCCAACCAGACCAAGGGAACGTTCCAGGCCAGCGTCAATCTCGCGATGCCGGTCAAGGGCGAACTGACCAAGGCCGACACCAGCTACGCGGTCACGGCCGATCTCAATGGCTTTGCCGCCGACAAACTGGTGATGAACCAGAAGCTCGAGGCCAACACGCTCAAGATCGTGGCCAACACCGCCGGCTATCAGGTGAAGGGCGACGTCAAGATCAACGGCCAGCCGGCCACGCTCGACTATCGCAAGCCGACGGAAGGCGACGCCGACATCAAGATGCAGGCGATCCTCGACGATGCCAGCCGGGCCCGGCTCGGCATGGATCTGGGCACCGCGATCACCGGCAACGTGCCGCTCAAGCTCAATGGCAAGATCGCCGGCTCCAGCGATCGCGACAGCCGCATCGGCGTCGAGGCCGATCTGACCCAGCTCAAGCTCGACAACCTGCTGCCGGGCTGGGTGAAGAATCCGGGCAAATCCGGCAAGGCCACCTTCAACGTTGTCGCCAAGCAGCAATCGACACGCTTCGAGGACATCAACATCGAAGGCGGCGGCGTCTCCATCAAGGGCTCGCTGGAAGTCGACCAGAACGGCGACCTGATGAACGCCAACTTCCCGACCTATTCGCCGTCGGAAGGCGACAAGACGCAGCTCAAGGCCGAGCGCGGCCAGGACGGCGTGCTGAAGCTGTCGATGCGCGGCGACGTATTCGACGGCCGCGGCTTCCTGAAGTCGGCGATCTCGGGCACCAACAAGGACGCCGACAAGAACAAGGCACGCTCCAACCTCGACTTCGACGCCGAGGTCAAGCTCGGCGCCGTTGCCGGCTTCAACGGCGAGGCGCTGCGCAGCGTCGACCTCAAGTTCTCCAGGCGCGGCGGCGCCTTCAAGAGCTTCAATTTGACCGGCAAGGTCGGCCGCGACACGCCCGTCACCGCCGACATCCGCGTCGGCCGCGAGGCGCCGAGCGCCGATCCTCGCGCGCGTCGCCAGGGCCGCGAGGTGATCTATCTCGTAACCAACGATGCCGGCGCGCTGCTGCGCTTCGCCGACACCTATTCCAAGATGGCTGGCGGCGAGCTGGAACTGGCGATGGAGCCGCCGACGGCCGACTCCAGCCCCAAGGAAGGCCTGGCGATCGTTCGCAACTTCACCGTCAGGGGTGAGCAGGCGCTGGATCGCGCCGCCTCCGGCGCAGCACAGGGCGCCTCGCAAGGCATCGCCTTCACCATGCTGCGCGCGGAGTTCACGCGGCAGAACGGGCTGCTCTCGATCCGCGACGGAGTCGTCAAGGGACCGACGCTCGGCCTGACCATCGAGGGCAGCATCGACTACAACGTCAACCAGGTCCGGGCTTCGGGCACGATCGTGCCGCTGTACGGGCTGAACAACATGTTCAACCAGATCCCTATCGTCGGGCTGTTCCTCGGCGGCAGCAATGAAGGTCTGTTCGGCGTGACCTATGAGGTTGTGGGCACGCCAAGCCAGCCTGTGGTGCGCATCAACCCGATCTCGGCCATGCTGCCGGGCGTGACGCGCAAGATCATGGACTTCAACACCGGCAAACAGCCATACCCGCCGGCGGAGCTGCCGCCGAACAATTGACGCTGCCGGCCGCCGGCGTTCGGCGACGTCAACAGACCCGATCGATGCGGTTCAGGCGGCTCTGACGCCAGCAAGGAAGGTGTCGACCTCGCGGGAGAGCTGCTCGGCCTGCTTGGAGAGGTTGCCGGCCGCGATCAGCAGGTGGCCGGCGGCGCTCCAGGTCTCATTGGCCGCCGTCGAGACGCCGCCGATGTTGGCGGTGACCTCGCGGGTGGCCTGCGCGGTCTGGGTGACGTTGCGCGCGATCTCCGCGGTGGCCGGTCCCTGTTCCTCGATCGCCGATCCGATCGTGGCCGCGATCGCGGACACCTCCTCGATGGTCAGGGTGATGCCGTCGAGCGCGCCGACCGCTTCCCGCGTCGCGTTCTGGATCCGGGCGATGCGGTCGCCGATCTCCTGCGTGGCCTGTGCCGGTCTGGCTTGCCAGGCTCTTCACCTCCGCCGCGACCACGGCAAAGCCGCGCCCGGCTTCGCCGGCGCGCGCGGCCTCGATCGTGGCGTTGAGCGCCAGCAGGTTGGTCTGGCCCGCGATGCTCGAGATCAGCTCGGCGACGTGCTCGATCTGCTTGGCGCCATCGGCCAGGGCGCGGACGATCCCG
Organism: Bradyrhizobium sp. HKCCYLRH3059; assembly: GCF_051168035.1. Lineage (NCBI taxonomy): Bacteria > Pseudomonadati > Pseudomonadota > Alphaproteobacteria > Hyphomicrobiales > Nitrobacteraceae > Bradyrhizobium > Bradyrhizobium sp. HKCCYLRH3059. Next base: position 179,865 of record NZ_JBNPUF010000004.1, on the reverse strand, counting down.
TCGGTATGGCGCGCGCTTTCGACGGCGCGTCCTTGCCGAAACAACTATCATCAAGCAGCCTACTAATCATGAACGCGTGGTTGTTGTGCGCCGTCCACTATGTGGACGGGCGGCTGTCGGAGCGCGCAAGCACATCGTGCTTGGACCGCGGGCCAATTACGTGCGAAGGGCCGGAACGACCAGGAACGGGATCATGCCGATGACGACGCTCACGAGCGCGAGCAGAATGACGGCATCATAGCCGTGGGTGAGATCGTGGATGACGCCGCCGCTCCATGATCCTAGTGCCGATCCGAGCCCGCTGCCGATCGTGATCGTGCCGTAGATGGTGCCAAGCCGCCTGCCGCGGAAGATCTTCATCGCGGTCGCCGACAACAGCGGCCCGCGCGAGCCGATCATGCTGCCAAAGCAGACGACGAAGCCGGTGAGCAGGAAGATGTTCGGCGAGAATTGCAGCGCCCACAGCATCAGGATTCCTGCGATCGATACGGCGTAGGAGAACAGCACCGACGGCCGCCGGCCGATCAGCCCGTCGAGGGCCGAGACGCCGAGCATGCCGAACAGCAGCACCACGCCCGAGAAGCCCCAGGCGGTGGCGGCCTGCAGCGGCGCAAAGCCGGCATCGATCAGATAGGCGACGACCTGCGGCGCGATCGCATACATGCCAACGGCGGTGAAGAAGAAGGTCGAGAACAACGCCCAGAAGGCGTGATGGCGCAGCGCCCGCGACAAGGTCCAGGCATCGCCGGCGAGCTCGTCGGCGACAGGCCTGGTGATGTGGGGCGCGCCGGCGGCAAACAGCCGCCAGGGCAGCAGCGCCAGCGGCACCAGCAGGATGAAGGCGGCGGCGCCGAACGCCTGATATGTGCTGCGCCACCCGGTCGCGTCGATCAGCAGTTGCGAGCCCGGCAGCAGGATCAGCACGCCGGCGCCGGTGGCGGAATAGATCACCGCCATCGCGGTCGGCAGCTTCTTGCCGAACCAGCGGCCCAGCAGGATCGAGTTGGGGACGTTGCCGATCAGCGCGATGCCGATGCCGACGCACAGGCCGATGCTGATCTGGAACTGCCACAGCGCCTGCGCGTGCGCCGCGGCCGTGAAGGCGGAACCAAGCAGCAGGAGGCCGAGCGCATACACGGCGCGTGGTCCGGAGTAATCGAACAGCCGCCCGATCAGCGGTGCGGCGAGGCCGCCGGCGAGCGCCGTCAGTGAATAGATCGAGACGACTTCGGAACGGTCCCAGCCGAAGCTGTCGGAGATCGGCTTGAGAAAGACGGTGAAGCTTTCTCCCAGCCCGCGGCCAATCACCGATAGCGCAAAGCAGAGACCCAGCACCACGAACGCCATGCGCACGCGTGGTGGAGCTGTCGGAGTTTCCTCGGCTTGCGCAGGCTCTCGCGGCGCGCTGATCGTCATGCCCTGAGGGAGCGCCTTTCGGCCTTCCCTGACAAGCAGGCAAAAGCGAATGCGGCTATGCAGGCCTGACCAGCACGTGGCGCTTCTTGCCCAGCGACAGCTTGATCACGCCCTCGCTGGTCAGTGCAGCCGGCGTCAGCGCCATCTTCTCGTCGGTGACCGCAATGTCGTTGACGCGCAGGCCACCGCCCTTGATCTGCCGCCGCGCCTCGCCGTTGGAGCCGACGAGGCCGGCCTTGACGAAGGCGTTGAGCACGCCAAGGCCAGCGTCGAGCTCGGCCTGCGGCACCTCGACCGTCGGCAGGTTCTCGGCGATGGCGCCTTCCTCGAAGGTGCGGCGGGCGGTCTCGGCAGCGGTGCGTGCCGCCTCTTCGCCATGCAGCAAGGTGGTGGCCGCATCGGCCAGTGCCTTCTTGGCCTCGTTGATCTCGGCACCCTGCAGTGCACCGAGCTTCTCGATCTCGGACAGCGGCAGCGTGGTGAACAGCTTGAGGAACTTGACGACGTCGGCGTCCTCGGTGTTGCGCCAGTACTGCCAGAAATCATACGGGCTGCACTGGTCGGCATTGAGCCAGATCGCGCCCTGCGCGGTCTTGCCCATCTTGGCGCCGGATGCGGTGGTCAAGAGCGGCGTGGTCAGCGCGAAGAGCTGCTCGGTGCCCATGCGGCGTCCGAGCTCGACGCCGTTGACGATGTTGCCCCACTGGTCGGAGCCGCCCATCTGCAGCCGGCAGCCGGTGCGCCGCGCCAGCTCGACGAAGTCGTAGGCCTGGCAGACCATGTAGTTGAACTCGATGAAGCTCATCTCCTGCTCGCGCTCAAGCCGCAGCTTGACCGAGTCCATGGTCAGCATGCGGTTGACCGAGAAATGCCGGCCGATGTCGCGCAGCATCTCGATCCAGTTCAGCTTCGTCAGCCATTCGGCATTGTCGAGCATGATGGCGTCGGTGGCGCCATTGCCGTAGCGCAGCACCTTGGCGAACACGCCGCGGATCGACGCCTTGTTGGCCTCGATCTCCTCGACCGTGCGCATCGCGCGGGTCTCGTCCTTGCCGGAGGGATCGCCGACCATCGTCGTGCCGCCGCCCATCAGGGTGATCGGCTTGTTCCCGGTCTGCTGCAGCCAATACAGCATCATCATGGTCAGGAAGTTGCCGATGTGCAGCGAGCGTGCGGTGCAGTCGTAGCCGACATAGGCGGTCGCCTGGCCCTTGGCGGCGAGGGCATCCAGCCCCTCGAAATCCGAGCACTGATGAATGAACCCGCGGCTCTGCAGCACGTTCAGGAAATCAGACTTGAAGCCAGTCATTGTCGGCGACTCTGAGCATTTGTTTACGGTATTGACCGCTTGTCGCGGGGACGTGCGGGAGGCACATGCCACGGATACGGGCGTTGTGGCATTATAAGATGCGCCGGGCTTGTACAAGCATGTGCACGGCCTGGGCGGGACCTCAAATCGGCCGTACTTGGCAAGCAGGGCAGGGTTTTCAGGTTCGACTGCAATGATTCTGACCGCACTTGGCCTCATGAGTGGCACCTCGCTCGACGGGGTGGACGTGGCCCTGATCGAGACCGATGGGCGGCAGGTCAAGAGCCTCGGTCCCTCGGGCTACCGGGCCTATAGCGCCGCGGAGCGCAGCCTGCTGCGCGAGGCGCTCGCCGATGCGGTGCAGATCGAGCGGCGCGATGCGCGCCCCGGACGGGTGCGCGACGCCGAGCGCGTCGTGACGGTGGCGCATGCCGAGGCGGTCGCCGCGTTCCTGGCGCAGCACCGGCTCAAGCCCGAGGACATCGATATCATCGGCTTCCACGGCCAGACTGTGCTGCACCGCCCCGAGCGCCGCCTGACCGTGCAGATCGGCGACGCGGCCGTGCTTGCCAAGTCCGTCCACATCCCGGTGATGCACGATTTCCGCGCCGCCGACGTCGATTTCGGCGGGCAGGGCGCGCCGTTCGTACCCGTCTATCACCGCGCCCTGGCGCAGTCGCTGTCGCGCGCGGGGCCGATCGCCGTGGTCAATATCGGCGGCGTCTCCAACATCACCTATATCGACGGCGACGACGTGCTGATCGCCTGCGACACCGGTCCCGGTAATGCGCTGCTCGACGACTTCATGCACCGGACCACGGGACAGGCATTCGATCAGGATGGCCGCGTGGCGGAGCAGGGCAACCCGGACGAGGCCTGGATCACCAGCGCGCTGGAAATGCCCTTCTTCGCGCTGCCGCCGCCGAAATCTCTCGACCGCAATGATTTTGCCGCGCTGAAGCTGGGCGATGTGAAGCCGGCGGACGGGGCCGCGACCCTGACGGCGTTCACGGCCGCAGCGATTGCCCGCATCGTCCCGCTGCTGCCGAAGCCGCCGGCGAGCTGGATCGTCTGCGGCGGCGGCGCCCGCAACCATACCATGATGCGGATGCTACGGGAGCGTGTCGCGCCGGCGAGCGTCGAATCGGCCGATGCGCTGGGCTGGTCGGCGGACGCCATCGAGGCCCAGGCGTTCGGCTTCCTGGCGGTCCGCGGCATGAAGGGCCTGCCGCTGAGCTATCCCACCACCACCGGCGTGCCGTTTCCGATGACCGGCGGAGTGATCGCGCGACCATGATCTATGCATCTGCATGAACCTTGACAGTTCCATGCGCGTGCATCTAGTTTGATGCATCTGCATCAAACTGCCGAGGATGTCATGGCGCCTGCCCTGAAGCTGATCAGCCACAAGCTCTGCCCCTATGTGCAACGCGCCGTCATCGCGCTCACCGAGAAGGGCGTCGCATTCGAGCGGATCGACATCGATCTCGCCAACAAGCCCGACTGGTTCCTGAAGATATCGCCGCTCGGCAAGGTGCCGGTGCTGGTCGTGCCGACGGCGCAAGGCGAGGTGGCGCTGTTCGAGAGCAACGTGATCTGCGAGTACATCGAGGACACGCAAGCCGGCGCGCGGCTGCATCCCGAGGGCGCGCTCGCGCGTGCGCAGCATCGCGCCTGGATGGAGTTCGGTTCAGCGATCCTCGGCGATCTCTGGGGCCTGGAGACGACGCAGGATGCCGGGGTGTTCGCGGCCAAGCGCGAGGCGCTGACGGCGAAGTTCGTCCGCGTTGAGGCTGCGTTGGGCGAGGGGCCGTATTTCGATGGCGTCCGCTTCAGCCTGGTCGACGCCGTGTTCGCGCCGATCTTCCGCTACTTCGATGTGTTCGATGGCTACGGCGATCTCGGCATCTTTGCGTCCACGCCGAAGGTTCGGGCGTGGCGCGATCGGCTCGCGCAGCGGCCGAGCGTGAGGACGGCGGTCAGCGCCGACTATCCGCAGCTGCTGCGCGCGTTCCTCGCGCGGCACGATGCGTATTTGTTGAAGCAGGCGGCGTAGGGAGGTTGTTGTCGTACCGAGCGCTCACGCCACTCACAGTGCCATCGCCCGGCTTGACCGGGCGATCCAGTATTCCGAGACGCTGATGATCAGCCGAGAAGCCGCGGCGTACTGGATCACCCGCTTTCTTTCGCGGGTGATGACGCAACCTCACCTCACATTGGCGAGGCGCATGTCGAGATAGGCGGTGATGGTTTCCATCAGCGGCTCGAGCTTGCCGTCGAAGAAGTGGTTGGCGCCGGGGATGACTTGCTGGTCAATCACGATGCCCTTCTGCGTCTTCAGCTTCTCGACCAGCGTGTTGACGTCCTTGGGCGGCACCACCGCATCGCGCTCGCCGTGCACGATCAGGCCCGAGGACGGGCAGGGCGCCAGGAACGAGAAGTCGTAGAGGTTGGCGGGCGGCGCGATCGAGATGAAGCCCTCGACCTCCGGGCGGCGCATCAGGAGCTGCATGCCGATCCAGGCGCCGAACGAGAAGCCGGCGACCCAGCAGGCGCGAGCTTCGGGGTTGATGGTCTGCGCCCAATCGAGCGCGGAGGCCGCATCGGACAGCTCGCCGGTGCCGTGATCGAACGAACCCTGGCTGCGGCCGACGCCGCGGAAATTGAAGCGCAGCACCGAAAAGCCGCGATGCGCGAAGGCATAGTAGCACTGGTACACGATCTGATGGTTCATCGTGCCGTGGAACTGCGGATGCGGATGCAGGATCATCGCGATCGGCGCGTTCTTCTGCTTCGCCGGATGGTAACGGCCTTCGAGGCGGCCGGCCGGACCGTTGAAGATGACTTCAGGCATCAGAGAATCCTTGGCAGAGCGTCGACCGACTTCGTCCATGCTTCATCTGGCGCCTCGCCGACGAGTTCAGCAGGAAAAGTGGTGATCGAGCGCCATCCGTTCGCTTGGACGGAGCAGCGCTGGCGTGACTGGAAGTTGGCCTTCTAGCATGGAGCGCGGGGCAAAAAGCAAGGATTTTCAACGCCCGGCAAGGCGGCTGCGGCAGGGATGCAGACCGGGCCGCCGATACAGCGGCGGGGCGAAGCGGTCGCGGAACGTGATCCGAATGCGCCTGCAATTCGATGAAAATACTGGCGTTTTCGTCTGCGGCCCGGCCGTTCAGCGCAGCGACGCCGTCTGCTCCAGCTGCGCAACGGCGCTGCGATAGCGGCGGCTGCCCTGCGCGGATTGTCCGTTGTCGAAGGTCAGGCCGAAATCGCCCGTTGGCAGGACCGAAAGCGCGGCGACCCGGGCCATGTTGACCAGCCGGCCGCGGTGGATGCGGACGAGCGCGAAGCGAGCGAGCTCGACCTCGGCGGCCGACAAGGTGCCGCGGATCAGATGTCGCCTGCCGTCGGCCATGGCATATTCGACGTAGTTGCCGGCCGCGGCGACCCATAGGATGTCGGCCGGCGAGATGCGGATGCGGCTCGCGCCGTCGCGCAGCCAGAGCGTGGCAGGGGCAGGCGGCTCGGATCGCCGTGTCGGCTCTCGGACAGCGCTCGCGCGATAGCCGTCGTACAGCCAGAGCGTGGCACCGATGAGGAGCGCCGTCATGACGTCCTTGCGGAACTCGTACACGATGGTGGCCAGCGAGAGCTGGAAGTCGTAGGCGCCGCCCGCGGTCCACATCAGCAGCTTGCGGAGCGTCACCATGCCAATCATGTGAAGCGCAGAGAAGGCGACCACGGCGGCAATTGCGAGCGCGATGTGACGTGCCATGGTAGCCGGACCCAGCCGGATGGAACGAACCGTAGCGACCAGCAGCGGCGCCAGCAGGATGAGGACGACAATGCTCGTCATCTCCCACAGCAACTGTTTTTCCAGATCATAGGCCGCGCCCAGCCTGACGGCATCGTGGGCGGCGGAAAGGGCGTTGACGACGCCGATGCCGAGCGAGAGCCCGGCCATGATCGCGTAGAAGGTCCGATCATTCGGACGCAGCATCGAGCCGACAAGCTTGTTCATGGCAACGGACCCGCTATCTCAATCTCGCGCCCGACAATATCACGCTGGCCGTCGCGCATCATCATGGCGCGGGCGAGCGATGGTCGTTCGTGGCCCGAGTTGATAAGAACGAGCCATGGCCGACAGGATCTATCTCGACTGGAATGCGACGACCCCGCTGCGACCGCAAGCGCGCGCGGCGATTCTCGCCGCCATGGATCTGGTCGGCAATCCCTCGTCGGTTCACGCCGAAGGCCGCAAGGCGCGGCGGCTGACCGAGGAGGCCCGCGAGGTGATCGCCCGGGGGCTCGGCACCGTCGCGCGCCGCGTGGTGTTCACCTCCGGCGGAACCGAGGCCAATGTGCTCGCCTTGAGCCCCGGCCTGCGCGCGCCGGCCGGCCCGGTCGAGCGGCTGCTGGTGTCGGCGGTCGAGCATGCCTCGGTGCTGGCCGGCGGCCGGTTCGCGCCATCAGCGGTGCAGACGATCCCGGTCGACTCCTCCGGCGTGGTCGATCTCGGCCGCCTGGAAGCCCTGCTGGCCGGAGGGCCGCCGGCGCTGGTATCCGTCATGGCCGCCAACAACGAGACCGGGGTGCTTCAACCGGCTTCGAAAGTTGCTGAGATCGTGCACCAGGCGGGCGGCCTGCTGCAGGTCGATGCGGTCCAGGCATTTGGAAAAATACCCTTCGATATCAAAGAGATGGGCGCAGACCTTGTAACCATCTCTGCGCACAAGATCGGCGGACCCAAGGGCGTCGGCGCGCTGGTTCTGGGCGCTGGTGTGGAGGAGCCGATTCCGGTTCTCCGCGGTGGCGGCCAGGAGCGCGGTCGCCGGGCTGGAACCGAAAACGTGGCAGGAATTGCCGGATTTGGCGCCGCGGCCGGTGCTGCCCTGGCTGAGCTCGAGGTCGACCTGCCCCGGATCACGGCGCTGCGCGACCGGCTGGAAACGGGCCTTCGTCAAACCGCTGGCGTGACGGTATTTTCCTCCGAAGCGGCGCGGCTTCCGAACACGACGCTGTTCACGGCGCCGGGGCTGAAGGCCGAGACAGCCGTGATCGGGTTCGATCTCGAAGGAATCGCGGTGTCTTCCGGCTCGGCCTGCTCGTCCGGCAAGGTCCAGCCCTCCCATGTCCTGGAAGCGATGGGCGCCAGTTCCGCAGCAGCCCAGGGAGCGGTGCGCCTCAGTCTGGGCTGGTCCACGACGGAGGCGGACGTCGATCGCGGCCTGCAGGCTTGGCGAAAGCTGTCATTGACCCTACTTAAAGGTGGCGACGAAACCGTGCTTGAGTGATTCTAAGGGCGTGATTTCGTCGAGGAAACGTCGTAAGACGGTTCCAGAACGTGTCCACCGCGGTCCTTGAAACCGCGAGCGGAGGATTGAATGCCAGCCGTACAAGAGACGGTCGACCGCGTCAGGCGGATCGACGTCGACCAATATCGCTATGGGTTCGAGACCGTCATCGAATCCGAGAAGGCTCCGAAGGGGCTTTCCGAAGACACCGTCCGCTTCATCTCGGGCAAGAAGAACGAGCCCGCCTGGATGCTCGAATGGCGCCTTGAGGCCTATCGCCGGTGGCTGACCATGACCGAGCCGACCTGGGCGCGCGTCGACTATCCGAAGATCGATTTCCAGGATCTCTACTACTACTCGGCGCCGAAGCCGAAGAAGCAGCTCTCCTCGATCGACGAGATCGATCCGGAGATCCTGAAGACCTATGAGAAGCTCGGCATTCCCTTGCGCGAGGTCGCGATCCTCGAAGGCGTCGAGCCGGTGCCCGGCGCCGGCAGCCCCGAGACGCGCAAGATCGCGGTCGACGCCGTGTTCGATTCGGTGTCGGTGGCGACGACGTTCAAGGAGGAGCTGAGGAAGGCCGGCGTGATCTTCATGCCGATCTCGGAGGCGATCCGCGAGCATCCCGAGCTCGTACAGAAATATCTCGGCAGCGTGGTGCCGACGTCCGACAATTTCTACGCGACCTTGAATTCGGCGGTGTTCTCCGACGGCTCGTTCGTCTACGTGCCGCCGGGCGTGCGCTGCCCGATGGAGCTGTCGACCTACTTCCGCATCAACGAGCGCAACACCGGCCAGTTCGAGCGCACGCTGATCATCGCCGACAAGGGCGCCTACGTAAGCTACCTCGAAGGCTGCACGGCGCCGCAGCGCGACGAGAACCAGCTGCATGCCGCCGTGGTCGAGCTGATCGCGCATGACGACGCCGAGATCAAGTACTCGACGGTGCAGAACTGGTATCCGGGCAATTCGGAAGGCAAGGGCGGCATCTATAATTTCGTCACCAAGCGTGGCGACTGCCGCGGCGACAATTCCAAGATCTCCTGGACCCAGGTCGAGACGGGATCGGCGATCACCTGGAAATATCCGAGCTGCATCCTGCGCGGCGACAATTCGCGCGGTGAGTTCTATTCGATCGCGATCTCGAACGGCTATCAGCAGGTCGATAGCGGCACCAAGATGATCCATCTCGGCAAGAACACGACCAGCCGGATCATCTCCAAGGGCATCGCCGCAGGCCGCTCGCAGAACACCTATCGCGGTCTCGTCACGGCGCATCGCAAAGCCACCGGCGCGCGCAACTTCACGGCCTGCGATTCGCTGCTGATCGGCGACAAATGCGGCGCGCATACCGTGCCGTATATCGAGGCCAAGAATTCCTCGGCCACCTTCGAGCACGAGGCGACCACGTCCAAGATCTCCGAGGACGTGCTGTTCTACTGCATCCAGCGCGGTCTTTCGCAGGAGGAGGCGGTCGGGCTCGTCGTCAACGGCTTCGTCAAGGACGTGCTGCAGCAGCTCCCGATGGAGTTCGCGGTCGAGGCGCAGAAGCTGATCTCGATCAGCCTCGAAGGTTCGGTCGGCTGAGGCCACATTGCAGCGGGGCCGCGGCGCGGCCCGCTCGTACTGACATCGATATCATTCGACCTCGGACCCGATGGAATCGGTGTCGCCAGGGCAAGCGTTGAGCGGAAACAGATCATGGCACTACTCGAAATCAACAACCTGCAGGTCCGCGTCGAGGAGCGCGAGATTCTCCACGGCCTGACGCTGTCGATCGACGCCGGCAAGGTGCACGCGATCATGGGGCCGAACGGCTCCGGCAAGTCGACGCTGTCCCACGTCATCGCCGGCAAGCCGGGCTATGAGGTGACCGGCGGTGAGATCCTGTTCAAGGGCGAGGATCTGCTTGCCATGGCGCCGGACGAGCGTGCCGCCAAGGGCGTGTTCCTGGCGTTCCAGTATCCGGTCGAGATCCCCGGCGTCGCCACCATGACCTTCCTGCGCACCGCGCTGAATGCGCAGCGCAAGGCGCGCGGCGAGGAGGAGTATTCGACGCCGGACTTCCTCAGGAAGGTGCGCGAGATCTCGAAATCGCTCAGCATTCCGCAGGACATGCTCAAGCGCGGCGTCAATGTCGGCTTTTCCGGCGGCGAGAAGAAGCGCAACGAGGTGCTGCAGATGGCCCTGTTTCAGCCGTCGCTCTGCATCCTCGACGAGATGGATTCCGGCCTCGACATCGACGCGCTGCGCATCGCCGCCGACGGCGTCAACGCGCTGCGCTCGCCGGAGCGCTCGATGATCGTGATCACCCACTATCAGCGGCTGCTGAACTACATCGTCCCCGACGTCGTTCATGTGATGTCGAAGGGCCGCGTCGTGAAGAGCGGCGGCAAGGAGCTCGCGCTCGAGCTGGAGGCGTCCGGTTACGCCCAGTTCGAAGACGCGGCCTGAGCCTCGCGTGAATGGATCTGTGATGAACGTAGCTTTGGTCAAGAACGACAGCGGTCCGGCGGCGAGCAGCTTGCTCTCTGCCGCTTGGGGCCGTCTGCCCGGCACCGGCAAGGTGGCCGATATCCGGCGCGAAGCCTTCTCGGCTTTCGAGCGCACAGGCCTGCCGCACCGTCGTATCGAGGAATGGAAGTACACCGATCTGCGTGCGCTGATGCGCGAGGTGCTGCCGCTGGCAGGCGCGCCGGATGCGGCGGCGCTGGCGCGGGCTAAGGCCGTGCTGGCTTCTGTTGCCGTCGACGGTGCTCGGAAGCTGGTGCTGGTCGACGGCGTGTTCGTGGCGGAGCTCTCGGATATTTCGGCCTCCGAGGATGGTGTCAAGGTTCGCACGCTTCGCGAGGCGCTGCAGAGCGCCGGCAGCGAGCGGCTGCTGGAGACGACTGTCAACGATGCGATGGTCCTGTTGAACGGGGCGCTTGCGACCGACGGAGTCCTGATCTCCGTGGCGGACGGTGCAAAGCTCTCGCATCCGCTGCAGATCATTCACATCGCGACAGCATCGCAAGCATCGCGTGCCAGTCGCTCACATCTTTCGGTGGGGAACGGCGCGCAGGCCACCTTGATCGAAAGCGCGATCGCCGCCGATGATGCCTCAGGCTATCAGGCCAATGACGCCGTGGTCGTCTCCCTCGGTGATGACGCTGCGCTGTCCACCATTCGCCTGATGCGCGATGCCAGCGATGCTGTGAACATCACCTCAGCCAGGTACGAGGTCGGTGCGCGGTCGAAACTCAATCTCTTCAACATGACGACAGGCGGCGCCGTCAGTCGTCTGCAGGGCTTCATTACTCTCAAGGGCGAAGGCAGCGAGCTGATCGTCAACGGCGTCAACCTGCTGCGTGACAAGCAGCATGGCGACCTGACGCTCGTCGTCGACCATGCGGTGCCGGGCTGCACCAGCCGCGAAAACTTCCGCGCGGTGCTCGACGATCGCGCTCATTCCGTGTTCCAGGGCCGCATCATCGTCCGCCCCCACGCGCAGAAGACCGACGGCAAGATGATGACCCGTGCGCTGCTGCTGTCCGACGAGGCCGAGGCCGACTCGAAACCGGAACTCGAGATCTTCGCCGACGACGTCTCCTGCGGCCACGGCGCCACCGCTGGCGCGCTCGACGACAGCCTGTTGTTCTATTTGCAGGCCCGCGGCCTGCCGGAGAAGCAGGCCCAGGCGCTGCTGATCCAGGCCTTCGTCGGCGAGGCGATCGAAGCGATAGAGGACGATGCTCTGCGCGAGCGCGTCATTGCAGCCGCCCAGGACTGGATGGAGGCGCGCGCATGAGTACGCATCCCGCCGTCTCCAACGGCTCCTACGACGTCGCCCGCATCCGCGAGGATTTTCCTGCGCTGGCGCTGCAGGTCTACGGCAAGAAGCTCGTCTACCTCGACAACGCGGCGTCGGCGCAGAAGCCGCGCGCGGTGCTCGATCGCATGACGCAGGCCTACACCAGCGAATACGCCAACGTGCATCGTGGCCTGCACTATCTCGCCAACGCCGCGACCGAGGCCTATGAGGGCGGCCGCGAGCGGGTCACGCGCTTTCTCAATGCACGGCGCAGCGAGGAGATCATCTTCACCCGCAACGCGACCGAGGCGATCAATCTCGTGGCGTCGTCGTGGGGCGGACCGAACATCGGCGAGGGCGACGAGATCGTGCTCTCGATCATGGAGCACCATTCCAACATCGTGCCCTGGCACTTCTTGCGCGAGCGCCAGGGCGCGGTGATCAAGTGGGCTCCGGTCGACGACGACGGCAATTTCCTGATCGACGAGTTCGAGAAGCTGCTCACGCCGAAAACCAAGCTGGTCGCTATCACCCAGATGTCGAACATGCTCGGCACGCTGGTCCCGGTGAAGGAGGTCGTGCGCATTGCGCATGCGCGCGGCATTCCGGTGCTGGTCGATGGCAGCCAGGCCGCCGTGCATCTCGCCATCGACGTCCAGGACATCGACTGCGACTTCTACGTCTTCACCGGCCACAAGCTGTACGGGCCGACCGGCATCGGCGTGCTCTACGCCAAGTACGACCACCTCGTTGCCATGCGCCCCTACAATGGCGGCGGCGAGATGATCCGCGAGGTTGCGCGCGACTGGGTCACTTATGGCGATCCGCCGCACAAGTTCGAGGCTGGCACCCCGATGATCGTCGAGGCGGTCGGGCTCGGCGCCGCGATCGATTACGTCAACTCGGTCGGCAAGGAGCGCATCGCCGCGCATGAGCACGACCTGCTCACCTATGCCCAGGATCGGCTGCGTGAGATCAACTCGCTGCGGCTGATCGGCACCGCCAAGGGCAAGGGCCCTGTGATCTCGTTCGAGATGAAGGGGGCGCATGCCCATGACATCGCGACCGTGATCGATCGGCAGGGCGTCGCGGTGCGTGCGGGCACGCACTGCGTGATGCCGCTTTTGGAGAGATTCAACGTCACGGCGACCTGCAGGGCCTCGTTTGGCATGTACAATACGAGGGAAGAGGTCGATCAGCTTGCACAGGCATTGATCAAGGCGCGGGAATTGTTTGCATGACCGACACGGCCGACGTCAAAACTCAGTCCGTCGAAACGCATTCGGCGCTGCCGCCGGAGGAGACCGAGCGGCTCTCCAGCGAGATCATCGCGGCGCTGAAGACGGTGTTCGATCCGGAGATCCCGGCCGACATCTACGAGCTCGGCCTGATCTACAAGGTCGACATCAAGGACGACCGCAGCGTCGACGTGATGATGACGCTGACGACGCCGAACTGTCCGGCGGCGGGCGAGCTGCCGACCACGGTGGAGAACGCGATCGCGAGCGTCCCGGGTGTCGGCGTCGTCAACGTCAGCATCGTCTGGGAGCCGCAATGGACGCCGGACCGGATGAGCGACGAGGCCCGGCTCGTCCTGAACATGTGGTGAGACGAGCGGGCACGAAGTTTGAATAGTAAGGGCGGATCACATACCCCGCCGGGATGACGCCATGACCAGCACGACGAATTCGACAGCGCCTGTTGCCAAGCCCAAGCCGCGGCCCCGCCCGCAGGTGATGCGGCTCACCGATGCGGCGGCCAAGCGCATCCGTGAGCTCACCGATCGCGCCGAGTCCGAGATCATCGGATTGCGTGTCGGCGTCAAGAATGGCGGCTGCGCCGGTCAGTCCTACACGGTCGAGTATGCCCATGATATCCGGCCGACCGACGAGGTCGTCGAGGACAAGGGCGTCAAGATCCTGGTCGATCCCAAGGCCGTGCTGTTTCTGCTCGGCACCGAGATGGACTATCAGGCTGACAAGATGCAGGCCCAGTTCGTCTTCAACAATCCGAACCAGATCAGCGCCTGCGGCTGCGGCGAGTCGGTGCAGCTCAAGCCGGCCGAGGTCTGATCGTCCGCTTCCAGCCAGTGCGGCTCCGGAGCTGTCGCGTTCCGGACATTGACACGCGCCACCTTCCCGACCGAAAACTCCAGGCGAGCACGTGGGGTGTTGGCGGGAGCTGGAGCGATGGACCGCGAATTCCTGATCGATCTGTTCGCCGGCTTCGGTCCGGTCACGATCCGGCGGATGTTCTCCGGCTTCGGCATCTCCGCCGACGGCATCAACTTCGCGCTTGCGCTGCGCAGCGGCCTTTATCTCCGTGCTGACGAAACCAGCTTTGCCAGATTCGAGGAGGCCGGATCCAAGCCGTTTTCCTACGAGACCCGCGCGCGGACCATGACGGTGCGGTCGTATTGGCAGGTGCCGGCACATCTGTTCGATGACACCGACGAGTTCGCGGTCTGGGCGAGAGATGCATTCGCAGCGGCCCAGAGGGCGGCCTTGAGCAAGCGGACCAGCAAGAAGCGGGCGGCGCGGGGCAACGGACTGGTCCCGACCCGGGGTGGGGCGAAGCCTGGACCAACCAGGCCGGCAGTGAAAAAGACCAAGCCGGCCAAGACGGGAAAGGTGGCCAAGAGCGTTGACAAGAGCGCAGACAAGCGTCCCGCCGGTCGCAAAACACGCAGCGCGACAGTGGCGCGGGGCCGGCAGACGTCGCGCGCAGCATCATCGCGAACACGCTGATGCTCCATATGCGTCGCTGGCGACCTTGCCGTCAGGCGACCTGACCTCGCGTCGTCGTCGCGTATTCGGGATCGTTCTCGCATACCACCTTGTTGCGGCCGTTGCGCTTGGCGGCATAGAGGCAGGCGTCCGCGCGCTCGATCAGGGCGTCGGTGTCATCGCCGGCCCGCAGCACGGATACGCCGACCGAGATGGTCACACGTCCGAGAATCTCTCCCGTTGATTTCTTCTTGAGCTCCTTTGCCGTGACGGCGCGGCGGATGTGATCGGCCACCGTCAGCGCGTGCTGTAGCGAGGTGTTGGGCAGCACGACGGCGAACTCCTCGCCGCCGTAGCGCGCTGCGATATCCTGGCCCTTGATGGCGTGCTTCAGGGTCATCCCGACCAGGCGCAGTACCTGGTCTCCGGTGAGATGTCCGTAGGAATCGTTGAAGGACTTGAAGTGGTCGATGTCGAACATCAACAGCGACAGCGGCTGCTCGGTCGCGAGCCCCGACTGCACCGTCGTCTCGATCATCCGGTCGAAATATTTGCGATTGCCGAGGCCGGTGAGGGGATCGGTCAGGCTCTCGGCCCGAATCACCTCCAGGCTGTGCTGCAGCCCGCTGATCTCGTCCTTGGACAGCGTCAGCCGCTCTTCGAGGATCCGGTTGGTTTCGCGCATCTGCTTGGTCGAATGGGCCAGCGCCTCGATGATGTCGACCAGTTGCTCGCGGCTGGTGGCCGATGCGAGTCGTTGATCGGCGCCCGCGAGGCTCGCATCGTAGCTCGCCGTCCTGCCGAGAGCATCGGTGAGCATGTTCACCAGGTCGTCGATCTCGCCGACGACGCGCGCGCCGACCTTGTCGATGCGATCCGACGTCTTGAGCTGCGCGAGGTAGGAGTCGTAGAGCTGATCGAGATCGGACTGCGACAGCTTGCCGTTGCGCGAAAGCGTCTCGTTGATGATCTCGTTCAGCGGTGCGTTGTAGCCCGTCGCGTAGACGTACCAGACCTCGTAATTGCGCGGATTGGCCGAATGGCGGAGCGTTCTGATCTGGCTGAGCGCGACTTCGGCGAAGCCTATCGTGCGTTCGTGTTCGTCAAGCGCATTGACCACCACAGGTTCCCCCCAATCGCCCGCGTCGCCGTCGTCGTCACAGCAATGAAATAAACAATGCCGGGCAAGCTAAAGGACGTTTGTGAACCAGGGGTAAATACGGCCGTAGAGTCCCGGATGCGCCGCGCCGTGGATACGGGAACGGCAGCTCATATGTTCAATGAGCTACATAGGATGCTGCTGGAAACTTGCTGACGCGGGCTGGAACTGTTCGGTCGACGCACGCCTCGCCGAGAGCTCAGCGCTGTCGACTTAAGTCAGGTCTACGAATGCAGCGGCTGATGTTCCGGGCGACCGCATGGGGGAGCAGCCCGGAATCTTGTGCCCGCGCTCAGGGAAGCGGTGCCCGCACCGGGCGAAGCAGGAAGGCGGGGAGATGTGAGTGATCGGCGGGCTCGTTGTCGTGGTCGCGCCGCGGCCGCCGCGCTTCATTGCGAGGCTGTTCGTTGCGAGGCTGTTCCTTGCGAGCGCTCGGCGCAGGCCGAGGAGAATTTGCCTGTGCGGCGCGCGGAGCTGCCGCGCGCGGCTCGCGCTCCCGCGGGGCTGGATCACGCTCGCGCGGGGCCGCATCGCGCTCCCGGGCCTTGCCGCGGCTGCCGCGACGCGCGGCGTCACGCGGACGTCGCTCACGCGTATCCTCGTCGCCCGAGGACTCCTGCACTTCGTAGTCACCCTCGATGGTCGGAATGCCCTGTCCGATCAGCTTCTCGATGGCGACCATCGACTTCTGGTCGGCCGGGGCCACGATCGAGATTGCCGTGCCGGTCCGTCCGGCGCGGCCGGTACGGCCAATGCGGTGAACGTAGTCGTCGGAATGATGCGGCACGTCGAAATTGAAGACGTGGCTGACTTCGGGAATGTCGAGGCCGCGTGCGGCGACGTCGGAGGCGACGAGCAAGGGCAGTTCGCCCTTGCGGAATTGATCGAGCGCAGCGGTGCGGGCCGACTGGTCCATGTCGCCGTGCAGGGCGCCAACACTGAAGCCGTGCTTCTGCAGCGACTTGTGAACGATGGCGACGTCGCGCTTGCGGTTGCAGAAGATGATCGCGTTGTTGAGATCCTTGGCGTTCCGCAACAGCCTGCGCAGCACCTCGCGCTTCTGATGCGCCTCGCGTCCGGATGGGACCTGCAACTGGGTCACGGTAACGGCGGTCGTGGCCGGCTTGGAGACCTCGACCTTCTGCGGGTTGTGCAGGAAGGTTTCGGTGATGCGCCGGATTTCCGGCGGCATGGTCGCGGTGAAGAACAGGGTCTGGCGGGTGAAGGGGACGAGCTTGCAGATGCGCTCGATGTCGGGGATGAAACCCATGTCGAGCATGCGGTCGGCTTCGTCGATGACCAGGAGTTCCACGCCCGTGAGCAGCAATCCGCCGCGTTCCGTATGATCGAGCAGTCGACCTGGCGTGGCGATCAGCACGTCGACCCCGCGAGTCAGCTTGGCGTCCTGGTCGCCGAAGGAGACGCCACCGATCAACAGGGCGACGTTGAGCTTCTGTCCGGCGCCGTAGCGATCGAAGTTCTCTTTGACCTGGGCGGCCAGCTCACGGGTCGGCTCCAGGATCAGGGTGCGCGGCATTCGGGCGCGGGCGCGGCCCTTCTCGAGGATCGTGAGCATCGGCAGGACGAAAGCGGCGGTCTTGCCGGTGCCGGTCTGGGCGATGCCGAGCACGTCGCGGCGCGCCAGCACATGAGGAATCGCCTGTTCCTGAATGGGGGTCGGGGTGGTGTAACCAGTGGCCGCAACTGCAGCCAACACCTTGTCGGACAAGCCGAGATTGGAAAAAGACATCGAGCCTCTATGTCACGCGCCGATAGGCGACGGGGCCTCTATTCGACGCCGCCGTTAGGAATCGAGGGTAAAAGGCTGTGGTCGCGCTCAACCCCGAAACGGCATGCTCTAACGAAGCTGGGGGTTTTCTGACTAACGCCGACCCGCGGTCAATCTCTCAGGAATCGGATGCGATCCGGCCGCGCTGCTCCGGAAGATAGGGGCGAATTCTGCAAAGTCAATGGAAGAGGGGAGCGAAGTACCGAAAAAGCTTAATGTTTTTGCATTATTTGCAGGCAACCTGTCGTCGAGCTGTCGTATTCGGGTGCTCCGAAGCTTCCTACGGCCGGCCGCGGAAAGCGCTCTGGTCGAATTGTCGACGGAATTGCGGCGTGTGTTCGGCAGGGGAGCAGCCGCGTGTGCCGCCGGGCATGAACCGGTGGCGCGGTGCCGTCGACTATCCGAGGGCGGCAGCCCACGCGATGAGGGCAGGGACGAACGATGAGATCGATGCGGACGTGGCTGGCGTGCGGGCTGGCGATGCTGGCAGTGGTTCTGGCGCCGGCCGCCGCGCGTGCCGAGAAGCGCGTTGCGCTCGTGATCGGCAACAACGACTACCGCTTCGTGCCGAAGCTGCAGAAGGCCGTCAACGACGCGCGGACGATGGGCGACACGCTGAAGCAGCTCGGCTTCAATGTCATGGTCGCGGAGAATCTCAATCGCCAGCAGTTCAGCCAGACACTGCTGGCGTTCGACAACGCCGTCGAGCCGGGCGACACTGCGTTCTTCTTCTATGCCGGTCACGGCTTCGAAATCGCCGGTCAGAACTTCCTGTTGCCGACCGACGTGCCCGCGGCCACCGAAGGCCAGGAAGAGCTGGTACGCGACGCCTCGATCCTCGCGGACCGCGTCATCGAGCGGCTGCAGAACAAGAAGGCGCGCACCTCGATCCTGGTGTTCGACGCCTGCCGCAACAATCCGTTCGAGCGCTCGGGCACGCGCGCGGTGGCGGGCGGGGGGGGCCTAGCGCCGATGACGCAGTTGCCGGAAGGCGTATTCTCAGTGTTCTCGGCCGGTCCGCGCCAGACCGCGCTCGACCGGCTCTCCAACGATGACGTCAATCCAAACTCGGTGTTCACGCGCACCTTCGCCAAGGAGCTGACGCAGCCCGGCGTCAATCTGGTGCAGGTGGCGCAACGCACCCGCCGGCTGGTCAGCGAGCTCGCCGAGACCGTGCGGCACAAGCAGATTCCGGTCTATTTCGACCAGATGGTCGACGATGTCTTTCTCAACGGCATGGCGAAGGGGCCGGCTGCAGCCGACAAGCCGGCCGAGCCGCAGCAGAAGCTGGCGGCGCTGCCTCCCGTCTCGGCGCCGCGCATTCCGCCGGCGAACGAGAGCCTGAACGCACCGATTGCGATGTTCTCGCGCCACAATGGCGGCTGGACCGTCACGTTCTCGATCGCCGATCCGACGCTCGGCATTTCCTGGCGCATGGGTGAGGCAGGAGAGTTTCGCGAGACCGGCTTCATGGACGTGCTCGATCCGCGCACGCGCAAGCGCATGCCCAATCCCTCGATCCAGCTGCCGGCGGATGCGCCCGCGGGCACAATCCAGGTCCGCTATGTCGATGCATCCGGCGAGATGCAGGGACCGTTCCCGATCCGCTTCGAGCCGGAGGCCGCGCTGGTGCATGACCAGCGCAAGATCCTCGACATGACCGCGACGAGCTGGCTGTCGTTCCGCGAGTTCAACGGTCTCCTGGTCTACTACACGCACCTGATGTCGTATCGCTGCGCCATCCGCGAGGTCCGCGTCGGCATCGACACGGCGGTGCCGGACAAGGTCCTCAACATGCCCGGCTGCGACATGCGCGATCCCATTGCGATTCCCTCCAACGCCACGCCCTATTTGAAGCTGCCGCCAGCGACGAAGTTCGTCTCGGTGGAGTTGACCTATCGCGACGGCAGCGTCTCCGAGATCAAGAGCTTTCGACGCTGAGGCCTCGGCTAGGCCATGATCGAATAGCCACCATCGACGGGAATGGCTGTGCCGGTGACGAAGTCCGAGGCCGGCGAGCTCAGGAACGTCGCGATGCCGGCGAAGTCGTCGATGTCGCCCCACCGTGCCGCGGGCGTGCGCGCCAGCACGCGGTCGTGCAGGCCGTCGATCTGGCTGCGCGCCGCGCGCGTCAGGTCGGTGTCGATCCAGCCCGGCAAGATCGCGTTGACCTGGATGTTGTCGGGCGCCCAGGCGCAGGCACAGGCGCGCGTGTACTGCACGATGCCGCCCTTGCTGGCCGCATAGGCCGGCGCGAAGCTGGCGCCGAAGATCGACAGCATCGAGCCGATGTTGATGATCTTGCCGCCGCCGTTCGCCTTGAGGGCCGGGTAGGCGGCCTTCGAGCACAGGAACGCGCTGGTTAGATTGGTGTCGATCACCTGCTGCCACTCCTCCAGCTCGAGCACGTGCGGCGGCTTGCGGATGCTCATGCCGGCATTGTTGATGAGGATGTCGATGCGACCGAGCTCGCTGGTCACGCGCGCGACCATGGCGGCGACGTCGTCCTTGTCGCTGACGTCGGCTGTGACGGTGATGGCACGGCCGCCGCGACCGGCGAGATCAGCCACCGCCGCCCGTGACTTGGTTTCGTTGCGGCCGACCACGGCAATGTCGGCGCCGGCATCGGCAAGCCCGCGCGCCATCCCCAAGCCGATTCCGCCGTTGCCTCCCGTCACGATCGCAACCTTGCCACTCAGGTCGAAACGGCCCGCCATGTCGTGTCTCCATGTCGTTGTTGTCAGACGTCAGCAGGTGCCCTGCCAGATCATCACCAGGCCGAGTGCACCCATGCCGACGCCATAGCCGGCCCATTGCAGCTGGTTGATCATGAAGCTCGTCCGCGGCCATGCCACCACCCCGGTGCCCTGACCGACCCAGAGCAGGCCGATGGCGAGCAGAAGCAGGCCGCCGATCATCAGGAATTTCCGCATGACCATGTCCTCCCTCGTCGACCGCGTCACAGCATCGGAAACGCTGCTGCCGTCTTTTTTGTGAAGTTTTGTGACGAGGAGGCTAGCGGCCGGCGCGGCAGATGACCAGCGGCTCCAGCCGCCAATATCCGAGCCAAAAACAAAAAGCCCCGGATCAACCGGGGCTTTTCGCAGAATTATTGAAAGACCGAGTGCGTTCGGCTCAGTACTTGACGACCGGGCCGGTCCAGTTGAAGCGGTAGACCAGCGAGGTGCTGATGGTCTGCACCCACGGCTTGAAGCTGACGGAGTCCGTGCTCAGAGCATTGGTGCCATCGAAGCGGACGGCAATATCCTTGCGGTCGTAATAGGCCGCGCGATATTCGGTCTTCATGAACCAGCCCGGCGCCGAGATGCCGAAGATGTTCAGGTTATTCTCGACGCCGCCGCCGACGAACCAGCCGTTCCGGTTGAACGAGTCGGTATGCAAGCCCGAGGCAGCACCGGTGAGGGTGGTCAGACCAGTGCCCGACCAATGCGATCCGGAGTAACCGGCATTGACGTACGACAGGACATTCGGAGCAACCAAATAGCCAATGCGAGCGCCCGCGGCCCAGGCATCCTGCATCTTGATGCGGCCAGTGAGGGCCGGCGCAATCTGATCCTGCACGGTGCCGCGCATGCTGCCGAACTGACCATCGGCGAACACGCCGAAGACCCAGGACGGATTGAACTGCCAGTCGTAGCCGGCGCCGACGGTGCCGAACCAGCCGTCGCCACCGACGCGCTGATCGATCGTCACAGGCACGCCGTTGAAGTTGGTGTGCGAGTCGGCATCCCAGATGCCGCCGCCGGCACCACCGAAGATGTAGAAGCCGGTCCAGCTCGGCGCCACCGGCATCATCGGAGCCTTCACGTAGGGGCGAGCCGCCAGATCAGCAGCTGAGGCGGCACCCGTGATCGCAACCAGCGCAGTGGCAGCAAGCAAAAACTTCTTCATATCCAATTCCCCAAGATCGTCGTGTCGCAGGTGCCGGGTTGCGGCGGCGATTCCCTCGCCAGATGTGCCCGAACTATAGCCGATTGGTGCCCAAAAGCTGTTGCAGGTTGAGCACACCGGAGGGGAAAGTGCGCTGCGGGATGCTCGGGATTCTCGTAACCCTCTGATTGGAAAGGTCGATTGCAGGCTCGCGCGAGCCAATGGAACCTGCAATCGAGGCGTGAAATCGGGTCAAAAGCTAGACGTCGAGCAGCTCGTCGCTGGCGAATTCGGCCTTTTCCGAAATGAAGGCGAAGCGGGCCTCTGCCTTGGTCCCCATCAGCCGCTCGACCGAGTCGGCGGTGCCGTCGCGATCCTCGGCCAGCAGAACCACGCGCAGCAGGGTGCGCTTGGCCGGATCCATGGTGGTTTCCTTGAGCTGGGCTGGCATCATCTCGCCGAGACCTTTGAAGCGGCCGATCTCGACCTTGGCGTTGGCATTGAACTCGCGCTTCAGGAGCTCGTCCCGATGGGCATCGTCGCGCGCGTAGAACGTCTTGCTGCCATGGGTGAGCCGGTAGAGCGGCGGCACGGCGAGGTAGAGATGCCCCTCGTCGATCAGCGGCCGCATCTGCCGGTAGAAGAAGGTAATCAGCAGCGAGGCGATGTGGGCGCCGTCGACGTCGGCATCGGTCATGATGATGATGCGCTGGTAGCGCAGATCCTCCTCGCGATACGACGTGCCGGTGCCGGCGCCGATCGCCATCACGAGATCGGCGAGCTGGGCGTTGGCGGTCAGCTTGTCCTTGCCGGCGGAGGCGACGTTGAGGATCTTGCCGCGCAGCGGCAGCACCGCCTGCTTCTTGCGGTCGCGCGCCTGCTTGGCGCTGCCGCCGGCCGAATCGCCCTCGACGATGAACAGCTCGGAGCCTTCGGTGCCGGCGTCGGTGCAGTCGGCGAGCTTGCCCGGCAGGCGCAGCTTCTTGGTCGCGGTCTTGCGCGCCGTCTCCTTCTCCTGCCGGCGGCGGATGCGTTCCTCGGCGCGCTCGATGACGAAATCGAGCAGCCGGTTGGCCTGCACCGGATTGCCGGACAGCCAGTGGTCGAACGGGTCCTTGACGGCCTGCTCGACGATGCGTTGGGCCTCTGCCGTGGCGAGGCGGTCCTTGGTCTGGCCCTGGAATTCCGGCTCGCGCACGAACACCGAGAGCATGATGGCGGCGCCCGCCATGATGTCCTCGGAGGTGATGTTGGCCGATCGCTTGCCCTGGCCGACGCGCTCGGCGTGGTCCTTCAGGCCGCGCAGAAGCGCGCTGCGGATGCCGGATTCGTGCGTGCCGCCGTCCGGCGTCGGAATCGTGTTGCAGTAGGAGGACAGGAAGCCGTCGGCATCGGCGGTCCAGGCGACCGCCCATTCGCAGCCGCCATGGCCACCGGTGCGGCCCGACTTGCCGGCGAAGATATCCGGATGGACCAGCGTGTCGGCATGGATCGCTGCGGCCAGGTAGTCCTTCAGACCGCCGGGGAAATGGAACGTCGCCTCGGCCTGGACGTCCTCGATGCCCTTCAGCAGCGACGGATCGCACTTCCAGCGGATCTCGACGCCGCCGAACAGATAGGCTTTCGAGCGCGCCATCTTGAACAGGCGCTGCGGCTTGAACGTCGCCTTGGCGCCGAAGATGGTCGGGTCGGGTTGGAAACGCACCCGTGTGCCGCGCCGGTTGGCGACCTTGCCGACCTCCTCGAGCTTGCCCTTGGGATGTCCGCGTTCGAACACCATGCGGTAGAGCTTCTGGTTGCGGGCGACCTCGACCTCGAGCCGGGTCGACAGCGCGTTCACCACGGAGATGCCGACGCCGTGCAGGCCGCCCGAGGTCTCGTAGACCTTGGAATCGAACTTGCCGCCCGCGTGCAGCGTGCACATGATGATCTCGAGCGCCGACTTCTTCGGAAATTTGGGATGGGGATCGATAGGAATGCCGCGGCCGTTGTCGGTCACGGTGAGGAAGCCTTCGGCGTCGAGCTCGACCTCGATGAAGGTGGCGTGGCCGGCCAGCGCCTCGTCCATCGAGTTGTCGATGACCTCGGCAAACAGGTGGTGCAGCGCCTTTTCGTCGGTGCCGCCGATATACATGCCGGGGCGGCGCCGCACCGGCTCCAGGCCCTCGAGGACCTCGATGTCACGGGCAGTGTAATCGCCCTCGGCACTCGCCGAGCGGGCGGCTGGCTTGGCCGGAGCCTTGCCCTTGGCGGCGAACGCCGCCAACGGGTCCGTGACGCTCTTGGCCTTGGCTTTTGCAGCTGATTTCAACGGCTTACCCATGGAATCTGATGTTGCGTGTGCGCAAGATGGAACGAATCGTTGGGCCTGACTATGCCATGGACCGGCATAAAACAATGACCCCGGGAAACAACGACGTTCACCGGCCCGCCACGTCTTGGCCGGTTCCGAACGTCGGATCGCCGCTGTTCACGCGGTTCAGCCGGTTGTTGTGACTTGAAGTGGGCGGGTTCGGTGGCGTACCAGTCTGCGCCATGGAACCGCGAAGGCCTTCAAGCACTTAAGCGCCGCGGAGCAGAAAGGCGTCGAGCAGATGGAAGATTTTGGCCGCGCGGTTGCCGACTTCGTGCGCGACCATCAGGCCTGGGCTGCTCCGATCGTCCTGCTGCTTGCCTTTGGCGAGTCCCTGGCCTTCGTCTCGCTCCTGATTCCCGCCTGGGGCGCCCTGGTCGCGATCGGCGCCCTGATCGGCGCCACCGGGATCAGCTTCTGGCCGATATGGCTGGCCGGGGGCATCGGCGCCGCGCTCGGCGACTGGGTCTCCTACTGGTTCGGCTACCGCTACAAGGACCGCGTCGCCCAGATGTGGCCGCTGTCGCGCTACCCGGAGCTGCTGCCGCGCGGCGAGGCCTTCGTGCGCGATTGGGGCGTGCCGAGCATCTTCATCGGCCGGTTCTTTGGCCCGTTGCGCGCATCGGTGCCGCTGGCGGCGGGCATTTTCGAGATGCCCTACATGGTGTTCCAGATCGCCAACTTCGTGTCGGCGCTGGTGTGGTCGGCGGTGCTGCTGCTGTTCGGCGACATCATCGGGCGCATCATGGAATGGCTGTGGCATGCGGTCTGACGCCAGCCCTGAACGCGCCGGGCCGACTTGCGAGCTTGACGCAGGAACCCGGCAGCCTTATAGGCCTGCCCCCATGATCAACGCAGCGACCCACATGATCGCCGAAATGCGCCGTCGTACCTCCGCGGTACGGGCGATGATCTGCGTCTAGATCACAGCCCCTGCCGCCGGATCCGATCCCGCGGCAGACTTTCTCCTTGCAGCGCGATTGATCAGGCGGCTCCTTCGTCCAGCAGGAGTTTCCGATGTACACGCCACCGCCCTTCAAGCCCGATCGCGCCGCGAGCCTCGGCTTCGCTGACGCGCGCGGCTTCGGCATGGTCTGCGCGTGGGACGGCACAAAGCCGATCGCGTCACCGGTACCGTTTCACCTGGGCGCCTTGAACGATGGCACGCCGCAGGCGTTCTTCCATGTCGCGCGCGGCAATCCGCTGGCAAGGATCGCCGACGGTACGACGCCCTGGCTGTTGGCCGTCAGCGGCGCCGATGCTTACGTCTCCGCCGATTGGTATGTGTCGCCCGACCAGGTGCCGACCTGGCTCTATCAGGCCGTGCATCTGACCGGTACGGCGCGGATCTTGTCGGAGGCCGAGCTCGCGCGGCAGACGGATGAGGTCAGTGCGAAGTTCGAGCAGCGGCTGCTGCCGAAGAAGCCCTGGACCTCGGACAAGATGACGGCGGGACGCCTCGAGGCGATGCGCAAGGCGATTGTGGGCATCGTCATGACGATCGATCAGGTCGAAGGCAGCTTCAAGCTCAACCAGCACAAGTCCGAGGCCGACTACGCGACGATCGCGACGAGGCTCGGCGAGCAGCCCGACATTGGCTCGCAACAGATTTCCTCTCTCATGCGGCAGGCGCGGCCCCAGGCCTTTGCCGGCGAAACCCAGACCTAAGGAGCGTGTCATGACCGTGATCGACAGCAACGTGCCGAAAGCTCACGCCGCCTCCGGGACTGCGACACGCGCCGTGTTCGTCGACGGCGGCTCGGGAACGACCGGCCTGGGAATCGCCGAGCGTCTCCGGCACCAGCCGGACATCGTCGTGAAGACGATCGCCGAGGACAAGCGCAAGGATCCGGCGGCCAAGCGGGCGCTGATGGCCGAGGTCGATCTCGTCATCCTTTGCCTGCCGGACGATGCGGCCAAGGAGACGGTGGCGCTGATCGACGGCATGGGCAGCTCTGCGCCGAAGGTGCTGGACGCGTCGACCGCATACCGGGTCGCGCCGGACTGGGCCTATGGCTTTCCCGAGCTCGCCGCCGACCAGGCCGACAAGATCCGGAATGCGCGCAAGGTCTCCAATCCCGGCTGTTATCCCACCGGCGGCATCGCGCTGCTGCGGCCGCTGGTCGATGCCCGACTGATGCCGCAGGACTATCCGGTCACGGTGAACGCGGTGAGCGGCTATTCCGGCGGCGGCAAGACGATGATCGCGGCCTTTGAGAATGGCACCGCGCCGAACTTCGAGCTGTACGGTCTCGGCCTCGAGCACAAGCATCTGCCTGAGCTGCAGCTCTATTCGCGGCTGACCCGGCGGCCGATCTTCATTCCCTCCGTCGGCAACTACCGGCAGGGCATGCTGGTCTCCGTGCCGCTGCAACTCGACACACTGCCGGGCAAGCCGTCAGGCTCGGACCTGCAGGCGGCCCTGACGAAGCATTATGCCGGCAGCAAATACGTCTCGGTGATGCCGCTCGATGGCGCGGCGGCCAAGAGCGGCCGGCTCGAGCCGGAGGCGCTGAACGAGACGAACAAGCTCGAGCTCTACGTCTTCGCCAGCGACCAGCATCACCAGGCGGTGCTGGTGGCGCGGCTCGACAATCTCGGCAAGGGCGCCTCGGGCGCGGCCGTGCAGAACATGCGGCTGATGCTCGGACTGCCCGATCTCGGGAGCTGAGACCGATCTGGATCGTCCGGCCGTAGACGCGCCGGCACGATCGGCAACATCATGCGAGGTCGGCGCGCCGCCGGCATCGCGTGCAATGACGCACGCTGAGGAATGGGCAGACCCATGACCGCCACTGATCTGAACGCGCTGCCCGTCACCGTCAACGATGTGCGGGCCGCCGCCGAGACCATCGGTGGCGCCGTGCTCGCGACGGCCTGCAACCAGAGCCGGACGCTCGGCGAGATCTGCGGCTGCAACGTCTGGCTGAAATTCGAGAACCTGCAGTTCACGTCGTCGTTCAAGGAGCGCGGCGCGCTGAACCGGCTGAATGCGCTGTCCGTCGAGCAGCGCGAACGCGGCGTGATCGCGATGTCGGCCGGCAACCACGCGCAGGGCGTCGCGTATAACGCGCGGCGTCTCGGCATTCCCGCGACCATCGTGATGCCGGTGGGCACGCCGATGGTGAAGGTGGAGAACACCAAGCGGCACGGCGCCGAGGTCGTGATTTCCGGCGCCACCTTGGAGGAGGCGGGCGCGTTCGCCAGGGAGCACGGCGCGGCGCACGGCATGACCATGATCCATCCTTACGACGATCCACTGATCATCGCAGGGCAGGGCACGGTGGCGCTGGAGATGCTCGCGGTGGTCCCCGAGCTCGATACGCTCGTGGTGCCGATCGGCGGCGGCGGGCTGATCTCCGGCATGGCGGTCGCGGCGCGCGCAATCAAGCCGGGCTTGCGCATCGTCGGCGTTCAGGCCGAACTCTATCCGTCGATGTACAACGCCATCCGCAGCAGTCAGCTGCCGATGCGCGGCGACACGCTCGCCGAGGGCATCGCGGTGAAATCGCCGGGCCGGATCACGACCGAGATCATCCGCCATCTCGTCGACGATATCCTGCTGGTCAACGAGCCGCAGATCGAGCGTGCGCTCGCCACGCTGATCTCGATCGAGAAGACGGTGGTCGAAGGCGCCGGCGCCGTCGGTCTCGCCGCAGTGCTCGCGCATCCCGCGCAGTTTGCCGGCCGCAATGTCGGCCTGGTGCTGAGCGGCGGCAACATCGACACCCGACTGATCGCCTCGGTGCTCACCCGCGAGCTGGCGCGCGAGGGGCGGCTGACACAGCTGTCGATCGACATCGTCGATCGTCCCGGACAACTCGCCGCCGTGTCGACGCTGCTCGCCGATGCCGGCGCCAACATCATCGAGGTGTCGCATCAGCGAACGTTCTCGGACCTGCCGGCCAAGGCGACCTTGCTGGAGCTGGTGATCGAGACGCGCGACCAGGCGCATCTCAACGACGTGATGGCGAAGCTTGTCGCCGCAAATTTCAAGGCGCGCTGCACCTGAGCGTCAGGCGATCTCCAGCATATCCTTCGCGGTGCGGCAGACGCCCGCTCCGCCTTTTCCAGGCGAAAGGCGCGTGCGGCTGCCCGCCGAGTCTTGCTCAGCCCAATTAGCAATCTCTCTGTCTACTCGTGAAGTTGTTCGCAAATGCGAACACGTTTGAGGTTTGCTCTGTCAGAATTTCAGTTGCGCACCTCAAAAAATGAGGACAGGATTACCGCAACAAAGAAGACGGTTGGGAGGATTGTGATGAGACTGCTCGCGAAGCTGGGACTCGCCGCTGCCGCATGCCTGCTCTGGGCCACCGTCGCGAGCGCCGATACCACCGTGAAATGGCTGCATATCGAGGTCAATCCGGCCCAGGTGAAGATCTGGGAGGAGGTGGCCCGCGCCTATGAGGCGTCGCATCCGGGCGTCAAGATCGAGATGCAGTTCCTCGAAAACGAGGCCTACAAGGCCAAGCTGCCGACCATCCTGCAGTCCAAGGACCGGCCGAACATCATCTACAGCTGGGCTGGCGGTGTCCTGAAGGCGCAGATCGAGGCTGGCGTGCTCGAGGACATCACCGAGCAGGTGAAAGGCTACAGCGACAGCGTGACTCCGGCGGCGCTCGCGGCATTCACCGATGGCGGCCACGTCTACGGCCTTCCGATCTCGCTGTCGCAGGTCGGCTTCGTCTGCAACAAGGAGCTGATGGCCAAGGCGAAGGTCGATCCCACGGCGATCAAGAGCTGGGACGATCTGCTGAGCGCCGTGAAGACGTTGAAGGCGGCCGGCGTGACCCCGATCGTGGTCGGCGGCGCCGACAAATGGCCGCTGCATTTCTACTGGACGCATCTTGCGGTGCGGATCGGCGGCAAGCCGGCATTCGACGCGGCGCTGCGCGGCGAGAATGGCGGCTTTGCCGGCGACACCTTCGTCAAATCAGGCGAGCTGTTCAAGCAGCTCGTCGATCTCCAGCCGTTCCAGAATGGCTTTCTTGGCTTCAAGAACCCGCAGGCCGTCGGTTATTTCGGCGATGGCAAGGCGGCGATGACGCTCGCGATCAGCTCCGTCTACAATCTGCAGCGGGCGCTCGCCGCCGACAAGGTCGGCTTGAGCGAAGACAAGATCTGCTGGTTCGATTTTCCGGTCGTGCAAGGCGGCAAGGGCGCGCCGACGGATACGCTCGGCGGCATCACCGGCTGGCTGGTCACCAAGGGCTCGCCCAAGGAAGCTGTCGATTTCCTGAAGTACTTCATCTCCAAGGACGTCCAGACACGGTTGGCGGCGGGAAATTTCATCATCCCGGTGGTGCAGGGCGCGGACGCCGGCCTCAACAATTCCTTCATGAAGCTGATCGCGTCCAATCTGGCCAAATCGAACTATCACCAGAACTTCTATGACCAGAGCCTCGGCCCCTCCGTCGGTCGCGTCGTCAACGATGTCTCCGCGGAGATCGCCGGCGGCAGCATGAGTCCGCAGGAGGCCGCCAAGGCGATCGAGGCAGCGCGGAAGCAGGGCAACTGACGTGGCACGTCCGATCGCGAGTTCGCCGGCGATGGGTGTATCGCCGGCATCGCTCTCCACGCGCGCGGTGGGCGGCCCGAGCTGGGACGGCCGCTTCACCGTCCTGATCCTGTTCCTGCCGCCGGCGCTGCTGCTGTTCACGCTGTTCGTGGTGCTGCCGATCGGCGAGGCCGCCTGGTACTCGGGCTTCAACTGGAATGGGTTCGGCAGGCCGACCCATTGGATCGGCTTTGACAACTATCGTTTCGTGCTGGAGACGCGCGCGTTCTGGCTCGCGCTGCGCAACAACGGCCTGATCATTGCGGTCTCGCTGTGTGTCCAGTTGCCGCTGGCGCTGACGCTGGCCCTGATGCTCGCGGAGCGGTTCCGCGGCGCGGTGGCGCTGCGCATGCTGTTCTTCATGCCCTATATCCTCGCCGAGATCGCGACCGGGCTGATCTTCAGCTTCGTCTATGACGGCGATTATGGCCTGGTCGCGTCGATCTGGCGCAGCTTCGGCGCCGAGCCGCCGCATCTGCTGGCCTCGACCGACACGGCGATGCTGGCGGTGCTGATCGTGATCGTCTGGAAGTATTTCGGCTTCCACATGATGCTGTTCATCGCGGCGCTGCAGAGCATCGACAAGAGCCTGATCGAGGCCGCCCGGATCGACGGTGCGACGCGGTCGCAGAGCCTGCGCCACATCGTCATTCCCTTGCTCTACCCGACGATTCGGCTCTCGGTGTTCTTCGCCATCGTCGGCTCGCTGCAGCTGTTCGACCTGGTGATGCCGCTGACGCGCGGAGGGCCCGCCGACTCCTCGAATACGATGGTGAGCTTTCTCTACAACAACGGCATCTCCCGGATGCGGGTGGGCTATGGCAGCGCCATCGGCGTCATCCTGTTCGTGATCTGCGTCACCTTTGCCTTCACCTACAAGCGATGGTTCATGCGCGATGAATAAGGTGGAGACGACCCGGGCACCATTCGATCCCGCCGTGCTGTTCAAGACGGTTTTCCTCGCGATCGTCGCCATCTTCGTGCTGGTGCCGCTGCTTGCGACGCTGCTCGGTGGCTTCAAGTCGCTCGGGGAATTGCGCGTCAATCCGTTCGGCCTGCCGCAGCACTGGGCGTGGCAGAACTATGCCGATATCCTGTTCTCCGGGCGCTACTGGCAGCTCCTGCGCAATTCGCTGATCATCTCCACGCTGACGGTCGTTCTGACTCTCATCGTCGCGTCGATGGCGGCCTTCACCTTTGCCCATGTCCGATTCTACGGCAGCTCGATGCTGCTGAGCTATTTGACGCTCGGCCTGCTGTTTCCGGCGGCGACCGCGGTGTTGCCGCTGTTCATCAAGGTGCGCGATCTCGGGCTGCTCGACACCTATTTCGGCGTCGCGCTGCCGCAGGTCGCCTTCAGCCTCGCCATGAGCGTGCTGTTGCTGCGCCGCTTCTTCAAGGACATCCCCTACGAGCTGCTCGAGGCCGCGCTGGTCGACGGCTGCAGCTATATCAAATTCTTCCGCTACGTGACGTTGCCATTGTCGCGCCCGATCCTGGCGACGGTCGGCACCATTACCTTCGTCAACAGCTGGAACGCCTATCTGCTGCCGCTGGTGATGCTCAACACCGATGCGCTGTATCCATGGCCGCTCGGCATCATGGTCTATCAGGGCGAGTATTCGTCCGAGTGGCACCTGATCCTCGCCTTCATCACCCTGACCATCCTGCCAACGATCATCCTCTTCCTCCTGGCGCAGAAGCACATCGTTGCCGGCCTGACGTCGGGCGCGGTCAAGGGATGAACGGGACCTCACGGAGACCCCAATGAGAAAAGTCGGCATCGGCATCATCGGCTGCGGCAACATCAGCACCGCCTATCTGAAGGCGGCCCAGCGCTTCCCCGTTCTGGACATCAAGGCGCTCGCCGACATGCGCAGCGACGCAGCCGAGCGACAGGGCGCAGCCTTCGGCCTGCCGGCGATGCGGGTCGATCAATTGCTGAAGCGCGATGACGTCGAGATCGTCATCAATCTCACCGTGCCGCTCGCCCATACCGACGTCAGTCTCGCCGTGCTGAATGCCGGCAAGCACGTTCATTCCGAGAAGCCGCTCGGAATCGACGTCGCGGAAGCCCGCAAGGTGATCGAGCTTGCCGCGCAGAAGAACCTGCGGGTCGGCTGCGCGCCCGACACGTTCCTCGGCGGCGGCCACCAGACCGCGCGCAAGCTGATCGACGACGGCGCGATCGGCACGCCTGTCGCGGGCAGCGCGTTCTTCGGCTGTCCCGGCCATGAGCGCTGGCATCCGGCGCCGGGCTTCTATTACCTGCGCGGCGGCGGCCCGATGCTCGACATGGGCCCATACTACATCACCGATCTGGTGCAGTTGCTTGGCCCGGTCGCGAGCGTGATGGGCTCGACCGCGCGCCCGAGATCCGAACGCCTGGTCACCAGCCAGCCGATGAACGGCACGCTGATCCCGGTCGAGGTCGCGACCCACGTCGCGGGCACGCTCGAGTTCGAGAGCGGGGCGGTGGTCTCGGTCACCATGAGTTTCGACGTTCCGAAGCACCGGCACGCGCCCATCGAGATCTATGGCGCCGAGGGCAGCATGCTGGTGCCGGACCCCAACCGCTTCGGCGGCGAGGTGCAGGTCGCCAAGACCGGCGGCGACTGGCAGACGATGCCGTTGACGCATGGTCACGTCGACGGCGAGTTCCGCTCCATCGGCGTGGCCGATATGGCGACCGCGATCCTGAACGACCGGCCGCATCGGGCCAGCGGTGCGCTCGCCTTCCACGTGCTGGAGGTCATGGAGGCGTTCCAGACCTCCGCAAGCGAAGGGCGGCGGGTCAAGATCGAGAGCCGCGTGGAGCGGCCGGCGATGTTGCCTGTTGGACGCGACACCGGACAGATCGACTGAGGACAGAGACATGCGCAAGGCAATGATTGTATGGGGCGGCTGGCCAGGACATGACCCCGATCTCTGTGCCTCGATGATCCGCGGCTGGCTCAAGGCGGAAGGCTTCGAGGTGCGGATCGAGACCACGACGGCCGCGTTCGCAGATCCTGCGATCCACGATCTGTCGCTGATCATCCCGATCTACACGATGTCCAAGATCGAGAAGGCGGAAGCGCTCAACCTCTGCGCGGCGGTGCGCAGCGGCGTTGGGCTCGCCGGCCATCATGGCGGCATGTGCGATGCCTTCCGCGATTCGGTCGACTACCAGTTCCTGTGCGGCGGGCAATGGGTCGCCCATCCCGGCAACATCATCGACTACCGGGTCGACTTGACCAGGCCGGACGATCCCATCATGAAGGGCCTGACAAGTTTCGAGCACCGTTCCGAGCAGTATTACATGCACGTCGATCCGGCCAACGAGGTGTTGGCGACCACGACCTTCACCGGAGAGCACGCCCCATGGATCGAGGGGGTGGTGATGCCGGTGGTCTGGAAGAAGCGTTACGGCGCGGGCAGGGTGTTCTATTCCTCCCTCGGTCACCGTGCCTACGAGCTCGACGTGCCGGAGATCCGGACGTTGATGACCCGCGGCATGCTATGGGCGGCGCGCGAGTGACGGCTGACGCGAACCCGTTACCGGTCCGGGCCACGCTGGAGGACGTCGCGCGGACGGCGGGCGTGTCGCTCGCCACCGTCGACCGCGTCATCAACCGGCGCGAGGGCGTGCGTGCCAAGACCGTTGCCCGGGTGGAGGCCGCTGTTGCCAAGCTGGGTTATCGCGCCGACGTCGCAGCGGCACGGCTCGCGCGCGGCCAGAGCTTCCGCTTTGCCTTCGTGCTGCCGATCGGTGGCAACAGCTTCATGACCATCCTGACCGAGCAGGTCCAGCGCACGGCAGAGTGGCTGGCCGGCCAGCGCGGCTTCATCGATATCCTCCACGTCGACGTGTTCGATCCTGACGTGCTGGCCGGTGCGCTGGAGAACCTGTCGCCGGCCTATCAGGGCGTTGCGGTCATCGCGCTCGATCACCCCAGAGTGCGCGCCGCGATCGACGAGCTCACCGCGCGCGGCGTCGCGGTGGTGACCCTGGTCTCGGACGCCCCGAGCTCGCGCCGCCTGCACTACGTCGGCATCGACAACCCTGCCGCGGGACGGACGGCGGCCACGCTGATGGGGCGCTATCTCGGCGGTCGCGAGGGGACGGTTGCCGTGATCGCGGGATCATTGTCGCTGCGCGATCACGCCGAGCGGCAATTCGGCTTTCACCAGATCCTGTCCAGCGAGTACCC
Source organism: Bradyrhizobium sp. HKCCYLRH3059 (assembly GCF_051168035.1). Lineage (NCBI taxonomy): Bacteria > Pseudomonadati > Pseudomonadota > Alphaproteobacteria > Hyphomicrobiales > Nitrobacteraceae > Bradyrhizobium > Bradyrhizobium sp. HKCCYLRH3059. The sequence goes on along the minus strand of NZ_JBNPUF010000004.1, from coordinate 146,385 downwards.
GAACCTGCTCGCGCTTCCGGCCATCGAAGGCCGCGATGAGAGCGAGCGCACGCGGGAGCTGACCGCCGCGCTGCTCGCGCGCCATCCGGATCTGCGCGGCATCTACTGTTGTGGCGCCGGCAACCGTGGCATCGCCGATGCCCTGGAGGCATCCGGCCGCGCCCGGGAGGTGGTCTGGATCACCCATGAGCTGACCCAGCACACCAGGCGGTTCCTGGTCCGCGGCACGTGCGACGCCATCATCAACCAGGATCCCGGCCACGAGGCGCGCTCGGCTGCGCGGGTCCTGCTCGCGCATTGCTCGGGCGAGCCGATCAGCCCGGATCAGGAGCGCATCCGCATCGACATCTTCCTGCGGGACAATCTTCCCTAGCCGACAGGCCTAGAGCCAGCCGAAGATCGCGAGCGCCAGGACGGCCTGGGCGATGAAGCCGACGACGAACGCAAGGGTGCGAAATACGGGCAGGCCGATCGCGTAGACGATGACGTGGGCGACGCGCGACCAGAAATAGACGGCGCAGGCGAGCACGGTCCATTTGGTCGAATAGTCGATCGCGTTGAGGATCAGCACCAGCGGCGCGAAGATCACGAGGTTCTCGACCGCGTTGTCGTGCGCGAACATCAGCCGGGTCGCCCATGGCGCGTGCGGCTTGTCGTTGCGGGAGGGGTTGGCCATCGCGCCCGTCAGGCCGCGGACCTGGCAGCGGTTCAGGATGTAGGGAACCCACAGCAGGCCGGTCAGAATGACCGTGAGCGTCAGCCAGAACAGTTCGCGCGTCATCGAGATCCCCTCAACTGATTCCCGTCCCGTCCCGGCGGGACGGAGCGTTTATAGTCAATCGCGGCGGATCGCGCTATGCGCGGACGCGGACATAGGAGCCCGGCGCATCCTCGAGCGGTGGATAGGCCTCGCTGCCGACGCCGCGCGCGGGCACCTCTTCCGGATCGAGCTGGCTCAGCCATTCGCGCCAGTCCGGCCACCACGAGCCCTTGTGCTCCTGCGCGCCCTTCATCCAGTCCTTCAGCGAGATGTCGTGGATCTGGTCATTGGTCCAGTACTGATACTTGCCGGAGGAGGGGGGATTGACGACGCCGGCGATGTGGCCCGAGCCCGAAAGCACGTACTTCACCGGACCGCCGAAAAATTGCGATCCGTACAGCACGGAGTCGGCCGGCGCGATGTGGTCCTCGCGGGTGGCGAGGTTGTAGACCGGCACCTTCACCTTGGAGAGATCCAGCAGCGTGTTGTCCAGCACCATCGTGCCCTGCGTCAGCCGGTTCTCCAGATAGCAGTTGCGCAGGTAGTAGGAATGGTTCGCCGCCGACATCCGCGTGGCGTCCGAGTTCCAGTGCAGCAGGTCGAATGCCTGCGGCGGCTGGCCCTTCAGGTAGTTGTTGACGACATAGGACCAGATCAGGTCGTTCGAGCGCAGCATGTTGAAGGCCATCGCCATCTTGCTGCCCTCGAGCACGCCCGAGGCCTGCATGTCGCGCTCCAGCGCCGAGATCTGGGTCTCGTCGACGAACACCAGGAGATCACCGGCATGGGTGAAGTCGACCTGTGCGGCGAGGAAGGTCGCCGAGGTCACGCGCTGGCGGCGCTTGTCGGCCAGCCAGGCGAGCGTCGTCGCGAGCATGGTTCCGCCGACGCAATAGCCGAGCGTGTGCACCTTCATCTCGCCCGTCACCTTCTCGATGACGTCCATCGCGGTGAGCGGGCCTTCCTTCATGTAGTCCTCCCAGGTCTTGGTCCCGAGCGACTTGTCGGGATTGACCCAGGAGATCACGAACACCGTCAGGCCCTGATCGACGCACCATTTGATGAAGGATTTCTCCGGGCGCAGATCGAGGATGTAGAACTTGTTGATCCAGGGCGGCACGATCAGGAGCGGCGTCCGCAGCACGCTCTCCGTCGACGGCGCGTACTGGATCAGCTGCATCATCTCGTTCTGGAAGATCACCTTGCCCGGCGTCGTCGCCATGTTGACGCCGACCTCGAGATTGGCCGGGTCGGACTGGCGGATCTTCAGCGAGCCCTTGCCGGCCTCGATGTCCTCCGCGAGCATCTGCATGCCACGCACAAGATTATCGCCGCTCGACGCTACCGTCTGCCGCAGCACCTCCGGATTGGTCAGGACGAAATTCGAGGGCGCCAGCGCATTGGTGATCTGGTTGACGTAGAACTCGGCCTTCTTGCGCGTGTGCGGATCGAGGCCCTCGGCATTGTGGACAAGGTCCTGCGCCCACTGCGTCGTCAGCAGATAGGCCTGCATCACGAAATCGAAGAACTGGTTCGACTTCCATTCCGGATCGGCGAAGCGCTTGTCGCGCGGGGAGGGCGAAATGGCCGGGGGTACGTCTTCGCCGGCGAGACGGCGCGCGGCCGAGCCCCACAAATCGAGATAGCCCTTGGCGATCTTGGTCTGGATGTCGCTGGCGCGATCCTTGTCCGACAGCCAGTAGTCGGCGACGGCGGTGAAGGATTTGACGACTTCGGTCAATTCGGTTGGTGGCCGGTCCTGAACTTCGCCCGTCTCGCGCGGCTTCAGGTAGGCCGAGAGCGCCTTGCCGCTGCTTTCCATGGCTTTCGCGATGTTCATCGCGAACGCTTCCGCATCGAATGTTTTTTCTGGATTGCTGCTGTTCTGAACGTCGGTCATGGCTGGATCACACTATCGCGTCGGGACCGTTTCGTCACCGAGCGAGATCAATAATCCGCGAGTTTGCGGCAAATTCGATTTCTGATTGTTGCGCTGCGAAAAAATCTCTCGCTTCCGACATCATGATCACGTAGCTGGATGAAATTCCTGTTCAAGCCGGTCACGTTTCGAGTGACAATTGGTTGTGCTGCGGCAAAATGCGCCGCGTTGCGGTCGGGCCGGGGACCGTCGACTGGAAGTTGGGGGCTGAGGGACGTGCGCGTGGGGACGCAGGGGCGAGGCTGGAGTTCGGGACGGCGCGCCCTTGTTGCGGGGCTCGTTGTGTTCGGCGCGCTCGCGCTTGCCGGGTGCTCCAGTCCAATAGCGGACATGCCTTCGCTCGACGCGGATGCGATCGCCCGGCCCAAGGAGCCGGGCGGGTATCTGCCCGTCAACGACGTGCCGCGCGACCGCGATGCGCCGATCATCTCGCCGCAGGAGCGCGACAAGATCGAAAAGGAGCTGCTCGCGGCGCGCGACCGCCAAGCCTCGGCGGGCACCAGCACCAGGCCCAAATGATCGGCCAGGGACAAGGGCTGGGCGATCGGACGCCCGGAGCGGCGTAATTGTCTGGCGCGGCGCGGCGGCCATGATAAAACAACCGGAATCAACACCTCCGCGTGTCGTTGCCAGCCAAGCCGCGAGCCCGTGCTAAGCTCCTGATCCAGCACCGGTTTCAAGGCATGGCGTGCGCCGCCGCAGCGCCAGCTCTGCTGGCGAATCCGCCCCCGGTTGCCGGAGCCGAGAGACCCATGGAAGATTTCTATCGCATCCGCCGTCTGCCGCCTTACGTGTTCGAGCAGGTCAACCGGGCCAAGGCGGCCGCGCGGAACGCCGGGGCCGACATCATCGATCTCGGCATGGGCAATCCGGATCTGCCGGCGCCGCCGCACGTGCTGGAGAAGCTCAGAGAGACCCTGGGCAAGCCGCGGACCGACCGCTATTCGGCCTCGCGCGGCATCGTCGGACTGCGCCGGGCGCAGGCAGCCTATTACGATCGCCGTTTCGGGGTGAAGCTCAATCCCGACACCCAGATCGTGGCGACGCTCGGCTCCAAGGAAGGCTTTGCCAACGTCGCGCAGGCGATCACCGCGCCGGGCGACGTCATTCTCTGCCCGAATCCGAGCTATCCGATCCATGCCTTCGGCTTCCTGATGGCGGGCGGCGTGATCCGGTCGGTGCCGTCCGAGCCGACGCCGCAGTTCTTCGAGGCGGCCGAGCGCGCGATCATTCATTCCATCCCGAAGCCGCTTGCGCTGATCGTCTGCTATCCGAGCAACCCGACCGCCTATGTCGCGAGCCTCGACTTCTATCGCGACCTCGTCGCATTCGCGAAGAAGCACGAGATCCTGATCCTGTCGGACCTCGCTTATGCCGAGGTGTATTTCGACGACAAGAACCCGCCGCCGTCGGTGCTGCAGGTGCCTGGCGCGATGGATGTCGCGGTCGAGTTCACCTCGATGTCGAAGACCTATTCGATGGCCGGTTGGCGCATGGGCTTTGCCGTCGGCAACGAGCGCATCATCGCGGCGCTCGCGCGCGTGAAATCCTATCTCGATTACGGTGCGTTCACGCCGGTGCAGGTCGCGGCCACGGCTGCTCTGAACGGTCCCGACGACTGCATTCGCGAGATGCGCGACGTCTACCGCAAGCGCCGCGACACGCTGGTCGAGGCGTTCGGCCGGGCCGGCTGGGAGATCCCGTCGCCGGAGGCGTCGATGTTCGCCTGGGCGCCTTTGCCAGAGAAGTTCAAGAGCCTCGGCAGCATGCAGTTCGCGACGCTCATGGTCGAGAAGTCCGGCGTCGCGGTGTCGCCGGGCGTCGGCTTCGGCGAACATGGCGAAGGCTATGTCCGCATCGCGATGGTCGAGAACGAGCAGCGCATCCGGCAGGCCGCGCGCGGCGTCCGCCGCTTCCTTGAAAGCGGGATCGAAACGTTGCACAACGTCGTTCCCATCGCCAACCGGCGCTGAGCCCTCCCGTACTTTCCTTTCGACAGGTTCTTTGATTCCATGGTCGCACCCCTGAGAGTGGGCATCGCGGGCCTCGGCACCGTGGGTGTCGAGGTCGTTCGTCTCATCGAGCGTGAGGGACGCGTGCTCACCGAACGCACGGGGCGCCCGGTGAAGGTCGTCGCCGTGACGGCGCGGTCGAAGGCCAAGAAGCGCGGCATCGATCTGTCCGGGATCAAATGGGCCAAGGATCCGATCGCGCTGGCGAGCGATCCCGAAATCGACTGCCTGGTCGAGCTGATGGGCGGTGCCGGCGATCCCGCGCTGTCGGCGATCGACACCGCTCTCAAGGCCGGCAAGTCGGTGGTGACGGCCAACAAGGCGCTGATCGCCAAGCATGGCCTGAAGCTCGCCAAGGCGGCCGAGAAGCATGGCGGTGCGCTGAACTTCGAAGCCGCCGTCGGCGCGGCCATTCCGGTGGTCAAGACCCTGCGCGAAGGGCTCACCGGCACCGGCATCAGCCGCGTCTATGGCATCCTCAACGGCACCTGCAACTACATCCTGACTCGGATGGAGCAGGAGGGGCTGTCGTTCGACGAATGTCTGAAGGACGCCCAGCGTCTCGGCTATGCCGAGGCCGATCCGTCGTTCGACATCCATGGCCACGACACCGCGCAGAAGCTCGCGATCCTGGCGAGCCTCGCCTTCGGCACCCAGGTGGCGCAGAACTCGGTCTATGTCGAAGGCATCTCCTCGATCGCGCCGGAGGACCTGCGCGCGGCGGCGGAGCTCGGCTACCGCGTCAAGCTGCTTGGCGTTGCCGTGCGCACCGCCAAGGGCATCGAGCAGCGGGTGCACCCGACGATGGTGCCGAAATCCTCCTCGATCGCCCAGGTGATGGGCGTCACCAACGCGGTCACGATCGACGGCGACGGTATCCCGCCGATCACGCTGGTCGGTCCGGGAGCAGGGGGCGCCGCGACGGCGTCCGCCGTCGTCGCCGACATTGCCGACGTCGCGCGCGGCATCCGCGCCGCGCCGTTCGGGCGTCCGGTCGACAGGCTGCAGGCGACCGAGAAGGCGCCCATGGAGCGGCACGAGGGTGGCTATTACATCCGCCTGATGGCGCGTGACCACGCCGGCACGGCCGCGACCATCGCCACCCGGCTCGCCGAGCAGAAGATCTCGATCGAATCGATCGTGCAGCGCCATCCCAATGGCAGCGAGCCGGCGAAGACGGCCGGCAAGTCTGCGCCGGTGCCGGTCATCCTGATCACCTATGCGACACACGAGGACGCCGTGCATCGCGCGCTCCAGGCGGTGCAGCGCGACAAGGTCATCAGCGGCAAGCCGCAGGTGATCCGGATCGAGAAGAACTAGCGCATGATGCCCAGGGAACCACTTGTCCCTGCTCAAACAAACGCGTGGCGTTTGGTATAGGTTCATGCTCAAACCGGGAGAATAGACAGGCGGGGAGCGGCCGTTCGTGCCGACCGCCTGACCCGGATGCCGCCCAGGGGGACGGCGTGCGAGCGGTAGATTTTGATGGCGGATGTCCGCCTTGACGTCTTGAGGAGTTGATCGATGTCGACGCAGATTTCTGTCCCGCAACAATTGCTGCTCGAGCGCATCCTGACGCTGGAGCTGGTGCGCGTGACCGAACGGGCGGCGGTGTCGGCGGCGCGGTTGCGCGGCCACGGCCAGGAAAAGCCGGCCGACCAGGCGGCCGTGGATGCGATGCGCCGCGAGCTCAACAAGCTGCCGATCGAGGGCACGGTCGTGATCGGCGAGGGCGAGCGCGACGAGGCGCCCATGCTCTATATCGGCGAGAAGGTCGGCCTCAATGCCGGGCCCAAGGTCGACATCGCGGTCGACCCGCTCGAGGGGACGACCTTGTGCGCCAAGAACATGCCGGGCGCGATCGCGACCATGGCGATGGCCGATGGCGGCACGCTGCTGCATGCCCCCGACGTCTACATGCAGAAGATCGCGGTCGGCCCCGGCTACGCCAAGGGCGTCGTCGACATCGACGCGACGCCGGCCGACAACGTGCGCCGGCTCGCCAAGGCCAAGGGCGTCGAGCCCGGCGCGATCACGGTGCTGGTGCTCGACCGTCCGCGCCACGCCGACATCATTCAGGGCGTCCGCTCGACCGGCGCTGCGGTGCGCCTGATCACTGACGGCGACGTCGCCGGCGTGATCCACTGTGCCGATCCCGACAACACCGGCGTCGACATGTATCTCGGCACCGGCGGCGCGCCGGAAGGCGTGCTGGCCGCGGTGGCGCTGCGCTGCATTGGCGGCCAGATGCAGTGCCGCCTGATCCTCGACACCGAGGAGAAGCGCGAGCGCGCCCACAAGATGGGCGTCGGTGATCCCAAGATGATCTACGGCATCGAGGACATGGCCCGCGGCGACTGTCTGTTCGCGGCCACCGGCGTCACTACCGGCTCGCTGCTCTCCGGCGTCAAGTTCCGCAAGGACGGCGTGATCGAGACCGAGACCGTCGTGATGCGCTCGGTCACCGGCACGGTGCGCTACATCCGCGCGGAGCATCGCCAGTTGGCGAAGTTCCACCTCGACTGATCCAGCACAGTCGTTCCGGGGCACGCGGAGCGTGACCCCGGAATCTCGAGATCGTGGCGCGAGATTCCGGGTCTGCGCGCTGTGCGCGCATCCGGAATGACGAAATTGGAGAGCGACTCAGCATGTCCGACCTGTCCATGGTCAAGGCGCTGGTGTTCGATGTGTTCGGCACCGTCGTCGACTGGCGCACCAGCCTGATCAACGACTTCACCGCGTGGTCGAAGACCCGCGGCATCCAGGGCGACTGGACCGCGCTGGTCGATGGCTGGCGCGGGCTCTATGTCGGCTCGATGGACGAGGTCCGCAGGCATCCGGAGCGCGGCTACGTCATCCTCGACGTGCTGCACCGGCGCTCGCTGGAGACGCTCGTCGCCCAGCTCGGCATCACCGGCTTGACCGAAGCCGATCTCGATCATCTCACCCGTGGCTGGCACCGGCTGCATCCGTGGGCCGACAGCGTCGCCGGGCTGACCCGGCTGAAGTCCAAATACATCATCGCGCCGCTCTCCAACGGCAACGTCGCGCTGCTCACCAACATGGCGAAGTTCGCGGGTCTGCCCTGGGACCTCGTGCTCTCCGCCGAGCTGTTCGCGCACTACAAGCCCGACCCCGAAACCTATCTCGGCGCCGCGCGTCTGCTCGGTCTTGCGCCCGGCGAGGTGATGATGGTCGCCGCGCACAACAATGATCTCGAGGCGGCGCAACGCTACGGACTGAAGACCGCCTTCGTCGCCCGCCCCACCGAATACGGCCCGCTGCAGAGCCGCGACTTCGACGCCACCGGCGCCTGGGACATCGTCGCCGATGATTTCAACGGCATCGCCGACCGGCTCGGCTGCTGATCGCCCTGCCTCACGCGCCCGACACGATCACGCCATACCAGCCGAGCCCCTTGTAGGTCTCGTAACCGGGCGTGGCGTGGAACGCGACCATGCGCCCGGAGATGTCCTGATAGAAGCCACTGCGCTTGCCATCGAGCTTCAGTGAAACGCGCTCGCTGAGAATGCCCTGACCGTCCGAGGATGCGATCACGCGCAGATTGGAATCCACCAGCAGCACGCGGGCCTTGTCGCTCTCGCTGACGCGCACGCCCTGGACGATCGCGCGCGCCTGCGCTTCCCAATCGAAATGGATCGCGAGCACGCCAAGCGGCTTGCCATGCGCCTTGCCGTCCTCGCGCACCGAGGCGCAATAGGTCGCGACCTGGGCGTTGCCGAGCAGCGGCTGGCACTCGACGTCGCCGGCGACGTAGTCGTCGCCCGAGCGCAAGCCCCGCGCCTCGCGAAACCATTTGGTGTCGGCGACGCTCTGGCCGACGACGTTGAAGCGGTCGGCGCGGCCGTTGGCGATCACCTTGCCGCTCGGATCGCACAGCCACAGATCGAGATAGACGGTGTAGGCGGAGAGAATCACCGCGAGCCGTTCGGAGACGTGCGTGACGCGGGCGGCATCGGGCGCGGCGGCGCAATCGACCACGGCGGAGTCGGTCGCCCACCAGCGGACGTCGCAGGTCCGCTCATACAGATTGCGGTCGATCAGTTCGATCGCGTTCAGCGCCAGATCGACCATGCGCTCGCCGCGGGCGCGTTCGGTCATGCGCTCGATCGAGCTCTTCAGATTGCCGGTGCGCGTCGTGAGCTGGCCCTCCAGCTCGCGCGCGATGGTCTCGACGAGTTGGCCGACGGCGCGCACCTCCTGGGCCACCACGGCGAAGCCTGCGCCTTGCGCGCCCACCCGCGAGCTCTCGATCAGCGCGTTCAGCGCCAGCATCTTCATCTGGTTGGTGATCTGCTGGATCGATTTGGTCTTCTCGCAGGCGATCTGATTGACCTCGCCGGTGAGCCGCGCGATCAGCGCCGAGACGTCGGTCTCGTCATCCTTGGGAGTCGTTTGTGCCGGAGCGGCGGAGGGCTGCGTCTTCAACTCGGGCGCGGTCAGCATCGGCAATGAACTCCATGTTGCCGCGCCTCCTGGTCGGCACGAAGAGGGCGGACAAATCGGACGTAATAATTGATTGAAATGTTACGGAGTTCGCCTAATGGCTGTTTAATGCACTCCATCGAACGCAGCTCTAATTTTAGGCAACCAGCCGTATATGGCGGCATTTCCCTGATTTCCTGTGAGTTCCGCCAAGTTCTGGGACGATTCTGGTGGGTTTCATGGATGGAACCTGCTGAGGCAGGCCAGTTGCTGTAGATTCGACTGCGTCCATTTCGAATCGCTGCGCTGCAAGCGAGGCCCCGCGCATCATGGCACCATCCGCCCTTGCACTGCCCCTGAGCGCCCCGCAGGCGTTCCTGGGCGTGCGGCTGTCGCTGACCAACAAATTGTGGCGCGACCGGCTGGATGCGCGCGGCGCGGCGCGCGCGCTTGCGATGGTGCAGCGCTATCAGTTGCCCGAGATGCTAGCGCGCGTGCTCGCCGGGCGTGACGTCGAGATCGACGCGGTCAACGACTTCCTCGATCCGACCATCCGCAAGCTGATGCCGGATCCGTTCACGGTGACGCAGATGGAGGCGGCGGCGCAGCGCATTGCCGACGCCGCGGTCAAGGGCGAGAAGGTCGCGATCTTCGGCGACTACGATGTCGACGGCGCGACCTCGGCGGCGCTGCTCGCCTGGCATCTGCGCCATTGCGGGCTCGATCCGCTGATCCACATTCCCGACCGCATCTTCGAAGGCTACGGCCCGAACGTCGACGCCATCCGGGCGCTCGCCGGCAAGGGCGCGACGCTGCTCGTGACGGTCGACTGCGGCACCACCAGCCTCGAGCCGCTGGCGGAGGCGCGGCGGCTCGGCATGTCCGTGGTGGTGATCGATCACCATCAATGCGGCGAGGAGCTGCCGGAGGTCGAGGCGCTGGTCAATCCGAACCGGCCGGATGATCTTTCCGGCCTCGGCTATCTCGCCGCGGTCGGGCTGACGCTGGTCACGCTGGTTGCGGTCAATCGCGAGCTGCGCGGCCGCGGCTTCTGGAGCAGCACGCGCCCGGAGCCGGATCTGCTCAGCATGCTGCATCACGTCGCGCTCGGCACCGTCGCCGACGTCGCGCCGCTGATCGCGCTCAACCGCGCCTTCGTCGCCAAGGGCCTGATCGCGATGCGCCGGCGCGACCATGTCGGGCACACCGCGCTGATGGATGTCGCCCGGCTCAACGGTCCGCCCGAAGCCTGGCATCTCGGCTTCATGCTGGGACCGCGCATCAATGCCGGCGGGCGCATCGGCCGCGCCGATCTCGGCGTGCGCCTGCTCCTGGAAAGCGATATCTCCGAAGCCGCGCGCATCGCCGCCGAGCTCGATCGGCTCAACAGCGAGCGCCGGATCATCGAGCAGCAGGCCGAAGCGCAGGCCGAAGCGGAGGCGCTGGCCTCGCTCGGGCTGGAGGACAAGGGCGCCGTCATCGTGACCGCATCCGAAGGCTGGCATCCCGGCGTGGTCGGGCTGGTCGCATCCAGGCTCAAGGAAAAGTTTGCCCGGCCGGCGTTTGCGATCGCGCTCGAGCCGGGCGGCATCGGCACCGGGTCGGGCCGCTCGATTCCGGGCGTCGATCTTGGCAAGGCCGTCCGCCACGCCGTGGAGCAGGGCATCCTTATGAAGGGCGGCGGGCACGCGATGGCCGCCGGCGTCACCTTGCGCAAGGAGCGGTTGGCCGAGTTTCGCGCCTTTCTCGAAAGCGCGCTCGCCGCCGACGTCGCCGACGCACGTCACGTCAACGAGATCCTGATCGACGGCGCCATCAGCGCGCGCGCCGCGACACCCGAGCTGGTCGCGACGCTCAATCGCGCCGGTCCCTTCGGCAGCGGCAATCCCGAGCCCATCGTGGCGCTGCCGTCGCATCAGCTGGTTTACGCCGACGAGGTCGGGCAGGCGCATCTCAAGCTGCGCTTCAAATCCGGCGACGGCGCCGCCGTGAATGCGATCGCATTCCGCAGCGTGGGCCAGAAGCTCGGCAACGCCCTGGTTCAGCATCGCGGCCAGATCCTGCACGTCGCCGGCACCCTCACCGTCGACCGCTACCAGGGTGTCGAGCGCGTGCAACTGCGCGTGCTCGATGTCGCCGTGCCGGACCATGGGCCGGCGATGATCAGGTAGAGCAACATCGACGAGTCGTCCCGGACAAGCTGCGTGCGTCGTCGAAGCGCCGATCCTGACCCATATGCCGCAGCCGTTGTTGTGAGAACGAGATGCCCACCTCGATCGTGCCTCGAACTGCTCCCGGTAGGTATGGGTCCCGGCGCGGAGGCCGGGACGACATCGGAGTATGACGGCCGTCGCGCTTCCCATAATGCGCGCATGATTTCACATCCCGCCGCGCCATCGCGCCCGAGTGATGCATCGTCAAGGACCCTCCCGATGAAAGAGGGCGCAGGGAATGCCGGGTGAAGGCCTCACCCATGGCCCGCCTGCAAACAAAAAGCAGGCGGCAGTCACCACAGGCAAAGCCGTTTCAACCGGCATTCCCTGCGCGGAGGTCTTAACGCTTATACGCGATCTCCCCGGTGTCCGGCTTGTTAGCCACCGTCGCCCCCGGGATCATCATCTCCCAAGAGCTTGGCGCCAGCATCGGGGCGCCAGGACCACGCGATTTCACGTCCGCAACCTGCCGTTCGTCCGCGTACATCGAGCACGCTGCAACACGATCGCGGCCACCGCATCCCGCCCTCCACGTTCATGACGATCGCGAAACGTCCCTCTCATGAGGACGGGATGCGGATGTTATTTCCGATTTTCGGAACAAAAGCAAGCGGAAAGTTTGAGGGCGGGGCTGGCTGCGGCGGCCATCTGGCTGATGCTGCGGGTGAAAATAAAAAAATTGCAACGGGGCATGTTGCGTCATCGAGCAGTGGAGATCCGCGGCCATGCAGACAGAGACATCGATGGCCGGTGACCTCTGTACCGTCCGTCGGTCTTGCTCTAGCATTCTCGACATCGGTTTTGTCGAGACGGGAATGAACGTGCCAATGCGACGTCCGCTTGCCGTGCTGGCAATCCTTGCGATGGGTTGGTCCTGGGCTCAGGCCGAGCCGGGACTGCATTGGCGGACGGCAAGCCCGGACGAGACGCCCTGGTCTGCACCGATCGCACGCGAGGTGCAGGAGTTTGCGGTCGAACAGAAGCCGACAGCGATCATGGTCGTGAGGGACGACGACATTGTTGCCTCGTTCGGCGATCTCGGTGCGAAGGTCAATGTCCGGTCCGTGCGCAAGAGTCTGCTCAGCGCGTTGTATGGCATCGCCGTCGAAGCCGGCCGGATCAACCTCGACAGCACGCTTGCCGCGCTCGAGATCGACGACGTTCCGCCGGGGCTTTCGCCGGCCGAGCAGACCGCGACGGTGCGTCAGCTACTGATGGCGCGCTCCGGGGTCTATCATCTCGCGTCCTATGAGACGGGGCAGATGAAGCAGAGGCGGCCGGCGCGCGAGAGCCATCCGCCGGGCAGTTTCTGGTACTACAACAACTGGGATTTCAACGCGCTCGGCACGATCTATCGGCAGTCCGTCGACGACGTGTTCGCAAGCTTCGACAGACGGATCGGCCGGCCGATCGGGATGGAGGATTTCTCCGCCGCAGACGGCGTGTACGTGAAGGAAGCCTCCTCGTCGCATCCGGCCTATGTGTTTCGGATGAGCGCGCGAGACCTGGCGAGGTTTGGCCTGCTGTTCCTGAACGGCGGACGCTGGAATGGGGCTCAACTGATCCCGCCGACATGGGTGACGGAATCGACCAGCCGTCTCTCGGACACCGAGCAGCCCGGACGGGGTTACGGCTATCTCTGGTGGACCTTCAGCAGCGTCCGATCCGGCATCAGCGGCTATTTTGCCTCCGGCTACGGCGGACAGCAGATCGTGGTCGTTCCCTCGAAGCACCTGGTGGTCGTCGAGCTGGTCGATCTGGCCGTGAATCGGACAGGCGTCCGAACGCAGCGCTTCCTCGATCTCGTCGGCAAGATCAGCGCGTCGGTTCCTTGAGCAGGACGTCGATGGCCCTGGCGATCAACCTCCGATGCGATTGATTGCGTCGTGTTTCCGCCGGTGCGGATCGTGGCCGAACGCAAGCTGCCGCTGCGACCGCGTAGGCGTTCGGTTCCCAGGGGAAAGGATGACGTCAATCGCGTCGGATGCTAGCGCCAGGACGGCTTCGGCAGATGATCGGGACTGAATTTTGCCGTCGGCCGGGGCGCGGGCGGAGATGGGGCGTCGTCGGACGCCGAGAACAGCAGCAACGCCTCGAACGGCACGTCGGGTGCTTCCGCGGCATAACCGGTGCACGTGACGGGCGTGCCTCTGCAGCATCCTTCGAGGCTGAGCGTCAGCTCGTCCGGGCCGAACAACGACGGCTGTCCCGGGGCATGGCGCTTCGTCCTGATGATGGCGGTGAAACGATCGCCATGGGCCTCGTAGCTTCCGGCATAGCTCAGCACGGTGTCGCCGCCGCACACCTTGCCGCCCACCAGCTCGACGATCCCGGTTCCCTGGCCTTTGGGGGTCCTGAACCAGGCCGAATAAGTGCCTTCCTTGATCATCTGCCGCAGATCCCATCGTTGGGTGGGCGCATCGTTGTGCGACCCAAATTAAGGGAAGGTGAAAACGATCGCCAGAACAGGCCGGGAACCCGGAATTTGTTCGTATACGAATGGTGGGGGGCGCAGCAGCGCATATCTCTGTGGCCTCTGCACGCCGCGCCTCGCGTGGCCGCGCCCTGTCGCGCATCGCGAGTCCCGTCATTCGCCTCAAGAAAATCATTCGAATGGACGTCGGTCCGCGTATAAGGAATGAGACCAAGGCCTACTCAAGGACCATCTGATGCCGTCCGAACCCCGCTCGCCGCGTCTGGCCGTCCTGATCGACGCCGACAATGCCTCCGCCAAGATCGTCGACGGGCTGTTCGAGGAGATCGCCAAGATCGGCGAGGCGAGCGTGCGCCGGATCTATGGCGACTTCTCCAGCCCGCGCTCGAGGCCGTGGGCCGATACGCTGGCGCGCCACGCGATCGTGCCGCAGCAGCAGTTCGCCTACACGACCGGCAAGAACGCCTCCGACATCACGCTGGTGATCGATGCGATGGACCTGTTGCATAGCGGACGCTTCGACGGCTTCTGCCTGGTGTCGTCCGACAGCGACTTCACCCGGCTGGCGGCGCGCATCCGCGAGCAGGGCATCGACGTGTTCGGCTTCGGCGAGCAGAAGACGCCGGAGAGCTTTCGGCAGGCCTGCCGCAGGTTCATCTACACGGAGAATTTGCGCAGCGACGCGGCGAGCAGCAAGGACGCGGACAGCGCTGCGGCGCCGAAGTCGCTGCTGCCGATCAGCGCGGCGACGCCGATGATCAAGAAGGTCATCACGCAGATGGAGAGCGAGGACGGCTGGGTCGCGCTCGGCGAGGTCGGCAAGCAGCTCTCCAACCTGGTCTCCGACTTCGATCCACGCACCTATGGCTGCCGCAAGCTCAGCGACCTCGTGCGCAAGACGGGCGGCTTCGAGATCGAGGAACAGTCCAAGGGCGGCGGCTCGGTGCGCATCCGCGTGAAGGCGGCGAGCGCGTCGCAGCCCAAGGCGCGGGCGTCGAGGTCCGGCCACCGCGAGGCGACGGCCAAGCCGTGATCACGCCTGCGCGTGTTGACATCAGGTTGGGTATCTCGCTGCCTGCAACAATGGCGCTGGATTGTAAGATTTGACCGAGCAGAAGTTCGGACCCGTCGCAACAAATCAGGGTTCGTGGGCTAACTTCGCTCCCGCGCTTGCCTAATAATCGGTAGAGACTTTTCGATGTCGTCTAGATCATAAACTGAAACCAAAACTCCTCCCTCGTAAACGGCATTCACGATAAATTTAAATTCCGACGTATCTCGCGCAATTGATAGGGGGTCATCCACTTCATTAAATTCAAGGTTGAGCAATAATGTCAGCCGATTTTTTCTTGGCAAAACTTCGAGAAAGAAGTCGGGTCCATGATAGCTAATAGATTTATCCTCAGCTAACTCAATAATGTTGTTATCGATTTCTTTGAGTTTCGTACGAAGAACGTCGAATAAGTATTTCGCGTGCTGAGTCATGGGTATCTTGCCCACATCTTGCTGCAACGATTGCGCTCTCATTTCTTTCTCTCTTGCAATGTCAACCAGGCGCTGGTCGACGGTCAAGGAAGGCCAGATAGAAAGTGCTTCCGTTGCTAGCTTCTTTCCTCTTTTCTCCATTTCTTCAGATGTCCAGACGGACTGATCTCGGATAAACCGATTGAGTCGAACTGAGCTTTCCTCGAATCCGCCTCTGATCGTTTTCTTTTCGGCGAAGGGGCGATCGGAATAAGTGCTGTTGTACCCGGTGAGAGTTAGATTCCCAAGGCGATGAACCCATTGGCGCTGGATTTCGCGCCAGTTGTCTCCGAGCATTTTGCGCCATTCGAGCGAGAGCTTCGGATTTTGAGGCATTACATGTTCGATCGAATATCCACTCGTGTCGGTCGGCTCTCTGTTCCTATTATTCTCTAGTCTATCAAGGAGATCGAAGCAGACGCGCTTTCCGTAAATATCCCGTTCTTCCAAGGCGTTCCTGAATTCTTCGTTGTCGGGAAATCGATATGCATCACGCTGCAATGCCAGGCCGACCAGAAGAGATTCAAGTGGGCGGGATGGATCGATACGATAGGCCAGGTTCGCAAAAACCTGCCAGTAACCTCGGGTTTGTTCGCCGCAAATTGCACGGCGAAAGACGTAGCTATCAAGCAATTCGACGGCTCTAACGAAGTCGGATTCAACTAAGCTCCCTGCATCGTGACACGCATAAAGGCGCATGATCAACGTGGCGGGTACATCGACCTGCTTGCGTAAGTTAGAAAAGGGCTGTTTCAACGGACCGGGCGTGTCGGTCCCGATACTAAAGGCTGCATGATATCGAGCAAACGTTAGAAGCTTCTGCAAAAACGTGCCTAGCGCAAACGTATCTGTTCCGATGGAGCTGAATTCTCGCCTAAACGCTGAATATATGTTCTCGGTCTTTTCTTGTTTACTTGCTTGTGTATGTAGAGCTAGAAAATCGCGGACGAAAGCATCAAAGGTTTTTTCGGACCCGCGAAATAGATTTTCGATCTTGCACCAATACTGGTCGTAGAAGCGGGTCTGGTCCTGCTCTTGCAGGCGCATCAGGATAAAGTTGCGGATTAGATCGGACTGACTAAGGTCCATGCCTGTCGAATTTAAGCTCTCAAAGATCAGCTGTGGATCGTCGACCCCTCTATCCAACGTCACGTCAACGATGATCAGTCGGCCGATGCCTCGATATACGGTATCTGGATCAGAAGACTTGAGTTGTTCCTTAAAGAACTCGTAGTTGTCGCGGATTCGGTCTGATGAGTCGGCTGGTAACTCGGCTTCGTCGAGCAGGGCGCGAAGCGTGGCTTGATCACGCCGTCTTAGTACGAGTTTATGGTGGCGTGGACCGTCCTCCTGAAGGTTCTTAAGAAAATACGCATCCACTCGTCTGGCGGTTGGGCCTTCGTCTGCCCCGCTCCAGTTGCTTTCCTTTATATGATCGCGTAGCGCAACAAGGAGCAGAATCAACGTTGTTACGCGCTGTTGTCCATCCACAAGAAGCCACCGCGTAAAGCCTGCAGAAGAATCGCCTGTCGAAATATAAACGACAGACCCTAGAAAGTGTCCACGCTCGCTGGGATCGGCGGCGATCGCAACCAAGTCCTTCCAAAGCTGCTCGCACTGCGTCTCGGTCCAACTGTAGTCTCTTTGGAATACGGGGATTACGAACTGGGTGATGCCGTTTATGATCTTTGTGAATGGTCGATCGATTGCCTTCATGGAATTGTCCGTGCTCATGAAAATGGATTGTGACGCAGCCATTTTGTCGAGGCGGTGGGCATGCGGCAATCAAAAATGGCTCGTACAAAAAAATAAAAGTAGAGGTGGTTTGCGCACTGGAGTGCGAGCGCTTACCCGCCCTGTCTGAGCTTCGCCAGCACCTTCAAGCCGCCATAGCCGTCGGCGGGGGTGATACCGGCCTTGGCCTGGAAGTCGCGGATCGCTTTCATGGTGTCGTTGCCGACGCGGCCGTCGGTGCCGCCGGTGTCGAAGCCAGCTGCGGTCAGGCGCTTCTGCATCTCCTGCACCTCGGCCAAGGTCAGCGCGCGCTCGGAGCCGGGGAAGGGCTGCAGGAACGGCGGTGCCCCCAGGATGCGGTCGCCGAGATGGCAGATCGCGAGCGCGTAGCTCATGGCCGGATTGTAGGACTTCACCGAGTAGAAGTTCGGGCCGAGCAGGAAGGCGGGGCCGCCTGCGACCGGGATCCAGAGCTGCGCTGACGCATTGGGCTGCGGGAACGGCTGGCCGTCGGCGCGGGTGACGCCGGCCGCCTGCCACGCCGCATAGCTGCGACTGCCAGACATGTTGCCGGGCGCGCGCACCTCGTAGCCCCAGTGCTCGCCGCGGTGATATTTGCCGCGGTTGACGAGATAGCGCGCGGTCGAGCCGAGCGCGTCGTCGGGCCGGCCGAACGGGTTGATCTTGCCGTCGCCGTCATAGTCGAAGCCGACATTGAGCCAGACCTCGGGCATCCATTGCGTGTGACCCATGGCGCCGGCCCAGGAGCCGCGCATCTCCTCCGGCGTGCTCCAGCCGTGGTCGACGATCTTCAGCGCATTGGTGAGCTCGGTCTCCCAATAGGCCTTGCGCCGCGGCTCGTTCCAGGCGAGCGCGGCGAGCGCCGGAAACACCGGGCGCATGTGGTTCTGCTGCACCAGGGGATCGCCGAACGCGGACTCGACGCCCCACAGCGCGAGAAGCGTACCGCGCTCGACGCCAAAGTCCTTCTCGATGCGGGCGAACAGCGCCTCGTTCTTCTGCAGCGCGATCTTGCCGTTGATGACGCGCCAGTCGGAGACGCGACGGTTGATGTATTGCCAGAGCTGCTCCTTGAACTCCGGCTGGTTGCGCATCTCCTTGAACACGGTCATGTCGGGCTCGAGCCGTGCCATGACGCGGGTCCAGGTGGCCTGCGAGATGCCCTTGGCAAGCGCGCGGGCGCGAAAGCCGTCGCGCCAGGTCTCGAATTCGGCTGGGGCAGCCGCTACCGGCAGCGCGGGGACGAGCAGCGCGGCAGCGCCAAAGCCGGAGCGGAGCAAGGCGCGGCGGGTCATGGAATCGGGCTGGGTCATGGCGCCAGTCTACCCGGTAAGGGCGGGGCGCGGCAAAGCCTTGGGAGCGGCGGGAACCCGCTAGGCGCCGTGGAGGTCGGCGGCGACGTGCGCCAGCCAGCGGCGGATGGTCGCGAGCTCGCTCCGTTTCAAGCCGCGGGCAAGCCTGCGCTCGATGATGGTGGCCTGCCGGCGCGCCTTGGCCAACAGCGCCAGCCCGCGGCGCGTCAGGCTCCATCGCAGCATCCGACCATGGACGGGATGCGGCGTGCGCTCGATGGCGCCGTCGCGTTCGAGATTGCCGATGATCACGTTGACGGTCTGCGGCGTCAGCAGCGCGACGCGGGCGAGGTCGGCGCCGGACAGCCCGGGATAGGCCTTCAGCATCGTCAGCACCACGAATTGCGGATGGGTCAGCCCGGTTGGGATGAGCGCGCGGTCGAGCGACAGCCGCGCCGCGGCCTGCGCCTGGCGCAGCAGATAGGCGAGGTAGCCATCCTCGCCGCGCTTGCCCTCGCCGGGCGATGGCGGGCGGGCCGCCGTCCTGGGTCGAGTCCGGGTTTGACTCCTGGGCCGACGCGCGGGGCCGGCCTTTCGCGGCGCTCGCGCGGTCGTCAATTCCGGTGCCTTGCGCATATCATCAGAGCCCTGATAAGTTGTCAGACATCTGATAACACGAGAGACAGGCCCATGTCACATGCGCGAAGCGAGTACACCGCGTTCCGGAGCCAGGCGCCGGAGCTTTACGATGCCATCCTTGCGGTGAGTCAGCAGGCGGCGAAGGCCGGCCTCGACAAGCAGTTGCTCGAACTCGTCAAGATCAGGGCGTCGCAGATCAACGGCTGCGCATTCTGCGTGCAGCATCATGTGCTGCTGGCCGAGAAGCTCGGCGTGTCCGCCGACAAGATCAATCTCGTCGTGGTGTGGCGCGAGGCGCCGCAATTCTCGGCCCGCGAGCGCGCGGCGCTGGCGTTCACCGAGGCGCTGACCACGCTGCAGGGCGGCGTCAGCGACGAGGTCTATGCTCAGGCCCGGGCCGAATTCTCGGAAACGGAGCTGGTGTTCCTGACGTCGGCGGTCGGCGTGATCAATCTCTGGAATCGCTATGGCGTCGCCTTCCGCTGGACGCCGGCGGAGCGGCCGGTGCGGGCGGCTTCGTGAGTTGTCCGGAACCGCAGCACGGCCCGGCGGATTATACGCGGGAGGCAGAGGAGGCGCGCATGACCGGGACGGACGAACCGCTCAAGCCGGAGGATTTTCCGCTGGAAGCCGACAAGGAGCGCGTGCAGCGCCAGGACGGCAAGCCGATCGCAACGACGAAGAACGAGGCGATGGCGCAAGAGATTGCGGATCGTCTCAACGCCGAGGAGCACCGCCGCGAAGAGGACAAGTGGTCGGCATGACTTCTTGCTCCTTGGCCGTCTCCTTGGAGTTGCAAGAGACACATGCCGCTTGCAGTCAGCTCGAACTGATCAGCAAGGGGGCTGCGCTCAAAACGGATTCGCCGGCTGCGCCCGCTGGGGACCTTCCGGCTTCGGCTCGACCGCGAGGCTGGGGTCGGTCGGCATCACGCGCGCGCCGGCGGCGCGGGCGACCTGGCCGGTCATCGAATGCCGTGCCGCCTCGGCGGACTTGATTTCCGGCGGATGCCAGCGGTCGCGCACCAGCATCGTCAGCGCGCCCACGCAGAGCAGCGCAATCGCGGTTGAAACGAGCGCGGGTCCGGCTCTGCGATGCGGGTTGGCTGTCATCATCTGCGATCCTCCTGACCAGACAACCCGGAGCGGTGGGTCCCGGTTCCGGGCTCGCCGGCGATCAGTTCCGGTCGCGCGCCGCGGCGGCGTCGGCCGCTGGTCCGAGCGGTGACGATCCGAGTGCGCCGGTCGTCGACGGCGGCGACGCGGCGATCTCCTCCAGCCCGACCTCGCGGCCGCGGCCGCCGATCAGGCGCTCATAGGCTGTGATCAGCGTCACGTAGGGATTGACCCAGATCCAGCCGTCGCGCGTGAACAACTGGACGTCGAAATGCAGATGGCGCGTGGTGCCGTTGGGATGGTCGAGATAGTTCGAGACCACGCCGATCGGCTCGCCCTCGCGAAGGCTGCGGCCGTTGAGCAGGCCGTCGGCATCCATCGCCGCGGGATTCATGTGCATGTAGCGGAAGCGGATGTGCTCGGTGCCGCTGTTGACCTGCACCGTCACGGCCTGCTGCCGGGTCGAGCGGATCACGACGCCGTCGCGCACGGCGAGCACGCGCTGCCGCCACGGGTTGCAGCCGTCGGCGCCGTCGCGGCGCACCGGGCAGGCGCCCGGCCTGAGATCCTGGCCCTGATGGCCGAAGCCGCTGGCGCACTGGCCGACGTTGAAGCTGCGCGCCTCGCAGAAATTGTCGCGCCAGGGATACTGGCTCCATGGCTGGTCGAATTTGTCGCTCGCGCGCCGGCGGCCGAACGACTGCGAATGCACATAGGCCGGCGCATCCAGCGGATAGCGGATCTGCGAATAGACGGTGCGGTCGGCCCGCCCGCTCCGGCCGCGTCCGCCGCTGTTGGCGACGATGTCGCCAACGGGCCGATAGGTGAAATCGGTATCCAGCGTGAGCGGGCGCTCGGCGGCGAGCGGCGCGATCTCCGGCGGGATTCGCGACGGCCTCCCGCCGGCGATGCGCAGCGCCTTGAGGAAACGCTCGGCGATGGGATAGGCCTCGCGGCAGGCGAGCCGGCGCGGCCGCGGCGCGCTGTCCAGGCACTGGATCGAGACCACATAGGGCACGCCGAAACGCGTGAAGGCGTAGCGGACATAGCCCTCGCGGATGAAGCGGCGCAGATCGGGATATTGCGCTGACAGCGCCTTGACGCCTTCGCCCTTGCCGCCGGCGGGATCGGCGACATCGTAGGTGAGGAGCGAGCCGGTGATCTGGATCTCGACCGGCTTTGCGAAGACGCGCGGCGGCAGGCCGGAGGTCATCTCCGGCGGCAGCGAGAACACGGCGTCGTAGCCCGACGGGCCGGCATCGAACAGGTCGGTCTGGAAGTCGGCCTGATAGCGCGGCAGATCGCGCGCCGCGATGGCGGCGCTGCGGCGCGCGGCGAGATAGGACGTGGCGTCGAACGGCAGCAAAACGGGGACCGGACTGCGTCCGATCCCCGTGAAGATGGTCGAGGTCACGCCGTTGAGCTGGACCAGCGCGGGCCTGCGCCGCGCATCGCCGGCCGAAACGCTGCTCCGGTGCGCGGACAGAGCGAAGTCGGCAGCGACCTCGGGCGCCGCGTTGAGTTCGGAGCGGAGCTGCTCCAGCGCCGCGCGCCAGTCGGCGCGGTTGATGGTGAGGGCGGGCGGAGCAAAGTCATCGGCCGCGCGCGTCGTGGACGGCGCGGCCAGCGTGATGATCGCCGCCAGGGCGGCGATGAGTGTGATGACCCGTGCCCCCAAATCCCCCCGCGCCCCCCGGCGTCAGATCCTCGAGATGCCTCAGTCCTTGGCGCGCTCGCAGTAGGAGCCGTCCTCGGTCATGACGACGATGCGGGTGCCGACCGTGATGTGCGCCGGCACGCCGGTGCGAACGCCGTTGGAGAGCACCGCCGGCTTGTAGGACGACGACGCGGTCTGGCCCTTGGTGACCGGCTCGGTCTCGACGACCTCGAGCGTGACGCGCTGCGGCAGCGTGATCGCCACCGGGACCACGTCGTGCATCGACAGCTTGACCGTCATGTTCTCCTGGAGATAGGCGGCCTGGTTGCCGACCACGTCCTTCGGCACCTGGACCTGGTCGTAGGTCTCCGGGTTCATGAAGTGGAAGCCGTCCGCATCCTCGTAGAGGTACGTGAAGTTGCGCTCCTCGATCGTAGCCTTCTCGACCTGGTCGGTGGTCTTGAAGCGCTCGGAGATCTTCACGCCGTCGCTGATTCGGCGCATTTCGATCTGGCTGACCGGGGTGCCCTTGCCGGGATGGATGTTCTCGGCGGTCACGACGACATAGAGCTTTCCATCTTGCTCAATGACGTTACCCTTGCGAATAGAGCTGGCGATGACTTTCAAAGCTGTTTTCCTGACACTGAAAAGGGGGCGCCGGACCAAGCCGGGGCGCCACGCGACGCGGAATGCGGTTTCGGGCGGCAACATACTGATTTTGTCCGGGGTTGCCAGTCTTTTGCGGCCCGAACGGGCGACCTCCTGATGTCCCGGGAGCCCGCGCCTTCGCCCTGGTGGTCGCCGCAGCGGCACGCCGATGTCAGGCCGTTCCTGCTCGCCCGGGCCGCCATCACCAGGGCGTTGCGGGCCTGGTTCGACGAGCAGGGGTTTACCGAGGTCGAGACCGGCATCCTGCAGGTGTCGCCGGGCAACGAGACCCATCTGCACGCACCGCGCACCGACCTGACGGCGCCGGACGGAACCCGGCACCGGCGGTATTTTCGAACCTCGCCGGAATTCGCCTGCAAGAAGCTGCTGGCGGCCGGGGAGCGGCGGATCTTCGAGTTCGCCCGTGTGTTCCGCGACCGCGAGCGCGGCGACCTGCACCTGCCGGAATTCACCATGCTGGAATGGTATCGGGCGGAGGTGCCCTACGACGCGATCATGGCCGACACGGTCGTGGTGATCGCCCATGCGGCTCAGGCGACCGGAATCCGGCGGTTCGCCTTTCGTGGCCGCACCGCGGATCCCTTCGCCGAGCCAGAGCTGCTGACGGTTGCCGGCGCGTTCGCGCGCCATGCCGGGATCGACCTGCTCGCGACCATCCGCGACGGTGCGGGCGACCGTGGGGCGCTGGCCCAGGCCGCCGCCGGCAAGATCCGGATCAGCGACGACGACACCTGGTCGGACCTGTTCAGCAAGGTGCTGGTCGAACATGTCGAGCCGCATCTCGGGCAGGGTCGGCTCACCGTGCTCCATGAATATCCGGCGCCGGAGGCCGCGCTGGCGCGGGTGGCGGCCGACCCCCGCGTCGCCGAGCGGTTCGAGGTCTACGCCTGCGGCGTCGAGCTCGCCAACGGCTTCGGCGAGCTCACCGACGCCGCCGAGCAGCGCCGCCGCTTCGAGCAGGAGATGGCCGAGAAGGAGCGCCGCTATGGCGAGCGCTATCCGCTCGACGAGGACTTCCTCGCCGCCGTGGCCGCGATGCCGCAGGCGAGCGGCGTGGCGCTCGGCTTCGACCGCCTGGTGATGCTGGCGGCCGGCACCACCAGGATCGATCAGGTGGTGTGGACGCCGCCGGCAGGTGAGCGATGAACAGGATCGAACGTCCGACCACGTTGCGCAGCGCCGAGGATCTCGTCGCGCAGGGCTTGGCTGACGCGGCGGACCAGCCGGCGCTGGCGCGCGTGGCGCAGCGCTATGCCGTGGCGGTGACGACGCATCTCGCCGACCTGATCGACGTCGACGATCCGAATGATCCGATCGCGCGCCAGTTCGTGCCCAGCACGGATGAGCTGAAGGCCGCGCCTGGCGAGCGCGGCGATCCGATCGGCGACGATTCGCATGCGCCGGTGCCGGGCATCGTGCACCGCTATCCCGATCGCGTGCTGCTCAAGCTGGTGCATGTCTGCGCGGTGTATTGCCGCTTCTGCTTCCGTCGCGAGATGGTCGGGCCCGGCAAGGACAATGCGCTGTCGGAGGAGGCCTATCGCGCGGCGCTCGACTACATCCGCGCACATGACGAGATCTGGGAGGTGATCCTCACCGGCGGCGATCCGCTGATGCTGTCGCCGCGGCGGCTGAAGGAGATCATGGCCGATCTCGCCGGCATCGATCACGTCCGGATCGTCCGTATCCACACCCGTTTGCCGGTCGCCGATCCCCAGCGCATCACGCCGGCGCTGGTTGACGCGCTGAAGGCGCCGGGCGCAACGACCTGGATCGCGCTGCATGCCAATCATCCGCGCGAATTGAGTCCGCCGGTGCGCGCGGCCTGCGCGCGGCTGATCGAGGCCGGCATTCCCATGGTCAGCCAGTCGGTGCTGCTGCGCGGCGTCAATGATGACGCGGCGACCCTGGAGGCGCTGATGCGCGGCTTCGTCGAGACCCGCATCAAGCCGTATTACCTGCACCATGGCGACCTCGCGCCGGGCACGGCGCATCTGCGCACCACGCTGGCGCAAGGGCAGGCGCTGATTCGAACGCTACGCGGCCGGGTGTCCGGCCTGTGCCAGCCCGACTACGTGCTCGACATCCCCGGCGGCTACGGCAAGGCGCCGGTGGGGCCGCAATACCTCACTGCGGATGAAACTGTTGAGCAGGATCATGCGGCAGCTGCGCAAACGCGCTATCGTGTGATTGACTATTGCGGTGAGGCGCACCTCTATCCGCCCGCCGCGGGATGAAGTGTCCTGCCGATTCCGCTGACACGGAGGAGCAACATGAAGAAATTTGCGATCGCGATGGGGCTCCTGATGGCCGTCACCGATGGCATCGCGCTGGCGCAGAGCGGCAGCGGCTCCTCCGCCGGCACCGGATCGAAGAGCGGCATGCCGCCGCAGGCGCCGGTCGGCCATCGTCAGGTGCGCCCCAGCGACCTGCCGAAGGCCGAGCAGGCCGAGGACAATTCGATGAGCGGCACGACCAAGGAAGACCGCGAGCTCGATCGCAAGATCAAGGGCATCTGCCGCGGCTGCTGAGCGCGATCTGCGGCGCGCCCGACGCGCGCCGCTTGATCGGTCGTGAGTGTTACGCCGAGCGCTCACGCGGGGAGTTGCGAAGCGCCGCACGCCGGGCGGCGACGGCTTCGGCGAGCTGCTCCAGCACCTCCACCGTCGTGTCCCAGCCGATACAGCCGTCGGTGATGCTCTGGCCGTAGGTCAGTGCCACGCCCGGCTTGACGTCCTGGCGTCCCGCGATGAGGTGACTCTCGATCATCACGCCCATGATGCGCTGCTCGCCTGCGGCGAGCTGGCGGCCGACGTCGGCGGCGACCAGCGGCTGGTTCTCCGGCTTCTTGCTCGAATTAGCATGGCTGGTGTCGATCATCAGCCGCGCCGGCAGTCCGGACTTGATCAGCTCGGCCGCGGCCTGCTCGACATGGGCGGCGTCGTAATTGGGGCCGCTGCCGCCGCGCAGGATGATGTGGCAGTCCTCGTTGCCGGTTGTGGCCGCAATCCCCGAACGGCCGCCCTTGGTCACCGCCATGAAATGGTGCGGGTGGGCCGCGGATTTGACCGCATCAGCGGCGATGCGGATGTTGCCGTCGGTGCCGTTCTTGAAGCCGACCGGGCACGACAGGCCGGAGGCCAGCTCGCGGTGGATCTGGCTCTCGGTGGTGCGCGCGCCGATCGCGGCCCAGGCGACGAGGTCGGCGATGTACTGCGGCGTCGTCATGTCGAGGAATTCGCATCCCGCCGGCAGGCCGAGATTGTTGACGGCGGACAGCACGCTGCGCGCGAGCCGCAGGCCCTTGTTGATGTCGAAGGAATTGTCGAGGCCGGGATCGTTGATCAGGCCTTTCCAGCCGACGGTCGTGCGCGGCTTCTCGAAATAGACCCGCATCACGATTTCGAGGCGGTCGGCGAGGCGCTCGCGCAAGGCGGCGAGGCGGCCGGCGTAGTCGACCGCCGCGTCGGGATCGTGGATGGAGCAGGGGCCGACGATGACCAGCAGGCGGTCGTCGCTGCCGGTCAGGATGGCATGGATCGCATTGCGGGCGGCCATCACCACACGGGTGGCGGTGAGGGTGCGGGGGATTTCACCCATCACCTCCGCCGGCAGGCTCAATTCCTTGATTTCCTTGATACGAAGATCGTCTGTGGTGCTCAGCACGGCGGGCTCCTGGGTCTCTTGGGTGGGCACCTGCCGGCAATAAAAAAGCCGCCAGGTCTGGCGGCTCGTTCGGATATCTTGCTGCAATGTGTCAGATTGAGCGCGATCCTCCCGCCGCCAGCGAGCTGTCGTAGCTAAAGTACCAATAAAAGCTGGTGGCGGCGTTGATCATGCCCATCCTATAGCGGCCGCGCGGCCGCTTGTCATCCCGAAAATCGAGCCCTCCGGCGTCAACCGTTGCGCGCGGCGAGCGCCATGCCGATCATCGACAGCCCGCCGAACAGCAGGTTGATGCCGACCAGCAGACCGATCGCCCACAACGCCGTGCCGGGCAGACCGGAAATGATGATGCCGGCGATCGCGATGTCGACCACGCCCGAGATTGCCAGCCACGACCAGCGCCCGGACAGCTCGCGGCGGTGCTCCAGCGCATACATGATGGTAGCGACGCCTTCTGCGAGAAAATAGACGCCGATCACGATCGTTAGCGTCACCGTCCCCTGGACCGGCTGCGCCACCAGGATGACTCCGGCGACGATGGCGAGCACTGCCGACAACAGCGACCACCAGAAGCCGGGCATGCCGCGGGCCCAGAAGGTGAGCGCGAGTCCCGCGATGCCCGAGATCAGGAACATCCAGCCGAGGAAGATCGTGACTGCGAGGCTTGCCAGCGGGGTGAGGATCATCGCGAGCAGGCCGAGAACGGCGAGCAGGATGCCCTCGATCAGGAAGGCCTTCCAATGCGCGCGCACGGCTGCGCCCATCTGCGACTTCATGCGCTCGAGCTCGGGCGGAATCGTATCCTGGGGAAGGGTCATGATCGTCACTCCGGGCAAGCTCACGCGCTTAACGCCGCGGCCGCCTGCCCACGCACATGGTGAGGACCTGCGGCCCGGACAAGCGCGCAATGCGCATTTGGTTGCTCTGCCGGCCCCGCGATGCCGGGATTATGCCGTCGTCCGAATCCGGTTGCGACCGAAAACATAGATCGTCGTTGTGACAATCAGAAGGGCCATCCCGACGATGATCGCGGTGAGACCGAGGGGAACCAGAACCGCGGCGACATTGCGGTCAGGGTTGAGCAGCCAATGCCGGATGGAGGTCAGCACGAATCCGAGCCCGACGAAGCCGGCGGCGCCGCCGAGCAGGAGCAGCGCCCACATCCTGCGCAGCTGGCTCAGCCTTGCCCGCGCCACCTCGGTGCGCGGCGTGTGGTGATGGGCGACCCGGCGCACCAGCCGCACGGCAAGGGCGATCGACGAGAACCCGATCAGCACGCTGATGCCGCCGAGCCAGAGGCGCGCGGCGGTGTCGAGGGTCGATGCCCGCTGCAGCAACAGCAATGGATAGTCGAAGGCCGCATGCAGCATCACGGGTGCGGCCAGCACCAGCGCCCAGCTCGACAGCCGCGCCCCTTCGCGATTGTGGCGGTTGGCGCCAAGCGCCGTACTGGTGCGGGCGATCGCGAGATAGGCACCGGCAATGATGCCGAGCGCGCCATGAAACGGCACGGTGAGCACGCTGCGCAGCACCGCCAGCGAGCGCCACATCTCGGCATGCTGGACGAGATAAGCCAGGTTCTCGTAAGCCGCGAAGCCGAGCCCGACGGCGGCACCGTAGAATACCGTGTCCATGGCATTGCCGACCTGCCGGCGCCGCGACCACAGCGCGGCGATCACCGCGACCTTGGCGAGCTCTTCCGGCAAGGCGACGCCAAAAAGGGCCCGGACCGCCTGGGCGATCCAGGGATTCTCCAATGTCAGCCCGACATGCTGGAACGGCGTCCTGATAATGCCGAGCAGGAGCACGCTGGCTGCCCCGAGCAGGAAGGCGGTCCAGATCTTGAGCGGAGGGCCTGAATTGTCACCGGCGGCGACCACCAGCCAGAGGATCAGCAGCGCGGGCGCGATCGCGGCGGTGCCGATCACGGTCGCGAGGGCTTCGAGAAGGTTCATTTGCGATGGCAAGTAAGCCATGGTCTCCGATCATCCAATGCGGCGGGGCCGAACCGACCCTCCACCACCCGCGCGGAGAATGGATTTGACATCGGTCCGTGGCCGCACGGCAAGATCTACATGTCGGCAGAATGAGCCGCCCTTCAAGGGAAAGAACCCCGTCCGGGGGCTCGATTGGGGGAGGGACCGCTGCAGGGCCGAGTGCAGCCGCCGTCGGCTGCCGCCCGGCTGGTCTCAACGGGGCCGGGAGGCTCTCGGCGCCGTCGCATCGCCGCCGCGCACCGGGGCCTCCTGGCGCGGTTCGACCGGGGTCCAGGCGTCGGTGCGGGAGGTGGTTGGCGCCTGGGCGGTCGTCGGCGTTTCCACGCAGCTCAATCGTGGTGTCGGGTCGGCCACACGCCGGCATTCCAGACCTTCAGCGAAAGCGGCCTGACTGATCGCGCACGCAACCAGAACAATCGAAAGAACTCTCATGGTGCCCCTCGGAGCAGGCTTGGGTCGCCCGTGATGCAGGCTCGACTCGGTCGTGCCATTCGATGATGCCCAGCTTGGCCGCAAAAGCGTGCAAATATTTGACCATTCTCGCCGTCATTCAAAAATTCTTCCGAAATTCGCGCGTGCATTCCATGAGTTGCAAGCGATGCGAGCGTTTTTCGCTGGCGCAAACGCGAAGCCCTTTCGCTCCGTTGCGGTGCCAAGGCGCGGCAGCCGGCGCCGAACTGCCATTTGCCCCCAGCTTGCTCGGCATGGGCGGCCGGGCGGGCTTGATGCGGCGAAGGGATCATGGTCGGTTGCCGCGATGAATTCGCCGTCTTGGTCAGCTTCCGACAGAGCCTGTGGTCCACGCTATCGCCGTGGCTGGGTCGACGACGCCGTGGCGGCCATCGAGGCCGACCAGTGCCGGACCGCCGACACGCACTTGATCCGGCTGATCGTGCCCGCGCTCGCCGGCATCGACATCTACCTGAAGGACGAATCGACCCACCCGACCGGGAGCCTCAAGCATCGGCTGGCTCGATCGCTGTTTCTCTATGCGCTTTGCAACGGCCACATCCGGGAAGGCACGCCCGTGGTCGAGGCCTCCTCCGGGTCGACAGCGGTATCGGAAGCCTATTTCGCGCAGATGATCGGCGTGCCGTTCTACGCGGTGATGCCGCGCACCACCTCGGAAGAGAAGATCGCCGCGATCACTCATTACGGCGGCAATTGCCATCTCATCGATGACGGCCGGTTTCTCTATGCCGAGGCGGCCGCGCTCGCGAGCCGGCTCGGCGGCCATTACATGGACCAGTTCACCTTCGCCGAGCGCGCTACCGACTGGCGCGGCAACAACAACATCGCCGAGTCGATCTTCAACCAGTTGCAGGGCGAGCGCCGTCCGCTGCCGGAATGGATCGTGATGGGCGCGGGCACCGGCGGCACGTCGGCGACGATCGGCCGCTATCTGCGCTACCGCCGGCACCCGACGCGGCTGTGCGTCGCCGATGTCGAGCATTCGGCCTTCTTCGACGCCTTCTGCAACGGCGACAGCGCCCGGACGTGCGAACGGCCGTCGCTGATCGAGGGCGTCGGCCGTCCGCGCTGCGAGCCATCCTTCGTGCCGGGGGTCGTGGATCGCATGATGAAGGTGCCGGATGCCGCCTCGGTCGCGGCGATGAACGTCCTGACGCGGCGGCTGCGCCGGCCGGTCGGCGGCTCGACCGGGACCAACTTCCTGGCGCTCTGCCGGCTGGCGGCCGAGATGCGGCAGGATGGACAGAGCGGCTCACTGGTCACGCTGATCTGCGATTCCGGGGAGCGCTATCGCCAAACCTATTACGAGCCGCAATGGCTCTCCGCGCGCGGTCTCGACCCCGCGCCGTACGAGGCAGCTCTGTCCGCCTTCCTCGACACCGGTGCGCCGCTGCGGCTCGAGGTTGCCGATGCGGAGAATCCGCTGCGCGCCTGAACGCCTCCGGGGGGGCGTCGCGGACCGCGGCGAGCGGCATCCGGATGCCCGGCATCGTGCGCGATCCCTGATCTGGATCAACGAAGGACGCGACGGATTGCGCTTTGGTCCGACCCCGAACAGGCCTCCAAGGGCGCGCCGGAACGCAGGTTCGGGACGCGGGCAGGGGAAGGACGGATCAGGTGATGAACTACGACAGCTATTTCGACCGTGCCCTCGACCAGTTGCACCAGGAACGGCGCTATCGCGTCTTCGCCGATCTGGAGCGCCTCGCCGGCCGCTTCCCCCGCGCGATCTGGCATTCGCCGGAGGGGCCAAAGGATGTCGTGATCTGGTGCTCCAATGACTATCTCGGCATGGGCCAGCATCCGAAGGTGATCGGCGCCATGGTCGACGTCGCCGCGCGCATGGGCACCGGCGCCGGCGGCACCCGCAACATCGCCGGCACCAACCATCCGCTGATCGAGCTCGAGCGCGAGCTTGCCGATCTCCACGGCAAGGAAGCCGCGCTGGTGTTCACCTCGGGCTACGTCTCCAACGAGACCGGCATCTCGACCATCGCAAAACTGCTGCCGAACTGCCTGCTGCTGTCGGACGCGCTCAACCACAATTCGATGATCGAGGGCGTCCGCAAGGCCGGGAGCGAGAAGCAGGTCTGGCGGCACAACGACCTCGCCCATCTCGAAGAGCTGCTGCGGGCGGCCGATCCCGACCGTCCCAAGCTGATCGTCTGCGAGAGCCTGTATTCGATGGATGGGGATGTCGCGCCCTTGCACCGGATCTGCGATCTCGCCGAGCGTTATGGCGCGCTCACATACGTCGACGAGGTCCATGCGGTCGGCATGTATGGCCCGCGCGGCGGCGGCATCGCCGAGCGCGACGGCGTGATGGCCCGCATCGACATCCTCGAGGGCACGCTCGCCAAGGCCTTCGGCTGCCTCGGCGGCTACATTGCCGCCAATGCCAATCTGATCGACGCCGTCCGCTCCTATGCGCCGGGCTTCATCTTCACCACCGCCTTGCCGCCGCCGGTTTGCGCCGCCGCGACCGCCGCGATCCGCCATCTCAAGACCTCGCAGTGGGAGCGTGACCGGCACCAGGACCGGGCGGCGCGGCTCAAGGCCGTGCTGAACGCCTCGGGCCTGCCGGTCATGCCGTCCGACACCCACATCGTGCCGGTGCATGTCGGCGATCCCGAGAAGTGCAAGACGGCGTCCGACCTGCTGTTGTCCGAGCACGGCATCTACATCCAGCCGATCAACTATCCGACCGTGCCGCGCGGCCTGGAGCGGCTGCGCATCACGCCATCGCCTTACCATGATGACGGCCTGATCGACGCCCTGGCCGAGGCGCTGGTCGACGTCTGGGACCGGCTCGGCCTTGCGCGGGCGCCGCAGGCGCTGGCCGCGGAGTGAGCCGTTTCCGCTGACCTGTCACATCGGTCTGTCAGTTTGATCTGCCGCAATGCCGCCCGCGCTCGCGCGGGCGTAGTCTGTTGCGTTCAGGGAAAATGCCGGTTCGGCAAGGCCCAGCCGGCGCACAGGCGAGGGCGGCCATGGCAAGGATCATCGAAGCGCTGCTGCAGGAGCACGAGAATCTCGAGAAGCTTCTCTCGGTGCTCGAGCACGAATTGGAGCTGTTCGATCACAATCGGCGGCCGGACTACGACATCCTGCAGAGCATCATCGCCTATTTCGAGGACTATCCGCAGCGCTGTCATCATCCCAAGGAGGAGATGATCTTCGGCAAGCTGCGCGAACGCGACCCTGCCGCGGCCGCAGCCTATGGCGACGTCGACGACGAGCACGAGACCGAGGCGCAGCGGCTGCGCGGCTTTGCCGACGCCGTGAACGCGGTGCTGTCGGACCAGGAGATCCTGCGCGAGAGCTTCCACGCCGCCGTGCATGAGTTCATCGACAGCCAGCGCGAGCATCTGCGCAAGGAGGAGACCCTGCTGTTTCCGGCGGCGCTGCGCGCCCTTCAGGCGGAGGATTGGGCCGATATCGACGCCCGCATGTCGGACCGCAAGGACCCGCTGTTCGACGGCGACGTCGCCGAGAAATTCCACAATCTCGAGCGGACCATCCTGCGCTGGGAACAGGAGGCGGAGCAGGCGCGCGCCACCGCCGGCTGATGGCGTTTTGCCCAATTGCGCCCCGCGACCGGTGGACTATAGTTCCAGTGGGGGCAGGCACTCTTTCGCGGAGCTGGCTATGGCCGCTTTGAACACTGGGCTCGATCCGGTCCGAGGTTCGTCGAATGCAGGGGCAGGGGCAGATGCGGCCCGAACGCCTGCGCAGGTCCCGATGGCGCAGCAGAGTGCCTTTGGCAGCCATGGCTATGACATGTATCCCCAGGAACTCGTCCGGCTGTCGGGCTGCCAGGAGCAGGCGCTGCGCCGTGAGACGAAGCGCGCCTTGCAACTGAGCTGACGGTCTTGTCCGATCTCGCCGCTCGCTGGTCCCCGCGCTGGTTCATGGCCGGAACGCAAACCCGGGATCATGGTTGTAGTTCATGATCGTGGTTATTCCGGTATACGCGCGTTAACCTATCATTAACCAGATCGCGCGACCCTGTTCGCATACCCCAGGAATGCGACGGAACCGGACGGCCGGAGCCGGCAGTCGCGACAAGAGGCCGGCGGCGTAACGCCCGCCGGCCTTTTTGCGTGGGCGGGTCGGCTGGAATGACACCGCACCCTTGCGTCAGTTGCGCCGCGCCAGCGAGCGCAGGAAGCCCTGATATTCCTCGTTCAACTCCATAT
Source organism: Bradyrhizobium sp. HKCCYLRH3059 (assembly GCF_051168035.1). Taxonomy (NCBI): domain Bacteria; kingdom Pseudomonadati; phylum Pseudomonadota; class Alphaproteobacteria; order Hyphomicrobiales; family Nitrobacteraceae; genus Bradyrhizobium; species Bradyrhizobium sp. HKCCYLRH3059. The sequence goes on along the minus strand of NZ_JBNPUF010000004.1, from coordinate 113,597 downwards.
CGACGGCAGGCGCGAGCTTCAGCAGGACATTGGCGATGAACGCCTGGTCGTTGCGCGGCTCCTCCAGCACCTCGCGCAGCACCGGGACGTTGTCCTCGATGTGATGCAGAAAGGCGACGCCTTTCTCCGCCGTCTCGGTCCAGCGCGCCCGCGTCCATTTCGCCAGCGGATACATGATCTCGTGGACGAAGTTCGACTTGCGCGCCTTCTCGAAGAAGCGCAGTCCGGCGCTCCAATATTCCTTGGCGCGCAGCGGCGGTGGCGGCAGATCGCCTGTCAGCATCTTCTTGCCGGCCTGGCCGACGAAATCGTCGAGCGTGGTCGGCGCATCGATCGTGGCGCGGAAGTGCCACAGCGCGAACGAGCCGGGAAAATCCTTGCCCATGCCGTCGAGCAAGGCGGTCTCGACCTTGTCGACCGCGGCCTTGTCGCCCTTCAGCGACGCCGTCATCGCGAAGGCGAACAGCGCGTCGTTGCCGACCTCGTGGACGCCGCCGTTCTGCAATTGCGCCGCCGACAATGCGGGTGTCTTGCCGTCGGCAGGCACCGCGGCCTCGCCGACGCGCTGCGCCTTGATGAAGGTGGTGATCTCGAGCCAAGCCATGAGGTTGGCGATGAAGGCGTCGGGATCGACATGCACGATGGCGAGATTGAGCGGCTCCTTGCGTGTTCTCAGCTCGGTCATGTCGGTCATGTCGCACTCCGCCGCAACTCGCCGCCGAGCGGTCTGTCGCCTTTGCGACACGATGGCTCGTTCGACGAGAGATGCCGGGAAGGGCAGCAAGAAGGGTGCCACGGTCTTGTCGGGCTTGGTCTTGTCGGGCTCGCGGGCACAGCGCGGTCCGCGGAACGAGTTTTGCTCGTGGTCCTTCGATTGCGATGGTCGCAATGGAGCATGAGGCCAGCGAATGTTCACCCGCGTCTGCAAGGCCGACACCATCGACGAAGGCGGCATGCGCCTCGTCATCGCCGACGCCCAGCTCGTCATCCTTGCCTGGCCCGACAATGGCGAGCTCAAAGCGTTCCAGGGCGTCTGCCCGCACACGGCGGCGCCGATGGAGGAGGCCGGCTTCGACGGCCGCGTGCTCAGTTGCCCCGTGCACAATTGGACGTGGGATGCTTTCACCGGTACGCCGCTCCACCCGCCGGAGAGCGCGCTGGCGCAATATCCGGTCAAGGTCGAGGACGGCGTGGTCTACATCGACACGGACGGTATCGCTCCGCTGTTTGCGGCCCGTTGAGCACGCGGGAAGAGACCGGAAACACCGCCACGGGGTGGCTTGCCCGGCCGGCGAAACGCCTCTATACGTTCGGCGCGCGGCACGGAATCACCGTCGGTGGTTCAGCCGACCTCGCAGATCATCGCCTCAAGCGGCTGATTTGCTGAAGGTTTTACCGAAACGTGCAAGCGGCGATGGCACCGGGGCCTCGTGCCCTCTGGCATCGTGCGTATTGCTCCCTTCGTCTATCGGTCAGGACGCCACCCTTTCACGGTGGAGAGAGCGGTTCGATTCCGCTAGGGAGCGCCACTCCGCGCCGGCTTTCCTTCCATCTTCGATCTTGAAACGGACGGTTTGCGCCGAGACGCGGTCGGCGCGAGGTTCTGCAGCGATGAATCGCACGCGCAGTCGGGGTCCGGTCAACCGTCCATTAGGGTCCTTGCCGTACTGCAACGGGCGAGCAGGAGCAGGATGATGGCCGCGCCCAAGAAGCGGGAAGCCCGCAAATCGATGAAGCAGCCGGCGTGGATCACGCTGGATGGCGGGTTCGCCGTGCGCCATTGCCTGGTTCAGGACATTTCCAGCGCCGGCGCCAAGCTGACCCTGCAGGACGCGGCGGCGCTGCCGGCGACCATCCGGCTCGCCTTCGCGCGCGACGCAAGAACGGGCCGCCAGTGCCGGGTGGTGTGGCGCCGCGGCGCCTCGGTCGGCGTCAAGTTCATCGGCAAATAGACGGCCGGTGTCGCTTCGCTGCGGCAGACGCGCTAACAAGCGGCATGTGTCGATCTCTCATCCTGGGCGCCCTCGCGGTGCTCGCCGCCGTGACCGTGGCAGCCGCCGGCTCGCCGGGGTCGTCGCTTCTTGCGCCATCGCTTCCCGGGCCGAAGGCGGCTGGACCGAATAAGGCCGCATCCCGTTCAGGCGCCGCCACCAGCAATCCCTGCGCGTCCTACGGCGCCAACTTCGTACGCGTCGAGGGAACCGATACCTGCGTGAAGGTCGGCGGCGCCCTGCGCGTCGAGATGGGCACCTCGACCAGCCGCTGAGGTGCTCACGACAGCGGCGGCGCGATGTGGCGGATGAAGGCCGGGCGTTGCGCGATCTGTCCGTACCAGCGCGCGAGGCTCGGCAGCTCCGGCTTGACGACACCTTCGACTCCGAACCAGCGCCGGGCATAGGCGCCAAGCGCAATGTCGGCGAGCGTGAAATGCTCGGCCTCGACGTGGCTGCGCGTGGTCAGATGCGCGTCGAGGATGCGCCACATCGCCGCGGCGTCGTCGGCCGCCTTCTGCAAGGCGGCCATGTCGCGCTGCTCCGGCGGCGTTCGCACCAAGCCCCAGAACAGCGGACGCTCGATCGGCTGCACCGTCGACAGCGTCCAGTCCAGCCAGCGCTCCACCGCGGCGCGGTGCTGTGGCGTCGTTGGATAAAGCGGCGTGCCGTCGCCATAAGCGAGGCAGAGATAGCGCATGATCGCGTTGCTCTCCCACAGCACGAAATCGCCATCGACCAGCGTCGGGATGCGGCCGTTCGGATTCATTGCGAGATAGTCCGCCTCGTTGTTGCGGCCGTACTGCATGCCCGCGTCGATACGGTCATAAGCGACATCGAGCTCGGCGAGACACCACAGCACCTTCTGCACGTTCACCGAATTGGGGCGGCCCCAGATCGTCAGTCTGTCGTCGGCGGACACGTTCGGCTCCTCTCTGGGCGAGCGTCATCGTTAGCGCATGTTACGCAAAAAGCCCCGCTCGAAGCGGGGCTTTTCCGACGAACGCATCGTTCGCGGCGATCAGTGGCCGAAGAACAGCCAGAGCAGAATGATCACCGGAATCGGCACGCCCAACAACCACAATAGAAGTCCTCGACCCATCTCGGCCTCCTCGTATCCTCTCCATCGATCGGAGCGACAACGCGAGGGTGGCCACGATGTTCCGGCTGGATCATGAAGGCGAATGACTCACCAATGTCCGGTGTTCGGCATCGACAGCCAGGGCTCGGCCGGCGCCTTCGGCTCGCCCTTCTGCAACAGCTCGATCGAGTGCAGATCGGGCGAGCGGATGAAGGCCATGTTGCCGTCGCGCGGCGGCCGGTTGATGGTAATGCCGAGCTTCATCAGCCGGTCGCAGGTGGCGTAGATGTCGTCGACCTCATAGGCGAGATGGCCGAAGAAGCGGTCCTCGCCATAGCTCTCCTCGTCCCAATTGTAGGTGAGCTCGACCAGCGGGGCGCCACGCGTCGGCGGCAGGCTCTTCAGCAGGTATTCATCTTCGGGTGCGCAGAGAAACACCAGTGTGAAGCGACCCTTGTCGTTGTCGATCCGGCGCACCTCCTTGAGGCCGAGCGCATCGGAATAGAATTTGAGCGCGGCGTCGAGATTGCGCACGCGCAGCATGGTGTGGAGATAACGCATCGTGTCTTCTCTCCCTGAACTCGAAGCGGATGGTCAACGGCCGCCTGCGGACGCCGATCCATAGCAGCAATTCGCCCGCCCGTGTATCGAGCCTGATGCTGCGGCGGCGCCGGCTCGCTCGGATGTGCGGTGCGCGCGACGACGCATTCGACGGGGCTGCGCGGTGTTGCGAGAGCCCCTCCGTATGCCAGCGAATCGCTGTTTTGGCAGTGATTCGCGGCATGGATGAACGAGCGCGATGCGACCGCATGCAGGGATTTCAGCATGTTTCCCCTGCAATGTGCGGCCAAAATCACGCAGGACCGTCGAAAATGCCTGGAAATATAGGGGAAAATGAATCGCTTGCTCCGTTCGATCGCCATCGCAGCTTGACTTCTGCGCGCTCCGTTGGAATTTTGGCGCCGCTGTGGGTGCTTCGGGGCCCCTTGAAATGCAGGAGAATCCCGAAAATCGCGGGGTGATACGCCACTAGACGACTGAAGTCCCGGCTGTGCAATGCAGCCAGAAAGCCCCGACCAGTCTGCGCAGCAATGCGCTGATAGCCGCGCAGTCGTCACGTCATTCACCGGTATCAATCACAAGGAGATACGATGGCTACCCAACTTTCCAAGTCGCAACTGATCGAGAAGATTGCGACCTCGACCGAGCTGTCCAAGCGCGACGTCAAGAACGTCATGGAGACGCTCACCGACGTCGGCCACAAGGAGCTGAAGAAGAACGGCGTGTTCCTGGTGCCGGGCTTCGCCAAGTTCGTCGTCGTCAAGAAGCCCGCCGTGAAGGCGCGCAAGGGCACCAACCCCTTCACCGGCGAAGAGATGATGTTCAAGGCCAAGCCGGCCCGCAAGATCGTGCGCGCCCGCCCGGTCAAGGCCGCCAAGGACGCGGTTGCCTGATCTGAACCGTCAGTCACGGTCGTGATCACGTCAAAGGCCTCCTGAAAAGGAGGCCTTTTTCGTTGCGGGCTGTGTGGTTGCAGCGCGGCTGAGTGTTGCGGTCGCCGAAGCGCCGGCGTCCCCGGACCGCGAAGGTTGGCACCGCGGGGGGCCCGAAAAACGACAGCAGCGCCAGCGCGACGGAATATCTTCGTCGCGTGGCGCCACCCTCGAAACTGGGCCCTGAAATCCCCAGTACTGATGTGTCTCGGGGAGGCGCAGGAAGGTTCAAAGGTCTTTGCGGGAAGATTGACCGGCCCGTACGCCCTCCGGCCTGCGCGGGAGCGCCGTCGCGCGCGCTGGGGAGAAGCCGGTGGATATGGCGCAGCAAGCCGTTGATCCGCGATCCGAAGGGCCCAGGCGAGGAGCTGTGGATAAGCGTTGGATCGGCTGTGGATGAAGGCCCGGCGCTCGCCCGCAAAGCTCGGCTTCAGCGGCGCTCGCCGGTCAGATCCGCTCTGTCGTCCGCAGCTATTTCAGGCGCCGCACCGGCCGCCTCGGTCCTGGGATGACAGGACGCAAGCACGACGAATCCGCCATAGCCGATGATGTTGAACAGAAGTTCCAGCCAGGATGCCATCGGGGATTTCCCTCATGGCGGTGAACGTGTGGCGACGGTCACGGTTCCAACGCGCGCGGCGGTGAGCCGGGCTGCAACCAACTCCCCCGCATCTGCGTTGTTTGGACGCATGGGAATTGGAGGACATTCGATCATGAGAAAGACATTGGCTGTTCTGGCGACCGCGGGCGCCGTCGCCATCACCGCACTCGCGGCACCCGCACCGGCACAGGCGCGCGGCATCGGCCCGGGTCTCGCATTCGGCCTCGCGGCGGGAGCGTTGACTGCCGGCGCGATCGCGGCCTCGCACCCGTATTACTATGGTCCGGGCTACGGCTACGACTACTACGACTACGGCCCGCGTTACGTCTACGCGCCCGGGCCGTATGCCTATTACGGCGGACCGTACTATCATCGCTACCACCACTGGCGTCATCACTGGTAAGCGCCAGTCGTGACAAGGAGAGCCCGGACGGCGAAAGCCTCCGGGCTCTTTTTTCATCCCTGCTATTCCGCGGCCTCGCCGCGCTGCGCCTTCTTCCACGCCAAGCGGGCATATTCCTCGCGTTCGCGCGCGAACTTCTCCTGGGTCGACTTGAACCGTGCAATCCTTGCGGTGATGTCGGCGCGCTCCTTCGCGCGGCGGTCGTCCGGCGTCTCGTTCTGCCTCACGGATCCTCTCTGCTCCGGTCGCTATCCGGCGAGCCTCGCCCTGAGACGCGTGACAAACTTCCTGGCGAATCGCTGGCGCGATGTGGATGTCCGATTGGGGCGTGATTGCGGACGGTCGGCCCCGGCTGCAGGCGGCTCGCGCGTTTTGCTGGGGACGGAAGGCGAGCAACGCCAACGTCTTCCGGTAGACACGAAACAATCTGACTCGCTTTGCTTGCAGTTGCGTCGTTCACGACCGGTTCCGGTGGATGCGGAGTGGCGCAACGACGCAGCCGAGCCGGACACGCCCAGAGGCGGGGGCCAGCTTGCCGTGCTATGAAGGGAGGACAATGATGATGCGAGGTTTCATGCTTCGGGGCCGCCGCTGATGATTGCATCCGATCTGCACGACGGGGTGAACCGCCTGGGAGACATGATCGCTGCGGCGCGGGTGATCGTCCCCTTCACCGGTGCTGGAATATCGACCGAGACGGGCATTCCGGATTTCCGTTCTCCCGGCGGTCTATGGACGCGCAACCGGCCGATCCATTTCGACGAATTCGTCGCCAGCCAGGAGGCGCGGGACGAGGCTTGGCGGCGGCGCTTCGCGATGCAGGAGACGTTTGCCGCGGCGCGGCCCGGCCGCGGCCACCTGGCGCTTTCGTCGCTCTACCGTGCGGGGAAAATTCCGGCCGTCATCACTCAGAACATCGACAACCTGCACCAGGACTCCGGTTTCGCCCCGGATCACGTCATCGAGCTGCACGGCAACACCACCTACGCGCGATGCATCGGATGCGGGCAGCGCTATGAGCTCAACTGGGTGCGCGAGCGCTTCGAGGCCGACGGTGCCGCGCCGGATTGCCCCGAATGCGCGGAGCCGGTGAAGACCGCGACGGTATCCTTTGGTCAGTCGATGCCCGAGCATGAAATGCAGCGTGCCAGCGAACTCGCGCAGCACTGCGATCTGTTCGTCGCGATCGGCTCATCGCTGGTTGTGTGGCCGGCCGCGGGCTTTCCATTGATGGCAAAGCGGGCTGGCGCGCAACTCGTGATCATCAACCGGGAACCGACCGATCAGGACGACGTTGCAGACCTCGTTATCCACCACGACATCGGCGAAGTACTCGGATCGTTCGTCCGTAATTGAACGGAAATTGATGCATTTTTGTCGGCATCTCTGTTCATATGCCTCACTGAAACCGATTTTTATCTATGCGCGGCACGAGGGAATGTTATCTTTGATTCGAGAGATTCGCGTGACTCATCGTGGGTATAGGTGGTGAGCACGTGTATGAGGGCGCCGTTGCAGGGGTGGCGGCTCACAATTCATATGTGAGGTCCGGGGTTATGGGGTCGGACGGATTTGAGTCCAAGAAGCTTGGGGTGCCGGTCGTTGGTGTATCGACACCAACCCGGCTCGGGGCGGAATATCAAACCGGCGTCGCGCGCGACTCGGCAATCGATGCGATGACCGGTCTTGGCGAGAACCTCGTCGAAATCAGCGGTGTCATCAAATGGTTCGACGCCTCGAAGGGATACGGTTTCATCGTTCCCGACAATGGCTGGCCGGACGTGCTGCTGCACGTCACGGTGCTCAGGCGCGACGGCTACCAGACCGCCTATGAAGGTGCTCGCCTGGTGGTGGAGTGCGTGCAGCGCTCCAAGGGCTACCAGGCCTTCCGCATCGTCTCGATGGACGAGTCGACGGCGATCCATCCGGCGCAGATGCTGCCGCCGCGCACCCATGTGACGGTCACGCCGACCAGCGGGCTGGAGCGAGCCCAGGTCAAGTGGTTCAACCGGCTGCGCGGCTTCGGCTTCGTGACCTGCGGGGAAGGGAGTCCGGACATCTTCGTCCACATGGAGACCCTGCGCCGCTACGGTATGACCGAGCTGCGCCCCGGCCAATGGGTGCTGGTCCGCTACGGGCCCGGCTCCAAGGGCATGATGGCGGCCGAGATCCACCCCGAGACGGGCTCGCCGGCATTGTCCTCGCACTGAGCGGATGCTTCCTGCGACCACCGCATTTGACGGCCCCGGAACGGCGTTTCCTGGGGCCGTTTTTCATGCCGGCTCCATCTTCACGGACGGGCCGCAGTCTTGCTGCGGAGGCCGCGACCGTGTAGTGACGGGTCCTCGAGGACAATCGTCCTTGAGACCATCGGGGTATAGCGCAGCCTGGTAGCGCGGCAGTTTTGGGTACTGCAGGTCGTTGGTTCGAATCCAGCTGCCCCGACCATCTCCGCAGCGGCGCGGCTTCCCGGGTGAGGCCAATTGCTGGTGCGAACTCCGGCTCGACGCTCACGATAGCGAGAAGGATTTCGGCCAGGCCGCCGGCCGTCAATCGGCACGAGCGACCGCGAGCGCGCCTGGCCAAAAAAATTCGGATGCTCCCGCAGCGGCAAAACCCGGGAGCATCCGAAGTGTGCGGGTGAATCCGGGGAAGGAACATCCGCTGGTCGTCAGCATCCTCTGAATCGAAATCTCGCGTCTTTGCGCTAAATCAAATCAGGCGCAGGAGGCGGTTCGCGCGTCGACCGTGCCGAGGTCGCGGCGGGTGGATCAGCGCGCCAACTCGTCCTGCGCCAGCCGGCCGTCGATGATGTGCACGCGCCGTTGCATCTGGGCGGCGAGGTTGAGGTCGTGCGTGACCGCGACGACAGTCTTGCCGCGCAGCGTGACCAGATCGCGCAGGATGCCGAACACCTGCGCGGTCGCGGCGGTGTCGAGGCTGCCGGTCGGCTCGTCGGCGAGGATCACCGGCGGATCGTTGGCGAGCGCGCGCGCCACCGCCACGCGCTGGCGCTGGCCGCCCGACAATTTGTCCGGCGTCTTGCGCAGATGCTCGGCCAGCCCAAGCGACGCCAGCAGTTCCTCGGCGCGCTGGGTGATGGCGCGCGGCGACAGCCGTGCCAGCGCGCGCATCGGCAGCGCGACGTTCTCGGTGATCGAGAATTCCGGCAGCAGGAAATGAAACTGGAAGACGAAGCCGAGCCGCGACAGTCGCACCTCGGCGCGCTCATCCTCGCTCATGCCGGTCGTCGAGCGGCCGTCGATCAGCACGTCGCCCTGGCTCGGCAGGTCGAGCAGGCCAAGCAGGTAGAGCAGGGAGGATTTGCCCGAGCCCGACGGTCCGGTGATGGCGATGAGCTCGCGCGGATGGATCACGAGATCGATGTCGGCGACCAGCGTCACCGGCACCTCGCCAGGCAGCACCTTCGTCACTTGCCGCGCCTCGATCAGGGGCGGGCTCACGTCGCCCCCCGGATGATGTCGACCGGATGCAACCGCGCCGCGGCGCGGGCCGGAAAGTAGCCGGCGACCGCGCTGGAGATCAGCGCGACCGCGCCCGCCAGCAGATAGTGCTTCAGCGAATACAGCACGGGCAGATGATTGTAGTCGGAGAACGGCGTCTTGAACTCGAGCGAGGCCAGCCCGCGGGTAAGCAGGTAGCCGAGCGCCCAGCCGAGGGCGGCACCGGTCAGGCCGATGAACAGCGCCTCGACGATGAAGATGGTTCGGACCGTGCGGTCGCGGAAGCCGAGCGACTTGAGGATGGCGATGTCGCGGGTCTTCTCGTGGGTGATGGTCGAGATGATGTTGTAGGTGCCGAAGCTCGCGATCAGCAGGATGGCGCCGACGATGGTGTACATCAGCACGTTGCGCAGCGTGATCGCCGCCAGCAGGTCCTCCTGCGCCTCCTGCCAGGAGACCGCCTTGTAGCCGGTCTGCTCGCCGATGCGCTCGCTGATCAGGCGCGCCTGCATCGGATCGTTGGTGCGGACGCGGATCTCGTTGATGATCCCGGTCTGGCGCTCCAGGATCTGCGCGGTGCGCAGCAGCACGTAGCCGGTGGTCTCGTCGGTGCCGCGGAAGCCGGAATGGAAGATGCCGACGACGGTCGCGTTCATGCTGATGCCCTGGGCCGAGGCGAGCGTGATGTTGGAGTTCACCCGCGCGCCGATCTTGGCCGCGAGCCGGTCGCCGAGCAGGATCGCGTGCGAGGACCGGTACAGCGAATTGAGGTTGCCCTGCCGCATGTGGCTCGCCAGCGTCGAGACTTGGCCCTCCGTGCGCGGATCGATGCCGATGATTGCGACCGTCAGGTTGCGGCCGGCGAAGCGCAGCACGGCTTTGGACTGCACCGACGCCGTCAGCGCGCCCGGCACCCAGCCCTGCAGCGAGGCGATGGTGGCCATCGGGTTCTTGATGCCGGGACGGCGGATATTCGGGGTCAATCGATGATATTCGGCCGCCGCATAGACTTGGTCGGCCGGCTGGCGGGTCGGCTGGCGCAGTTCGTCGGTGATCGAAATGTGCGGCAGCGCGTCGACCAGCGTGCGGATGAAGTCGTCCTGGGAGCCCTCCATCATCGCCGCCATCATCACCGAAAACGCCACGCCGGTCATGACGCCGGCGATCGCGACCAGCGTCTGGCGGGCGCGGCGGCGCACATGGGTCCAGGCGATGGTCAGGACGAGGCTCATGGCACGGACGTCTCGGGCTCGATCACGCGAATCCGCTCGCCGTCCTTGATGTCGGCGGTCGCCGGCGCCGCGACCAGCTCGCCCTCGCGGGCGCCGTCGAGGATCTCGACCGCCGCGGAGCCGCGGATGCCGATCCGCACCGCGCGCCGGTGCACACGGCCGCCATCGATCACCATGAGGCTGTTGTTGACGACGGCATTGGCCGGCGCGAGCAGCGTGTCACCCGTCTCGCGGCTGACGATGTTGGCCTCGACGCTCATGCCGACGCGCAGCGGCGTGTTGTCGGGCAAGCCGATCCGCACGCGGAACGTCTTGGCCACGGGATCACCCGCCGGCGTGATCTGCTTCACCGTCCCGGGCAGGGCCTGGTTGCCGAACGCATCGGCGCGTAGCAGCGCCTTCTGCCCGACCTGGACACGGGGGATGTCCTCCTCGTTGACGTCGGCGACGACCCAGAGCGGCTTCTCCAGGCCGACGCGGTAGAGGATGGTGCCGGGATCAACCATGTCGCCGACCTCGCCGTCCTCCTTGAGGACGACGCCGTCCATCGGCGCCACCAGCTTGAAGTAGTCGAGGCGCTGGGTCTGGGCCGCGATCTGGGCGCGGATGCGGGCGAGATCGCTTTCGGAGCGCTGGTACGCTTGCGAGGTGGCCGCGCCGCGTGCCAGTAGCTGCGTCTGCCGCTCGAATTCGAGGCGCTGGAATTCCTCCTGTGCGCGCAGATCGTTCAAGGTGGCCAGCGCCTCCTTGTCGTCGAGCCGCGCCAGCACGTCGCCGGCCTTGACCAGCTTGCCTTCGCAGCGGCAGCGCTCGACGATGCGGCCGCGGACCAGGGGCGTGCTCCGCGACCACGTCTCCGGCTCCACCGCGCCGGTCTCATACACGATCTCGGCCGCCGTGCCGCGGGTGATGCGGGCGGTCGCGATCAGCGGTCCACGCAGCCACCATGCGGCAAGCCCAGCCAGCGCGCCGAACAGCAGGATGATCGAGAGCAGGCCGCGCCACGGAAAACGACGCCGGCCGCGATCGACGGCCGGCGGGGCAGCAATGGCGTTGGATCGGTCCGGCGTCAGCATGTCCATGATCGAACGGACCCTGCGACGGGAGAAAGGCTATACTTAGCCGGCAGTGCCCGTCGCCACGCGGGGCGGAGCCATCTTGAAGTGCTGTTTGGCATAGGCGACGATCTGGCGATCGGTCGGGTGATCGGCAGCTTCGACACCGACGATGCGCTTTCCGACCGCAGGATGCTTCTCGTGCAGGTACTTGGCAAGCTCGGTCTTGGCGCCGGCCGGGCCGATGATCAGGATCTCGCCGGCGTCATCGAGCGCGTGCGCGACCTCCTCGAGGAAATTCTTGTCGGGCGCCGCGTGGCCGCTGCCGATCTCGTTGGCCTTGTGGTGCAGGTGCTTGGTCTGCAGGTGTGGATGCAGCGTCAGCTCGTCGGCACCGGTCAGTCCGATATGGAACACCTTGGCCTCGCTGTGATCGAGCCACACGACGGCATGGAAATGGGTCGGCATATTCTGGTCCTTGTCAGCAAATCGCCGCGTGGCGGCCTTGCGCGTTCGCCATGGAACGCGCGCCGCGGAAGGCGGCACTCGTTGTGAAGCAAACCTTAGCGAGCCCGATCGTGGCCGGCTTGATGCAGGTCAACGGACGCGGGACCGCCCCCGCGCCCCTGATGCGCGGGGTTTACTTCGGCGCAGGCGGCTTCGGCAGCGGCTTGTCCTGCCGCTTCGACCAGGAGATGTAGTAGGCCACGGTGGTCATGATCGCGATGCCCGCCGCGCTGACGAGGATCTGCGCCAGCAGCGAACCTGAGCTCAGCATCAGGGTGAAGTGGCCGATGAAGGACAGGAACACGCCGACGCAGAACACCGCCAGCGACTGTTGGCCGCAGACGATGAGGGGATCGAACGCCTTCCACTCCAGGCCCGGCCATTCCTTCGGCACGAACCGGATGACCAAAATGACGATCACCACGAAATGCAGGAAGCGGTACGGCGCGAGATTGGTCTTGTCGTTGGGATTGAACGCCGAATAGAGCCAGTTCGGAAACATCGATCCGAGCTCGGGGAAGCGGCCGGCCATCGTCATGACCAGGGCGAGCACCATATAGGCGATGCAGAAATACAGCGTGGCCGGCGCCATGATGATGCCCATCGAGCGGCGGGCACCGCCGAGCGCGCACCAGGAGCCGAACACGAACAGCACCTGCCAGCAATACGGATTGAAGTACCAGGTGCCCGCCGGATAGGCCGCGAAATTCCAGCCCATCTGTCGCGCCACGAGCCAAAGCACGATCGAGGCGATCATGGTCAGGTCGGGCTGGCGCAGCATCATCCACAGCACCGGCGGGAAGAAGCCCATCAGCACGATGTAGAGCGGCAGCACGTCGAGATTGACCGGCTTGAACTTCAGGATCAGTCCTTGGGCCAGCGTATCGCTGGCGTGGTCGACCAGGCCTGCGACGTTGAACTCGTCGATGATCTCGGAGACGCCGAACCGCGTCGCCAGATAGCTGATGGCCACAATATAAATCACGAACAGCACGATGTGGGCGACGTAGAGCTGCCACACCCGCTTGAACAGCCGGGTGGCGCCGACGATGAAGCCGCGGTCGATCATCATGCGCGCATAGACGAACGAGGCGGTATAGCCGGAGATGAACACGAACAGGTCGGCGGCGTCGCTGAAGCCGTAATTCCGCGTGGTGAGCCAGTTCACCACGTTGTCCGGGATGTGATCGAGAAAGATCGCCCAGTTGGCGATTCCGCGAAACAGGTCGAGCCGAAGGTCGCGCCCTCGCTCGGGCAGCGTGGCATTGATTTTCATGGCCGCTTCAACGCACTGTTTTGAATGGAAAGCGTTCGGGGAGCAGAGGCGCCGTGGCAGTCGACCGAGATTGTCACGGGACGGCAGAATGACTATACGGGGCACGATAGACGGTCATGTCCAGGATGGGAATCACCGTTCCGTGCCGACGCTTGCCTGTACCCCATCCCGGCCGTTTCCGCCAAACGCATGACGACGCAGCTTCCAGGGGCTCTTCCAGCCATGACCGCACGCATTTTCAAGCCCGCCAAGAACGCGATGCAATCGGGCAAGGCCAAGACCCGGGACTGGCAGTTGGATTATGAGCCGGAGCAGCCGCGTTCGGTCGAGCCGCTGATGGGCTGGACGTCCTCCTCGGACATGAAGCAGCAGGTCACCTTGCGCTTCGACACCAAGGACGAGGCGATCGCCTATTGCGAGCGCAAGGGCATTCCCTATCAGGTGATCGAGCCGAAGGAGCCGGTGAAGCGGCAGATCGCCTATGCCGACAATTTCTCGTTCCGCCGCGGCGAGCCCTGGACGCATTGAGGGGCCGGCCCGGCCGTCATCCGTTCACCCTGTTTGAGGCGGCCCGCCGGGGATGGGCAGTGGAGCGTCCTTGGACAGGCCGAGCACCGGGAAGCTCCTGATGGCCCGGACGCCGGGCAGGGCGGCGAACTGGCGGAGCTGGCGGCTCATGCCTTCGACCCCGGTCGACACGCATTTCAGCAGAAAATCCGCATCTCCCGACAGCCGCCAGCATTGCTGGACCCAGGGCAACGTCACGATCGCGGCCTCGAACGATTCCAGCGCCGTCTGGTGCTGGCTGTCGAGCTGAATCGACACGAACGCGACCACCTCATAGCCCAGCGACCGTTCATCGATGCTGGCGCGGATGGACTTGATCACGCCGCTGCTGCGCAGCGTCCGCACCCGGCGCAGGCAGTTCGGATGCGAGATCCCCACCCGATCGGCGAGCTCGTTGATGCGGATCCGGCCATCGGCCTGGAGCTCCGCCAGGATCCTGCGATCGATCGCGTCAAGCTCCGGGCTGCCAGCCATCGGCGCGGCCCGTTCAGCCGGTCGGGTGATCAGGCCGGCCACCGCCGGCCTGATCAGGCCCGGTGATGCGCGGCATGACGCCCGAGAGCACGAGCTTCTCGTGGGCCGCGATGATCGCCTCCCTGGTGAGCCGGCCGCCAGGACGGTACCAGCTGCACAGCCCGGTCAGGAGCGCGATGATGGCAAAGGTCGCGACCTGGATGTCGTCAACGTCGAACACGCCTTGCGCCACACCGTCGCCGAGGATGTCGGCCAGCCGGCGCTCATAGGCGCCGCGCAGCGCCACCACCGCCTCATAGTTGCGGGGATCGAGGCTGCGCAGCTCCGAATTGGCGATGAAGACCTCGCGCTTCCGGGTCATGTGATAGCTGACGTGGAAGGCGACGAACGCCCGCAGGCGTTCGACGGGGCCATGGGTGTCGCGCAGCGCTTGGTCGAGCTCGCGCAGGAGATTGTTGATGTGGTCCTGGATCAGCTCCGCCAGCAGCTCCTGCTTGGTGCTGATGTGATTGTAGAGCGAGCCTGGCTGGATGCCGACCTCGGCGGCGAGCTGGCGGAGGCTCATGGCCTCATAGCCGTGCTGGAAGATCAGCCGCAGGCCGGCCTTGCGGATCGCCTCCATCGTCGTCGGACCATGTGACCCGATCGTGCGCGCCATCTCGTCCTCGCTGGACCGTCCCGGTGCCGATCGCGGCGGATCCGCCACGGGAGGGGCCCGTAGTGAAGTCTGAAAATTCCGTGGTCTCAAGCAAATGCTGCTCGCCCCGGACCCTACAACAATCCGCTTGAGAATAGAATTTAAAAACGTATGATCGTTTAATTCGAGAAGGACGGACGGCCGCAGACCGGGCCGCCGACGGGCAGGGAGGACAGCATGCGGGCAAAGATGGTACACCCGGGCTCTCAGCGGCCTGAACGGCCGCGACCGCTCTGACGCGTGCTCCCACGGCTTCCCCCTCCAGCCTCGCAACGAAGACGCCGGTCATGACGCTTCACTCCACGATCGATCCATCGTCCTCCGATTTCGCCCGCAATGCCGACGCCATGCGCGCGCTGGTCGCCGACCTCAGGACGAAGCTGGGGCAGGTCGCCGAGGGCGGCGGCGAGGCCTCGCGCAAGCGGCATCTGTCGCGCGGCAAGATGCTGGCGCGTCAGCGTGTGGACCTGCTGCTCGACCCTGGAACGGCGTTCCTGGAGCTGTCGCCATTGGCCGCGCACGGGCTCTATGGCGGCGACGTCCATTCGGCGAGCATCGTCACCGGCATCGGCCGCATTGCCGGCCGCGAATGCGTCGTCGTCGCCAACGACGCCACCATCAAGGGCGGCACCTACTACCCGATGACGGTGAAGAAGCACCTGCGCGCCCAGGACATCGCGCGGCAGAACAACCTTCCTTGCGTCTACATGGTCGATTCCGGGGGCGCGTTCCTGCCGCTGCAGGACGAGATCTTCCCGGACGAGCGGCATTTCGGCCGCATCTTCTACAATCAGGCGCAGATGTCGGCGCAAGGCATCCCGCAGATCGCGATCGTGATGGGCTCGTGCACCGCCGGCGGCGCCTATGTGCCGGCGATGTCGGACGAGAGCATCATCGTGCGCAATCAGGGCACGATTTTTCTTGGCGGCCCGCCGCTGGTGAAGGCGGCGACCGGCGAGGTCGTCACGGCCGAGGAACTGGGCGGCGCCGACGTGCATTCACGCCAGTCGGGCGTCACCGATCACTACGCACAGAACGACGCCCATGCGATCGGTATCGCGCGTCGCATCGTCGGCACGCTGAAGCCGCCGGGCGCGCGCAGCGCGCTGAATATGCGCGAGGTGCGCGAGCCGCGCTATGCGGCGGAAGAGATCTACGGCGTCGTGCCGGTCGACGGCCGCAAGCCGTTCGACGTGCGCGACATCATCGCGCGGGTGGTCGACGGCTCGGAGTTCGACGAGTTCAAGAAGCTCTACGGCCAGACGCTGGTGTGCGGCTTCGCCCACATCTGGGGTCATCCGGTCGGCATCATCGCCAACAACGGCATCCTGTTCAGCGAGAGCTCGCTGAAGGGTGCGCATTTCATCGAACTGTGCTGCCAGCGCAACATTCCGCTGGTGTTCCTGCAGAACATCACCGGCTTCATGGTCGGCAAGAAATACGAGGCCGGCGGTATCGCCCGTGACGGCGCCAAGCTGGTGACTGCGGTCGCGACCGCGTCGGTTCCCAAGTTCACCGTGGTGATCGGCGGCTCCTACGGCGCCGGCAATTACGGCATGTGCGGCCGCGCCTATGCGCCGCGTTTCCTCTGGATGTGGCCGAACGCGCGCATCTCGGTGATGGGCGGCGAGCAGGCCGCGATGGTGCTGAGCCAGGTCCGCCGCGACGGCATCGAGGCCAAGGGCGAGAGCTGGCCTGCGGAAGAGGAAGAGAAATTCCGCAGCCCCATCCGTGCGCAATACGAGGCCCAGGGCAATCCCTACTACGCGACGGCGCGGCTGTGGGACGACGGCGTGATCGATCCCGCCGATACCCGCCTTGTGCTCGGGCTCGGATTGTCTGCCGCCGCCAATGCCCCGGTCGAGCCGACCAAATTCGGCCTGTTCAGGATGTGATCATGGCTCGTCCCGGATTGTATCGTCGTTTTCGCAAGCTCCTGATCGCCAACCGCGGCGAGATCGCCGTGCGCGTCATCCGCACGGCACGCGCGATGGGATTGAAGACCGTCGCGGTCTACTCCGAGGCGGATCGAAACGCGCTGCATGTCGCGCTCGCCGACGAGGCGGTGCTGCTCGGCCCCGCACGCGCCCGCGATTCCTATCTTAACATCGAGCGCTTGATCGAGGCTGCGAGGCAGACAGGCGCCGAGGCGGTTCATCCCGGCTATGGCTTCCTGTCCGAGAGCGCCGAATTCGCGCAGACCTGTCTCGACGCGGGCCTGGTGTTCGTCGGGCCGACGGCCGCGATGATCACCGCGATGGGTTCCAAGTCCGGCTCCAAATTCCTGATGGAGCAGGCCGGCGTGCCGCTGGTGCCCGGCTATCACGGCGAGGCGCAGGACGAGGCGACGCTCGCCAATGAAGCCGCGCGGATCGGCTTTCCCGTTCTGATCAAGGCCTCCGCCGGTGGCGGCGGCCGCGGCATGCGCGTGGTCAATGCAGCCGGCGATCTCGCTGATGCCGTCACCAGCGCCAAGCGCGAGGCCAAGGCGGCGTTTGGCGACGACCGTGTGCTGATCGAGAAATTCGTCCAGAACCCGCGCCACATCGAGGTGCAGATCATCGGCGACAGCCACGGCAATCTGGTGTCGCTGTTCGAGCGCGAATGCACCTTGCAGCGTCGGCACCAGAAGGTGATCGAGGAGGCGCCGTCGCCGACGCTGACGCCGGAGCAGCGGGAGACGGTCTGCGCCGCGGCGCGTCGCGCGGCCGGCGCGGTCAACTATGTCGGGGCGGGCACCATCGAGTTCGTCTCCGACGGCCGCGACGTGTTCTTCATAGAGATGAACACGCGCCTGCAGGTCGAGCATCCCGTCACCGAGTTGATCACCGGCGTCGATCTCGTCGAATGGCAGTTGCGCGTCGCCTTCGGCGACGCGCTGCCGCTGACGCAGGACCAGATCCGCTTGCATGGCCATGCCATCGAGGCACGCGTCTACGCGGAGAATCCCGCCAAGAATTTCATGCCCTCGGTCGGCACGATCAAGACCTGGCGGCTTCCCGCTGAAACCGGCGGCCTGCGCATCGATGCCGGCTATCGCGAGAGCGATGTGGTCTCGCCCTATTACGACGCGATGCTCGCCAAGATGATCGCCTGGGCGCCGACCCGCGAGGTCGCGATCGAGCGGCTCAACCGCGGCCTTGAGGACACCGACGTCCGAGGTATCGTCAGCAACATCCCGTTCCTGTCGTCGCTGCTAACGCATCCCGACGTCGTGGCGAACGCGATCGACACCGGTTTCATCGAGCGCCATCTGACACATCTGACCCCGTCGGGGGCGGTGGCCGGCGACCTCGAGCTCAGTGCAGCCGTCGCGGCCATTCTCATCGGCGAGCAGACTGCGGCCAAGGAGCAAGGCTCGCCGTGGCGCGCATCCGGTTGGATGCCGGTGGGGCTGCGGCAGCGCGTGTTCTCGTTCCGCCAAAGCGCTGGGAATGAACCGCGGACCGCCACGCTGGCCTATGGTCCCAGCGTGCAGCGCCTGTCGATCGAGGGCCGTGAGACCTCGTTCTCGGCACTTCCGACTGATGACGGCGGCTTCGACCTTGTGTGCGACGGCGTCAAATCCCATGTGGTGGCCGTCATCGAGGGCCATGAGCTGTACCTGCGGACCCGCAACGGCCGTTTCGATCTGCATTGGATCGATCCGTTCGGCGGTGACGACGAGGAGCAGGCCGGCGAGGACAAGATCGTGGCGCCGTTGCCGGGGACCGTCGTGGCGCTGCTTGCGCAGGAAGGCGCCGTCCTGGAGAAGGGTGCGGCGATCCTGACGCTCGAAGTCATGAAGATGGAGCAGACCCTGCGGGCGCCGTTCGCAGGCCGGCTCAAGGCGATCAAGTGCAAGGTCGGCGACATCGTGCAGGAAGGCGTCGAACTGGCGGACCTCGAACCGTCCGCCTGATCCTCGAACCGAAGAGGTCGGCATGAGCGAGAGCGTGCGCATCATCGAAATGGGCCCGCGGGACGGCCTGCAGAACGAGAAGATGTCGATCAGCGTCGCCGATCGCATCGCCTTCATCCGCGCGCTGGTCGCGGCGGGCCTGACCACGGTCGAGGTCGGCGCCTTCGTCTCGCCCAAGGCGATCCCGCAGATGGTGGGCTCGGACGAGGTCATGCGCAGCGTGGCTGCACTGCCCGGCGAATTCCATGTGCTGGTGCCCAATGTGAAGGGCTATGAGGCCGCGCGCGCCGCCGGCGCCAGGGTGATTTCCGTGTTCACTGCGGCCTCCGAGAGCTTCTCCCGCGCCAACATCAACTGTTCGATCGCGGAGTCGCTGGAGCGCTTCAAGCCGGTGATCGCCCACGCCAGGACCGACGGCATCAAGGTGCGCGGCTACGTCTCCTGCGCGCTTGGCTGTCCCTATGAAGGTGAGATCAAGCCGCAGGCCGTAGCCGGCGTAGCCAAGGCGCTGTGGGATCTGGGCTGCTACGAGGTCTCGCTGGGTGACACGATCGGTGTCGGGACGCCGCTCAAGGCCAAGCAGATGCTGCGCGCCGTCTGCGACGATGTGCCGGTGACGCATCTGGCGATGCATTTCCACGACACCTACGGCCAGGCGCTGGCCAATCTCTATGCGGGCATGGAGGAGGGCGTCCGCGTCATCGATGCCGCGGCCGGCGGCCTCGGCGGCTGCCCGTTTGCGCCGGGCGCGACTGGCAACGTCGCGACCGAGGACGTCGTCTACATGCTCGAAGGCATGGGCATCCGCACCGGCGTCGACATGACGAAACTGCTGGCCGCCACCAACGACATGAGCCGGCTGCTCGGTCGGCCACCCGTCAGCCGTGTTGCAGCGGCGCTGAACGCGAAGAACAGGCGAATAGCGAATGGCGAGTAGCGAATAGGGGGCCCACTCGCTAGATCCCTATTCGCTAATGCCTATTCGCCATTCACGGGCCGCGTCAGCGGCTCAGATCCGGCCCCATCACGAGATCCGGCAGCGCCGTCGAGATCTGCGGCACGAAGCAGAGCAGCAGCACGGCGGCCATCATCAGCAGGACGAACGGCAGCGTGCCCCAGATCACCTCGCGCAGCGGGATGTCCGGCGCGACGTTCCTGATGACGAAGATGTTCAGACCCACCGGCGGGTGAATCAGGCCCATCTCCATCACGATCGTCATCACCACGCCGAACCAGATGATGTCGAAGTTTGCTGCCCGCAGAGGCGGCAGGATGATCGGGGCAGTCATCAGGATGATCGATACCGGCGGCAGGAAGAAGCCGAGCACGACCACCATCAGCAGGATCGCGAACAACAGTTCCCAGCGCGGCAGGTGCATCGCCACGATGGACTCCGCCACCGACTGCGAGATGTGCAGGTAGCTCATCACGTAGGAGTACAGCAGCGACATGCCGATGATCAGCATCAGCATGGTCGATTCGCGCAGCGTCGCCTTCATGATGGGCGCGAGATCGGCCGGGCTCCAGACGCGGTAGATGATCGCGATCAGCACGAGCGCGAGGATACCGCCGAGACCGGCTGTTTCCGATGGCGTGGCGAGGCCGCCATAGAGCGCGACCATGACGCCGGTCAGCAGCAGCACGAACGGAATCACGCGTGGCAGCACGGAGAAGCGCTGCGCCATCGTAAAATCGTCCTTGGTCAGGATGTCCGACCACGCGCCCGATTTCTCATAGACGGCTTTCGCGCGCGCATATTCCTGCCGGAAGCGCACCACCGAATAGACGCCGAACAGGGTCACCAGCAGCAGCCCGGGGCCGATACCGGCCAGGAACAGCCGTCCCAGCGATTTCTCCGCCGCGATCGCGAACAGGATCATCGTAATCGAGGGCGGCAGCAGAATGCCGAGCGTGCCGCCGGCCGCGATGATGCCGGCGGCGAAGCCCCCGGAATAGCCGCGCTTGCGCATCTCGGGAATTCCGGCCGAGCCGATCGCCGAGCAGGTCGCGGGGGATGATCCCGCCATCGCCGCGAACAGCGCGCAGGCGAACACGTTGGCGACGCCCAATCCGCCGGGCACGCGATGCAGCCACGCATGCAGCGCCGAGTAGAGGTCCTGGCCTGCGCGGGAGCGGCCGATCGCCGCGCCCTTGAGGATGAACAGCGGGATCGACAGCAGCGTGATCGACGCCATTTCCTCGTAGACGTTCTGCGTGACCGTATCGAGCGACGCGGCAGGCATGTAGATGGCCATGAACACGACGGCCACGGCGCCGAGCGCGAACGCGATCGGCATGCCCGCGAACATCGCAAACAGGGTCGAGAGTCCGTAGGCAACCCCAATCCCGAACACGCTCATCGACGCGCTCCGGTCAGCGGAGCCACGATCTGCAGCAGCATCTGCAGGCACAGCAGGGTCATCCCGGCGGCCATCAGGCCGTAAGGAATCGCCAGCGGCGGCGACCACATCGAATTCGAGACCTGACCATCGACCCAGGCCTCATGTGTCAGGGTCCAGGATTTCCAAGTGAAGAAGGCACAAAACAAAAAGCTCGCGACGTCGACCAGCCAGAGCCTGATCTTGTTGGCGAGCGGCGACATCAGCCCAACGAAGGCTTCGATGCTGACGTGGCCGCGATGCTCCTGCACATAGGCCGCAGTCATGAAGGTGGCGCCGACGAGCAAGAACACGGCGGCTTCGTCCTGCCAGTAGTTGGCGGCCTTGAACAGTGCACGGCCCGCCACGCTGTAGCTCAGGATGAGGCAGGCCGCGACCAGTGCGAACGCGGCCAGAACCACGATGATGCGATTGAGCAGCGAGACAACACGCTGGAGCGGCGCCAGCGGACCGCTGGCGCCGATGGCTGTCGTGGCCTCGGTATCGATAACGGGCGCGTGCATCAATCAGGCCGCGACGTCGGAAGCGAGCTTGAGGAGCTTGGCGCAGTTCGCAGACTTGCCGCCATAGTCCTTCCAGGCCGTGTCACGGGCAATGTCGCGCCATTTGTTGACGGTCTGGACATCGAGCTCCACAACCTTCGCGCCCGCCTTTTCGTAGACCTTGGCAACTTCGATGTCGTCGTCCTGCGCGCCCTTGCGCCCGAACGCCTCCATCTCCGCGCCGACCGCCAGGAGGATGTCCTGCTGGTTCTTCGGCAGCTTGTCGAACGAGGCCTTGGACATCATCAGCGGCTCGAGCATGAACCAGTACGACGCCTTGGCGCCGGAGGTCAGGGCCTTCGACACTTCCTCCAGGCGGAACGAGATCAGGCTGGTCGACGAGGTGATGCCGGCATCGCAGGCGCCGGTCTGCATCGCGGTGTAGATTTCGTTCGATGGCACCGACAGCACCGAGGCGCCGGCGGTCTGCAGCACCATGTCCATCTCGCGCGAGCCGCCGCGCACCTTCATGCCCTTGGCGTCCTCCGGCGTCACCAGCGGCCGCGATCGGCTGGCAACGCCGCCCGCCTGCCAGACCCAGGTCAGCAGGATGATGCCCTTGTCGGCCAGAAAATCGCTCAGCGTCTTGCCGACCGGCTCATTCTTCCAGCGCATGCCCTGGTCGTAGGTCGTGACCAGACCCGGCATCAGCGCGATGTTGGTCTCAGGCACTTCGCCGCCGGCGTAAGGCATCGGATAGAGGCTGATGTCGAGCGCGCCCTTCCGCATGGCCGAGAACTGCGCGACGGTCTTGATGAGCGAGGAGTTGGGATAGATCTCGGTCGCGATCTCGCCGCCGGAGCGCTTCGCAACCTCTTCGGAGAACACCCGGCAGAGCCGGTCGCGGAAATCGCCCTTGTCAATGGTGCCGCCGGGAAACTGGTGAGAGATCTTCAGCGTCGTTGCTGCGTGGGCCGTACCGGTTCCAAAACGCAGCATGGCCGGCGCAGCGAGCGCGGATGCGATGACATGACGGCGTGTGAGCATGAGATTTCCCCTGAACAACTTCTGGTTGGGTTCCCGACCCGGTTCGTTGGCGTGACTTATACCAGCCAATCTGTCGAGCTTACCTCTAGCCGAACTAGACAGTTCGTTCGAGGCCAAATGCATGGGAAGCGACATATTGCTGCGGCGCACGTACCGGCCTGTGAATCCCTTGCGCGGTTGTACTAACATGATCTTGCCGGGCAAAATTGTGTCCTCGATTCCGGAACGGGACGCATTCGAGTCAAATTTGATCGAACAAAATTCTCGCCCGCGCTCGTAACAATCGCCTTCATCGGAACGTCGATATCCAAGAACGGCGCGTCCGTCGCCGTCGAACCCCGTCATACGAAGGAGCGATCATCATGACCAATCGTAGCCGCCTCATCCTCGGTATCTCCGCTGCCGCCCTCGCGTTCAACGTGGCCGTCGCGCCGGCGGCCTTCGCGGAGGACAAGATGAGCAAGGACGATGGGATGAAAAAGGGCGCGATGTCCCACGACGGCATGAAGAAGGACTCGATGGCGAAAGACGCCATGAAGAAGGACGATGCCATGTCCAAGGACGGGATGAAGAAGGACGACGGCATGATGAAGAAGAACTAGCTCGTCTCGCACGGCATCGTGCGATGGGACGACCGTATCAGTCCCATCGCCGATGAATTGAGGAGTCGCGCGATGCCGGACGCGACGACACGCAGGTCTCGTGGCGGCGGCGTCGCTGCTTACTTCTTCTTTCCACGGGCCTTGCGCGCGGCGTAGCGCGCATCACGCTTCGCCTTCTGCTCAGCTTCCATCTCGGCCAAGCGGGCGGCTTCTTCTTCCGCCTCGCGCGCAAGCCGGGCACTCTCGGCGGCCTTGGCCTCTTCCTCGAGACGCTGTTGCTCAGCCTTGGCGGCCTCGCGCTCCAATCGCTGCTGCTCGCGGCGGGTGGCGGCGGCCTCGCGCTCCTGCCGTCGCTTCACGACTTCGGGATCGTCCGGTCCCGGCTGCGATTTGAACTTCTGCACGATGCTCTGGCGGGCCTGCTGCGCGGCCTTCTGCCGATCGGCAAATCCAGGTTCCTTGAATCCTCTCATGGAGACGTCGTCACTTCGCTATTTGGGTGTTCGATCAGGGTGTGGTCGGTCAGGGGCTGCACGCGCCGCCAGGCAATTCTTCCACGAGTTCGTGAACACGAGCGGAGGCCGACGCGAGCCCGTGTGTATAGGATCGCATGCGTCGATGACAAATGCTTTATCGCCGCTCCTCCACATCCGTCCTGCCTGGCGCTTGCATGGCGCTCGCCGGAGGCTATGTAACCATCCCCGTCGCTGACGCAGGTCGGCCGGCCGTGAGTCGCTTCACGCCTCGCGGGCACCAGCGCACCGCCCGGGTGCGACATCCAACGGAGTTGACCGGCATGACCTCTGTTCGCCGCGGGCGCATGGCGCTCGGCCTCGCGCTCGTCGCTCTCGTGGTCAGCGCATGCGTGATGACGGCGGTCCTCGCCCGCCCGAGGCCCGTTTCGGCCGGTGTGCTGGGTTCCGAATGGGAATGCGGGCAGCTGTTCTGGGTGACGAGCTGTACCCGGATCGAATCGATCTCGCCGGCATCGCGCCAGCAGCAGCAACCGCACGGTGAGGCCGCTGGCCTGCGTGCCGCCTAGGCGCACCGGCGATGAGTACGCAGGGGCCGGATAGACGTGGCGCCGTGGCGGCACTCGTGTTCGCGGCGCTCGTCGTGGCCTTCGGCTTGTGGCTGGCCCGCAGCCTGACCTCCGCAAGCCGGATGCAGGACTGCCTGATGTCGGGACGAACCAACTGCAATGTGATCGTGCCCGACCGGTGACCGCCGATCTGCCCGTACCGGATCGGCAAGGCCGCGCCGGCGAGTTTGCATGATCGGAGCGGCGAATCAGCCGGCGTCTCGGTTAACCTGACGGCAGCAGGTTGACGGCAGCAGGTTGACTTGGCCGCAAAATCGTCGGGATTTTACCCGTTTGTCGCGCAAACTATGGTGTGTCCGGACCATCCACGCCGAAGCCGGCGATCCGGGATCATCAATCCGCATCACACCCCGCGTGCGCGGCAACCAGCGCAGACGGCGGGCGATCAAGGGTAGGGGAGAATGACGTTGTCCAACCAGAGCACACGGTGGCTGCCCGCGATCGCGATCCTGACCGCGGTCGTGATCCCCGCCCAAGCCTGGGCGCAAACCCAGGACCAGGCTGGTCCTGGCGCCGGGCATTCGCCCCAGGCCCGCCCGCCGGGTGTCATTCGCCAAGCGCCGACCCAGGGTGGGCAACCGGCCGGCCAGCCCCATGTCCAGATCCCGCGGCAAGCCGGCCCCATGGCCGGCCAGCCGCAGGGAGCACAGCCGGGCGCACCGCCGCGGGCTGCCGTTGGCCCTCAGGGACGTCCGCCGGGAGCCGGTCAGGGCTTCGCAGCGGGCCACGGCCCGGGCCCTGGTCCGGCGATGGCCGGGCGGGGACCGGATGCGCGTTATGCGCACGGCCGGGTCGCGGTGCGCGACTATGGTGGGCAGTCTTATCGCGGCCGCGTCGGCTGGGAGGGTGGCCGATGGCGGCACGAGGTTCACAACGGCCGCCCGGGCTGGTGGTGGGACGTCGGCGGCGTCTGGTACTATTATCCCGAGCCCATGGAAGGGCCGCCGACCTACGTGTCGGAGGACTATGCTGACGATGTGGTCTATGCGCCGTCGGCGGCCTACGAGGCGCCCCCGCCGGTTGCCTACGAGCCGGCGCCGCCTCCGGCCGAAGTCGATCCGGGCGCCAGCGCGCTCGGGGGCGCGATCATCGGCGGGGTGCTCGGCGGTATCCTCACCGGCAAGGCGGGCGGTGCCGCGGCGGGCGCCGTGCTTGGTGGTGCCACCGGCGCGATCGCCGGCGCTACGGCTGCGGCGCGACCAGGCTACTATCTGTCGCAGGGCAATTGCTACTATCGATATCCGTCGGGAGAGTATGTGGCGGTCGATCCGCGCTCCTGCTACTGAGCGCTGCCGACGGTCGGAGCGCTGCAGTGAGCTTGGTTGGCCGCTGCGGAGCTCTGGCCGAATCTCCGCAAAGCTCCGGAGCGGGAGTTGGAGCGAATCTTGATAGACTCCACTTCATTGTTCGTCACTGTTCGAGAGGTGAGAGCTCCGGGGCCATGACCAAGGCGTCCAAGCTGGTTGCCGCCAAGGGCGGAAGGGTTCTCCTGGTCCGGCGCCGGGCCGACGGGCGCTGGATGTTTCCGGGTGGCCGCAAACGCGCGCAGGAGACGGCGAAGGACTGCCTGAAGCGCGAAATCAAGGAGGAGCTTCCCAAGCTCAAGCTCGGCCGGCTGCGGCTATGGAAGGAAGTCACCGCCAAAAACAAGCGCTCGGGTCGCAAGATGAGCGACGCCATCTTCATCGCCAAGCATGCCAAAGGGCGCCTGGAGATCGGAGACAAGAAGGAGATCGACCGCGCGGTGTGGCAAAAGCCCTACGGACTCAGCCTGACGCCGACGTCGCGCTACATCCGCGACCAGCTGTTTCCACGAAAGTCGGACTGAACCATCGTATGCTGGGAACATCCCGGCCGCTTGGGCGTTATCTGCCCATGCCTTACGATAGCACAGACAGACAGCCTCGCGTCCTCACGCCGGAAGAGCGTCGGGCGCGTGACGCC
The DNA here is from genome assembly GCF_051168035.1 of Bradyrhizobium sp. HKCCYLRH3059. Classification (NCBI taxonomy): domain Bacteria; kingdom Pseudomonadati; phylum Pseudomonadota; class Alphaproteobacteria; order Hyphomicrobiales; family Nitrobacteraceae; genus Bradyrhizobium; species Bradyrhizobium sp. HKCCYLRH3059. Next base: position 87,279 of record NZ_JBNPUF010000004.1, on the reverse strand, counting down.
ACCCGCAGGGCTGATGCCGAGCAGGCCATGCGCGATCACGAGGCGGCCCAGCGGGCCTTTTACGCCAACCGCGAGCGGCTCAGGGCCGAGCGTCTGGCGCGGGAGGCCGCCACCAAGTCGGGCTGACGGGCGTTCCTGTCAGCTCGCCTTGCGGCTCCGGAACGCATTCGCCATCCGCAGGAACGCTTGATCCAGCAACGCATACATGTCGCCGGTGATGTCGCAATCGAACATCGCGCGGCGCATGCATGTCATCCACTCGTCGCGCTCGGCGTCGCCGATCGGATACGGACGGTGCGCGGACATGATGCAGCGATGTTCGGCCCGCTCGAAATAAAGCGCTGGCCCGCCCAGCCATCCACTGAGAAATTCGAACAGCAACTGCTTGATCGGACCGAGATCGGCGTCGTGCATCGCGCGGATGCGGCTGGCGCCGGGCTCCTGGTCCATGATGGTGTAAAAGCGCTCCGCCAGACGGCGCACGCCGGCTTCGCCGCCGACGAGCTCATAGGGCGTCGCCTCGTTCACAACTGCTTCTGCTTCGCTGGCCGAATTCGCTGCCGTCATCGCATCTCATTTCCGCTCGCCCCTCTGCAGCCAACAAGCGGCAGAGGTATGGCGCCTTGATCTGGATCAAGCGGGAAAACGAGCGTGCGTTCGGGCTAGCGGATGCTGGCTTTGACGAGGCGCTGCCGGTCGGTGTCGGCGGCGATCTGGCGCAGCGTCTGTCGGAGCAAAGCGAGGTCGACCGGCTTGGAGAACGGCGGATAGACATTCAGGCCGAGGATCTTGCCGGCGCGGACCGTGACGTCGCGGGTCTGATCGTCGGAGCCGCTGATGATCAGCACCGGGGTGCGGGATTTGATGTCCGCCAACAGCTGCAACACCTCGGTGCCGGAGCGCTCGCCGAGATTCAGGTCGAGCGTGATGCATTCGAAATTGCGCCGGCGCAGCACGCTCATCGCGCCGTCGACCGAGTTCACGCCGGTCGTCGCAAAGCCTGCCTGCACGGCGATCTTGCGCAGGATCGACAGATGAACGTCGGCATCTTCGATCACGAGAAGTTCGTTCAGCATGGTCCCCGTGCGGCTGGTGTGTCGGCTACAGATGGACCCGCGGAACTTAAGAGGGGGTTTCTGATTTCCTCGTAAACATTCGATCCCGTAGAACAACGGAAAATCTGCACGCTATCCGCCATTGCCGCGGCGTCGCGCGGCTCAGAACGGCCGCCGGCTCGACATCGCGTTGGAGGAGCCTGGCAGATTGGTCGTCGGCGTCGAAGCGGGCGGTGGCAAGCGGCCGCGCGATTGGCGCCAGTGCTGGACGTGCAGGAGGATGCCGGCCACCAGCAGCGGCGCGACGGCGGCCACCGCCAGCAGCGGCGACAGCGGCTTGGGGGTGACCATCTCCATCGTCATCTCGCAGACCATCCAGATGGCTGCGGACGCCAGCACGAAGTCGCGGGAGGGGATGCGGAGCCAGTACAGGAAGCCGGTGATGATCGCGGCCGGCGCAATGATCGGGCCGATCATGTAGAAGTTCAGCTCGGGCGGCGTCACGGCGTCCAGAACCATCGATGCCAGCAGCCACAGGCTGAGGAACATCACAACGCCGTCGACGTATCTCATGGCCAACCTCCGCCGCGACATTTTGGCGCAATCTTTGTCCGGTTTATGGCTGTTCCGTCAAGGGCCCAGGCGTCCCGGGACGATTTGCAGCCCGATCCGATGGATTATCGCCCGCGGCCAGGCATACCGACCAGTTCCTGGTTCCACGACCATCCCCTGCTCAATCCGCCGAAAACCCGAACGGAACCGACGACGTCCGGAAATCGTCCGGCAGGATCTCGCGCCCGATCGGCGGCGCGGAGCGTGCCGCGCATTTCGGCCGGTGGCAGACCCGGCAGGCAACGCCGATCGGGGTCGGCGCGTCGGCATCAGGCCCGTGGCCGTCGCGGGTATAGATCAGCTGCCCCGCATGCTCGGCGGCGCAGCCGACCGCAATCGCCCGCTCGACGCGCACCGCGCCATAGGAGCCGCCGCCGGCGGTCACGGTGCGGGCGATCGAGAAGAACCGGCGGCCGTCGGGCAGCTCCAGCCATTGGGTCACGATCTGGCGCGGCGTCTTGAAGATGCCGTGCACCGACCACAGCGGGCAGGCGCCGCCATGCCGGGCGAACGGGAAGCCGGCGCCGTCGAGCAGCTTCGACACGTTGCCGGCGGGATCGACGCGGATCAGGAAGAACGGGATCCGTTCCGCGCCCGGCTTCTGCAGGGTGGTGACGCGATGCGCCGTCTGCTCGAAGCTGGTGCCGAACTGCCGCGCCAGCGCCTCGAGATCGTAGGCCCTGGCATCGACGGCTTTGGCGAAGATCGAATAGGGCATGATGATCGCAGCCGCCGCGTAGGCCGCGAGCGCGCGGCGCGCCAGCAGCTCGGCGGTCTTGCTGGCGAACTTGCCATCCTCGAGTGCCGCGCCGATTTCGGTGTCGAGCTCGAGATAAGCGAGCTGCCGGGCGAGCTCGAATTTCAGGCTCGCGCTGTCCAGCGAGTCCTCGATCAGCAATTGCCGGCGGTGCAGGTCGAGCCGCCTGAGCGAGCCAAGCATCACGTTCGGCGGCATGTAGCGGACCTGGAGATTATGCCGGACGCGAAAGCGCTCGATGAAGCCGGCCGGCCCGGCGGAGACCTGCGGAGCCCCCGTCGGCGCCCCCTGGAAGATGGCCTGCGCCAGCCGCTCGGCGGCATCGTCGAGCTGGGCAAAGTTGTTGCGGCGGGCGGCGAGGAAGCGGCGGACATCGGCGACGGGATCGTTGGCGTCGAAGCCGTCATTGCCAACGCGGGGCGCGCTGCCGGCCGGCACCGGAGCGCGCTGCTCGGCCAGCGCGAGCTGCTCCTCGCGATACGCCGTGTAGAGGCGCAGGAACGCCTCGGTCATGCCGGGATAGCTGACGGCGAGATCGCTGATCTCCAGCGCGGGGATGTCGATGTCGGAGAACATCGGGTCCTTGAGGACCGACTGCATCCGCGCGGTGTGGTCGGCCCCGCCGTCGCCGGCGAGATCGGCAAGGTCGATCTTGTAGGTCCGCGCCAGCCGCAGCAGCATGTCGGCCGTCACCGGCCTCTGGTTCCGCTCCAAGAGCGCCACGTAAGGCGCTGAGATTTCGAGGTCCGCGGCCATGTCGGCCTGGGTCAGGCCGAGCTCGCGCCGGAGCCGGCGCAGGCGCGGGCCCATGAAGATCGATCGTGCCGTGGCGGTGGTCATGGCCAAATTCCGGTCTTGTAATCTCCTTACAGCTATACACGAGAAGTTTGTAAAGTGTGACAAGTTTTCCGCGCAATGTCTGGTCCGCCGGCGCCGGGTGCTTACAACAGGTCCCAGGTTGTCCTTAACCAAGGGATCACGGACATGAACTTTCAACCGCGTGGACTGAACGACCAGGCTCTCCAGGGCCCCTCGTCCTACCAGGCCGAGGTCGAGGCGGCGCGTGCGCTGCTCGAGACCAACCCGACCTGGAACGGCGTCACCGCCGAAGCCGTGGCGCGCATGCGCCTGCAGAACCGCTTCAGGACCGGCCTCGACGTCGCCCGCTACACCGCGGCCGTGATGCGCGCCGACATGGCCGCCTATGACAATGATAGCACCAAGTACACCCAGTCGCTGGGCTGCTGGCATGGCTTCATCGCGCAGCAGAAGCTGATCTCGATCAAGAAGCATTTCGGCAAGACCGACCGCCGCTACCTCTATCTCTCGGGCTGGATGATCGCGGCGCTGCGCTCCGAGTTCGGCCCGCTGCCGGACCAGTCGATGCATGAGAAGACCTCGGTGCCCGCGCTGATCGAGGAGCTCTACACCTTCCTGCGCCAGGCCGACTCGCGCGAGCTCAATGACCTGTTCCGCAGCCTCGACGCGGCCCGCAAGGCCGGCGACAAGGCGAAGGAGACCGAGATCATCGCCAAGATCGACGGCTTCCAGACCCACGTCGTCCCTGTGATCGCCGACATCGACGCCGGCTTCGGCAATGCCGAGGCGACGTATCTGCTCGCCAAGAAGATGATCGAGGCGGGCGCCTGCGCGCTGCAGATCGAGAACCAGGTCTCTGACGAGAAGCAGTGCGGCCATCAGGACGGCAAGGTCACCGTGCCGCATGACGTCTTCCTGGCCAAGATCCGCGCCTGCCGCCACGCCTTCCTGGAGCTCGGCGTCGAGGACGGCATCATCGTCACCCGCACCGACTCGCTCGGCGCCGGCCTGACGCAGCAGATCGCCTTCTCTAGCCAGCCCGGCGATCTCGGCGACCAGTACAACAGCTTCCTCGACTGCGAGGAGGTCACGCCCGAGAACGCCCGCAACGGCGACGTCATCATCAACCGCGACGGCAAGATGCTGCGTCCGAAGCGGCTGCCCTCCAACCTCTACCAGTTCCGTCCCGGCACCGGTGAGGACCGCTGCGTGCTCGACTGCATCACCTCGCTGCAGAACGGCGCCGACCTGTTGTGGATCGAGACCGAGAAGCCGCATATCGAGCAGATCGCCAAGATGGTCGACCGCATCCGCAAGGTGATCCCGAACGCCAAGCTGGCCTACAACAACTCGCCGTCGTTCAACTGGACCCTCAACTTCCGTTGGCAGGTCTATGACGCGATGAAGGAGGCGGGCCAGGACGTCAGCAAGTACAACCGCGCCGAGCTGATGAAGGCGGAGTACGACGACACCCCGCTGGCGAAGGAAGCCGACGAGCGCATCCGCACCTTCCAGGCGGATTCGGCCAAGCGCGCCGGCATCTTCCACCACCTGATCACGCTGCCGACCTACCACACGGCCGCGCTCTCGACCGACAACCTCGCCCGCGAGTACTTTGGCGAGCAGGGCATGCTGGGCTACGTCAAGAACGTCCAGCGCGCCGAGATCCGCCAGGGCATCGCCTGCGTCAAGCACCAGAACATGGCCGGCTCCGACATCGGCGACGACCACAAGGAGTACTTCGCCGGCGAGAAGGCCCTGAAGGCCGGCGGCGCGCACAACACGATGAACCAGTTCGGCTGATCTCTGCCGGGTGAACTGCTGAACTGATGAGACCCGTCTGGAGCCATTGGCTTCAGGCGGGTCTCGCTTTTTGATGGTACGCCTAACGGCGGAGTGCGGTCGCGTACGCGGCTTAAGGTTTGTGGCGCACTCGCTCCACACCGTCATGGCCGGGCTTGTCCCGGCCATCCACGTCGATCGGCGTCCTTGGAACGCCATGGATGCCCGGGCCTTCGCCGCGCCGAAGCGGCTTCGGCCGCGCAGGCGGGACAAGCCCGGGCATGACGAGTAACAAATTGACCAACTTCGTGTGGCTGAGGATTGTCTCGTCATCCGCGACCGCTTCGCCCCAGCGCGACCACCTCAGCGCTCGCTCAGCGCCAGCCGCGCGCCGAGCAGTGCGAAGCCGCCGGCGAACGCCCGGCGCAGCCACGCCATCACCCGGGGGCGGCTGACGACGCGATCGCGCACCGCCGAGGCGAACAGCCCGTAGACCACGAACACCGCGAACGTCATCGCCATGAACGTGCCCGACAGCTCGAGCATGGCGGCGAGCGGATGCACTTCGTCCGCGGCGATGAACTGCGGCAGGAAGGCGAGGAAGAAGATCGACAGCTTGGGATTGAGGATGTTGATCAGAAAGCCGGTCAGCACCACGCGCCCGGCCGAGCGCGCCGCGTCCTTCGCGTCATCCTTGGCCTCCACCGAGAGCGCGCCACGCTCACCGAGCGTCTGCCAGGCCATGTACAAGAGATACGCAACGCCACACCATTTCAGCGCGGCGAAGGCCAGCGCGCTGGTGTGCAGCACGGCGGCAAGCCCGATGATCGCAGCGAGCATCGCCGGGATGATGCCGAGCGTGCAGCCGAACGCCGCGGCGACGCTCATCCGCGATCCCTTCGTCAGCGCCACCGCGAGCGTGTAGAGCACGCCGGTGCCGGGCGAGGCCACCACGATCAGCGAGGTCAAGAGGAAGGCGTAGGACATCGGGAAAGCTCCTTAGGCGAGACGAGGCGCATGAGCCCGCAAGGCGCGGCAGCAGCCTCGGCGCATCGCCGCGCTCGATCTCGGCGGGCTGCTGATCGCTGAACACGGGTGATGGCCACGATGTCAGGGAGCCCTCGCCATTTCAACCGGCTCGGACGCCCGATGCGGCCGCTGCATCGCCTCGAGGCGAGGGCCGGCGGCGTCGGCCTCGCCGCAGCCGGCGAGCATGACCCCGCCGATCGTGAGCCGTGGGCTCGTGCCGCAATGCGACGGCCAGGCGATGATGGCGGCGATGTTGCCGAGGAGGAGAACGGCGAGCAGGACGAGCATGGCCCGCCGTCCTGTTGGCGTGGGTGACGACATCGGGACTTCCTCACGATACGGTTGACGCGATCGCGGCTGCACCGCGACGATCGCCATCGGTTCGATCGGGGGCGGCCACACATGCGAACACACGCCGCGGACGCGGCGCTTTTGCGCAGGTCGGATGTCGCCATGTAAGATCTTGTTGCTGTTCGTGCGCGCACTCCCGGCAGCCGGTGATTGCAAGCCGCGCGCGTCCGCACCGCAGGGACGCAACGGGCGACGTCGCTCAGTCCCGCCGCATGACGACCTATCGGCCTGACCATCTGAACCTCATCACGTTGCAGGGGGGGGCGGGGCAGGTGGGCGCGGTCAACCATCGTCGCGACGCCTTGCGCGCCCGAGCTGTGCCGGTCGTCTCGCCCCCATGAAACAGAGGGCGCGGGGAATGCCGGGTGAGGGCCTCACCCATGGCCCGCCTGCAGAAGAAAAAGCAGGCGGCAGTCACCACAGGTTCAGCCGGATCAACCCGGCATTCCCCGCGCGATGGTCTTCACGCTTATACGCGATCTCCCCGGTGTCCGGCTTGATAGCCACCGTCGCCCTCGGGGATCATCACCCCCAGGACTTGGCGCCAGCTTCGGGGCGCCAGGACCACGCGATTTCACGTCCGCACGGGGTCGTTCGTCCGCGCGCCTCAAGCACGCTGCGACCCGCCTGCGGCCACCGCATCCCGCGCCCAACGTCCGTGACGATCGCGATCCGCCCCTCTCGAGGAGCACGGGATGGGGACAGTCAATCATGAATTTCGGAAAAATGGAAGAGGAATATTTTTCAGAAGCGGACTGGACAGAGGTGATCGTGTTGAGCGGCCTGATGAAATAAGTTTGTCCGCGCATCCTCACAGCACATGTTGCTGGAAAGCGCAGCGCCGTCGCGCCATGATCCGGGAATGCCCACCGGTCACCGCAACCTGCGCGGGTGCCGAACGCGCCGCCTTGGCATTGATCGCGAGGAAGGTCGTGGCGGAGCAACCGCGTCATGTTGATGACCCTGAATTCCCGCCGCTGGCGATCGTCTGACACATGACCACCGACGTATTTGATGCTGGGGGACGACAGCGACTGTGTCCTGTCGGCAACGTCATCGGTTTTTGATAGTCGCTCTATTCCCCCTAAGGTTGCGGCTATTGTTCCCCAGATCGGCCCCTGCTACCGCTAGTCAACAACAGTAGGGGTGCTGTGGGGGCTCAAATGGACTATTTGCGTTGGATGGCCACCTGGGTGGCCATCCTTGGAGGGCGTGCCTTGGCGGGTGTGCTGCGCCGCTTGCGGTCAACAATGTGACCGACATCAGGTCCAGCACGGGCAGCCGAGGAATCGACGTCTACGAGCCGAAGCGCCGAACCGACGCAAGCGTGCCCGAGTTCGCGGGTGACCAGCTTGTGGAAGTGCGAACTTTTCACAATCCCGGCGGAGGAGGCGAGGTCGAGATGGCCGGGGCCTCCTGCTCACTGGAAGCCTCCGGTTTCAGCGCAACCATGACGAGCCCCGCGAAGGTGCGCGTGCCGCTCTATCGCGGACAGTCGAGCACGCTTGCCGTGACCTGCCAAAAGCCCGGCTATCAAAAGCGAATGATCACGGTCGCACCCTTCGATGCGACGCGCCAGGCTCGTCTGGCCAGCGGCGTCAATGGCGGGATCCTTGGTGCGGTCATCGTGGCAGGCATCGATGCCGCCGCCGACAACACGAAGAACGACTGGCGTTATCCCGTGGCGAAGGTCGTGCTGGAGGCCGATGCCCCCGGCGGGTAAGGGAGCGGATTTTTCGTCATTGGCGGTTACGGCAGTTGCGGTGACGGTGCATGAAACTGCCGCGCCAAGTAGCGGGGTCAAATTTGCGCACCGGAATTCTCGCTCAAGGCCGCCCGACCGGAGGCAGTCCCCGGGCCTGCCGCAAGCACTCGGTCTCAGACTGTCCGCGCCACCGGCAGTCGTCATACTTGATACTTGGCCGACAGGAGCGCGACCATCAGGACAGCGATCAGCACCATGCACGCCAATGCCTGACGATGGTCCGCCTTCATGGATGGCTCACGCCAGTCTAACCTGTCCCGGCGCGTCAAGCTGGAAAACGTTGCGCCGTCGCGCCATGATCCGGCCGTGGCCAGCATTCATGCTGGCCGGCCGCTGCAACCTCGGCAGGCGCCATGCGTGGCGAGGGCGCGTCGCCGGCCGCTGAACCCTGGAGTGTACGACCATGAGAGCCCTCGCGCTGATCCCCCTGATCGCATGCCTCGCCGGCTGCGGGATGGTCGACGCCGTTCAAAACGGACTTGCCTACAGCCGGGCTGTCGAAGCCGACCTCCTCGCCGAAACCGGCGTGCGTCCCGCAGTCGGCTTCAACTGGAACAACGGCACGCTGACGTCGGTCATGGTGACCTTCCCCAAGCTCTACACCGCCAAGCCGCTGTCGGAGCTGTCGGAGAAGGTCCGGGCCGCGGTGATCAAGGAATTCAAGCAGAGCCCGAAGCAGCTGGTGCTTGGGTTTGCGGTGAGCGGGTGAGGGGCTAAGGCAGTGCGGCCGCGTTACCTGACGTCGATGGAAGTTTAGTGCACTGTCACCGTAATCTGGCCGCTCCAAGAAGCACTCGGTCGGAGAAGCAGAATGTCGGAATGGCTGACGACCTATTGGCCCGCCATTCTGGTTGGCGTGGTGTTCGGAACACTCTTCTCGTTGGTCAGAATTCTTGCGCCGATTTGTCTTCAGCGCCGTCCTGTTCCTGATCGCCTACAAGGTGCTCGTCAACGCGATGGGGCATGCCGGGGCGCGATGGGATCATCAACTCGCCGGCGCCGCCCTGCTGGGGATCTTCGCCGGTTGCCTCGTGCGCCCTGGTGTCGCCCGAATGGTCAGGACATTCAGATCAACGGGACATGCCGGCCCGGAATCGTGATGACATCGCCGGTTGGTGCGGCGACAGTGCGTTCGATCCCCGCGCCGGCGCCATGCTGCGGAGCGACATCAATGCCAGGCATTCACGCCATGAGAGCCCTCGCGCTGATCCCCCTCATTGGATTACGGTGACAGTGCTGGACTGCCCCCCTGAAGTGAGACACGATAATCTCGGTGACAGGCATTCCGAGGATGACCTGTGGCAGCAAGAGGGAAGAAGCGTCAGTTCCGACGGCTTACAAGCTGAAGGCGATCAAGCGTGTCGAGCGAGGCGAAGGCGTTCTGCCTGTGGCGCGAGAGCTTGGGATATCGCGCAAGATCCTGCACGACTGGATCAAGGCCTGGAAGGCGCAAGGGCCCGACGGCTTAAACCGCAAGCCGGGACCGAAGCCCGGCCCCCGGAAGCTCAAAGCTCCAGCAACCTACGACGACAAGCGGTCCGCACTGGCGCTGGCGAATGCCCGCATCGTCGAACTCGAACGGCTGGTCGGCCGCCAGCAGATGGATCTCGATTTTTTTCGGCAAGCCTTGCGCGCATTGGAGCGGCCGGTAGCGCAAGGCAAACCCGCACCCGCATCGTCGAAGTCGTCCAAGCCATGACGTCGGAGACGACGGACTCCAATGCCGATGTGCAACGGCTCTGCCGCTTGGCCGGTCTGCCGCGCGCGACCTATTACCGGCATCTCAACAGACGCAGTCGTGAGGTGGCCGACTGCGAGTTGCGCGACCAGATCCAACGCATTTGCCTCAAGCATCCGTTCTACGGCTACCGGCGCGTGACAGCCACCATCAGGCGCAAAGGCATGGTCGTCAATGCCAAGAAAGTGCTTAGACTCATGCGCGAGGATAATCTTCTCGCGCAGCGTAAGGTGCCATTCCTGAAGCCGCTGGCAGAGCGGCCAAGGGACATTGTTGTCGTACCGAACCTCGTGCGTGGCTTGGTGCCGTCCGCTCCTGACCAGATCTGGGTCGCGGACATCACCTACGTCCATCTCGCCACGACCTTCGCCTACCTCGCGGTCATACTCGACGGGTTCTCGCGCAAGGCGGTTGGCTGGGCATTCGAGAGCACGCTCGATGCCTCGCTCGCAATCTCGGCATTGGAAAAGGCAATCGAGACCCGCAAGCCCGAGCGCGGCAGCCTGATCCATCACTCAGATCGCGGCGTGCAGTACGCCTCGATCGCCTATCGCCAGATCTTGGCGGATCGTGACATCACGATCAGCATGAGCAGACCTGGAAACCCGTTCGACAACGCCAAGGCTGAAAGCTTCATGAAGACGCTCAAGGCCGAAGAGGTTAACGGCAAGGCGTTCTCCGACATCAAAGACGCTCGTCGCCGGATCGATCGCTTCATCGCGGACGTCTACAACAAGCGACGCCTGCACTCGGCGCTCGGCTACCGATCGCCTCTTGAGTTCGAAGCCGCGTTCGCGCAAAACAAAGCACGATAGCACGTTGTGGCAACCGCTCTGTCACCGAGATTATCGTGTCTCACTTCAGGGGGGCAGTCCAGCACTGTCACCGTAATTCCGGACTTCGGTCGTCGCTTACTAATGGAAAGCTCTGGTCTGCCGTAACGAGAATTTGAAATCAAGATGATATCGAAGTTTGATCTCTATCAATGATGCAACTGCAAGCCGAATAAATGGTGGGTGGTGGAATTCGTATATTCTCTCGGGGGCGAAAGTGCGTACTTTTGGAATGATGCTCGTCGCAATCCTGCTGCTGCCGGCGACACTGACTATTACAGCGGCGGCTGAGCCGGTCAATAGTCGTGCTGAAACTTGGATTCTGGCCCAGCAAAGCAACAAGCAGGTGAGCACACCTACGCCAAAAGGAAAGTCATGCAGTCAGTCGTGCTCGAATGGAAGCAGCTGTAGCACTAGCTGCGATCCTGGCGAAAGAGCGGATTGCTACTGTAGCTCTATCAGCGGCGATGCCAAATGCGAGTGCACAAAATCAAAGAAACGGCTGCTGTCTATACAGAAAAAATGACGCGCCGAAATATCCCTGGACTACGAAGACGGAGCACCAAGTTGAACGATCGGTGCCCCCTCGGGAAAGGCGACGGCTAATATTGTGCACCGTCACCGTACTTCCCGAATTCAATAAATCAAGGACTGCAACGCTCGATTGTGCCTTGGATTGGCCGAACTAGCCAGTCGGCATGTGGACAACCTTACGCCGTCGTCATCCCAAAAAACCGCTTCACGGTGGCGGTGCACAAAAATGGAGCTATGAAGCGCCGCTTCCGGCGTACAGCCCCCGGCGCCGGTGGCGGCTTGATGATCAGGCCTTGCCCTGTGGGAAGCGCGAGAATGGCGACGCCATGCTGAGAGGCCCAAGCGTCGAATGCACGCTTCTGGGCTTCGTAGCGGACGAAACCATAATCGTCGAGCAGAACCGGGGCGCCGGGCTGGAGCTTGCTCCAGAAGTGGTCGATGGCCGCGATCTCGGGCGTGACGTTGTTCATGTCGATCGAGAGATAAGCGACGGCATTGATGTCGACGGTCGACAGGCTCGATGGGACACTGCCACGAATGATTTCGACGTTGTTGTATTCGGAGAAGTTGCGAACGGTATCCTCATAGATGTCGGTCTTGTACATCTCTCTGAAGTAGCCGAGGTTGCCGCTTGCGACCTCCTCATCGGTGACGAGGCGCTCGTCGACACCGGTAAACGTATCAAACAGAAAAAATCGACGTTGGAGGTTGTTCCAGTCGAGATAGTGCATAATCGAAGAGCTGAGCATGCCGCGACAGACGCCGCATTCGACGAAATCGCCGCCAAGGCTGACGCCGATGCTGGCGCACCACAGTGCAACATGCGTCCGCCAGAAATAGCGAGGCTCATAGCCCTCGGCGGCGGCGCCTCGTTCGTAGGCGGCGACGAAGCCGGGATCCCGCATGAAGTCATGGTTGTGCACGATCGCGGGATCGGTTCGCAGTCCGGCGTAGTCGTATACGGGTGTGTAGAGCCGGGGGCCGGCAACGTCCGGAGTCGAGGGCTCGCTCGAGTTGGTGCCGTCGTTCGCTCCGGCCAGTTGCAGCTTGAGTTTGATGAGCTCGGTCGACATCTCACGAAGCGCCAAACTCTCGCGCTGCAGGTTCTGGAGATAGCTGGCCGATACCGTCTCGGTCGGTTCGCTGGCTTGCGAATCCGGTGGGACTTGATCCTCACCTTCGTTGCCCAATCGCGCGGGATCGAGTTCGGCGGCGTCGTTCGGTCCTGCTTCGTTGTCCTGCTCGCTGGCATTGCGGGCCGACGAGACCAGCTGATGGAGCGTCGATTGGCGAATGAGTTGGAAGCCGACGCCGTTGAGCAGCCGGTTGATCACGGCGCCATAGCTTGCAGACATGCTGGCTCCACTGGCGCGAACGCCTAGCCAAAAAGGCCTTACTGGAATTCGATGAAAATGACTTGCGATACCTTTGGTTGTCGACCTTAGCACCCTGGTTGCGCAGACTGCAATTCCGGCAGACGTGGAGGTGCCGACATGATCGAGCTGACGCGCGGTGATTGGGCAGCTTCTTCGTGACATCGCCTTGGTGGAAGAGATCATGGAGACGTCCCGCCAGCTTCGCGCGAGCATCGTAGCCAAGGGAATGACTGAGGATCCAAAGCCGCGTGAGGATCGAGGGCGTTCGACTCATCGAGTATGAAATCGAGTTCCGATCGAGACGCATTCAGGCTGCCGCTTACGGGCGATCCAGGCCACGCATCGTCTTACCGATGTGCCGACGTGGCCAAGGGAGGCGTCTGCCAGGCTGACTATTCGATCGTTCGGGATCTTGGTGAGCGCGCCGGGACTCGAACCCGGGACCCCATGATTAAAAGTCACGTGCTCTACCGGCTGAGCTACGCGCTCGCTTCCAAGAAGCGGTGCGACGGCAGGGCCGTCACTGTCCGGATCGTCGGCAGGTCCCCATCGGAACGCTTTAGGCGTGGCCGTGGTTCACTGCGGCATGAGATCGGGGCGGCAAAAAACCCCGACCTTGGGCCGCATGCTGTCGTGGGCGCTGTGTAGGGGGTGGGTCCGTTCCGGTCAATAGGGCGGGCGGGGGAAACCACGGGAGATCGACGATCGTTTCGGGCGCGGCGATGACGGTGCCGTAGCCCGCCATGAGGCGCCGTCATGAGACGCCGTCGGCGCTCGAGAGAGCGGCGGCGGAGGCGACCTGCGGGGGCTCACGGGCCGTCGCGATGACCCCGGATGTCGCTGCCGCCTGCGCCCCCTCGGGCCCAGGCGTCCGCTCATCCGGGCTACGCGGCCTACGTTTCCGCAGGCCTCGCTCGGCGCTACGCCTTATCCGCCGCCTTCGTTGCCGCCGCGCTCAGCGGCGCCGGTTGCATTCCGGGCCCGGCCAGCTCGGGCACCCAGACCGGGCGCAGGCCGATCAGCTCGGCGGTGCGGACGGTGGCGTGGCGCCAGAACTCGAAGGAGTTGATGCGGGACATCTCCAGCAGCGCGATGGCGACCGCTGAGAGGAACGGCAGGCTCTCCAGGATCAGGACGGCGGCGAAGATGTAGAGCTCGGTGATGGCAAGCGTGTTGGTCACGATCAGAATCGTGGCGCCGATCAGGAGCAGGGCGCCGATCACGGCCTCCCAGAACGCCTGGAACTCGATCGACATCCGCGACAGGCCGCCCTTGGACGTGCGGGCGAACGCCAGGTGCTCGGTGATCAGGCCCTGCGCCACGGCGCGGCTGACCGTCCACTGCACGCTCATCGCCGCGACCATCGCGCCCAGCATCTGCCACGGCTTCACCGCCACCCGCAGCCGGTAGAGAATCAGGAAGTGGGCGAGCGAGACCACGAAGGCGGCGAGGATCGGGATGGTCAGGATCTTGTCGGGAATGGCGATGCCGGCGAAGGCAACGATCGGCGTCCAGATCAGGTTGAGGATCGCCACCACGACGCCGAGGCTCTCGGCGCCGAGCCAGTTGAGCCAGCCGAGCGAGAACTCGCGCTTCTGGTCCGAGGTCAGCCGGCTGTGGCCGGGCAGGAAGCGGCGCCAGTGCTTCTTGACGATCTGGAAGCCGCCATAGGCCCAGCGATGGCGCTGCTTCTTGAACGCCTCGTAGGTGTCGGGCAGGAGGCCCTGGCCGTAGCGGGTGTTGGTGTAGTGGGTCTGCCAGCCGAGCTCCTGGATCGCGAGGCCGAGATCGGTGTCCTCGCAGATCGTGTCGCTCGACCAGCCGCCGGCCATGTCCATCGCCGCGCGCCGGATCAGGCACATCGTGCCGTGCACGATGATCGCGTTCTCCTCGTTGCGCTGAACCATGCCGATGTCGAAGAAGCCGGCGTACTCGCCGTTCATGATGTAGTGCATCAGCGACAGGTGCTCGTCGCGATGCTCCTGCGGCGCCTGCACCAGGCCGACGGCGGGGTCGGCGAAGGCCGGCACGAGGTCGGAGAGCCAGTCCGGCGTCACGACATAGTCGGCGTCGATGATGCCGATGATCTCGGCATCGACAGCGGTGCGCTCCATCGCGATGCGCAGCGCGCCGGCCTTGAAGCCCTTGACCTTCTCGGCGTTGATGAACTTGAAGCGCTCGCCGAGCATGCGGCAGTGATCCTGGATCGGCTGCCAGAACGCCGGGTCGGGCGTGTTGTTGATGATGCACACGACCTCGTAGTTCGGGTAGTCGAGCCGGGCCAGCGCATCGAGCGTCTGCTTCATCATGTCGACCGGCTCGAAATAGGCCGGCACGTGGATCGACACCTTCGGGCAATAGCCCTCCGGCATCGCGGCGCGCTCTTGCGCGACCTTGTCGCGGGTCAAGAGGCGCTGCGGCTCGCGGCCGAAGGCGATCGCGGCGATCTCCTCGATGCGGGCCATCGCGATGAGGATCAGAGGAACCAGGAGGATCAGGCCCAGCGTCAGCGCGAAGGTCGAGCCCCAGACGAAATAGTGCACGTTCCAATAGGCGAAGACGTTGGAGACCCAGGCGCCGACGCCGTGTGCCGTGATGGCGAGCATCATCGCCTGCAGCACGGTCGGCTGGCGCAGCCGCACGATCGGCAGCGACAAGAGCACGCCGACCAGGAGCGCGATGGTCGCGAGCTGCCAATAGTCGGGATTCACGATCGGGCCGGTCCAGGCGAATTTCGCCTCGCGCGCGGCATTGAGGACGCCCCAGTACGGGCCGACGCCGCCTTCGAAATATTTCCAGGGCTGATCGATCGCCTCGACGATGTTGTATTCCATGCCGATCGAGGCGGCCTGGGCCAGAAAATTGCGCAGCACCTTGGCCTGGCGGAGCGGGCCCGGCACGGCGGGGCCGCGGCCGTCGCCGCTGCGGCTGTAGCCCTGGCTCGGCCAGCCGAACTCGGCGATCATGATGCGCTTGCCGGTGAACTGCTTCTTCAGGAGCTGATAGCGATCCACCGCCTGATCGACGGCCTGGTCGTCGGTGAAGAATTCCCAATAGGGCAGGACGTGCGCGGCGATGAAGTCGACATTGGCCGCGAGCTCGGGGTTGTCGCGCCAGGTGTTCCAGACGTCGCCGGTGGTGACGGGCACGTTGACCGACTTCTTCACGCGCTTGATCTTCTCGATCAGCTCATCGACCTTCTGGGTCGCCGTGAGGATGGTCTCGTTGCCGACCACGATGCCGATGACATTGCTGTTGCGGCGGGCAAGGGTGATGGCCGACTGGATCTCGCGCTCGTTGCGGTCCGGATCCTTGTCGATCCAGGCGCCGAGCATCACCTTCAGCCCCGCCTCCGCCGCCAGCGGCGGCACGATCTCGAGGCCGCCGGTAGACGAGTAGAGCCGGATGGCCCGCGTCATCGTGGCGAGCTTCTTCATGTCGGCGCGGATGCGTTCCGGCGAGGCCACGGTGTTGGCGCCGGGAGCCCCGGTTCCTTCATGCGGATCGTAGGAGACGCTCTGCAGCAGGCCGGTAAAACTGGGGGCCTCCTGTTTGTCCTGCAGCAGTCCCCAGAGGGCGGCGTGCACAGCGGTGACGAGGAGCAGGACGGCGACAACGGCACGCATTGGAGGGGCAACCATTCCTAGGATCAAGTCAGCGGTGAAGCGGAGCGGTCGATCGCCGTTCCATCTCGGGTATGCGATGCTACCGGGATCACGTTCGCGGGCGACGTCCGACGACGAGCGGCGAAGGCGATCATTCTCACGCCGTCACAGCCGAAGGCCGCGACATCATATGTCATCCCAACAGAGCCCAATCCTGCTGAACGTTGCCTGAACCGGGGCGAAGCTCAGGCGCGCGTCGACGACCTCGATCGTATCTCGGCCGTATCCTGCCACGTGATCGGAGCGCTGTCATGCCGCAGCCGCGCATGGCGTCCGGTCGTCGGGATCGTGCGTCCCGCCTGCCTTCAGGCGCCGGTCACTTCGCCGGAGGCTGCGCGGGTGAGGGCGAGGCCTGGGGAGCGGGCTGCTGCGTCGGTGCTGGCGAAGCCTGCGCGGCCGGGGTCGAGGCCGGGCCCGGCGCAGGCGCCGCAGCCACCTGCGGCTTGGCGTCCGGATTGATCCAGCAGCCGTGGACGTGGTTGTTCAGCGAGTTCGGCACCTTCGGATCGATCTGCGGGATGAAACGCGTCAGGCAGCGGAAGGCGGCCTGAACGTGGCCGCCGGGACAGCCGAACCGGTCATAGAGATCGAGGTGGCGGAAGGCGGTATCGAGGTCGTCGTTGTACATCAACTGGACGACGCGGCGGCCGAGCCAGACGCATTCGGGATTGCCGGCCGGGCCGCCACTGAGCGCCTGGGACGCTTCGGTGAATTCGTCGGCCTTGCGCTGGTTCTCCTTCGACACGTCGGCCGGATTGGCCGCCTGCGGCTTTTGGTCCTGGGGATGGTCGCTGCCGCTCTGGGCGAGCGCGCCGGGCGCGCCGATGAGGAGCACGAGGCCCAGAGTCGCCGACAGGCGCGAAACCGAAAACTTGGAGTGGAGCACGCGTCGACCCATAAATTCCCCGATTGTTGCCTTCGTGCCGTCCCCTGACGGACGCAGTGTTGATGCCGATCAAATCAGCCCCGATTGCGGCGGGAGATTGATTCCGACTGTCGCAGAGCGTTCCTAACGGGCGCTTGCGCAGGGGCCCAATCTGGGTTGCGACGTTGCGACGGCCGGGGTCAACCGGGATTCCCAATGACCGGAATCTCGGATTTTGTCCAGCAACGTACCAACTTTCTCGCGTCATCGTAAAAGGGCGATGTGGAGCAGGTACGCCGGGAGCGCCGGAGGGCCCGATCGCCTACTTGGCAGATCGCCGCCGACCGGGTAATCGACACCACCCTGCCTGGAGACACGGAACTGAAATCCCTTCCTACGCCGCTGGCGCTTCTGCTCATATCCTTGGGTGTCATCGCCGCCGCGTGGTGGTGGCTGGCCCAGCCGATCATGCTCGCGCGCGCGCCGATCGAGCCAGCTTCGAAGCTGCAGTGCGTGTCCTATGCGCCGTTCCGCGGCCAGCAGAGCCCGCTGGATCCGACCACCCATATCGACGCCGAGCAGATCGAGCAGGACCTGGTGCAGCTCGCCAAGATCTCCGAATGCGTGCGCACCTATTCGATCGAGAACGGTCTCGACCAGGTGCCGGGAATCGCCGCCCGCGTCGGCATCAAGGTGATCCAGGGCATCTGGCTCGGCTCCAACAAGCTGAAGAACCAGCAGCAGATTGGCATCGCGGTCGACCTGATCAAGCGCTACCCGAAGGTGATCACGGCCGTGGTGGTCGGCAACGAGGTGCTGCTGCGCGGCGAGATGACATCAGCCGATCTGGCCGCGACCATCCGCAGCGTCAAGGCGCAGGTCACGATTCCCGTCACCTATGCCGACGTCTGGGAGTTCTGGCTGCGCAACCGCGAGCTCTACGACATCGTCGACTTCGTCACGGTTCATATCCTGCCGTATTGGGAGGACATCCCGGTGCGCGCGAAATTCGCCGCGTCCCATGTCGACGCCATCCGCCAGCAGGTCGGCGTCGCCTTTCCGGGGAAGGAGATCCTGATCGGCGAGACCGGCTGGCCGAGCGAGGGGCGCATGCGCGAGGGCGCGCTGCCGTCGCGGGCCAACCAGGCCCGCGTGGTGTCGGAGATCCTCAGCCTCGCCAAGCGCGAGAACTTCCGCGTCAACCTGATCGAGGCCTATGACCAGCCGTGGAAGCGCAAGCTCGAAGGCACGGTCGGCGGCTATTGGGGCCTGATCAGCGACGATACGCGGGCGCTGAAATATCCGCCGGGCGAACCGGTCAGCAACTATCCGCTGTGGAAGCTGCAGATGGGCGGCGGCATGATCCTGTCCTTCGTGGTGTTCCTGGCCGGCTGGCTGACGGTGCGGCGCCGGCCCTGGCCGCCGCACCTCTCGGCCTGGGTCGGGGTCGGGATCTCCGCGACGACGGCGGGCGTGCTGTTCGGCATGGCCGCGGACAAGATGTTCTATGAGAGTCTCGGTGCCGGCGGCTGGCTGCATTGGGGGGCGCTGCTCGCGGCCGGCGTCCTGGCGCCGATCCTCAGCGCCAATGCGACGATGGCCGGGCGGCCGTTGCCGACCTTCCTCGACCTGCTCGGACCGAATGACGGCCGCAAGCAGTTGAAGATCACCTACCTGCTGGGCCTGGTCCTCGTCGTGACGGTGCTGATTGCGGCCGAGACGGCGCTCGGCTTCGTGTTCGACCCGCGCTACCGCGATTTCCCGTTCGCCAGCCTGACCATGGCGGTGGTGCCGTTCGCGATGCTGCTCGGCAATCGTCCGGCGCAGGGTCCCCGGCCGATCGCCGAGGCCAGCTTCGCCGGCCTGCTCGCGATCTCCTCGGTCTACGTGATCTACAACGAGGGCCGCGACAACTGGCAGGCGATGTGGACCTGCGCGATGTATCTGCTGCTGGCGTTCACGCTGTGGCGGGCGCGGGCCGCGCAAAGCCGAGGATGAGCAGGCCGATCGCCAGCCCCGACAGCACGATGTTGTAGAGCACGATGCCGAGGCCGGCGGCGATCAGCCCGCCGGTCAGCAGCACGATCGACGGCCGCATCACGTGCAGCACCGCGATCACCAGCGCGGTGGCGCCGAATACCGAATTCTTGAACAGCGTGGTCGCAACCGCCCGGCTCTTGCAGGCCAGCGTCTGCAGGCCGGCGTCGCAGGCGAGCGCGACGCTCGACAGCTCGATCGCCAGATAGCGCAGATAGAGGGCATAGCCGACGGTGACGAAGCCTATGATCAGGAGCCATTGCACCTGATAGGGCGAGAGGCGGAACGGGGTCTTTTTCATGCGCGGGACTATGCTGCGGAAAGGACGTGCGGACAAGCCGCAAAGCCGGTTCGCGGACTGCTTTCACAATCCGTCCCAACCGGCTTTGGCCGCACGTCGATTCGAGCCTCAGGAGCGGCGGAAGAACGACGACAGCGCCGACGGCTGCTCGGGCTTGGGCGCCTCTGCCGGCGGCGGTGCGGGCGCGGCCGCAGCCGGCGGCTCCTCGCGCTTGCCGTGACGCTGCTGCTGGGCCTGCGGCTGATAGGTGCGCCGGCGCTGCACCGGCTTCTGGGCGGCAGCCGCGGGAGCGGCCGGCTTGGCCGCCTCCGGCTCCTCGCGGACCGCGAGGCGCTGGCCGTCATAGACGGTGGTCTCGCAAGCGCGCTGGCTCTCGGCGAGGACCGCGCAGATCTTCGCCGCCGTCGCCGCGTCGCCCAATGGGCCGGCGCCGAGCCGCAGTTGCATACCCGGACCGCTCCGGCCTTCCTTCAGGATGATGATCGGCCTGAGCAAGGCGAGGTCGGCATGGGTCTTCACGAGATCCCGCCACAGCGCCCGCAGGCCGCCGAGCGAGTTGGCTCCGCCGAGATCGACGGCGAATTCGGTCTTCTGGACCGCCGTGACCGCGGCGTCGGTGCTGTCGCTGCCCTTGGCGCCGGCGGCCTCTGCGGGTTCGGCTTTTGCGAGCTTGTCGGTCTCGGCCGGCTTGCCGGCCGGGTCCGAGCCACCACCAGTCGGCTTGGAACCGGTCGCAGCCGGCGATGCGGACGAGGCTGACGGTGTCGGCGACGGGGCGGAAGAGACCGGCGATGACGAAGCCGCCGATAGCCCGGCCGACATCGGCTTGGCCTGCTCCTGCTTCGTCTTGTCGGCGCTCGCGGCAGCCGGCAGGGTACTCGGCTGGGCTGGACTGGTTCCGGCCGCCCCGTTGGGAACCGGCATGAATGGCGACGCGTTCGCGTATGCGGGCAAGGGGCCGGGTGGCGGGGAACCCGACGCGGCCGCCACCGGGGCCTGGGACTCGACGGCAGCGATCTGTGGCGCGGGGGCCGCCTTGCTGCCGGGGGCGGTATTCGCAGTCGCCTGGGCGCTCTGCTTGGCCAGCGCGCCGGTCACCGAGTCCAATCCCTGCTCGAGCACCGTCACGCGCGCGTACAGCCGGTCGCGATCGGTGTTGAGCGTCTCGATGGCCGCGCCGAGCTGGCGCGCCTCGCCCTGAGTCTCACGGGCCAGCGACTGCAGCAGTTGCGCCTGGCGCGACAGATCGGCCGCGGAAACACGGTCCTGCCGCCATCCCTGTGCGGCCTGATTGGTGAAAACGGCCAGGCCGACGGCGCCGACGGCGCCAGCCCCCCACCAGCCGAGCCGCCACAGCGCGCGGCGATCGAACTCGTTCTCGTCGGCAAACAGTCCAGACAGAGTGGTGCCCGTCTTCTCAGCTGCATTTGCGCCGGCGGATTTGCGGGAGTCCTTAGCCATGAACCTGCCTTAATCGAATCACGAAGCGAACATTAACAGGAAAACCACCAGGGGCTTTAGCCGGTGCGGTTTGCCCCGCGCAGAAAACGCATTATGACAGCGCGACCTATGCGCTCCCTTCATCCCAGGTGTTTCATGACCGCTCGATCCAGTCTGACCATCGTGCTTGCGGCAGGCGAGGGCACCCGGATGCGCACGAGCGTGCCCAAGGTGTTGCATCCCATCGCCGGCGAATCACTGCTCGCGCACGTCCTGGCGGCGGCGCCGCACGGGGATGGCGCCAGCATCGCGGTGGTGGTGGGGCCGGGGCACGACGCGGTCGAGAAGGAAGCCAGGCGCCTGCGCCCGGATGCGGATATCTTCGTCCAGCGCGACCGGCTGGGGACGGCGCATGCGGTGCTGGCGGCGCGGCAGGCGATCGCGCGCGGCGCAGACGATCTGCTGGTCGCATTCGGCGACACGCCGCTGATCACGGCCGAGACGTTCGCGCGGCTGCGGGCGGCGCTGGCCCAGGGCGCAGCGCTCGCCGTGCTCGGCTTTCGCGCCGCCGATCCGACCGGCTACGGACGCCTGCTGCTCGACGGATCGAAGCTGGTCGCGATCCGCGAACAGGCCGATGCGAGCGAAGCGGAGCGGGCGATCACGCTGTGCAACGCCGGCGTGATGGCGATGGACGGTCGTCGCGCGCTCGCGATCCTCGACCGGATCGGCAACGCCAACAGCAAGGGCGAGTATTATCTCGTTGACGCGGTGGCGATCGCGCGCGAGCAGGGGCTCGGCGCGGTCGTGATCGAGACGTCTGAAGACGAAGTGCGCGGCATCAACACCAAGGCGCAGCTCGCCGAGGCCGAGGCCGTGATGCAGACCCGGTTGCGCCGCGCGGCGATGGATGCGGGCGTGACGCTGATCGCGCCGGAGACCGTCTATCTCGCCGCGGATACGACGTTCGGCAAGGACGTGACTATCGAGCCGTTCGTCGTGATCGGCCCCGGCGTGTCGATCGGCGACGGCGCCGTGGTGCATTCGTTCTCGCACATCGTGCAATCCAAGCTCGGCCGCAACAGCCTGCTCGGGCCGTTCGCGCGGCTGCGGCCCGGTACGTCGCTCGGCGACGGCGCCAAGATCGGCAATTTCGTCGAGGCCAAGGCCGCAGTGCTGGAGGCGGGCGTGAAGGTCAATCACCTGTCCTATATCGGCGACGCCCATGTCGGCGCCAATTCCAACATCGGTGCCGGCACCATCACCTGCAACTATGACGGCTTCAACAAGCACAAGACGAACATCGGCGAGGGCGCCTTCATCGGCACCAACACCTCGCTGGTGGCGCCGATCAACATCGGCGCGCGCGCCTATATCGGCTCAGGCTCGGTAATCACGCGCGACGTGCCCGACGATGCGCTGGCGCTGGAGCGCAGTCCGCAGACGACGCGCGAAGGCGCCGCGGCGCGCTTCCGGAATGCCAAGCAACGCCACAAGAAGTGAGCTGAGACGTCAGCTTTCGTCGTCTTGGAACTCGGCGAACATCGCACGCGTCAGGCGCCAGCCGCGGCGGGTGGCGTGCTTGACCGGCTCGTTGGTACGGTGCTTGATCGGCATCGGCTTGAGCTCGTTGCTCAAGGTCGGCGGCGGCCAGTGCGCCAGATGGCTCCCGGACGTCGGATGCGACAGGCTGAGCGGGCTGGTGCCCTTGGGATCAGTTGGGCGGCGGCTATAGGTCATGGCGTCCTCTCCGACGCGACAGTCTCTGCGCAAAAGCGTTGACCTGGCGTTAAGTGCGCTCCGAACTGGACCTCCGCATCGAACCGGAGTTGCCTGCAGGCCCTCGGTTAGGGCTCCCACTTAACCCTGTCGCAATCCGCAATAATTATTGAACCTGAAAGCGCGCCGTTTTCGTTAAGACAATGCCACGCTTTTGAATCTCTCTCGACGATTTGGGGACTGGCGCTGATGTGCGGAATCATCGGGATCCTGGGACGCGGGCCGGTTGCCGAGCATCTCGTCGATTCCCTGAAACGTCTCGAATATCGCGGCTACGATTCCGCGGGCGTCGCCACGCTCGAGGGCGATCATCTGGACCGGCGGCGCGCCGAGGGCAAGCTGAAGAACCTCGAGAAGCGGCTCGGGCAGCAGCCGCTGAAGGGACACGCCGGCATCGGTCATACCCGCTGGGCCACCCACGGCAAACCGACCGAGAGCAACGCGCATCCGCATGCGACTGACAACGTTGCCGTAGTGCATAACGGCATCATCGAGAATTTTCGCGAACTACGGGCCGAGCTCGAAAAGCAGGGCGCCAAGTTCGCGTCCGAGACCGACACCGAGACCGTGGTCCATCTGGTCAATTCCTATCTGCTGAAGGGCCACACGCCGCAACAGGCCGTGGCTGCGTCGCTGCCGCAGTTGAAGGGCGCATTCGCGCTGGCCTTCCTGTTCAAGGGCCACGGCAATCTCCTGATCGGCGCCCGCAAGGGCTCGCCGCTGGCGATGGGCTATGGCGACGGCGAGATGTTCCTGGGCTCGGACGCGATCGCGCTGGCGCCGTTCACCGATACGATCAGCTATCTCGACGACGGCGACTGGGTCGAAATCACCCGCGACGCCGGCATCATCCACGACGCAACGGGCGCGGTGGTGAAGCGCGAGGTGCTGAAATCCGGCGCCTCGTCGTTCCTGGTCGACAAGGCCAACTATCGCCACTTCATGGCCAAGGAAATCCACGAGCAGCCGGAGGTCGTCGGCCACACCTTGGCACGCTACGTCGACATGGGCACCGAGCGCGTGATGCTGCCGGCGCGGCTGCCGTTCGACTTCAAGGACATCCAGCGCATCTCGATCACCGCCTGCGGCACCGCGAGCTACGCCGGCTTCGTCGCCAAATACTGGTTCGAGCGCTTCGCGCGGGTGCCGGTCGAGCTCGACGTCGCCTCCGAGTTCCGCTACCGCGAGGCGCCGCTCCGCCAGGGCGATCTCGCCATCTTCATCTCGCAATCCGGCGAGACCGCCGACACCCTGGCGGCGCTGCGCTACGCCAAGTCGCAAGGCGTGCATACGCTCTCCGTCGTCAACGTGCCGACATCGACGATCGCGCGCGAGAGCGAGATCGTGATGCCGACGCTGGCCGGTCCCGAGATCGGCGTCGCCTCGACCAAGGCCTTCACCTGCCAGTTGATGGTGCTGGCGGCGCTCGCGATCGCCGCCGGCCGCGGCCGCGGCGAACTCTCTGAGGCCGACGAGGCCAAGCTGGTCCACGGCCTGGTCGAGGTGCCCCGTCTGATCGCGGCCGCGCTGACGACCGAGCCGCAGATCGAGAAGCTCGCCCGCGAGATCGCCAAGTCGAAGGACGTGCTCTATCTCGGCCGCGGCACCTCCTATCCGCTGGCGCTGGAAGGCGCGCTGAAGCTGAAGGAGATCTCCTACATCCACGCCGAGGGCTACGCCGCCGGTGAGCTCAAGCACGGCCCGATCGCGCTGATCGACGAGACCATGCCGGTCGTCGTCATCGCACCCTATGATCGCGTGTTCGAGAAGACGGTGTCGAACATGCAGGAGGTCGCCGCGCGCGGCGGCAAGATCATCCTGATGACCGATGCCAAGGGCGCCGAGGAGGCGACCGTGGACTCGCTAGTGACGATCACCATGCCGGACATGGCCGCGACATTCACGCCGATCGTCTACGCCATCCCGGTCCAGCTCCTGGCCTATCACACTGCCGTGGTGATGGGGACGGACGTCGACCAGCCGCGCAATCTCGCCAAGTCGGTCACGGTGGAGTAGCAGCGGGTTTCTCTTGGCTGATGCTCTCGCATCGCCTTGAGAACCAGTTCGGCGTAAGTTGCGACGCGGCATCTGCACATTCGCTGTCATCCCGGCGAACGCCGGGATCCATAGCCACCGTGCTTAATGGTTCGCAGCGTCGGCGGCTCCAGCCTGCTTCAAACGACCTCTCGGGATTATGGGTCCCGGATCTGCGCCCGCCAACGCTATCGCGTTGCCGGGCTTGTCCGGGACGACACCGTTTTTTTCGCGCCCACACCTCACGGGGGGCACGAGCGTGCAAACTCGGCCGTATTGCCATCTGATCCGCAATCCGACATCAGTTTCAGGCGATGTCCCCGACGGTGCTCGGCGGTCCGCTCCATCACGGGGATCACGATGGCTTTCGACACTTGGCTGCTGTTCCTGCTCATGAGCATCGGTATCTCGCTCACGCCCGGCCCGAGCGGCCTGCTGGCTCTCACCCATGGGGCGCTGCATGGCGGGCGCAGGACGCTGTTCACGATCGCCGGCGGCCTGATCGGCTTCGTCCTCATCATCGCGCTCTGCATGTTCGGCATCGGCGCGCTGGTGCAATCCTCCATCACCTGGCTGGTCGTCCTGAAGTGGGTGGGCGGGCTGTATCTCGCCTGGCTCGGCATCAAGCTGTGGCGATCGCCGCCGGTGGCGGTCGACGCCGGCAGTGAGCCCGCCGTTGCGAGCGGGCAGGTGCTGTTTCGCCAGGGTTTCCTGACCGCGGCCACCAATCCCAAATGCCTGCTGTTCTTCAGCGCCCTGTTGCCGCAGTTCATCGACCCCGAGCGCAGCCTTGCGGTACAGTTCGGCATCGTGGCCGTCACCTATACGGTGACCGAGTTCCTGACCGAGGTCGCCATCGCCAGCGCCGCGGCCCGCGTTCGTCCATGGCTCGTCCGGGTCGGGCGACGCTTCAACCAGGTCTGCGGCGGCATCTTCGTGGCGGTCGGGCTGGCCCTGCCGCTGCGTAGCGCCTAGGGCGGCGCGTTGGCCCTTATGAGTGGCTCCTCGCCGCAGCAGGGATTGAAAAATCGACGCCTTGCGCGTTGACTTGGTGCCCGGCTGCCGGGCCACAGGTCAGCGGCAAAGCGCGCATGTGTCGGAAAGAGGGCCTTCGCCCTTCAAAAATCTGCTAAGACCCCTAGGTGAGATTTGATCCGACCCGGAAGTTCGCATGAGTTCCCGCGACGACCTGCCGCCTGAGACCGATCCCTTGGCCGATGCTCCCGCCGAGACGCCCCACCATGGGCTGATGTTCCGGTTTCGCAACTATTTCCTGACCGGCCTCGTCGTCGCCGGTCCCGTTGCCATCACGCTCTACATCACCTGGTGGTTCGTGACCTGGGTGGACGGGCTGGTCCGGCCGTTCGTGCCGCTGGTCTATCGTCCGGAGACCTATCTGCCGTTCGGCGTGCCCGGCTCCGGCCTGATCGTGGCCGTGATCGGACTGACGCTGCTCGGCTTCCTGACGGCCAACCTGATCGGCCGCACCCTGGTCGACCTCGGCGAGCGGCTGCTCGGCCGCATCCCGGCGGTGCGCGCGATCTATCGCGGCCTCAAGCAGGTGTTCGAAACGCTGTTCTCGGGCAAGGGATCGAGCCTGCGCCGTGTCGGGCTGGTCGAGTTTCCCTCGCCCGGCATGTGGTCGATCGTCCTGATCTCGCAGCCGCCGAGCGCGGAGATTTCGAGCCGGCTGCCCGGTGACGACGAGCAGATCTCGGTGTTCTTGCCGTGCGCACCGAACCCCACCACCGGCTTTTTCTTCTATCTGCCGCGGAGCAAGATCATCGAGGTCGACATGAGCGCCGAGGACGCGGCGACGCTGATCATGTCCTGCGGCGTGGTGCAGCCGGGATCGGACCAGCAGAAAAAGGTCGCGGCGCTGGCCAACATGGCCAACGCCGCGCGCCTCGCCAACGCACCCGCGCAGCCAGCGCCGCACCGCGAGCCCGAGCCGGCCAAGGCGGACTAGGCTGAAAGGCCGACTGGCGCGAAAGGCCAGCCACCGCGGAAGAGCTAGGCCGCATCCTGCGCAACGAACACGCGCAGGCGATGCCCGTCCGGATCGAGCGCGACGAACGTCGTTCCGAAATCCATCCGTGTCGGCGCCTGCGCGATCGAAAGTCCGCGCGCCTTCCAGTCGTCGTGCAGCCTCTGGACCTCGCCGGCATCGCCGACCGCGAACGCGACCTCGCCGAAGCCTGCGGCGCCCGTCGCTGGCGGCTCGACCGTGTGCCGCGACCACAAGCCCAGCATGACGCCCTCGCGCAGCGGCAGCATGGCGAACGTCGGCGATTGTTCGACCGCGGGCCGCCCGAGCAGATCCGCATAGAAGGCCGCGCTCCTCGGCGGGTTGTCGACATAGAGGATCAGAAAATTGAAGTCGGGCATCGTCGTCTCTCCGGTGGCGGCGCCGGTTGCGGCGCTTCAGCCACACGACTAGCCGAGCCCTCTGCCAGATTCTGTCAGCAGCCTTCGTGAGCATGGTCGGTGGCGGTCCGGTCCGCCCAGCGGGCAAACGTGCGCATCGCGGCGCTTTGCACTGCATGATGATGCGCGGAAAGCACAGCCACGGATGTCGTCGTTCCTACAACCAGCGGGCGGTGGTGTTTCGAATGGTCACCATGGAAACATCGGGCAAACAAAAGTAGGGCGTTGGGGAGGCGCGTAGGATGCCTGTGAGTAGGACGACATTGTTGTGTGCGGTCGCGCTGTCCGCGGCGTCCCTGCAACTGACCGCGCCGGCAGCGGCCCAGACCACCTATACGCGCATTCAGGCTTTTGGCGACAGCTACGCCGACACGGGCAATCTCTGGACCTTCACCGGCGGCGCCGGCAAGCTGCCGCTCTATCCCACCGGTCGCTTCAGCGGCGGCACGAATTTCGTCGACACGACCTCGGCGCTGCTCGGCATTCCCCAGCTCAACTACGCGATCGGCGGCGCCATGGCGGGCGATACCAACGTGGTGGCGCCGGGCATTCCCGGCTTCTTCCAGGAATGGAGCGGACTGACGGGCTTCTCCGGCAGGATCTCGTCGACAGACCTGGTCGAGATCTCGGTCGGCGGCAACGATGCGCGGGCCTATTACCGCGCCGGCGGCTCGCTCGCTGGCGCGCCGACGGCCGCGGCCGTCACGGCCCAGCAGGCCATGGCCGGCATCAACGCGCTGGTCGGGGACGGCGCGCGCAGTATCGTGTTCACGGCCGGCGATGTCAGCACCTTGCCGGAGGCCGTTGGCAACGCCAATGCCCCGGCCGGCAAGGCCTACAGCACGACCTATAACAGCCTGATGCAGCAGTCGCTCGCTGGCGTCGCGCGTTCGGGCGTGCGTGTCGAGTACGTCGACACCGGACTGATCGGCACGCTGATCCAGGCCAATCCGTCGCGCTATGGCTTCACCAATGTCGGCGCCTGTCCGATCGCCTGCATCGGCAATCCTGCGCTGCAGAACCAGTATCTGTTCTACGTCGATGGCGTGCACCTGACGTCACACGGCTTCGAGGTGCTGGGGCAGTACATCGTCAACCGCCTCAACGCGCCGCTGACCTTCGCGCCGCAAGGCGAGGTGGGGTCGATCACCGCGATGGGCTTCGCCTCGACCCTGTTCGGCAAGCTCGACATGTTCCGCGAGACCGCGGGCTTTGCTCCGTCGACGATGAACGCCTATGGGGCAATGGGCCGCCCGCCCTACACCAAGGCGCCGCCGCTCGCGCCGGTCAGTCCATGGTCGTTCTACATGCAGGGCAATGGTGGCGTCAGCGACCGCCAGGGCAGCGCCGCCTCGAACGGCTTCAATCTCGACAGCATCGGCGGCACCATTGGCGTCGAGTACCGGCTGTCGGCGAACACCATGATCGGTACCGCCTTCGACTATTCCAATCCAAAGGCGAGGCTGTTCAACAGCGCCGGCACCACGGATGCCAATTCCTATCAGTTCGGCCTCTACGGCGCCTGGGCCAGCAACAGCCTGTTTGCCGAGGGCCTGGCGACGATCGGCCATCAGGACTATCGCAACACGCGGCCGGGCGTGGTCGACACCATCACCTCCAATCCCGGCGGCACCACCTTCGTCGCGGCCGGCAAAGCCGGTTACCTGTTCGATGCAGGCACGGCGAAGCTCGGCCCGATCGGCGGGCTGACCTATGCCCGCGCCCGCGTCGACGGCTTCACTGAGACCGGCGATCCTGCGCTCACGCTCGCGGTCGGCTCGCAGACCGCCGAGACCCTGATCGGCAGCGTCGGCGTGCAGCTGCGCACCCCGTTCCAGGTGCAGGGCAACGTCATCAATCCGTACCTGAACCTGACGCTCGATGACGACATCATCGGCAACGGCCGCCTGATTCAGTACAACGCGACCTCGGCGCCCGTCATCGTCAATAACTGGACGGTTCCGAACGGCACCTCGCACAACGTCTACGGCCGGGTGAGCGCCGGCGTCGTGGCGCCGTTCTGGAGCAATGTGGCGCTGACGGTGAACGTGTCGCGCACGATCGGACGCACGGGTGGCGACGATTTCTTCGGCAGCGGAGGCTTGAAGATTGCGTTCTGAGGTCTGCCGCGGCGGTCAGCGTTCTCGGGGGCTCTGAGGGGAGCGTTGACGTTGCGGCCAAGGCGAGGGCAGCCCGGAAGGGCTGCCCTTCGTTTTCGTGCCTTCAATTTTGTCATGGGGTGCGCATAGTCTTCGAGACCATCGTTGGAATCGGAGCGTCATCATGCCTCCCAGCATTGCCGTCATCGCGCCCGGCGCCATGGGCAGCGCCATCGCCGCCCGTCTCGTGGAGCACGGCTGCAAGGTCCTGACGTCGCTCGAGGAGCGCAGCGCGGCGACGCGGGCGAGGGCGGCCGCATCCGGCATGGTCGGCGCCAGCGACGCCGAGATCGCCAATGCCGACATCATCCTGTCGATCGTGCCGCCGGGCGAGGCTGTGGCGCTGGCGGAGCAGCTCGCGACGGTCATCAACCGGAATTCGAAGAAGCCCATCATCGTCGACTGCAACGCCGTCAACGTCGAGACCATCCGGACCATCGAGGACATCGTGCTGTCGTCGGGCGCGCGCCTGGTCGACGCCGCCATCATCGGTCTGCCGCCGAAGCCCGGCACGAAGGGACCGGCCTTCTATGTGAGCGGCGAGGCGTCCGCCGATGTCGCCGCGTTGGGCGAACTCGGGCTCGATCTGCGCCGGATCGAAGGGCCGATCGGCGCGGCTTCGGCGCTGAAGATGGCCTATGCCGGCATCAACAAGGGACTGACAGGGCTCGGCGCCGCGATGGTGCTGGCCGCCACCCGCGCCGGCGCAGCCGACGCGCTGCGCGACGAGCTGGCGCTGAGCCTGCCGCACGTCCAGGCCCGTCTCGCCAACGCACTGCCGGACATGCTGCCGAAGGCCTATCGCTGGGTCGCCGAAATGCGCGAGATCGCGGGGTTCCTCGGCGAGGATCATCCGGCTGCTCTGATCTACGAGGGCTTTGCGCGGTTGTTCGAGCACATTGCGGCGGACGTGCAGGGCGAGGGCACCGACGCGGCGCAGCTGGTGGCGTTCGCCGAGAGTTGCAAAACGAAGTAGACGATTTCAGCTCGTCGTCCCGTGCGAGCCACGACGCGCGATAGCCCATCGTGGCGCAGACCCGGACCCATACTCCGCGGCGGTTGTGAGGTGCGAAAAAGCCAATCGCCACCCTGCCTCAAACTGCTCCCTGGGGTTATGGGTCCAGGCTCAAGGCCGGGACGACAGGTGAGTTTGTTGATGCACCTTCTGCTGATCAACCCGCCGTCAGCAGCGGGATCGCCTCGTCGCGCTCGTAGAGATACAGCAGGCAGCGCAGCGCATCGCTGCGCGGGCCCTTCAGCTTCGGGTCTTCCTTGAGTATCCGCAGCGCCTCGTCGCGGGCCTGGGTGATCAGTTGGGCATGCACCTCGGGCCGCGCGATGCGGTAGCCGGGCAGGCCGCTCTGGCGGATGCCGAGCACGTCGCCTTCGCCACGCAGCTTGAGATCCTCCTCGGCGATGCGGAACCCGTCTGTGGTCTCTCGGATCACGGCGAGGCGGGCCTTCGACATCGGCCCGAGCGGTTCGTGATAGAGCAGGATGCAGGTCGAGGCTTCCGAGCCGCGGCCGATCCTGCCGCGCAGCTGGTGCAACTGCGCCAGGCCGAAGCGCTCGGCGTTCTCGATCACCATGATGCTGGCCGCCGGCACGTCGACGCCGACCTCGACCACGGTGGTCGCAACCAGCAGGCGCAGCTCATGGGCCGCGAACCGCCCCATGACGTCGTCCTTCTCGCTGCCCTTCATCTTGCCGTGGACGAGGCCGACCTTGTCGCCGAAGCGCTCGCGCAGGCTCTCGAAGCGATCCGTCGCGTTGGTGAGATGATCGATGCCCTCGGCCTCGGATTCCTCGACCAGCGGGCAGATCCAGTACACCAGCTTGCCGGCATCGAGCGCGCGGCCGACGGCGTCGACGACCTCGCCGAGCCTGGTGTCGGCCACCGCGCGGGTGTCGATCGGCTGCCGACCGGCCGGCTTCTCGCGCAGCTCGGAAATGTCCATGTCGCCGAAATAGGTCAGCACGAGGGTGCGCGGGATCGGCGTCGCCGACAGCACCAGCACGTCGACGGCCTCGCCCTTCGAGGTCAGCGCCAGCCGCTCGCGCACACCGAAGCGATGCTGCTCGTCGACGATGGCGAGCGCCAGCGACTTGAAGATCACGTCGTCCTGGATCAGCGCGTGCGTGCCGATGAGGATGTCGATCTCACCGGCTTCGAGCCGGGCGAGGATGTCGCGGCGTTCCTTGCCCTTCTCGCGTCCGGTCAGGATGACCACGTTCATGCCGGCGCGCGCGGCGAGCGGCGCGATGGTCTTGGCATGCTGGCGCGCCAGAATCTCGGTCGGCGCCATCAGCGCGGCCTGCTTGCCGGCCTCGGCCACGGCGGCCGCCGCCAGCAGCGCTACCACCGTCTTGCCGGAGCCGACGTCGCCCTGCAGCAGCCGCAGCATCCGCACCGGCTTTTCGAGATCGGCGGCAATCGCGGCCATCGCCTCGGCTTGCGAGTTCGTCAGCGCATAGGGCAGGGCGTCGATGATCTTGCGGCGCAGCCGGCCGTCGCCGGCATGACGGTTGCCCGCGGGCCGGCGCAGTTGCGCCCGCACCAGTGCCAGTGCCAATTGGCCGGCGAGCAGCTCATCGAAGGCCAGCCGCGACCAGAACGGGTTTTCCGGCAGGATGTCGGTCAGCTCCTGCGGGACGTGCACCCGCGTCAGCGCCTCCTTCAGCGAGGGGAAGTTGCAGCGTCGGAGCACCTCCGGACTGATCCATTCCGGCAGCTCAGGCAGCTTGGTCAGCGCCGCAGCGATCGCCCGCCGCAGCGAGCCGAGTGCGAGGCCCTCGGTCAGCGGATAGACCGGGTCGATTCCCGAGAGCTTGGCGAAGCCGGCCTCGTCCAGGATGCGGTCGGGATGCACGATCTGCGGCACGCCGTCATACATCTGCACGGTGCCGGAGACGTAGCGCTTGGCGCCGACCGGAAGCATCTTCTCGATGTAGTCGCCCTTGGGCCGGAAGAACGTCAGCACGACGTCACCGGTCTCGTCGCTGGCGTAAACGAGGTATGGCGCGCGCGCGTTGCGCGAGGGACGGTGGCGGTCGACCGTGACTTCGAGCGTCACCACGGTTCCGACCTCGACGTCGCGGACCTTCGGCCGGTTGCGGCGGTCGATCACGCTGGCCGGCAGATGCAGCAGCAGGTCGACCAGCCGCGGCGTCTCGGTGCAGCCGAGCAGGTAGCGCAGCAGCTTGTCCTGCTTCGGTCCGACCCCCGACAGGGTCGTGACCGGCGCAAACAGAGGATTGAGGATGCTGGGGCGCATGGAGCGAACACTTAAAGCGGTTTGGGAGCCGGAATAGCCGCGAATGCCGAGACATCCACGTCTTTTTCTCAGGTTCGAGGTGCCGGGCATGCCGGTTCTGCAGCCCGGGAGGGGCTGACAGGGGCGCTGTGCACCGCTATATCAACCGCGCCCGGCACCGTCCGGGCTTTTGGCGTTGAACAGCAGGATGTCGCGATGACCGGAACGACCCGATCGAGCCAAGGCCTTGACGACCGCCGCAAGCGGCTCCTGTTCCGCTGCTGGCATCGCGGCACCCGCGAGATGGATCTGATCCTCGGCCGCTTTGCCGACGCCGAGATCGGCGCCCTCAGCGAAGGCGAGCTGGCCGAGCTCGAGCAACTGCTCGAAGTCCCCGACCCGGACTTCTATGCCGCGGTCACCGGCGCCCGGCCGCTGCCGCCGGAGCAGACTCCGGCGCTGTTCGAGCGCATCAAGGCGTTCCGCGCGGTGGGCGCCGATTGATGAAGAGCCCGGTCAAGTCGCCCGCCGAGCACCTCGCGCCGGGGCGCGCGCTCACGCTCGCCAACGTCGCGGAGGGCGCCGAAGGCCTCGTCGTCTCCGACCTCGCGCGCGCCACCGCGGCCAAGCCGAAGCCGCCGGCGGTGAGCCTCGCCGTGGTCTGCCGCGACGGCAACCGGATGCAGCAGCTGGCGCGAGCGCTCGACTTCTTCGCGCCGGATCTGCCGGTGATGCAGTTCCCGGCCTGGGACTGCCAGCCCTATGACCGCGTCTCGCCACATGGCGGCATCCTCGCCCAGCGCGTGACCACGCTGGCACGGCTGTCGCGCCTCGCCGGCAGCGACAAGCCGCTGATCGTGCTGACCACCGTCAACGCCATCGTGCAGCGCGTCCCCTCGCGCGACACCATGGCGGGGCAGGCGCTGTCGGTCGCTCCGGGCCATGTCGTGCCGATGGATTCGGTGATCGCCTGGCTCGAGCACAATGGCTACCACCGCTCGTCGACCGTCCGCGAAAGCGGCGAATATGCCGTGCGTGGCGGCATCCTCGACCTGTTCCCGGCCGGCCTCGACCAGCCCGTGCGCTTCGACTTTTTCGGCGATAGCCTGGAATCGATCCGCACCTTCGACGCCGAGACCCAGCGCACCCTGCTCGACATGCGCTCGCTCGACCTCGTGCCCGTTTCCGAATTCCAGCTCGTCACCGACACCATCCGCCGCTTCCGCATGGGCTATGTCGCCGAGTTCGGCGCGCCGGAGCGCGACGATGCGCTGTACGAGGCCGTCAGCGAAGGCCGCCGCTATCCGGGCATGGAGCACTGGCTGCCGCTGTTCCACGACAAGATGGAGACCTTGTTCGACTATCTGCCGAACACACCCATCGTGATCGAGCCGCAGGGCGAGGATGCCGCGCGCGAGCGCTTCAAGCAGATCATCGATTATTACGACGCGCGCCGCGAGGCGATGGAGCATCCCGGCGGCGGGGCGATCTACAAGCCGCTGACGGTCGACCGCCTCTATCTGACGTCCTCCGAATGGGCCGAGCGGCTCGCCGCCGTCCCGCTGGCGCGTGTCACTCCGTTCGCGGTGCCGGAGAGCGCCAACGTCGTCGACATCGGCGCGCGACAGGGCCGCAACTTCGCGCCCGAGCGCAACGATTCCGCCGTCAACGTATTCGAGGCCGTGGTGGCGCACGTGCAAGCGCTGCAATCGGTGCGCAAGAAGGTCGTGATCGCGCTGTGGAGCGAAGGCTCGCGCGACCGCATGGCGAGCATGCTGAAGGATCACAAGCTGATCCATGTCACCAGCGTCAACACCTGGCGCGTGGTGCAGGCGACGCCGCGCAACGAGACCATGCTCGCGGTGCTCGGTCTCGAGACCGGCTTCGAGACCGATCAGATCGCGGTCATCTCCGAGCAGGACATTCTCGGCGACCGCCTGGTGCGGCCGCGCCGGGCGAGCCGCAAGCTCGACAATTTCATCTCGGAGGTGACGAGCCTCGCGATCGGCGACATCGTCGTTCATGTCGATCACGGCATCGGCCGCTTCGTCGGGCTGCAGACGCTCGAGGTCGCCGGCGCGCCGCATGACTGTCTCGAGCTGCGCTACGCCGGCGAAACGAAGCTGTATCTGCCGGTCGAGAACATCGAGCTGTTGTCGCGCTACGGTTCCGACCAGACCAATGTCGAGCTCGACAAGCTCGGCGGCTCCGGCTGGCAAACACGCAAGGCCAAGCTCAAGAACCGAATCCGCGAGATGGCCGGCGAGCTGATCAAGATCGCCGCCGAACGCATGCTGCACGAGGCGCCGAAGCTGCCGGTGCAGGCCGGCCTCTATGACGAGTTCTGCGCGCGCTTCCCCTATGACGAGACCGAGGACCAGCTCGCCGCGATCCAGGCGACGCTCGCCGATCTCGAAGCGGGACGGCCGATGGACCGGCTGGTCTGCGGCGACGTCGGTTTCGGCAAGACCGAGGTGGCGTTGCGGGCCGCGTTCGCGGTCGCGCTCGACGGCAAGCAGGTCGCAGTCGTCGTGCCGACCACGCTGCTCGCGCGCCAGCATGCAAAGACTTTCGCTGAGCGCTTCAAGGGCTTTCCGGTCAACGTCGCACAGGCGTCGCGGCTGGTCAGCACCAAGGAGCTCAATCAGGTCAAGAAGGGCCTCGCCGACGGCTCGGTCGACATCGTCGTCGGCACCCACGCGCTGCTCGGCAAGGCGATCAAGTTCCGCGATCTCGGCCTCGTCATCGTCGACGAGGAGCAGCATTTCGGCGTCAGCCACAAGGAGCGGCTCAAGCAGCTGCGCGCCGAGGTGCATGTGCTGACCCTGTCGGCAACGCCGATCCCGCGCACCTTGCAGCTCGCACTCACCGGTGTGCGCGAGTTGTCGATCATCGCCTCGCCGCCAGTCGATCGTCTCGCCGTTCGCACCTTCGTCGCGCCGCATGATCCCGTGATGATCCGCGAGGCGCTCTTACGCGAGCGCTATCGCGGTGGCCAGGCGTTCTACGTGGTGCCGCGCATCGACGATCTCGCCGAGGTCAAGGAGTTCCTCGACAAGACCGTGCCGGAGATGAAGGTCGCCGTCGCGCACGGCCAGATGGCGCCGACCGTGATCGAGGACATCATCGGGGCGTTCTACGACGGCAAGTTCGACATCCTGCTGTCGACCACGATCGTCGAATCCGGCCTCGACATTCCCCGCGCCAACACGCTGATCGTACACCGTGCCGACATGTTCGGCCTTGCCCAGCTCTATCAGCTGCGCGGCCGCGTCGGCCGCTCCAAGCTGCGCGCTTATGCGCTGTTCACCCTGCCGTCGACGCACAAGATCAGCCCACTGGCCGAAAAGCGCCTGGGCGTGCTGCAGTCGCTGGAGACGCTGGGGGCCGGCTTCCAGCTCGCCAGCCACGACCTCGACATCCGCGGCGCCGGCAATCTGCTGGGCGACGAACAGTCCGGCCACATCAGGGAGGTCGGCTTCGAGCTCTATCAGTCGATGCTGGAGGAGGCGATCGAGAACCTCAAGGCCGGCATCACCGAGCCGACGGTCGACCGCTGGTCGCCGCAGATCACGATCGGCATGCCCGTGCTGATCCCCGAGGACTACGTCTCCGACCTCTCCGTGCGGCTGTCGCTGTACCGCCGGCTCGCCGATCTCGAGACCGACGAGGAGATCGAGAATTTCGCCGCCGAGCTGCGCGACCGCTTCGGCAAGCTGCCGGACGAGACGCGCTATCTGTTCAAGGTCGCCGCGATCAAGAACTACTGCCGCCGCGCCAATGTCGAGAAGGTCGATGCCGGCCCGAAGGGCGCCGTCATCGCCTTCCGCGACAACAGTTTTGCCTATCCGGAGCGCCTCGTCGCCTTCATCAAGCGCCACGGCCAGGCCGCCAAGGTGCGCCCGGACATGAAGGTCGTGTTCCTGCAGGTCTGGGAGACTCCGGAAGAGCGGCTGGCCGGGACCACGGATATTCTGAAGGAGCTGGCGGAGCTCGCGGAGAAGAAGAAGGCGGCGTAGCGGAATGGAGCGTTAGCGAAGCATCCAGCCGAAATGCAACGCAAGGCTGGCGATCGTGAAGACTGAGACGATCGCGATCACGCTGATCCAGTCGGTCTGATCGCGAGATTGTCTGTTCTGCATCGCGCCATCCTTCGCTTCGTCAGACGCCCCCGAACGAAGGGTGATAGCATCAGACGAGTGGGGCAAATGCGCGATCTGAAGATGCCAGTGTTCGGTTGAGATCGTGGCCAAGCCGATGAGATCTGACGACCGAAGTCAGGATATGCGAGCCACGCGCACACGCCGTGTCTTGGACTTGCTGGAAGCGATCCCTTACAATTTATGGTACGCTCGGCTAATTTCTTGGGATCGCGGGCACGGCGCCGTCTTGCGCTCACATATGGCGAGATCGTGCATGCGCGTGTACCCACCTTACGGACATTGATGCGCCTGCTTGGGAGATGTCGATGACGCAACGTAACATCGCACTTCGCGTTAGTGCAGACGATCCGAACGTGGCGTATCTGATGTTGCCTGAGCATCCCGGGTCAGGAACGAAGGGGTGCTCTGCCAGGCAAGTACCATTGTCTGACCTTCTTTCATACGTTGGCGCCGACATAATCCTGGATCTCGATGCGGATGGGCGGCTCATCGGAATTGAAGTGCTTGCCTGAGGCAGGCTTACTAGTGGGCTTCACGACGCCGCGCGCTGCGGCTCGCCATAGACCCGGGCCAGCAGCGTGCGTGCGGTGTCGCCCTGCTACAGCGCGGCGACGGTCACCGCCGTCTCCATGCGCGCGTTGCGCTTGCCATGCGAGGTATGGCGCATCACGGCTCGACAGCCGCCGCACGATCGCATGGCCGAACGCAGATCGGTCTCGGCGAACACGACCACGACCGAGCCGTTGTCCTCGTGGGTCCCGAAATCCATCCGGCGCATCAGCCGGCTGATGATGCGCCCGCCGTCATATTGGGCGCGGGGGTCGAAGTGATCGAAGGCGAAGCGCGCGACGGCAAGGCCGCCGCCATTCTTCAGCCGCCAACCTCCCCGCAACGGGCGATCGGCGGCGCAACCCCGACCAGCTCCGCCAATCGCCCGTTGCTGCACCCGCGCCACTCGGCGTCAAACAGGACTCTAAATCCTACCGGATGAAACTTCGGTGGCAGGTCAGTTGCAGAACAGGGCGGGCCTGCGATGCTCGCCGGTATCGGCATCATGCGAGCGCTAGCTAAGTCCGGCTCGAACGCGTGTGCAACCTTGAGATGGTCGCACGAGTCCCTAAAGAGGATTAATGTTTCACAGATTTTTATCAACGAGATCAGTTTCGCAGATCTTCAAGAAGATCAAAGGTCAGTTGTGGGGGGCGATCCAACTGCCTAGTTCAGGCATCGACGATGTCCGATCCACGATCACTATCGCCGGAGATAAATTTCCGCCGAGGCATTAGCTATGCCGGCGGTCTGGTCGCAATTGGACTGATCTATTTCGCCCTGGCAAAAGGTGGCCTTGCTCTCGCCTCTATTCATCCCAGTGCAACGCCAATTTGGCCACCGACAGGTGTCGCGCTGGCGGCGGTGCTGTTGTGGGGATATCGGACTTGGCCCGCAATTTTCACGGCGGCGGTGATCGCCAATGCGACGACCGCCGGCTCGGTTGCCACCGCGATTGCGATTGCGACCGGTAACTCTCTTGAAGCGGTTGTTGGCGCTTACCTAATCAATCGATGGTCGAGCGGATGTAATACGTTTTCGACGCCATATTCTGTCGCGAAGTTTACCCTGATTTGCCTCGTGATCGCGACACCGATCAGCGCCAGCATTGGACTGTCCAGCCTGGCAACCGCCGGGTACATCGAACGGACGAATTTCGCAAACGCCTGGGTCACATGGTGGCTGGGAGATGTGACCGGCGCGCTGGTCATTGCCCCCGTTATCGTGCTTTGGGCATCAAGCCCCTACCATGCTTTCAACCGCAAGGAATTCTTGGAGACGGTCGGCGTCCTCGCAACAGCGGCGGCTGTTGGACTCATTGCTTTCAGCCCCCTGATCGAGCAAACGCCGAGCCGAAATCCACTGGGTTTTCTCGCGATCCTGCCAATGTTGTGGGCGGCGCTGCGCTGCGGTCCACGTGACACCGCAACGGTTGCGCTGGTGCTTGCGGGGATCACGATTTGGGGGACGCTCACGGGCGGCGGCCCCTTCACGACCGTGGATCTCAACGTTTCATTCCTGCTGGTATTGATGTTTTTGATCAGTATTGCCGTTCCAAGCTTGCTACTGAGCGCCGACGTCGAGGTGCGCAAGAAAGCGGAGGAAAGTCTGCGCCACGCGCAGATGGAACTCGAACGGAAGGTCGCTGAGCGTACGCAAGAGCTGGAGCTCGCCAATGCAGCCAAATCGCGCTTTCTTGCCATGGCAAGCCATGATTTGCGGCAGCCATTACATGCACTAGGCCTGTTCGTTGCACAGCTGCGCACGCCGCTCAAATCGGGGGAAAGGACAAAGACGATCGAGCGGATCGATGCAACGCGCAAAGAAATGGATGAAATGTTCAACTCGCTCCTGGATATTTCCAGGCTCGATGCTGGAATCCTTACACCCAAAATTACCGAATTCCCGATCGCGCGCCTGTTGCAAACAATTGAGACTACGTTTGATCAGGCAACGCGAGAAAAAGGCTTGCGTCTACGCGTTCGGCGAAGTGACGCCTGGGTGCGGAGCGACGCCATGCTGCTCGAACGCATACTGCTCAATCTGGTATCCAATGCTGTGCGCTATACGTCACGGGGCGGGATCATCGTCGGATGTCGTCGGCGCGGTGAAATGTTGCGTATCGAAGTATGGGATAGCGGTCCCGGCATTCCTGAGGATCAGAAGCAGAATATCTTTGGCGAGTTTTTTCAACTACCCGGCCCAGAACGGAACCGGTACGGCGGCCTGGGGCTCGGCCTGGCTATTGTCGACAGGCTTCGCGTACTTCTCAACCATCAAGTCGACTTAGCTTCGACTGTGGGCCGAGGTTCGCGATTCTCAATCCTGATTCCGATGGCCGATAAATGCGTCAGGTCCACTGAGCCCGTCGACTCACCTCGCCCCGCAGCGGTCGAAGGTAAGGTAATTCTTGTTATTGCCGATGCTCCAATTGTGCGAGAGGAGACGGGCGGATTGCTTGGCAAATGGGGATACTCCGTCCTTACCGCCGGATCCGACGAAGCTGCGCTCATCCGACTGGCTGAGCGCCAACAACGCCTCGATCTTATAATCTCGGACTATCATCTTGCCAGCGGAAAGACCGGTATCCGAGCAATTGAACAAATTAGTGCGGCGTTTGGCTCGTCAATTCCAGCTATCCTCACCAGCGGCGATACGGCACCCGAACCATTACGTGACGCTAAGGACAGAGGGTACATTTTGCTGCACAAACCTGTCGACCCAATGCGGCTCCGCGCTGTCATGCACGAGTTCTTGAGGGATCAAGGCGATAGGAGAGACACCGGGGCGGCGTTATGAATCAGATTTCGGCGACAAGTCCCAGCCCATTTTTCCTACTTCTATTACTGCCTCGGTGCGACTCGTTACATTGAGTGCCTTGAGAACGACCGTGATGTGGTTCTTCACGGTCGGCACGGCCATATCGAGGGTCTTGGCAATGATCTTGTTGCTTTTTCCCTTCATCAGGAGCGCAAGCACTTCAATCTGCCGATCGGTCAACCCGAGACCCTTGGGAGAGTCCCGCGTCGCTAGCTTATTTGCAGGCCGCGGAGACGTTGGTTCCTCAAGTATCTCCGAGGGAATGTAAATGCCGCCAGAGAACACTAACTTGATGGCGTTGAGCATGACCTCACGTTCGGTAGTTTTCGGGATGAAACCCAGAGCGCCAAGTTTGAAGGCACGCTTGACTGTATCTTGATCATCCGAGGACGAGAGAATGACGATAGCAATGGTCGCATAGCGGTCACGCAGTTCGCGGAGGACAGAGAAGCCATCTCGATCAGGCAAATTGATATCAAGCAAAATGAGGCTGATGTCAGGATGTTCCTCGACTATGTGCACTGCCTCACGGCCGTTCGAAGCTTCAAAAATGACGGAGTCTCGCTTCAGTTGTTTCACGACAGCGTGCAACGCCTCGCGGATTAATGCATGGTCGTCGACAATAAGAACTTTCATAAAAGCTCTCCGTCATCCCATTGCACGGAGATCCAACTCAAAAAACATACACCCACCTTCGGGTCTTTGGCGAGGAAGAAGCTGGCGGAAGACTGGCTCTCGATACCGTCTATCCACCATCATCCTTGGCCCAACCAGCGGTTCGCCGCCGGGCACTCAAGGTAGGAGCCGAATGCCGTTGTGTGGTGTAATTGTAGTCACCGCACGGTAGGAGCGCGAGTACGGACCACGAAAGTCGTGGGACTCAGGGTCTCCTTCGCCTGTAGGCAAAGGTGATTGATGCCGAGATCTGTACGGTACCTTGATCATAGGACCTAGGAACCTCTCTCTGTGGACCTCCGGCTGATTTACGCGCTCTGCCGTTTGAACGATGATCGTCAAACGGACAGCCTCACGCGCCAGCAGGTTCTACCAAGCGCCGCCAGCCGCCATATGATCATTATCGTAATAGCTTTGGTGGCCGGGGTCGGCGTGAAGCAAATCTAGATTGCGGCGTTGTCACGATCCGGCAGCGCGGCGGTGACTTTCTGTCAAATTCGGTCCCTCTTGAAGCGTGCTCGTACGCCGGACGGGGCAATCAGATGCATGATCGAACTGCCGACCTGAAGCCATCGGTAGGCGCGTTGCCGGAGCTGAAAGGCTACGGCCGCGATTTGCGCATTGATGCCTGCCGCGGCATCGCGCTCTGGTGCATCTTTCTTGATCATGTCCCCAACAACATCGGGAGCTGGCTGACACTGCGGAACTACGGCTTCAGCGATGCCGCGGAAGTGTTCATGTTCGTGTCGGGCGTAACCTGCGCGTTGGCCTACGGCAAGGCATGGCGCTGCGGGGGGTGGACCGGCGTGATCGGCCGGACGCTGTGGCGAAGCTGGGATATTTATGTCGCATTTCTGCTGCTCACGCTCGCCTGCGCCATCATGGTTCACCTCGCAGGCGGCGGCCATCTTGCCGACGAGAGCAATACGCGCATTCTGTTGGAACAGCCGGGCGTGACGCTCGCGCACGCGGCGATCCTGCAATACTGCCCCGTCAACACCGACGTCTTGCCGCTCTTCGTGCTTTATCACCTTTTGTTCGCGCCGCTGCTGTGGCTGCTGCTGCGAGCGCCGAACGCAACGCTCGGCGCGTCGCTGTTGCTTTACGCACTGGTGCACGTCTTCGGATGGACCATCCCGGCATGGCCGAACGGCCACTGGGCCTTCAATCCGCTGGCTTGGCAGCTGCTGGTCGTGCTTGGCGTGTGGTGGATGATCGAAGACAAGAGAGCCCGGCCATGGGTGACCTCACGCACCGCGCTTGTGGCTGCCGCTCTCTATCTGGTGTTCAGCCTCATCATCGCATTGAGCTGGAGCATCAAACCGCTGGAAGCGCTGGTCCCGCAGGCGCTGCTGACGCTGCTTTACCCGATGGACAAATCTAATCTCGATCCATTGCGACTGCTGCATTTCTTGGCCCTTGCGGTTTTGGTGGTATGGTTAGTGCCTCGCAATTGGCGAGGGCTGACGACGGCGGTGATGCGCGGCGCCGTTCTCTGTGGCCAGAACTCGCTGCCAATCTACTGCCTCGGCGTTCTGCTGACGTTCGCCAGCCGCCTGGCGCTGCTCGGCATCTCGGAGGGGCTGACGATGCAGATCGCGCTCAGTGTTGGCGGCGTCCTGGTGATGATCGTGGCGGCGACGCTGCTGAACTTGATCAAGATCAAGCCGAGGCAGCAGCCGGACGCGAAGCCCGTCGAGCAGACAACCAGGTTTGAGCTGGTCGTCAATCTCAAGACAGCCAAGGCGCTCGGCGTTGACATTCCGTCCACGCCGCCCGCCTCGGGCCGACGAGGTGGCCGAACAAAGATGCTGTTTGCTCCGGTGCGCGAGTCCGGCTGCGGCGCTGATCCAGCGCCAGCAATCGCGCACGCCTTCGGGCCACCAGCGAAAACTGTGGGTCAGGTCGTGAATTAGTTCACAAGGACTGTGGAGCCTGCCCTTTCTTCTTCCGGCCATCGTACAGGAGCCAAGGCCATGATTTCCCACCCAAGGACCCACAAGGGAGCGGTGCTGATCGCGGCGTGCGTGATGTTTGCCAGCGTAGCGGCATTATTGTCGGTCAACGTGACGTCACCCACTAGCTCCGCGCTCGGCGCTGACTGGCAGTGCAGCCGGCTTGCGCTCGTTATCACGATCTGCACCCATGTGCGTGCACACGAGACCGTTTCAACTGGCGTGCGCAAGCGGACCTGGTACCCGGAATCATAGCTCGGTGATACGGCGGTCTTTGAAGCGGCGTTGCCGGGCCTTTTTCTTGGTCCAGACGAAGGGCTCAGATCTGACGTTATATGCTTTGTTGTAGTGACCTGCCCCTAGGAGTTTGCGGCCTATGCGGCCAACCTCACCGCAACGGGCGATCGGATGCGCAACCCCCACCAGCTCCGCCAATCGCCCGTTGCTGCACCCGCGCCACTCGGCGTAAAAC
Source organism: Bradyrhizobium sp. HKCCYLRH3059 (assembly GCF_051168035.1). Lineage (NCBI taxonomy): Bacteria > Pseudomonadati > Pseudomonadota > Alphaproteobacteria > Hyphomicrobiales > Nitrobacteraceae > Bradyrhizobium > Bradyrhizobium sp. HKCCYLRH3059. Next base: position 44,033 of record NZ_JBNPUF010000004.1, on the reverse strand, counting down.
CCAACAGGACTCTAAATGCTCCTGGATGAAACTTCGGTGGCAGGTCACTCGCAATGACGCCCGTGACGCAGGCAACGTTCTATGAAGCCGCGCGTTGCGCCTCGCCGTAGACGCGGGCCAGCAAGGTGCGCGCGGTGTCGCCCGGCTGCAGCGCGGCGACAGTGACCGAAGGCTCCGTGCGCGTGTCGCGTTTGCCGTGCGAGGTTTGGCGCATCACGCTGGAGAGGCGGCGGGCGATGGCGTGGGCCGAGCGCAGATCCGTCTCGGCGAACACGACGACGACGGAGCCGTTGTCCTCGTGGGTGCCGAAATCCATCCGTCGCATCAGGCGGCTGATGATGCGGGCGCCGTCATACTGGGCGCGCGGATTGACCGGATCGAAGGCGAAGCGGGCCACCGCTAGGCTGCCGCCGCTCTTCTGGGTCTGACTGACGGCGGTGGCAAAGTCGCGCGCAAAAGCGTTACGGGTGAGCAGGCCGGTCTGCGGGTCGAGCATGCCGCCGGCTTCGATGGCGCGCAGCGTGCGGTTGAGGCGCGCTTCGAAGGCGTGCTGGCGGATCAAGGGCAGCGCGCTGGCCGCGATGTGCGCGGGAGCGCCGGCGATGATCTCGAGATTGGCGAGTTCCTGCAGCGGCGCCGGCTGGTTGGCAGTGACGACGACGGCAAGGTTGCGGAAGCGGGTGTCCTCGGCGAGCACCGCGAGGAACGCATCGACCACGCGCGGCGAAAACCCTTCGCCGAGCACGATGCCGTCGATGTCGCGGCTCGACAGATGTTTGGCGGCGGCTTCGATGCTCAGCGCGCCGACGACCGCCATGCGTTCGCCGAGCGCGACCGACAGGCCGGGCAGGGAGCTGCCGCGGCCGAGCAGCAGCACGGTCGCGTCATCGAGCGGATCTGTTTCCGGCAATGTGGCGTCGGGTGCTTTCTTCTCATTGAGACGGCGCAGCACGGTGGTGTGCAGCGTGCGGACGCGCAACGCCGCGCGCAGCCGCGCCAGCAGCCGCTCGTGATTGTCGCTGCCATGCAAGGGAATGGCGTGGTCGGGCAGGACAGCGCCACCGGGTGCGATGGCGATCAGCGGCACGTACGGCTTGCGCGCGCCGACATGACGCGAGAACGCCGCAAGCTCGGTTGCATCAACATCCTCGACGACGGCAACGACCGCCGCCGGCTGAACCTTGGACATCATGCTGATCGCATCAGCCCAGCGCGTCTCGACGGAGGGGAGAATTTGCGCCACCGCGAGGGCCGCACTCAGCGAAGGCCGCGTGGACGAGGAGACGATGAGAAGCGGGCCTTGTGGGGACATCCAGGGAACTCAGGATACGCTGACGTTACATCGCGATCCTAGGTCCCTCCCGTTAACGCAGCGTCAACACTGTTCCAAACATGACGGTTCCGTAGCTGTCCGGACGGCAGGATCAGCCGCCCGAGCCGGCGCGGTCGCGGAAGGCCTCGACCATCAGCGGATTGAGTCCCAGCTCGGCGAGCGCTTCCCGCGCGCGCGCATTGTCCATCGCGCGGCCCGCGAGGCGGTGACCGCTGAGACGGTCGGGCAGAGCGGTGAGCAGCGCGCCCTGGCCCAGCCGCCTCGACCATTCGTGCAGATCCTGGGCGAGGAAGCGGTAGCCGCCAACGGCCATCACGCCGGCCGGCGGCGCCGTGATCGAGATCGTGTCCTGGGCGCGGTCGAGGCGCACGGCGTATTCGGTGTCGACGTAGTCGCGCGGCGCTGCCGGCATCAGCGAGTCGCTCGGCGGTTGCGGCGGCGCGTAGGCGGCCAACACGACCATGGGCCCACGCAGTCCGAGCGTGCCCTTCGGCGTCACCAGGATCTCGCCGGCGATCGACGAGCCCGGCTGTTCGCGCGGCGCGCCCTGGCGGCCCGGCTTGACCGGCCCGGGACTGCCATCGGCCGCGGTGCGGCGCACGGCGAACAGTCCGGCTTCACCGAACAGATAGACGTCGGTCATCTCGATGTCGCGCGTTCTCCACGATGCGCTCGACGCCACCTGCTCGGGCGCGCGCCACAGGCCGAGCACATAGCGCAGGTTCGGCAGCCGCGCGGCCAGATTGCCCTCGTCGAGACGCAAGGCGAGTTGAGCCGGGGCGACCAGCGTATCGCAGGCCAGCTCCGCGAGCTGCTGTTCCAGCGCGTCGGCGTCGAACGGGTGGTGCAGCGCAAGGGTGCCGCCGGACAACAGCCAGGTCACGACCGAGGCGGCGAGGCCGGCGAATGACGACGGCAGGAAGGCCGACATCATGTTCACGCCCTGCGGCAGATCGCTCTCGAGCGAGACGGCGAGCCCACCGGCGATCAGGCTCAAATGGGTGCGCGGCACGGCGCGGAAGCCGTCGGCGGTCACGTCGAAGGAGACGATCGCGGCCTTGCGGCCGTCCGGCATGAGCCCGCGCGTCGAGCGCGAGGGTTTTGCGATCGACTGGTCCAGCGAATACATCCCCTCGGGCAGATCGGAGCCGAAGCCGCAGACGTGGCGGATCGAGAACGCCTCCGCCGCCGCATTCATCGCGAGATCGGAGTGAATCACGCCGTCGATCTTCGACATCGTGACGATGGCGCGCGCGCTGGTGCGGTTCAGCGCCGCCACGAGCTCCGACTGACGCCACAGCAGCGGGAATACGGCGACCACGAGGCCGGCGCGATGCGCGGCCAGCACCGTCAGCACGAACTCGATCGTGTTGGGCAGTTGGACCGCGATCACCGAATGAGCCGGCAGGCCGGCGTCGACGAAGTGCGCGGCCAGCGCCGAGATCACGCGATCGGCTTCGGCATAGGTCAGGCGCATCGGCGGTCGCCCGGTGACGCGCTGCTTGTTGATCGGATCGACCAGCGCAACCGCATCCGGCTTGCGCGCCAGGATGCGTTGAAACAACGCGTCGAGCGTCGGCGACGTATTGGCCTGATTCACCTGTTGCCCCGTACTTTCACGGACCCGGCCACGACCAATTGCCCCGATTGGTCACTTCCGTGCCGGCTCCGGCCGCTGCCACCAGCTCTCCGGGAGCGCTCCCGTCAAAGCTGTCCTCTCTGGCCGTTCTATACGATTCCACCGCGCGATCCATTCCTCGGCGGCATTGAGCACTGGAATAGCGTAGAACCCCGCCATCAGGGTACGGTCCAATGCGCGAACCGTCGAGATAAATTCCGGCCTGTCGCGGGCGCGCAACAGCGCCGCGATCATGGCGTCGATCGCCGGGTCCTTGGCGCCCATGTAGTTGCGGGTTCCGGTGCGGTCGGCGGCCTCGCTGCCCCAATAGAACGCCTGCTCGTTGCCGGGAGACAGCGACTGGTCCCAGCGGTTCTGGATCATGTCGAACTCGAAGCTCAGGCGGCGCTGGTCGAACTGCACGGGATCGACGACCCTGACGGACGCATTGATGCCGGCCCGCTTGAGACTGCCGGCGTAAGCCAGCGCAATACGCTCCTGGTCGCGCGTCGTGACCAGGATCTCGAAGGCGAGGGGGGCCCGCGTCGTCCGATACCGCAAGACCGTCCCGTCGAAGCCATAGCCGGCCTCGCCAAGCAGATCGAGCGCCGCCTTCAGCGTTGCGCGGTCGCGGCCGGACCCGTCGGTGATCGGCAGGCGGTAGCTGCCGTCCATGATATCGGGGGGGATCTGCGCGGCGTACGGCTTCAACAGATCGAGCTCGGCCGCATCGGCTGGACGTCCATAGGCCGAAAGCTCGGATCCGGCGAAATAGCCACCGCTGCGGCGGTACAGCCCGAAGAAGTAGTTGCGGTTGATCCATTCGAAATCGAACAGCAGCGTCAGCGCACGGCGCACCTTCACGTCGGCGAACACCGGCCGCCGCGTGTTGAACACCAGGAACTGCGAGGGCTGCGGCATCCCCGAGGTGAAGCTGTCGCGGATGACCTCGCCATTGCGCGCGGCCGGGAAGTCGTAGCCGTCGTGCCAGCGCAGCGGTTCGGTCTCGACGCGGAAGTCGTACAGCCCGCGCTTGAAGGCTTCGAACTGTCCATTGGACTCGCGGTAGTAATCGAGCCGGACCTCGTCGAAGTTCCACAATCCGCGGTTGACCGGCAGGTCGCGTCCCCAATAGTCCGGATTGCGGGTGAGGGTGACACTGGATCCCGGCTGCACCGCGGTGACACGATACGGGCCCGACCCGAGCGGCGCGGTCATCGTCGTGTCCTCGAAGCTCGCCAGGTCGGTCGCGTGCTTCGCCAGAATCGGCATCAGGCCGAGGATCAGCGGCAACTCGCGGTCTTCGGCGCCGCCGAAATCGAACCGGATGGTCAGCGGATCAAGCACGTCGACCCTGGCGACCTTGCCGTAGTATTGCCGGTGGTTGGGGCGGCCGTGATCACGCAGCAGCGCAAAGGAGAACGCCACGTCCTCGGCGCGCACCCGGCTGCCGTCGGCGAAGCGGGCGCGCGGGTCGAGCCGGAAGGTGACATAGGTCCTGTTCTCGTCGGTCTCGACGGTTTTCGCCAGCAGGCCATACAGCGTGAACGGCTCGTCATTGCCGCGGGTGAGCAGGCTCTCGACCACATAGCTGCGGATTTGCTGCACTGCGATACCGCGGACGATGAACGGGTTCAGGCTATCGAAGGTGCCGAGCAGTCCCCATACCAGACGACCGCCCTTGGGCGCGTCGGGATTCGCGTACGCCATGTGGTCGAAGTCGGCGGGCAAGGCCGGGTGACCATGCATGGCGATCGCCGCAGTTTCTGCCGCTTTCGCCATGGGAGTGTAGACCTCGGGCAACAATGCCAGCGTGACGGCGACACATCGCACGGCCGCGCTGAACATGCGCTGCAGCATCAGGATCGGGGCGCAAGCATTTGATTCGGAACAGGTCACAAGGGGCTTTTACCACACGCTCGCCAGCGCTAGACCGCGGCTTCGACATGGTCTCGCGGCATTGATTCTTCCGCGCACCGCGTTAAGAAGGCGGGCGATTGAGTTACGGCGGTAACGCCTGTCACTTAACCGCCTCATTTCCTGAGGAGACAGCCGCTTCAACGGCTTGGTGTGGCGCCTTTGGCGGTCTCGGGCGCTGCCGTTCAGAAAGGGTTTTCCGCAATGAATTTCCGTGACTTGGCCTCGTCGGTTGGGCCGCGTGGGCGGCTTGTCGCGCTGCTCGCGGTCACCGCGCTGGCCGTTTCCTTCGCTCCTTCGGTTGCGCAGGCTCAAGCGCCGAAGGCGAAGGCTCCGGCTGCCGCTCCCAAGGCTCCCGCTCCGGCCGCCCAGGCCCCTGCCACTCCTCCCGCCGGCGGCCAGCCTCAGGCCCAGGCTCAGCAGGAGATGCCGCAGCTGATCTATGCGCCGTGGACCAAGTTCTGCCTGAAGGGGCAGGATGCCAACGCCAAGCAGGTCTGCTTCATTGGCAAGGACGGCCGCATCGAATCCGGTCAGCCTGTGGTTGCAGCGGTCATCATCGAGCCCGAAGGCGAGCCGAAGAAGATCCTGCGTGTGACCCTGCCGCTCGGCATGCAGTTGCAGCCCGGCACCCGCATCGTCATCGACAACAACCAGTTCATGGAAGGCAAATACGTCATCTGCTTCCAGAACGGCTGCATGTCGGACTACGAAGCAACGCCCGAATTCGTGAACAGCCTCAAGAAGGGCCAGACCCTCTACGTCCAGGCGATCAACTCGAACGGCACCGCGCTGACGCTGCCGCTGCCGCTGCAGGAAGGCAACAGCAGCTTCGCCAAGGCCTATGATGGTCCGCCGACCGACCCGAAGCAGTTCGAAGAGACCCAGAAGAAGCTGCAGGAAGAGCTGCAGAAGCGCGCCGAGGAGCAGCGCAAGAAGCTCGAGCAGACCCAGCCAGGCCAGCCGCAGGCGAAGCAGTAACGCCGGTCGGGTCCATTCCGCAAAATCAAGGGCGCTCCATTCGGAGCGCCTTTTTCGTTCTGCGAACGGATATGAGGGGAACTTGCGCGCCGGGACCAAAGATCAAGCCTGCGCCGGCGGCGCTGGGTTGAAACCCTCCGGTCGACAGGTCAGTTCATCAGCGGATTGCGCGGACGATAGCCGCCCGACTTGTCCTTGATGAAGATCTCCGCAACCTGGGAATGGCGGATCGGCTCGCCGGACTCGTCGGGAACCAGGTTCTGCTCGGAGACATAGGCGACGTATTCGGATTCCGCGTTCTCGGCCAGCAGGTGATAGAATGGCTGGTCCTTGTGCGGACGGACCTCCTCGGGAATCGACAACCACCATTCCTCGGTGTTGTTGAACTCCGGATCGATGTCGAAAATCACGCCCCGGAACGAGAACACCCGATGCCGGACGATCTGGCCGATCTGAAACTTGGCAGTTCGCGCTTTGATCATCCCAGTCGAATAGACCAGGATGGGGAGCGATGCTAGTGCCCCGCGGGCGGATTTGATCTAGACCAATCCGATTCGCGTCAAGCCGCGACGCCCCCGCATTCCAGGCCCTTCCCAGGCCCCCCAGGGGGTTATCTTCCGAGCCCATGTTCGACATTCTCAATCTGGCCCTGCCTTATTTCGGCGTCGTTTTCATAGGCTTCGCCTGTGGTAAGTGGAGGGGGCTGCCCGAAGCCGGGCTCGCCTGGATGAACTTCTTCCTGCTCTACGTCTCGCTGCCCGCTTTGATGTTCAACCTCATCGCGCGCACGCCGTTCACGGAGCTGAGCAACCCTCCGTTCCTGGTTGCAACGACGCTCGCCACCATGCTCACCTTCGCCCTGGCGCTCGTGCTCGGCAAGGCCATCGGGCGGCTGTCGCTACGCGAGGCGACCATGGCCGGGCTCGCGGGCGGCTACGGCAACATCGGCTATATGGGGCCTGGGCTGGCGCTGGCCGTGCTCGGGACCAAGGCGGCGGCGCCGACCGCGCTGATCTTCTGCTGCGACAGCATCTTCCTGTTCTCGATCGTGCCGCTGCTCGTCGAGCTGACCGAGCGCGACCACGCCTCGGTGGTGCATGCGCTGCGCACGGTGCTGCGCCAGATCCTGCAGAACCCGCTGATCATGGCGACGGCAGCCGGCATGCTGGCGGCGGCGTTTCAGCTGCATCCGCCGACCGTGCTCGACCGCACCCTGCAGTTCCTGCAGAACGCCGCTGCGCCGACGGCGCTGTTCGCGCTCGGCGTGACCGTGGCGCTGCGCCCGTTCGAGCGGCTGCCCTGGGAGGTGCCGGTCCTGACCGTGGTGAAGCTCGTCGTCCACCCGCTGCTGTCGTTCGGGCTGATGCTGCTGTTCGGGCCGTTCGCGCAGCCTTGGGCGGCGACTGCGGTGCTGATGGCGGCGCTGCCGCCGGCGCTCAATGTGTTCGTGATCGCGCGCCAGAATGACAGCTGGATCGAGCCGGCCTCATCGGCGGTGCTGATCGGCACCTTCGCCTCGGTGATCACCCTGACCAGCGTGATGTGGCTGATCCAGACTGGCCGGCTGGTGTTTCCCTGACGGTGCTCAACCGGCCTTGCGCGTGGCTCTCCATGACGGCGCCAGGCCCTCGCGCATCGCGAGCCGCCGCAGCGGACCGATGCCGCTCATCAGGTGCATGCCGACGGCGCGCAGCGACTGCATCGGCAGGAGATCGCTGAGCAGCGAGCGGTTGGCGACGTCGATGGCGAAGGTGCGGCTCAGGATGTCGGCGTGGCGCGCGGCACCGTAGCGCGCGAGCACCTGCGGGGCACCGATATCCTCGCCGGCCGCATTGGCCTTGCGCACGACATCGGCGATGTCGATGCCGTCGCGCAGGCCGAGGTTCAGTCCCTGCGCACCGATCGGCGGCACCACATGCGCGGCCTCGCCGACCAGGGCGATGCGGTTTTGCGCGTAGCGCAGGGGCCGCTCGATCGCGAGCGGAAACACATGGCGGCCCGGCTCGACGCGAACGCGTCCGAAGATCGAATGCGACTGCCGCTCGGCGGCGTCGGACAGGGCGTCGTCGTCGAGCGCGAACAGCCGGTCGGCCTCCTTCGGGGCTGCGACCCAGACGACGCTGGAGCGGTCGCCCGGCAGCGGCACGAACACGCAGGGGCCCTGCGGCGTGTGGAATTCCGTCGACACGTTGTGATGCGGCCGCGCATGGGTGATGTTGAAGGTCAGCGCAGACTGCTGCAGCGTGCGCCGGCTCACGCCGATGCCGGCGGCCTCGCGGCACAGCGAATGCCGGCCATCGGCGCCGACCACGAGCCGCGCCGTCAGCACGCGGCCCGATGCGCTGGTGACGGTCACCGCATCGGCATCGCTGCGCACGCTTTCCGCATCCTCGGCGATCCGCACCAGGCCGTCGATTTCGCTGGCGCGTTGTTCCAGCGCCTCGACCAGGATGGCATTGGCGATGTTGTAGCCGAACACGTCGAGACCGATCTCGTCGGCGACGAAGCGCACCTCCGGGGCTCGGAACAGCCGGCCGGTATCGTCGACCAGCCGCATCGCCTTCAGGCCGGCGGCGCGGTCACGACACGATGACCAGACGCCGATCTCGTCGAGGAAATCGACCGAGCCGCCGAGCAGGGCGGTGGTGCGGTTGTCGGCATATGGAGCCTTGCGGGCCACGAGCGCCGTCCGCGCCCCGGTCTGCGACAATGCAATCGCGGCGGCGAGCCCGGCGGGTCCGCCGCCGACGACGATGACATCAAAGCTGGCGTCTGTGTTGCTCATGCGGGAACATTTGACGTTCCTGCAGGGCTTTTTCAAGGGTATTGCGTGAGCCTGCGCGGCGCATGGCCGCAACGGCAGATATGCAATTGGCTCCGATTCCTGATAGCACTGGCGTCGCATGGATCAGTTGAGACCAGAGAGCAGGGTGGCCGCAACGCCCGCGCATCGTGCCGCGGCGTTCTCGGTGCACGTCTTCACCGCGCTCGGTGCGGGCGTCGCGCTGCTCGCGATGCTCGAGGCCGTGCGCGAGCATTGGACTGCGATGTTCTGGTGGCTCGGCGGCGCGCTCATCATCGACGGCATCGACGGGCCGCTGGCGCGCCGGCTCGACGTCGTCCATGTGCAGCCGGACTGGTCGGGCGACGTGCTCGATCTCGTGGTGGATTTCACGACCTATGTGTTCGTGCCGGCCTACGCCATCACCGCCAGCGGGATGCTGCTGCCGCTCGCGGCGCCGGTCATCGGCGTCGGCATCGCCGTCACCGGCGCACTGTATTTCGCCGATCGCCGCATGAAGAGCGACGACAATCATTTTCGCGGGTTTCCGGGACTCTGGAACATCGCGGCATTCTACCTGTTCCTGCTGCATCCCTCGCCATCGTTGGCGACCTTGGGTCTCGCGGTCCTGATCGCGCTGACCTTCGTCCCGTTCCATGTCATCCACCCGGTGCGCGTCGAGCGGCTGCGCTGGCTGACGCTGCCGCTGGTCGCGCTCTGGGGCGTCCTGGTCATCGACGCGCTGGGAAACAACTTCGCCGTGGGCCCGATCGTAACGACGCTGTTGTGCGCGATCGCCCTCTACATCGTCGCGAGCGACTCCGCGATCCGCCTGTTGAGATCCTTGAAAGCATGATCGACCTTCTGACCAGTCCCGAAGCGTGGGCCGCGCTGCTCACCCTGACCGCACTCGAGATCGTTCTCGGCATCGACAACGTCATCTTCCTGTCGGTGATCACCTCGCGCATCCCGCAGCCGCAGGCGACACGCGCCCGCCAGATCGGGCTGGCGTTGGCCTTGATCTTCCGCATCCTGCTGCTCAGCGTGCTGGTCTGGCTGATCGGGCTGACGCAGCCGGTGTTCACGATCGGTGGCCTCGGCTTCTCCTGGCGCGACATCATCCTGATCGCCGGCGGCCTGTTCCTGATCGCCAAGGCCACGCACGAGATCCATGCCGAGGTCGAGGCGCGTGAGGGGGAGGAGGGGGCGCAGGGCGGCGGCGCCAACAAGTTCTTCTGGGTGATCCTGCAGATCATCGTCATCGATCTCGTGTTCTCGCTGGACTCGATCATCACCGCGATCGGCATGGCCCAGGATCTCGAGATCATGATCGCCGCCGTCATCATCGCTGTCGTCATCATGTACGTGTCCTCGGGACCCGTAGCGCGTTTCGTGGCGAACCATCCGACCACCAAGATGCTGGCGCTCGCCTTCCTGGTGCTGATCGGCGTCGCGCTGGTCGCCGACGGCTTCGAGTTCCACATCCCGCGCGGCTACATCTACTTCGCGATCGTCTTTGCGCTGGCAGTCGAAGCCTTCAACGTGATGGCCTCGCGCAACCGCAGGAAGCGCAACGCCTGACAGGCGCCGAGTTGACAAGGCCGTCGTGATCGCCTTCGCTTTTGCCGCCGGCAGCGCCCGATGCGCGGCCGGAGGTCGGCTCCTTCAACGGAGCCGGATGTCCGATGAGAATCAGGTAAGTGTCGAAGGTTCTTTCGCCGGCTTCCCGGACGCGGCGATGGAGAGTCCGAAGGGGAGATGGCGGGATGGTCAAGGCGGTGCGCGTGCACAAGGTGGGAGGCCCCGAAGCGCTCGTCTATGAGCCGGTTGATCTCGTCGCGCCCGGCCCCGGCGAGGTCCGCATCCGCCAGCACGCGATCGGCCTCAACTTCATCGACGTGTACTATCGCACCGGACTGTACAAGGCGCCCGGCCTGCCGTTCATCGCCGGCAACGAGGCGGCAGGCGAGGTGATCGCCGTGGGGCCGGGCGTCACGCATTTCCATCCCGGCGACCGCGTCGCGTATTATGAGAACCTCGGCGGCTATGCCACCGAGCGCAACATCGGCTGGCAGCGGCTGGTCAAGCTGCCCGACCACATCACCTATGAGCAGGGCGCGGTGCTGATGCTCAAGGGGCTGACGGTCTGGTACCTGCTGCACAAGACCTTCAAGGTCGAGCCGCACCATCGCGTCCTGATCCACGCCGCCGCGGGCGGCATCGGCCTGCTGGCCTGCCAGTGGGCGCGCGCGCTCGGCGCGCACGTCATCGGCACCGTCGGCTCCACAGCGAAGGCGGATCTGGCGCTGGCCAATGGCTGCGACCACGTCATCCTCTACAACGAGGAGGACTTCGTCGCGCGGGTCAAGCAGATCAGCCGCGGCGAATTGTGCGACGTGGTCTATGACGGCGTCGGCAAGTCGACCTTCCCCGGCTCCTTGTCCTGCCTGAAGCCGCGCGGTTTGTTCGTTAGCTTCGGCAATGCCTCGGGTCCGGTGCCGCCATTCTCGATCGCCGAGCTCAACAGTCACGGCTCTCTATTCGCGACCCGGCCGAAGCTCAACGACTACATCGGCAAACGGTCCGAGCTGCTGGAGGGCGCCGACACGCTGTTCTCGGCGGTGATCAGCGGCAAGCTGCACGTGCAGATCAATCACGCCTATGCGCTGAAGGATGCGGGCCGGGCGCACGCCGATCTCGAAAGCCGCGTCACGACCGGGGCCTCGATCCTCAAGCCATAGGAGATTGGCGACCTGGCTCTGCCTCTGGAACCTCGTCCCGGATCGAAGCGTCACCCGCCGCCGAGCTCCAGAGCACCGCGTCCGTCTGCGCTGCCGTCGTCGACGCCTCGATCCGCGCCGGCGCGAGGCTGTCCTGTCCGTCGCGCCAGGCGCGCTCGCGCTCGGGGGCGTCGAGCGCCAGAACGAGACCCTGGTTGAGCTCATAGAGGCCAGAGGCGAGCCCCGCAGCACCGAGCGCGTCCCTGAGCGAATCCTGCACCAGGGCGCGCAGCGCGACGTGTGGCGCCGAGACCGGCACGTCCACCTCGCGGCCGGCCATGGCCTGCGCGCAGGCGCGCCGGTCGAACGAGGCATGGCCGCGGCAGGCGAGCGGACGCGCGGGATGGATGATGCAGCCGCCGCGCACGACGAATGGGCAAGGCTGGCGCAGCTTCATTCGCTCGGTCTCGCTCAGGCCACGCGTCGCGCGGTTGGCGAGCTTGATCCGGCGTGACAGCGAGCCGAGCGCGGTTGCCGGCATGCGCTGATCGATCTGCCGGGCGTAGCGCGCGAGCAGGAAGATCTCCGGTGCCGTCGCGGTCACGCGCAGCGCGCAACAGGAGGGGCAGCCCTTGGCGCAGGCGAGGGTGGGCAGATGCGCCGTCTGGGCATCGATGTTGGCTTCGAACAGATCGAAGGCGCGGTCGGCGAGCATGTCTGCCAGGTTCTGCGAGGCCAGCCCGGACGCCAGCAGCGCGTTGAAGACCCGTCGCAGTCCGTTGAAAGCCGCTTCGCTCAATGTTGTCCTCCGACGCGCGCACGGACCAAAACGCCAGCGACCGCGGCGCACCCGGCGCACCGCGGTCGACAGGGATGAGGCAGAGAGGACGCTCGCGGCCTCATCCGGAGAGAGAGCCGACGTCAGGCAGCAACGCCCTTCAGGATCGCCTCGAAACAGGGGCGGGGGATGCGGAAGAAGCCGCGGCCGCCGGCGAAGGTCTGGTAATGCGGACGCGCCATGTCGAGCAGGCGCTCATACCATTCATTGGCGGTCAGGCTGGCGGGCTTCTCGCCGATCGAGTTGATGTCCGAGTTCGGGAAGAAGCGAACGTGGATCAGCACCTCTTCGGTCGCGGCCAGGGCGATTTGGCTGCCGCTGTCTTCGACCGGCAACGCCCGAGCCAGATTGTCTCTCGCCATTCTTGCATCTCCTCTATGGTGCCGACCTCGTTGTCGGCGGATGATCATCAGCTTGGTCCCGGCAAGCCTCTTTCCTCCGAGCTGATCACATCCCGTACAACGCTATATCAGTATAGATATAACGTAAGTCATCGGATCGCAGGTGTTTGGCGCGATCAGGATCGTTGTTCAGAGGGACGGCTGTCCTTGATCCAGGTCAAATGGCGGCGAGCCCGACCTCGATGTTTGTGCCTCATCTGTAGGCAGCGGGACGCAGGCTTCGCGTATGGCACGGAGCCTGCGTCCCGAACGGCATTCGATCAGGCGACGCAGCGCGCAGCGCCGACCTTGGTCAGGATTCCGTCCAGCGTGTCGATCATCGCCGCGATGTCATCGCGCGTCACATTGAGGGCCGGCATGAAGCGCAGCGCATCCGGACGCGGCGCGTTCAGCAGCAGGCCGAGCTCGAAGGCATGCGCGACGATCGCCGGCGCGATCGGCCTGATCACGTCGAGCGCAAGCAACAGACCACGGCCGCGCACTTCGCCCAGGCCGTGCCTTGCCGAGATGCGCTGCAACTCGCTCTCCAGATAGATCCCGTTGTCCGTGACAGCCTTCAGAAACTCCGGCTTCTCGATGACGTCGAGCACGGCGAGTCCCGCCGCACACATCAGCGGATTGCCGTTGAAGGTACCGCCCTGATCGCCATGCTCGAAGCAAGACGCCGCTTCGGTCGCCAGCAGGGCGGCGAGCGGAACGCCGCCGCCGATGCCCTTGCCCAAGGTCATGATGTCCGGGAGGACGTCGGCGTGCTCATAGCCGAACAGCTTTCCGGTGCGGCCCATGCCGGTCTGGATCTCGTCGACGATCAGCAGCAGCCCGTGCCTGGTGGTCAGCGCCCGCAACTGCTGCAGGAAACTGTCCGTCGCGGGCCACACGCCGGCCTCGCCCTGGATCGGCTCGAGCATGATCGCCACCGTCTTGTCGGAGATCAGGGCCTCGACCGAGGCGATGTCGTTCAGGCGTGCCTTTGGAAAGCCCGGGACCTTGGGCTCGAACAGCGGCTCGAACGCCTTCTTGCCAGAAGCCGACATCGTCGCCAGCGTGCGGCCGTGGAAGCCGCCCTCGAAGGTGATGATCTCATACGCGCCGTTCTTGCGCAGAGCGCCGTATTTGCGCGCGAGCTTGATGGCGCCTTCATTGGCTTCGGCGCCCGAATTGGTGAAGAACACCTGGTCGAAGCACGAGCGGTCGACGAGTGCCTTGGCGAACTGCAGGCTGGTGTCGTTGAAATACGCTGGGCTCGGCGTGATCAGGCGCGCCGCCTGGCTGGCGAGCGCGCTGGCCAGCGCCGGCGGCGCATGGCCGAGCGAGTTCACGGCCCAGCCCTGGATGAAGTCCAGATAGCGCTTGCCGTCGTCGTCCCATAGCCAGGACCCCTTGCCCTGAACGAAGACGGTGCGCGGACGCGCCGTGATCTCCATCAGAGCGTCGTAGGGATGGGAGGCGGTCAGCATGTGCAATCTCCTGTGCTCAGGGGTGAAACGGTGGGCCAAAAAGCGAGAAGGCCGCTCCTTTGCGGGAGCGGCCTTCTCGAAAACCTGGAGCTGATGAGCTAGCTGATCAGCAACGTCTTCGGACATGGCGCGCCCCGGCATCGTCACGGCGGTGACGACGGCAAACGGCGGCGCGGCGGTCGGTCCGGTTGAAGATCATGCGGCGGCCATACAGGCAAATCGCAACCGGTGTCAAGATGCCGGCCTGCAGGGTGCAATACGGGCCGCCGCTCCGGGAAGCGGCGAGGGAAGCGCCGGCCGGCGCGAAGGCCGCACGATCCAATCTCGGGTCTCGCGCTTTAGTGACAACTTTACCAAACATTTAGCGGCTGCGTTTACTTTGCCGGCCAGCTTGAAAATGCAAGCTGCTCAGGATGAGCGATGTCGAACCCCCATCTCACGATCGCCGAAGAAGTGCAGGCGGCCATAGCCACCGGCTCAGCCGACCGCTGCTCCGGCGTGGCCGAGCGAGTCGCCTCCCTGTTCGTCGCCTCCGCCGGCAGCCTGGATATCGAGCAGCACGCGCTGTTTGCCGACGTCTTCGAGCGTCTCGTCAACACCATCGAGCTGCGCGCGCTGGCCGACGTCGGTGCCCGGATCGCACTCGCCGAACTCAGCGCCCAGCTTGCCCCGATCCCGCAGGCGCCGGCCGGCGTGATCCGGCGGCTGGCTCATCATGACGACATCGCCGTCGCGGGGCCGGTGCTTTCGGAATCGCCGCGGCTGAGCAGCGAGGATCTGATCGAGATCGCGCAGACGCGCAGCGAGAAGCACCTGGTGGCGATCGCCGGGCGCTGGTGGCTGCAGGAGATCGTCACCGATGCGCTGCTCGCGCGACGCTATCCGAGCGTGAGCCGGCAACTGATGAAGAATCCCGGGGCGCGGGTGTCTCCCGCCGGATTTGCCGTCATCGTGGCGCAAGCGGCTGGAGATGCGGAGCTCACGGTCGCGGCCGGCATCCGCGCCGATCTGCCGGCAGCCTTGCGCAGGACCCTGTTGCAGCGCGCGACGGAGGCGGTGAGGGTGCGCCTGCTCGCCTCGGCGCCGCCGCATCTCTACGAGGAAATCCGCAGCGCCATTTCAGCGGCCACGCTCGACGCCGAGCGCGAGTTGTCACGAAACCGCGTCGGCGGCAGCGCCAAGGCGGCGATCGGCCAACTCAAACAGGGCGGAAAGCTCACCGAGGCCGAGTTGCTCGAATTTGCCCGCCAGCGGCGCTACGGCGAGACGATCGCGGCCATCGCGGAGCTCGCGAAATGCAGTATCGAGCTGGTACGGCCGCTGATGCAGAGCCTGCGCAGCGACGGCATTCTCGTGCCGTGCAAGGCCGCTGGACTGAGCTGGGTCACGGTTGCCGCGATCCTCGATAGCCGGTTCGTTTCAGGTGCAACGCCCCCCGACGAGCTGACCAAGCTCAAGAACAAATATCTCGAACTGAAGCAGGACGAGGCGCTTCGCCTGCTGAATCTCTGGTCGGTTCGCACCACGGGCTCCTCGCACTGAGGGGCGGTCCGCAGGTCCAGGACTCATCTACACGCCCGTCTGCGATTCCCCCGAGTTCCCGGCGGGTGGCCCGAGACGCGACAGAGCCGCGCTAGAACCCAGCGACCGTGCCGTGCAGGTCGTATTCGTCGGCACGCTCGATCTTGACCGTGACGATCTCGCCGACACGCAACGGCCGCCGGCTGGACAGATAAACGGCGCCATCGATGTCGGGGGCATCAGCCTTGGTGCGGCCCTTGGCGACGCTTGGCCCGACCTCGTCGATGATCACCTGCTGACGCGTTCCAACCTTGCGCTTGAGCCGGCGTGCCGAGATCTTCTGCTGGCGAGCCATCAGGGCGTCCCAGCGCTCCTGCTTGACCGCGTCCGGGACCTGGTCGGGCAGGGCGTTGGAGGTCGCGCCGGCCACAGGCTCGTATTTGAAGCATCCGAGCCGATCGATCTCGGCCTCATCCAGCCAGTCCAGCAGATAGGCGAAATCGGCGTCCGTCTCTCCGGGGAAGCCGACGATGAAGGTCGAGCGCAGCGCGAGGTCAGGGCAGGTGGTCCGCCACGCCTTGATCCGGTCCAGCGTCTTGTCCTGCGCCGCCGGGCGGCGCATCGCCTTCAGGACGTTCGGGCTGGCATGCTGGAACGGGATGTCGAGATAAGGCAATATTTTACCGTTAGCCAGGAGGCCGATCACCTCGTCGACATGCGGGTAGGGGTAGACGTAATGCAGCCGGACCCAGGCGCCGAGCTCGCCGAGCTCGCGCGCCAGATCGAGGAAGCGAGCCCGGACGCTGCGGTCCTTCCAGGCGCTTTCGGCATATTTCAGGTCCAGCCCATAGGCCGAGGTGTCCTGCGAAATGACCAGGAGCTCCTTGACCCCGGCTGCGACCAGCCGCTCGGCCTCGCGCAGCACGTCGGCTGCGGGGCGCGACACCAGATCGCCACGCAGCTTCGGGATGATGCAGAAGGTGCAGCGGTTGTTGCAACCTTCGGAGATCTTCAGATAGGCGTAGTGCCGGGGCGTGAGCTTGATGCCCTGCGGAGGAACCAGGTCGAGGTGAGGGTTGTGCGCAGGCGGCGATGCGCGGTGGACGGCGTCCAGCACACTCTCGTACTGCTGCGGGCCGGTGATCGACAGCACGCCGGGATAGGCCTGCTCGATCTGCTCCGGCTCGGCGCCCATGCAGCCGGTCACGATGACCTTGCCGTTCTCGGCCATGGCCGAGCCGATCGCCGACAGGGATTCCTGCTTGGCGCTGTCCAGGAACCCGCAGGTGTTGACGATGACGACGTCGGCGCCGTCATGCTTCCGGGCAAGCTCGTAGCCCTCGGCGCGAAGGCGCGTGATGATGCGCTCGGAATCGACCAAAGCCTTGGGACATCCGAGCGAAACAAAGCTGATCTTGGGCGCCGAACCCTGCTGCATCTTGGAACTGCCTGATGAGATAGGCGTCAGCTAGTCCGAATTGCCCAGAAAGACAAGGCTTTGACGCGGCCACGTCCATGCTATGGGTGAGGGCCCGGACAACCTGGTGATCGATGAGCGCCGAGCAATCGCCTAAAATCGTGATCGTCGACGAAAGCCCGATCCGCGCGGCCATCCTCGAGGAAGGCTTGCGGGAAGCGGGCTTTACCGGCGTCGTGCATGTCAGCGAGATGCAAGGTCTCCTGGCGCGCATCTATGCCCTGGATCCGGACGTCATCGTCATCGACCTGGAGAACCCGAGCCGCGACGTGCTGGAGCAGATGTTCCAGGTCAGTCGCGCCGTCCGCCGGCCGATCGCGATGTTCGTGGACCAGAGCGACGCGGCTTCGATCCAGGCCTCGGTGGAGGCGGGCGTCTCCGCCTACATCGTCGACGGCCTGAAGAAGGAGCGGATCAAGCCGATCCTCGATCTCTGCATCTCCCGCTTCAATGCGTTCTCCAAGCTTCAGGACGAGCTCGAGCGCACCAAGTCCGCGCTCGAAGACCGCAAGGTGATCGACCGCGCCAAGGGCATTCTGATGAAGATGAAGGGCTTCACCGAAGAGGAAGCCTACGTGCTGTTGCGCTCCACGGCGATGCGCGAAAAGAAGAAGATCGGCGAGATCGCGCAATCGATCCTGACCGCCTCGGAGATGCTGAAATGACCGGCCCGCTTCGCATTGGCTTCATCCCGCTGGTCGATGCCGCCGCGCTGATCGTCGCCGTCGACAACGGATTCACCGCGGCTGAAGGTCTCGATGTCACGCTGGTCCGCGAAGTGTCATGGTCGAACGTGCGCGACAAGCTCAACATCGGCCTGTTCCACGCGGCGCATCTGCTGGCTCCCGTCGCCATTGCGTCCAGCCTGGGCATCGGCCATGTCAAGGTGCCGATCGTGGCTCCCTTCAATCTCGGAGTGAATGGCAACGCGATCACCGTGACGCCAGCGCTGCATGCGGCGATCATGGCCCACCTCGAGGGGGATCGTTTCGACCCGATGGCGACGGCGCTGGCGCTGGCGCGCGTCGTCGCTGAACGGCGCAAGGCCGGCGCCGAGCCGCTGACGTTCGGCATGACGTTTCCGTTCTCGACCCACAACTATCAGTTGCGGTTCTGGATGGCCGCAGGCGGTGTCGACCCCGATGAGGACGTCCGTCTCGTGGTGCTGCCGCCGCCCTACATGGTGGAGAGCATCGCCAACGGTCACGTCGACGCGTTCTGCGTCGGAGCACCGTGGAACTCGATCGCGGTCGATCTCGGCATCGGCCATATTCTCCACTTCGTGTCTGACGTGCTGGTGCGCGCGGCCGAAAAGGTGCTGGCGGTCAGGCAGAGCTGGGCTGACAAGAATCCCGACGCCCTCGCCGGCCTGGTCCGCGCCTGCGCCAAGGCCGCCGAATTCATCGAGCAGAACCACGCAGAAGCCGCGCGTATCCTAGCCCAGCCGGAGCGGATCGGCGTCGATGCGGAGGTGCTCCAGCGCACGCTGGACGGCCGCCTCAAAATCTCGCCGGACGGCACCTTCCGCGAAAGCTCGCGCTATCTGCTGGTGGGCCGGGAAGAGGCGGGACGGCCCGAGAAGATCCAGGCGGCCTGGCTCTATGCCCAGATGGTGCGGTGGGGCCAGACTCCCCTCAGCACTGAAGCCCTGGGCACCGCCATGGGCGTGTTCCGGCCGGACATCTACGACGCGGCGATGGGCACGGCCGCGGTCGGCACGGATGGCGCCATCGGCGCCTTCGCCGGTCCGCCTTTCGCGGCGGACGACGTGATCGGCCATCTCAAGGCCTTCAAGATCGGCCGCTGGACGGCCTGAGGTCTTCCACTCAGCACCCAATTTGGGCAACTCGCTCCGCCGATCAAATTTTGGGCGAAGTGCCCGCATTTGAGGGCTTGAGCCTGCCAGTGCGGGTTCGCCGATTTGAGCAGCCCTCTGAATTCTCTTACATTTCCTGCTTGTCCCGGCTGGCACGCAATTTGAATATTGCAGTGCGGTCAGCCGCCACAGATGCCGCTGACTGCAGTCCATTACCGGATTTCCGCAGCAACGAAGCTGGTCGGATCGCTCATTTGAACCGCCCCCCATCGGCCGTTCGACGACGCGATCCTCGTCCCATCCGCAAACGCCATTCGTCCTGGCCGCTGGAGCTTCGTCCGCCATCATGAAAATCGAACCCTTGTCAGTCGACTTCAACGACGAGCAGAAGCGCTACCTTGAGGGGTTGGCCGCCGGCCTCAAGGTCACGCTGGCCGGCCGCGGGCAGGCTGCTGCCGCGACGACGATTGCCGAGCCGACCGGGCCCGACGCCATTCACATCAAGGCGCAGGACAAGGTCATCGCATCCGGGCGCAAGCTCGCCGACCAGGAGAAGGTCAAGCGCGAGCTGCACCCGTTCGATGCCTATGAGCGGCTGAAGGAGCAGGCCCGCAGCAATGCTGCGCCGTCCGCGGCGGACAATTTCCGCTGGCGCTATTACGGCCTTTTTCATGTCGCGCCGGCGCAGGACTCCTACATGTGCCGCCTGCGCATTCCCAACGGCGTGATGAAGCATTGGCAGCTCGCGGGGCTTGCCGACCTCGCCGACCGGCTCTGCGGTCCCTATAGCCACGTCACGACGCGCGCCAATCTGCAGCTACGCGAGATCCCGCCCAAGCATGCCGTGATGCTGCTGGAAGGTCTGTCGGATCTCGGCCTGACGGCGCGCGGCTCCGGCGCCGACAACATCCGCAACGTGACGGGAACGCCGACCGCCGGCATCGATCCGCAGGAGCTGCTGGACACGCGTCCTTTCGCGCGCGAATGGCACTTCCACATCCTCAACGACCGCTCGCTCTACGGCCTGCCGCGCAAGTTCAATGTCGCCTTCGACGGCGCCGGTCGGATCGCGGCGTTGGAGGACACCAACGACATCGCGTTCTCGGCGGTCGAGGTGAAGGACGGATTCGGCGTTGCGCCGGGCGTGTGGTTCAAGCTCGGCCTCGGCGGCATCACCGGACACAAGGATTTCGCCAAGCCGACAGGAATCATCGTCGAGCCGGAGCGGGCGACCGAGGTGGCCGACGCCATCGTGCGGCTGTTCATCGAGACCGGCGACCGCACCAATCGCCTCAAGGCGCGGCTCAAATACGTGCTCGACAGCATGGGCCACGACAAATTCATGGAAGCCGTTGAAACAAGGCTCGGCCGCAAGCTGGCGCGCGTCCCCGACGAGGCGCTCGAGCCGCGTCCCGATTCGGACCGGATGGCCCATATCGGCGTGCACCAGCAGAAGCAGCAGGGGCTGAACTGGATCGGCGTCGTGCTGCCGCTGGGCAAGCTGACCACGGAACAGATGCGCGCGCTCGCCAAGATCGCTGCGGATCTCGGCGACGGCGAGATCCGGCTCACGGTGTGGCAGAACCTGCTGTTATCGGGCGTCCGCGACGACAAGGTCGCGCTGGCCTGCGCCGCGGTCGAGCAGATCGGACTGTCGGTCAAGGCCTCGCACATCCGCGCCGGACTGATCGCCTGCACCGGCAACGCCGGCTGCAAGTTCGCAGCATCCAACACCAAGAAACATGCGGCCGAGATCGGCGACTGGTGCGAGACGAGGGTGGATGTCGACACGCCTCTCAACATCCATCTGACCGGCTGTCATCACTCCTGCGCCCAGCACTACATCAGCGACATCGGCATGATCGGCGCGAAGGTGCCGGTCGGCGATGGCGACGACACCGTCGAGGGCTATCATTTGTTCGCCGGCGGCGGCTTCGGCCCGCAGGCCGATATCGGCCGCGAGGTCTATCGCGATCTCAAGGCGGCGGATGCGCCTGTAACCGTCGAGAAGCTGCTCAAGGCCTATCTCGCCCATCGCGCCTCGCCCGAGGAGACCTTCCTGTCGTTCGCACGTCGTCACGACGGCGAAACGCTGCGCAATCTCGCCGAAGCCCAGATTTCGTCGGAGGTCTCAGCATGAACCAGATCACGCCCATGTCCAAGATCGAGATCATTCCTCCGACGGCGCCATTTTCCGAGGCGCAGCGCTCGTGGCTCAACGGTTTCCTGGCCGGAGCGTTCGGTCTCGACGGCGCGACGGCATTGTCGCCGGCGCAGAACGGCGCCGTGCTCGCGCCCGCGAGCGACGGTGATGACGGCGAGGCGCCATGGCACGATCAGACCATGCCGATCGGCGAGCGCATGAAGCTCGCCGAGGGCCGTCCGCTGCGCCGGCGCATGATGGCGGCCATGGCACAGCAGGACTGCGGCCAATGCGGCTACAATTGCAGCGACTATTCGGATGCGATTGCCGATCGCAGCGAGGCGCGGCTCAACCTGTGCGTCCCCGGCGGCAAGGAAACCGCGCGGATGCTCAAGGCGCTCTACGAGGAGATCGACAAGGCTCCGGCCGCGGCCAAGCCCGCTGCGGCTGCGCCGGCCACCGTCTCCGTCGTCGTCAGCGAGCCCGGTCGCTCGCGCGACAATCCGGTCGAGGCGACGTTCCTGTCGCGGCGTCTGCTCAACAAGCCGGGCTCGGAGAAGGAGACCTGGCACATCGAGTTCGATCTCGGAGAGAGCGGGCTCGACTACGTCGTCGGCGATTCCTTCGGCATCTTCGCCAAGAATGATCTCGGCCTGGTCGATCAGATCATCGCGCTGCTCGGCGCCTCGCACATGACCGAGGTGAACGGCAAGCCGCTGCGGCAGTGCCTGCTCGAGGACGTCTCGCTGGCGCCGGCGCCGGATTCGCTGTTCGAGCTGATCTCCTTCATCACCGGCGGCGCGACCCGCGAGAAGGCGCGGCAGCTGGCGCAGGGCGAGGATCCCGATGGCGACGCGGCGACGCTCGATGTGATGGCGGTGCTGCAGAAGTTCTCCGGCGTCCGGCCGCATCCCGAGGCCTTCGTCGAGGCGCTGGAGCCGCTGCAGCCGCGGCTCTACTCGATCTCGTCGTCGCACAATGCCACGCCCGGCAAGCTGTCGCTGACGGTCGACTGCGTCCGCTACGTCGTTGGCAAGCGCAAGCGGCTGGGACTTGCCTCGACCTTCCTGGCCGAGCGGATCAATCCCGGCGACAAGCTGCGCGTCTATGTGCAGAAGGCGCATGGCTTCGCGTTGCCGGCCGATCCGAAGACGCCGATCATCATGGTCGGCCCCGGCACCGGCGTCGCGCCGTTCCGCGCCTTCCTGCACGACCGCAGGGCGACCGGCGCGCCGGGCAAGAACTGGCTGTTCTTCGGCCATCAGCGCAGCGACTGCGACTTCTTCTACGCCGACGAGCTCAACGCCATGAAGACCGCCGGCCTCTTGACGCGGCTGTCGCTGGCGTGGTCGCGCGACGGCGACAAGAAATTCTACGTCCAGGACCGCATGCGCGAGGTCGGCCGCGAGGTGTGGACCTGGCTCGCCGACGGCGCCCATCTCTACATCTGCGGCGACGCCAAGCGCATGGCCAAGGACGTCGAGCGCGCCCTGGTCGACATCGTCGCCCAGTTCGGCGCGCGTTCGACGGACGAGGCGGTGAGTTTCGTCGCGGACCTCAAGAAGAAGGGCCGGTTCCAGCTCGACGTCTACTGAGCTGGAACCGGCGGAGAATATTCTCGGTCGCAACATCGGCCGAGAATTTTTTGGTTCCAAGCGGACCCGAAACAGGGGGCTTGTCGTTATTTCGCCGGTTGCCTTGCACCCGGCCGCGGGAACGCTTTTCTCATGGCCGGAACTTCAGGAGACCGGCCATGCGCACGATATCGACGCCCCTGCGACAGATGCCCCAGGCCCGCGCCATTCGCGAACGCGGCGCAACCGTCGCGCTGGTTGCCTTCTACAGCGCGATGGCGCTGATTGCCGCGATCACCCTGGGCACGTCTTTCACGCATCCGTTCTGATTCTCATCACCTCTTGAACGGCGCGACCGTGATGGCGGCCGCGTCGAGCGCCTTGCGGACCTCCCGCGCAATCTCGACCGCGCCGGCGGTGTCGCCATGGATGCAGACGGTGTCGGTCCGCATCTTCATCACCTTGCCAGTCACCGAAATCACCGCGCCGTCCTGAACCATGCGCACCACACGATCGGCGATGACCTTGGGATCGTGCAGCACGGCGCCGGGCTTGCTGCGCGACACCAGGAGTCCATCGTCGCCATAGGCGCGATCGGCAAACACCTCGTGAGCCATCCTCAGATTGGCCTTCTCGCCAGCGGTCACCAGCTTGGAGTTGGCGAGCACGACGAAGATCAGGCTCGGATCGACGGCCTTGATCGCCTTGGCGATGGCGTTCGCCGTCATGTCGTCCTCGCAGGCGACATTGGACAGCGCGCCGTGTGCCTTCACATGCGTGACCTTGTGACCGGCCGCGGTGGCGATCGCCTGCAGGGCGCCGATCTGATAGGCGACGAGGTTCTCGATCTCCGATGATTTCAGCCCCGGCATCGGACGCCGACCGAAACCATGCAGATCGCGATAGCCGGGATGCGCGCCGACGCTGACGCCTTTGGCCTTCGCCATCTCGACCGTCCGCCGCATGATGTCAGCGTCACCGGCATGAAAGCCGCAGGCGACGTTGACCGATGTCGCCAGCTCGATCATGGCGGCGTCATTGCCCATTTCCCACGGGCCAAAACTCTCTCCGAGGTCGCAGTTCAGATCGACGGTGCTGGTCATGTCAGGGTCCGCTCGTTGATGGGTCCGAAGCAACGTGAGATGTGATCAAACTAATCGGGAGTGACTCCGGGCCAGGTGGTGGCGTCGGTTGCGCTGACGGCATGACCGGCCACATTGGCCGTGAACAGCGCATCGACGTTGAAGTCGCTGCTCGCAAGCTCGGTGACGCGGCCGGGCAAGCTGCGCAGCAGATCCTTGTAACGACGCAGTTCGGCCTGCGCCTCGGCCATGCTCACGGCCTTGAAGCGGAATGGCGTGCCGGCCGGCGTCTGCGCCAGGCGGCCGAAATCGGCCGTGATGACGGTCGCGATCTTCGGATAGCCGCCGCTGGTGCCGCGGTCCGACATCAGCACGATCGGCGAACCGTTGCCGGGCACCTGGATGCTGCCGTCCACGGTGCCGTCCGAGACGATGTTGTGACCGTGCAGGTGGCGCATCTGCGGCCCCTCGAGGCGATAGCCCATGCGGTCGCTGGTCGCCGAGACCATCCAGTCGCTGCCGAGGAATAGCGCTTTCATCTCGTCGCTGAACTCGTCGTCCTGCGGTCCCATGACGACACGAATCGCGCCGCCGGCTTTCGGCAGATCGATCCGCAGTTCCGGCGCATCGCCGGCGGGCGCGACTTCGAACACGTCGCCGGCCTGAAGCGGGCGGGGGTAGGGGCTGCCGAGCCCGGCGCGCGCATTCACCGAGAGACTGTTGAACATCGGTTCGCCGGCGATGCCACCGGCGATGGCGAGATAGGTGAACGAGCCGCCGCGCGCAAAGCCGAGCGTGAGCTGCTCCCCGTCGTTCAGCGTCACCGACGTGTTGATCTCGACCTGCCGCTTGGCGACATCCGCCAGCCGTTGCGCGCCGGCGAGCGCCACGCGCACCGCGCCGCCCTTCGCCGCGAACGTCGCGCCGAACGGGCCGATCTCGATCGCAGCCGCCATCAGCGCATTGCCGACGAGGCTGTTGGCTGCCGCCAGCGCCAGCTTGTCCATCGCGCCGGACGGCGTCAGCCCGTAGCGCTGCGCGCCGAAACGCCCGCCATCCTGGACCGAGCTTGCCGGGCCGATCTGTGAGACGACCAGCGTGCTCATGCGGCGATCCGCTCGGCGATGAGCACGCCGCCCTCGGCGGCGCGCTCCTGCTCCGCGAAGGTCTTGACGTCAACGGCATAGAAGCTGACCTCGTCGCCGGGCTCGAGCAGAAAGGTCGGCTCGCGATGCAGTTGAAATGTCCGCATCGCGGTGCGGCCAAGCAGGTGCCAGCCGCACGGCCCGGCAAGGCATTGGATGCCGGTCTGGATGCCGCCGATGGCGATGATGCCGGCCGGTGTCCAGAGCCGCGGATTCTGGCGGCGCGACATCTGCAGCGTGGGATCGAGACCGGACAAATAGGACCAGCCCGGCGTGAAGCCGATCATTGCGACGCGATAAGTGCTGGCGATATGGCGTGCGACGACTTCGTCCGGCGTGAGGCTCAACGCCTTGGCGACATCCTCGAGGTCGATGCCATTCTCTCCGCCATAGCAGACGGGAACCCGCCAGCGCCTGACCTCACTTTCCGGCGCGAGCGACCCGGCCGACAGCGCCAGCAGCTTTGCTCCAAGGGTGTCGTGGTCGATCACACCTGCATCATAGTGCACCAGCAGCGAGCGATAGGTCGGCACCGTCTCCGTGATGCCCTCGATCCCGGCCGCTGCCACCGCATGGTCGAGCGCCAGGACGCGGCGGTTGGCGGTCTCGTCGATCGTCCGGCTGAACTCGACGGTGACGGCGCTGTCGCCGCTGGGCAGCAGGCGAGGAGGTGGAAAAGGGTCGGCCATGAGTCCGAAGTGATCCGCGTTGGTGTTCCTCATCTAGCTGTTTTCAGGCGCCAGTGGAATTGGGTCCAAGGCAAAAAGTCTCGAAAATTCAATAAATTAATCGGATGTCTTGCGATAAGGAGGCCTTATCGGGTGCACGCAAGCCCCGCATGCGCCGGACGCACCGCGCACGCCCTTGACGCCGCCTTCGTCGCTCGCAAGATGCGCCTACTTTTTCTGCCAGCCCGTTTGGAGCACCAGTCTCAAGATGTCCCTCACTCCCGAAGCCATCGCCACCCTGTCTCAAGTCACCACCGCGACCATCACGACGGTCCTGCTGAAGAAGGGGTTGCGCAATGTCTGGCTGCGCGGCGCCAAGCCGCTGCGCCCGGGACAGAAGCGGCTGGTCGGTCCCGCTTTCACGCTGCGCTTCGTGCCGGCGCGCGAGGATCTGGCGACCCCGGAATCCTGGTCGTCGCCGATCTCGACCCGCACCGCGATCGAGGCCATGCCCGAAGGCTGCATCGCCGTGGTCGATGCGATGGGCGTCAAGGACGCCGGCATCTTCGGCGACATTCTGTGCGCCCGCATGGTCAAGCGCGGCGTCACCGCGCTGATCACCGACGGTGTCGTGCGCGACCTCGAAGGCGTGCTCGGCACCGGCCTTCCCGTATGGTGTGATGGCTACGCCGCGCCGCCGTCGGTCGCAGGGCTCACCTTCGTCGGCTGGGGCGAGGCGATCGGCTGCGGCGGTGTTGCCGTGTTTCCGAACGACGTCATCGTCGCCGACCAGGATGGCGCCGTGCTGATCCCGCAGGCGATGCTCGATCACGTGCTCGCGGAAGGTCCCGAGCAGGAGCGCATGGAAGCCTGGATCGTCGATGAGGTGAACAAGGGCGCGGTGCTGCCGGGTCTCTATCCGATGAACGCCGAGACCAAGGCGCGCTACGCCGCGTCGAAGAAGTAGTTCACGGCGCCGATTGATCAACGACACAGCTTCAGGAAAGGCAGAACAATGGTCGATGTTTATCTCGCGGGCTCGCGTCCCACGCGCCGCGCAGCTGCGGAAAGCTTTACGGGCACGGTCTGGCAGGACCCGATCATCACGCCGCAGGCTCCAGCCCGCGTCGCCTCGGCGCGCGTCGCGTTCGAGCCGGGCGCGCGCACGGCCTGGCATACTCATCCGCTCGGACAGACGCTCTATGTCATCCAGGGCGTCGGCCGGGTGCAGGCCAAGGGCGGGCCGGTGCGCGAAATCAAGGCCGGCGACGTCGTCTGGATCCCGCCGGGCGAGAAGCATTGGCATGGCGCCGCGCCGACCACCGGCATGGTCCACGTCGCCATGCATGAATCGCTCAATGGCGAGCACGTGACCTGGATGGAGCACGTCACCGACGAGGAATACGCCACCCCGGTCGGCTGATACATCACTGAGAACGGTGCGAGCGCGCGGTCGCAGGGCCGCGCGCTTTGCGTTTGGAGGCGCGTCGCGCGCCGGGCTCAGTTCACCCGCGTCCAGGTCTGGCCGCCGCAGAACATGCCGCCGAAGGCGCAGCCCTGCACGCGCAGACTGTCCGACCCCTTCAGCGCGATCGTCGAATCGTAGGTGCTGCCGCTGTTCGGATCGAAGATGCGGCCGGTCCACTTCTTCTCCTGGGCCTTGTCGCTCGGCCGCATGTTGATCAGGATCTGCTCGCCGTTCTGCTTGGTCTTCGCATCCACGGCGTAGCCGCAGAGATTGGTGCCGCAGGGCTCGATGCGAATCTGGCCCTCCTTCTCCTCGGTCAACCAGATGCCGACCGGCGAGCTGGGATCGCGACCGGCGGTCTGCGCCGCGGCGGGCGGCGCAGCTGCCGTGGTCACGGCAGGCGTCTGGGCTGGCCGCGGTGGCGGCGGCGCGGCGGCGGGAGCCGGCGCGGCAGCAGGAGCCGCAGCGGCCGTTGCAGCGGCTGGCGGCGCAACCGGTGCCGTGGCGTTGGCGGCTGGGGCCACCGGAGGTGGCGGCAGCGGCGCCGGTGGCGCGGCCGCCTGGACGGGAGGAGGCGCCGCCGGCGGGCTCGCTGGTGCGGCTGCCGTCGGAGCGGGCGCCGCAGGGACGGGAGCAGGGGGCGCGGTCGTAGCCGGAGCCTGCGCGGGCGGGGCCGGCGTGACCGCCGCCTCGGTGGGCGCCGGAGGCGGCTTGGTCGCATTGTCCTGGTCGCGCTTGGTGCGCTTGGTCTTCTTCTGCTCGGTATTGTCGTAGACGCCGGGGATCTGCACGGTGCCGCGGTCGGGATCGATGCGGATCGTCTTGCCGCCATACTCGATGACGTATTGCGCCTCGGCGGCACTGCTGGCCAGAACCAAAGCCGCGACGGCCAACAGCCTCTTCATCCGTGTCTCCGCGATGTCGGTTGCTGATGTGAGCGAGCTCACGCGCTGGTAAGTCGCCGATGCGGCGCCACCGGTTCAATGCCCGGCCTGCTCAGAAATCGAGCGGCGCATTGTCGACCACCTCCTTCATCACGAAAAACGTGCGCGTCTGCCGCACGCCCGGCAGCGAGATCAGCTGGTCGCCATGCATCCGGTTGAAGTCGTGCATGTCGCGAACGCGGATCTTCAGGAAGAAGTCGAAATCGCCGGCGACGAGATGGCAATCGAGCACGAATTTCAGTTTGCGGATCGCCGCCTCGAAGGTGCGAAAGCTCTCCGGCGTCGAGCGATCGAGCACGACGCCGACCAGCACCAGCGCGCTGCGCTCGACCTTCTCCGGCGCGATCTGGGCGCGCACGCCCTTGATGTAGCCCTCCTCGAACAGGCGCTGGGTGCGGCGAT
Organism: Bradyrhizobium sp. HKCCYLRH3059; assembly: GCF_051168035.1. Classification (NCBI taxonomy): domain Bacteria; kingdom Pseudomonadati; phylum Pseudomonadota; class Alphaproteobacteria; order Hyphomicrobiales; family Nitrobacteraceae; genus Bradyrhizobium; species Bradyrhizobium sp. HKCCYLRH3059. Next base: position 15,746 of record NZ_JBNPUF010000004.1, on the reverse strand, counting down.
GGCAGGTGGCCGGACTGACATGAACGGTGGCGGCAAGCTCGGCATTGCTCATCCGGCCGTCCTTCTGCAGCAGTTGCAGGATGCGCCGATCGACCCGGTCGAGATCAGCGGTGGAAGATTCTCTCATTTTTTCCGTCATGTGCGGACATATCTCTTGCCGGTATCAATTCTTGCGGACGTGAGCACAAAAACGCAGGCCAATAAAGAGAGCACCTTTCTCCGCCTTTTTCGTATGTTTCGGCCGGCCCTTTCATCCACCCACGGAGAGACCCGTGCTTCGGCTCGACAAGTTCAAGAAGTATCCGCTCACCTTCGGTGCCACCCCGATCGAGCATCTGCCGCGGCTGACCGCGGCGCTCGGCGGCAAGGTGCAGATCTATGCCAAGCGCGACGACTGCAATTCCGGTCTCGCGATGGGCGGCAACAAGCTGCGCAAGCTCGAATACATCGTGCCCGATGCGATCGAATCGAATGCCGACACCCTGGTCTCGATCGGCGGCGTGCAGTCGAACCATACCCGCATGGTGGCGGCGACCGCGGCCAAGATCGGCATGAAGTGCGTCGTCGTGCAGGAGAGCTGGGTGCCGCACGAGGACGCCGTCTATGACCGGGTCGGCAACATCCTGATGACGCGCCTGATGGGCGCCGACAGCCGCATCGTCGAGGACGGTTTCGACATCGGCATCCGCAAGAGCTGGGAAGATGCGATCCAGTCGGTCAAGGATGCCGGCGGCAAGCCCTACGGCATTCCGGCCGGCGCCTCCGTGCACAAGTTCGGCGGTCTCGGCTATGTCGGCTTCGCCGAGGAGGTGAGGGCGCAGGAAGCCGAGATGGGCATCAAGTTCGACTACATCATCGTCTGCGTCGTCACCGGCTCGACCCAGGCCGGCATGATCGTCGGCTTCGCTGCCGACGGCCGCGCCGACCGCGTCATCGGCATTGACGCCTCCGGCACGCCGCAGCAGACCCGCAGCCAGGTGCGGCAGATCGTCGACAACACCGCTGAGCTCGTCGAGCTCGGCCGCAAGGTCCGCGACGACGAGATCGTGATCCTCAACGACTACGCCTATCCGGCCTATGGCGTGCCGAGCGCCGAGACCAACGAGGCCATTCGCCTGGCCGCCCGCACCGAGGCGATGATCACCGACCCGGTCTATGAGGGCAAGTCGATGCAGGGCATGATCGACCTCGTCAAGAAGGGCTACTTCCCGGAAGGGTCGAAGGTGCTCTATGCGCATCTCGGCGGCGCCCCGGCGATCAACGGCTACAGCTACACGTATCGCAACGGCTGAGGGCGGTTTCACCATCCCCCGCAGCGTCGCGGTGAGGCGAGCTCCAACACCACACTCCGCTGTCGTCCCGGCCTCCGAGCCGGGACCTCATTCATGCAGCTTGATTTGTCTGACTTTGGTAGGAAAGACGGCAGACAGTCAGCACCTGCCGTCTGCGCGGCACGCCGGCCTCAATCGAACCAATTCTTGTAGATCGCCTGGTAGCTGCCGTTCTCCGTCGAGATGTGCAGCCATTGGTCCACGAACGCCTTCAGCGCCACGTCGCGCTGCAGCCAGTAGGCTTTCTCGGAGAAATCGAACGGCTTCTCCGGGTGCACGGCGCAGAGCACGCCGGGATGCAGCTTCTGCTGATAGCGCGTCTCGGAGGCGTCGGTCATCATCAGGTCGGCGTCGCCCTTGGCGATCTCGTCGAAGATGGTGACGTTGTCGGGGTGGACGCGGATGTCGGCTGACTTGATGTTGGCGCGGGCGAAGCGCTCGTTGGTGCCGCCCGGATTGACCACGACCCGGGTGCCGGGCTTGTCGATGTCGGACAGCGTCTGGTACTTCGAGGTGTCGGTGCAGCGCGCGATCGGGGTCTTGCCCTCGCGCATGATCGGCGTCGAGAACAAGCCCTTCTTCTGGCGGTCGAGCGTGATCGATACGCCGCCCATCGCGACATCGAACTTGTCGGCCTCGAAATCCTTCATGAGCTGCGGCCAGCTCGTCGGCACGAACTCGACCTTGACGCCGAGCGCCTTGCCGAGCGACTCGGCCATGTCGACGTCGAAGCCGGAGAATTTTCCGGTCGCCTTGTCAAGATAGGTGAAGGGCTTGTAGTCGCCGGTCATTCCGACCCGTAAGCTGCCGCGCTGCACGATCTCGTCGAGGCGCGAGGGCTGGTCGGCGAGTGCGGCAGTGGCGAGACCGCAGGCCAGCACGGCTGCGGTCACGGCGGCGACGGTCCGGTTGAAAAATCCCATATTGAATCACCTCGCATGATGTGGCCGCGCTATTCATAGCGGAGGTCGCCACGCGCGACGAGGGGCAAGCAGGAAGGTTGGTTGATGAGCATTTCCTTGGTGCAGGCGTCGGTCGAGGTGTTCGTGCCTTATCTTCACAACCTCTCGGGGGTGCTCGACAAGGCCGCTGCCTTTGCCGAGGCGCGCCGCATCGATCCCGCCGACCTGCTGCAGGCCCGGCTCGCGCCCGACATGTACAACCTGATCCGGCAGGTCTGCGAAGCCAACCGCCACGCCACCATTGCTTGCGCGCTGCTCGCCGGCCGCGCGCAGCCGACCGTTGCCGACAGCGACACGGATATGGCCGGGTTGAAGGCGCGGATTGCAACCGCGATCGACGATGTGCGCAGCGTGCCACCTGCGGCGATCGAGGAGGGCGCGAAGCGGGAGGTCAGCTTCACCTTCCGCAACGGTGCGACGCGCAGCTTCGACGATGGTCGCTCATTGCTGCTCACGTTCAGCCTGCCGCAGTTCTTCTTTCACGTCACCACGGCCTACGACATCCTGCGTCACGCCGGCGTGCCGCTGGCGAAGCCGGACTATCTGGGCGCGCGGAGGTAGGCCCTTCCGGAGCGGGACGGCAGGCGGCCTCAAGGTCCACAAAATACGAATGGCCAGGATGGAACCCGGCCATGGGATTTGGAGACATCGCAACGAAGACGGAGTGGTCCGGGCGGCCGGAGCGCTACCTCTCGCTGGGCGCAACCGGGCCCTTGCCGGTCATCTCGTTCTTCAGCGCCTCGAAGCGCTCGATCGCCTCTCGCGCGCGGGTGTCGACCGTCTTGACGGCAGCTTCGGCGGTCATCGGTCCGCTGCTCACGGCGATCGAGGTCGGCCCGACGGTCTCGTCGACATAGTAGCCGTCCTCGCCCCGCCGTGCCGTCCAGCGGAAGCGGATCGCGGAAATCGGCCCAGGTCCGAGCTTGGTGTAGCCGTCGGCCTGATCGAGAGAGACGACAGTCGCGGCAGCCTTCTTCGACGACGGCGCCGCCTTGTCTGCCGACCTCGTCGCTTCAGGCTGATCGAGAATGCTCGCTATCGTTGCGAGCGCGTGCTCGGTCGCAACACTCATGGCCGCCTCTGTTCCTACCGGCGCGCGTAAAATCCGGCGCCGATAGTCACAGTTGTAGCTGGATTTGGCCAAGTTGCAAGAATGCGTTGAAAGTTGGGCGCCAAAGCGGTGGAGAAAGGTCCTGACATCCGCGTGATGAGGGCGGGTCCTGCCTCGTCGCCGACGGGACAGGACCATTGCACCGGCCGGACGACTACAAGACGTCCTGATTGATCACGTTCTGCCGAATCGGATCGCCATCGAGCACGCTGAGAATGTTGCGCGCCGTCTGCTCGCTCATGCGGTCGACCGCCTCTCGCGTCACGCCAGCGACGTGCGGAGCCATGATCACGTTGGGCAGCGCATGCAGCGCGTGGCCGACCGGCGGCGGCTCCTGCTCGAACACGTCGAGGCCAGCGCCGGCGAGCCGGCCCGAGGACAGCGCGTCATAGAGCGCGGCCTCGTCGATCAGGCCGCCGCGCGCGGTGTTGATCAGATACGCCGTCGGCTTCATCAGCTTGAGACGCGCGGCGTTGAACAGGCCGATGGTCTCCGGGGTCTTCGGGCAGTGGATGCTGACGAAGTCGGCGCGCGGGAGCGCAGTGTCGAGATCGGCAACGGGCTCGCAGCCCGCGGCGGTGATGTCGGCTGCGGGCTTGTAGGGATCGTAGACCAGGACCTGCATCTCCATCGCGAGGCAGCGCTTGGCGGTGCGGGTGCCGATGCGGCCGAAGCCGATGATCAGCACGGTCTTGCCGTAGAGATCGAACGGCAGCACGCCGAGCCGCGCGCCCCAGGTGCCGTCCTTGACCATCGCATGCATCTCGTTGGCGCGCTTGGCCAGCGTCAGCATCATGAACAGCGCCTGCTCGGCAACCGAGGGCGAGTTCGCCGTGCCCGCGACCATCAGCGGCACCTTGTGCCTGGAGAGCGCGGGCACATCGACCGCGTCGAAGCCGACGCCGATTCGGGTGACGACTTTCATGTCGCCGGCCGCGATCAGCTCCGGCTCTCCGAAGCGCGTGGCGCCGAGCGCGACGCCGTGCACCGGCGCGTGGGACTTCAGCAGGTCGGAAAAATCCACCGCCGAGATCATGTTGGGGAACTCGATCATCTCGACATCATCGCGCGCCGCCAGCAGCGCGCGGCCCTTGGCCGAGAAGGATTCCGTGACGAGGATCTTGTTCTTGTTGGTTGCCGTCCTGGTGGTCATGTCCTGCCCTTGAAGCTTCTTATGCTCGTCAGATGACGAGGCCTGAAGCCTCATTTAGCAGGTGCATGTTGTTGAGGTCCATTGCCATGCGCAGAGGGCTGCCATCCCGCGCGCCGGCGTTGGGGTTGACCCGCCCGCAGACCGGCGTCTCGTTGAGGGTGAAGTAGACAAGCGTCTCCATGCCCATCGGCTCGGTGACGTCGAGCAGCGCCTCGAACGGCTCAATCCCAGGCTCCGCATGCGGCTTGGTCTCGGCGATGTGCTCGGGCCGGATGCCGAGCAGCAGCGGCTCGTTCCGCGACACGGATTGATAGCGCGCGGCGCGCGCCGGCGGCAGCGGAAAGGCGATCCGGTCGGTGAGGCGGATGTGGAGCCGGCCATTGGCCTCCTCGAGCCGGCACGGCACGAAGTTCATTGCGGGCGAGCCGATGAAGCCGGCGACGAAGCGTGTCGCCGGATTGTGGTACAGCTCGTTCGGCGTGCCGATCTGCTCGATGCGGCCCTTGTTCATGACCACGACACGATCGGCCAGGGTCATCGCCTCGACCTGGTCGTGGGTGACGTAGACCGTCGTGGTGCGGACCTTCTGGTGCACCTTCTTGATCTCGATGCGCATCTGCACGCGCAGCTTGGCGTCGAGGTTGGACAGCGGCTCGTCGAACAGGAACACCTTGGGATTGCGCACGATCGCACGGCCCATCGCGACGCGCTGGCGCTGGCCGCCGGAAAGCTGCTTGGGCTTGCGGTCGACGAGGTCGGCGATATCCAGCATGCGCGCGGCCTCCGCCACGCGGCTCTTGATCTCGGCCTTCGGGTAGTGCTTCAGCCGCAGCCCGAACGACATGTTCTCGGCCACCGTCATGTGCGGGTAGAGGGCGTAGTTCTGGAACACCATGGCGATGTCGCGATCCTTCGGCGGCACGTCGTTGACGACATCGCCGCCGATCGTGATGTCGCCGTCGGAGATGTCCTCGAGCCCTGCGATCATCCGCAATGTCGTCGACTTGCCGCAGCCGGACGGGCCGACCAGCACGACGAACTCGTGGTCGGCGATATCGAGATCGATGCCCCTGACCGCCTCGACGTCGTCATAACGCTTCACGACCTTGCGCAAGCTCACTTCAGCCATGTGTGATCAACCCCCGTCATCAGCCTTTGGTCGCGCCGGCGGTGAGCCCGGCAATGTAATAGTCCATCAGGAACGCGTAGATGATCAGCGGCGGCGCCGCGCCCAGCAGCGCGCCGGTCATGATCTGTCCCCAGTTGAAGACGTCGCCCTTGATCAGGCTCGTGACGATGCCGACCGGCAGCACCAGTTGGTCGGTCGAGGTCGTGAACACCAGCGGATACAGGAACTGCGCCCAGGAGACGGTGAAGGCGAAGATCGTCGCGGCGATCAGACCGGGCAGGGCGACGGGAATGAAGATCCGCGTCAGCGTCTGCAGCCAGGAGGCGCCGTCGATGATCGCGGCCTCGTCGAGCTCCTTCGGGATCGAGGCGAAATAGCCGATCATGATCCAGGTGCAGAACGGCACCGTCAGGGTCGGATAGATGAACAGCAGCACGTACCAGCGATTGATCAACTGGATGCCAGTGACGTCGCCGATCAGCGCGAACATCTTGAACAGCGGAATGAACAGCAGGCTGTCCGGGATCAGATAGGTCAGGAATACGCCGGTCGCCAGCGTCGCCGAGCCCCAGAACTTCATCCGCGACAGCGCGAATGCGGCGGGGATGCTGATCAGCATGGTGATGATCACCACGACGATCGAGACCATGGCCGAGTTGAAGAAGAAGCGCTGAAACTGGTTCGAGGTGAGCAGCTCGACATAGTTCTCCAGCGTCGGATGGAATACCCACCACGGATTGGTCGCCGCGGAGATCTCCGCGCTGCCCTTCAGCGAGGTGATCAGCATGTAGAGCGGCGGTACCAGCGAGAAGATCGCGAACAGCGTCAGGAAGAAATACGACCAGCGCAGCGCCCAGGCGCGGTCGCGGCTCATCGAGCCATATTTGACGGTACGGGTCGGGCCGGCCTTGTCGATCGTGACGGTGCTCATCAGGACTCGTTCCCCCGCTTGTTGACGTCGCGCAGGATGAAGATGGCGGCGACCGCCAGGATCGGCACCATGAACAGCGAGACGCTGGCGCCGAGCGGAATGTCGCTGCCCTCGATGCCGACGCGGAACGCCCAGGTCGCGAAGATGTGCGTCTTGTCGAGCGGGCCGCCGGCGGTGAGGATGCGCACGATGTCGAAATTGGCGAACGTCACGATCAGAGAGAACAGCGTCGTGATCGCGATGATGTTGCGCATCATCGGCAGGGTCACGTACCAGATCCGCTGCCACCAATTGGCGCCGTCGATCGCCGCGGCCTCATAGAGCTGATCCGGGACAGATTTCAGCGAGGCCAGGTACATGATCATGAAGAACGGCGCGCCGTACCAGATGTTGACCAGGATCACCGAGAACCGCGCCCAGGCGGCATCCCCGGTCCACGGGATCGGGCCGATGCCGAAGAAGGCGAGCGTGTAGTTGAAAGCGCTGTAGGACGGGTCGAACAGCCACAGCCAGGCCAGCGTGCTCATCGCCGGCGGGATCACCCAGGGTACCAGCAGCATGCCGCGCCATTTGCGCTGCCCCTTGGCGGGGATGTTGTGGACGAAATGAGCGACGATGAAGCCGATCAGCGCCTTGAACACGACGGCCGTGATGGCGAAGATGCAGGATTGCTTGACGACCAGCCAGAACGTGTCGCGCTTGAACAGAAACTCGAAATTGCCGAAGCCGACGAAGCGCTGCATCGACTTGTTCAGGGTCGCCAGATGCACCGAATACAGGGCGGGATAGACGACCAGGAGCACGATCAGCAGGATCAGCGGCAGCGTCATCAGGAAAGCGGCGGTCGATTTCCGCTTCAACGCCCTGTGCAGACCATTGCGGCGGGCCGCGCGAGGGCGGGCGACGGCGTTTTCACCGATGGCGGCATCAACCATGAGAAAAGGCTCCTCGTGATGTCCCCTGCGACAGCGGGGTCCTCACTGGATGGGAAACACTGACAAGGTGAAAGGGGGCGGCCCGCCTGCTGAAGCGGACCGCCGGCGTTGCTTCGAGCATGCCTCAGCTGCGCATGAAGCCCTCGCACTCGCCTTCAGCCCAGGCGAGGGTCGATTCCATCTTCTCGCCCTGAGCGTAGCGCAGGCACATCTTGGTCATCGTCGCCTGCGCATAGATCTGCTGCGCGATCTTGGGCGGAGCAGGGGAGGCTGCGATCGACAGCGTCTGGTGATTATAGGGGTTGGGATAGTGATAGAGGGTCCCCTTCGGCGGTCCCTCCTCCTGCCACACCTTGAGCGTCGTCAGCTTCTGATAGGCCGGTAGATCGTAGCCGCCGCTCGCCACCACCATCTTTTCGATTGATGACGGCTTCGACAGGTGCACGATCAGGCTCTTGGCCGCCTCCTTGTTCTTGGAGAACGACCAGATGCTCCAGAAGTAGGGCAGGAACGGCGCGAAGCGGCCCTTGGGGCCGGCCGGGAAGCCGTGGGTCCAGCACTGCTCGGCGATCTGCGGCGCGTCGCGCTTGGCCACCGCCCAGGCGCTCGGCGGATTCATGATCATCGCGCCCCTGCCCGAGACCAGCCATTTGTTGTTCGATGCGTCGTCCCACGAGGCGACATCCGGCGGCAGCGCCGCGATCAGCCGCTTGTAGAACTCGAGCGCCTGGCGCACGGCATCCGTCTTCACCGTGACATCGCCCTTGGCGTTGACGAGATCCGCGCCGAACGCCTGGAAGAACGCGCCGGCGGAGTCCACGCTGTCGGTGGTTTCGCCAAGCCCGATGCCGAACGGCACGCCAGCCTTATGGCAGGCCTCCGCCGCTTTCAGGAAGGTCTCCGTGGTCCAATTGTCGGCCTTCGGTGGAGATCCGGCCGGATACATCTCCTGCACGTCGATGCCCGCATGCTTCTTCATCAGATCGATGCGGGAGCAGGGACCCTTGATCTGACTGCCGACGCAGGCCGGCACGGCGAGCCATTTGCCGCCGGACTGTCCGAGATATTTGACGGTGCCGTTGACCTCGCCGTTCTCCTGGATGATCGGCTCCATGATGTCGTTGACCGGCTCCAGCAGTTCCGCATGCGCATGCGGCCACCAGGTCGGCATGGCGATCAGATCGTGGCCGGACTTCGCGGCGCCCTCGGCGGCGATCGTCAGCTCGATCTTCTTGCCCTGGCTGGTGATGTAGTCGATCTGAACCTCGACCTTCTCCTTGGCGGCCCACTCGTTGACGAGATCGGTCGAGGCCTGGTTGGCGCCCGGAACCCAATGGTCCCAGAAGCCGATCGAGAGCTTGCCGGCGGCGTAGGCGCCGCGCACATAGGGCGCGGCAATCATGACCGCCGAGGTGGCAGCGGTCGCAGCAACGAATTGTCGGCGGTTCAGCTTCCTCCGTGACATGGCGTTCCCTCCCTGGTGAGCCAAGCATTCTGTCGATGCGAATCCGATTTGTTAGTTGTTGCGTCGCGTCATGCGCGCATGGATTTCGCTTGGATGCAATCAGAGCAGAATTGCGAGCGGCTGTCGAGAAAGCCGGTGAGGCGAATCCTAGAACTAATGGCGTGCACATTTCGTCGCAGGTTCCGCAACTGATTGCATCGCAGTGCTGAGCGTTGCAGTGCAAAGCGCGTCTCGGCCGAGCAGGAAGCCGAGAGGAACCAGTGCAGCTGGGCACGTCCGATGCATCGCGCTGCGTGCGGCAGATGGACTTGCGCGTTGCGGCAACGGTAGAATTCGTTGGAATCATGGTCGTCACGACCAGCGACTGCGCACGGAGCCTGAACTGATGATGATGAGCCCCGGCATCTGGCGCCGGTCTTTCCGGTGCATCGCAATAGGAGTGTCAATAGGCCTCATTGGCCTTGTGGGCCTGCCGCGTCAGCCTGCCGCGCAGGGCCTGTTCAAGGGCGTCGAGCAGGGTGCGCGCGAAGGCAACAGGGCGGCGGGCCCGGTCGGCGGTGTGCTCGGCGGCGCGATCGGCGGTGTCGTCGGCGTGGTCACCGGCGTGACCGGGGCGTTCACCGGCAACAGCGGCCAGCAGAGTGCGCAGCCCGAGGCGCCGCCGGCCGAGGGCAGGAAGGCGAAGCCTTCCAAGGCGACGAAGACGAGCAAGGTCGCCAAGGCGACGCCGATGCTGACGCAGCCGGGCGCCCCGCAACTCACGGCCGACCAGATCGTCGCCAACAGCGATAGCAATATCGAGCGCCTGAAGACCGGGCTGAACCTGACGGAAGAGCAGGCGAAGAACTGGGGTCCGTTCGCCAACGCGATGCACGCGCTCGGCCGCAACGGCGCGGATCGACTCGAGCTGCGCATCGCGCGGTCGAAGCGCGATCCGCCGGACGACATCGTCGAGCAGATGCGCAACGAGGCTCAGTTCCTGGTCGATCGCGCCGCCGACCAGCGCGCGGTGGCCGACACATCGGAACCGCTGTTCACCAGCCTCGACGACAAGCAGAAGCAGATCTTCATCGACGAGATGGTGCGCCTGAGTCGCGAGCGCGGACTGGACTAGCTCAACGGAGTTGGCGTCGTCGCGGCCGTGCCCGTTGGCAACAGCGGCGCCGGCGGCGTGCCGTGACGCATGACCACCGCACTCGCGCCGCATCGCGGTGTATTAATACCCTCAAATGGCCACTAGTCGCGCGGCATGCACATTTTTCGGGCACGAGCGGGCGCGGCTCGCGCAACGTGCCGGCCAACATCGCTGCCTCTGCAACCGAATTGCGATGCAGTTTGATGTACATTGCAATTGTATTACATGGAGAGCCGGAGCCGGCAAGGCGGCCTTTGCGGCAGACGATCAGCAGGCCGTTCGGCTCGATTTCTTGGAGGATTATTGTTGTCGAGAGTGCGACTGCGCCGGTGGATCGAGAACCGGTTGGGGATTGACACCGCCAGCACCGAAAGCCGCCTCGATGCGGATGTGAAACGCTTCGTCGATGCGCTGCAAGCGGAGTTGATCGCCGCGAAGGACGAGTCCGAGCGGTACAGGCGCATCACGGAAGAAAGGGGCGTGATCATGGGCCGCCTGCGCGACGAGCGCGACGGCTATAGGCTCGAGTGGGAGGCGGCGTCCGCGGAGCTTCGCCGGCTGGCGCGTAAGCGCCTGGCCGTGGTCTCGGACAATGGAGCGACGCGCCCCTCCGGCAATGGCCGCGACGCGGCCCTGAGGAATTCTCCGCCTTCCACGCTGCGGGTGCTGTGCGTCGGCACCGGCCGGGACGGCACGACGTCGCTGACGCGGATGATGCAGGAGGTGTTCGACAACCAGGGCAACGGCGACAGGGCCGTGCACGAATGGGCGTCGAGCGAGCTCAATGAGCTGTTCTGCCAGCTCAAGGAAACCAACGATCCCGGCTTCGCGGATCAGATTCGTCAGACGATCCTCGATTGCCCCCATGCCTGCGTCGTCGGCAACGGTTACGCGGCCGTGCTGCCGATCATCGCCGAGCTCCTCGGCGATCAGGTCACGCTGGTGCATCTGCGCCGGCGTGACCGCGCGGCATGCATCGCAAGCCTGGTGGAGAATGCCGAGCTGTCGCCGCAGAACCACCTCTACTACGCCGACTCGCCGGCCGCGCAGCGCAAGCGTCCGACCGCTTTCCACCTCGGAGAGATGTCGAAGCAGCAATGGATGGATCTGTCGCTGGCCGAGAAGTTCGGCTGGTACTACGACAAGACCCACGCCTTGATCGAACGCTACAAGAGCCTGTTCCCGAACACGCTCTCCGTCGATACCGAGGACCTCAACGCGGACAGCGTGCGCCTCGCGCTGGCCCAAGCGGCCGGCAGTGCCGAGGCGCCGCGCGCCTTCCACGTCAACCGGTTCGTCGATCTGCGCCATGTGCCGCCCGATCGGCGCAGCTTCGTGCAGCGGCTGCTCGGCCAGCTCGACGTCCAGAAGCTCGCCCATGACGACCTGTATGGGCTGCGGCAGGTGCTCAACGAGATGATCTATCATCTCTCGCATTTTCCCGACGCGGCGCCGGGCGCGGTGGATGAGCTGCGCTGGACGCTGACTGAGATGCACGGCCTTCTCGACAGCCGCATCCGCGACGTTCGCGAACTGATGGAGCGGGTCGGCGTGCCGCCCGAGACCGCCGGCGCTGTGAACGGCCACCGCGCGCCGCAGGCAAGCCCTGGAGCGCACCCTGGTCGTAGGCCAGGCGCCCGGCTCTGAGCACGGGGAGGCGGCGGGCGGGCTGCGGTCAGCAGCAAGTTCGGGGGACGTGGCAGGAGACTTGGCGGGCCACGAACGACGATGATGAGGACTATGTTTACGCCATATCCCTATGAGCGACACCAGAAGCGCATAAGCCGATGAGATACGACCATCAGGCCGCTAGCATGTCGTTCTGACGAGTTCCGGGCGCCACCAGTTGGTCTGCTAACCGCCGCCGCTCGCCGGCCAGACTCCTCGCTCGGTCGGGATCGAGAAGTTCGGCTAGGTAAGGTAGCGAGACCGGACGCAAGATGACCGAAGCAGGCCGCTTGTTGGACCACGTCACAGGCTGGCGAACTTCCACGCGTTCGTCACGTGCTTCCGTAGACATCGAGGCGTACAGCAGCACGCTAACTTCGCTTGGCGAGGCAAGTGCGTATATTGAAAGTTGATACAGCCATTCCGCAGGGAGGCTCCTTTCCCAAACGTCGCGATATTTTGCGTCGAGGAAACCGTGCAGCACCTTGTTGTAAAATAAAGCGTAATCTGGCCGCGGTGCCGGCGCACGGCGCCGCCTCGGATTGGCGTCAGGCGCGTAGGCAAACAGGTTGCGGATCGCAAGTTCGTCCGCGATCCGCGCACCGGCAAGATTGTCGTGCAGAAAGCGAGAGAGCAGGCGTTGGAAGAAGACGTTCATATCGAACAGAAACCCGGGCGTCCGGCTCGGCACTTGTCCCGAATCGAAGGCGATACCCTGGGCGTCATGCAGTAGCCGGATGATCGTCAGCGCCGGCCCACAGGCGGCGGTCTGACGGGTAAGGCCACGGTCCGCCCGGTCGATGTCATCAGCACCGAGGCTCACCAAGCGCTTGACATCTCCAAACATCGACGAAAGTTGATGCGCACGCCGTCGGAGGTTCCTGTCTTCAACAAGTCGCGCACCAGCCTCAAGGCCTGCGCGCAACACTTGATTCAAATGCCAGTCAGCCCGACGTTCGAAGTGCCCGCAGGGAAGCCGAGCCTCCCGCACGCCGCCCTGACGGATCACTTGATCTATCATGATGTGGCCGCGTGGGCTCTCCAGATTCTCCGATAGTGGAATGTAGCGACGCGCCAGACCCCGGTGCATTAATTCCTCCACCTCCGCCGCGAGCAACGAAACTAGCAAGTCGTGTAGACCGTGCCGAGTGGTTGGTGACCTCGTCTCCTCGACCGCCGAGACATCGCGCAGCCCATAAGCGTAGCGGAGCAGTCGAGCGAGCGGCATCGCTGGCAGCTTGGGCTCAATCGCGATGCGAAGCGGCCCCACGTCCACGCGGCCGACGAAAGATGTGCTGGTGATTTCAAGTCCGTCGTATGCCTCGCGGATGTCCAACCGTCCACGCAGCGTCTCGGCCAGTCGGCGCGACGGCATATCGCCCGCTAGAGAACGGCCCCTTAAGCGCGAGTCCTCTGCGGGGCCGACCCGGTTCCATTCCGTTAGCTCGACGACGAATGGGGGCGTGCCGTCAGGGTGCGGGGTCATCGTCTCCCTCGCTGTCGTCGGTTGGGAGATCATACGGCTCGCCAACCAAAGTGCTATCGGCCGGCTCCTGATCGAGTACAAGTGGCTGCATTTCCTCGAATGACACAGCCTGAATCAGATCTCCTTCCCGGTTGGTGCCAAATATCTCTTCTCGAATACGCCCAGCCTCTGCATCGACCAGCTCACCACCAAGAATGTCTCTGAGCATACCGAAATCGTCGTAACAATATTCTTCGAGCAAGGGGATAATGTCGTCGCGTAGAATGCGAGCAAACTCCGCTACCGAAGTGACGGGCTGAGGTGGCATCAAATAGGCGTGGCCAATCTGAAGGTTGCGGGCGTCCCGTTTCAGATGGAGGCGAAGTCTTGTATTCAGCGCGTCCAGCCAAGGACCAAGCGGCAACCCTCCAGCTTTCCGTCCAACTAGTAAATTGCTTTCTGGCATCACTTCGACGAAACCAAAACGCCGGCGAAGCGCGGTATCCATAAGAGAAATAGAACGATCCGCCGTGTTCATCGTGCCAATGACGAACACATTTTTTGGCACGGAAAACAGTGCGCCGGTGACTGGTAATACGATCTGTCGATCCCGTTTATCGTATTCAATCGCCGTAATTAATTCCCCAAAGATGCGTGGTAGGTCGCCACGGTTAATCTCATCCACGACAAGAAAAAAATTGCGGTTCGGTTGCTTGGATGCATCTGTACAGAGACGTTTGAAGATGCCGCCGCGCGGTTCAAAAACCATCTGGCCGTTCACTGTCGTAGGCCGTAGACCCTCGATGAAGTCCTCGTAACCCCACCCGGGATGAAAGGTACAGACGCGCACGAAGCCCTCGCTGTCGGCTACCGTCTTGCGCTCAGATGGGATCAAATCGACAAAGCTCTTCCGGAACGCATGGCGGGCGGCAAGTTCGTTGGCGACGGCCAACGCCCGGTAGGTTTTCCCCGTGCCAGGCGGCCCGTACAATATCACCTGACCCTTGCGGCGTAGGATGGCTTCGATTCGCGCGGCAAACTGATCGAGCGGCGGCATAGGTACGGTTTCGGCTGCCGGAACAACTGGATGCGGTGCAGATACTGTGGCAGGCACCGCCCCTCGTCGGGATAGCCGCTGTTCAAGCTCAAGGAGGTTAGCTGCGCTCCTGCCAAGTTCATAAATCGTGGTACGCGACCCCTCCTGGTCGGGCATTCGCCAGGAGTCGAGGCTAAGCCACTCAACAGGACGTTTGTGTGGGAAGCTAAGCTTGCTGTCATACTCATAAGGCCCGCGGACTTTCCCTACGCCCAGAACGGTTTGGCCTTCACACGCGAGCACTAAATCTAACTCCGATATTTCTTGAGCAAAATTCAGTATTTCTCCAGCCTTTCTAGACGCGACGCCTACGTTAGCAGTGTAAACGGGAAGCAGAAGATCCCGGATTTTATTTTTCGCAGTCGTCTTGTCCTGACTAATCGTTTTTGACAGGTCGGGAACTTGCTCGGACCAACCGATAGACACGAAACCGCCCTCGCGCATTTCTGTCCAGTGGCTTCGGCCGTCACTCCCTTCTGTAGTGCCTACCTTCCAATATCGGTGAAAGGCACCATCGCGCCGGTTGAGGATTGTGTCGAGTGTTGTGACCGGCACCTCAAGTTCCTGTGCAGCGGCAACGAAACGTCCTGCGCAGACGAAGCGAGGCGAACCGCCATCCAAGATCCCGACCTTGTCGGGAGGCATTTGTAGAAGCTTAAAGAGGTGGAATCGCTGGTAACGGGGGCTATGGTAGGTATCGAGTCGGTTTGGGCTGGTAAGAAACCAGTATTTGTGAGCCCAGCCGTCATGCGCTAGTTTTGGAGCAGCCTTCTCCATGGCAGCTTGAAGCTTGACGTATGCCTCATCTGAAGTATCTCCTGTATTCAGCGACGACAACACGTCAGCGCCAGCCACCAATTGGTCCCTCTGTTTTCGTGCAATGTCTATGGCGTCCTCAAGCGACAGGACATTCTGTGCCTTCGGCGACCCCGTCATCCAGGCGTTGTCACTCTGGCGCTGAAAGATGCCAAATTTTAGCGCTGACCCACCACCAATACCGCCAAATTGGTTGCCGGAGAACTCGTCATCGTTCTTGAACTCCAACCAATAGGCCAAACACCGAGTTTCACCACTCAGGCGTCCGTGCATCAGACGCAGCAGGGATTCACCGTCAAGATCGCGCAACACGGCGGGTCCAAAGCGATCACGGAAGAGCGCTGTCTGCTGCTCGATCTGCAACGGTGTCAGCAACTCGCCTGACGCGATGCCGTGGTTAAGCGCGGCTTTCAGTTCATCAAAAATCTGCGGTTCAAGAATTGGTGCGCTCATACAGATCTGTCTCTCAACGGGTGACCTTGCCCCTGGGGCTTAATCCAGTTTGAAGTTCGTTCTGGCCCAACGAGGACCAGAGCATGAAGCGCAGCC
>NZ_JBNPUF010000003.1:0-665906 GCF_051168035.1 Bradyrhizobium sp. HKCCYLRH3059 | reverse complement strand
TTTTGCGACAACGCGCCTTTGGCGCGTTGCGCAGACCTCAGCGTCGAGAGGCCAGGACCACACGACTTCGCCGTCCGTAACGCCCGCGCTCGTCAGGCGCAGCCGTCACGTCCATCGCAGCCCGCCTCCACGTTCGTGACGACGCGTACGTCCCTCTGCTCGAGGCGGGATGGGTGGAGATAAACATGATTTCTGAAAAACAGCAAGTGAAATCTTTTCGCCTCGGGACCAAGGTGTCCGACAGACGACCTCACCGGCATCCTTGTCGCCGCGTATCGGCACACCGGACCGCGCCGCCGCGCTCAGCAACTACGCCGCATCGACCTCACTGATGCGGCAACGTGAAACTCCCCCCTAAACGGTGATGGACCACCCGCGAAAAAACTTGATGGAATCTCCGATCGAGGTGTCGGATTGCGACGTTCCGGACCGTCCTTGGATCAGCCAGATCGAGATCGGCTGGCTCGAGCATGTCCAAAACGGCCGCCCATCAGGCGATGAAGCGCGGCCTGTACTCTGAACGCAAGGGAGCCCTGCAATGGCACAGCACAAAAACACGATCTGCCTGTGGTTCGACAAGGACGCCGAGGCGGCCGCGCGGTTCTATGCCGAGGTGTTTCCCGACAGTCACGTGGCCTCCGTGCACCGCGCGCCGGGCGACTATCCGTCCGGCAAGGCCGGCGACGTGCTGACGGTGCAATTCACGGTGTGTGGCATCCCCTGTCTCGGCCTCAATGGCGGACCTGCGTTCACCCACAACGAATCCTTCTCGTTCCAGATCGCCACCGACGATCAAGCGGAGACGGACCGCTATTGGAGTGCCATTGTCGGCAATGGCGGCCAGGAAAGCCAATGCGGCTGGTGCAAGGACAAATGGGGCATCTCCTGGCAGATCACGCCGCGCGCGCTCACCGACGCGATGGCAGCCGGCGGAGCCGAGGCCAAGCGCGTGTTTGCCGCGATGATGACGATGAAGAAGATCGACGTCGCCGCCATCGAGGCAGCGCGGCGGGGATGACCCTCGCCAGCCGGAGCGCAGCATCGCCGCGCTCCGGCGTCACGGGCGCAGGCACCGCAGATGCAGGAATAGCGGCACGCGCAGCCAGCGCCGGCTGCTGTCGCGGGTGATAATCGCTTCGGGAATGGACGGCTCGCGCAGCGCCTCGATCAGGAATCCCTCCGCTTCCAGCGCTTCGAAATAGCTCTGCAGCGGGCGATGCGCGCTGTGGAAGGTCATGCTGAGCCCGTCGCGCTCGATTGCGTCGCTGAAGGTGTAGGAGTCCAGATAGCTGCCCTGGATGACGAAGGGCGCATCCGATGCCAGGCTCGCGAACCGCCCGGCCGAGTTGAGCGGGTGGACGATCGCCATGCAGAAGCGGCCGCCGCGCCTGAGAACCCGCGCAAGCTCGCGCACCGCGGCCGGCATCGCGTCAACGTCCTGCAGCGACATGAAGGCGATCGCGAGATCCGCGCATGCATCGGCCAGCGGCAGCGCGGCCGCGTCCGCACGCACGACGCCGATCGTGGGATCGGCCGCCCGGGCCGCGGCGATCAACGACGGCGATGCATCGACGCCGACCACTCTGTGCCCTTCGGAGGCGAGATGTCGCGACAGCCTGCCCTCGCCGCAGCCGATGTCGAGCGTGAGCGCACCGGGCGGCGGCAGCAAGCGGCTGAATTGCTCGCGATGGTGGCGCCAGAAGCTGTCGTGACCCGGCGCTCTCGCCCAGGCGAGCCACCGGCCGGCCTCTGCTTCCCACTGCTCGCGCAAATTCATCGCGGCCTCCTCGCCCGACCCTGCGGATTCAAGAGCCGCGCTTCTTAAACTGCTTCCTCGCCCAAGTCATCAGCGGCGCGGGTCGTTACCTGACGGGCATGCCCGTCCGTGTGCCGCTCGAGACCAACAGCGTCCTGTCCGATGTCGCCACAGCGCCGCACAGGCAGCCGTTCGACGCCAAAACAAATGCCACCGCCGGGGAACCATGGGATGGCCAGCAGATTGGTTCCATGACGCAATCCCCGCACCCGGAGTCATGTCATGACCATGAAGATTCTTACGATCACGCTCGCAGCCGCCGCGAGCACATTGATGGCCGCAGCCGCCTCCGCTGCCCCGCTCACGGCCGGAATATCGATCCTCCCGGAGAGCAGCATCCAGCAGGTTCGCATGGTCTGCAACGAGAACGGCCGCTGCTGGCGCCAAGGCCGCGAACGCCGTGTCATCATCCGCGAAGACCGCGGCGCCTACGGCTATGGCCGGCACGAGCGGCGTGGCTATGAAGGACGTGACTATGAAGATCGTGGCGGCATCGGCATCCACGCGCCCGGCGTGAGCGTCGGAATCGGCCGATAACACGTCCGACGTCTGACTCATGCCAAGGCATCGTGATCAGGACTGCACATGATCTACAAATGAGCCAAGCGTCCGACGTTCGCATGTCGATGCAACGATGCTACGAACGTCGGATGAGCCGCAGGGCCAGACTCGCTCTCGCTTCAGGCGATGGCGGCGACCGGATCCTCACGGCAAATAATTTCGGCTGGACCTCGCTATTGCGCGCGCACACACCATATGTTGATGATCACCGCGCGTCCCCCGGCTGCCATCGGTGACTGAGAGCCATGCGCTCCCGCCGCGACCAGAAGGCGGACAGCATGTCGAAAACTTCGAACACCTCTTCGAACACCACCACGTCCAGTGCGCGCGTGGTTGGTGCGACCGCTCCTGGCGCCGCCATTCTTTGGGCTGCCGATCGTCGCCGCGATTCTGATCCGGTGGCCGCCGTTCGCAGCGGGGCGCTTGCGCCAGGTCACCCCGACAAGCCGTCCGAGCCGGCCAAGCGAGAGCGGTCATCGCTGCACGCGACGCTCGCCACCAGGGCGGAGAATGCGCTGGAGACGGCGGGCCTGATGCAGCAAGGCGGCGAGCGCGCTGCCGCGATCAGGAAGGCGACCATCCTCGCAAACGCCGCCGAGATACTCGGGCATTTCAACGGAAGTGTCCGTTCGCGAACGAAGTGACGCTGGGGCGGCCTGCTCCTGCGTACCATCGTGCCCGCCGAGGGCGGCATCCGGTGCAAGGACATGTCAGCCAATGCTCGAGATCAACCTCACCACAGAGCCTCCTCACGGCACGGTCGTGGATCCCGACTTTCTGCTGACGGAAATCATCGGGCTGAAGCGCCTGCTCGCCGAGGCCGAGAGCAATGCCAAGACCCGGTCCGAGCAGGCCGAAATCGAGGCGAGAGAACGCGAGACGGCGAGCAGGCTGCAAAAGCTCATTCTCGAGGAGCTGCACCATCGCATCAAGAATACGCTCGCGACGGTCACCGCCATCGTCTCCCAGAGCCTCCGCAACGTGCCGGCGACCAAGGATGCACAGCATGCCATCTCCGGGCGGCTCCTGGCCCTCGGACGGGCACACGATCTCCTCCTGCAAGCGAAATTGTCCAGCGGCGATCTCCGCACGGTGATTCGTACGTCCGTCCAGGCCTTCGACACGCCCGACGACTCACGCTTTGCGATCACCGGACCCGACGTGCTGGTGACGCCGGATGCCGTCATCGCCCTCGCGATGACGCTCAACGAGCTATGCACGAACGCCCTGAAGTTCGGCGCGCTGTCCGTGCCGGAAGGACGCGTCGATCTGCTTTGGACCGTCGACCAACGCCGGGTCCGCTTCGCCTGGACCGAAAGACACGGCCCGGTCGTTCAACAGCCCGCCAGCCGAAGCTTCGGAACCCGGCTGATCGAAACGCTCGGCGTGCAGCTCGGCGGCGAGGTTCAGTTGACCTATGCGCCGTCAGGGCTCTCCTACACGTTCGATGCGCCGATCGCCGTTCTCGACTCTCCCGTGAGACCGCCGATGCACGCAACAGAAAGGGATCTCCGATGTCGCTGAGCCAATTTCGCGTCGATGAGCAGCCGCATACGATGGACGGATTGCGCCTGCTCGCCCAAGATGGCGCCGTCGGCGTCGAGGCCTTCGTCAGCCGCAAGGTGATGGACATCTGGGCCGAGTCGATCGAGCACACGGGCAGCCGGCAGAGCCTGTTTCGTGTCCAATACAATGCGCTGGGACAATTGAACCTTGCTGCGATCGAGCGGATCGTGAGCAGGAAATATCGGCGCGGCGCCGCATCCAACCGGCAGCATCCCTTCATCGAGGTGCTGTTCTCGGATATCGCCGACAGCGGTGAAACGCTCAATTTGAGCGAACTGGTGCGAGAGCCATTGCCGCCGTCATTCCATCGGCTTGCGTGAGACAGACGGACGGCGCACCTCAGGTCTGACCGATCAGGGTGTGCGCGGACGCGGCACAGATCTCCTCGAGGAAGTCGAGGAAGACGCGGGCGCGCGAGGAGATCAGCTTGCGGCTCGGAAAGATCGCGGTCAGCTGGGCGGCGCGAGTGTCGAACACGACCCCCCTGCCGATCTCGACCAGCCGGCCCTCGCCGAGCAACTCGACGCAATAGTGCTCCGGCAGAAAGGAAATGCCGGCGCCGTGGGCGACGGCGCGGCGCACCGCCAGCGGATTGTTGATGCGGGCGACATGCGCACCGACGTCGAAGCGGACGAGATGGCCGTGCTGCTTGATCATCAGGGTGCGATCGCCATAGCGCCGCTCGCAGATCATGAGATGGCGCTCCAGCGCGCGGACGTCCTCGCCGATGTCGTGCGCGGCGAGATAGGCGGGGCTGGTCACCCAGATCAGGCGGCCGCCGATCAGCACTTTCTGCGCCAGCTCGGAATTCTCCTGCACGCCGACCACGACCGCGATGTCGAAGCGGTCGGCCAGCATGTCGATCGCGCGCGTGGTCGCCTCGACATCGAGCTCGATGCGCGGATAGCGGCGGTGGAATTCGGCGAGCTGCGGCGCCAGGATCTCCTCGCAGAACGCCGGCGGCAGCGCCACCGACAGCCGGCCGCTGGGCACGCCGACCAGCCCGGTCATGACCGCGTCGGCTTCCGAGACCTGATCCAGGATCTTCTGACATTGCTGGAAGAACAGCTCGCCCTCGCGGGTCACCCGGACGCGCCGCGAGTTGCGGTCGAACAGCCGGATGCCGAGATCCTGCTCGAGCCGGGCGACCGATTTGCTGACCGAGGATTTCGGCATGCCCAGCGACCGCGAGGCGCCGGTTATGCCGCCGGTCGCCACCACCGCATGGAACACAGGAATGTCCTCGATCCGCCATTTCATCCGAGAGCCGCTCGTTCATCGAGAGAAACGATCCGTGCACGTTAGCATGATTGTCTAGCAGGGGAAACTTCGTATGGTCCGTCCCGGCGCGGCCGGGGGTGACAGTCAGCGGCGGCCCATTCGCGGAGGGACACATGGCCCGGATCATCGGCGGCATCGGCGCATCGCACTCGCCCACCATCGGCTTCGCACGCGACACCAACAAGCAGAACGACCCGGCCTGGAAGCCGATCTTCGACGGCTTCGCGGTCGTGCGCGACTGGGTGAAGCAGAAGGACATCGATGTCCTGTTCATGATCTACAATGATCACATCACCTCGTTCTTCTTCGATCACTACTCCGCCTTCGCGCTCGGCATTGACGACCGCTATGTCGCCGCCGACGAAGGCGGCGGACCGCGCGACGTGCCGCCGGCGAAGGGCCACCTCGGCCTGTCGCAGCACATCGCGATGGCGATGATGGCGGACGAGTTCGACATGTCGTTCTTCCAGGGCAAGCCGGTCGATCACGGCCTGCTGTCGCCGCTGTCGATGATGGGCGATGCCAGCGGCCCGTGGCCGGGCATGGTGGTGCCGCTGCAGGTCGGCGTGCTGCAGCTGCCGATTCCCAATGCGAAGCGGATGTGGAAGCTCGGCAAGACCCTGCGCAAGGCGATCGAGAGCTATCCGGAAGACCTGAAAGTGGCGATCTTCGCCACCGGCGGGCTGTCGCACCAGGTTCACGGCGAGCGCGCCGGCTTTCTCAACGAGGACTGGGACAACGAATTCCTCGATCTGCTGGAAAAGGACCCGGAGCGGCTCACTGCGATGCGGATCGCCGACTATGCAATCAAGGGCGGCATGGAAGGCGCCGAGGTGATCATGTGGCTGATCATGCGCGGCGCGCTGTCCGAGAACGTGAAGCTCGTGCACAGGCAGACCTACGCACCGTCGGTGACCAACATCGCTACCCTCGTGTTCGAGGATCTCGGCGGCGCGCCCGACCCACGGGAGGTCGCGGCCTATCGCGCGCATATCGGACATGAGCTCGCGGGCGCCGAGACGCTGGCTGGTACCTATCCGTTCACCCATGGCCGCAGCCAGGCCAATTTCCGCATCAACGACTTCCTGCACCGGCTCGTCATCCCCGCGCATCGCGCGAGATTCGTTGCGGAATTCGACGCGCTGGCGGACGAGCACGGTCTCACGGACGAGGAGCGCGACCTGATCCGCAACCGCCGCTGGATCGAGATGATCAGGCGGGGGGTCAGCTTCTTCGTGCTGGAGAAGATGGCGGCGGTGATCGGCGTCTCCAACCCGGAGGTCTACGCAGCCTTCCGCGGCGAGACGCTGGAAGCCTTTTTGAAGACCCGCAAGGTCCCGATGCGCTACTCCGTCGCCGGCGGCGCCAAGGCGGCCGCGATCGACGGACATTGATACCGACGTACGAGCTGCGTCGCCCGGCAGGGGCGACGCAGCTCATGTCTGCGGCAGCTCGATCCCGCGCGCCTTGGCCCAGCGCTCCAGGACCTTGCGCTCGTCCGCGTTAGCGACGCGGTTGGCGAAGCCGCGGATCTGAACCGCGCGGTGCCGCGGGTTGAGCTCGATCGTCAGCAGCCGCTGCGTCTTGCCGGCGTGACGATAGCGCAGCGACCAGATCGAGGCGTGGCCGGCAATGCACTTGTCCGCGTAGCTCGCGACACAGTGATGCATCGCCCTGGACTCCGCGACGAGATCCTCGGCGGTCCGCAACTGCATGATGACATACGCGTCGCGCGTGGCCGAGCCCTTCGACGGGCTCCATGACCAGTCCGTCAGCGCGGCCCCCGGCCAATGCGCTGGCTCCGCGGTCCGTGCCGCCATGCGGCCACGGGCGATCTCGGCCCGCCGGCGCGCCGCCTCGATGCGCGCGATCACCGCGAGATCACGATGCCATGCGTTCATCAGCCGGCGCAGCGCGGCCAGCGAGCGGCCCTTGAGGCTGAACTGGCGCTCGCGCCGGCGACGATGCGCGATGTAGTCGCAGAGATCGTCGATCTCCTCGCCCGTCGTCGGATGTGCGCAGAAGAACTGCGCCGCCTCGCGCCAGAACGCGATCTCGCCGCGCGGCGTCCGCGCAATCCTGGACCGGGCAATCCGCAACACGATCGCCGGATCGCTCGTGTAGGACCGCGCGATCGCCTGCCATATCGCCTCGTCGAAGCCGACCTGCCCGAGCGGATGGAGAAATGCGTGAACCTCCTTGCGCGACAGCCAAGCCGAGGCGCCTGCCTTGTACAGCGAGCCGCCGCCGGCGACCGCGATGTACCAGCGCTTGCGCAGGATCGTCTCGTCGCGGCCGAGCCCGCCGTCATCGATCCAGATCAGCTCCAGGTGCTGGGCCAGCGAATAGCGGCCAAACAGATGACGCGCAGCCGCCAGCCGCAGCCGCGCGGCGTCGCGCGTCTTCAACTGGGGCTTCCAGCCTTCTGGATCGCGAATGATGTCAGCCTCGAAGCCGCGCCGCGCCTCGCGGATCGCATTGTGCAGATCCGGCGGCGAACGCGTCGGCCGCACCGCGCGGCGCAGCGTCAGCTGATAGGCTTCAACCCGCGCGCGCTCGGCCTCCCGCCGGCGCGCCATCAATGACTGTGCCATGGTCGTTCAACATGATGGAGTGACTGTCAGCCGAACGCACTGCGGGCGTCGGCACGGATCGTGTCGCGCACAGTGGACTTGACATGGCTGATGGCCTCTCGCGTTGAACGCTTTGAGTATTGAAACGGGCGACGCTCATACATCCGAACTGCAGATATTGCAAGCCGTCGCGCGCCACTCTTCAGCGCAGGCATGTCACGAGGCATCAGCGGCGGGGCACGCCA
The DNA here is from genome assembly GCF_051168035.1 of Bradyrhizobium sp. HKCCYLRH3059. Lineage (NCBI taxonomy): Bacteria > Pseudomonadati > Pseudomonadota > Alphaproteobacteria > Hyphomicrobiales > Nitrobacteraceae > Bradyrhizobium > Bradyrhizobium sp. HKCCYLRH3059. The sequence continues at coordinate 657,864 of NZ_JBNPUF010000003.1, read as the reverse complement.
ACGCTATATTCTTTCAGCCGCGCATCATCACGAAGCGCGGCGCTGTTAGTTGCAAATGATTCTATTCACCGACGAGCAGGATGCAGCGCCCAATCAGGCATGCGGCAGAACGTCGCACGCGCCCAACGAATATTTCTCCTCCGCCAGACAGAAACAAACAGACTGGAAAGCCGGCCCGCTGCCCGTTCGATGACGACTTTGCAGCGGCCGACGGCCCGATTGTGTAACTACAAAGCTCCTCACGTCACGACATGCACCATCCCGACGACCTGCATCGAAGCGATACAGGCGAACGCAGATGCATTGCCGACCAGGATTGTCATGCCGCGACAGCAGTAAAGTGTGAGGAGACGATCGAATGGCCACCAACTTCAATGCGACTGCGCTCGCCAACGGCACGTCCAACCTGCTCACGCGAGCGAGTGCGCTCAATCTGTCGACCGATCTGGTTCAAGCCGGCGTCGTCTTCGACGACGCCGTTCGCATCTCGCTCGGCCTCTATTCCGGCAGTCAAGGCAGCGGCAATTCGAACACCTTCCTGTCGAACTACACCACTGACATCCATGCGGTGCAGAACGATATCGCGGCCATCCTGGCCAACCCGAACGACGTGACGATCGGTGGCGAAACGTTTGCGCTGAACTCCACAGACATCGCCGCGCTGACCAACGTCCAGACCCAGCTCGGCACGCTGCTGACCGCGGCCGCGCAGACCACGAATGCGACGACATTGTCGGCGGCGTCGCAGACCATCCACGCGTTGCAGACCGAGATCCTGTCGGAGATCAACAACGACGCGCATCTGTCGGCGGCACTCAACAACGTCACCTTCACCGCCAATACCGGCGCGACCGACGTTGCGTTCCAGAACCTGCCGGCAGGCGCAGACGATCCGACCACGCTCGCGGCCGCGACGGCGGGCACCAGCCTGAAGGTGGTCGGCGAGGTCTTCAATGCCGCAGTGAGCGTCATCTCCGGCGGCATCAACGCGACCAATCTGACCCAAGTGACCAACGACCTGACGGCGGTGCAATCGGGCCTCACGGCCATCCTCGCCAACGCGACCCTGCTCGCGCACATCGAAGCCGGAGAAACCACCAACGCGGCAGCCGCCACGACGCTTCACCTCCAGACGGTGCTGAATCAGGTCACACTGCAGCTCGAGAAATACGATGCCGCCGCCGCGACCGGAAACACCACCGCGCTGCGGGGCACGGCGGACAATCTGCTCGACATCATCGACATCGTCCAGAACGACGCCGCTTTGAACGTCGCGGCCGGCGGTAACGGCAATCCGGGCCACACCGGCGGCTTCGCCGAGGATCCGGGCGGCCTCACCGGCACGGTCACGCGGTTCCAAGACAATCAGGCGCAAACCAATTTCTGGGCCACCTTCGTCGCCGAGGCGAACACGATCAACGCGCAACTGATGGCGATCGTGAACGGCAGCGGTACGGCCAGCCAGGCGCTGATCACGCAGATCGAGAACTACAACAATTTCGGTGCCAGCTTCGATGCCGCCCAGGGCGCCGTGTTCCAGGGCCGTTTCGACAACGAGCTCAACAATGGCACGCTGCAGGCGGACTCCGCCACCGCCATCAAGGGACTGCAGGGCATCCTGAACGGGGATACCGGCGCGGCGCTCACTTCGGACCTCGCGATGCTGACGGCTGCCGGTGAGGGCTTCGTCGCCGACGCGAACGACGTCAGCGGCAACAACATCGCGATCGGCGGCGCGACCTATGTCGGATCGGCAACGACGGTCTCCAAGGCGACATCGGTCGCCGGCCTCGCCCAGGGGACGACGAAGGTCACGGCCACGCCGAACATCGCAAACGGCACCGGCGGTACCAGCACGTCCACGGCCGCGACATCGAGCGGCGGAACCACGACCAAGGCCGGGACGACGACCGCGACCAACGCCACCGGCAATACGACATCGACGACCACCAAGACGACCACTCAAGGCTCTTCGCACCATCACCACAACAACACGACGGCCGCCGCCCACAACTCGACCTCCACCCACACCACGGCAGCGGCGCATTCTTCGACCGTCGTCGATCATCACCACCACGCACTGCACCACATCTGGGGCTGATATAGCCGACGGCGCGCGCCGGACATCGGTCACCGCTCCACGGTAGCTGTCGCGCAGGAGGTCGAGCTCGGCGCCCGCGAGCTGCGCGAGGTTGACCTCGACCTTGTCGCCGAAGCGCAACTGCTCCATGAGCGGAGCGAGGTGCGGAAAGGCCGCCGCCATCGTCTCGATGGTGGGGCGTTCGATCTGCAGCCTCATGGCTCGCACCTCGATGCCGTCCGACTCACGACGACACTCTCGTCGGCGGGCGCATCGCCGCTTCCGCCTTGGCCAGCAGCAGACGGTTCGCGGCGAGCGAGAACTCCTGCCAGGCGGCGGCGATGTCGCGCAGGATCGTCTGCAGATAATCCTTCGACGGCTTGTGCTCGAACGGAAAGTTCGACAGCGCGCAGGAGGTGCGGTTGAACGCGACGGCGTCGTCGAGCAGCGACTGCATGACGTCGCGAAACGGCTTCTGGATCTCGGGCATCAGGGCGGAGCGACCGCGTTCGACGGCGACGTCGCGCATGTCGAAGGTCAGTGCGTCCAGCACCTGCAGCGCCGCAGCGAACACCTGCTCGGTGGCCCCGAGAAGAGCGAGCTGGGTCAGCTGCTCGCGCTGCTGCGCGGCGAGGCCGCGGTTGAGCCGCTGCCGATAATCGTCGAACGCGGCATCGCGCTGCGCGGCGACCCAGGCGCCGAACCAGGCGAGACTCGCTGCGTTGCCCGACAGCCCGTCGCCGATCGCCGCGGCCGGGCGCGGCCCGGCGGTCTCGCTGATCACCCGGGCCATCGCGCGCTCGATGCGCCTGGCGGCGTTCAGGGCACCTTCGAGATAGCCGGCCGCGTGGCTTGCGGTTTCGGCGCCACCGAGATGCAACCGCCCGTCCCATAGCGCCCGCCGCAGCATCGGATTGGCGATCTCGCTGTGCTCGCCGCGCGGCGTGGTGCGATCCAGTGCGCTGCAGGTGAAGCGCTCGGCCGCCCAGTCCTGATAGTGCTGCTCACCGCCTTCCAGCGCGGAGCCGAACAGTTGCACCATCTGGCTGTCCATCAGCAACGGCAGCCCGACGCTGAAGGTCGCGCGCAGATCGGGCGGGAACGCGAGGAAGCCGCCGAGCGCAGCGCGGTCGCCGCCGGCATCGCAGGCATCGAAGATCTCGCCGATCACGGCCTGCTCGTGGCTGACGAATGCATTGCCGGACCGGCCCTGGTCGCGCCAATGCGCCTGGTCGTAGGCGATCACGACCTTGGCCTGCGCAGCCATCCAGGTCTCGGCGCCACGCATCGCCTCGAAGGTCGCGTCGTCCAACGCGGGAAAGAAGCCGACGTGGTCGATCAGCAGCCGCGGCGGCAGCGCGAGCACGGCGCGCCTGGCCTCGATCGCGACCGATTCCGTTGCTGTGGCGAAGATCAGCCGCACATGCGTGCCGCAATCGACGATACGCATCAGCTCATGGCCGAGATGGATGAAGGGCTGCGGCAGATCGCGCGCCAGCGCCTCGATCAATTTCGTCATGCCGCCGGAGAGCCGACGCGCGCCCTGGTGGACCGGCGGCCCGCTGATCTGCTCGGCCGGCTTGTCCGCCTCTTCCAGATGAAGGACCGTGCCGTCATCGTGCTGGGCAAAGTCGGACAGGCCGAGCTCCGCGACCAGGCTGGCCAGCAGCGGCTGGGTGTCCGGCCAGAACCAGGTCGGGCCGAGGTCAAGCGCAAGCCCCGCCTTGCTCCTGGCCGACAGCACCCGTCCGCCCAGGCGATGTCGGGCTTCGAACAAAGCGAACGTGCTGCCGCGCTGCTGCAGGCTGCGCGCAAGTGCCATTCCGCACAATCCACCTCCGACAATGGCCGTTTCGAGCATGGCAGGACCTCGGCTGATGCGTTGCGATCGCGTCTCGACCGCGTCCTGCAAAAAGCTTGCAAGTTTTCGCAGGCGCGCGGATGTGCGTTTCCAAACATTGCTTGATTTTCGCACCGGCTTGGCTCACGCCATCACGATGAGCGATGACCGCGAGATCCTGGCCGCCAATGCGGCCTTCTATGCCGCCTTCACGGACGGTGATTTCGCGGCGCTCGTCGCCCTCTGGGCCGATCGCGACGGCATCTCCTGCATTCATCCCGGCTGGCCGGCGATCGTCGGCCGCGCCGCCGTGATCGGCAGCTGGCGCGACATCCTCGCCAACCCGGGTCGGCCGAACATCGTCTGCGCGGATCCGCACGCGATCGTCGACGGCGATCATGGTCACGTGCTCTGCATCGAGCTGGTGGACGGCGCGGCGCTCGCCGCGGCCAATCACTTCGCGCGCATCGACGGCGCCTGGCGGATGATCCACCACCAATCCAGCCCGATCGCGCAGCTCGCGACACCGGAAGACGACGCCGACGGCCATCGCCTCCACTGACCGCCGCATCTGGCACGAAACTTGATGTGTCCTCCCTGACCGGCAGCAATGTCGGGGATTGTTGATTTTCGTCGCGTCGGATTTGGACCGGATGTCCGTCTCCACGCAAGGCGATCTGCGCAGGCTGCGACCAGCAACGTGCAGATGCCGACGGGAGACAGGGATGGCACGCGCTCTGACCGCCTATCTGAAACGCAGCGATGTGCCGACGCGCACAGCGTTGCAGCAGGCCATCGACCTCGCGCTCGGACAGGCGAAGGGAGTACTGGTATGAACATAACGGCTCCGCTGCAGCCGACGGCGATCCATGCCGTTCCCGCCGAGCTCTGCGACTGCGGCTTCCGTCTGCTGATGATCAGGCAGTTCAACGTCGGCGCCGTGCCGCCGGCCTTCGCCATCATCGATCAGCGCGTCATGCGCATGCCGCAGCGGCTCGGCCGCCATGGCGTGTCGTTTGCCGCCACGTTCCTGCCCGAGGTGATGTCATGGCTGATCAATCATCTCGGCCGGCCATCGCTGCATGATGAGACCGGCCGCTCCTACCGCAATCCGCGCTGGCCTGTCGTGTGCTGGCATGACCAGGAACGCTACTGGCCGAGCGGCGCCGTCACGGTCGAGTGGTTCGCCGAGGTTGCCTTCCAGGATCACGCCTCTTGGATGGCGTTCCGTACCCATTGGCATGACGACCTGATGGGCCGGAATGGCGACGTTGACGCACCCGGTGGAGAAACCGATGCGTGCGAGCGGGACGCGGCGGGAAAGGAATTTGCCGACGACGCGTTGCAGCGAGCATGATTTGCCAAAGTCGCGCGACAGCATGACCGGACCTTGTCCGCGCAATTCTGCCGCGTGATAGTCGAGTGGCCACAGCAGCTGCGGAGGATCTCATGCGCTACGTCTCGTGGTTTGGAGGCTGGCTCGGCACCTTCCGTTCCGAGCGCATGGCGGAGCAGAGGACGACCGGACGAAACGCGGCCGTTCTTCCGCGGCGGTCCGCCGGGCTCTCGAGCGAGGATTTGTTCTACATCGCCATGCTTGGGCCGCACGTCTGACCGGCGCTGCCGCCGAGCGCAATCGGGGGCGGCGGGCTGGACAAACGGTCGTCCTGCCGCCACACAAGGGCGATTCCATGCGCCCCGGCCCCGGGCCGCGCACCGTGATTGTGGGTCCATGCCGCAGGTCTGCTCCACGGACGCATGAACGATGCCGGGGACCGCGGCGGACCTCACCTGCGGACTCCCGAATGACATCGCCGACGCCCTCTCACCTGCCCCGAAATGCATCCGATCAGCCGCGCCAGACGACCCCGACCGAGCTGCGGCGGCGCTGGCGTGCCGGCGAGGAGGTGGCGCTGCTCGATGTCCGCGAGGAGGGCCCCTACTCGCTGTCGCACCCGTTCTTCGCGGTGTCGCTGCCACTGTCGCAGATCGAGCTGCGCATCCTCGATCTCGTGCCGCGTCTGAATGTACCCGTCGTCGTTTATGATGACGGCGAAGGCTATGCCGCCCGCGCGGTGCCGCGCATTCATGCACTGGGCTACACCGACGTCGCGATGCTCGCTGGCGGGCTGTCGGGCTATGCGCGCCATGGCGAGGTGTTCCGGGACGTCAACGTGCCGAGCAAGGCGTTCGGCGAATTGGTCGAGGCCATCCGGCACACGCCGTCTCTGTCGGCCGACGAAGCCAAGGCGCTGATCGAGCGCGAGTCGAATCTGGTCGTGCTCGACGCCCGCCGCTTCGAGGAATATCGCACCATGAGCATCCCGCGCGGGGTCAGTGTCCCCGGCGGCGAGCTGGCGTTTCGGGCGCGCGAGCTCGCGCCGTCGCCCGACACCACGATCATCGTCAACTGCGCCGGACGCACGCGCTCGATCATCGGCACGCAGTCGTTGATCAATGCCGGGCTGCCGAACAAGATCTATGCGTTGCGCAACGGCACCATCGGCTGGACCCTTGCCGGCCATCAGGTCGAACGCGGCAGGACCGCGCGCATGCTGGAGCGGCCAGAGGCGAGCTACGCGACCGCGCTGGCGGATGCCAAGGCCTGGTCCGAGCGCGTCGGGGTCGGCGTGCTCGATGCCGTGACCTTCGCGCGCTATCAGGCCGAGGCTGGGACGCGCACGCTGTATTGCCTCGACGTTCGCACGCCCGAGGACTACGCCGCCGGCCATCCGGCTGGCTTCGCGTCGGCGCCGGGCGGCCAGCTGGTGCAGGCGACCGACGAGTGGGTCGGCGTGCGCGGCGCCCGCCTGGTGCTGTTCGACGATGACGGCGTGCGCGCGCGCATGACGGCGTCATGGCTGAAGCAGATGGGCTGGGACGTGGCGGTCGTGGGACCGGATGTCGTTGGAACGACCGAAACCGAAATCCGCGCCGCACGCCGACCGCCGCTGCCGCAGCTTGGCGACGCGGCGATCAGCGCCGAGCAACTCGCGGCCGATGCGGCGGCGTGGACCATCGTCGATCTCACGCGCAGTCCGAGCTACAAGGCCGGACACATTCCGGGCGCACACTTCGTGCTGGCGTCGCGCTTTTCATCGGATCTCGTCAAGCTGCCAGGCGACGGTCCGATCGTGCTGACAAGTGACGACGGCGCCGAGGCGGCCTTTGCGCTTGCGGATGCACGTGCCGCAACGACGCGTGAGCTCCGCGCGCTCACCGGCGGTACGCGCGCCTGGACGGCTGCCGGCCATGTGCTGGAGAGCGATCGGTCCTCATGGATCTCGCCTGCCGACGACGTCTACAAGCGTCCCTATGAGGGCACCGACAACGCCGCCGAAGCGATGCAGGCCTATATCGACTGGGAGCTGCAGCTCGTCGCCCAGCTCGCCAACGACAGCGTGTCGAATTTCCACGTGGTATAGGTCGGCGACGGACTCGACCTCGTCATTCCGGGGCGCCCGCAAGGCGAGCCCGGAATCCATTTCACTGGGGAGCGTGAGGACAGATGGATTCCGGGCTCGCGCGACGCGCGCCCCGGAATGACGGGGGCGGATGCCGAAGAGCCCCGGCTAAGACGCCCTGTCAGAGAATGTGCGGCGTATAGCGCTCAGCGGCGCTGGTTGTAGACGTCGATGCAGACGGCACCGAGCAGCACCAGGCCCTTGATGACCTGCTGATAGTCGATGCCGATGCCGAGGATGGACATGCCGTTGTTCATCACGCCCATGATCATGGCGCCGATGACAGCGCCGCCGACCCGTCCGACGCCGCCATAGGCCGAGGCGCCGCCGATGAAGCACGCCGCGATGACGTCGAGCTCGAAGCCGAGGCCGGCCTTCGGCGTCGCGGTGTTGAGCCGGGCGGCGAAGATCAGGCCGGCCAGCGCGGCCAGCACGCCCATGTTGACGAAGGTCATGAACACCAGCCGCTCGGTCTTGATACCCGACAGCTTGGCCGCCTTGGCGTTGCCGCCGACCGCATAGATCTGCCGGCCGATCACCGTGCGGCGCGTCATGAAGCCGTACAGCGCGATCAGCGCGGTCATGATGACCAGCACGTTGGGCAGGCCGCGATGCGAGGCGATCAGATAGGTGAAATACATCAATGCGCCGGCCAGCACGACGTTCTTGGCGGCGAAGAAGCCGAACGGCTCGACCTCGATGCCGTGCTCCACTTCGCGCGCGCGGCCCTTGACGCTGGCATAGACCAGAATGAGCGTCAGCACCGCGCCGATCGCGAGCGACGTGGGATAAAGGTGCGCCGCGCTCGGCATGAACTCAGGGATGAAGCCGGACGACAGCTTCTGGAACGTGCCCGGGAACGGCCCGACCGACTGCCCCTGCAGCAGCGCCAGCGCCAGACCCTTGAACACGAGCATGCCGGCCAAGGTGACGATGAAGGAGGGAATGCCGAAATAGGCCACCCAATAGCCCTGCGCGGCGCCGATCGCGGCGCCGACGATCAGGCAGGCGATGATCGCGAGCGGGAAGTCGATGTGATAGCGCACCATCAGCACGGCGGCGACCGCGCCGACGAAGCCCGCAACCGAGCCGACCGACAAATCGATGTGCCCGGTCACGATCACCAGCAGCATGCCCAGCGCCATGATGACGATATAGCTGTTCTGCAGCACCAGGTTGGTGAGGTTGAGCGGCTGCAGCAGGGTGCCGTCGGTCATGAACTGGAAGAACAGCATGATCACGAACAGCGACAGCAGCATGCCGTAGCTGCGCAGATTGTTCTTCAGGAAGCCGCTATGCGACTTCTCTTCCGGGAGCGAAACCGTCTTGTCGGTCATTGCTGGCGTCCTCCCGACCGCTTACGCGGCCGTCTCCTGGTTCTTGATGGTTTCGTTACGCATGATGGCGCGCATGATCTTTTCCTGCGTCGCCTCCGGCCCGGCGAACTCGCCGACGAAGGCGCCGTCATTCATCACGCAGATGCGGTCACAGATTCCGAGCAGCTCCGGCATCTCCGATGAGATCACGACAACACCCCGGCCGGCATCGGCGAGCTCCTGGATGATACAGTAAATCTCATACTTTGCGCCAACGTCGATGCCCCGCGTCGGCTCGTCAAGGATCAAGACCTTGGGATCGGTCATCAGCCATTTCGACAGCACGACCTTCTGCTGGTTGCCGCCGGAGAGCTGGCCGGCCTCCTGATAGACGTCGGAGCAGCGGATGCGCATCCGGCCGCGGTAGCCGGACGCCGCCTTGAGCTCGGCGATGTCGTCGATCACGCCGTTCGGCGCGACCTGGGATAGGCTCGCCAGGGTGATGTTCTTGCGCACGTCGTCGGCCAGGATCAGGCCGAGCTGCTTGCGGTCCTCGGTGACATAGGCGAGGCCGGCATCGATGGCCGCCGGTACGCTGTTGAGATTGACGTCGTGGCCTTCGAGGCGGGCGCGGCCCGTGATGTTGACGCCCCACGAGCGGCCGAACAGGCTCATGGCGAATTCGGTGCGTCCCGCGCCCATCAGGCCGGCGATGCCGACGATCTCGCCGCGGCGCACCTGGAAGTTGACGTTCTTGATCACTTGGCGGTCGGAATGCTGCGGGTGGTAGACCGACCAGTTCTCGACCGTGAACACGGGCTCGCCGATCTTGGGCTGCCGCTCGGGGAAGCGGTGCGCCATGTCGCGATTGACCATGCTCTTGATGATGCGGTCCTCCAGGACCGGCTCGGCGCGGCAGTCGATGCTGTCGACGCTGCGGCCGTCGCGGAGCACCGTGATGCGATCGGCGACGCGGGCGACCTCGTTCAGCTTGTGCGTGATCAGGATCGAGGAGATGCCCTGCTCGCGGAAGGTGACGAGGCGGTCGAGCAGCGCCTGGCTGTCGGCCTCGTTCAGGCTCGCGGTCGGCTCGTCGAGAATCAAGAGCTTGACGCGCTTGGACAGCGCCTTGGCGATCTCGACCAATTGCTGCTTGCCGACGCCGAGATCGGTGATCAGCGTATCCGGCGATTCCTTCAGGCCGACCTGGGCCAGCAGTTGCTGGGTGCGCCGGTAGACCTCGTCGCGATCGATGACGCCGAAGCGTTGCGGCGCATGCGACAGGAAGATGTTCTCGGCGATCGACATCAGCGGGATCAGCGCGAGCTCCTGGTGGATGATGATGATGCCGAGCGCCTCGGAATCGTTGATGTCGCGGAAGCGCCGCTCCTCGCCCTCGAAGATGATCTGGCCCTCATAGCGGCCATAGGGATAGACGCCGCTCAGCACCTTCATCAAGGTCGACTTGCCGGCGCCATTCTCGCCGACCAGGGCGTGGATCTCGCCCGCCTCGACCGTGAAGCTGACGTCGCGGAGCGCCTGCACGCCCACGAAGCTCTTGCTGACGCCGCGCATCTCGAGGATTGCCGTCATCGCCCTGTTTCCCGCAACACTTGAGCCGCCCTAAACGAGAGTAGCCGGCGAGCGCATGGCCGCGCTCGCCGGCCGGTTGAGATCACTCGACCTGCGACTTCTTGTAATAGCCGCTGCCGATCAGAACCTTCTCCCAGTTGCTCTTGTCGACGACGACCGGCTTGAGCAGATAGGCCGGGACGACCTTGACGCCGTTGTTGTAGGTCTTGGTGTCGTTGACCTGCACCTGCTTGCCGCTCAGCGCAGCATCGACCATGTCGGCGGTCACCTTGGCGAGGTCGCGGGTGTCCTTGAAGATGGTCGAGTACTGATCGCCGCGCAGGATCGCCTTGACGGACGGCACTTCGGCGTCCTGGCCGGAGATGACCGGCATCGGCTGGTTGCCGCTGCCATAGCCGACGCCCTTCAAGGAGGAGATGATGCCGATCGAGAGGCCGTCATAGGGCGACAGCACCGCGTCGACACGCTTGTTGCCGTAATAGGCGCTGAGCAGGTTGTCCATGCGGGCCTGGGCGGTGGCGCCGTCCCAGCGCAGGGTCGCGACCTTGTCCATGCCCTTCTGACCGGACGCCACCACGAGCTTGCCGGAGTCGAGATAGGGCTGCAGCACCGACATCGCGCCGTTGTAGAAGAAGTAGGCGTTGTTGTCGTCCGGAGAGCCGCCGAACAGCTCGATGTTGAACGGGCCCTTGCCGTCCTTCAGGCCGAGCTTGTCGACGATCGACTGCGCCTGCAGCACACCGACCTGAAAATTGTCGAAGGTCGCGTAGTAGTCGACATTCGGCGTGTCGCGGATCAGGCGGTCATAGGCGATCACGGTGACGCCCTTCTCCTTGGCCTGCTTCAGCGCGTCGGACAGCGTGGTGCCGTCGATCGCCGCGATGACCAGCACCTTGGCGCCCTTGGTGACCATGTTCTCGACCTGCGAGAGCTGGTTCGGGATGTCGTCCTCGGCATATTGCAGGTCGGTGTTGTAGCCGCGCTCCTTCAGCACCTTGACCATGTTGTTGCCGTCGTCGATCCAGCGCGCCGACGACTTGGTCGGCATCGCGATGCCGATCGTCGGCTTGCTCTGGGCCATTGCAGCGCCGGACAGGGCCACGGCGCCGAGGCCGGCCAGCGCGGCGGCCATGATGGTCTTGAAATTCAGCATGCTTCACTCCCTCTAAGATTTTCAGATTTGAACTAGGAATACGCGATTGCGTATCTTGATACCAGATGGCTGTTAGGCTGAACGACGCTCGACTCGATTGTTCCTCCTCTCAGATCGACAGCTTGACGTCAGGCTCGGCGCGACCGTGAGCGCCGACCTCGAGAAGGAAAGTCTGGCCATGGCCGGGGTCGGCCGCCTTGGCCGCCGCGTCCATGTCCTGCCAGGCCGACGTGACCAGCAGGCGCGACAGACCGGGGCCGACGAACGCCGGGCAGCTCGCCTGGCTGGCCGGAACCGCGATGCTGCGGAGATGCTCGCCCTGCGGGCTGTAGACATCGACGCAACCGCCGCCCCAGCGTGCGTTCCAGATGCGCCCCTCGGCATCGACGACGGCGCCATCCAGCCCCCCGACGCCGGCATGGCGCAGCAGGACCTCCGGCTCACCGCGCGGCAGGCCCGTCTCCGGGTCGAGTGCGACACGATAGAGGACGTTCTCGTCGGTGTCGGCGAAATAGCCGATCGTGCCATCCGGCGAGAAGCAGATCGCGTTGGGAATGGTGACGTTGGGGAACAGGCGGATGATCTCGCCGCGATGCAGCGCGTAGATCGAGCCCAGGCCGCATTCGGCGTTGCGGCCCATGGTGCCGATCCAGAACGTGCCGGAGGGATGAACCCGGGAGTCGTTCGACCGCGTCGCCGGATTGTCGGCTTCGAGCGGCAGATACAGGGATAGCGCACGGTCGGCGATGCTGCGGATGTAGAGCCCGTCCTCGGCCACGATCAACTGCCTGTTGGCATCGATACGGCCGAGCGCGCTCGCCATCCTGCCGAGGCCGTGGCGGCGGAGTTCACCGCTGCCGATCTTGGCCTCGAACAGCAGGCCTTCACGAATGTCGAACCACCAGGCGGTGTCGGTGTGGGGATCGTAGGTCGGCCCCTCGCCGAGATGGCAGCGCTCGTCGCAGAGGATCGTGGTCGGCACCTGCTCCATCATGCGGACGCTCCCGCGGTCGAGAAGCGATACACCGTCTCGTGCTTGTAGACGTCGTCGGGCGCAAGACGCGCGCTGGGAAAATCCGGGCGGTTCGGACTGTCCGGCCAGACCTGCGGCTCCAGGCAGAGCGCGTCGGATTGACGATAGACACGCCCCTTGCCGGTCACGGTCCCGTCAAGATAGTTGCCGGAATAGACCTGCAGGCCGGGCTGATCGGTCAGCAACTCCATGACGCGCCCCGAGCGCGGGGACGCCAGCCGGGCGGCCAAGCGCACCCCCGCCTGCTGTCGAAGGCAGAAATTATGATCGTAGCCGCGACCGCATTTGATCTGCGGGTCGTCAGCGCGGATGCGGGCACCGACCGCATGCGGCTCGCGGAAATCGAACGGCGTGCCGGCGACGGCGTGCGGCGGCCCTTCCAGCGGGATCGCGGTTTCGTCGATCGCGAGATAATGGTCGGCTTCGACGGTCAGACGATGATCAAGGATGTCGCTGCCGGCGGCCAGGCCATCGAGATTGAAGAAGCTGTGGTTGGTCAGGTTGACCACCGTCGTCCGGGTGGTCCGGGCGCTGAAGCTGACAGCCAACTCCATCGGCCCGGTCAACTGATAGGTGACACGAACGTCGAGCCGCCCCGGATAATTGGCCTCGCCGTCGGGACTGACATAGAGCATCGTGACCGAGGGCTGGGCGCCGTCTTCGGTCGCGACGATCTGCCAGAGCTTGCGGTCGAAGCCGTCGGGACCGCCATGCAATGCATGTGCACCATTGTTGGCGTCGAGGCGCAGATCCTGACCGTCGAGCGAAAAGCGCGCCTTGGCGATGCGGTTGGCGTAGCGCCCGACCGTCGCACCGAAGAACTTTCGGAGCTTGACGTAGCTCAGCAAGTCGTCATGACCGAGCACCACGTCATCGACAAGCCCCTGCGCATCCGGCACCAGCAGCGTCTGCAGCGCCGCGCCGTAGGTGATGATCCGCGCCTCGAAACCGTGAGCGCCACGCAAGGTGACGCGCTCGACCTCGCGGCCGTCCGGCAGGCTGCCAAACACATCCCTGGTGATCCGCGCTTCTGCCATCGCTCTAGTCCTCGAACGGCTCGACGAATTGCCGGCGGCCGAGCAGGAACGCATCGGCCACCAGCCGCAGCGGCGCAAGATCGACGTCACCAGCGCCGGTCTTCGTCAGCTCGACGAAGCGACGATAGAGGCCGGGATATTCGCGTTCCTTCTCGTCGACCATCGGCTGATCGTCCGCGGTCATCCGCGCGCCGCCGAGCGACAGCTTCAACTGCCCGGCGTCGGTCTCGATCCGGATGTCCCAGCTCTGCGGCCCGGTCTGGCGGAAGTCGAACTCGGCCGCGATCGGCAGGTCGCTGGCTGTCGACAGTGACAGGTTGGCCGCGATCGGCGCCTGGCGGTTGGACGGAAACGACAGTTCGGCCTCGGTCAGGAACACCGGCTCGGGCAGGATGCGGGTCAGGATCGACAGCGCGTTGATCCCCGGATCGAACACGCCGAGCCCGCCCGGCTCCCAGATCCAGGCCTGTCCGGGATGCCAGACGCGCACGTCCTCCTTCCAGTCGATCCGCACGCTGCGGATCTGACGCGACGACAGCCACGCGCGCGCCGGCTCGACGGCCGGCGCATAGCGCGAATGCCAGGTCGCGAACAGCGTGCGCTGCTTGGTAGCCGCGAGCGCGATCAATGGATCGAGCTCGCTGACCGCCGCACCCGGCGGCTTTTCCAGCATCACGTGCTTGCCGGCCTCGAGCGCGGCCTGCGCCTGCGCGCGGCGCACCTGCGGCGGCGTGCATAGCGAGACGGCGTCGATCTCCGGCCCGTCGCGCAGCAGCTCCTCGATGGTGCCGAAATGCGGCAGGCCTGGCAGAGAGGCGTTGCGGCTCGCCACCGCCGTCAGGGTCACGCCCTCGGTGGCGGCGATCGCCGGCACGTGCTGATCCCTGGCGATCTTACCGAAGCCGACGATGGCGACACGAAGCTCACTCATCTCTAGCGTCCCCAGCGCAGCACGACTGGGTCGAGCCGGCGCGCAATCTCGATCAGTCCCTTCTGGGTCGCCGGATGAATTGGCGGCTGCGGCGCTCGCAGCGTGTCGTGGCGGATCACGCCGCCCGCCTTCATCAGGATCTTGCAGGTGGCAAGCCCGCACTGCCGGTTCTCGTAGTTGATCAGCGGCAGCCAGCGCTCATAGGCCGCCGCCGCGGCCTCGCGGTCGCCCGCGAAATACGGATCGATGATCTTGCGAATGCCATCGGGATAGCCGCCGCCGGTCATCGCGCCGGTGGCGCCCGCGTCGAGATCGGCCATCAGGGTGATTGCCTCCTCGCCGTCCCACGGACCTTCGATCGCCGGGCCGCCTGCCTCGATCAGCGCGCGCAACTTGTCGGCCGCACGCGGCACTTCGATCTTGAAATAAGCGAGGTTCTCGATCTCCTTGGCCATGCGCGCCAAGAACGGCACCGATAGCGGCGTGCCGGCGACCGGTGCGTCCTGCACCATGATCGGGATCGAGATCGCGTCGGAGACGCCGCGATAGAATTCATAGATCGAGGTGTCCGGCACGCGGAAGGTCGCGCCGTGATAGGGCGGCATCACCATGACCATGGCAGCGCCCTTCTCCTGCGCCCGGCGCGAACGCTCGGCGCAGACAAAGGTCGAGAAATGCGTCGTGGTGACGATGATCGGCACGCGGCCGGCAACATGCTCCAGCACCGTGGTCATCACCAGATCGCGCTCGTCATCGGTCAGCACGAACTGCTCGGAGAAATTGGCGAGGATGCAGATGCCGTGCGAGCCGGCATCGATCATGAAGTCGATCGCTCGCTTCTGGCCTTCGAGGTCGAGACGGCCGTCGGCGTCGAACACGGTCGGCGCAACCGGGAAGACTCCCTTGTAGAGCTTTTTGGCGGAAGCGGTCATGGGCCCCTCTCAGTGATTGTCGCGCGGCACGGGCGAGCCGGTGCGGCCGACGAGGAAATCGAAATCGACGCCGCGATCGGCCTGCAGCACGTGATCGATGTAGAGCTTCTGATAGCCGCGGGCCGCATGCGGCTTCGGCGGCGTCCAGGCGGCGCGGCGTGCGGCCAGTTCCTCGTCGCTGACATGCAGATGCAGCCGGCGCGCGGCGACGTCGAGCGTGATCATGTCGCCGTTCTTCACCAGCGCCAGCGGTCCGCCGACGGTAGCCTCCGGCGCGACATGCAGCACCACCGTGCCGTAGGCCGTGCCGGACATGCGCGCATCGGAGATGCGGATCATGTCGCGCACGCCCTGACGCAGCACTTTCGCAGGCAGCGGCATGTTGCCGACCTCGGCCATGCCCGGATAGCCCTTCGGCCCGCAGTTCTTCAGCACCATGATGCAGGACGCATCGATGTCGAGATTGTCGTCGTCGACCGCGTCATGCATCTCCTCGACGCTCTCGAACACGACCGCGCGTCCCGTATGGTTCATCAGTTCCGGCGAGGCCGCCGACGGCTTGATGACAGCGCCGTTGGGGGCGAGATTGCCGGTGAGAATGGCGATGCCGGCTTCCGTCTTGAACGGGGTCTCGAACGGTGTGATGACCTCGGCGTTCCAGTTCGGAGCCTCGGCGACATTGTCCCACAACGTCTTGCCGTTGACGGTGCGCGCGTCCTTGTGCAGCAGGCCGCGCTCGCCGAGCGCACGCAGCACCGCCGGCAGGCCGCCGGCGTAATAGAAGTCCTCCATCAGGAAGCGGCCCGACGGCATCAGGTCGACCAGGCAATGCACGTCGCGGCAGAGCCGATCGAAATCATCGAGCGTCAGCTCGACGCCGACACGGCCGGCGATCGCGAGCAGATGCACGACGGCATTGGTCGAGCCGCCGATCGCGGCCAGCGTGCGGATCGCGTTCTCGAACGCCTGGCGCGTCAGGATATCCGACGGCTTGAGATCCTCGCCGACCATCTGGACGATGCGCCGTCCGGCCATGCGGGCCAGCAGGTTGCGCCGCGCATCCGCAGCCGGAATCGCCGCATTTTCCGGCAAGCCGATGCCGAGCGCCTCGACCATCGAGGCCATCGTCGAGGCCGTGCCCATGGTCATGCAGCTGCCGGCGGAGCGGTTCATGCCGGCCTCGGCCTCGTGGAATTCCTTCAGCGTGATCTCGCCGGCACGCAGCTGCTCGCTCATCGAGATGATGTTGGTACCGGAGCCGATGATCTGGCCACGATAGACGCCGCGCAGTTGTGGGCCGCCTGAAACACCGATCGCAGGCAGGTTGGCCGAGGCGGCGCCCATCAAGAGCGCCGGCGTGGTCTTGTCGCAGCCCATCAGCAGCACGACGCCGTCGAGCGGGTGGGCACGGATCGCCTCCTCGACATCCATCGAAGCGAGGTTACGGAACAGCATCGCGGTCGGGCGCATCGTCACCTCGCCGAGCGAGGAGACCGGAAACTCCAGCGGATAGCCGCCGGCATCGAGCACGCCCTGGCGGACATGCTCGGCGATGACGCGGAAATGCGCGTTGCAGGGTGTCAGCTCCGACCAGGTGTTGCAGATGCCGATGACCGGACGGCCCTCGAAGCGATCCTGCGGCGTGCCGCTGTTCTTGAGGAACGAGCGATAATAGAAGCCCATCTTGTCCTGGCGGCCGAACCACGCCTGGCTCCGCAGCGTCTTCTTCTCGTTGTCGTTGCTCATTCCCGGTCCGTTCGTGCAGCCGACTGGGCATGGCGCCGCCGGCCGTTGTAGATGACTTCGATCATGGCCTCGGAGGCGCCGTCGGCGTCTCCATCGGCGATCGCGTCGATAATGCGCTGGTGCCAGACCAGCACGGTGTCGCGATCGGCGGTCTCGATCGGGGCGCTCAGGACGAACGAGGCGCGCAACGCGGCCTCGATGACAGCGCCGATCGAGCGCATGAAGGGATTGCCCGAGGCGTTGGCGACCGCGATGTGCAGCGCAAGGTCAGCCTCGGCGAAAGCAACCGATGTCGATGGCTCGCGCTCCATCTGCGCCATCGCCTTGCGCATCGCCGCGACGTCGTCATCCGTACGGCGTTCCGCCGCGAGCGCCGCGGCGCGCGGCTCGATCGCCAACCGGATCTCGGCGAGGTCGGCGAGGAAGCGCTTGTCGATGCCCGCGTCGAGGTGCCACGCGAGCACGTCGGGATCGAACATGTTCCAGTCCGAGCGTCCGCGCACCACGGTGCCGACGCGGGCCTTGGTCGACAGCAGACCTTTTGCAACGAGGGTCTTCACGCTCTCGCGCAGCACCGGCCGTGAGACGCCGAAGGTCGCGGTCAGTTCGGCATCACCCGGCAGCCGCGCCCCCTCGGCCAGTCGGCCGGAGATGATGTCGATGCCGATGCTGCGGGCGACCTCGGCATGGTTGGAATGCGCGCGCCGGGTCGGAATCGAGACGATGTGCGACGTCGTCATGTCGGCGCCCCCATCGGCTTGGCCCCTGCGGGTTTGACGGATGAGCGGCGCGCGAGCGCCATCAGACCTTGTTGCAACGCAATGAAGACGAACAACAGAACCCCCGTGGCGATCTTGGTCCACCAGCTCGACAGCGTGCCGTCGAAGTTGATGTAGGTCTGGATCATGCCCTGGATCAGGACGCCAAGGAAGGTGCCGATGACCGAGCCTTGTCCGCCCGTCAACAAGGTTCCGCCGATCACCACGGCCGCGATTGTATCGAGCTCGACGCCAACGGCCGAGAGCGAGTAGCCGGCCGCGGTGTAGAACGAGAAGACGATGCCGGCGAGGCCCGCAAGCACGCTCGACAGCATATAAATGCGGATCGTCATCGGCCCGACCGGAATGCCCATCAGGGCTGTCGCCACACGGCTGCCGCCGAGCGCGTAGACGTTGGCGCCAAACCGGGTCAAATGCAGCAGCAACGCGCAGAGCACCAGGATCACGAGCATCGCCATCGCGATCGCGGTGAGCCGTCCGCCGCCTGGCAGCCGGATCGCAAAGTCGGAGACGGCACTGTAGATCGGAGCGGTGATCGGAATCGACTCGGTCGACAGCAGGAAGCTGACGCCGCGCGCCAGGAACATGCCCGCGAGCGTCACGATGAAGGGCGGCAGCTCAAATACGTGAATGACCGCCCCCATCGCGGCGCCGAACAGCGCGCACAGCACGAGCACCATTGCGAACGCGGCAAACGGCGGAATGCCCCAGCGCTCGACCGCCAGAGCCACGAACACCGTCGTGAAGCCGATCACCGAGCCGACCGACAGATCGATGCCGCCGGAGATGATGACGAAGGTCATGCCGGCCGCGACGATGCCGAGGAAGGCGTTGTCGGTGAGCAGATTGGCGACGACGCGGGTCGAGGCGATGTTCGGGAACTGCAGCGCGCACAACGCGAAGCCGGCGACCAGCACGAACGCCGTGATCGCAACCGAGGTCGAGGCCTTCATGGCTTGGTCCTCCGCCAGCGCGCGGTGAAGCGCGAGAGATCGCCGAGCCGCGGCGATTGCGCCAGCAGCACGGCAAGTACGACGACGGCCTTGACCAGCAGATTGAGCTCCGGCGGATAGCCCGACAGCAGGATGCCGGTGTTCATGGCCTGGATGATAAGCGCGCCGGCCACCGCCAGCACCAGGCTGAAGCGGCCGCCAAACAGCGAGGTGCCGCCGATCACGACGGCGAGGATCGCATCGAGCTCGAGCCACAGCCCGGCATTGTTGGCATCCGCCCCCATGATGTCGGCGGCCGCAATGACGCCCGCGAGCGCGGCGCACAGTCCGCACCAGACATAGACCGACAGGATCATGGCGCGGGTGCCGACGCCCGACAGCTCGCTGGCGCGCGCGTTGCCGCCGGTCGCCTCGATCAAGAGCCCGAGCGCGGTGCCGCGCACGACCGCCCCCGTCACCAGCAGCATGCCGATCGCGATCACGACCGGCGTCGGCAGGCCGAGCACGGCGCCGTTGCCCATCCAGACCAGATCGGGCGACGTGAACGTGACGATGCGCCCCTCGGTGATGAGCTGCGCGATGCCGCGTCCTGCGACCATCAGGATGAGCGTTGCGACGATCGGCTGGATACGCAAGAAGGCAACGAGGATGCCGTTCCAGAGCCCGCACACCAGACCGACAGCGAGCGCGGAGCCGATGACCACCGGCAGCGAATGCGTATCGGCGAGGCTCGCCGCGGTGGCGCCCGCGATCGCCATCACGGCACCGACCGAAAGGTCGATGCCTCCGGTCGCGATGACGAGCACCATGCCCAGCGACAGCAGCGCCACCGGCGTGCCGCGGTTCAGGACGTCGATGACGCTGCCGAACAGCCGGCCGTCCTGCAGATGGAGATTGAAGAACTGCGGCGACACCGCGCGATCGATGATCAGGATCAAGATCAGTGCGAGCGCTTGTGCCAGGCCACGGCGGGGAATGCGAAGCGTCATGATGCGGCCTCGCGCACGGACTCGGTATCCGCAGCGATCGCCGCAAGAATGCTGGAGACCTCGACGGCGTCGCCCTTCAGCTCCTCGACATGGGCGCGGTCGCGCAGCACGATGACGCGGTTCGAATAGGTCACGATCTCGTCGAGCTCGGAGGAGATCACAAGCAGCGCCAGCCCCTGCTCGCACAGCTCGCGCACCAGCCGGATGATCTCGGCATGGGCCCCGACGTCGATGCCGCGCGTCGGCTCGTCCAGAACGAGGAGCTTCGGCGACGTGGCGAGCCAGCGCGCCAGCAGCGCCTTCTGCTGGTTGCCGCCCGACAGCAGCCCGATCGGACGTTCCGGATCCGGCGGCCGGATGTCGAGCATGCGGATGTAACGCATCGCGATCTCGTCCTGCTCGCGCCGCGACAGTGGCCGGTGCAGGCCGCGCCGCGCCTGTAGCGCCAGCACGATGTTCTCGCGCACGGTGAGGTCGGCAACGATGCCCTCCGTCTTGCGCTCTTCCGGACAATAGCCGAAGCCGAGCCCGGCGGCATCGCGCGGCGAATTCAGCCGGACGGTCTCACCGTTGACGGTGGCCGCGCCGCTGTCGGCGCGCTCGGCGCCGAACACGAGCCGTGCCGTTTCGGTGCGTCCGGAGCCGAGCAGGCCGGCGAGCCCGACCACCTCGCCGCGGCGCAGCTCGAGATCGAACGGCGCAAGGTAGCCCTGCTTGCCATAGCCCTTGAAACTGATGCAGACCTCGCGCGCCTTGTCCGGCTGGCTCGCTGCGCGTTCGTGGGTGGTCTCGGCCAGCTCCCGCCCGAGCATCATGCGGATCAGGTCGAGCCGCGGCAGATCGGCAATCTCGCGCGTGCCGATCAGCCGGCCGTTGCGCAGCACCGTGACGCGGTCGCAGATCTCATAGACCTGATCGAGGAAGTGGCTGACGAAGATGATGCCGATGCCATCAGCCGCGAGCTTTCGCATCACCTTGAACAGGATCTCGACCTCGTGGCGGTCGAGGCTCGCCGTGGGCTCGTCGAGAATGAGGACGCGCGCCGACAGATCGACGGCGCGCGCGATCGCCGTGATATGCTGGACCGCGACCGAGTAGCTCGAAAGCGGTGCGCCGACGTCGATGTCCAGCCCATAATCCAGCAGCAGCGCATGCGCGCGCCGCCGCATCTCGGCCTCGCGCACGACGCCGAACCGCGTCGGCTGCCGGCCGAGATACAGATTTTGCGCCACCGAGAGGTTCGGCAGCAGATTGACTTCCTGATAGACGGTGGCGATGCCGGCATCGACCGCGTCCTTGGCCGAGCGCGGCGCGATCTCCCGATCGGCCAGCCGCACGGTGCCGGCGTCCCGCGCGAAAACGCCGGTGACGACCTTGATCAGCGTCGACTTGCCGGCGCCATTCTCGCCGAGCAGCGCGTGGATCTCGCCCTCACCCAGCATGAAGTCGACATCCTGCAGCGCCTTGAGCGCACCGAAGCTCTTGGTGAGGCCGCGGATCTCCAGAAGAGACGGACGCATCGCCGGCGGAGCTGAAGGATCAGACATGACGAACTACTTGGGCAAGACCGGAAAGTCGACGCCCGCACGCGATGCGGGCGCCACGATTGATTTCCGTCGTCCCGGCAACAGCCAGGACGACGGCGAGATCTTCGGCTCAGTAGCCGAGCCCCTTCTTGCTGTCGTAGACCTTCTGCGGATCGTCAGTCGCGGTGTAGAGCTTCGATTCCGTCTGGATCCACTTCGGCGGAACGGTGCCCTTCTCCTTGAAAGCCACGATTGCGTCGAACGCCGGGCCCGCCATGTTCGGCGTCAGCTCGACGGTGGCGTTGGCTTCGCCGGCGGCGATCGCCTTGAAGATGTCCGGCACCGCGTCGATCGAGACGGTCAGGATGTCCTTGCCCGGCTTGAGCCCGGCTTCCTTCATCGCCTGGATGGCGCCGACCATCATGTCGTCGTTGTGGGCATAGACCGCGCAGATCGACTTGCCGCCGTTCTCGGCCTTGATGAAGCTTTCCATCACTTCCTTGCCCTTGGCACGGGTGAAGTCGCCGGTCTGGCTGCGAACGACCTTCAGGTTGGCGTTCTTGGCGACGACGGCGTCAAAGCCCTTCTTGCGGTTGGTGGCGACACTGGCGCCGACCGTGCCCTGCAGCTCGACGACGTTGCAGGCCTTGCCGCCGACCGTCTTGGCGAGCCATTCGCCTGCCACCTCGCCCTCATGCACGCTGTCGGAGGTGACGGCGGTCAGATAGAGATCCTTGCCGGAGGGATCGATGTCGCGGTCGAGCAGCACGACCGGGATCTTGGCTTCCTTGGCTTCCTTCAGCACCGCGTCCCAGCCGGAGGCCACGACCGGCGCGAGGAAGATCGCGTCCACGCCCTGGGCGATGAAGGAGCGGATCGCCTTGATCTGGTTCTCCTGCTTCTGCTGGGCGTCGGCGATCTTCAGGTTGATCTTGCGCTTGGCGGCTTCAGATTTCGAGACCGAGGTCTCGGCGGCGCGCCAACCGGACTCCGATCCGATCTGCGAGAAGCCGACGGTCAGCTCCGCGGCGCCAGCGGACGTGGCGAGCAACAACGCGGCCGTTGCCGAGGCCGCAAAGAGGGCTTTCAGGGTCATCAGACGTTCTCTCCCAAAAAGGTACTGTTTTTTGATGCGCCGCCGCGAACAGCGGTGCCGACGCACCTATTCACCCGCCTCGACGGCCGGTGACGTCCGTTATTCCACGGAACATTTGGGATGACTAGTCATATTATTTGACTGTAATACTTTTTGAGAATGACAGGCGCCGACGGAGGCCCACGCTGCCGAAGATGAGCGTCGGACACAAACAAAATTTTAAGTTGTGGACAGGCCAGATCAGCGCAGCTTCGTCGCGTCGCGGGCGCGCTGCTCGATCGCAGCCCAGGCCCCGGCCCTGATGTCGGCCGCGGGGGCGACCCAGGAGCCGCCGATCGCAACGACCTTCTTATGCGCCAGCCATTGCGCAGCGTTGCCGGCATTGATGCCGCCCGTCGGGCAGAACCGTACGTTGGGGAACGGCCCGGCCAGCGCATCCAGCGCGGCGAGCCCACCGGCCGGCACCGCAGGAAAGAACTTCACCAGCTCATAGCCGCGCGTCACGCAGGCGATGAGATCAGAGGCGGTCTGAATGCCCGGAGCGAACGGCATTTCGCCCGCATTCGCGGCATCGAGCAGGCCGATCGACAGGCCCGGACTGATCGCGAAGGCTGCACCGAGCCCGGCGGCGCGCTCGTAGTCCGCCGGCGTCAGCACCGTGCCGATGCCGACAACGGCGTCCGGCACCTCATCGATGATCGCGCGTGCGGCATCGAGCCCCGCCTGCGTCCGCAAGGTGATCTCGATGACGCGGAGACCGCCGCTAACGAGCGCGCGCGCAAGCGGCACGGCATGCGCGGCGTCCTCGATCGTGATCACCGGAATCACCGGCGCCAGAGCGAACACCGCATCGAGCTTCGTGCGCTTGTCCAAATTGTTCATCATGCCTCGCTCATCGTCAGAATGTCCCGCGGCATCGCGGTGGCCGGGATCACGGCTCCCGGCGCCATGATCACGGCGCCGGCAAGCCGGTGGCCGGCCAACGCCGCCTTGCGGGGCGGCGCGCCCTTGATGCGCGCGGCGAGATAACCCGCATTGAAGGAATCGCCGGCCGCCGTGGTGTCGATCGGCTTGAGCACCGCAGGCGGCGCGATGTCGACCAGCACACCATCGGCATGGATCAGGCAGCCGCGTGCGCCGCGCTTGACGACGACCTCGCCGACCCCGGCTTCCTTGAAGCGGCGCAGGCTGACGGAGGCGTCGGCATCGCCGAACAGCATCTGCTCATCCTCGAGCGTCGGCAGCGCAACGTCGACCAGCGGCAGGATCGCGCGGAACGCGCGCTGCGCCACCTCGCGGCTGGCCCAGCCGCGCGGCCGGTAGTTGCCGTCGAAGACCACACGCGCGCCGCGCTTGCGCGCCACCGTCAAGAGCTCACGCAGCTTGGCCTTGCCGGTCTCGCCATAGAGCGAGAGGCTGATGCCGGAGAGATAGATCCAGTCGAAGCGGGAGAGCCTGTCGAGCATGTCGCGGTCGGCGCGATCGAACAGCTCGCGCGCCGGCGCGCGGTCGCGCCAATAGAGGAAGCTGCGCTCGCCCCGGGCATCGCGCTCGATCATGTACAGGCCGGGCACGCGGCCCTCGACCTGCAGCACCTCCGAGGTGTCGATGCCCTCGGCCTGCCAGGCCGCCAGCATCATGGCGCTCAAGGGATCATCGCCGAGCGCCGTGACGTAGGAGGTGGGCACGCCGAGCCGGGCCAGATAGAGCGCCGTGTTGAGCGTGTCGCCGCCGAAGCCGCGCCGGAACAGCGAGCCGTCCTCCTGCGCAAACTCCACCATGCACTCTCCGATGCAGGCGACTTTCATCGGCGTCAATCCATCCATCAAAACGTCAAATGAACCTTCATCGACCGGCTTCGATCGCTGGCGAGCTCGAAGGCGGCGACCGCCTGCTCGAATGGCAGCGCAGCCGAGATCAGCGGCTTGACGTCCAGCAGCCCCTCGCCCATCAGCCGCAGCGCCAGCTCGAATTCGCGGTCGAACCGGAACGTGCCGCGCAATTGCAGCTCCTTCGTGACCAGCGTGTTGACCGGCAAGGTCATCTCGCCGCCGAGCCCAAGCTGGACGATGACGCCGCCGGGCCTCATGACGTCGAGCGCCGCCCGCAGGGCGGCCTGGTTGCCGGAGGCCTCGAACAACACGTCGAACGTGCCCTTCCCGCTCCGCCACGGATCGAGCGCCGACGGCTCCGCCCCGACATTGAACGCATGGCTGGCGCCGAGCGTGCGCGCCATCGCAAGCGGCGCGTCGGCGACGTCGGTCGCCACGATCTCGGCTGCGCCGCCGTAACGCGCGACCAGGATCGACAGCGCTCCGATCGGGCCGCAGCCGGTCACCAGCACGCGCTTGCCGAGCAGCGAACCGGCCTGGTGCGCGGCATGCAGGCAGACCGACAGCGGCTCGGCCATCGCGGCCTCTCCCAGCGACAACGACGGCGCGATCGGCACCGCCTGTGAGGCATCCACGGTGACGAACTCGCGGAAGCCGCCCTGCACGTGGGGATCGCGCATCGCGCTGCCCATGAAGCGCATGTCCAGGCACTGGTTGCGCCGCCCCTCGCGGCAATAGGCGCATTTGCCGCACGGCAGGCTCGGATTGACGGCGACGCGCGTGCCCTCGGCGAGGCCGGTCACGCCGGCACCGACCGCGGCGACGTGGCCTGCGATCTCATGACCCAGCGCCATCGGCTGCTTGATGCGGACCGTGCCGAAGCCGCCATGATGGTAGTAATGCAGATCCGAGCCGCAGATGCCGCCGGCCTCGATCTTGACCCGGACCTCGCCGGGTCCCGGCGCCGGATCGGGAAAGCTGTCGATGCGCAGATCTTTCGGCGCGTGAATGACGACCGCACGCATGGCCGGCCTCCCTGTCTCGTGTCTTCCGCGATCCTACATCGCCGCCAGCATGCCGCCATCGACATAGATGGTCTGGCCGTTGACATAGGTCGACGCGTCGGAGGCCAGGAAGATCGCGGTGCCGACCAGTTCGTCGGGACGACCCCAGCGCTTCGCCGGGACGCGCGACATCAGCCAGTTGTTGAAGTCGGGGTTGCTCATCAGCGCCTGGTTCATATCGGTCAGCATGTAGCCGGGACCGATCGCATTGGCCTGGATGCCGTGCGCGGCCCATTCGACGGCCATCGCGCGGGTCAGGTTGCGGATGCCGCCCTTGGCCGTGGTGTAGGGCCCGATCGTCGGCCTTGCCAGCTCGCTGCCGAGCGAGCCGATGTTGATGATCTTGCCGCTGTTGCGCGGAATCATCCGCTTGGCGGCCTCGCGCCCGATCACGAACGCGCTGGTGAGGTTGGTCTCGATGACGCGGCGCCACTCGTCGGTGGTGAACTCGACCAGCGGCTTGCGGTGCTGGATGCCGGCATTGTTGACGAGGATGTCGATCGCGATCCCCTGGTCATCGAAACGCGCGAAGGCGCTGACCACGGCCTGCTCATCGGTCACGTCGAACGGGCAGGCCTCGGCCTGATGGCCCGCGGCGCGGAATTCTTCCGCCGCCGCCAGCGTGCGCGCCGGGTCGGTGCCGTTGATGACCAGCCGCGCCCCGGCCTTGGCAAAGCCTTCGGCAATAGCGCGGCCGAGGCCGCGGGAGGAGCCGGTCACCAGCGCGGTCTTGCCGGAGAGATCGAAGAGCGAGGTCGACATCTGTTCAACTCGTGGACGACGTTCCGGCTGGCATCCTCGTTGACGGACAGCGCGCTGACAAGCGCGTTATCCGGCCCTGCCGATCAAACCGGGAGACGGTTAATGGCCGCGACGGCGGTCATCACCCCGCGGATCTCGGCGAGGCCCTTGAGCCGGCCAACCAGCGGATAGCCGGGATGCGTGCCGCGGCCGATGTCGTCGACCAGCTCATGACCGTGATCGGGGCGGAACGGGATCCGCCAGTCCGGATCGCCCTCGGCCTTGCGGCGCGCCTGCTCCTTGAGCAGCGTCGTCACGATCGCAACCATGTCGACATCGCCGCGCAGATGCTCGGCCTCCATGAACGAGCCGTCGAGCATCTTGGTGACGTTGCGCAGATGGACGAAGCGGATGTGCGGGGCGAACCGCTCGGCAAGCCGCGGCACGTTGTTGTGGCCGCCGGCGCCGAGCGCGCCGGTGCAGAACGTGATGCCATTGGCCTTCGACGGGGCGGCCTCGACGATGAACTGCAGATCCTCGGCTGACGACACCACGCGCGGCAGGCCGAACAGGTCGCGCGGCGGATCGTCGGGATGGACGCACAGGCTGACACCGCACTCCTCCGCCACCGGCACCACCTCGCGCAGGAAGCGCGCGTAGTTGGCACGCAGCTCGGCATGGCCGATGCCGCGATATTTCTCCAGCATGCGGCGCAGGCCGGGCACGTCATAGCGGTCATAGGCGCCGGGCAACCCGGCCATGATGGTCGCGAGCAGCCGGTCCTTGTCGGCTTCGGAGGCCTGCGCCACCCAGGCCCTGGCGCGGTCGAGCACGTCGGAGGAGAATTCCGCCTCGGCGCCGGGCCGCTGCAGGATGTAGCAGTCGAACGCCGCCAGGCGATCCATGTCGAAGCGGAGCGCGGTGGCGCCGCCCGGCAGGCGGAAGGCGAGCTCGGTGCGGGTCCAGTCCAGCACCGCCATGAAATTGTAGCAGACGGTGGTGACGCCGCAGGCGGCGAGGTTGCGCAGCGACTGGCGGTAGTTGTCGAACAAGGACGTCAGATCGCCCTCGCCCAGCTTGATGGCCTCGGAGACCGGCAGGCTCTCGACCACGCTCCAGCGCAGCCGCAGCGATGAATCGCCTTCGATCAACCCGATGCGCCTGATGATCTCATCGGTGCTCCACACCACGCCGTAGGGAATGTGATGCAGCGCCGTCACGATGCCGGTCGCGCCGGTCTGGCGAACCTGCGGCACGGTGATGGGATCATCGGGTCCGAACCAGCGCCACGTCTGTTCCATGTCGTCACCTTCCAGAATGAATCAAGCGCGCGATCAGCGCCGCCGCCGTGCCCGCGTGCGCGGTTCGGCCTGCGACATCTCCTCCTGCCGGGCAAAGATGCCGTCAGCGCGGCGAAACACCTCGCGCAGATGCCGGCGCATCGCCGCGACCGCCTGGGCCTCGTTGCAGGCGGCCAGCCCGTCCAGGATCTCCTGATGCTGCGCGATCAGGAGCGGAATATGGCCGGCGTCCTCGATCAAGGTCAGATGGCGAACGCGGTCGAAATGGATCTTGGTCTGACGGATCACCTGCCAGACATGGGGATGCCGGCTGGTGCGGGCGATCGTCTGATGGAACGCCTCGTCATGGACGTAGAACTCCGCCGGCGTCGCCGCCGCCTTCTGCTTGTCGATCAGCTCGGTCAGCTCGCGCAGCGCCGTCGCATCGATGTAGCGGACGGCCTCGGCAACCAGCGCGCATTCGAGATGCTCGCGGATGAACTGCGCCTCGCCGAACGCCTCGCGCGACACCGGCGCCACCACGCTGCCGCTTTGCGGATAGATGCGCACGAGGTCGACATCGGCGAGCTTGATCAGCGCCTCGCGCACCGGCGTGCGGCTGACGCCGAGCCGCTCGCACAGATCGAGCTCGGCCATCGGCGTGCCCGGCGGCAGCGCGCCGGAGACGATGTCCTCGAGCAGCCGCTCGTAGACCTGGTCGGCGAGCCGCCGGCCGGCCTTGCCGTCCAGTCGTGTCAGCGGTGTCAGATCGTCATCCATGACGGCAGTCTACCCGATTCACAGGAAGCCTATCGAGATCCACGGCAGGAACACGATCAAGAGCAGCGCAACGACGAGTGCGGCGAGATGCGGCCAGACGTGGCGGATGACCTCGTCCGGCGAGGCGCGGCCGATGGCGCAGGCGAGATAGAAGCCGACGCCGAAAGGCGGCGTGAACAGGCCGAGCCCCATCGCGAACACCGCGATGATGGCGTAGTGCACCTCGTGCACGCCCATCATGCGCGCGATCGGGAACAGCAGCGGCCCGAACAGCACCACCGCCGGCACGCCCTCGAGCACGCTGCCGAGCACGACGAAGGCGAGCGCCGAAATCAGCAGGAAGCCCCAGCGGCCGCCGGGCGCGGCCACCATGAGGTCGACGAGCTGCTGCGAGAAGCCGGACTGGGTCAGCGCCCAGGCCATGCCGGTCGCAGCCCCCACCACCAGCAGGATAGCGCCGGACAGCGAGGCCGTATCGACCAGGATGGGATACACCCGCTTCCAGTCGAACTGGCGATAGACGAAGATACCGACCAGCACGGTGTAGATGACGCCGATCGCCGCGACCTCGGTCGCGGTGGCGACGCCCTCGACCACAGCCGAGCGGATCACGATCGGCAGACCGAGACCGGGAATAGAGATCGCAAACAGCCGCAGCCGCGTCTTGGCATCGAAACGCTGCGCGCCGCTCATGTCCTCCTTGCGCGTCTGCAGGAAGACGACGACGGAGAGTGCGATCAGGCCGACCACCGCCGGCAGCAGCCCGCCGGTGAACAGCGCCGCGATCGACACGCCCGTCACCGATCCGACCGTGATCAGCACGATCGAGGGCGGGATCGTTTCCGACATAACGGCCGAGGCCGACAGCAGCGACACCAGGTCGCCTTCCGAGCTGCCGCGCTGCTTCATCTCGGGAAACAGCGCCGGCGCAACCGCTGCCATGTCGGCCGCCTTGGCGCCGGAGATGCCGGAGACCAGGTACATCGCGCCGAGCAGCACATATTGCAGGCCACCGCGCAGATGGCCGATGAGCGAAACCAGGAACAGGATCATCGCCCGCGCCAGCCCGGCGATCTCGATCAGCGCACCCAGCAGCACGAACATCGGCACCGCCAGCAGCACCATGTGCGACATGCCCTCGCTGACCCGGCCGGGAACGATCAGGACCGGCACGGTCGTGCTGAAATGTAGATAGGCCACGGTGGCGAGCAGGAAGGTGAAGGCGATCGGCGTGCCGATCAACATGGCGCTGGCGACGAGCACAAAGAAGAAGATGAACAGATTGTAGTTGCCGAGATCCTCCAGCACAGGTGCGGCCGCATAGAGCGCCCCCGCACCGGCGAGCACCAGGGCCAGAGCGCCGACGACCTGCATGAGGCTCGCCTGCTGGATCAGCCGGTCGACCGCGGTGAGCAGCATCAGCAGCACGCCGACCAGCATCGCGGCCTCGCGATAGCCTTCGCTGATCTCGAGCACGGGCATCTGGCTGATCAGGTGGCTTTCGAGGTGGTGCCAGGACGGCATCACCAGCACGACCAGCACGGTGCAGACCAGCATCAGGCCGAGCGCGTCGGTGCGCGCCCGCCACGCCGGCGACAGATTGCGGACGAAGGCGGTGAGCCGCATGTGCTCGGCGCGTCGCAATGCGACGACGGCGCCGAGCATCGCCAGCCACACGAACAGCACGGTGGCGAGTTCGTCGGACCAGATCAGCGGAGCATTGAACACGTAGCGCGCGGCCGTGGCCGCACCGAGCAGGACCAATTCGGCGACCACGATCGCGGCGGCCAGCGCCTCGACGGCGCGGCCTAGCAGATGATCGAAACGCGCAAAGGCGCCATGCGACGGCACCGAGGTCGTCGCGGTCAGGTCAACGGCCATTCCACCCTCCCCGCAAGATCCTGCTGATGTCCGCGCATGCGGACATGCATCAGGGATGCAACGGCAGCTCGCTCAGAGCTGGCCGACCGATTTCTCCAGCAGGTCCCACGCCTCGGCGCCGAACTTGGTCTTCCACTCGGTGTAGAAGCCGGCGGTGCGCAGCGCGTCGCGGAACGGCTTGGTGTCGACCTTGTTGAAGGTCACGCCGGCCGCCTGCATGTCCGCCTGCGCCTTCTCGTTGAAGCCCTGGATGTCCTGGCGCTCCTTGACGGCGGCCTCCGACAGCGCCGCGGTGATGGCGTCGCGGACGTCGGCAGGCATGACATTCCAGCGCGCTGCATTGGCGAAGATGTAGTGGCCGTCCCAGATATGGCCTGATAGCGCGATGTACTTCTGCACCTCGTAGAGCTTGGCGCTCTGGATCAGCGCCAGCGGATTCTCCTGGCCGTCGACGATGCGGGTCTGCAGGGCCGCATAGAGCTCGCCGAAATTGATCGGCGTCGGCGCCGCGCCGAGCGTCTTGAACAGCGTCACCCACAACGGATTGCCGGGCACGCGGATCTTGAAGCCCTTGAGATCGTCGGGCGAGGCGATCGGCTTGGCGCCGGAGGTGATGTTGCGATAGCCATTGTCGAGGCATTTCGGGAGCACGTGCAGGCCGACCTTGGCGAACTCGCCGCGCACATGGTTGCCGAGATCGCCGTCCATCGCCGACCACACCTGGTCGTAACTCTCGAACGCGAACGCCACCGCATTGATCCCGCCGATCGGCACCACCGTCTGGTTCACACCTGACGTCGACATGAAGTCGAGCGCGCCGCTGCGCACCTGCGAGAACATGTCGGGCTCGCTGCCGAGCTGGCTGTTCGGATAGACCTGCAGGTCGACTAGGCCATTGGTCTGCTTCTTGATGAGCTCGGACGCCTCGATGATGCGGACGACGCCGGGATGGGTGGCGGGAAACGCCGTGCCGTAACGCAGGCGATACTTCGCGGATTGGGCGTGGGCCGGTCCAAACGCCAGGGCTGAGGCCCCCGCGAGCGCGGTGCCGACGAAGCTTCGACGGGACATGGATGTGGCTGAAGACATTGGCAAACCTCCCCTGCCGGCCCGCTGTGGGGCCTTTTGTATGTCATTCCTGTAACCGAAGCCTATAAGGGATACCAAAATAGGTTTCAATAGATAACTTGTATCCAAGTTATGAGGTTGCTATACGACGCCGGCTCGCGATCGAGATGAGCACTGAAGGGGATGGAGGGACGCGTGAAGAGCCTCGTGGTGGAGCGGCCCGGCCGCCTGTCGATCGAAACGCGCCCTGTCCCTGAGCCCGCCGCGGGCGAGCTCCGCATCAAGGTCGAGCGGGCCGGCATCTGCGGCTCCGACATCCATATCCTGCACGGCAGCAACCCGTTCGCGCGCTATCCGCGCGTGATCGGCCATGAATTCTTTGGCCGCATCGACAAGCTCGGCGACGGCGTCGACGCCAAGCTTGGCGCCCGCGCGGTGGTCGACCCCGTCGTCGCCTGCGGCCATTGCTATCCCTGCTCGGTCGGCCGCCCCAATGTCTGCGCTGAACTCGCCGTGCTCGGCGTCCACCGCGACGGCGGCTTTTCGGAATATGCCTGCGTACCGGCCGCAAACGCGCATCTGCTGCCGGACAGCGTCGACGACGACAAGGCGCCGCTGGTCGAGCCGTTCTCGATCGCCGCCAACATCAGCGACCACACCCGCGTGTTCGCCTCTGACGTGGCGCTGGTCTATGGCGCGGGCCCGATCGGCCTGACCGTGATCCAGGTGCTCAAGCACGTCTACGGCGTGAAGCAGCTGATCGTCACCGATCGCATCGATGCCCGGCTCGAAGCGGCGCGGCACAACGGCGCCGACCGCGTCATCAACACCGCCAGCACCGCCCTGCCCGAGGCCCTCGCCGCGGCCGATGTGACGCCGACCTTGATCATCGATGCCGCCTGCCATCCCGCCATTCTCGCCGAGGCCATCGAGATCGCCTCGCCTGCGGCACGCATCGGTCTGCTCGGCTTCTCGGCCGAGCCGTCGACCATCGTGCAGCAGAAGGTGACCGCCAAGGAGCTCGCGATCCACGCTTCCAGGCTCAACAGCGGCAAGTTCGCCAAGGTCGTCGACTGGTTCGCGCGCGGCACGCTGCATCCCGAGCGTCTGATCACCCACCGCTTCGGGCTCGACGCCTACGCCGCCGCATTCGAGACGTTCGAGCACAACCAGACCGAATGCTGCAAAGTGCAGCTGATCTTCTGACGAGCCGATACGCCATGGACCGCCTCGGCCCCTCAACGCTCCACCGCCTGCCCGCCGGCATCCTCAGGCCGGACTACGATCGCACGGCGGTCGCGACCGGCATCGTCCATCTCGGCCTCGGCGCCTTCCATCGCGGCCACCAGGCGGTCTACACGGATGCGCTGCTCAAGGACGATCCGCGCTGGGGCATCCTCGGCGTCTCCCTGCGCTCGCCCGACACGCGCGACGCGCTCGCGCCGCAAGGCGGGCTCTACAGCGTGACCGCGAGCGACGGCGCCGGCCAGCAGCGGCGCGTCATCGGCGCGCTCACCGGCCTTGCGGTCGCGCCGGAGGATCCGGCCGGCCTGCTCGCACGCCTCGCCGATCCCACCGTGCGCATCGTTTCCACCACGGTGACTGAGAAGGGCTACAACCACGATCCGGCGACCGGCACGCTGCGCGCCGATGATCCCGACATCCGTCACGACAGCGGTCACCTGACGCATCCTCGCAGCACGCTCGGATTCATCGTCGGCGGCCTGCGGCTGCGGCGGCAGCAGGGCCTGCCGCCCTACACGGTGCTGGCCTGCGACAATCTTCCGGCCAATGGCCATACCCTGCGCGGCCTCGTCATCGCCTTCGCCGAGCTGGTTGACCGCGACCTCGCCCGCTGGATCGCCGACGAGGTCCGCTTCCCCTCGACCATGGTCGATCGCATCGTGCCGGCCACCACCGACGCCGACCGCGCTGATGTCAGCACCGCGCTCGGCCTCGACGAGGCATGGCCCGTCGTCACCGAGCCGTTCAGCCAATGGGTCATCGAGGATGATTTCGGCGGCGATCGCCCGGCGTGGGACATCAGCGGCGCGCAGTTCGTCCGCGACGTCGCGCCGTTCGAGCTGATGAAGCTGCGGCTGCTCAACGGCGCGCACTCGACGATCGCCTATCTCGGCTATCTCATGGGCTGCGAGACGGTGGCCGCGGCCATGGCCGAGCCCGACCTCGCCGGCCTCGTCGAGGATATGATGTGCGACGAGGTCACGCCGACTCTGCCCGCGCTCGGCGGCTTCGACGTGACAGCCTATCGCGCCGCACTGCTGCAACGCTTCCGCAATCCGGCGCTGAAGCATCTGACAGCGCAGATCGCGATGGACGGCTCGCAGAAGCTGCCGCAGCGCCTGCTCGGCACCATCAGCGACCGGCTCGCCCGCGGCCAGCCGATCACCCGCCTCGCGCTCGCCGTCGCCGGGTGGATGCGCTACGTCAGCGGCACCGACGAACACCGCCAGCCGATCGCGCTGCGCGACCCGCTGGCGGCCAGACTGCGGGCCCTGGCGGATGACGCCGGCCCGGTTGCAGGCCGGCTTGCGCCTGCATTGTTCTCGGTCACATCGGTGTTCGGCACCGAGCTGCCGAACAATCCTCGCTTCACGCGCGCAGTTGAGACAGCACTCGACGGTCTCTTCCTGAAGGGAACCCGTGCAACTGTCGCGCAGACCCGACAGAACCCAGGCTGACGTCACACCGGTCCTGGCTGGACGAACGCGACGTCAGCACCGACTACACGTTCGGCAGCAGCTTGCCCGGGTTCATCAGACCATGCGGATCGAGCGCGCGCTTGAGCTGACGCATCAGTTCGAGCTCGAGCGGTGGCTTGCACAGCGGCATCTCCGCGGTGCGGAGCTGGCCGATGCCATGCTCGGCGCTGATCGAGCCGCGGCGGCGGGTGATCTCGTCGTGGACGAGGCGAGTGATCCGCGGACCGTGCCCGTCAAACTCGTCCTCGCTGATGTCGAGCGGCCGCATCAGATTGTAATGCAGGTTGCCGTCGCCGAGATGGCCGAACACCATGGGACGGATGCCGGGCAGCGCAGCGCCGACCGCCGCATCCATGACACCGACGAAATCGGCGATCTCGGCCACGGGCACCGCGACGTCGTGCTTCAGCGCCTTGCCTTCGCGCACCAGCGCCTCGGACACGCTCTCGCGTACGCGCCAGAACGCCTTGGCCTGGATGCCGTCCTGGGCCACGACGGCGTCGGAGGCAAGTCCTTCCGCCATCGCCTGAGCTAGCGCGGTTTCGAGACGCGCCGTCAGCGCGGGCTCGTCGCTGATGTCGCTGAGCTCGATCAGCACCGCTGCGTCGGGCAGCGCCGTGAACGGCAGCCGCGCATCCGGGATCTGGCACAGGATCATGTCGAGCGTCGCCGAGGTCAGGAATTCGAATGCAGTGAGGCGATCGCCGCAATGGGCGCGTGACAGCCGCAGCAGCTCCAGCGCGGCGGCCGCATCGGCGAGCGCGACGAAGGCCGTGGCGCGCGCGGTCGGCTGCGGAAACAGTTTCAGCACCGCGCCAGTGATGATGCCGAGCGTGCCTTCCGAGCCGATGAAGAGATCGCGCAGCGCATAGCCGGTGTTGTCCTTGCGCAAGGCGCGCAGGCCGTCCCAGATGCGGCCATCCGGCAGCACCACTTCGAGGCCGAGCGTGAGCTCGCGCATCACGCCATAGCGCAGCACGGCGACGCCGCCGGCGTTGGCCGCGAGATTGCCGCCGACGGTGCAGCTCCCCTCGGACCCGAGGCTGAGTGGAAACAGCAGGCCGGCCGCGCCGGCGGCCTCCTGCACCTTCGCCAGCACGACGCCGGCATCGACCACCATGGTCTGGCCGATGGGATCGAGCGCGCGGATGCGGTTCATCCGCGCCAGCGACAGCACGATCGCCCCGCCGCTCGCATCCGGTGTCGCGCCGCCGGACAGGCTCGTGTGGCCGCCCTGCGGCACCACGGCGACGCGGGCCTCGGCGCAGGCCGCCATGACCGCGGAGACCTCTGCCGTCGACGCAGGACGCACGACGGCGATGGCAGCGCCACGATACTTGCCCAGCCAGTCGCGCAGATATGGCGCCTGATCTTCGGCTGCGACGAGAACATGCGCTGCGCCGACGGCGCTCTGCAGCCTTTCGATCAGCTCCGTCATGACGCGCGATCCAACCCTTTGATGACCTGAGATGGCGATGCGCACAAACTAACAGCTCCGCCGATCGCGGCCCCAATACCAAGTTGTCCGCCGTCCATAATCGATTGTTATGGACGAGGATCAGGCCGGTGCCAGCGCCATCGGCGGGTCGATATGCGGGACAGCGTCGACCAGCTCGCGCGTGTAGTCGGTCTGCGGATTGGCGAACAGCGCCCGGCTCTCGCCCTGCTCGATGATGAGGCCTGTGCGCAGCACGATGGTACGGTCGCACATCATGCGCACGACATTGAGATCGTGGCTGACGAACAGGAAGGCGAGGTTGTCCTCGCGCCGAAGCCGGTTCAGGAGCTGCAGCACCACGGCCTGAACGGAGACGTCGAGCGCCGCGGTCGGCTCGTCCAGCACCAGCAGCCGCGGCTTGCAGGCAATTGCGCGGGCAATGCCGACGCGCGCCTTCTGCCCGCCAGAGAGCTGATGCGGAAAGCGCGACAGCAGCTCGCGCGGCAGGCCGACACGCTCGGCGCATTCCTCGACGCGCTGGCGCAGCTTGTCACCGCTGCGCATGTTCATCAGCCGCAGCAGCGGATGGGCGATGCAGTCGAACGCCGTGTAGCGCGGATTGAGGCTGTCGTTCGGATCCTGGAAGACGATCTGGATGTCCCTGCGCAGCTCGGAACGGTGGAAGTCGCGCGCCGGGATCTGGCCGATGGACTGGCCGTCGAACAGGATCTCGCCGGCGCTGGCATCGATCAGCCGGCAGATCATGCGCGACGTCGTGCTCTTGCCGGAGCCGCTCTCGCCGACCAGGCCGACGCTCTCGCCGCCGCGCATGGTCATCGAGAAGTCCGCGACGCCCACGGTGCCGTCGTCGAAACGCTTGCTGACAGTCCTGACGTCGAGCAGCAGCGGCGTGCCGTGCGGCGGAGGCGGCAGCTCGCTTATCTCGACCAACGGAAGCCTCTCGCCATCGGGCACCAGATCCTCGATGCGCGAGGTCGCCGTCGGCGACGCCGCGACCAGCCGTTTGGTGTAGGGGTGCTGCGGCCGATGGAACAGCGTGAGCGGCTCGGCCTCCTCGACCAGCCTGCCCTGCTCCATCACCGCGACGCGCGCGCAGTAGCGCGCGGCCAGCCCGAGATCATGCGTGATCAGGATCGTCGCCATGCCGCGGTCGCCGGCGATATGAGCGAGCAGGTCCATCACCACCTTCTGCGTGGTGACGTCGAGGCCGGTGGTCGGCTCGTCCGCGATCAGCAGCTGCGGGCTGCAGGAGATCGCGATCGCGATCATCACCCGTTGGCACATGCCGCCGGAGAGCTCATGCGGATAGGCGCTCATGCGCCGCTTGGGATCGCGGATCTGCACGGCCTTCAAGAGTTGCAGCGCCTCGGCCTGCGCCTCCTGCCGCGACAGCCGTCTATGCGCAAGGATCGCATCCGCAATCTGCTGGCCGACGGTGCGGATGGGATTGAGCGCCGCGCGCGGGTTCTGGAAGATCATCGCCATCGCAGCACCATGCAGGCTGCGCAGATCGGCGCCGCCGGCGCGGGTGATGTCCTGGCCCTTGAAGCGGATCCGACCGTCGGTGATGCGGCCGGCCTTGTCGAGCAGGTGGGTGATGGCAAAGCCGGTCACCGATTTGCCGGAGCCGCTCTCGCCGACGAGGCCAAGCATCTCACCCGGTGCCAGCGAAAGAGACACGCCGCGCACGGCCTCGACGATGCCACGGCGGGTGGAGAAGGAGACCTTGAGGTTCTCGACCTCGAGCAGCGGTGCGCTCACGTTCTCATCCTCGGATGCGCCACGCTGATCATCTTCAATTCGCCCGTCATGTGCGCATCCGGGGATCGAGGATATCGCGCAGGCCGTCGCCGAGCAGATTGAAGCACAGCACCGCGCTCATCAGCGCAAGTCCGGGAAACGCCACCAGCCACCAGCGCCCGGTGGAGATGAAGCGCGCGCCCTCGGCGACCATGATGCCCCATTCCGGCGTCGGCGGCTTGACGCCGAGGCCGATGAAGGAGAGGCCCGCGGCATTGAGGATCGCCCAGCCGAGATTGAGCGACATCTGCACCGCCATCGCCGGCAGCACGTTCGGCAACAGGAAGCGCAGCACGACCGCGACATGGCTCTCGCCGCAGGCCCGCGCGGCCTCGACCCAGCCGAGATTGCGGCGGATGTTCACTTCGGCGCGGGCGAAGCGGATGTAGAACGGCAGATTGATGATCGCGGTCGCGATCACGATGTTCTCGACGCGGTTGCCGAGCGCGGCGACCATCGCCATCGCCAGCACGAACAGCGGGAACGCCATCAGGACGTCGATGAAGCGGCCGACCGCCTTGTCGAGCCGGCCGCCGGCATAGCCGCAGAGTGCACCGATCACCGAGCCGAGCGCGAAGGACACAGCAACCGCCGTCACCGCGATCGTGAGGTCGAGCCGGCTCGCGACGATCAGGCGGCTGAGCACATCGCGACCGAGCTGGTCGGTGCCGAACCAGTGCGCCGCGCTCGGCGGCTGCAGCGCCTGCGGTACGTCGGAGACGACCGGATCATAGGGCGCGAGCCACGGCGCAAAGATCGCGATCAGAGCCAGCAGCAGCGCACCGCCAGCCGCGACGGCGGTGACCGGATTGCCGCGCAGCACGAAGGCAGTGTGGCGCAGGGTCGACGAGGCCTCGATCGTGCTCATGCTCACGCCACCGTCGCCCTGGGATCGGCGATGCCATAGAGTACATCGACCAGCAGATTGACGATCACGAAGATCGTCGCCATCAGCAGCACGAAGCCCTGCACCGGCGCGTAGTCGGAGACCAGCAGCGCATCGAGCGCGTAGGAGGCGACGCCGGGCCAGGAGAACACCTTCTCCACCAGCACATTGGCGCCGAGCATGGTCGAGAACACGATCCCGGCGATGGTGATGACCGGCAGGATCGCGTTCCTCAGCGCATAGGTCACGACGATGCGCCACCACGACAGCCCGACCGAGCGCGCCGTGCGCACGAAGTCGCTGCCGAGCGACACCAGCATCGAGGCGCGGGTGATGCGCGCCAGCGGCGCGATCACGAACAGCGCCATGGTCAGTGCCGGCAGCATCAGCTGCCGGGCCGCCGCCCACCAGCCCTCGACATCGCCGGCGAGCAGGAAGTCGATGATCAGGAAGCCGGTCCGCGACGGCGGCAGTGTGGCGAAGATATCGATGCGGCCCGTGGGGTCCGGCGCCAGGCCGAGCAGATAATAGAACACGTAGATCAGCAGCAGACCGGAGACGAAGGTCGGAACGCAGACGCCGAGCGAGCAGAACAGCCGCACGCCGTGATCGACCAGCGAGCCCGGCCGCAGCGCAGCCAGCACGCCGAGCGGCACCGCCGACACCAGCGCGATCAGCAGCGCCGTCAGGGTCAATTCGAGCGAGGCCGGCAGCCGCTCCTTGAGATCCTTGGCGACCGCCTGCCCGGTCATCATCGAGCGGCCGAGATTGCCGCGGCCGACGTCGTAGAGATAGATCGCGAGCTGGTTCGGCAGCGGCTTGTCGAGCCCGAGCTGCCGGCGGATGACCTCGATCTCCTCCTGGCCGGCATTGGGGCCGGAGGCAAAGAACACGGCCGGATCCCCCGGCAGCACGCGCATCAGCAGGAAGGTGAAGACCAGGACCCCGAACAGCGCCGGCAGCGACGAGACGAAGCGTCGTCCCGCCCGAGCCAAGGTTGCGACGATCGTGCCCATGGTTATCAGCCGTCCCCGTTACTTGCGACTCAGGTTACGATAATCGACCTGCCGCGTGAACTGGTAGACGTAGCCGTCCACCGTCGGCTGCATCACCGCGTCCTGCGCCGCCTGCCAGATCGGGATCTGGAACATCTGGTCGAAATGGATGGCGTTGAGCGCCTTGCCCTGCTCTTCATATTTCGCCTTGTCGGCCTCGAAGCGCGCCTCCTGCGCGATCTTCTCCAGCTCGGCATTGTCAGTCGAGGAATAGTTCCAGCGCTGCTTGCCCGTGTAGAAGTTGCGATAGAAGTAGTCGGTCGAGGGCAGCCAGGCGACGATGCCTTCGGTGAAGAACGGCAGCTTCTTCTCGTTGATCGCGGTCGACATCTGCGCATCCGGCAGCTTCTGGATGTCCACCTTGATGCCGATCTTGGCGAGCGATTCCTTGACCAGCGCGGCCATCGGCTCGGCGGTCGCCGCCTGGCCGACATTGAAGCTGAAGGTGGTGGAGAAGCCGTCCGCCATGCCGGCGTTCTTCAGATAGGCCTTGGCCTTCTCCAGATCGAGCTTGATCGGCTGCGGGATCGGATAGCCGCCGCTCGGCGGCTTGCCGTCGGCCCACGTCGCGCCGTAGAGCGGCGCGCCGCGGCCGAACAAGGCCGCCTTGAACATGTCGTCATAGGGCAGCGCGTAGGCTATGGCGCGACGCACATTGACGTTGTCGAACGGCGGGATGGTGTTGTTCATCGAGATGAAGGTCACCGCGTTGTATTGCGGCGTCGAGATCACCTTCAGCTTGCCCTTGCCTTCGAGCGACTGCACGTCGCTCGCCTGCAGGTCGATGACGAGGTCGGCGTCGCCGCGCTCCACGAGGTTGGCGCGCGTCGCCGGTTCAGGCACCGACTGGATGATCAGGCGCTTGAACGCCGCCGGCTTGTCCGGCGCGCCGCGATTCCAGGCCTCGCTGCGCTTGGCGATCACCTGCTCGCCGGGCTTGAAGGTCTCGACGATGTAGGCACCGCTGCCGGCCGCGTTCTCCTTGGTCCAGTTCAGCGCCCATGGGTCTTCGGCCGTCGCATGCGCCTTGGCGAGCTTGGAGTTGATGATGATCGGATAGACGGTCGCGAGATTCGGCAGCGCCAGCTTGTCCGGCTTCGGCAAGGTCACTTCGAACGTCAGGGGATCAATGACCTTGAACTGATCGGCCGACGTCAGCGAGCCCGTCAGCAGTTGCGCCTTGCCGAGGATTGGCGCGGTGACGCAGCGGTCGAGCGACCATTTGACGTCCTCGGCCGTCACCGGCGAGCCGTCCTGGAACTTGGCGTCGGGGCGCAGCTTGAAGGTGATCTTCAAACCGTCAGAGCTGACCTGATAGGATTCAGCGAGCTCGCCGGTGATCGTGTCGAGATCGAACACCCACTTACCATTGAGCTGCTTGCGGCCGAACGACACCAGCCGGTCGTAGCTCGACATCGACAGCGCGAAGGCCTCGCGCGTCGAGCCCGGAATGTTCGGATCGAGCGTGTTGACGGTGGCACCGGTGACATAGCGCAGAGTCTCGGCGCGGCTCTGCGCATGCGCCGATGGCGCAGCCAGCATCACCGCGAGCAAGGCGGGCGCAGCGAACAACGAACGTTTGGACATCTCGAAACTCATCGCCCTTGTTCCCTCATTGGTCTCAAAATCCGGGACTGAAATACCCTGCCAGCGGTCACCGGCGACGCAAGCACATCAGATGGAAGCGCATCAGATGGGAGTTCAGCAGCAAATCACGTGCCACGGCGCACCTCGGCCTGCTTCACATCGTAGGCCTGGAAGTTGGCCCAATGCTTGTCGATGTCGGCCTTGAACAGCCCGCGCGTCAGCCCATGCACGAGCTTCGGCACCGCGGTGGTCATTGCATTGATGGAAGATCCCGACGCGCCGAAGCTCATCGTCGAGGCAATGGCAAACACATGGACGTCGCGGATCCACGGCGTCCGGCCAGCCACACGCTCGCACAGCGCATAGTCGTCGGCGAGATAGGGAAAGGCGCCAAGCCGGTCGTTGCGCTCGCCGGCATCGGGCGTGTAGCGATCGCACCAACGCGCGATGTTGGCGGCAAAGCGCTGCAGCTCCGGACGCTTTGCGAAGTCCATCGAGATGCCCGTCGCGCTGACCACGAAATCGACTGTGACTTCGCCTTGCGGTGTCCGCAGCACGACTCCCTCTGACGTTTCGCACGCGATCAGCACAGGCGCGCCCTCATGCAGGTGGAACGCAGCATGACGGGCGCAGCGATCATAGGTGTGCTGCGGAAAGCCCTCGCGCAACTCGAGGACCGCGCGCATGAAACGCCAGCGCCAGACGTCGTCGAGTTCGGAGAAATGCCGCAGGAAACCACGGAACGTCAGCCAGCGATAGGGTTGGATCAGTTGGATTTCCGTGCGGCGGCATAGCAGATCGACGCTGTTCGCACCGGATTCGAGCGCAGCCGCCGCATTGTCGAACGCCGAGGCACCGGCCCCGATCACGGCGACGCGGCGGCCGCGCAAGCTGTCGAAATCGATCTCGGCGCCGGAATGGGCGCAGCGCGTTGCGGGCAAATGGCGCAGCGGCTCCGGAATGCTCCAATCGCCCATCCCCTCCTGCCCGGTCGCCAGCACGATCTTGCGGGCATAGATCGTCGTCTCACCATCCTTGCTGCGCAGTGTCGCCTGCAGCAGTCCGTCAGCGGCCGGTGCGATATCGACGACTTCGCAGCCGTTGCGCACGGGAAGGTCGAGCACCTCGCGATACCAGGCGAGATAATCTGCCCAATATTCGCGCGGAATCAGATCAAGATTGCGCCAGCTCTCGCCGCCAAACTTCGCCTCGTGCCACGCCTGATAGGTCAGACAGGGGATGTCGAGATCGGGTCCGGTGAAGTCCTTCGGGCTGCGCAGGGTCGGCATGCGCGCATAGCTGAGCCACGGTCCTTCGCGGCCTGCCTCGGCTTTGTCGAGCACGAGAATGTTGCTGACGCGCGAGCGCAGCAGCGCGAAGGCGGTGGCAAGACCCGATTGGCCGCCGCCGACGATCAGCACATCGCGCGCAGGCCGGCCATCGGGACCGACGACGGGCGTCAGCCATGGCATGCTGGGATGGGCGATCCTGGCAAGATCGCCACGGACCTGGGCCGTCAGCGCGGCGAGGCCATCGCTCATGCCGGGCACCGGAATTGACACGCGCAATCGCGATCGAAACGCTCGCTGTCGCTCACGCTCTCTCCATCAGTCATGTCACCCGGCACGCGAAGCTTAGCAAAGCAGGTCCGGCACCGACCATACCGATTTGTCCGCCGCCCATAACAGCTTGTTATGGGGCGGCAGCGGCGGCTAGAGTCGACAGCCATCCACAGCGAGACAAGAGGTCGCATGCCGCTCAATCTGCGCCAGATCGAGGTGTTCCGCGCGATTATGATGACAGGCTCGATCAGCGGCGCTGCGCGGCTGCTCTCGGTGTCGCAGCCTGCGATCAGCCGGCTGCTGGCCTATACCGAGGATGGCCTCAAGCTCAAGCTGTTCGAGCGCATCAGCGGCCGGGTGCAGCCGACGCCGGAGGCCAAGCGGTTGTTCGCCGAGGTCGAGCACGTCCATCGCGGCGTCGCGCGCATCAACGACCTCGCCGACGAGCTGCGCGCCGGCGGCACGGGCACCATCCGCGTGGTGGCGAGCCCGAGCGCGGCCCACAGCATGGTGCCGGAGGCGCTGGCGCGGCTGCGCGGCCGCTTTCCAGATCTGCGCGTCGAGTTCGAATCGTTGACCCTGCTGGAGATCGTCAGCCGCGTCGGCACAGCCCGCGCCGATCTCGGCATCACTGTGCTGCCGGTCGACGAGCCGACAGTCGCGGCAGAGACGATCGCGGAGGGCGCGCTGCACGTGATCATGCCGGCCGACCATGCCCTGACGAGGCTGCGCAGCATCAGGCCGAAGGACATGCTGCCCTATCCGCTGGTCGGCTTCGGCCCGCAGACGCCTTATGGTCACATCGTCACGTCGGCCCTGGCCGGCGGCCCGGAGCCGACCACGATCGTGCGCTACACGCCCGACGCCTGCGCCATGGCCCGCGCCGGCGCGGGCCTTGCCGTGGTCGACCAATTCGTGCTGCGCGGCCGCGCCTGGCCCGACCTCGCGGCACGGCCACTCGCACCGAAGATTCCGATGCGCGCGTATCTCCTGACGCCTCGCTTCGAGCCGCTGTCTCGCAACGCGGCCGCGCTTGCGGACATTTTGCGCGGGCGCGATCGGAAGTCCGGCACGGCCAGGCGTTGAGCTACGCCGCGAGCCAGCCGCCATCCACCGGCAGCACGATGCCGGTCGTGAACGACGCCTCGTCGCTGGCCAGGAACAGCGCGGCGGCGGCGACCTCGTCGGCCGCGCCAAAGCGCTTCATCGCGTGGCGCTGGCGCGAGGCCTCGCGCACCGGCTCCGGATCGACGTGGCGCGCAAAGCTCCGGCGCAGCAGCGGCGTGTCGATCGCACCCGGCGCCAGCGCATTGACGCGGATGCCGTCGGTAGCGAAGTCGACCGCCATGGTGCGGGTCAGGCTGATGATCGCGCCCTTGGCGGCGATATAGGCGCTATTGCCTTTGCCGCCGGCGACCGCAAGCTGCGATGCCACGGTGATGATCGACCCGGCCTTCTGCTTCTGCATGATCGGCACCGCGACCTTCGCCCACAGCCAGGTGCCGCCGACATTGGCGCGGAACACCGCGTCCCAATCCATGGGATCGGTCGTGACCACGGTGCCGCCGCAGGAGAAGCCGGCAGCGGTCATCAGCACATCCAGCCGGCCGCGCGCGGCTGCCACGCTCTCGACCGTCGCCTTTGCAAAATCCGCATCACCGACATCGCCGACATACACGCGGCCCTGGCCTCCGGCCTTGGCCAGGAGCAACAGGGTTTCCTCCGCGCCTGCCGCGTCGCGGTCGACCAGCGCAACATAAGCGCCCTCGCGCGCGAACATGACGGCGCTGGCGCGGCCGATGCCGGAGCCGCCGCCGGTGATGACCGCGACCTTCGCCTTGAGCCTCATCTCAGTCTCTCCCGTACTGATCGAACCAGCGGCCGAAATGCTCGGCCGATGCCGCGCAGTCGAAGCGCGCGCGCCAGCCGAACTCCTCGGCCAGTCGCGTCGTCGACAGCCGGCCGCGGCTCGGCGCGAACACAGGCACCGTGGGCGTCTCGCCCTGCTCCGCGAGCCGGCAGACGAAGCAGGGGCGGCCTTGCGCGAAGGCGCGGCCCCAGGCCTCGGCTGTAAACGTGGCTACGCTGGAGATGTTGTAGAGCGTGTGCTGCGGCCTCTCGGCTTCCAGCAACCGGTAGACGGCGTCGGCGACGTCGACCGCATAGACCCAGTCCTTGTCGCCCGGCTCGTTCAGCAGCGCCGGCGCATTGCGCGCGCAACAGGCCGCGATCAGCGCCTGCGGCGATGGCGTGTCGCGCACGCCGCCGCCGCGCTCGAACGGGCCGAACACGGCCGACAGACGCACGCTGATCACGTCGGTTTGCCACAGGTCCGACAGCCGCGCCGCGACGCGCTCAGAGGCGAACTTGCTGATCGCATAGAGCGACACCGGCTCGCACGGCGTGCTCTCCTCCAGCACGGCAAAGCGCTGACCGCTGGCGCCGTAGGACGCCGCCGAGGACAGGTTGATGACGCGGCGGATGCCGCTGCGCCGCGCCGCCTGCAGGATCGGCACCTGCGCCAGCAGATTGACCGCGAGGATGCGCTCGGGGTCGGATGCGTCACGCTCCGGACCGGCGGTGATCGCGGCGCCCATGACAACGGCATCGCAGCCGCTGGCGATCGCGGCCGCAACAGCGCTCGCATCGGTGACGTCGCCCTGCACGAGGTGCAGACGCTC
This sequence comes from Bradyrhizobium sp. HKCCYLRH3059, assembly GCF_051168035.1. Lineage (NCBI taxonomy): Bacteria > Pseudomonadati > Pseudomonadota > Alphaproteobacteria > Hyphomicrobiales > Nitrobacteraceae > Bradyrhizobium > Bradyrhizobium sp. HKCCYLRH3059. The sequence continues at coordinate 612,997 of NZ_JBNPUF010000003.1, read as the reverse complement.
GCAATACGGCGCAAAGGCGCGCTCCGCCGCGTTCGGCAGAGCCGCTGCATCGAAGACCGTCGCGGCATGGCCGCGCTCCAGCAGGCCTTGCGCGATGTTGAGCCCGACGAAGCCGGCGCCGCCGAAGATCAGGACATGCATCAAGGAGGTCCTCGCATGGACAGCGATCGACGAGGGGCATTCAGCTCTCGCCCCACGTCATGGCCTGGCGCCGTCCCGGCCATCCACGTCCGGCGGCATCCCGGGAAGCACGTGGATGCCCGGCTCGAGCCCGGGCATGACGGCGGAGAGCGGAGCGACCGCGTCAACATGATCAGCTACTCCAACAGCTCTTCGCGTCTAGAGCAGCTTCGCCCCAAAATTCTGCTCCGGGTCCATATCCGCGACCAGGCGCCCCGTCGGCTTCGCAGCCTCGCCGCCGCTGCGGGCGAGGAACTGGCCGGAGCCGGGCGCGGCCGACAGTCTGCCGTTGTCAATGATGACGCGGCCGCGCGACAGCACGGTCACCGGCCAGCCCTGCACGCTGCGCCCCGCGAACGGCGTGTAGCCGGCGAGGTCGTGCATGGCGGCATCGCTGATCGTGACGTGCTTGTCCGGATCCCACAGCGCGATGTCGGCATCGGCGCCGATCGCGATCGCGCCCTTCCTCGGATGCAGATTGTAGATCTTGGCCGGCGCCGTCGCCGTGAGCTCGACGAACTTGTTGAGGCCGAGCCGGCCCTTTGACACCATCGCATCGAACAGCAGCGGCAGCCGCAGCTCCAGGCCCGGCAGGCCGTTGGCGATCTGCTTGAAGTTGGGGTTGGAGCCGGCGCGCAGCTTGCCGGTCTCGTCGAAGCGATACGGCGCGTGATCGGAGGAGATGGTCTGCAAATCGCCGAGCGACAGCGCCTGCCACAGCGCCTCCTGGTCGGGCGCGCGGCGCGGCGGCGGGCTGCACATCCACTTCGCGCCCTCGATGCCGGGCTTGTCGAGATCCTCGGCCGTCATGAACAGGTATTGCGGACAGGTCTCCGCGAACACCTTCAGCCCCTGCCCGCGCGCATCGCGGATCACCTTGGCGCCTTCCGCGGTCGAGACGTGGAAGATCATGATCGGCTGATCGACGAGGGCGGCCATGCCGATCAGGCGGTTGAACGCCTCGGCCTCGGAGAACCGCGCGTGGCTGATGGCGTGGTATTTCGGCGCGGTGTAGCCGCGCGACAGCAACCGCTTCACCATCCAGGAGATGATGCCATGGTTCTCGGCGTGCGCGCACAGCATGGCGCCGCCCTCGCGCGCGGCGACGAGAATGTCGAGCAGCGGCTCGTCGTCGATCTTGAGCCGGTCGTAGGTCATGAAGATCTTGATCGAGCCGTGGCCCTGGCGGATCAGCGCCGGCAGGTCGCGCTCCAGCGTCTCCCTGGTCGGATCGGCGACGATCATGTGGAACGCGTAGTCGATCACGGCACCCTTGCGCGCCAGCGCGTGATAGTCCTCGACCACCTGCGGCAACTGCATGCCGACATGCTGGGCCGCGAAGGAGATCACGGACGTGGTGCCACCGAACGCGGCCGACCTGGTGGCGCTCTCGAACGTGTCGGCGTTGACGATCCCTGCCGCCGAGAGCTGCTCGATATGGCAATGGCTGTCGACGCCGCCGGGCAGCACATATTTGCCGCGCGCGTAGATCTCGCGCTTCGCCGGGCCGAGGCCGCGGCCGATCGCCGCGATGGTCTCGCCTGTGATGGCGACATCGGCCTCGAACGTATCGGTGGTGGTGGCGACGCGCCCGCCTCGGATGATCAGGTCATAGGCCGGCTCGGTCATCGCGATCTCCTAGTTCTGCCAGATGGAACGCCGTGGACGCGAGGTGACCGCATCGGCCCCATTGCGTCAGCCGTGGCATAGTGGTTGCCTGTCACGCGCCGTCAACACTGAAGAAGCAGGTAGCTCCCATGTCCCGCCCGCGCATCACCGTGATCAATCCGAACTCCAACCAGGTGGTCACCGACGGCTTGGCGGCGGCGCTCAAGCCGCTGATGTTCGCCGACGGACCGGAGATCGTCTGCGAGACCTTGAAGGAAGGTCCCTACGGCATCGAGAGCCAGAAGGATGCCGACAGCGTCACCCTGCCGCTGCGGCGTTTCGTCGAGGGCGACAACGCATCCAGCGCGTTCGTGATCGCCTGCTACAGCGACCCTGGCCTGCACGTCTGCCGCGAGGCCACGGCACGGCCGGTGCTCGGCATCGCCGAATGCGGCGTGCTCACTGCACTGACTCGCGCCGATACGTTCGGCGTGCTCGCCATCGCGCAGCGCTCGATCCGCCGCCACATCCGCTATCTCCGCCAGATGGGCTTGATGGATCGGTTGGCCGCGGAGCGCCCGCTGGACATGACCGTGGCGGAGACGGCGTCAGGCGAAGGTACTTTGGCGAAGATGATTGCTGTCGGCCGCGCGCTGAAGGAGGAGGACGGCGCCGGTGCCATCGTCATGGGCTGCGCCGGCATGGCACGGCATCGCAAGAACCTGGAGGACGCGCTGGGAATTCCGGTGATCGATCCGACCCAGGCCGCAGTGACCATGGCGCTCGGCGCGGTGGCGTTTGCGGGGTGAGTGGTTCGCACATCCGTCGTTTGCCCCTGCACGGACCTGCCCGGCCGGCCATCTCACACTCCGCTGTCGTCCCGGCCTTGAGCCGGGACCCATAGCCGCCGGCCGACGTGAGGCAGGCAACTGTCAGCTCCGTTCCTCGATAGCTTCCGCGGTATGGGTCCCGGCGTTCGCCGGGACGACACTGTTTGTGTAGCGGCGCTGGTGCCTGACAATGCAACTGCTGATCAGCGTGGTCAGGCCCACTCTCTCTCCTGCCTCACTCCGGCGGCACCGCGCCCGTGCGGCTGGTGATCAGCCCGTAATGCTCGATCCGCCGATGCCTTGCGAAATCGAAGATCGTCTGCTTGCCGAACCGCGTCGCATCGAGATCGCAGGGTGCGACCAGCACCTCGTCGCCTTCCGTCACCGCCTCCGCGACGATCTCGCCGTCGGGATTGACGATCAGGCTGCCACCGATCAGGTGATGACCGTCCTCGACGCCGGCCTTCGCGACCGCGACGACCCAACACGAGTTGTGATAGGCGCCGGCCTGCGCGGAGAGCCGGTTGTGGAACAGGCGCTGCTGCAGTCCCTCGGCCGATTTCAATGAGTTCACCGACGGCGTGTTATAGCCGATCAGCACCAGCTCGACGTCCTGCAGCCCCATGACGCGATAGGTCTCCGGCCAACGGCGATCGTTGCAGATCGCCATGCCGATAATGCCATCGAGACTGCGCCAGACGGGAAAGCCGAGATCGCCCGGCTCAAAATAGCGCTTCTCCAGATGCTGGTGGCTGCGCTCCGGCTCGAACTCCTCGTGGCCGGGCAGATGCACCTTGCGATACTTGCCGACGACGTTGCCGGCGCGGTCGGTGAGAACTGCCGTGTTGTAGTGGTGCCCGTCCGGTGTCAGCTCGGCATAGCCGAGATACATGGCCATCTGATGCTGCGCGGCGCGATCGAACAGCGGCTGCACGGCCGCATTGGGCATCTCGCGCTCGAACCAGCTGTCGACTTCGGCCTGATCCTCCATGTACCAGCGTGGAAAAAACGTGGTCAGCGCCAGCTCCGGGTAGACGATCAGGTCGGCGTCCTTGCGCTTGGCCTCGTCCATCAGTGCGATCATGCGCGCGACGACCGCCTCGTGGCTGTCAGCGCGCTGAATCGGTCCCATCTGGGCGGCGGCGACGTTGATCACGCGCATTGCAGAACTCCTATCCGGACTCCGACGTCATTGCGAGCGAAGCGAAGCAATCCAGGGCTACACGAGGACTCTGGATTGCCTCGTCGCTTCGCTCCTCGCAATGACGAATGTGGCGACAGCGTCATGCAACACCCCTCATCGTTTCACCCCGGCCGGTACAGCACCGGCCGCGTCCGCGAGAACGACGGCCGGCCGCGCTTGAGGCCCCAGAGCGGCTGCGCCAGGGTCGCCACGGCCTCGGTCGGCGTCGCCGCATCGATGCAGACGAGATCGGCCGGCGCGCCGACCTCGATGCCGTAGTCATCGAGCCGCATCAGCCGCGCCGCGTCGTGCGTGACCATGTCGAGACACCCCGCAAGATGATCCGGCCGCGAGACGTGGCAGACGTTGGCGTAGAGGTTCGCCATCCGGATCAGCGAGCCGTCGCCATACGGCGTGAACGGGTTCAGCACGTTGTTGGTCGAGAGCGAGCAGGTCACCCCTTGCGCGCGCAGCGGCTCCAGCGGGACCACGCCGCGCGGGATCGCATGATCGTGCCGGCGCCCCATCAGATGCAGGTCGGTCGAGGGCAGCACGGTGACTGCGACGCCGGCATTGGCGAGCTGCGTTGCGATCGCGTCGAAACGCTCCGGCGGCAGCAGCGACAGCTGCGTGACGTGGCCGACCGCGACGCGTCCGCCCCAGCTGTATTCCTCCGTCTTGCGGCAGACATATTCGATCTGCATGTGATCGAGCGTCTCGGCAAGATCGAGATGCATGTCGATGTCGACGTCGCGGTCACGCGCGATCGCGAAGATGCGGTCGATCTGCGCCGGCGGGTCGGTGTCGAAATACGGGGCGGCGCCGATGGTGCGTGCGCCGCGGCGCAGGCCCTCGATCAAGAGCTCCTCGGTGCCCGGATAGTTGGTGAGCCCTTCCTGCGGAAACACGCAGATCTCGAGGTCGAGCGCCCAGGCATAGTCGCGCGCGAGCTGCTGGATCGCCTCGAAGCCGATGAAGCCGATGCCGGGATCGAGCTCGACATGGGTGCGCATCCGCATCGTGCCGTGGCTGACGCAGCGTTCAACGGTCCGCTTCGCCCTGTCATAGACATCGTCGGCCGTGAAGTTGCGCTTGGCGGCCGCAGTCTCGCGCACCGCCTCTGCCACGGTCCCTTCCCTGATCGTGCAGCGGTCGAGGATGCAGGTCTTGTCGAGATGGATGTGCGTCTCGATGAAGCCGGGCACGACGAGGCAGTTCTCGGCATCGCGCTGTTCGCCGTCGGCCTGCAATGACGGCGCGATCGCCACGATGGTGCCGTCGGAAATTCCGATATCGGCCCGGCGCAGCTCACTGTGCTGCGCCAGCACCGCATTGCGAATGATCAGGTCCATGCCGCCGTTGCCGTCGAGAATTCCAGATGCGCGCCAAGCTGGCGGCGCCGCCTGCAAAAGGCAAGCGCCATGCCAGGGCCTGACGCCGCGGGACCGCCGACCGGGATCCGAAACCATTCGTTTACAAATAACCGGCCACCCGGGACCACTTGTTTGGCGGGGAAAAACTGCTATATTGGTGCATGGAAAACGTGAACGCGTTCTGCTCAGGCCCGTCGTCAAGGCGGGCCGTTGCCGTTTTGGGGGTGGCTGTCCGATGACTCGCTCCAACCGTACGGATCACATCCGCCTGACCTCGCACCCGGTGCCAGGCGCCAAGCATAATTTCCCGCTCCACTGGGGCGCCGAAAGCGCACGCGAGCGCGGACCCGTGATCGGCACGGTATCACGTCCGCAGGACCGCAACGTGATCGGCAGCCATGGCGGTTCCTACACGGTCTACCGCGCGCTCGCGGTATCATCTGGTGCGCTCGACCCGATCCGCCGCCCCGATCTCACCAACACCCATCCCGCCGCCACGATCGGCCCGTTCGCGCAGTGGCGAGAGCCGGCGAAGATCGTCGCACTCGATCCCTGGGGTCATCTGGTGGCCGAGAATTTCGGCGGCGAGATCGCGGAAGGAATCGATATCCGGCCGACGATCGCCGTGACCAAGGCGCGGATCGAGCTTCCTGAGTTGCATGCGGCGCTCGCGGCCAAGCGCCTCGTTCATGACGGCGACGTCGTGCATGCCAATGGCAGCGTCTCCGTGGTGAAGATCGCGATCGACCCGGTGTGGTACCTGCCCGGCGTGGCCGCGCGCTTCGGCACCAGCGAGACCAGTCTGCGCCGCGGCCTGTTCGAGCAGACCGGCGGCATGTATCCGGAGCTGGTGACCCGGCCCGACCTGCAGGTATTCCTGCCGCCGATCGGCGGCACCACGGTCTATCTGTTCGGCGACGTCGACAAGCTCAATGACAGCCGGACGAAGATCACATGTCGCGTGCATGACGAGTGCAACGGCTCCGACGTGTTCGGCTCCGACATCTGCACCTGTCGCCCGTATCTGATCCACGGTATCGAAGAATGCGTTGCGGCCGGGCAGAACGGCGGCCTCGGCATCATCGTCTACAACCGCAAGGAAGGCCGCGCGCTCGGCGAAGTGACGAAGTTCCTGGTCTACAATGCGCGCAAGCGCCAGGAGGACGGCGACGCCGCGGCGGCCTATTTCGAGCGCACCGAATGCGTCGCCGGCGTGCAGGATGCGCGCTTCCAGCAGTTGATGCCCGACGTCATCCACTGGCTCGGCGTCAAACGCATCGACCGCTTCATCTCGATGAGCGACATGAAGCATGACGCGCTGGTGGGCCAGGGTGTCGACATCGTCGAGCGCGTGCCGATCCCCGACGAGCTGATCCCGGCGGATGCCCATGTCGAGATCGCGGCCAAGAAGGCCGCCGGCTATTTCTCGCTGGAGCCGCAGAAGCCCGAGGCGCTCGGCGACACCGTCGGCCGACCGCTCGAAAAGTACTAGCGCAGCGGCTGATCATGACCGACGTTTCATATCTCCTGTCCGCCCGCGCAGTGCGCGAGCGGGCGCATCAGCTGCTTGCGCTCGGTCTCGCCGACAAGCTGCCGCACTTCCGCATCGATCTCGCAAAGCTCGATGCGATTGCCGATCTCGTGCTCGACGTGACCCGCAGGGCCTATCCCGATGGCGAGGTGCCGTTCCACTCGCGCTGGCGGCATTTCGTGGTCGGCGGTGTCGATCGCTGGGCCGCGATCGCCGACAAAGTGAATTGGCCGAATGCGGCTTCACGGGCGCGCGCCGAGTTCGATCTCGCCATCACCAGCGTGCTGCTCGACGCCGGCGCCGGCGCGGCGTGGCGCTATCAGGATGCCGTGACCGGCGCGCGCATCGGCCGCTCCGAAGGGCTGGCACTGGCGAGCCTCGACATGTTCGCACGCGGTGCGTTTTCGACCGATGCAAGCCATCCGCTGCGGGCCGACGCCGCGAAGCTGCAGCACATCATCGTCGCCGATCTCGAACGCGGCTTCCAGGTGAGCGCCGACAATCCGCTGGTCGGACTCGAAGGCCGCGTTGCGCTGCTGCGCCGGCTAGGCGAGGTCACGGCTGCAAAGCCGGATATCTTCGGTCGGAAAGATACCCCACGTCCCGGCGGTCTGTTCGATCAGCTCGCCGCCGGTGCGACCGGCGGCCACCTCCAGGCCGCTGACATTCTGCAGCAGGTGCTGCTGCAGCTCGGCCCGATCTGGCCGTCGCGGCTGACGCTGCAAGGCATCGCGCTCGGCGACTGCTGGCGCCATGCTTCCCTGGTCACCGATGACGCGACCAGCGGTCTCGTCCCATTGCACAAGCTGTCGCAATGGCTGAGCTATTCGCTGATCGAACCGCTGCAGCGCGCCGGCCTCGTGGTCGAGAACATCGACGGCCTTACGGGACTCGCCGAATACCGCAATGGCGGCCTGTTCGTCGACGGCGGCGTGCTGGTGCTGCGCGATCCCGCCGATGCCGCGCGGGCGCATGCCGTTGATTCCCCGCTGGTGGTGGAATGGCGCGCGCTGACCGTCGCCCTGCTCGATCGCCTGGCCGCGCTGATCCGCCAGCGCACCGGCCAGACGGCGGAACAGCTGCCCTTGGCGCGCATCCTCGAAGGCGGCAGCTGGGCTGCCGGCCGCAAGCTCGCCTTCGCCCGCCGCCCGGACGGCTCGCCGCCGCTGACCATCCTCAGCGACGGCACGGTGTTTTAAGAGGTGTTTGGTAGCCTTGCTTCATAACAGCCGACGTCATTGCGAGCGAAGCGACTTGTCCGCCATAGCCCGAAGGGCGACGGCGGAAGCAATCCAGGGCCCGGAAGAAAGTCTGGATTGCTTCGTCGCTTCGCGCCTCGCAATGATGCGATTCATAAGTTGCGCGTAGGGTGGGCAAGGCGCAGCGTGCCCACCATTCCAAGCTGAGCTAGTATCAGGTGGGCACGGCGCTTCGCGCCTTTGCCCACCCTACGCTTTGGAGATGAAAGCCATGGAAGGCGTCACGGTCGTCGATCATCCGCTGGTGCAGCACAAGCTGACCTTGATCCGCGACAAGTCGATCTCGACCAAGTCGTTCCGCGAGCTCTTGAAGGAGATCGGCATGCTCCTGTGCTACGAGGTCACGCGCGACCTGCCGCTCACGGAGGTCGAGATCGAGACGCCGCTGGCGCGAATGCAGTCGGCCAAGATCGCCGGCAAGAAGCTGGTGTTCGTGCCGGTGCTGCGCGCCGGCGTCACCTTCGTCGACGGCATGCTCGATCTGGTGCCGACCGCCCGCGTCGCCCATATCGGCCTGTATCGCGAGCCGCAGACCTTCACCGCCGTCGAGTATTTCTTCAAGGCGCCGTCCGACCTGCACGAGCGCCTCGCCGTCGTGGTCACGCCGGTGCTGGCGACCGGCAACAGCGCAGTCGCCGCGGTCGACCGGCTCAAGGAGCGCGGCGCCAAGGATATCCGCATGGTCTGCATGATCGCGGCGCCCGAGGGCGTCGAGCGCGTCCGCGGCCTGCATCCCGATGTCGCACTGTGGACCGCCGCGATCGACGACGGCCTCGACGACGACGCCTTCATCGTTCCCGGCCTCGGCGACGCCGGCGACCGCGCCTACGGCACGCGGTAGCAGCATTCAGCCGGCGAATGCGGCCTCCGCCTCCGGCAGCGCCCAGATCCTCTCGATCGCGGCAGTCCCTGCGGCGGTGATGGCAGCCTCGTCACCGTGGAGATAGCGGCCGTCGTGGATCAGCAGCCGGCCGTCGATCATCACCTGGTCGATGTTGGCGCGGTTCGCGAGCGCGATCAGGCCGCGACGCGGGTCGTGTAGCGGCTGAAGATGTGGATGCGTCATGTCGACGACGGTGAGGTCGGCGGTCGCGCCCGGCGCGATGACGCCGAGATCGTCGCGCTTGATCATGGCGGCGGCCGTCGTGGTGACGGCGTCGATCAGTTCCGGCGCGCTCGCCGTCTCGGCGCTTCCCAGCGCGATCTTCGAGATCATCGACGCCGCGTTGAGCTCGCCGAGCAGATCCATGTTGTAGCCGTCGGTGCCGACCGCGGTGCGGACGCCATGCGCGGCGAAGCGGCCGAAGGCGGCGGTGACTCCGGCGCGCGCGAACACGCGCGGGCAGTTCAGCACGCCGGCACCACGCGCCGCCATCAGCGCAAGGTCCGCATCGGTCGACGCGTGGCAATGCGCCGCCAGCAGATCGGGTCCGAGCAGGCCGAGCCAGTCGAGATATTCGGCCGGGGTGCGGCCGCCATGGCGCTGCGCGATCGTCGCGACCTCGCCCGCGCTCTGCGCCATGTGCGTGGTGATGGGAACGCCGAGCTCGCGCGCCCGGCTGGCAGCCGCGCGCAACAGATCCGGTCCGCAGGTATCGGTCGCGTGCGGGCTCATCGCAAGCCGGATGCGCCCGTCGCCCTGGCCGTGCCAGCGCTGATGGAGCGCATTCCAGACCGCCATGTCGGCCTCGCCGTCATCGCCGGCGTAAGTCACGACGCCGGAGGCATCCGCCTTGGCATCTGATGTCGAGAACAGATAGGGCGCGCCATAGAAGCGCAGGCCCATCTCGAGAGCCGCATCGAACAGCTCCGGGATCGTGTTGCGGAACGGCTCCATCACCGTGGTGGCGCCGCCCTTCAGGAGCTGCAGCACCCCCATGCGGCCGATCGCCAGCCGCTCCTCCACCGAAAGGATCTCGGCCCCGCGCTTGGACAGCGGCAGCAGCACGGTGTAGACGATGCTCTTGTTGTTGCGCCGGCCGTTGCCGTCCTCGGTGAGCGTGCGTGCGATCGCCTCGCTGAAGATGTGGTTGTGCAGGTTCAACAGGCCCGGCAGCACGAAGCGACCCGGACGATCGAACATCTCGTCCGCCGCCGGCCGATCACGCGTCACGGCCGCGATGCGCCTGCCCTCGACCAGCACCCAGTGATCGCGCAGGACGTCCTGCGCGCCGTCCTTGCGCGTCAGCACGTAGCTGCCGAAGATCGCCGTCGTACTCATGCGTCCTTCGCTTCCGCCGCCTCATGGCGCTGGTAGTTCGCCGCGATCTCGGCTCCGGTCGTGATCCACACGTCCCGGCACGATTTGGCGTAGGTCAGGAACTCGCGCAGCAGCCGGAAGCGCATCGGCCGGCCCGAGACCTGCGGATGCAGCACGGTCGTCACCATCGCGCCCCAATCGCGGACTTCGTCCAGCTCATCCTTCCACATCGACAGCACGTGCTCTTTCGGAAAGATCGAGCGCGGCGAGAACCGCGCCGACAGGCCGTGCATCCAGTCGTCATAGCTCGCGGTCACCGGGATTTCGATCGTGCCCGGCGAGCCGGAGGCCAAGCGATGGCGATAGGGCCTGACGTCATCGCGGAACGAGGAGGTGTAGACGATGCCCTGGCGCACCAGCGCTGTCAGCAGCTCCTCGCAGAACTCGCCGAACGGCGCGCGGTAGCCGATCGGCCGGATTCCGAGCCGGCGCTGGATCGCCTCGAAGCCGCGCTCGATCTCCTCGACGATGAAGGGATCGCCGGGATCCGGCAGCAGATGGTGATAGCCGTGATGGCCGATCTCGTGGCCCGCCTTCAGCACCGCTTCCGCCATCGCCGGATGCGCATCGACCGCCCATCCCGTGATGAAGAACGTCGCCTTGAGATCGAGCTCGGCGAGCAGCTCGAGAAGCTTCGGCGTGCCGACGCGCGCCTCGAAGCCGCCGAAGCTCATCGTGACCAGACGCGCCGCATGCGCGGGATCCTTCGAGGTCCAGGCGCTCTCGGCGTCGATGTCGAACGAAAGGAACATCGCCGCTCTGTGCGGCGCAGGCCATGGATAGTCCGGCGCCGGCGGCGCGGTGTTGGCGGGAACGACCGGGATTCCCGCGAGCGCCTTACTGTCCAGCATTGATCAGCACCTTCTCGATTCCATTGTCGCTCAGCTTCCACTTCGCCAGCAGCGCCTTGTAGCTGCCGTCGGCAATCAGGCCCTCCAGCGCGGCGCGCAGCGCCTCGCGCAGTTCGTCCGCCTTCACCGGCGTCGCCAGCCCCGTATATTGGTACGCGATGGGCGTGCCGACCGGCACGTAAGTGTTCGGCTCGAGATCCATGATGTAGGGCAAGGTCTCGTTGCCCTGCACGGCGGCGTCGATGCGGCCCTGCTTGAGCTGCGTGCGGGCGTCGGCCGAGCCCTCGGTGCCGACGAACTCGATTCCGCTCGCGCCGCAGTTCTTCTCGCTCCAGGCGGCGATGTCCTTCGGGAACATCGTGCGCCTGGAGGCGCCGACCCTCTTGCCGCACAGCGCCGTCGGCTCCTTGAACTCGCTGGCGCGCGAAGCCTGCACGAAGAATCGCGGACCGCTGCGCAGGTAGTCGATGAAGGTCGCGGTATCCTGCCGGCTCTTGTAGTCGGTCATGCCGGTCAGGATGATGTCGAAACGCTGCGTGGCGAGGCCCGGCATCAGCTGGTCGAAGCTGGTCTCCTGCCACACCGCGTTGACGCCGAGCTTCTTGGCCAGCGCCTCGCCGAGCTCGACGTCGAAGCCGGTCAGGGTCGCGGTGGCCGGATCCTTGAACTCCATCGGCGGATAGTTCGGCACCACCGCGATGCGCAGGCCGTTCTGCTTGATCTCGGCCGGCAGCTCGGCGGCGAGAGCCGCGCCCGCCACGGCCGCGCTCATGAGCCCAGCCAACACGATCGACTTCAATTCCATCACCTCACCCCACTTCAGCTGCCAGAAATGCCTTGGTCCTCGCCTCGCGCGGCGCACGCAGCACCTCGCCGGCCGGACCACTCTCCACGATCACGCCCTGGTCCATATAGACAACCCGGTCGGCGACCTCGCGCGCGAAGCCGAGCTCATGCGTGACGACCAGCATGGTCATGCCGGACCTCGCCAGCTCCTTCATCACACCGAGCACCTCGCCGACCAGCTCCGGGTCGAGCGCCGAGGTCGGCTCGTCGAACAGCACCAGCCGCGGCTTCATTGCGAGCGCGCGTGCGATCGCCACGCGCTGCTGCTGACCGCCGGACAGTTGCGCCGGATAGGACTGCGCCTTGTCGGCAAGGCCGACCCGGCGCAGCAGCGACAAGGCCTCGTCCTTCGCCTCGGCAAGCCTGCGCCTCTGCACCTGCACCGGCCCCTCGATCACGTTCTCCAGCGCCGTCATGTGCGGGAACAGGTTGAAGCGCTGGAACACCATGCCGCAGGCGAGGCGTTGCCGCGCGATCTCGCGCTCCGACAGCCGATGCAGCCGACCGGCCGTCTCGCGGAAGCCGAGCAGCGCGCCGTCGAGCCAGATGCCGCCGCTGTCCGCCGTGGCCAGCTGGTTGACGCAACGGAGCAAGGTGGTCTTGCCGGAGCCGGATTGCCCGATCAGGCACACCACCTCGCCCTCGAAGACATCGAGCGAGACTTGCTTGAGCGCCTGGAATTCCCCGAAGCGCTTGCTGACCTGACGGATGGCGACGAGCGGCGTCATCAGCGCCCCCGCGCGATGCCACGGGCAAAACGGTGTTCGAGCAGCATCTGCAGCGGCGTCAGGACCGAGACCACGAGCAGATACCAGAGGCCGGCGACGATCAGGAGCTCGATGACGCGCGAATTGGCGTAGTAGATGTTCTCGGCCGAGTGCAACACCTCCGGATACTGGATCACGCTGGCGAGCGAGGTCGCCTTGACCAGGCCAATGAACTCGTTGCCGAGCGGCGGGATCACCACGCGCATCGCCTGCGGCAGGATGATCCGGCGCAGCGCCTGCAGCCGTCCCATGCCGATCGCCTGCGCCGCCTCGTATTGCCCGATGTCGACCGAGAGCAGCCCTGCCCGCATCACCTCCGAGGTGTAGGCGCCCTGGTTGATGCCGAGCCCGAGCAGCGCGGCCAGGAACGGCGTCATCACGTCGACGGCGCGCGCGCTCCACAGGCCGGGGATGCCGATGGTCGGAAACACCAGCGCGAGGTTGAACCACAACAACAACTGGAGGATCAGCGGCGTACCGCGAAACAGCCAGGTGTAGCCGGCGGCGACCGACCGCAGCACCGGATTGGGCGACAGCCGCATGATCGCGACGACCACGCCGAGCGCGATGCCCAGCGCCATCGCCGCGACGGCCATGACCATGGTGTTGACGATGCCGCGCAGGATCACCGGCGCGGTCACGAAGCGTTCGACGTAAGACCATTCGATCTGGCCTCTGGCGAAGGCGCGGCCGATCGCCAGCAGGATCACGACAATGACGGCAGCCGTAAGCCAGCGGCCCCAATGCGCCTTGCGCGCGATCCTGTGCGCCGACAGGTCGGGAAAGCCATCGGCCAGTACGTCGGCGCGGCTCATTGCGGCGCCGCGTTGAGCATCGGCTCGCGCACCGCATTGGCGCCGAGACCCCATTTGTCGAGAATGGCCTTGTAGCTGCCGTCGGCGATCATCGACTTGAGCTGTTCGGTCACGACCTCGCGAAAGCCTGCATCGTCCTTGCGGAACATGATGCCCTGGTAGCCGAAGGCGATGGGCTCACCGACGATGCGATACTTGCCGGCCTCCTGCGACTGCGCATAGGGCAAGGTCTCGCTGCCCTGCACGGCGGCATCGATGCGGCTCTGCTTGAGCTGATTGCGGACATCGATCGAGTTCTCCCCCGGCACATATTGCGCGGCAGGCTTGCCTGCGGCCTCGCAATTGGCCTTGCTCCATTTCTCGATCTCCTGCGGGAAGCTCGTCGAGCGCGTGGTGCCGATCTTCCGGCCGCACAGATCGGTCGCGACCTTGGCATCGCTCTCCGCCAGCACGAAGAACTGCGGGCCGGTGACGAGATAGTCGACGAAGTCGGCGGTCTCGCGCCGCGAGGCACGGTCGGAGATGCCCGAGATGATGAAGTCGGCGCGCCGGGTCTGCAGCGAGGGAATGAGTTCGGCGAACGCCGTCTCGCTCCACACGATCTTGACGCCGAACCGCTTCGCCAGTTCGTTGGCGAGATCGATGTCGAGCCCCTTCAGCTCGTTGGTGGCGGGGTCGTGATATTCCATCGGCGCGTAGGTCGAGTTGACCGTGAGCTTGAGCACGCCAGCCTGCTTGATCTCAGCGGGCAGCTCCGCGGCCCCCGCCGGAGCAAGCGAGGCGAGGATGACGAAACCTGCGAACAACGAACGGCGCATCCTGCAACTCCCCACGTGAACGGCTAATCGACCACGACCGGCTCGACGGCGCCGGCGCGCTCGGTGATGAGCCTGTACTGATCCGGCCGACGATGCGCCGCGAAGTTGAACATCTTGTCCTTGCCCTGGCGGCACAGATCGAGGTCGATGTCGGCGACGACGACCTCGTCGGCGAGCGTCTTCGCCCGCGCCACGATGCAGCCATTGGGATCGACGATGCAGGAGCCGCCGATCAGCCCGCTGCCGTCCTCGTCGCCCGCCTTTGCGACCGCGATCGCCCACGTCGCATTCATGTAGGCGTTGGCCTGCGCCACCAGGGTCGAATGGAAGGTGCGCAGCGAGGCATCCTCGGTGTTGCCGCCATTCGGATCATAGGCCGCGGAATTGTAGCCGACGCAGACCAGCTCGACGCCCTGCAGCCCCAGCACCCGCCACGATTCCGGCCAGCGCCGGTCGTTGCAGATCATCATGCCCATGATGGCGCCGCCCCACTCGCGGCCGGCGCGCACGGCCGGAAAGCCGAGATCGCCATAGCTGAAATAGCGCTTCTCCAGCTGCTGATACTTGGCACTCGGGCGCGGCTCGACGGAGCCGGGCAGATGCACCTTGCGATATTTGCTGATGATCTCGCCGTCGGGATCGACCAGGATGGAGCTGTTGAAGCGGCGTCCGTCCGGTGTCAGCTCGGCATAGCCGACATAGAAGCCGACGCGAAGCGCCCGCGCCCGGTCGAACAGCGCGGCAACGGACGGGTTCGGCATCGCGCGCTCGAAATAGCTGTCGAGCTCATCGCCTTCGAGGATCCAACGCGGGAAGAAGGTCGTGAATGCGAGTTCCGGAAACACCACCAGCTTCGCGCCCTGGGCGGCCGCCTGTTCCAAGAGCCCGATCATGCGCGACAGCGTGTGCCCGCGGCTGTCGGCGCGCTGGGTCGGCCCCATCTGGGCGGCGGCGGCGCGGAAGATACGGCTCAAAACTCTGCCTCCGATCTGTGCGTCATGCCTTTCCAGCAGGCGGCAGCACCGCCCCCTGCGACGCGCAAGAGAAGCATCAATGAAGCGAAACCGGCGCAGGAATTGCAACCAGTCGGGACGACCTCGGTCTATGATATTTTGGCCGAGACCATCACCCGGGCTAATAGGGCGACCATGCCATGAACCTGCGCCAGTTGGAGATCCTGCGGGCGGTCATCCGCCACCACACCACGGTCGCTGCGGCCGAGGAGCTCGCGCTGTCGCAGCCTGCGATCAGCAATGCGCTGAAGGCGATGGAGGCGCAGGCCGGCTTCACGCTGTTCGAGCGCGTCAACAACCGGCTGTTCCCGACACCCGAGGCGATGACGCTCTATGAGGAGAGCGAGGCGATCTTCACCCTGCACGTCCGGCTGGAAAACCGCGTGCGTGACCTGCGCGAGCAGAAGACGGGTCATCTGTCGATCGTCGCCACGCCGCCGCTCGCCTACAGCATCATCCCGCCGACCTTGTCAGGCTTCCTGCGGCGCCGGCCGCAGACGCGGATGTTCTTCGACGTGCGCCGCTACGAGGGCATCATCGAGGGCGTGCTCGGCAACGTCGCCGAGCTCGGCTTCGCGCTCGGACTGTCCGATCATCCCGGGATCGCCCATGAGGTCGTGCATACCGGGGAGATGGTGTGCGTGATGCCGGCCCGGCATCCGCTTGCCGAATGCGACGTGATTTCAGCGCGGGATCTCGCCGGCTTCCCGCTGATCGGCCTTGAACGCGGCACGCGCCTCGGCGAAGCGGTGCGCGAGAGCTTCCGGCAAGCCGATGCCGACTTCCAGCCGACCGTCGAAGTGCGTTACTGCAACACGGCCTGCGTGCTGGCTTCGACCGGCGTCGGCGTCGCCGTGGTCGATCCATTCTCGCCGCGCCAGGGCGGGCATGATCTCGTGGTACGGCCGTTCACGCCGAGCACCAAAGTCTCGGCCTATGTGCTGTGGTCGGAGGCGCGGCCGCTGTCGAACCTGGCGAAGACGTTTCGCAGCGAGGTGCGAAACGCGAGCCGCAGTCTTGCGGACGGCCTCGACGCGATCGGAGCTCCGAGCCTCGCCGCTTCCGCGCAGCACGGCTGAGCTTGCCGATCGGCATGCGTCCATCAAACCCGTGGACGTATCGTTTGCGGCCCATCATCCGAAACGCCCGCCTGCGACGGGCTTCTCGGGATGATGCTCCGCGTCACTGTCATCTTGCGGCTGGCGGCGGAATTGGTGCAGTGGACCATGGCTCGCCCGCCCGCAATCGCGCCGCCAGCGCCGCCGCGCAGCCGGCGAGCAGCTTCTCGCCCTTTGCAGCAGATGCCTTGCGCGCATCGCCTGCGACGCCGGAGGTGGTGATGTCGGCGAACGATCTGAACATTTTCAGCGACGGGACCAGCGAGCCCATGATGTCGAAGCTCGGCCCAAAGGCAGCGTCGAGCCCCGCCGCGTCGACGAGGCCGGGATGAGCCGCCATCATCATCGAGGTCTCGGCTTCGCAGGCATGCATCACGCCCGCCTGATCCTCGAGGACCTTGGCCATGGTCTCCCGCCCTTCCATGAAATAGGTCGTCGTCGCGATCGGCGCGTTGAGCTCGCGCGTCAGTTCGCCGGTGAGGGTGGCCAGCGCCTGGATGTTGCCGCCATGGCCGTTGACGATCACGATGCGGCGGAAGCCGGCATTCAGAATCGAGCGGCACAGGTCTCTGAGCACGGCGTGGTAGGTGGAGAGACCGAGGGTGAAGGTGCCACCGAACGGAACGTGATGGTCGGCGAGCCCGCACCAAACGGTCGGCGCGACCACGATGGGATGGTCTGGAGTCAGCTCCAGCGCGGTGCGACGGCAGACCTCGCTGCACAGGAAGTCGTCAACTCCCGTCGGCAGATGCGGGCCGTGCTGCTCGGTCGAGGCCACCGGCAACAGCACGATCGCGTCTCGGGCCGCGAGCGCGCGAAGCGCTGCGGCGGAAAGTCTGTTCCAGGCGGTTTCGGTCATGATGGCTGCTCGCATGGTCGGAGATGAGGCAGATTGGCTCATATCACGCAGCCACCGCAACAGCCCATCCCGGCGTATCGGGCGCGCAGGCCGACAGTCGCCTGCGTGCACCTCAGACCGCACGCCCCTGCGCGATACTGCGCCCTCTCCCACAGGGGCGAGGACGCGGCGACCGACACCGCACCCTCGGCTACATCAGGAGCATGCTCTCCATGCACTCAAACATCGACAGCGATTGCGGGCTCGACAAGGTGCAACGGCCTTGCGTCCTCACAACACCACGGCCCGCGCGGCAGGCCGGTCTCACGCCCGCGTCAGTTCGATGTCGTGGGTCTGCTTCGTCTCCGCGTCGTACACCCTGATCTGCAACATCGGAAACCGGCGCTTGAGGTCATGCGCGCCGTTGTGTGCGCCATCCTTGGTCTTGAATTCGGTCTTGATCTGACCATCGACCACGACGGCATAGCCGGTCAGCGGAAGGTCGTTGCCGGATTTGTCTTGAGCAGGCTTGTTGTGAACAGACTTCTCTTGGGCAGACTTGAGCATTGCGAGCCGACGTCGATTCGTGAGTTGAAAGGGGTGTCGAGCGCGCGATCTCTCCGCCTCGGACGACTCCGATGTAAGGTGAGTCTGTCGCGACGAGCAAGCGAAGACGTGTTCTTCACAAGCAGGGCGATTACGGGTTCAACCTGACGGCGCAGCGACGGCCCGCGATGATCTCGGGATGTTCGGCGCGAACGAGTCGCGCAAGTTCCGGACTTGCAACGCGAACGTTCCGGTCGCTCGCCATCATGCGCGCCACCGCGAACGAGGAGCGCCGTGGTCGCGCGTCTCTCAGCGCCCGCAGCGCCCACCTCGCGCCGCCCCCAAGGCAGCAGCCCGATCCCAACTTGGATGCGCTCTCCGACTGAGCACGGGTAGACGCAAAATCCCGGGGCCCTCGGACGAACGAATCAGCATGACCGCCATGCGCGAATTGCCCGTCGTGCCAGTCTGCCGCAGATAAACAGCTTGCCCCGTCGGGCAAATCAGGACGACATTTCCGCGCATCCCGCCTCATGAAGAGGGGCGTGTCGCGAACGTCACGAGACGTGGAGTGCGGGATGCGATGGACGCGACGTGTCGCAGCGGGTGTCATGCCTGCGGACGAACGGCACGGCGCGGACGGCGAAGTCGCATGGTCCTGGCGCCGCGACGCTGGCGTCAAGCTCGTGACGAGGTTTCAACCTCGCGCGGGTGACGGTGGCAAGACAGCCCGTTCACCGGGGAGAATGCGTATAAACCGTAACACTATCGCGCAGGGAAGGCCGGGATGTCTCAGCCGATCCTGTGGTTCCTGCCCCGTGCATTCTTTCCGCACGGGGGCCATGGGGGCGGCGAGCTCCCGGCCTTCCCTGCGCCCTCTCACTTGAAGAGGGCTCCGTCAAGCAAGACTCGGGCGCGATAGGCGCCGCGAGATCGCGACGTGCTGATTTGTAGACGTTCTGTTTGTCGATGGCTGTTTATCAGTGTGAACTGCTGACCACGTGCCGCGCACGGGACCACGACGATCCCCGTAAGATGACGGATGGGCTTGCCGACCGCTGGTGCCGCTGCGGCAGCGAGGGATCGTAAACGACTGCGCGGGACGTTGACCCGCCATTTACCTCACGGTCCAACCACGACATCGTGATTTGATGCAGGTCAACATGACCGACCCGAACGCACCACCTACTGACAAGGCGTTCAAGCGAATCAGGCCTTGCCGTTACCTTGTTCGGCGTCCCTCGAACGGTCCTGTGCACTTGTCATCATGGAGAACCACATGAGCGAGACCGGCGTGACCGCCCTGGATCACACCGTCCAGGAAACCAACATCTGGCTGAAGGCCATCGAGCAACGCCTCGCGCTGGCGAGCCGGCAGCAGGCCTACAATGCACTGCGTGCCGTGCTGCATGTGCTGCGCGACCGTATGCCGATGGCCGTCGCCGTGAATTTCGGCGCCCAGTTGCCGATGCTCATTCGCGGGATCTACTACGAGGGCTGGCACCACGCGGCAACCCCGACCAAGGACCGCCATCTCGAATATTTCGTCGATGACATCTTCCGCCAACTGCCGCCGCAATTCCCGGTCGATCCGCTCACGGCTGCGCGCGGCATCTTCGAAATTCTCTGGGAGAAGCTCGATCCCGGCGAGTTCGACAAGCTGATGGGCCACCTGCCGGTGCCGCTGCGCAATCTGCGCGAGCCGGCGACCTGAGGGCCGGACCCCTTCGATCAGCTGACCGGTATCGGTCGTCGGTACGGCGGCAGTGCGCCTCTCGCCTTCAATGCGCGAGCTGCCGGTACAGCGCCGGCAGCGCGGCGGGCAGTCGCCTGATGTTGCCGACGATGGCGTAGCCGCCGCGGCCGAACAGGGTGGGAAAATACGACTGCGCCGACGCATCGATGGTCACGCCGAACACCGCGACGCCGCCGCGCCGCGCTTCCTGCACCGCCTTGCGCGTGTCCTCGATCGCGAACCGTCCCTCATAGTGATCGACGTCGTTCGGCTTGCCGTCGGTCAGCACCAGCAGCAGGCGCTTGCGCTCGGATCGCTCGGCGAGCTGGCTGGCGGCATGACGCACCGCCGTGCCGATACGCGTATAGTAGCCGGGCCTGAGCGCGCCGATGCGGCGCTCGACCCGCCCGCTCATCGGCTCGTCGAATGCCTTCACGGTCTCCAGGCGGACCCATGAGTTGCGCCGCGAGGTGAAGGTGAGAATGCTGTGGCTGTCGCCGCAGGCCGACAGCCCATGCGCCAGCACCAGCAGCGCCTCCTTCTCGACGTCGAGAACGCGCACGCCGTCGATCCACGCATCGGTCGATAGGGACACGTCGACCAGGAGAGTCACCGCGAGATCATGCGCGAGCGGGCGCATCGCCAGATGCACGCGATCAAGTCCGCCATGGCCGGCATTGAGATCGCTGCGCGCGCGCACCAGCGCGTCGATGTCGAGGTCGTGGCCGTCGGCCTGCGCGCGCATCACCTCATGACGCGGCCGCAAGGTCTCGAACCTGCGCCGCACGCTGCGGATGCGCCGGCGCATCGCATCGTCCGGAGACCACGCCTCGCCCGCCTCGGCGGCATCGCCGGTCACGACGCGACAATGGTCCGGCAGATAGGCGCCGCTGCGATAATTCCACTCGGGATACAGCCGGCCGCTGTCGAGCCGGGCCGTGTCCACCGCCTCGGGCGGCAGGTCGAGATCGAACTTCAGCTTGCTCGCCGGACGCCCCTTGCGCCTGGCGATCGCGAGCTCATCAAGATCGTCGGCAGCCTTGCGGGCGTCGTCATCGTCGGTATCGTCGGACGGACGATCGACATTGACCATCTCCGCCATCGCCAGGATCTTCTCGAAGCGGTTGAGGATGAATGGATCGCGCTTGGCCGTGTCGTCGCGCTCGCGCCGTGCGAAGCGCTTGCGGGTGTCGGGTGCCCCCTCCTGCTCTGCGGGCGTCTGCGTCTCGTCGTCCTCGCGCGCCGCGGCAACGGCATCGCGGCTCCAGCAATCGCCCCACAGCGGACACGGCAGCATCGGCCGATAGCCGGGCGGGGCGGCCTCCGGCAACGCGCCGCCAGCGATGACCGCATTCCACAGCGCGCCCTTGGGCGGCGCGCCGGCGCCGAGCAGGGCCATGACGATGTGCTCGACCTGCTGCTCGAGCCGAGGCAGCGGCCGCCGCGGCCGCGCCGCAGCCAGCGCTTCGGCGAGTTGCGCATGCGGACACGCCAGTCCAGGGAAGCGCGCCAGCACCAGCGAGGTCGTCTCACAGGCCCGGCGCAGCGCCAGCAGATCATGCCGCAGCGGATCGCGCTCCGTGATCGGCTCGACCGCCATGGTCGCGAACCACGCCGCGAGCCAGTGATAGAGCTGCGCATTGAGCGCGCGCCCCGGCAGCAGCGCGATGGTCTCCGGCAGGAACACGGTGGCGCCATCGCGCCCGGCCTGATCGAGGCATTCGTCCCCGAGGCCAATGCGCTGGCGCCAGCCGAGCCGATGGCCCGATTTGCGCGCCTTGGCTCCGGCGACCTGCACGCCGCTCTCGCCGCCCAGCGCGCGGAACATCACGGCGATGCGGCCGCTGATCTCGTTCAGGGCGACGGCCTGATCCGGATGGACCGGATAGCTCGAGGTCGTGCCGACCAGGCGATGCCAGGCGCGGCCGACGGTCTCCTCCAGTTCGAGGAAGTCGAGCATGGCTCACCCGATCACGGCATGCGCGACCTCGCGCAACGCGGCCTTGACGTCGGCGTCGTCGGTGAGCGGCTCGATCATCGCGGCGAGCACGGCGTCCGCGATGGATGCTCCGGCAGCGACGAGCGTCGCGCAATAGACCAGGAGCCGCGTCGAGACGCCCTCCTCCAAGTCATGGCCTTGCAGCGCGCGCAGCCGATGCGCGAGCGCCACCAGCGGCCGAACGCGCTCCGGCGCCAGCCCGCTCTCGGCGGCAACCACCGCGATCTCCTGCTCGGCGGGCAGGAAGCCGAATTCGATGGCGATGAAGCGCTGCCGTGTCGATGGCTTCAGCGCCTTGTGCAGCGACTGATAACCCGGATTGTAGGACACCACCAGCATGAAGCCGTCGGGCGCGAGCAGCTCCTCGCCGGTGCGCTCCAGCGGAAGAATGCGGCGGTCGTCGGTGAGAGGATGCAGCACGACGGTCACATCCTTCCGCGCCTCGACGACCTCGTCGAGATAGCAGATGCCGCCCTCGCGCACCGCGCGGGTCAGCGGGCCGTCGGTCCACACGGTGTCACCGCCCTTGAGCAGATATCGCCCGGTGAGGTCGGCGGCGGTGAGGTCGTCGTGACAGGCGACCGTGTGCAGCGGCAGGCCCAGTCGCGCCGCCATGTGCGCGACGAAGCGGGTCTTGCCGCAGCCGGTCGGCCCCTTCAGCAGCACCGGTAGGCGATGTCGGAACGCATGCTCGAACAGCGCGCATTCATTGCCGGTCGGCGTGTACGAGGGGAACGACAGGACGGTATCGATCGCGTGCAGCGCGGGCTTCATGATCACTCTCCGAATCGGGGGATGCAGGCGGCGGCATCGAAGCCGCCGCCTGCGGGGTTTTACTCCGCCGGCTGCAGGGCGCCGGGGATGATCGCCTGCTTGGCGCGGCCGGGCACCAGCACGGCCCAGACGAACATCAGCGCCGCGATCGCCACGAACACACCGGAGCCGAGCCGAACCCAGTAGAACATCGCGAGCTGGTCCTGCACGTCCATGTAGCTCTGGCCGAGCACGCGCTGCAGATGCACCTGGATGATGCCGGCGAAGGTCAGCGCAAAGGTCATCGTCATCATCGCCGTGCACATGATCCAGAAGCTCGCCATCGAGAGCCACTGATTATACGGCGCACGCTGGCGCAGCTGCGGCACCGCATAGGCCATGACCGCGAGGTTGAGCATCACATAGGCGCCGAAGAAGGCGAGATGGCCGTGCGCGGCGGTCACCTGGGTGCCGTGGGTGTAGTAGTTCACGCTGGACAGCGTGTGCAGGAAGCCCCACACGCCGGCGCCGAGGAACGCCATGACGGAGCAGCCGACCGACCACAGCAGCGCGGCGCGATTCGGATGCTTGCGTCCCGCCTTGAGCGTCATCTGCACCGTGAAGATCACCATGGTGAAGAACGGCGCGACCTCGAGCGTTGAGAACAGCGAGCCGATCCACTGCCAATAGCCGGGCGCGCCGATCCAGTAGAAATGATGGCCGGTGCCGAGGATGCCAGAGAACAGCGCCAGGCCAATGATGACGTAGAGCCACTTCTCCACCACCTCGCGGTCGATGCCGTTGAGCTTGATCATCAGGAAGGCCAGGATCGAGGCCATGATCAACTCCCAGACGCCCTCCACCCAGAGATGGACGATGTACCACCAGTACATCTTGTCGACGGCGAGATTTGCCGGATTGTAGAACGCGAACAGGAAGAAGATCGCGACGCCCCACAGACCGAACAGCAGGATGTTGGTCACCGTCGTCTTGCGACCCTTCAGGGCGGTCATCGTGACGTTGAACAGGAACATCAGGCAGACGACGACGATGCCGACCTTGATGATGAAGGGCTGCTCGAGGAACTCACGGCCCTCATGGTAGTGGAAGAGATAGCCGACGACGGCCGCACCCGCGGCGCCGAAGAACATCCAGAACTGGATCTTGGCGAGCAGCGGGCTGTAGAGCTCGGTCTCGGTCTCCTCGGGCAGCAGGAAGTAGGTGGCGCCCATGAAGCCGATCAGCGACCACACGATCAGCGCGTTGGTGTGGATCATGCGGACGATGTTGAAGGGAAGCAGGACCGACAGCGTGTTCGGCAGCACGTAGATGGTGCCGGCGAGCAGGCCGAAGATGACCTGGGCGAGGAAGAGCGTCAGCGCGCCGTAGAAATACAGCATCGCGACCTTCTGGGTCTCATATCTCATCGCGGATCTCTCTCATGACGGGGACGGGATGCCGGCTCAGCCGGCCTTGTTCGGCGGCCAGTCCTGGCGCTTGATCGTGTCGGTCCATTGCAGGAAGTCGGCGAGGTCGTTGAGCTCCTGGTCGGACAGATTGAACTGCGGCATCTGCCTGCGGCCGGGCGCACCGGAGGGTTGCGACTGCATCCAGGATTTCAGCATCTCGCGCGCGGCGGCCGGGTCCTGCCTGCCGCCCCAACGGTCCCAGACATTGCCGACCTCTGGCGCGAAATAGGCGCCCTCGCCGAGCAGGGTATGGCAGTTGATGCAGGAGTTTCTCTCCCAGACGTGCTTGCCGCGAGCGACTCCGTCGGACAGCGTCGACGCATTGGTCGAGGTCGTGACCATGTAGTAGTGGCTGTGCGCTGTGAGCCCGAGGAAGATCGCAAAGAAGAAGGCCGAACCGCCGTAGAAGACGTTCCGTGCGGCCGACTTGGTCAGGCGTTCCGCCATGACACGTCCTTTCCGTTTTGGTGAAGGTCGATGGTGAAGGCAATCTACCGGCACTGCCGGGAGTCTCTTTGTCGCGGCGCAAGCAGCACGGCGATGGCCCGTCAGACCAGCGCGCGGAGCGCCACCGCCAGCCCGGCGAGCGCAACCAGGCCTAGGAGCCACGATGCGAGCAGGCCGCGCCACAGCGCGGGCGCATGGCGCAGGCCGAGAAAATCCAGCACGATCACCCTGCCCTTTGCCAATGCGAGCGCGAGCACGAGGGCATCGGCGAGCCAGCGATTCGGCAGCAGCAGCGAGGCCGCGAGCGTGGCAACGGCGAAGCTCAGCAATTGAAGCCAGGCGAGCGTGAGGCGATCGCGGACCATGACTCATCCCACCAGATAGAGGATCGGGAACATCACGATCCAGACCAGATCGACCATGTGCCAGAACGCCGTCCCGGTCTCGACGCTGGTGGGCGCGGCATGACGACCGACGATTCCGAGGATGACCATCCCGAGTACGACGTGAAGCAGATGGAAGCCCGTGAGCAGAAAATAGAGCGTGAAGAACGGCGACGTCTCCAGGCCTGCGCCGGCGGCAATCTCCCTGCCATACTCGGTCAGCTTGACGGCAATGAAGGCCGTGCCGAGCAGGATCGCCAGCA
The DNA here is from genome assembly GCF_051168035.1 of Bradyrhizobium sp. HKCCYLRH3059. Lineage (NCBI taxonomy): Bacteria > Pseudomonadati > Pseudomonadota > Alphaproteobacteria > Hyphomicrobiales > Nitrobacteraceae > Bradyrhizobium > Bradyrhizobium sp. HKCCYLRH3059. The sequence goes on along the minus strand of NZ_JBNPUF010000003.1, from coordinate 588,112 downwards.
TGATCCAACGCCGTGCTGTGGCCGGCGATCCGCCTCTCGCCGCCGCCGCCCCGCGCGCCGCAGCCCACCCGCTCGTCACAAGCACGATCGTGTTCAATGCGGCGAGAGGTCCGTCCAGCATGGCCTGCCCGGCTGCGAACACGACTGGATTGACTGCGCGCGCCACGACGAAGGCGCCGAGCAGCAGGCCGAAAGCGACAAGCTCGCTGAGGATCAGGACCCACATCATGGGGTCGCCCGGCAACCCGTCGAGCACGCCCCAGCGCTCCGTTGGTTCCGGTTCGTATGTGAGTGCCGACACCGCCACCTCCGATCAGATGTCGGCAAAGCTAATCGGGGCGGCAGACATGCTCTTTGTCGGCGCACAAACAGCACGGCGCCTGGATGCGCTACCGGATCGACATCAGGAGCATGTCCATGACCGAAGCGCGGCTCGGCCTCGTCACCGCCACCCCGATCATCATCGTGTTTGCAGCGGCGCTGCGGCGCATGGGCGTGCTGTCGACCACGGGGACCGTGTCCGCGATCGCGCTCTCCGTTGCGATTGCGGTTGTCCTGTTCACCACGCAATAACCTGGCCTGGAACCTTTGCCGTCCTCGGGCGTCAGATCGTCCGGAGGTGCCGCATGGACGACAACCGGTTCGCAGAGCTGCTCGGCAACGCCGCCATCGGCGTCTGGGGCGACATGCCGCGCGACATCCAGGAAGCGCTGTTCGAGACGGCGATGCGCGGTCACGACGATCTGAGGCACGAACTCGCCAAGCTGCTTCACGACCGGCATCCGCGGACACAGCATCCGCCGCATCCGGCTTGAGCGGTCTCAGTCGCGATGATCATCAGCCCCGAACTGTGATGGCTCGTCGTAGCCCTTGCGGCTGCTGTAGAACAACAGCACCATCAGCCCGATCCCCACGATGAGCGAAAACACCACGCCGAGCGTGAGCGCGATCCAGCCCTCGGTCGGCATCGGATCGCCGGGCAAGGTCATGCCCTGATAGGCGAAGACGACGGCGGCCGCGAGAATCAGCAGCAATGCGACGATGATAGTGATGGGTCCTGCACGCATGGCGGTCGCACTCCTGACACGAGAACAGGACGCGACCACGATCGTTCCTGGACGGGTGCGGTAACGGCGCACGGCGGCAGTTCCGAAATTTGAGGACGGCGTCCCACCCTTCTCGCTGCGCCGCCGAAAGCATCGCGCTGCATCCAATCGCAGCATCATCTGCTCAAAGGATGACGCGCGCTCCACCGCGCCTTGCCGCGCGCCGCATGGCTGCTCTCGCGGCGGATCGCTAGGCGTCGGGGAACTTAGCTGATAACCATACCGGCTCCCTATCGGCAGCAGAGGACAAGGACCGGAGATGGACAACCGCAGCGAGATCTGGCGCGGCGTCGACGCGATCAAGACCCGTTTCATCGAGCTCAGCGACCGGGTGTGGAGCATGCCCGAGATCTGCTACACCGAGGCCCGCTCGTCCGCCGAACACCTCGCCGAGTTGAAGCACCAGGGTTTTCGGATCATCGAAAAGGTCGCGGGCATCCCGACCGCGCTGATGGGCGAATGGGGCGAAGGTGGTCCGGTCATCGCGTTCATGGGCGAATACGACGCCCTGCCCGGCCTCAGCCAGGAGGCCGGCGTCGCCGAACATCGTCCGATCGAGACCGGCGGCCATGGCCATGGCTGCGGCCACAATCTCCTGGGCTCGGCGGCGCTGCTCGCGGCAACCGCCGTGAAGGACTGGCTCGCCGCCAACAAGGTTCCGGGACGCGTGCGCTACTACGGCTGCCCTGCCGAGGAAGGCGGCGCCGCAAAGGCCTTCATGGTGCGCTCAGGCGCGTTCGAGGATGCCGACATCGCAATCACCTGGCATCCGTCGAGCTTCTGGGAAGTGGTGATGACGCCCTCTCTCGCCAACACGCGCGCCGACTTCATCTTCACCGGACGCACCTCGCATGCGGCCGCCTCGCCGCATCTCGGCCGCAGCGCGCTCGACGCGGTGGAGCTGATGAATGTCGGCGTCAACTACATGCGCGAGCACATGCCGAGCGACGCCCGCGTGCATTACGCGCTGCTCGACACCGGCGGCATTGCGCCCAACGTCGTGCAGGCGCATGCGCGCGTCCGCTACTCGATCCGCGCGCGCGACCTGCCCGGCATGAACGAGCTGGTCGGGCGCGTACACAAGATCGCGCAAGGTGCCGCGATGATGACCGAGACCAAGGTCGAGATGAAGATCATCTCGGCGGTCTCCAACATCCTGCCCAACACGCCGCTCGAAGAGGCGCTGCACGGGATCATGGAGGAGCTGGGGCCGCCGCATTTCGACGCGAGCGACAAGGATTTCGCCGGTCAGATCCAGGCGACCCTGACCGACAAGGACATCGAATCCGTCTACTACAGCATCGGCATGGATCCGACCGACAAGCCGCTGGCCGACTTCCTGGTGCCGCTGAACGCCAAGCGCAATCCGCAGATCGGCTCGACCGATGTCGGCGACGTCAGCTGGGTGGTGCCGACGGTGCAGGTGCACGCGCCGACGGTGGCGATCGGCACGCCGTTCCACACCTGGCAGGTCGTTGCGCAAGGTAAGACGCCGGCCGCGCACAAGGCGATGGTGCAGGCCGCCAAGGCGATGGCCGGTCTCGGCATCAAGGCGCTCAATGAGCCGGCGCTGATCGCAGCCGCCAAGGCCGACCTGAAGAAGCGGACGCTGCGCACGCCCTATGTCAGCCCGCTGCCCGCCGAGGTCGAGCCGCCGCTGACCATGTCGGTCGTTTGAGAGATACACTGGGGGGGGAAACACAATGGCGAAAACAGCGACAAGGAAGAAGCCGGCGGCAAAGACCGCCAAGCCGGCTCCGAAGCGCGTGGCCACGCGCGCCACGGCCAACAGGAAGCCCGCAAAGGCGAAGCCGCAGGCCAGACCACAGGCGAGGGCCACCGCGCCGAAGCCGCGGCTGCCGAGAGGACCGGTTTGGCAGTGGTCGGCGCTCGACACCGCCGCTGCGATCCGCTCGGGCGCGGTCTCCTCGGTCGAGGTGACCGAGGCGCACATCGCGCGCATGCATGAGGTCAATCCGAAGCTGAATGCGGTCGTCGTCGATCTGTCCGAAGAAGCATTGAAAGCTGCGCGCACCGCGGACAAGGCGCGCAACAAGGACGGCCTGCTGCATGGCGTGCCCGTCACCATCAAGGAGAACGTCGACTACCAGGGACGGCCAAACCCCAACGGCGTTCCGGCGCAGATGGGAATCATCGCGCCGTCGGACGCGCCCGTCGTGCGCAACCTCAAGAACGCGGGCGCGATCGTGCTCGGCCTCACCAACACGCCGGAATTCTCATTCCGCGGCTTCACCGACAACCCGCTGCACGGACTGACCTTGAACCCGTGGGATCCCGAGATCACCTGCGGCGGCTCGTCGGGCGGCGCTGGAGCTGCGGTCGCCGCCGGTATCGGCACCATCGCGCATGGCAACGACATCGGCGGCTCGCTGCGGTGGCCGGCGCATTGCAACGGCGTTGTCACGATCAAGCCGACGCAGGGGCGCATCCCGGCCTACAACGAAAGCGCCGCGGCCGAGCGGCCGATGCTGGCGCATCTGATGTCGTCGCAGGGCCCGCTGGCGCGTAGCGTCGCCGACGTCAGGCTGGCGCTGGAGGTGATGAGCCGGCGCGATCCGCGCGATCCCTGGTGGGTGCCGGCCCCGCTCGAGGGCGAGAAGCCCAAGCGGCCGATCAAGGTCGCGCTCGCCAAGATCCCCGATGACATGGACGTCGATCCTTCGGTGCAGGCCGCGCTGCGGCAGGCCGCCGATCATCTGGAACGCTCCGGCTACCGGGTCAGCGAGGTCGAGGTCCCCGACATCTCCGGCGTCTGGCAGACCTGGTGCGACGTCATCACCACCGAGGTGGTCGTGATGCAGGAGGCCAAGATGCTGGCCGTCACCTCGGAAGACTTCCACAAGGCGTGGGGCGGGATGCGGGCCAAGGCCGAGATCCTCGACCTCGCGGGCTGGATGAACGCGACGGCGCAGCGCTCCACCCATATCCGCGCCTGGCAGCTGTTCTTCGAGGATTATCCGGTGGTGCTGGCGCCGACGACGGTCAAGCCGACGCCGGGCCCGCGCGAGGACACGGTAAGCCCGGAGCGCGTGCGCGAAATCTTCTTCAACGATATCCGCTTCATCTCGGCCATCAACGTGCTCGGGCTGCCCGGCGCGGTGGTGCCGGTGGCGGTTCACAATGGCCAGCCGATCGGCGTGCAGCTGATCGCCGGCCGCTATCGCGAGGATCTCGCGCTCGATGCCGCCGCGGCGATCGAGAAGCGTGCGGGCATGCTGGTGCGGCAGCTCTGGGAGCGGATGGCTTAGTCTCGCGCCGGCCCGAGAACCCCGGCTCTCGGGCCGTCATGTTTCCAACATCGCTTCAGCCTCGATTGTCGAAAGTCGTACACTGACGCCCATCGCGTTTGCCCGAGGGGCCCCTCGGGTTGACGGGACGTCGCCGACCTGTCTATTTTGATGTATACGAATGAATATAGCACGGCATCGGTACGGGCGCTGCGCCGGAACGGGACTTGCAATTCACCGAAGCGAACCCGTCTCTGCGATATGAACGAGGACAATTGTGATGAGATCGATGCGCTTCGTCGCCGCTGCCCTGTGCGCGGCTGCCGCTCTCCTGACTGGCGCAAATGCGTTCGCCGGGAGCGCCAACATCGCCGTGGCCGCCAACTTCACCGAGCCGGCCAAGGAGATCGCCGGTCTGTTCAAGGCCAAGACGGGACACGAATTGGTGCTGAGCTTCGGCGCGTCCGGACAGTTCTACACCCAGATCAAGGAGAACGCGCCGTTCGCGATCCTGCTCTCCGCCGACGACGAACGGCCGAAGAAGCTGGTCGACGAGGGCCTCGGCGTCGCCGGGAGCCGTTTCACCTACGCGATCGGCAAGCTCGTTCTGTGGAGCAAGGACCCGAACGCGGTGAGAGGCGAGGAAACGCTGAAGGCGAACGCGTTCAACAAGCTGTCGATCGCCAATCCCGCCGCCGCGCCCTATGGCGCGGCTGCAGTGGAGACGCTGAAGGCGCTCAATCTCTATGAGACGATCAAGCCCAAGATCGTGCAGGGCAACACGATCTCGCAGGCGTTCCAGTTCGTCGATACCGGCAATGCCGAGGTCGGCTTCGTCGCACTGTCGCAGCTGATGCCGAATGCGGGCGGCTCGCGCTGGCTGGTGCCGCAGAACCTCTACAGCGAGATCCGTCAGGATGCCGTGCTGCTGAAGGCATCCGCCGGCAACGAGGCGGCGACCGCGTTCCTGACCTTCCTCAAGACTCCGGAAGCCCGTGCGGTCATCGAGAAGTTCGGCTATGCTCTGGACCCGAAGTCCGGCAGCTGAGCGCTCACGTCGATGAACTTCCAAGGATGAACTTGCACGTCTCGGCCGATATCTGGCAACCGGTCAGTCTGACCCTCGAATTGGCAGCGATCACGACCGTCATTCTGATGATCGTGGGAACACCGATCGCATGGTGGCTGGCGCGGTCGCAGGCGTGGTGGAAGGAGGCGGTCGCAGCCCTGGTGGCGATTCCGCTGGTGCTGCCGCCGACCGTGCTCGGCTTCTATCTGCTGGTCGCGCTCGGCCCGAGCGGTCCGGGCGGGGCGCTGGCGTCCTTGTGGGGCGCACGCACCCTCGCCTTCACTTTCCCAGGCCTCGTGATCGGCTCGGTGCTGTTCTCGATGCCGTTCGTGGTGCAGCCGATCCGCAACGCCTTCGAGGCCATGGGCGAGAAGCCCCTGGAAGCAGCCGCCACGCTGCGGGCCACGCCCTGGCGCGCGTTCTGGACGATCGCCGTGCCGCTGGCGAGCCCCGGCTTCCTCACCGGCGCGATCCTCGGCTTTGCCCACACCGTCGGCGAGTTCGGCGTCGTGCTGATGATCGGCGGCAACATTCCCGGCAGGACAAAGGTGCTGTCGGTCGCGATCTACGACTACGTCGAGACCTCGCAATGGACCGAAGCCTCGGTGCTGGCGCTCGGCATGGTCGTGTTCTCGTTCGGCGTCATTCTGACGATGATGCTGATCGAGAAGAAGATGACGCGACGCGCGTCATGAGCACCGTCAAGGTCGATTTCCGCGGTACGCTCGGGCGCTTCGAGCTGAACGCGCGGTTCGAGGTGCCGGCGCGCGGCGTCACCGCGATCTTCGGCCCGTCCGGCTGCGGCAAGACCGCCGTCATGCGCAGCATCGCCGGCCTCAACCGCCTGGACGGACGATGCTCCGTCGCCGGCGACGTCTGGCAGGACGAGAAGACCTTCCGCCCGGTGCACCGGCGCCCGATCGGCTACGTCTTTCAGGAAGCCAATCTGTTCCCGCACCTCTCCGTCCGCCGCAACCTGATGTACGGGCATCCCGGCCCGTCCGGCCCCACCGCCATCGGCTTCGATGAGGTCGTGTCGCTGCTCGGCATTGCCAAGCTGCTGGAGCGCTCGCCGCGCCATCTGTCCGGCGGCGAGCGGCAGCGCGTGGCGATCGGCCGCGCGCTGCTCAGCCAGCCGAAGCTGCTGCTGATGGACGAGCCGCTGTCGGCGCTCGACCAGATCACCAAGGACGAGATCCTGCCCTATCTGGAGCGGCTGCATGCCGCGCTCGACCTGCCGATCCTCTACATCAGCCACGATATCGCGGAGGTCGAGCGGCTCGCCGATCAGCTGGTGCTGATGCGCAATGGCAGCGTCCTGGCTTCAGGTCCGCTGTCCGTGCTCCAAGCCGACCTGACACTGCCGCTCGCGCTCTCCCGCGATGCAGCGGTCAGTCTCGACGCCACCGTTCTGAAGCACGACGCCATCGACGGCATGGTGACGCTTGCGGTGCCGGGCGGGCATTTCGTGCTGCCGGCCGAGCCGCTTGCGCCGGGAACACGCCGCCGCCTGCGCGTGCTGGCCGATGATGTCAGCCTCGCCTTGGAAACGCCGAGCCGCAGCACCATCGTCAACGTGCTACGCGCGAAGATCCTGGAAATCCGCAGCCAATCGGACCACCGCGTCACCGCCCTGCTCGGCCTCGGCGAGGACGGCCAGGGTGCACGATTGCTGTCGCGGGTCACCCAACGCTCGTGGAACGAGCTCGGCCTGCAGGTAGGGCTTGCCGTCTACGCCCAGGTCAAGGGCGTCGCGCTGGTGCGCCGCGAAGAGCCCATCGCCTGATCGGCACGCGCCGACCTCCCCCGCACCATCACAACATGTTGTATAAGCGACAATATAGCATCCGATGTTATATCCTAAACAATACATCTTTGGATCAGAAAAACCGAGGCCTGCCTGCTTTTCCTCAATGCAATGAACAAGTTGATCGGCGCGCAACGATCTGGCCCGCGGCTTGCTCGTTCGATCTCGCAACACGAGGTCATCAGCATGAAAGCCGCCGCCGTCACCTGGCATCCGAACGCGCCCAAGCCGCTCGCGCTGGTGCTGGGCACCAACGAGATCGCCTCCGCGATCGCGGCCAAGCTCAACCATGAGCGCTTCGCGCTCGTCCTCTGTCACGACGCCTTTCCGCCGGTGATCCGACGCGGCATGGCCTTTCACGACGTCCTGTATGGCGAGGCCTGCGACATCGACGGCGTGGTCGGCTGCCGGGCCGAGGGCATCGCGGACGTCGTGCGCATTCATCGCGAGCCCAGCCAGGTCGCCGTCACCGGGATGCATCTCACCGACATCATCGCGTTCCGCTATCCCGCGGTCATCGTCGACGCACGGATGCAGAAGCATCTGGCCACGCCGGATCTGCGCGGCGTTGCCGGCATCGCCGTCGGCATCGGACCGCGCTTTGCGGTCGGGCACAATTGCGACATCGCGATCGAGACGCATCCTTGCGAGACCGGCGCGATCGTGGCGCACGGCACCACGCGCGACGCGGACGGCAAGGCGCGTGCGCTCGGCGGCGCCGGCCGCGAGCGCTTCGTCTATTCCAATCAGGACGCCGTCTGGCATACGCCGCTCGACATCGGCACCCGCGTCTACAAGGGACTGCAGCTCGGCTCGCTCGGCGGCACACCTGTGCTGGCGCCACTCGATGGCGCACTGCGCGGCATCGCCCGCGACGGATTGCGCGTGCCGGCCAACGTCAAGCTGCTGGAGATCGATCCGCGCGGCCGCCACGCCGCATGGACCGGCATGGACGACCGCGGGCGATCGATCGCCGCGAGCGTTGTCTCGGCGGTCCACGCGATCATGCAAACCGGTCGGAAGGCGGGCCGCGTCTCCGCCAACGTGTGAGGAGGACTGCCATGGGTGTCGCGGAGGTCGGGACGTGTCAGATCGTGGCGCTGCAGGGCGCTGCGTCCACCGTCATCCAGGAGCTGCTCGATGAGCTCGCCACGCGGCTCGCAGGCATCGGGCTGCGCGTCTCCGGCGTGATCGAGAGCAGCGCCGACAAGACCAGGCCGTGCAAGGCCATGATGCTGCGCAGCCTCGACGACGACCGCGTGTTCTCGATCTCGCAGGATCTCGGCCCGGGATCGCAGGCCTGCAATCTCGATCCCGAAGGATTGGTGCTGGCCTGCGCCGCCGTGCAGCAGTCGATCGCGCGTGGCACGGATGTCGTGATCCTCAGCAAGTTCGGCAAGCAGGAGGCGGCGGGAGGAGGCCTCGCCGACGCCTTCGGCTCGGCGATGTCAGCCGGGCTTCCGATCATCACGGCGGTATCGCCCGCGATGATGGAGGCGTGGACGCGCTTCGCCGGCGTGTTCGCCGAATGCGTCCCGGTCGATGTCGCGCGCCGTCCCGGCTGGATCGAGGCGTGGTCCGGCCGCATGGTGACAGCGCGAAGCCCGCGTGACATGATCGGCTCACAACGCGAGCGGATCGGAATAGGATGAAGCGCGAAGCTCAGATCGCATTGACCATCACTTTCGGCAACGGCGGAAGTCTGTCGCCCGAAGATCTGCTGCTGATCGACTTCATCCGCCGGGAGCGCTCGATCCTCGGCGCTGCGCGCGCGAGCGGCATCTCCTACCGCAAATGCTGGCTGATGGTCGATGCGCTCAACCGCACCTTCGAGACGCCGGTGTTCGAGACTCATCCGGGGCGACGGGGCGGCGGCGCTGAGATCACGCCGTTCGGCGAGCGGCTGATCGCGCTGTATCGCTCGATGGAGCGGCGCACCCGCACGGCCACCGCCGCGGCGCTCGCTGAGCTGCAGAAGGCTACCGATCCCCGCTATCAGAAGCGGGCCAGCGGCGCGGCCGAGGCAGCTCCGAAGGCCGAACCGCGCCGGGCCCGATCGCGACGCTCTTGATCATCGCCCAGGCCGACAGATCCGGCTCCAACGCCAGCCGCTCGACGGACTCCAGCGTGACCAAGGCGTGCAGCTTCGTCGCACCGAGATCGAACGTCACGCGCACATAGGGCGGATCGAGCGGCAGGATCTCCTCGATCCGGCCGGGCAGCCGGTTGGTGATCGAAACATCCATCGGCCGCGACAGCGCGATCGACACATCGCGGGCCTCGATGGTCACGGAGACGCCGGCGTCGATCGCGGCGTCGACCATCGGAACGCGCAACTCGCCGTCGGCGAAGAACAACGTCGACATGCCATATTGCGGATCATGGCGCAGCACGCGCGCCGGCACCGTCGTGCTGAGAACGACGGTCGAGGCTGAGGACGATGCAGACGAGCCGGTCATCGCGCGGCAGCCTCCACAGCCTCAGGGCCGGTCGTGATCGTACAGGACGCGAACGCGGATCGTGCCCTCCACCGCGCGCAGCTCCGACAGCAGCGCCTCGCCCTCACCGCCGACCACGTCGGTCTCGAGCACGACATAGCCGACCTCGGGATCGGTTTGCAGATATTGCGCGAGGATGTTGATGTTGTGCCGCGATACCGCCTCGTTGACCTGGCGCAGCACGCCGGGCACGTTGCGATGAACGTGGATGAAGCGCGTGCCCGTCGGGCGCGCCGGCAGTTGCACCTGCGGGAAGTTCACGGCGCCGAAGGTCGAGCCGACATCGGAATAGTCGATCAGCTTGCGCGCGACCTCGCCACCAATGCGGTCCTGCGCCTCCTCGGTGGAGCCGCCGACATGCGGGGTCAGGATCACGTTGGGCAGGCCCTGCAGCGGCGAGACGAACGGATCGGCGTTCGATGCCGGTTCGACCGGAAACACGTCGACGGCAGCACCTGAGAGCTTGCCCTCGCGCAATGCGCTGGCCAGCGCCTCGATGTCGACCACCGTGCCGCGCGAATTGTTGATCAGATAGGCCCCGTCCTTCATGTGACGGATCTGGCGCTCGCCGATCATGTTGGCGGTCGCCGGCGTCTCCGGCACGTGCAGCGACACGACGTCGCTCATCGCCAGCAGCTCGTCGAGGCTCTCGACCGGCTCGGTGTTGCCGTGACGGAGCTTGTCGGTGAGATCGAAGAAGATCACCCGCATGCCCATGGCCTCGGCGAGGTTCGACAGCTGCGAGCCGATGTTGCCATAGCCGATGATGCCGAGCGTCTTGCCGCGCACCTCTCGGCTGCCATTGGCCGACTTGTCCCAGCCGCCGGCATGCGCCGACACCGAGCGCGGGAAGATGCGGCGCATCAGCATCACGACCTCGGCGATCGTCAGCTCGGCGACGCTGCGGGTGTTCGAATAGGGCGCATTGAACACGGGGATGCCGAGCCGCTTCGCGGCATCGAGATCGACCTGGTTGGTGCCGACGGAGAAGCAGCCGACCACCATCAGCCGGTCGGCCGCCTGCAGCACATCGGCGGTGAGATGCGTCCGCGAGCGAATGCCAAGCATGTGCACGCCCGACAGCATACGCTTCAACTCCGCCGAACCGAGCGCCTTCGGCAACCGCTCGATTTCCGTATAGCCGTTGGCCTCGAACATGCGGACAGCCGAGTCGTTCACGCCCTCGAGGAGCAGAACGCGGATCTTTTGCTTGGGAAGCGATAACGGCATGGGCCTGGCCTGGTTCAGTCGTGGATGTGGCGTAGTGTAGCGGTTGTTACAGTCGCGATGCGTTGAAACTTGGTGAATGCGACGCGGCAGGGTCGCTTTCTGTCGCTTTCTCAGGGTCTTGTCCACTCCGTCGCGGCCTTTTGACCGGCGATGCAAAATCAGCGCCTGGCATACCGGCCGCACCGCACGGCCCGCACTGCAACAACCGCAGATCGCTGTTTTGGCTGCTGACAAACCATGCGAGCAGAGCTAGCCTTTCTTCCAATCACAAAATCATCGGGAGGTCAGCATGTCAGACGGGGTTGTCGAGACACGCGCGTCGGAGGTGTCGGGCGGTGAAACGCAGACGGTCGATGTCGCCGTCGTGGGTGCCGGATTTGCGGGACTTTACCTGCTGCACCGCCTGCGCAAGGCGGGCTTCTCGACCGTGGCTCTGGATACGGCCAACGATGTCGGCGGCACCTGGTACTGGAACCGCTATCCCGGCGCGCGCTGCGACATCCAGACCGTCGACTACAGCTACACCTTCGATCCCGAGCTCGAGAAGGCCTGGCAATGGTCGGAGAAATACGCCACCCAGCCGGAGATCCTGCGCTATCTCGGCTTTGTCGCCGATCGCTACGATCTGCGCCGCGACATCCGCTTCGGCACCCGCGTGCTCGGCGCCTCCTGGGATGACGCCAAGGAGCGCTGGCTGCTGACGACCGACAAGGGCCCCGCCGTCTCCTGCCGCCACTACATCATGGCGACCGGCTGCCTGTCGCAGCCGAAGCCGCCGGAGATCGACGGCGTGCACGACTTCAAGGGCGAGATCTACTTCACCAGCCGCTGGCCGCATGACGGTGTCGACCTCCGCGGCAAGCGCGTCGCGGTGATCGGCACCGGCTCGTCCGGCATCCAGTCGATCCCGATCATCGCCGAGCAGGCAGCACAGCTCACGGTTTTCCAGCGCACGCCGAACTTCGCACTGCCGGCGCATAACGGCCCGCTCCCGGCCGATCGCGCCGCGCAGCTCGCAGAAGATCGCAACGGGCTGCGCGAGCAGGCGCGCTGGTCGATGGCTGGCGTGCCGATCCCGCCGGCCACCGACTTCAGCTGGGCGTTGAGCGAGGCCGAGCGCCGCGAACGCTTCGAGAAGCTGTGGGCGTCGGGCGACCTCGTCGGCATGCTGACGCAGCTCTGGGCCGACCAGGGTGTCGACCCCGACGGCAATGCGCTGCTCGCCGACCTCATCCGCGAGAAGATCCACGAGATCGTCAAGGATCCCGAGACCGCCGCCGCGCTCACGCCTCACGACCATCCGTTCGGCGCCAAGCGCCCGTGCTTGGACACCAACTACTATCAGACGTTCAACCGCCCCAATGTCACGCTGATCAATCTGCGCCAGGAGCCGATCACATCCATCACCGCTGATGGCATCAAGACCGACAGGCGCAGCTTCGACATCGACGTCATCGTGTTCGCGACCGGCTTCGATGCCATGACCGGTGCGATCCGCGCCGTGCATCCGATCACCGGGCGCGGCGGCAAATCGCTGGAGGATGTCTGGGCCAACGGACCGCAAACCTATCTCGGGCTCACGGTCGCAGACTTTCCCAATCTGTTCCTGATCACGGGTCCCGGCAGCCCATCGGTGCTGTCGAACATGGCGGTCTCGATCGAGCAGCATGTCGACTGGGTCGTCGATCGTCTCGTCGCCCTGCGCGAAGCCGGGTTCACGACCATCGAGGCCACGGAGACTGCGCAGGCCGGCTGGGCACGCCACATGGCGGACTGCGCGACCGTGACGCTGCATCGGCTCGCCAACACCTGGTACACTGGTGCCAACGTGCCGGGCAAGCCGCAGACCCTGATGCCCTATACTGGCGGCGTCGGCCCCTATCGCGGCATCTGCAACGAAATCGTCAGCCGCGGCATGCTCGGCTTCAAGCTGTCAGGTCCGAACGGCGCGTCCCAATGCAATGACGGCGAGATCGTGCGGCTGCAGCCGGATGTCAGGCTGGTGCTGAACATGCTGGCCGAGATGAACTTGCCGCCGATCGAATCGATGGGCGCCGCTGGCGCCCGCGAATTCGTTGCGCAGTTCAACGCGACGAGGCCGCCTGGACGTCCCGTTGGCGAAGTCAAGGATGGCACATTGCAGGGCGCCGACGGTCCCCTGCCCTATCGGCTTTATCGGCCGGCGACGCCCGGGCCGCATCCGATCGTCGTCTACTTCCATGGCGGCGGCTGGGTGCTCGGCGACGAGCAATCGGACGATCCATTCTGCCGCGACATGTGCCGCCGCTCCAACATGATCTTCGTCAGCGTCGGCTATCGCCATGCGCCCGAGCACCGCTTCCCGGCGGCGGCCGAGGACGGCTATGCGGCGACGCGCTGGGTGGCCGAGCACGCCGCCGAGCTCGGCGGACGCGACGGACCGGTGCTGGTGGCCGGCTGGAGCGCCGGCGGAAACATCGCTGCGGTCACTTGCCAGCTCGCGCGGGATCGTGGCGGGCCTCTCGTCGGCGGACAGTTGCTGGTCTGCCCGGTGACCGATTGCAGCTTCGATCGGCCGTCCTACACCGACAACGCGGCCGGCTATTTCCTGACGCGCGGCCTGATGTACTGGTTCTGGGACATCTACTGCTCGCCGGCGGATCGCACAGATCCGCGCGCGTCGCCGTTGCGAGGCAAGCTGCAGGGCCTGCCGCCGGCCTACATCGTCACCTGCGAGTTCGATCCGCTGCGCGACGAGGGCGTCGCCTATGCGGAGGCGCTCGCCGCCAACGGCGTGCCGGTCGGGCAGCTCAAGGCCCACGGCCACTTCCACTCGTCGTTCACGATGGTCGACGTCGTCATCACCGGCGTCGGCGGCCGCATGCAGATGGCGGAGGCGCTGCAGGCATTCACCCAGTCTGCGGAAGAAGGCGAATCGCAGGAGATCAACGCCGCCGCCAGCTGACCAGCGGAGGCTGCGGCCGAGACGTATCGCAACGGCCCGCAACTTTGCGGGTCGTTGCCGCAACACGCAGCTTGCGCCGGATCGCCCACGCTGTCACCGAGACAACGAGCCATGCCGTCGTTGCGGCGACGAAGGCGGTCGCGACGCTTGACTGAACCAGCGTCGAGAATACGGCCGCGAACGCCAGCATGCCGAGGCTGCCGAGCACTGCACCTGCGGTGTCGAGTGCGGCCGCTTCGCGTCCGCGCCGCTCGCCGGAGAGTCCCTGACGGCGCTTGCGCCTGATCTCGTGCGCCTCGATCAGGGTGACGCTGGCACAGAAGATCGCCGGCAATGCCAGGAAGAGGCCGCCGATCGCAGGACCGAAGGCTTTGGCAATGAGCCCGGTCGCGACTGTGGCGGCGCCGCCCAGCGCAAAGCGGATGACGTATTCATGCCACTTGCCGTCCTTCAGCGCCGAGGGCGAGATGCGGATCAGCATCACGCCCCTCCGGAGAGGACCGCCTGCAGTCCCAGCGCTGCGACCAGCCACACGGCCGTTGCGAGCAGGCTCGCGCTCAATGCGCGCATATGCTGCCGCATCAGCAGCCGGCACACGGTCATGCTATAGAGACAGAGCGCGGCTGCGCCGAACATCATCGAACGGCTCTGGACCGCCGCATAGGCGGCATCATGCGTGACAACCGCAACGCCCAACGTCGCCAGCGCGACCGAGGGCGCTGCTCCGAACAGCCCGGCAAAGCTCTTCGGACGCAACACATCGCCAATTATCGCGAATGTCGAAACGATGACGCCGCCGATCAGGAAGCGGATGACGGATTCGGTCATGTCCGGCTTGCTCCCGGTTGTTCGTAGCCGGTCCATGCGCGCAAGCTGCGCTCGAGGGCAGCGCCGAGCATGAATCCGACAACGACGTCGCTGGCCCAATGCGCAAGCAGCATCACGCGCGTGACACTGAGCCCGACGGCAGCACTCCTCACCGCAATCCTTGCGCGTGCCGGCAGCGGACCGGCGGCGGAGTAGAGCGCACCCATGTGCAGCGCATGTCCCGAGGGAAAGGCGTCCTGTGCATGGCCGGACGGCGCCACGCCGTTGAGATGGCCGCGCAAGGTGGTGCGATCCGGCCGGGTCTGATCAAAGATCGCCTTCAAGGCATGCGGCAGAGCCGAAGCCGCAACCGTGACCAGCAATGCATGAGTGGTCGTCGCGCGAACGCGGCTGCTTTGGCCGCGCGTCACCAACCAAGCCACCGATGTCAGGGCCAACCACACCTTCTCGTCCGCACCCCACGCGAGGCCGCGTGCGAGCTTTTGCAGCCACGGCTCCGTGGTTCGTGCAGCTACGTCCGCAATGATGCGGTCCGCCTTGGTCGGCTCGACGTGGATGGCCGTGGCGGAACTTTGCTTGAGAAAGGGCACCGAAATTGCCGGTGTGATCTTCTTCCCGATGGCGCGGATCATGGCACTTGCCAAGGACGAACGATAGTTCACCTACAACGCCGAGCCCTCACCACGGGTTTCAGGAACAGTCACGAAACTGTCACGAGTTACCAGCTCAGCCCTGATCGCGAATAGTCTCGTCATACGCCTTGACCGAGGCGCGAGCTGTCTCCCGCACATCGCTCGCGCTCATGCCCGGCTTGTACAGGCTCGAGCCGAGACCGAAGGCGCGCACGCCGACGGCGACGTAGGAGGCGAGCGTCTTGTCCGACACACCGCCGACGGCGCCGACCACGACGCCTTTCGGCAGGACGGCAAGTTGCGCTGCAATCCCCGACGGACCGAGCACCGACGCCGGAAAGTATTTCAGGGCCGAGGCGCCGCAACGCAAAGCAAGAAAGGCCTCCGTCGGCGTGAAGACCCCGGGCATGGTGACCATGTCGTAGGCCTGCGCCGTCGCCAGCACTTCGACATCGACGTTGGGGCTGACCATCAGACGCCCGCCGGCCTCCGCGACACGCACGCAATCTGCGGCATTGACGACCGTCCCTGCACCGATCAGGCAGTCCTTGCCGAACCGGGCGGCGAGACGCTCGATCGAGACGAACGGTTCCGGCGAGTTGAGAGGAACCTCGATCAGCTCGAAACCGGCTTCGATCAGGACATCGACGATGGCCTCGGACTCGTCGGGTTTGATACCGCGCAGGATCGCAACGAGCGACCGCTTCACATGCGGCCAGGCAACGGACTTTGTCATGGTCGGAAACGCGCTCCCCAGATCTGCCGCGCGGCCTTGACCAGGCCGCGCCGGGACGCCTGCTCGGCATCACATTCGTTCACGTCGAAACCAGCAGCGGCGAGCGCCGCGCGATAGAGCCGGCCGAGCCGGCCCGCTCCGATCAACCGGAGTGGAAGCTCGGCGCCAAACCGCGCCCGAGCGTCGGCGATCTCACTGCCGATCAGAAGCCCGGAGAGCCTCGCAGCCCCATCGGACCGCTGCTCAAAACCGAGGAGCTGGGCTGCGCGCAGCCGGAACAGCGCATTGGTCAGTGCCGTCGGCGCGGCAAGCGACGCTGCGAAGCTCTCGCGGAACGCCGCGTCGTGCTCGACGGCCGAGGCCTCCGGTTCGACGGCGTGCATCAAAATGCTATGTTGAGAGACGACCGCGAACAGCTCGCCGGTCATGTAGGTGGCAAAGTCGATCACAGCGCCGGCATCGATCCGGATCCATTTGCTGTGGGTGCCCGGAATGCAGACGATCCCGGTGAAGTCCGGCTCGGTGACGCCGAGCAGCTGGGTTTCCTCGCCGCGCATCACGTCCGGCTGATCCGCCCGCGCCTGCGCCAATCCCGGCAGAATCCTGACGTCGCCATCCATGTCGACGCGAATCGCGCCGGCATGCAGCGCCTCCGGCCGGGTGGGCGTGTGCAGATAAGGCGCCTCGACCCAGCCTTGCCGCGCGCCGGCCATGCCGCAGATCAGCACCGGAACATCGGCCGGCGCGCCGAGCTTCGCCAGATGGTCGCGCAGCACCGGCGCGAAGCCAGATGTCGCGCAATGCAGCATGCCCTCGCTACCGCGGCTCTCGGCCAGCTCCGTCCCGTCTCCGGCCATCAGCCAGGCGCGGAAGCTGGATGTCCCCCAGTCGACGGCGACAAGGGCCGGCGTTGCTGACGAATAGACGGCGGTCACACCCTGCTCCCGATCACTTCGACATCTGGCAATGCCATGCCGCGCGGGCCGCGCAAACAACAAATTGCGCGGTGCACGATTATGCACGTTGTTATTCTTGTTTATGCCTGATATGAGGACGGCCATGTCAGACCTTCCACTGGCGCGCCGCGACCAGATCGCCGGCCGCCTCTCGGCGGGGCACGCGGTCGTCGCGGCCGCCCTGGCCCACGAATTCGGCGTCTCCGAGGATGCCATCCGGCGCGATCTTCGTGCGCTTGCCGCCGAAGGACGCTGCCGCCGGGTGTATGGCGGCGCATTGCCGATCGCCGGCGGCATGACACCGATGGCGGCGCGGATCGGGCAAGATCGCGAACGCAAGCTGGCGCTCGCCCGGACGGCCGCCCGCGGCATCGCGCGTGGCGAATTTCTCTTCCTCGATAGTGGCAGCACCAATCTCGCCCTCGCTGAAGTCCTGCCCGATGATTTCGATCTCACCGTCGCAACCAACGCCATCGACATTGCCGCAACCGTGCTGCACCGGCAGGACCTGCAGCTGACCATGATCGGCGGCTCCGTTCACCCCGCAGTCGGCGGCAGTGTCGACGCCGACGCCCTCATGCAGGTGCAGCGCTTGAACATCGACCGCTGCTTCATCGGCGTCTGCGCTGTATCGGCGCAAGGCGGCATCAGCGCGGTTGATCCGACTGACGCAGCATTCAAGCGGACGCTGCTGTCGCTGAGCCGCGTAAGCGTCGCAATGGTCACCAACGAGAAGCTCGAGACCCGAGCCCCCCACCGTATCGCCGGCGCCAAGACCATCAGCCAGCTCACCGTCGAGCATGATGCGCCGGCGGCCCGCCTCGCCCTGCTCAAACGGGCGGGAGCCGCCATCATGACGGCCGCCCCGCCGGTGTGACGGCGCCCTTCAGAAAGTCAGGGATCTTCCAAATGAGTTCTGATCACAGCGCGGCGCGGCTCGCGACCCGCCTGGCCTTCTTCGTCGCCGGCTTCGGCATCGCCTGCTGGGCACCGCTGGTGCCGTTTGCCAAACAGCGGCTCGGCGTCGATGATGCGACGCTCGGGCTGCTACTGCTCTCGCTCGGCGTGGGCTCAGTCGCATCGATGCTGGCCGCCGGACTGCTGACCGCCCATTATGGCAGCAAGCCGGTCGTCATCGTCAGCGGCATCGCTCTCGCGCTGTTCCTGCCGCTGCTGGCGATCGCAGCAACGCCAGCGACTCTCGCACTCGCATTGTTCGCCTTCGGTGCGGCGCTGGGCTCGCTCGACGTCGCGGTGAACATCCAGGCGATCGACGTCGAGCGGCTGAGCGAACGTCCGCTGATGTCAGGTTTCCATGCCCAGTTCAGCATCGGCGGCTTCGCGGGCTCCGGCGTCATGACCGCGCTGCTCGCGTTCGACGTCGCGCCGCTGCTCGGCACGCTCGCCTGCTGTGCCCTCGCCCTGGCCGCGATGATCGTGGCTGCCCCGCGACTGATGGCGAGCAAACCCGCGCAATCGGGGCCTCTGCTCGTGCTTCCGCACGGCGCGGTGCTGCTGCTGGCGGCGCTCGCCGCAATCATGTTCCTGGTCGAGGGCGCGATGCTCGACTGGAGCGCGCTGCTGCTCGCCGGTTCCGGCCGCCTGCCGGCCGCGCAGGCCGGATTGGGCTACATCATGTTCTCGATCGCAATGACCGCAGGGCGCCTCGTCGGTGACGCCGTGGTTGCACGGATCGGTGATCGCGCAACGTTGCTCGGGGGCAGCGCCACCGCCATCGCGGGCTTCGTCCTGCTGCTCACGGCTCCGTGGGTTGCTGCTGCCATGGCGGGCTTTGCGCTGATCGGCCTCGGCGCGTCGAACCTGGTCCCGGTGCTGTTCCGCCGAGCCGGGGCGCAGACCGCCATGCCGGTCGGGCTGGCCGTCGCGGCCGTCACCACCGCAGGCTACTCAGGCGTGCTGCTGGGCCCCGCAGGCATCGGCTTCATCGCCGCAGCCACCAGCCTGCCGGCCGCATTCTGGATGTTGGCTGCGCTGCTGGTGATCGTGCTGCTGAGCGCGCCGTTGGCCGCGAGCACGCAGCCTTAGGAACGAGGAGCGCGGCGCCGGCTTGACCCGGCATCTCATGCCTCGGCCGTTCGTCTGCACGAAGCGACGTCGTCTATCGCTGAGCTGCCGATCTCACGCCGGAGTCGAGCCATCTTGGAGCACGCTCTCGCGCATTTCCTGATAGCGCGCACCGGTCTGCGGCTTGGCGAACAGCGCCGCGACGATCGGATGCCGCGCCCTCAGCTCGCTCTCGATCGCAACCACGGCGCGCTCAATGTCGTCGGCGCGCTGATCGTCCGCAAACTCGATGCTCAGCGCGACAACGACATGCTGCGGTGACAGCTGCACCGTGAGCAGGCCATTGGCTGACTTGACGCCCTTCCTCTTGCGCGCGATGTCGAGGATCGAACGCGCCAGCTCCGGGTCCGCCGGCTCGCCGATCAGGAGACTCTTGCTCTCCCGCGCGAGCACCATCGAGGTCGCCGCAAGCAGCACACCGATCAGGATCGATCCGATGCCGTCCCATGCCGGCTCATCGAAGGCGACGGCCGCAGCCATCGCGGCAGCAGCAATCACGATGCCGATCAGTGCCGCGCTGTCCTCGAACACGACCATGAAGGCCGGCGGGTCCTTGCTGCGCCTGAACGCCTCGAGATAGGAGAGACCCGGCGCAGCCGAGCGAAACCGCCGCACCGCCACCCACCAGGAGCCTGCCTCGAACACGAAGGAGAGCCCGAGCACGACGTAGTTCACCGTCGGGTCTTCGATCGGCAGCGGATGCATCAGGTGCGCCACGCCTTCGTACAGCGAGACGCCGGCGCCCAGCGCGAACAAGAGCAGCGCAACGATGAAGCTCCAGAAATAGAGCTCACGGCCATGGCCGAGCGGATGCCGCTGGTCGGGCGGACGGCTTGCGCGATGAAAGCCGTAGAGCAGCAGCAGTTCGTTCGAGGTGTCGACGGCGGAGTGGATCGCCTCGCTCATCATGGCCGAGCTGCCGGTCCACACCGCCGCGGCGGTCTTGGTGCAGGCCACGAGCAGATTGCCGGCAAGCGCGGCATAGACGGCAACCTTGGAATCCGCGTTTGCCGCCATGTCGCCTGCCTGTTCTCTTCTCTGCGCTCGTGCGCCGGGCAACGCGAGCTGCGGGGCATCGGTTCCCTTGGCGCGCTTGCGGACGTCGTCGCGCCGGAGCAGGATCGCCCGATCCGCAACGGAGCAGAGTGATGATGGCGCCGAGAGATCAGGCGAGAGACGGACAGAGGCAAGCCGGCGCCCAAGACCGGGACACACATTTCCTGCGGCACAGCTTCGCCATCGCCCGCCGCGCGACGTCCAACGGCAATCATCCATTCGGAGCGGTGCTGATCGCTGCCGACGGCCGCGTTCTGATCGAGGCTGAGAACGGCTACATGCCAGCTCATGACGCCACGGCCCATGCCGAGCGGCTGGTCGCGACCCAGGCCTGCGTTTCGATAGCGCCCGAGATCAGGGCGGCGGCCACGCTGTATTCATCGGCAGAGCCGTGCGCGATGTGCGCGGGCGCCATCTACTGGGCCGGCATCGGGCGCGTGGTGTACGGCCTCAGCGAGCGGCGACTGCGCGACCTCACCGGCAACCATCCGGAGAACCCGACGCTCGATCTGCCGTGCCGCGACGTGTTCGCGAGCGGCCAGCGTGCGACCGAAATCGTCGGCCCCCTGCTGGAGGAGGAAGCCGCGACGCTGCATGAGGGAGCCTGGGACAAATGAAGCAGGCGCCGCGACCGGAGGCGCGGCGCCCGCTTGCGTGGCTCGATCGATATCAGAACTTCACGGTCACGCCCGAATACAGCGACGACTCGGTGCAGGCGCCCGTGGCGACACGGGTGCCGCCGACACCGGCGACGGAACAGCCGACCGCGTTGTTGTGGTCGAGGCCGAACTTGTTCTGCCAGTAGCGATAGGCCACCCAGACGTCGATCAGGTGGCTCTGCTTCTCACCCCACATCGCCTTCGACGCATCGAAGGTCAGGCGGATCGGCTCGGAATTGAACTCGATCTTGGTCGGATAGACGCCGTTCGCGACGCTCGCCGGGAGCGGCTCGGTGTCGGTGCCCTTCTTGCCGTACCAGCCGGCGCGGCCCGAGATCGAGAAGAACTGCATGCTCTCCGGCAGGAAGCCGAGATCCATGTAGTAGTTGGTCTCGACGGCCCAGGTCGGCTTGAACGAGGTATTGCCGTCATTGATGCAGGGGTTCGACCAGCCGGCCCCGCACTGCGAGAACGAATTGTGGTTGGCGAACTCCCAATACATCAGGGGAGCGACGTTGAAATAGCCCTTGTAGGGCAGGTTGAACGCGAACTGCAGGCCGGCAACCACGTCGCGTTTGGCGGCGCCGAAATAGCGGTTCTCGGTATTGGCATCCATGCCCACTTCGAACGAAATGTTCTGCAGCGGGCCCATCGTGAAGGCCTTGGTGTTGAAGATCTGGTTCCAGCCGAAGGTCGAGCGGAACAGTCCGTAGATTTCGGTCGCACCGGCACAGCTCGCCGGCGTGAAGGCGAAACCTGCGTTGGGCGACACGATCCCGCCGGTCTGCGTGCACGGCCCAGCCGGGTCGTTGTGGTCCGACTTGAACAGCGAGATCGTGAAGAAGTTGGTGCCGTAACCCCAGACGTCGAAATGGGTGAACGAGTAGACCTGCTTGGCGGTCTTGGCGTTGAATGTGCCGTTGCCGTTGACACTCCATGCACCAGGCTGGCTGGCATCGAAGATATAGGAGTAGCTGACGCGATTGTCGACGACGAGGAAGAACGGCACCTCGGCCGGCGCCTTCTTCGCGATCGCCTTGGCGGGCAGGTCAGCGGCCCCCGCTGCACCGACCGACGTCAGCGCTGCCGCGCCCAGTGCGACGACCGCCGCGATTGTTTGACGTAACGACATTCAGAACACCCCCAGTTGACAAGCGCCGATTCCCGACTTGCATGCACAGTTGCGCCGTTCCACGGGTGGGAGAAGCCTCAACTTTCTCCAGGACTTGCCCGCAGTTTGATCAAGGTTCCGTCGTATTGCAGCGGCGACGACATCGGTCGCGAGCTTGGGCATGGGACGATTGGCCGCGGCCACGATGCTCCCAGACTCCGATCTTGCGGCTTCACATTGCTGAAGTTTTTCCGAAGAGCCCCGCCTGCCCTTCCGCGCGCGTTCGCGGCAACGCGCGAGCGCAAGCGCGCCCCTGGACGCGCATGGGATGACGCTGCTCATCCAACGGGCAACGTGCTGCGGCGGATCGATTTCCGGCCGGTGTCTCAAAACTGCCACAGAACTTTATCGTTCGCTCCGCTCGACCGATTGCGGGACGTGATGCCTGCAACCACTGGCGCACGGCATTCGCCGATCGCGGCGCGATGGACGCTTGGACAAGAGTTGGGCAGAGGATGGCGCTTTTCGCCTCTTACGCGCCGCGGCAAATTAGATCACAATTGAGGCAGCTTCATTCCCCTGCCCCATGACGCAGCAAATGCCTGACCTCGCGCCGGCCGATCCGACCCCTACGCCTCCGCTCCTGCAGACGATCGGATTGACCAAGCGCTATGGCGACTTCGTTGCCAACGACAAGATCGACATCGAGATCCGGCCACGCGAGATTCACGCCTTGCTCGGCGAGAACGGCGCCGGGAAGTCGACGCTGGTGAAGACGGTCTACGGACTGGTGCAGCCGAGCGCCGGTGAGCTGCGCTGGCAGGGTGTGCCCATCAGGCTGTCCGGTCCCGCGGAAGCGCGATCCCTCGGCATCGGCATGGTGTTTCAGCATTTCTCCCTGTTCGACAACCTCACCGTGGCTGAGAACGTGGCGCTCGGGCTCGATGGCAAGGAGCCATTCAAGGCCATGTCGGCGCGGCTCGCGGACGTCGCGCGTGACTACGGACTGCCGCTCGATCCGAAGCGCGAAGTCTGGCAATTGTCGGTGGGCGAGCGGCAGCGCATCGAGATCGTGCGCGCGCTGATGCAGAATCCGAAATTCCTCGTCCTGGACGAGCCCACCGCCGTGCTGACGCCGCAGGAGGCCGACCAGTTGTTCGTCGTGCTGGAGCGACTGAAAGCGGAAGGCCGCGCCATCCTCTACATCAGCCACAAGCTCGAGGAGGTGAAGCGGCTGTGCGACACCGCCACCATCCTGCGCGGCGGCAGGAAGGTCGCGACCTGCAATCCGAAGCTGGAGACGGCTGCCTCGCTGGCCCGCATGATGGTGGGGACCGAGATCAAGGACGTGAAGCCGCCGGCCGAGCGGCACGCCACCGTGCCGCGTCTGGTCGTCAATGATCTCACCCTCGCCCCCAGCGAGCCGCATGGCGTGGGCCTCAAGAACATTTCCCTCGAGCTGAAGGGCGGCGAGATCCTCGGCATCGCCGGTGTCGCCGGCAACGGCCAGGACGAGCTGTTTGCTGCGTTGTCCGGCGAACGCCTCGTCAAAGAGCCCGGCGCGATCATCATCGACGGCCTCGCCTGCGGCAATCTCTCGATCACCGAGCGCCGCAAGATGGGCGCGGCGTTCGTGCCGGAGGAGCGGCTGGGGCATGGCACCGCGCCGCGGATGAGGTTGTCCGAGAATGCGCTGCTGACCGGACACGCCGCGGGCGACATGGTCCGGCACGGCTTCATCAACGCCGCAGCGACATTGCGGACGGTCGATCTGACGACCGAGACGTTCGATGTCCGCAAGGCCAAGCGCGATCCGGAAGCGGCGAGCCTGTCCGGCGGGAATCTGCAGAAGTTCGTCGTCGGCCGCGAGATCCTGCGCACGCCGGCGGTGCTGGTCGTCAACCAGCCGACCTGGGGCGTCGACGCAGGCGCCGCCGCGATCATCCGCCAGGCGCTGATCGATCTCGCCAGCGCGGGCGCTGCCGTCCTCGTCACCAGCCAGGACCTTGACGAACTGCTCGAGATCGCCGACCGCATCGCGGTGATGTTTCACGGACACTTGTCGGAGGCGCTGCCACGCGCGGAGGCGACCCGGGAAAGGCTAGGCCTGTTGATGGGCGGCGCCAGCCTCGAGAAGGAGGCGGCGCATGCAGCTCGTGCTTGAGAAGCGCGCCGAGCGTTCGCGCACCATCGCGCTGGTTTCGCCGCTGATCGCGATCGGACTGACGCTGGTGACCATGAGCGTGCTGTTCGCCGTGCTCGGCAAGAACCCGATCACCGCGCTCGGCGTCTACTTCATCGCGCCGCTCACCGACGGCTATTCGCTACAGGAGATCGCCGTGAAGGCCACGCCGCTGGTCATGATCGCGATCGGCTTGTCGCTGTGCTACCTCGCCAACGCCTGGAACATCGGTGCCGAGGGCCAGTTCCTGATCGGGGCCGTTGCCGGCAGCTGGATCGCGGTGAAGACGCAAGGCACCGAAGCGGGACACTGGGTGCTGCCGGCGATGCTGGTCGCGGGCGCCGCAGCCGGCGCGCTCTATGCGCTGATCCCCGCGCTGTGCCGCGTCAAGTTCGGCGCCAGCGAGATCCTCATTAGCCTGATGCTGGTCTATGTCGCCGATCTCCTGCTCGACTATCTCGTTCGCGGCCCCTGGCGCGATCCCGCCGGCTTCAACTTCCCCACCACGGCGGAGTTCGATCCGGTCGCCACCGTGCCGGTGCTGATCGAGGGCGGACGCCTGCATCTCGGCAGCATCATCGCGCTGATTGTCGTTGCCGGCGCCTTCGTGCTGCTCGAGCGCACCATCAAGGGGTTCGAGATCCGAGTCGTGGGCGTGGCGCCGCGTGCGGCGCGCTTCGGCGGCTTCAATGCGAACCAGCTCATCCTTCTGACGTTCGCCGTGTCGGGCGCATTGGCCGGTCTCGCAGGGATCATCGAGGTGGCGGGACCCATCGGACATCTGCAGCCTGGCATCTCGCCGGGCTATGGCTTCACCGCGATCATCGTGGCCTTCCTCGGACGGCTCAATCCGGTTGGAATATTGATTGCAGGGCTTTTTCTCTCATTGACGTTCATTGGCGGCGAGCAGGCCCAGATCACGATGAAGATTCCGCTCGATGTGACCAAGGTGTTCCAGGGCATCCTGCTGTTCTACGTGCTCGCCTGCGATTCGCTCATCCTCTACCGTTTCAAGCTCGTCTTCGCCGCGCGGCAGGTGCAAAGTGGTGCTGGTTGAAGCAATCATCCTGTCGGTGCTCGCAGCATCGACGCCGCTGCTGCTGGCGGCCACCGGCGAGCTGGTCACCGAGCGCTCGGGCGTCCTCAACCTCGGCGTCGAGGGCATGATGATCGTCGGCGCGGCCTGCGGCTTCGGCGGGGCCTGGCTGTCCGGCTCGATCATCGTCGGCGCGCTGTGCGGCATCGTCGCCGGCATGCTGATGTCGCTGATCTTCGCGTTCATGACCCTCGGCCTCGCCGTGAACCAGGTGGCGACGGGCCTCGCGCTGACCATTCTCGGCACCGGTCTGTCCGGCCTGATCGGCGCGCGCTTTGTCGGCGAACGCATCAGCACCGCGCCGCACCTTTCCATTCCCGGCCTCAGCGACATCCCGCTGGTCGGCCGTATCGCGTTCGGCGAGGATGCGTTCGTCTATCTGTCGCTCGTCTTGATCATCGCCGTCTGGTGGTTCCTGTACCGCACCCGTGCCGGCCTGGTGCTGCGCGCCTGCGGCGACAACCATGTCTCCGCCCACGCGCTCGGCTATCCCGTGCTGCGCATCCGTTTGCTCGCGGTGCTATTCGGCGGCGGCTGCGCCGGGCTCGCCGGCGCCTATCTGCCGCTGGCTTATACGCCGTTCTTCATCCCCGGCATGACCGCGGGGCGCGGCTGGATCGCGCTGGCGCTGGTCGTGTTCGCATCCTGGCGACCGGGCCGCCTTGTCATCGGCGCCTACCTGTTCGGTGCGGTGACGATCCTGCAGCTGCATGCGCAGGGCGCCGGCGTCGGCATCCCCTCGCAGTTCATGTCGGCGCTGCCGTACCTCGCCACCGTGATCGTCCTGGTGCTGCTGTCGCGCGCCCGCACCGGCGGCTCCACCGCGCCGGCAGCGCTGGGGACGGTGTTCGTGCCGGATCGCTGAACCAATCATCCGGAGCGCCAGCGATGGGGCGCTGCGCTCTGGCTCACGAGGTTTTCCCCGGATTGTTTGGAGGCATGGACGATGATGAAAAGGCTTCTGGGGGCTGCCGCCGCGCTGGTGCTGGCGGGAAGCGTCGCCGGCGTGGCGCACGCCGCCGACAAGCTGAAGGTCGGCTTCATCTATCTCGGGCCGATCGGTGACCTCGGCTGGACCTATCAGCATGAGCTCGCGCGCCAGGCGTTGG
The DNA here is from genome assembly GCF_051168035.1 of Bradyrhizobium sp. HKCCYLRH3059. Taxonomy (NCBI): domain Bacteria; kingdom Pseudomonadati; phylum Pseudomonadota; class Alphaproteobacteria; order Hyphomicrobiales; family Nitrobacteraceae; genus Bradyrhizobium; species Bradyrhizobium sp. HKCCYLRH3059. Next base: position 561,760 of record NZ_JBNPUF010000003.1, on the reverse strand, counting down.
TGAAGGAGCTCGGTGACAAGATCGAGACGACCTATCTGGAGAACGTACCGGAAGGCCCGGACGCCGAGCGCGCCATCGAGCAGTTGGTCCGCGCCGGCAACAAGCTGATCTTCACGACCTCGTTCGGCTACATGGATCCGACCCTGAAGGTCGCCAAGAAGTATCCCAACGTGCATTTCGAGCACGCCACGGGCTACAAGCGCGACAAGAACATGTCGACCTATTCGGCGCGCTGGTATCAGGGCCGCTACATCCAGGGCATCATCGCCGGCAAGATGTCGAAGGCCGGCGTGCTCGGCTATATCGGCTCGTTCCCGATCCCGGAGGTCATTTCGGGCATCAACGCCACCATCATCGGCGCGCAGACGGTCAATCCGAACATCAAGGTCAAGATCATCTGGGCCAACACCTGGTTCGACCCGGGCAAGGAAGCCGACGCCGCCAAGGCACTGATCGACCAGGGCGCCGACATCATCATGCAGCACACCGACAGCCCGGCTGCCATGCAGATCGCAGCCGAGCGCGGCAAGCTCGCCTTCGGCCAGGACTCCGAAATGATCAAGTTCGGCCCCAAGGCGCAGCTCACCTCGATCCTCGACACCTGGGGCCCCTACTACATCGCGCGCGTCAAGGCCGAGCTCGACGGCACCTGGAAGTCGGAGGACACCTGGGGCGGCCTCGATTCCAAGATGTTCGAGATGGCGCCCTATACCAACATGCCCGATGACGTGAAGAAGCTGGCCGAGGAGACCCAGGCCGCGATCACCGCCGGCAAGCTGCACCCGTTCAAGTGCCCGGTGCTCGGCCAGGACGGCAAGGAGATCGAGTGCAAGGGCGGCGACCATCTCGCCGACGGCCAGATCCTCGGCATGAACTTCTACGTCAAGGGCGTCGACGACAAGGTGCCGGGCAAGTAGACGCAGCACCCGGCAAGAACTCCCCCCACACGTCGGGGGGAGTTCTCAAGCGGATATTTTCCAACGCTGCGCGCTTCACCCTCCCCGCATGGCCTTGGCGGCCGCGCTGTGCCGATCGATCAGCCCGCCGACGTCCAGCCCCGGAATGGCACCGTCGATCACGGTCCATCTTCCGCCGACCATCACGCGATCGGCGCGATGCGCACCGCACAGCACCAGCGCCGCGATCGGATCCCCTGAACCCGAGAAGCGCAGCTCGTCGAGCTTGAACAGCGCGAGGTCGGCGGCCTTGCCGACCGCGATCTCGCCGAGCTCCGGCCGGCCGACGCAGGCGGCCGAGCCCTTCGTCGCCCAGCGCAGCGCATCCTTGTGGCTGATCCGGCCAACGCCGTAGCGCGCCCGCTGCAGCAGGAACGCGGCACGCACCTCCTGCATCAGGTTTGAGCCGTCGTTCGACGCCGAGCCGTCGACGCCGAGGCCGATCCCGACGCCCGCCTCCTCCATCTCGCACACCGGGCAGCAGCCGGATGCGAGCAACTGGTTCGAGCAGGCGCAGTGAGTGATCGCGGTCTTGGCCTTGCCGAGCCGTTTCATCTCCTCGGCATTGAAGAAGATGCCGTGCGCCAGCCAGGTTCGCGGTCCGAGCCAGCCATGCTTCTCCAGATAGTCGAGCGGACGGCAGCCGAACATCGCCTCGCAGAAGCGGTTCTCGTCCTCGGTCTCCGCGAGATGGGTATGCAGCCGCACGTCGAGCTTGTCGGCGAGATCGGCCGTCTTCTGCATCAGCGATCCCGTGACCGAAAACGGCGAGCATGGCGCCAGCGCGATCTGCACCATCGCATCCGGCCCGCGCTCGTGATAGGTCGCGACCACGCGCTCGCTGTCGGCGAGGATCGTATCCTCGTCCTGCACCACACTGTCCGGCGGCAGTCCGCCGTCGCGCTCGGACAGGTTCATCGAGCCGCGGGTCAATAGCACTCGAATGCCCAGCCGCTTCGCAGCCGCCACCTCGATGCCGACCGCGTCCTCGAGGCCGGCCGGAAACACGTAGTGATGATCGGTCGTCGTCGTGCAGCCGGACAGCATCAGCTCGGCCATCGCAACCGTGACCGCCGCATCCAGTGCCTCCGGCGTCAGCTTCGCCCAGATCGGATAGAGCGCCTTCAGCCAGGGGAACAGCTCGCGGTCCATCGCAGCCGGCAGCGCGCGCGTCAGCGTCTGGTAGAAGTGATGATGGGTGTTGATCAGCCCGGGGATCACGACATGCCCGCTGGCATCATAGATCGCCGCATCAGCGGTGGCCGGCTCGGCCCCGGCAGGCACCAGCTCGGCGATGCGGCCGTCCTTGACGACGACACCGCGCGCAGCACCCTCGGCGAGAATGGCGAGCGGGTCCTTGATCCAGATCGGCGTCGTGCTCATGGCTGCCTCGTCTCGGTGATTGGGCGTTTGCATGTGCCGGTAACTTGCAAGCGGAAGGCCAGCGTCATCCTATTGCCAGTTGGCGCTGGTCTTGCAAGGATTCCACCCGCGATAGGCTGCGCCCACGAGCTGGCTTCACCATGGATCTGAACACCATCACGGCGGTCGTGCGCCCGAGGACGCGGGCCGAACTGCCCAGCTGGCAGGCAGGCGATGCCTGGCTGGCCGGCGGCACGTGGCTTTTCTCGGAACCGCAGCCGCGCCTGTCGCGGCTGATCGATCTCAGCGATCTCGCCTGGCCGTCTCTCAGCATCAGCGATCAGGGCCTGTGCATCGCCGCGACCTGCAGCGTCGCCGATCTGGACGCGCTGCCCTGCCCGGCCGAGTGGATCGCGGCGCCGCTGATCGATCGATGCTGCCGCGCGTTCCTCGCTTCGTTCAAGATCTGGAAGACGGCGACCGTGGGCGGCAATCTCTGCATGTCGCTGCCGGCCGGGCCGATGATCTCGCTGCTCGCCGCGCTCGAGGGCGTCTGCACGATCTGGAAGAACGACGGCAGCGAGCAGCGCATCCAGGTCACCGACTTCGTCACCGGAAACAACAGCAACGTGCTCGCGCCTGGAGATCTGCTGCGCCAGATCGACGTTCCGCTGGCCGCGCTCAAGCGCCGCACTGCCTTCCGCCAGATCGCCCTCACACCGGTCGGACGCTCCGGCGCGCTGCTGATCGGCACCTCGGGCCGCAGCGGCGACCTGCTGCTCACGGTAACCGGATCGACGATCAAGCCGCAGCAGCTGCGCTTCGCCACGATGCCCGACCCAACCGAATTGCGCGCCGGCATTCTCGGCAGCATCCCAGACGCGTCGTATCATGATGATGTTCATGGCAAGCCCGCCTGGCGCAAGGCGATGACTCTGCGCCTCGCCGAGGAGATCCGCGCCGAGTTCGCGGGCTTCAGGCCATGAGCGTGATCGTGGATGGCAAGGAGGTCGATGCTGCCCCGCGCCCCGGGCAATGCCTGCGGACCTTTCTGCGCGACACCGGCCATTTCGGCGTCAAGAAGGGCTGCGACGCCGGCGATTGCGGTGCCTGCACTGTGCTGCTCGACGGCGAACCGGTGCATAGCTGCCTGATCCCTGCCTTTCGTGCCGATGGCAAGGCGGTCACGACTGTCGAAGGCCTCGCGACCGATGACGGCCTGCATCCGATGCAGCAGGCCTTCCTCGATGCGCAGGCGTTCCAATGCGGCTTCTGCACCGCCGGCATGATCGTCACCTGCGCCTCGTTGAACCAGGCGCAGAAGAAGGATCTCGGCGCGGCGCTGAAGGGCAATCTATGCCGCTGCACCGGCTATCGCGCCATCGAGGACGCGCTGCTCGGCCACGTTCATGTCGAGCAGGTCACAGCCGGCGAAGCCTTCGGACGCAGCCTGCCCGCCCCCGCCGGCCCCGACGTCGTACGCGGCCGGGCGCGCTATACCTTCGACACGACGGTCGAAGGCCTGCTGCACGTCAAGCTCGCGCGCTCGCCGCACGCGCATGCGCGCATCGTCGGCATCGACAAGAGGGCTGCGCTGGCCGTGCCCGGCGTGCATGCGGTGCTGACGCACGAGGATGCGCCGGCGGCGCTGTTCTCCACCGCGCGCCATGAGCAGGCGTGGATGGATCCGGCCGACACCCGCGTGCTCGACGATCTCGTGCGCTTCATCGGCCAGAAGGTCGCGGCCGTCGTCGCCGAGACCGAGGCAGCGGCCGAAAAGGCCTGTCGGTGTCTCGTCGTCGACTACGAGATCCTGCCTGCCGTGGTCGATCCCGCTGACGCGATCGAGCCCGGCGCGCCGGTCATTCACGCCGGCCGTGGCAGCGCGCATCGCATCGCGGACGTCGCCCGCAACATCGTCGCCGAGACCCATGGCGAGTTCGGCGACGTCGCCGCCGCGCTCGCGTCCGCCGCCGCGACCTATGAAGGCACCTTCACCACCCAGCGCGTGCAGCATGCGGCGCTGGAAACGCACGGCGGTCTCGCTTGGCTCGACGAGAAGGGCGTGCTCACCGTCCGTTCCAGCACGCAGGTGCCGTTCCTGACGAAACGGGCGCTGTGCGAGATCTTCGACCTCGCGCCCGATAATGTCCGCGTGTTCTGCGAGCGCGTCGGCGGCGGCTTCGGCGGCAAGCAGGAGATGTTCGTCGAGGACATCCTCGCGCTCGCCGCGCTGAAGACAAAGCGCCCCGTGAAGCTCGAATTCACCAGAGAGGAGCAGTTCATCGCGACCTCGACGCGGCATCCGATGCGCGTCACGGTCAAGGCCGGCGCCGACAAGGATGGCAAGCTGACCGCGCTGCAGCTCGATGTTCTTTCCAACACCGGCGCCTACGGCAATCATGCCGGGCCCGTGCTGTTCCATGCCTGCGCCGAGTCGATCTCGGTCTACAATTGTCCCAACAAGAAGGTCGACGGCCTCGCCGTCTACACCAACACGGTGCCGGCCGGCGCCTATCGGGGCTACGGCCTGCCGCAAACCACCTTCGCGGTCGAAGCCGCGATCGACGAGCTCGCGCGGCAGCTCGGCATCGACGCTTTCGAGATGCGACGCCGCAACATCGTCAGGCTGGGCGATGCCATGCTGGCGCCGCCGGCATCGGAGCCCAGCGACGTGCTGTACGGCTCCTACGGGCTCGACCAGTGCCTTGATCTGGTCGAGCGCGCGATGGCCGAGGCCACGCCGACGCCGGAGCTGGCGGCCGAGTGGCTGAAGGGCGATGGCATCGCGCTGACGATGATCGACACCGTGCCGCCCGATGGCCATATCGCCGATGCCACCGTCAGCCTGCGCGACGACGGCGGCTTCGTGCTCACCGTCGGCACCGCCGAATTCGGCAACGGCACCAGCACCGTCCATCGCCAGATCGCCGCGACCGTGCTCGGCACCACCGTCGATCGCATCACGCTGAAGCAGTCCGACACGGCGCATGGCGGCCACGACACCGGCGCCTATGGCTCGACAGGCACCTTCGTCGCGGGACGCGCGACCCAGGCTGCGGCCGAGGCGCTGGCCGAGACGATCAAGCGGTTCGCTGCCGACAGGTGGAACGTCGCTCCCGGCGCCTGCGTGATCGCCGATGATGCAATCACCTGCGGCGCACACCGTCTCGCTTTCGCCGAGCTCGCGAACGCCAGCGGATCGCCGCTCACCGCGAGCGGCAGTTCGCAGGGCACGCCGCGCTCGGTCGCGTTCAACGTCCAGGGTTTTCGCGTCGCTGTGAACAAGGGGACCGGCGAGGTCAGGATCCTCAAGAGCGTGCAGGCCGCGGATGCCGGCCGGGTCGCCAATCCGATGCAGTGCCGCGGCCAGGTCGAGGGCGGCGTGGCCCAAGCGCTCGGTGCCGCGCTGTACGAGGAGATCGTGATCGACGACACGGGCCGCGTGATCAATCCGCGCTTCCGCGACTATCACCTGCCGTCCTATGCCGACGTGCCGCGCACCGAGGTGCTGTTTGCCGACACCCACGACACGATCGGCCCATTGGGGGCGAAGTCGATGAGCGAGAGCCCCTATAATCCGGTCGCCGCCGCGCTCGGCAACGCGCTGCGCGCCGCGACCGGCATCCGCTTCACGGCCGTGCCGTTCAAGCCGGACCGGCTGCTTCCGCAGTTGCAGGAGAAATTCGGTGAATGAGGCGGTCTGGGGAAACGGCTGCGCTATGGCTTGGGTCGGCGATCGTACGACCAACCGAACAGGCCGCTCCGCTGGGTCTCGGGCTCCGGTTCCGCAGCCGGCTCCGACGGCTGGGCGGCCGCCTGTGGCGGGGCGACGGGAGCGACCGGCTTGGGGATGCTCTCGCATTTCATCGCATAGACCAGCTTGCCGTCCTCGGTTCGTCCGATCGGCGCGCAGGCATCGGCGCGCTTGGCCGTGCTCTGCTTGGGTGCGGTCTGCGCCGCCGCCAGAGGCACACCAGCGAACTGTCCCAACACCAGCATGATCAGAACCAGTCTCGTCATTCCGCCCGTCCCGCTTGTCAGACCGCCACATTGGACGCAATCGCGCCGCCGGAGTCCACCGCATCACGCGCGCATGACAGCTAATCTGTTGTGCACTGACTGCCACAGCGACGCGCTGGAAATCAGATGCGATCGATGCCACAGATGAGACGCCGGCACTCGGCTCTGGACTTGCCCTGTCGAAGGAGATGAGCGCACGATGTGGGCTTCGATCATATCGGAATGGCTGAGCCTGATCTTCCGCTGGCTGCACGTGATCGCCGCCGTCGCCTGGATCGGCAGCTCGTTCTACTTCATCGCGCTCGACCTCGGCCTGAGACCGCGCGAGGGCCTGCCGACCGGCGTGATGGGCGAGGCCTGGCAGGTGCATGGCGGCGGCTTCTACCACATCGTCAAATATCTGGTGGCCCCGGCGCAGATGCCGAGCGAGCTGACCTGGTTCAAATGGGAGGCCTACACCACTTGGCTGTCCGGCTTCGTGCTGATGATCGTGGTGTACTATCTCAACGCCGACCTGTTCCTGGTGGACAAGTCGATCCTCGATCTCACGCCCCTTCAGGCCGGCCTGTTCAGCTTCGGCTCGCTGGCGCTGGCGTGGCTGCTCTACGAGGCCGCCTGCCGCAGCGGCCTTGCCCGGCACGAACTGCCATTCGCGATCGGCGGCTACATCTTCCTCGTCGCGCTCACCTACGCCTTCACCCACGTGCTGAGCGGCCGCGGCGCCTTCAACCAGATCGGCGCCATCATCGGCACCATCATGGTCGCCAACGTGTTCGCGGTGATCATCCCCAACCAGAAGAAGATCGTCGCCGCGCTGCTCGCCGGCGAGTCGCCGGATCCCAAGCTTGGCAAGGCCGGCAAGGAGCGCTCGGTCCACAACAACTATCTGACCCTGCCGGTGGTGGTGCTGATGATCAGCAATCACTATCCGCTCTTGTTCGGCACCCGCTACAATTGGGTGATCGTCGCCATCGTGGTCGCGCTCGGACCCGTCATCCGGCATTTCTTCAACGAGCGTCACAAGGGCAACCCGTCGCCATGGTGGGTGTGGGGCGTGGCCGCCGCCGGCATGATCGGCATCCTGCTGCTGTCCGCGGCCGGCCCACGCGACGCCAAGGTCGCCGCAACGGCACAGCCGAGTTTCGCGCAGGTCGAGGAGATCGTGACCTCCCGCTGCAGCATGTGCCATGCCGCCGAGCCGGTGTGGGACGGCATCGTCAGCGCGCCCCGGGGCGTGCGGCTCGACACCGCCGAGCACATCCAGCGCAATGCGCGGCTGATCGCGCGCAACGCCGCCTGGTCCAACGCGATGCCGCCCGGCAACATCACCGAGATCACCGGCGAGGAGCGCGCCGTGCTTGCGGCGTGGGCCAGCGCGCAGTAGCAGCACGTCTGCCGATCGTCTTGCTGGCCATCTCAAACAGCCGGTCTCGTCGGGTACTGATGCGCAGAAACGCATTTGATCCGTTACTCGGAGAGATGACGCGGCTTCGCGTTGCCGCGACGCGATGCGCCCGGATCGTGCGATATCTCGGCCCTCATCGTAACGAGAGGGCGCAGGGAAGGCCGGACCTCGGCGACGATGGATGCTCGCTTCGGTTCCCCACGACGAATGCGCGAAGCCGGCACAAGGACAACCGGATCTTCGCAACGCGGAGTTGAACTGCGACGCGTGCGACGACGATTGAGCTGGAGCACATCCGATTGTCGTCATGACCTTGCGGCAAAATTTACCACCCATTGGGACGCGGCTTGGCGGCAGAAAACATGGCGCTAGAGTGGCGCCCACAATCAGCTACCAGCGAAACGCCCCATCATGTCGATCTCCGTCAAAGGCCGGCTGGCCATTGTCGCGCTCATCGCGCTTGCCTGCTTCGCAAGCTCGGTGCTGAAGCTCTATCTGGGGCTGCTGTGCATCTCGCTGCTCTTGAGCTTTGCCGTGGTCGGCGTCGTGGCCCGGCTGGTCGAAGGGATCGCCATCAGGCGCGACCGGAGCAGCGAGCGGCGTCTGGCACGTCGTCGCGATCGCTCCGCTCTCATCGACGAGCCGCAGCCGGTGTCGATGACGACGATGGATCATGTCGACACGCCGTCGCCGGCGGGCCCCGTGCGATGAGCGGGATGCGTACGTCCGCGCCGGCCTCGTCGTTCCGCCTGATCGTCAGCATCGTCGCCAGCGCCGAACGACGTCTACGGTCATCGATCCACCGTCTCGCGATCGCGCGCTGAAGGACTGCGATTATCGCACATCGGAGAATGGCAAATGGCGCTACGAGCTCGACCGTTGGAACGTCGACGACCAGATCGTCCTTCCGGCCCAGCCGATCGCGGACACGGCGACGCCGCGCACAGTGGCGATGCATCGGAAGAGCAGCGCGTGGCCGTTCAGATAGCCGCCCTGATCGCATCGATACGCCGCCTGTACCTCATGCCTTCGTCCGCTTCCGCTTCGCCTCGAGAGCGTTCAGATAGGTAGCCATCATCTCCGGCAACGCGGCGACCACGACGTCGCGACTGCGCGGATCCTGCTCGCGCGTGAACAGCAGGGTGCCGAGCACGACGGCATCGAGCGTAGTGGCCGCCTGTTTGCCCAGTTCGTCGCCAAGCCTGGCGCGCATGACGCGGTCGATGACGGCCCTGAACTCGGCATGCACGGTCTGGTCGTGCAGATCGAGCGTCGCCAGCGCATCGGGGTGGCGGACGAAGTAGCGGATCGCCCAGCCGATCAGTTGCTCGATGACCTCGGCGGGCGCCAACGCTGCCCATTCCGCATCGCTCCGCTGCAGCACGCGATCGAATGCCGGCTGCAGCTCGGCATCGTGACGTTCGGCGAGCACATCCAGCATCTGATCCTTGTCACGGAAGAAGTGATAGACCGAGCCGATCGAGGCGCCGGCGCGCTGGGCCGCGGCATGCATGCTGACGGCACCAATCCCGGACTCGGCGATGATGGCGGCTGCGGCGTCGAGCAGCTGCTCGCGCCGCTCACGGCCCCGCGCCTGGCGCGGCGCACGTGATGTCGTGCGCGCGGGGTCATTCAGGTCGGTCGCAGCTTTGCGTCGCACGTTCGCGTCATGCCTTGGCTCACCGCGGCGGCAGCGATGGCCGATGTCCCAACGGGAGCGCCCGGCAACCCACACAGGGGGAATTCGAAACCGCCACGAGAATGTTACTAGACGAAATATTCTAGATTTGATTGTCTAATTCACGCACTGTCAAGAGGATGGTGTTCAACTTTCGCGTGAACCTTGCCTGCAACGGCGGGCGCTGCGCGGATTCTGCGGCGCTGCTGACGACCAACAGGCGCTTTCCTGTCCTTGCGTGCTTGCGCGGCAGGACGGGAATGATCGCCACCACCCAACCGGGCCGAAGATACGACCATGTCTCCAATCACAGGATTCCCCTTCCTTCGGGCGCCGGGCTCACGCCTGCTGGCCGCGGCCGGCTGTGCTGCCGTCGGCCTGCTGCTGGCCGGCTGCGAGCAGAAAACGGCCGCAACCGCACCGCCGTCCCGGCTGGTGCGAACCGAGGTCGTCAAGCTGTCGGAGCGCCGGCAATCAATCACGCTGACCGGCGACGTCCAGGCGCGCGTGCTCGCCGACCTGTCGTTCAGGGTCAGCGGCCGCGTCACGGAGCGGCTCGTCGAGGTCGGCGCGCACGTCAAGGCCGGACAGTTGCTCGCCAGGATCGATCCGGCCGAGCAGCAGGCCGACCTGGATTCCGCCGAGGCCGCCGTGACCGCCGCGGAGTCGCAGGTGAAGGTCGCGACCTCCAACTTCAATCGGCAGCAGACGCTGCTCTCCAGCGGCTTCACGACGCGCGCGACCTTCGACCAGGCCCAGGAGACGCTGCGGACGGCGGAAGGCTCGCTGGAATCCGCCAAGGCCCAGCGCGACACCGCCAAGGACGCGCTGACCTTCACCGAGTTGCGCGCCGACGCCGACGGCACGATCACCGCGCGCAATATCGAGGTCGGCCAGGTGGCACAGGCGGCGCAGTCCGTGTTCACGCTCGCGCGTGACGGCGATCGCGATGCCGTGGTCGACGTCTACGAGGCGGCGCTGTCGTTGAAGTTCGACGGCACCAAGGCCGCGATTGCGCTGCTCTCGGATCCCTCGGTGACGGCCAAGGGTCAAGTGCGCGAAGTCTCGCCGACCATCGATCCCAAATCCGGGACCGTCCGTGTCAAGATGGCAATCGAAAATCCGCCGCCCGAGATGATCCTCGGCAGCGCCGTCAGCGTCACCGGCTTCATCAAGCCGGAGCAACGCATCGTGCTGCCCTGGAGCGCGCTCACCGCGGCCGGCAAGACGCCGGCGGTGTGGCTGGTCGATGCCGCCGACAAGACCGTGTCGCTGAAGCCGATCACGATCGAGGACTACGAGACCGGCGCGATCGTGGTGTCGGCCGGGCTGCAACCGGGTGACCGCGTCGTGACCGATGGCGGCAAGCTGCTCAGCGTCGGCCAACAGATCGTATTCAACGAGGAGAAGCGGTCGTGATGACGCCCATGCGTTGTGTTCTTCCGCTCGGCGCGCTCGCTCTGCTCGCCGGCTGCAACGAAAAGGCCGCCGCTCCCGAGCCGGTCCGGCCGGTGCTGTCGATGAAGATCGAGCCGCAGGCGGCCAACGGCTCGGCCGTCACCGGCACGATCGAGCCGCGCTACAAGGCCGATCTCAGTTTCCGCGTGCTCGGACGGCTGATCGCACGGCCCGTCTATATCGGCGACATGGTCAAGCAGGACCAGGTCGTCGCGGCGATCGATCCCGCCGCGCTCGAGCTCGCCGTGCGTGCCTCGGCCGCCGAGGTCTCGCGCAGCCAGGCGCAACTGACCAATGCGACCGGCACCGAGGGCCGGCAGCGGACCTTGCTGGAAACCGACGCCACCACCAAGGCGACCTTGGAGAGCGCGGAGCAGTCGCGCGCAGCCGCCCAGGCCTCCGTCGTCAAGGCGCAGTCCAATCTCGCCAAGGCGCGTGAGCAGCTCGGCTACGCCCAGCTCAAGGCGGATTTCGCCGGCATCGTCACCGCGGTCGGCGCGGAAGTCGGACAGGTCGTCTCGCCGGGCGTGAGCGTCGTCACCGTCGCGCGGCCCGACATCCGCGAAGCCGTCATCGATGTCGGCGACGACATCGCCGGGGCCTTGCAGGCCGGCACGCCGTTCACCGTGCGGCTACAGGTCGATCCCAGCGTCAGCGCCGCCGGCAAGGTGCGCGAGATCGCGCCGCGCGCCGACGCCACCACGCGCACGCGCCGCATCCGCATCACGCTCGACAATCCGCCCGAGATCATGCGGCTCGGCACCACGGTGACCGCCTCGCTCGATATCGAGCAGAAGACCGTCATCCGGCTGCCGCGCTCGGCTGTGCTCGAGCAGAACGACAAGAGCTTCGTCTGGCTGGTCGACGCTACCAGCAAGACGGTGAAGCGGCAGGAAATCACGATCGCCCGCAACGAGGACGGCAGCGTCCGCGTCACCGGCGGCCTCGAAGCCGGGCAGCGCGTCGTCACCGCCGGCGTGCACAGTCTCAAGGATGGCCAGTCCGTCCGCATCGATCAGGAATCTCAGCCGTGAAGTCCTTCAACCTCTCCGACTGGGCGCTCGAGCACCGCTCGCTCGTCTGGTATTTCATGATCGCCTTCATGGCCGCGGGCCTCTTCTCCTACGTGCATCTCGGCCGCGAGGAGGATCCGTCCTTCACGATCAAGACGATGCTGATCCAGGCCAAATGGCCCGGCGCCTCCGCCGAGGAGATGACGCGGCAAGTCACCGACCGCATCGAGAAGAAGCTGGAGGAGCTGCCGGCGCTCGACTACACCAAGAGCCTGACGGTGCCCGGCCAGACCACCGTGTTCGTCAATCTGCGCGACACCACCAAGGCACGCGACGTCGTCCCGACCTGGCTGCAGGTGCGCAACCTGATCAACGACATCAGGGGCGACTTCCCGTCCGGCGTCGTCGGGCCGGGATTCAACGACCGCTTCGGTGACGTGTTCGGCAACATCTACGCCTTCACCAGCGACGGCCTCAGCCAGCGCCAGCTGCGCGACCGCGTCGAGGAGGTCCGCGCCAAGGTGCTGACCGTGCCCAATGTCGGCCGGGTCGACATCGTCGGCGCGCAGAACGAGGTGATCTATCTCGAATTCTCGCCGCGCAAGGTGGCCGCGCTCGGCATCGACCAGCGCACCATCCTCAACGCGCTGCAGGCGCAGAATGCGGTGTCGCCGTCCGGCGTGCTGCAGGCCGGCCCCGAGCGCGTCGCCGTACGCGTCTCCGGCCAGTTCACCTCCGAGGAGAGCCTCAAGGCGATCAACCTGCGCATCAACGACCGCTTCTTCCCGCTCACCGACGTCGCCACCATCACCCGCGGCTATGAGGACCCGCCGACGTCGCTGTTCCGCTTCAACGGCCAGCCGGCGATCGGACTTGCCATCGGCATGAAGGCCGGCGCCAATCTGCTCGACTTCGGCGAGGCGCTGAAGGAGGAGATGACCAAGGTCGTCGCCGACCTGCCGGTCGGCGTCGGCGTGCATCTCGTCTCGGACCAGCCCAAGATCGTCGAGGAAGCCGTCGGCGGCTTCACCAAGGCGCTGTATGAGGCCGTGATCATCGTGCTCGCGATCAGCTTCGTCAGCCTCGGCGTCCGCGCCGGCCTCGTGGTCGCGATCTCTATCCCGCTGGTACTCGCCATCACCTTCTTGTTCATGGCCTACACCGGCATCTCGCTGCAACGTATCTCGCTGGGCGCGCTGATCATCGCGCTCGGCCTCTTGGTCGACGACGCCATGATCGCGGTCGAGATGATGGTGGCGCGGCTCGAGGTCGGCGACTCCTTGCGCAAGGCCGCAACCTACGTCTACACCTCGACCGCCTTCCCCATGCTGACGGGCACGCTGGTCACGGTCGCCGGCTTCATCCCGATCGGCCTCAACAACAGCGCCGCCGGCGAGTTCACCTTCACGCTGTTCGTCGTGATCGCGGTGTCGCTGGTCGTGTCCTGGATCGTGGCCGTGCTGTTCGCGCCGCTGCTCGGCGTCACCATCCTGCCCGCGACCTTGCCGAGTCACCATGCCGAGGGCGGCCGGCTGACCCGGATCTTCCGCGCCATGCTCAATGCCTGCATGCGGAACCGCTGGACCACGATCGTCGCCACGGTCCTGATCTTCGGGCTGTCGGTGTTCGGCATGCGCTTCGTGCAACAGCAGTTCTTCCCCTCCTCTGACCGCAATGAGCTCGTCATCGACTTCAACCTGCCGCAGAACTCCTCGATCGCCGAGACCAACACGCAGATGGCGCAGTTCGAGAAGGAGGCGCTGAAGGGCGATCCCGACATCGACCATTGGTCGACCTATGTCGGCTCCGGCGCCCAGCGCTTCGTGCTGTCGTTCGACGTGCAGCCGGCCGACGTGTCGTTCGGCCAGATCATCATCGTGACCAAGAGCCTCGAGGCGCGCGACCGTGCCCGCGCCAAGCTGCAGGCCTATCTGACCAAGACGTTCCCCGGCACCGACGCCTATGTGCATCTGCTCGACATCGGCCCGCCGGTCGGCCGCCCGGTGCAGTATCGCGTCAGCGGGCCCGATGTCGCCAAAGTGCGCGAGATCGCGCAGGAATTGGCCGGCGTCCTGCGCGGCAACAGCCATCTCGGGGCGGTCATCTTCGACTGGATGGAGCCGGCGCGCGTCGTGAAGGTCGACGTGCTGCAGGACAAGGCGCGCCAGCTCGGCGTCACCTCGGAGGACATCGCGAATGCGCTGAACAGCGTGCTCGACGGCACCTCGATCACCCAGGTGCGCGACGACATCTATCTGATCGACGTACGCGGCCGCGCCCAGGCCAAGGAACGGCAGTCGCTGGAGACCTTGCGCGACCTGCAGCTCTCCGGATCCAACGGCCAGTCGATCCCGCTCGCGGCGCTCGCGACCCTGCGCTACCAGATCGAGCAGCCGGAGATCTGGCGCCGCTCGCGCCAGCCGACGCTGACCTTGAAGGCCAGCGTGATCGATCAGGTGCAGCCGAACACGGTGGTCGATCAGCTCAAGCCGGCGATCACGGCCTTCGACGCCAAGCTTCCGGCCGGCTACAAGGTCGTCACCGGCGGCAGCGTCGAGGAGAGCGCCAAGAGCCAGGCGCCGATCATCGCGGTCGTCCCGATCATGCTGTTCACCATGGCCACCATCCTGATGCTGCAACTGCAGAGCTTCCAGCGGCTGTTCCTGGTGTTCGCGGTGGCCCCGCTGGCCTTGATCGGCGTCGTCGCAGCACTGCTGCCGAGCGGCGCGCCGCTGGGCTTCGTCGCCATCCTCGGCGTGCTCGCGCTGATCGGCATCCTGATCAGAAACTCGGTGATCCTGATCGTGCAGATCGAGCATCTGCGCGAAGAAGGACGGCCGCCGTGGGAGGCCGTGATGGAGGCGACCGAGCACCGCATGCGGCCGATCATGCTGACGGCGGCCGCGGCCTCGCTGGCGCTGATCCCGATCGCGCGCGAAGTGTTCTGGGGTCCGATGGCCTATGCGATGATGGGCGGCATCATCGTCGGCACGGTGCTGACCTTGCTGTTCCTGCCGGCGCTCTACGTCGCCTGGTTCCGCATCAAGGCGCCGGACACGACGGCGACGTCCGAGGCCACGCCGCACGGGGCGTGAATCGCGGATAATTGCGTGGGATAAGCCGTTCGCGTGGGTTAAACGCCACGCGGCGGCCGGTTAGATTCGGCTTTCATGGAAGGAAGCGAATCATGACCGATCCTCAGATCGTCTGCCCCTCCTGCCGCACCGAGATCAAGCTGACCGAGCAGCTCGCAGCGCCCCTGATCGCGGAGACGCGCCGGCAGTTCGAGAGGCAGCTCCAGGCGAAAGAAGTCGATTTCGGCCGCCGCGAGGCGCAGCTCAAGGCCGCGCAGGAGCAGATCGCGCAGGCCAAGGCTGCGATCGACCAGCAGGTCGCCACCAAGCTGAAGGCCGAACGCGCTGCGATCGCGCAGGCCGAGGCCGAGAAGGCACGACAGGCGGTGGCCGACGAGATGGGCAACCGCGATCGCCAGCTCGCGGAGCTGCACGAGGCCATCGTCAGCAAGGACGCCAAGCTGGCGGATGCGCAGAAGGCGCAGGCGGAGATGATGCGCAAGCAGCGTGAGCTCGACGAGGCCCGCCGCGAGCTCGATCTCACCATCGAGACCAAGGTGCAGGAAAATCTCGTCGCGGTGCGCGACAAGGCGCGGCTCGAGGCGGAGGAGTCTCTGAAGGCCAAGGTCGCCGAGAAGGAGACCCAGATCGCAGGCATGCAGCGCCAGATCGAGGAGCTTCGCCGCAAGGCCGAGCAGGGCTCGCAGCAGCTGCAGGGCGAGGCACTGGAGATCGAGCTGGAGTCACAACTGCGCGCGCGCTTTCCCCGCGACCTGGTCGAGCCGGTTCCGAAGGGCGAGTTCGGCGGCGACGTGATCCATCGCGTGGTCGGCCCCGGTGGCCAGGCCTGCGGCGCGATCCTGTGGGAATCCAAGCGCACCAAGAACTGGAGCGATGGCTGGCTGGTGAAACTGCGCGACGACCTACGCGCCGCCAAGGCCGACATCGCGCTGATCGTCTCGAGCGCGCTGCCCAAGGGGGTCGACGGCTTCGACCTGATCGACGGCGTCTGGGTCGCCGAGCCGCGCTTCGCGCTGCCACTGTCGCTGGCACTGCGGCAGTCGCTGATCGACGTCGCCTGCAGCAAGCTCGCGCAGGAGGGCCAGCAGACCAAGATGGAGATGGTCTACGCCTATCTCACGGGGCCCCGCTTCCGCCACCGCATCGACGCCATCGTCGAGCGCTTCACCGAGATGCAGTCGGATCTCGACCGCGAGCGCAAGACCATGATGCGGCTGTGGGCCAAGCGCGAGGAGCAACTGCGCAGCGTGCTGGATTCGACGGCAGGCCTGTATGGCGACCTGCAGGGCATCGCCGGCCGCGCGATGCAGGAGATCGAGAGCCTCGACGTGCTGCTGATCGAGGGCAAGAGCGAGGCGGCGGAGTAGCGCACACCGGCCGCCGCCCCGATCCGAGGTGTGCCAACACCCGCAGCGCGTTTATGCTTTCCGACGCGGCCGCGTCTCGAATTCCCATGGCGGCATGCGGATGCAGATGACCGCTACTGCTTCGCGATCTGCGTGCTCGCCTGTGCGTCCCTTGGCACAGCGCCCTTGTCGACCCATTCCGGCGGTGCGCCCAGACGGTTGGCGACCATGCCGATGACCCCGGGATCCCTGCCGAACGCCTCGCACGCCGCGTTCTTCGGCTTGCCGCCGAGCGCCGCGCTGATCCGTTCGATCGACGGCAGCTTCGGCACCTTGCCGAACGGGGTCTCGCCGGTCACCAGCATCTGGCCGAAATCAGCGCTGAACGAACCTGCCAAATCATAGGCATCGCCGGCCTGCGACAGCACCGGCGAGTTGGTGAACGAATTGGCGCCGCGCGCCCATACCATTGCGGCCTGCTGCCGGCCCTTGCGGTCGAGCGCTTCAGCCTCGATCGTGAGACTGCCGAGCCCGATCGGCAGCCGCGGCACCGGAACGGGAACGCCGAGCGCGCCCGGCACGGCCGACACGACCTTCGACGCACCGGCGGCGACCGGATCGGTCGGCGTCGCCTGGGTGATGAAGGTGCGCGTCGTCAGATCGGCCCTCTGATTGGGCGCCACGACCGTGAAGCGTTCGCTCAGGTTGAGACACAGCGCGCGGTCGACGGCATTGGCGACGAGCTGCCGCTGCTGGTCCGTCAGCACCGCGCCGGCCTGGCCCGAGAAGGATGTCGGCATGATACGCACGGTCTGGGCCGCGAGCACATTGTCCTTGTCGACGTTGAGCTGCGACTTGGCGAGCAGACCGTTCGATTCCGCCAGCGACTGATAGGATGCGAGCGCGCCGCTCTGCGTCATCTGCGCCGTGGCGCAGCCCGACAGGCCGAGCGCCGCGCACAGCATCATCAGGCGGATGGTGGCGGGGGTACAGGATCTCACGAAAGCCGCGACGTCGATCTCGACCATGCTTCTCCCGCCTCACGCCCACGATGATCGCCCTCTCGCGGGCGGCGCATCCTTCTCCGAGATTTCGGACGGCGTGGGGCGGAAGCATGGAGAGATGTTTCGAAACGGCACCAACAAGGGAGACGGTGTGGCGAGCGCGGCTCGCTCCGGCGCCATTATGGCCGAGAGAAGACGGTTCACCCCACCAGCTTGTCCAACGTGATCGGCAAATCCCGTATGCGCCTTCCGGTGGCGTGATAGACCGCGTTGGCGATCGCCGCGGCGACGCCGACGATGCCGATCTCGCCGACGCCCTTGATGCCCATCTTGTTGATGATGCGATCCTCCTCGTCGACGAAGATCACCTTGATATCGTGAACGTCGGCATTCACCGGCATGTGATACTCGGCGATGTTGGCGTTCATGATGCGCCCGAACCGCTGGTCGATTTGGGCTTCTTCGTGCAACGCCATGCCGATGCCCATGACGACCCCGCCCATGATCTGGCTCAAAGCCGTCTTGGTGTTGAGGATGCGCCCGGCGGCGACGGCATTGACGATACGCGTCACCCTGATCACACCGAGCTCCTCATCAACCTTCGCTTCGGCGAAAACCGCCGAGTGGGTGTTGTGGGCGTGCTTGTCGTCGTCCTCGAAATCCGAGCCGCGCTCCTTCTCGATGCGGTCCTTGCCACCGTGACGCATCACGTCCGACATCGCCAACGACCGGCTGCGATCGGAAATGGCGACGATGGCGCCATCGGCGAGCGTCACTTCGTCGGCGGTGAGCCCCTGCAACGGCGAGCCCGGGATGGTGTGCGCGATCTTCAGCAGCTCCGCCCGGATATCATCGGCCGCGTTGACGATCGCATGCGAGATCGAGGCTGCGGTCCACGAACCTCCCTCCACCGGCGCCTTGGGCAGCGTGGAGTCGCCCAGCTTCACATTGATGCTGTCGAGCGGCACGCCGAGCATGTCGGCGGCGACCTGCGCCATGATCGTGTAGGTGCCGGTGCCGATATCGGAGGTCGCGCTCGCCACCTCGACATGTCCATTCGCCGTCATCACGATCCGCGTCGCGAACGGCATCTGCAATGCCTCCCAGGCACCACTCGCCATGCCCCAGCCGACGAGTTCTCGGCCGTCACGCATCGACCGCGGCTCGGGATTGCGCTTCGACCAGCCGAACGCCTCGGCGCCCTGCTGATAGCACTCCTTCAGCCGCTTGCTGGAGAACGGCAGATCCTTGTCCTGATCCCGAACACAATAGCAGCGCAGGCGCAATTCGAGAGGATCCATCTTCAGCGCGACGGCGAGCTCGTCCATCGCGCATTCCAGCCCGTAGACGCCACTGGCGGCGCCGGGAGCGCGCATGTCGCCGGGCGTCGGCACGTCGAGCTTGGCGAGGCGGTGCGTCGCGCGCGAAGTGGCGGAGGTGTAGAGCACATCGCCCCAGCCGATGTCGTTGCGCGAGAACGCCTCGTGCTGCGAGGTCATCGCAACGGCCTCGTGCGTCAGCGCCGCCAGCGTACCGTCCTCACGGGCGCCGAGCGCCAGCCGCTCGATCGTCGCAGGGCGATAGCACAGGCCATACATCTGGGCGCGGCTGAGCACGACGCGCACCGCGCGCTTCAGCTTCAGCGCGGCCATGGCGGCGAGCACCGCCTGGTATTGCGGCCGCAGGCCGGAGCCGAACGCGCCGCCGACGAACGGCGACATCACCTGGACGTCGTCCTCCTTCAGCTGGAACACGCTGCAGACGTAGCGCTGCACATTCTGCACGCCCTGGGTCTTGTCGTAGACCACGAGCTTGCCGCCCTCGCGCCAGAGCACTGTCGACGCGTAGAGCTCCATCGGGTTGTGATATTCGATCGGGACGCCATAGTCGGCATCGTGACGCACGGCTGCGCCGGCAAGCGCCTTTGTCGCGTCGCCGCGCGGCTTGAGCGGCTTGTCGACCTTGAAAGCCTGCTCGCGCCGCGCATGGAGGTCGGTCGCGAAGCTCTCGGCCAGATACTCTACCGCGACCAGCGTCGCCGCGAAACGCGCGGTGTCCTCGTCCTCGGCGACGACCAGCGCCACCGGCTGGTAGTTGAAATGCACCCGGTCGTCATAGAGCGGACGATAGGGCGAGCCGTCCTCCGGCGCGACCTCGTCGCGAAATGCGTCATCGTTGTCCGCCATCCTGACCCGGTTGGCGTGGGTCAGCACGTCGAGGACGCCGTCGACGGCCAGGGCGCGGCCGGTATCGATGCGCACGACCCGCCCCTTCGGAATGGTGGAATTGACCACGACGCCGA
The DNA here is from genome assembly GCF_051168035.1 of Bradyrhizobium sp. HKCCYLRH3059. Classification (NCBI taxonomy): domain Bacteria; kingdom Pseudomonadati; phylum Pseudomonadota; class Alphaproteobacteria; order Hyphomicrobiales; family Nitrobacteraceae; genus Bradyrhizobium; species Bradyrhizobium sp. HKCCYLRH3059. The sequence goes on along the minus strand of NZ_JBNPUF010000003.1, from coordinate 542,118 downwards.
AGGCGAGATCGGGCGCGGTGAACTCGGCGGCATATTTGGCGACACCGGTGACCTTGGCGCGGCCGTCGATGCGGGAGGTGGCTGTGCCGATGCGAGCTGTCATGACATCACCGGATGGTCTTGATGGCTTGAATCTGGGGCGTTGCGTTCGCGGCCTGGGTCAGGGTGCGCACGATGGCGCGGCGCGCCAACGGGATCTTGAAGGCGTTGTGCGTGGCGGCTTTCGCATCGCTCAGCAGGATGTTCGCAGCGCGGCCGAACGCCTGGGGATCCGGCGCCTGCCCGCGCAGCGCGGCTTCGGCCGCCTCATTGCGCCACGGCTTGTGGGCGACGCCGCCGAGCGCCAGGCGCGCCTCGCCGATGCGGCCGCCGTCGAGCTCGAGCGCAGCGGCGACCGAGACCAGCGCGAATGCGTAGGACAGGCGATCGCGGATCTTCAGATAGCTGTGATTCGCGGCGAAGCCCTGCGGGGGCAGCTCGATCGCGGTGATGATCTCGTCGACGCGCAGCGTGTTGTCGAGATCCGGCCGGTCGCCGGGCAGCCGATGGAAGTCCGCAAGGGCGATGACGCGCTCGCCCGAGGAGCCCGCGACCTGCACCTTGGCGTCGAGCGCGGCGAGCGCCACGCACATGTCGGAGGGGTGGGTCGCGATGCAATCGGCGCTGGCGCCGAGGATGGCATGGCCGCGGTTGAGACCGTCGACCGCCGAGCAGCCGGCGCCGGGCGTGCGCTTGTTGCAGGGCGTGGCGACGTCGTAGAAGTAGGCGCAGCGCGTCCGCTGCAGCAGATTGCCGCCGGTCGAGGCCATGTTGCGCAGCTGCGCCGAGGCGCCGGCGAGGATCGCGCTCGCCAGCAGCGGATAGCGGCTCTCGATGAGGGGGTGATAGGCGAGCGTGTTGTTCGGGACCAGCGCGCCGATCCTGACGCCGCCGGCGCTCGTCTCCTCCACATTCGTCAGCGGCAGGTGGCTGATGTCGATCAGCTGACGCGGCTGCTCGACGTGATACTTCATCAGGTCGATCAGGTTGGTGCCGCCGGCGATGAACTTGGCCTCCGGCGTCGCCGCCTTCAGCCTGACGGCCTCGGCGACATCGCTGGCGCGCGCGTAGTCGAAATTGTTCATCGGCTGCCTCCCATCGCCTGCTCGATGGCGCCGACGATGTTCGGATAGGCGCCGCAACGACAGATGTTGCCGCTCATCAGCTCGCGGATCTCGTCCTTCGTCTTCGCCCTGCCCTCGGCGATCAGGCCGGCGGCCGAGCAGATCTGGCCCGGCGTGCAATAGCCGCATTGGAAGGCATCGTGATCGATGAAGGCCTGCTGCAGCGGGTGCAGCTCATCACCCTTGGCGAGTCCCTCGATGGTCGTGATCTCGGCGCCGTCTTTCATGACCGCGAGCGTCAGGCAGGAGAGCACGCGGCGGCCGTCGATCAGCACGGTGCAAGCGCCGCATTGGCCGTGATCGCAGCCCTTCTTGGTGCCGGTGAGGTCGAGATGATTGCGCAGGAGATCGAGCAGCGTGGTCCAGGGTGCCACCGACAGCGTGTGCGACTGGCCATTGATCTGAAGCGTGACGGACAGAGGGGCAGGCTTTGCGGTGGACGCGGCGCTCTGGCGCGGTGGCGACGGGCTCATGCGGGGTCTCCGTTGACGGACCCGCATCAACCCGCGATGGCGCGAATGGTTCTTGGCAATCTTCGAGCAGCGGACAGCAGGAATTGCTCAGCCGGCACGCGCAGAATGTGCACGGCAGAACCGCTTGCCGATCAATCGTTTCGTCAACCAGACTCAGGCGGCGCGGCCGAGCCACGCCCGCATCTTCTGGGCCAGGCTGCGGCGTGGCGCACCATCCAGCGCCTCCGCATCCGCGGCGGCCACGTCTTCGCGCGGCGCGGCGGCTTCTGCGCCGGCATTCGGCACGTCCGACGGCCTGTCCTTACTCGGGCTGCTTTCGGCATCCGGCGCGGCCTTGCTCGGCACGAGCGACTTGATCGCTGCGGCCACGGCCTCGATACGCTCGAGGTCCGCCGGCTCACGCGCGCTTGCAGCGGGTTCGGCCGCCATCGGGACCGGGTGGGCCTCCGCCGGCACTGCTGCCGGATCCGAAGCAGTCGGTTCGGATTGACCGAGGTCGGGCGCCGCAGCCGCAAGCACGGCTTCGGCGGGCTGCTCGCCCGGCACTGCGATCGCGAAGTCGGCGATCTCCGGAGCCGGCGCTGGGGCGGGCTCCACGACCCGGCTGCGGCGCTTCCTGGCGGTTGCAGGCTTTGCCGCGACCGCCGCCGTCTCCGCTGCGACCTTCTCGACCGGCTTCTTGTCAGCGGCGGTCTTCGCCACCACCTCGGGCGCGGACTTCGCCTTGGTCTTGCGGATCAGGCCTGCGAGCGCGTACGGCCCGACGGTCTCCAGGAACGTCTTCTCATGATCGCGCGACAGCCGCCCCACCGCCGCATCGAGCGGCAGCCAGTCGACGGCGCGGACATCGTCCATCAGCGGCTGCGACGGCTCGTCGGCCGCTTCCATGCGCCAGTAGTGCACGACCTTGGCACGCGTGCCGGTATCGTAGACCAGGGTGCCGAGGAATTCATGCACGGTGACCTTGTGGCCGGTCTCCTCCAGCACCTCGCGCCTGGCGGCGTCGCGCGGCGTCTCGCCGTCGTCGAGCTTGCCCTTCGGCAGCACCCATTCGTCGCGCTTGCGCAGGCGCACGACCGCGATGCGCGGCGGCTGTTCCCGCCGCAGCACGATGCCCCCTGCCGCCATGATCGGCGCTCTCGCCATCGCCTCTCCCGAGCCGCAACGACCGCAACTCCCGCGGTCTGATTCGTCAGTTGAACGCTCCGATATAGGACTGCGCAACGCCGAAATCGAGATTCCGCAAGCGTGGACCTGACATTCATCCGGCGGCGACGCGCCTGCGCCACAGTGGCTGTCCGGCCCGGATGCGGGCGCCTTCCGCCACATCGGGGCAGAATGTGAAGTCGCCGGGCGCGAGCAGGATGATGGTGGAGCCGTGCTCGAACCAGCCGAGCTCGTCCCCCTTGCGCACATTGTTGTTACAGGCATAGGCGAGCGGTCGCTCGGTCTGCGCGTTCAATACGCGGTCGAGCGCATGCAGGCGGATACTCGCCACCAGGATCGCCGCCACCGGCACGATCGTGAACGGCTCGCCGGAGGTAAGATGCGTGCGGATCACCGCGCGCTCGTTCTTGCAGAACAGCCGCTCGACCCGCTTCAGCGCGATCGGATTGACGTTCCAGACGTCGCCATGGATCAGGCTGACATGCTCGATCGTCATGTCGGCCGGCGCGTGGAAGCGGTGATACATGCTCGAGGTCAGACGCAAGGTGACGAAGCTGCCGTTGCGATGGGTCTCGACCACGGCCGGATCGGCGACGAGCTCGCGCAGCGAATAGGGCGCGCCCTTGATCTGGTAGAGCTCGCCGTCGCGGATCAGGCCGTGGGCGCCGATGATGCCGTCGGACGGGCTGGTGACGATGGCGGGATCGGGATCGAACGGCCGCAGGCCGGGCTTCAGCTCGCGCGTGAAGCAGGCGTGCAGGCTCTTGAAGCGGCTCTCCTTGGCCTCGGAGAGATCGAGGTCGGAGAACAGCTTCCACAGCGCGATCGACGCGTCCCGGACGAGCGGGTTCTCGATCTTGGAGAACCAGCCCATGAAGCGGGTCAGCGCGGCGCGCGGCACGCGGTTGGTGAGCAGGAAGTTGAGGTCTTCCTGTTGGGTGACGGAGGCGATCAGGCTTTTGACTGTCATGAATCTGTCAGCAGGAGGGGTTAGCGCTTTTGGACATGATGGAAAACTCGATTCCTTATGTATCGCTCGCCGTTGGCGCTGCCGTGACGGCCGCCATGGCCCCGAAGGTCAAGGCCCGCATCGAACTGTCGCGCGCCAAGCACCGCTCGCTGGCGGGCCATTCCAAGATGTCGCGCCGGATCTCCAGGCTGATCCCGCGCTATGAGTTCGAGATCGACGACTTCTTCCGGTCCGACGGCGCACCGCGGGCGATCGCCACGAAGCGCCAGGACGGCTTCTTCCGGCTCGGCGCGCTGTTCCAGGAGAAGTTCGCCAAGAGCCGCGCGCTGACGGCGGAAGCCGCAAGCCGCATCTCCGACCTGCAGTTCACCCAGAGCTACCGGGTCCCGTTCCAGTACAGCCGTCTGGTCAAGGAGCAGCTCGGCGCCGGCTCGTTCATGCAGGCTTCCTCCGGCGTGACCCTGACCGATCTCGACGGCAACCGGTTCTACGATCTCACCGGCTCCTACGGCGTCAACATCTTCGGCTATGACTTCTACAAGGAGTGCATCGCGGCTGCCGAGCGGCGCGCGAGCGCGCTCGGCCCGGTGCTCGGGCTCTATCACCCGGTCGTCGCTGACAACGTGAAGCGCCTGACCGAGCTGTCCGGCATGGACGAGGTCTCGTTCCACATGTCCGGCACCGAGGCGGTGATGCAGGCGGTGCGGCTCGCCCGCTACCACACCGGCCGCACGCATCTGGTCCGCTTCGCCGGCGCCTATCACGGCTGGTGGGGCGACGTACAGCCCGGCGTCGGCAACCCGATCGCGCCGCACGAGACCTACACCTTGGCCGAGATGTCCGAGCGCACGCTGCACGTCCTGCGCACGCGGCGCGACATCGCCTGCGTGCTGGTCAATCCGCTGCAGGCGCTGCATCCGAACGGCAATGCGCCCGGCGACTCGGCGCTGGTCGATTCCTCGCGCAAGGGTCGCTACGACCGCGAAGCCTACACCGCCTGGCTGAAGCAGCTGCGCGAGGTCTGCACGGAACGCGGCATCGTGCTGCTGTTCGACGAGGTGTTCCTCGGCTTCCGGCTCGCGCCGGGCGGCGCCCAGGAGTATTTCGGCGTCAAGGCCGACATGGTGACCTACGGCAAGAGCCTCGGCGGCGGCCTGCCGATCGGCGTCGTCTGCGGCAAGCGCGAGCTGATGCGCCGCTTCCGCGACGACCGCCCGGCCGACATCTGCTTCGCCCGCGGCACCTTCAACTCGCATCCTTATGTGATGGCGGCGATGGACGAGTTCCTGAGCCGGCTCGACAGCCCGAACCTCCGCGCCATCTACGACGGCCTGGATGAAACCTGGAATGGCCGCGCCGCGCAGCTCAACGCCGCGCTGGCCGAGCACGACCTGCCGGTGCGCGTCTCCAATATGCATTCGATCTGGCTGGTCGAATACACCGTGCCGTCGCGCTACAATTGGATGCTGCAATACTACCTGCGTGCCGAGGGCCTGGCGCTGAGCTGGGTCGGCACCGGCCGCTTGATCTTCAGCCTGAACTACACCGACGCCGATTTTGCCGAGGTGACGAAGCGCTTCGTCTCGGCGGCCGAGAAGATGAAGCAGGACGGCTGGTGGTGGAACGACGGCACGCTCACCAACAAGGCGATCAAGCGCCAGATTCTGAAAGAGATGCTCGGCGCCGCATTCGGGCGCTGACGGCGCAACCACCCTCCCCTGAAGGGGGAGGGTCGGCTCGCATGAGCGAAGCGAAATGCGCGCCGGGGTGGGGTGACGGCCTGTCCGCACATGAGGTGCGGGTGAGCAAGTGGAGAGATCACCCCACCCCGACGCGCGCTTCGCACGCGTCGACCCTCCCCCTCCAGGGGAAGGTGGCACGTGCCGCATGGCTGCAAGCTCGCTCGATTTCACCTCACAGCCCCCCACAAACACCGATGCCCGGGACCGGCCCGGGCATCGCTTTACTCTGGGCTTCAAGCCGGCTCAGGCGTGCTGCTCTTCGAGGCCTTCGTTCATCAGGTGCAGGCCGGGGTCGATCAGCTCGCCACGCAGCAGCGCCAGCGGAGCCGCGCGGTACTGCATGAAATCGTTGAACGGGTCGGTGATGATCTTGGTCATCCAGACCAGCCCGGTCTCGACGTCACGGATGAAGAACAAATGAATGGTGCGGAACAGCAGGCCGCCGATACCGATCACGAGCCACAGCTTGGCGGTCTCGCGCACGAATTCCATCGCCGAGGTCCAGGGCGGCAGCAGGCCGAACAGGGTCGGCTGCAGATAGAGCACCACCGGGGCCGCGGCCCAGATCGACATCAGCACGACCTTGCGCTGCAGGTTGTAGCCGACCTTGATCTCTTCCTTGTGCTCGTGGGTCGCCTGGTTGACGTGGTCGTAGCCCTTCGGCTCGAAGAAGAAGTGGCCCGCCTGGCGCGAGGTCATCGACACCAGCCAGCCGATCAGCGCCGAGACCAGCGGGTCGAACACCATCATCACGTAGGCGATCATGAAGCTGAGCGCGCTGACGAAGTGGAGGCTCTGGTTGATACGGCTGTGATGATAGTAGCGATGGTCGTCCCAGCGCTGGATCCGCAGCTGCTCCAGGAAATGCTTGATCATGGTTGCTCCGAAGAATGAGTTGCAGGTCGTTTACAGGGATTCGGTGTAGATCGCATGACATCATCAAGATGTCATGCGATCGGACGCAGCGAAACGTTTCGGACGACGTAGAACGTCGCAGGGCGATAGAGGGCGGCCGCGGCTTCAGGCCGCGGCGGCACGCTCCAGCTTGCGGAAGCGGACCAGCGAGAAATGGCCGAGCGGCGGGATCAGGCGGCGCTCGACCAGCTCCATGCGCTCGGCGCCGGCGAGCCAGCGCAGGTAGCGCGACCAGCCGAACTCGGCGGTACGGAAACCGAGCCGGCGCACCACCGGCTGCAGCGCCTGCTCGATCACCCGGCGCAGGCCGTCATCGGCGCTGACGCGGGTCAGGATGATCAGTTCGCCGCCCGGGCGCAGCACGCGCGCGAACTCGTCCAGCGCGACCTCCGGGTTCGGCACCGCGGTGACGACATATTGCGCCATAACGACGTCGAACGAATCGTCGGGAAAGTCGAGCTGCTCGGCGTCCATCACCGCGAGACCCTCGACGTTCTTCAGCCGCTGGTCGGCGACGCGCCGCATCGCCTTGCCGAGCATCGCCTCGGAGATGTCGGTGCCGAAGACGCGGACATGCGGCGCATAGAGCGGCAGCGAGATGCCGGTGCCGACGCCGACCTCGAGCACGCGCCCGCCGAGCTTGTTCGTGGCTGATATCGCGGCCTTGCGGCCCTTCTCGAACACGCCGCCGAACACGAGGTCGTAGATCGGTGCCCAGCGGTCATAGGCCTGCTCGACCTGTTCGCGATCGAAGTCGAGCTCCCGCGCGCCGCCGAGCTTCATGGTTTCTGCCATCGTTACATCTCACTTGGGTTTGGAATTGATGGAGTGACGCAAAGTTCGCCGTCAGCCGCGCACGGCGCTCTGACCGGCCAGCACCGGTGTCGGACGCACGACGCGGGACGGCTGCAGCACGGCGAGATTGCCGATGAACTGGCGCGCGCTGTTCTCCCAGGAGCGGTCGAGCGCAAATGCCCGACAGGTCTCGCGCGACATCGTCAGCGCCTTCAGGCAGGCGGCGCGCAGGTCCCTGTCGATCGCCCCGATCGGATGATCGGCGATGACGTCGAGCGGACCGGTGACGGGGAAGGCCGCGACAGGCGTGCCGCAGGCCAGCGACTCCAGCTGCACGACGCCGAATGTATCGGTCAGGCTCGGAAACACGAAGACGTCGGCGGCCGCCATGTGCGCGGTCAGATCGTTGCCGGTCTTCTCGCCGAGGAAATGCGCCGCCGGGAAGCGACGCTCCAGCTCCGCCTTTTGCGGGCCGTTACCGATCACCACCTTCGAGCCCGGCAGGTCGAGCGCAAGGAAGGCTTCCAGGTTCTTCTCGACCGCGACGCGGCCGACGGTCATGAACACCGGACGCGGCAGATCCAGCGCGACCGGCGCGTCCGGATTGAACAGCTTCGTATCGACGCCCCGGGTCCAGAAGCCGAGCCGCTTGAAGCCGCGCGACGCGAGGTCCTGCTTCAGCGAATTGGTCGCGACCATGGTCATCGCGGCGGCGTCGTGGAAGCGGCGCATCACCCAATAGCCGACGGCATCGGGAATGCCGGTGCGCACAGCGACGTACTCCGGAAAGCGCGTCGTGTAGGACGTCGTGAACGGCAGGCCATGGCGCAGGCAGTAGCGGCGCACCGCCCAGCCGATCGTGCCTTCGGTGGCGATGTGGATCGCATCCGGCGCCGCCGCCTCGATGCGCCGGGCGATCTCGCGGCCGTTGGTCACGGCGAGCCGCAGGCCCGGATAGGTCGGCACGCCGAACGACGGAAAGCCTTCCGGCGTGAGGAAGGTGATGTCGGCGCCGAGGCCGGCGGCCGCGCGAGCCAGCGAGGTGAGCGTGCGCACCACGCCGTTGACCTGCGGGTGCCAGGCGTCGGTTGCGATTAAGATCCGCATAAGGCGATCCGGAAAGTTGCAGCGATTCTGAACAGCCGCAAATTCCGACATTGTTATTTCAGGCGTGTGACGTCATCGAACTGTCGAAGGGTCTTTTTGCCCGCCAACTGCTGTTTTCCCCGCGATCTGTGGCTGTCCCGCGCGGCTGCTGTCGTGAAACCGTCATGAAACAAACGGTTAAGCCGACGAAACCTTTTTGCGCGCAGCGCGCAAACGCAACGAAACTTTTCTCCCCTATGAGTTGCAACATCGGGCGCGGGTCAATGCGCCGCAGAGAATGATGGCAGGCAACTGATTTTGACGACGCCGGTCGAGACAAGCACGGCGCGCACCAAGCGATCAAACGAGGGGACGTCCATGTTCACGTCAGGCACAGTCGGTTCGCGATCCCGCATCCTGTTCGCTGCGCTGATCGTCGGTACGTTCGCTGCGGCAACGCCGACGCAAGCCGCGCCTCCGGCCCCGCTCCCGTTCCCTTTCCTGCTGCCGCCGCCGATGGCGACCTACGAGCCGCCGGCAACGACGCCGCAACTGATCACGCCGCGCGAGGATGAGGCGACCGCTTATGAGATGCCCGCGCGCCTGCGCCGCCAGGTCGTGAGCTACGCCACCCGCGAGGCACCCGGCACGATCATCATCGACACACCAAACAAGTATTTGTACTACGTGCTCGGCAGCGGCCAGGCGATGCGCTACGGCATCGGCGTGGGCCGCGACGGCTTTACCTGGTCCGGCGTGCAGTCGGTGACCAGGAAGGCGGAATGGCCGGACTGGACGCCGCCGCCGGAGATGATCGCGCGCCAGCCTTATCTGCCGCGTCACATGGCCGGCGGTCCCGGCAATCCGCTCGGCGCCCGCGCGATGTATCTCGGCGGCACCGTCTACCGCATTCACGGCACCAACGCGCCCGAGACGATCGGCACGCATGTGTCGTCGGGCTGCATCCGTCTGACCAATCAGGACGTGATCGACCTCTATGCCCGCGTCAGCGTCGGCGCCAAGGTGATCGTGCTGCCGATGGAGCGCCGCGCCGATCTCGGCCGCATGACCCGCTGACCTGCGCGGGCCGCACCGCTCGTTCCTTCTCCCGGATCCTCCCTGACTGGACCGCCGAGGCCCGAAAGCCGCGGCGGTCATTTCTTTGCGCGCATGCCGCCGTTCACCATCACGGCCGATTGATGATGGTCCGCGTCACGGGCTGCCCTGGCGCGCCTCCGTCCGGCCCTGTAAGCTCGGCAATCTTGTATTAACCGCGATCTCGCCGCTTCCGGCATGGGCCGGCGCGGCAGTTGGAGTCCGTGGATCCGACATGAACCTTCCGACACCGCGACCGGATTGGCAGAGCAGGCCGCATCCGCTCGCCCCGAAAACGCAGCGGCCGCCGCGGCGCTCGCCGCCTCGGCTGCGGCTGATCCTGATCGGCGCCGCCGGCCTTGCCGCCGTCGTGCTGATCGGCATCATCATCGTGGAGGTGTTTCTGTTCTCGGGCAGCACGCCGGCGCCGCAGCTGACCCAACTGCCGCCGCTGCCGCCGGCCACGCGCAACTCGATCATCATGACGCCGGTATCGATCTCGCTCGGCGCGATTCGTGACGCCGCCGAAAAGGCCACGCCGCGCAATTTCTCCGGCAAGGCCGACAACCCCGTCAACCAGATCCTGCAGAATGCCGACATCGGCTGGACGGTCACCCGCGGCGCCATCGCCGCCACCGGCACCCAGGACACTTTGTCGCTGGCGACGCCGCTCTCGGGCCGGCTGAACGTCACCGGATCGCTGTCCGCCAAAGCGACCGGCGCGCTCGGCGACGCCATCGGCGGCCTGCTCGGCGCGGATGCCGCCAAGCAGATTGGCGGCATCAACATCAAGAACCTGAACGCCACCGCCGACATCAAGGGCAACGTCCTGATCGCGATGCGGCCACGGCTGGCCGCCTCCTGGTATGTCGAGCCGAACTTCACCGCCCAGGTCAATCTCGGCGACACCGCGCTGACCGTCGCCGGCGCCCGCGTCAACGTGCCCGCGCAGATGAAGCCGGTCATAGACAAGACCGTCAACGACCAGCTCAGCGCGCTCAGCGACAGGCTGCGCAAGGACCCGACCATGCGGCGCGTGGCGCAGGCGCAGTGGGCCCGCGCCTGCCGCTCGGTGCCGCTTCAGGGCACCACGCCGGGACTGCCCGCCGTCTGGCTCGAGATCAAGCCGACACGGGCGCTGGCCGCGCAGCCCGCGATCGATGCGAACGTCGTCAGCGTCACCATGGGGATCGAGGCGGAGACCCGGGTCACGGCAGCCGAGACCAAGCCGGAGTGCCCGTTCCCGGACAAGATCACGATCGTTCCGCCCACCGCGGGCACCGTCAACGTCGCGGTTCCGATCGATGTCCCATTCACCGAGCTCAGCAAGCTCGTCGACTCGCAGCTCGCCGGGCGGACGTTCCCCGAGGACGGCTCCGGCCCGGTCACGGTCACGGTGAAGCATGCGACCGTCGTGCCCTCGGGCAACCGGCTGCTGATCTCGCTGCAGGTGAAGGGAAAAGAGAAGGAGAGCTTCTTCGGCCTCGGCGCCGACGCGACGGTGCACATCTGGGGACGGCCGATGGTCGATCAGGCGCAGCAGATCCTGCGGCTGTCCGACCTGCAGCTCGCCGTCGAATCCGACGCGGCGTTCGGCCTGCTCGGCGCCGCCGCGCGCGCCGTGGTGCCACATCTGCAACGCGCGCTGCTAGAGCGGTCGGTGGTCGATCTCAAGCCGTTCGCCGACAATGTCCGCGACAAGATCGCGACCGCGATTTCCGAGTTGCAGAAGAACGAGAACGGCATCCGCGTCGACACCGACATCAACAACCTCGCTTTGACCGACATCGCCTTCGACGCCACCGTGCTGCGCGTGATCGCCTCGGCGGAGGGCACGATGTCGGTTCGAGTCAATACATTGCCAGGACTGTGACGGGCCGTTTCGGAACGTCGCATCCCGTCGCTGCACGCGTTTGCGGACCGTGCAACGACCGGCAATGATTCAATCGGACCTGCCCTGGTCTGGCGACACTTACGAATGTCCGCGCCGTTTCCGGTAACCCGATGCAGCCGTATCGCGCGAGCGTGCGGCGGCCCCGAGGCCATACGTTTCGCGAGGCTTGACGCGCCCTCACGAATTCCGCAACACGGCGCAGAGAGACGTTGTCGGGCCCTTTCCGCGCGCCCGTCGCAGGAAATATTCCGTAACAAAATTCTTCGCAAAACGCCGCGATTCTAGGTCACTTGTCGGTATGGCCCAGACACAACCACACATTCTTGTCGTCGAGGACGACCGCGAGACGCGGACGCTGATCGCGAAATATCTGCGCAACAATGCCTGCAACGTGACCACCGCGACCGACGGCCGCGAGATGACCCGCATCATGGGCGACCACCGTGTCGATCTCCTGATCCTCGACGTCATGCTGCCCGGCGAGGACGGCCTGACCTTGTGCCGCAAGCTGCGCGCGGAATCGCAGGTGCCGATCATCATGCTCACCGCGCGCGGCGAGGACGTCGACCGCATCCTCGGACTGGAGATGGGCGCCGACGACTATCTGCCAAAGCCGTTCAATCCGCGCGAGCTGCTCGCCCGCATCAACGCGGTGCTGCGCCGGCAGGCGGCCGCGATGACGGCGAGCGCAACCGAAGGCGCGACGGCGCTGAGCTTCCTCGGCTGGACGATCGACTTCCGGCTGCGCGAACTACGCAATCCCGAAGGCGCACGCGTCGCGATGACGAGCGCCGAGTTCGATCTGCTCCGCACCTTCTGCGAGCGGCCGGGCCGCGTGCTGTCGCGCGACAGCCTGCTCGACCTGACGCAGGGCCGCAGCGCCGGCTCGTTCGAGCGCTCGATCGACGTGCTGGTCAGCCGCATCCGCCGCAAGATCGAGCCGGACCCGCAGGAGGCCACCATGATCAAGACCGTGCGCTCCGGCGGCTACATGTTCACACCCGTCGTCGAGGTGGTGACTGGCCCGCAAAGCCATTGACCGGCCCGATCGAATGGCGATGTCATGATGTCGTTCGGCTTTCTCAACCTCAAGGGAATCCGCGGCCAGATCACGGCGCTGGTCGCCATTTCGATCGTGGCGCTCCATGCCATCATCACGGCGACGTTCCTGATCTATCGCGCCGAGCAGCCCGACCCCGAAAACGAAGTCGGGCCACTTCAGCTCGCGACCGCCATCCGCATTCTTGGACGCGCGCCCGCTGCCGAACGGCCTCGACTGATCTCCGACATTGCCCGCGCCTATCCTGAGTTCGAGCTCAAGCCTCACGTGGGGCCTCTGCCGGGTGCTTCCGGCCGCCGGCGCGAGCCGGCCGGCCCCGACGTCGAGGCCGGGACCGGTGGCGACGAGCGACGGCCGGCCCCTCCGGAGCTCGCCGACGGACGGCCTCACGGTCCAGGCGGCTTTCGTGGCCTTGGCCCAGGCTATCGCGTCTTCATGCCGCCGCCCGGCTCCCAGACGCGCACCGTCATCTTCGCTCTGCCCGATGGCAACATGGTTTCGGCTCGAATGGCCGACCGGCCGCACCGGCCACCGTTCTGGGGCGCCCCATGGCTGACGACGATCATGTTCGCGCTGATCAGCACGACACTGCTCGGCCTGTGGGCGGCCCGCGCGCTGACCTCACCGCTGTCGAGCTTCGCCAAGGCTGCCGAGAGCTTCAGCCTCGATGGCGATGCCACTGCCCTGCCCGAGCGCGGACCGGAAGAGATCCGGTCGCTGGCGCGCGCCCTGAACCGTATGCGCCAACGCATCACGGCGCTGATGAACGACCGGACCAAGATGCTGGCGGCCATCAGCCACGATCTGCGGACACCGCTGACCCGCATGCGGCTGCGCTGTGAGTTCGTCGAGGACGAGCTGCAGCGCAATCGCATGCTGGCCGATCTCGATCAGATGCATGCGATGCTGGGCTCGGTGCTGTCATTCCTGCGCAACGGCCGCAAGCTCGAGCCGATGACGCTGGTCGATATCGCGAGCATCCTTCAGCTCGTCGCCGACCAATTCGCCGATGTCGGCCACAGCGTCACCTATATCGGCCCGGCGCACGCGATGGCGACGGTGCGTCCCGACGACCTGATGCGTTCGGTCACCAACCTGGTCGAGAACGCCGTGAAGTACGGCAAGGAAACCGTCATCAGACTGGTGGCGTCGGGGAAGTGCCTGACGATCGACGTGGAGGATGATGGACCCGGGATCGCCGATGCGCGCAAGCCCGACATGCTGGAGCCCTTCGTGCGCGGCGACGATGCCCGCAACATGGACGAGGCCACCGGGTTCGGCCTGGGCCTCTCGATCGCGAAGGCGATCGTCCAGGCGCATGGCGGCGAGCTGTCATTGCACGATCGCAAGCCAAGCGGACTGATCGCCCGCATCGAGCTGCCGCTCGGCCAGACCACCTTGCGCCCCGCAGCATGACGCGCGAACGCGCCCGGACGGATCCGGGCGCGCCGCTTGGGCAGTCAGCTAGACGTCAGTGACGCCGTTTACTCCGAGTACTTGAACTCGGGCATCGACTTCAGCTGGTCCTTGGTGGCGTTGATCATCGCATGGTCGGGATACCAGCGATTCTTCGAGGAGCTCATCGACGAGGATGACGAAGTGCCGGTGGCGGCGCCGGTCGTCGTGGCCGGCGGCGTGGTCGCCTTGCCCGAGGCCGGAGCGTTGGAGGCGGTGTTGGCCTGAACCGGCTGGTCCGAGAACTTGACCTGATCGAACGAGACAGCGACGAGGTGCTCACCCATGCCGAGGAAGCCGCCGACGCCGATCACGACGCCCTTGACTGCGCCGCTCTTGTCGATCAGCAGATCGTCGATCGAGCCGACATTCTCGTTGTTGTTGTTGTAGACCTTCACGCCGACGAGCTTGGAGCTGCGCCAGTCGCCCTGATAGGACGCGACGGTGGTGTCGCTCTTGATCGTGGTGTTGGTTGTGGTGGTGGTGCTCTCCGCAGCAAAGGCGGCGGTCGCGAGCAGCAGGGAACCGGCGAGGCCGGCCGCAACAGTCTTCATCATCATGTGGTGTCTCCTCTAGGTGGATGGTGACGAGAGAACGGCAATGGACAGTCGGCGTTCCGCGGGAACCACGATTTCGTCATGCTGCGCGACAAGCAGCCTCAGTGCGCCGCGGCAGTGTCACTTTGTGACGTTCGGGGGATCCGGGTGACGTCGCTCACATCGCCAAGCCGCACCGCCGCGCCTAGCACGGGAGCCCGACTAACAGGTCTACATTGGCTGGAGCTGGTGTAAGCCTATTGCTGCTAGCTCGGTTTCACCTCTCCCCCGCCTGCGGGGTGAGGTCGGATTGCATCGCCAGTTGCGATCCGGGTAAGAGGGTACAGATCTCCCCATCGGCGCTTCCCGTGGGTCTGCCCTCCCCCCAACCCTCTCAGCGCGAGCGAAGCTCGTCGCGCCCCCGTAAGAACGGGGAGAGGGAGCCGACCGTCAGCGCTGCAACGACCCGCAATAGTCAATCGAGCCTACGCCGCCATCGCGCCGTTCTCGTCGACGGACTCGGCATAGAAGGCGATGGTTTCGTAGCGATAGTCGCAGAGGCGGCAGTGCCAGAGATAGGCGGTGCGGCGGCCATCCTTTTCGACCCAGGACGGCAATGCGATCGCCTCGCCACATTGGGCGCAGGGATTGTTGCGCGGCAGATCCACGACGCGAACCGTGGATGGCATCGCGTCGATATCGAATGAATGGTCGATGCTGGGTGAATGATCGTCGGCTGCCTTCACGGCCATGACGCGCTCCCTCTCTGTTCAGTCTTCTTGAATGAGTCAGGCATGCTGTCGAACTGACGGCCCTGATCTTAGCCGCGCGGCGGTTGTTTTGCACGCGCCGGGATGCCGCGCGACATCCGACCTCACGGAGATGGGATCAACGCGTTTGATTCAATTGCCGCCGGAGAGACCGCCGGTTCCGCGACATGACGGGCACCCGCCTTGCGCAGATGGATGGTGGCGATGTCGTCAGCATAAACCTTCTGCCAGCCGTCGACGTGATCGAGCAGCTTGGTCGCAGCACTCTGCGTGCGCAGCAGGGTCGCCTCGATGCCGTAGTCCTTGAGCAGGCGGAACAGATTGTCCGGCTCCATCAGGCCGGACGCGGCGTTGTGATCGACGAAGAACTTTTCGCCATAGAGCTCTGTGCGGCCGTCGATGAACGGCGCGACACCGGCTGAGATCAGGTAGCCGCCGAAATCATAGTCATTGAGAACCCGCGTGAGGTTGAGCTTCTTCAGCTCGGTCACGGCCGCGACCGGGGTGCCGCGCATGTTCGGCGTGTAGTTCAGGATCGAAGCCGAGGCGACCGTGCCGGCGCCGAGCGCGAGCATCACTGCCGCCGTCAGCGCCGCTCCCGACGCGCGCCCCGGCGGCAGCACGGGCGACGCGCCCGCCTGCCGCGCGAGCGGTGCGGCGAGCACCAGCGGGCCGACCAACGCCAGGATCTCCGCCGCGCGCGCCTGCGCCAGCGCCATGTGCAGCAGGCCGAGCAGCATCAGGATCCGCACCGGAGGCAGCCTGAGACCATGGAACAGCGCGACCCCGATGGCGATCAGCAGGCAGATCTCGAACGGACCGAGCCCCTGGAAGTCGGTCGCCTTCCATTCCACGATCAACGGCAACGCCTGGCCCAGCGAGAGGATCTTCTGCGACGCCAGCAGCGCATTCCAGCCATAGGGCGTGCAGCAGCTCGCCGCCAGCGCGAGCGCCGCAAACCCGGCCCAGCGCAGCGCAAGGCCGGAGCGGACCGAGCGATCGGCATTCACCAGCGCGTCGAGCGCGGCGGGCGCGATGAAGAACAGGCCGAACACGAATCCGCCATGCAGATTGGCCCACAGCGCGATCAACGGCACCAGCTGCCATGGCGGCGCAGCCCTGCGATCGGCCGCATCGACAAGTCCGGCGATCCAGGCGACCAGGATCGGAAACGCCAGCACATGCGGCCGCGCCAGCAGATGCGGCAGGCAGAGCAGGAACGCCGCGACCACGAACACCAATGTCGTGGCGTCGCGCAGATGCCGACCGAGGGCGCGCGCGAACAGCGCGAAGGACAGCGCGGTCGCCGAGGCCGCCAGCACCACCGGCCCGGTCCAGCCGGCGAACGTGTAAGCGGCGGCATAGGCGACCTGCGCCAGCCACTGCGTGGAGATCCAGGGCGCGCCGCGCATGGTGAAGGAATAGACGTCGACCTCCGGGACCGCGCGATGATCGATGATCCACTGCCCCACCGTGATCTGCCACAGCGTGTCGGGATCGTTGAGCAGCCGATTGCCGGAGATCAGCAGCAGCGCATAGGCGCCGGCGCCGACCCATAGTGGCAGCAGCGCCTGCGCGCGCCCGGCGGTCGCTTCGGTGTGGGTGACGGACAGCGTCATCGCGGCATGGCCCCGTTGGCGGAATTGCTCCGCCCAGCCAAGCATGCACGGCATAATTCGCGGTAAACCGCCGGCGCATCCGGACCCGACCGGGCGTCTTCGCCCCATTGTTGCCACATTATCGCCCGGCGTTTGCGCCAATTACGGTGTGCAAAGTGTAAAGCGCGTGCTGGGGGGCTACTCGGCATGCGTGTGGTTCCCGGGGGATCCTGACACATGAGACGTCTTGTGCTGACGGCCTGCATCGCAGGCTTCGCGATGGCTGGTCCCGTGCCGTCTGCAATGGCTGCCGATGATGCGAGCACCGCATCGGACAGTGCGGCCAAACCGAAGGCCGGCAAGGTCAAGCTCGCCCATGTCCGCTCTGACGGAACCAGGGAGCTGGCGGCACGCAGCGCGGTGACCAAGGCCGCGCGCGAGGTCGAGGCGATCGAGGCCGTCAGCAGCGCCGACACCTCCCCGCCGATGGACGCCAATGCCTCAGCGCCCGCCGACACCGATGCCATCCCGGCCGCTGCGGCCGAGCCCCGCGAGGCCGAGCGCAAGGCGGCCGAGGCCAAGCCGCGCCACATCGACACCGGCCATCCGCACATCGACGCGCTGGTGGCGGTGCATGCCGCCGCCAACAACATTCCGGAATCGCTGATCCACCGCGTCATCGTGCGCGAGAGCAAATACCAGAAGGACCTGGTCGGCCGCTGCGGCTGCATCGGCCTGATGCAGATCAAGCTCGGCACCGCGCGCGGCCTGGGCTACACCGGCGACGCACAGGGCCTGCACGATCCGAACACCAATCTCACCTATGGCGTGCGCTATCTCGCCGGCGCCTATCGTGCCGCCCGCGGCGATCACGACCGCGCCGTGCTCTACTTCGCCAGGGGCTACTACGAGGAGGCCAAGCGGCAGCGCTTGGCCGACGCGCGGCCCGCCGGCCGCTCCGAGCGGACGAGCGGCCCGCTCGACATCACCCCGAAGATTGCAACCGGCCGCCACGCGCGGGCGCACTGATCGCCATTGGTTCCAAGGGCCACCGGCTTTGTCTTTCCGTGACACTCCGTTGACACGGGGGGATATCGGTCTATTTTAAGTGCGTTCCGAGGGGAGCTCCGAGGGGAGCTGAGATACCGCAGCGTGATGCGGTGACCCTTTGAACCTGATCCGGGTCATGCCGGCGAAGGGACAGGGATGCAGCAGACAACCACGCGCGGGGATGTCCCCGTTTCCATCATCGGTGCGGGCATCGCGGGTGCCTGGCAAGCCTTGCTGCTCGCGCGCGCGGGCCGCGAGGTCACGCTGCACGAGCGCAGCGACGCCGATCTGATGCTCTCCACCAGCCATTGGGCCGGCGGCATGCTGGCGCCTTATTGCGAGAGCGAGGTCGCCGAGCCGATCATCAGCCGGCTCGGGCTCGCCTCGCTCGACATCTGGCGGCGCGAGCTGCCGGACACGCCGTTCAACGGTTCGCTGGTGATCGCGCATGCCCGCGACCGCGCCGACTACGACCGCTTCGCCCGCCGCACCTCCGGCTATCAGCGGCTCGACGCGCAGCAGCTTGCGGCGTTGGAGCCGTCGCTGGAGGGCCGCTTCCGCGAGGGCCTGTTCTATCCGACCGAGGGCCATGTCGAGCCACGCCGCGTGCTGCCGAAGCTGCATCAGCGCATCGTCGAGGCTGGCGGCCGCGTGCTGTTCAACAGCGACGTCACGGCTGATGATCTCGACGGCCTCGTGATCGACTGCCGCGGGCTGGAGGCGCGCGACGCCGAGCCCGAGCTGCGCGGCGTCAAGGGCGAGATGATCCTGATCGAGACCGCCGAGGTGCAGCTCGCGCGGCCCGTGCGGCTGATGCATCCGCGCTTCCCGCTCTATCTGATCCCGCGCGAGGACAACCTGTTCATGCTGGGGGCGACTTCGCTCGAGGCCGAGGACACCGGCGTCAGCCTGCGCTCGGCGCTGGAATTGCTCGGTGCCGCCTACTCGGTGCATCCGGCGTTCGGCGAGGCGCGCATCCTCGAATTCGGCTCGGGGCTCAGGCCGGCCTATCCCGACAATCTGCCGCGCATCACCATCAAGGGCGAGCGCGAGATCCGCGTCAACGGCCTCTACCGCCACGGCTTCCTGATCGCGCCGGCGCTGGCGCAGGCGACCTTGAACTATCTCGCGCACGGCCAGATCGACAACGAGGTGATGCGATGCGCGTGACCGTCAACGGCGAGGCCCGCGACATCAGCGCGACCAGCGTCGCCGCGCTGCTCTCCGAGCTCGACTACGAAGGCACCCATTTCGCGATCGCGCTGAACTACGACGTGGTGCCGAAGAGCCGCTGGGCCGAGACGCAGCTCAAGACCGGCGACGAGATCGAGATCATCGCCCCCCGGCAGGGAGGGTGATGCTCATGGAGCTCGCGCCACAACCACCACTGTCATCGCCCGCTTTCGCGGGGATGACAGGCTTCGTTGCGGCGACCACCGTCCGACATGACGGAGACCATTGATGCCCACCTTCTACGACAAGACTTTCGCCTCCCGCCTGCTGATCGGCACCGCGCTCTACCCATCGCCTGCGATCATGCAGGATGCGATCCGCGCCTCGGGCGCGCAGATCGTCACCGTGTCGCTGCGGCGCGAGTCGGCCGGCGGCAAGACCGGCGATGCGTTCTGGAAGCTGATCAACGCGCTCGATGTCACCGTGCTGCCGAACACCGCCGGCTGCCGCAGCGTGCGCGAGGCGGTGACGACGGCGAAGCTCGCGCGCGAATTGTTCGGCACGAGCTGGATCAAGCTCGAAGTGATCGGCGACAACGACACCCTGCAGCCCGACGTGGTTGGTCTCGTCGAAGCCGCTGATATCCTGATCAAGGACGGTTTCGAGGTGTTCCCCTACTGCACCGAGGATCTCACGGTCGCGATGCGGCTGGTCGATGCCGGCTGCAAGGTCGTGATGCCCTGGGCGGCGCCGATCGGCTCGGCCAAGGGCATCATCAACCGCGACGCGCTGAAGCTGCTGCGCGACCGCCTGCCCGATATCACCCTGGTGGTCGACGCCGGCCTGGGCGCGCCGAGCCACGCGGCGGAAGCACTTGAGCTCGGCTACGACGCCGTGCTGCTCAACACGGCGATTGCCAAGGCTGCCGACCCGGTGGCGATGGCCCGCGCCTTCCGGCTCGGGGTCGAAGCCGGCCGCACCGCCTACGAGGCCGGGCTGATGGACGCCCGCGATTTCGCCTCGCCCTCCACCCCTGTCGTTGGGACACCGTTCTGGCATGCCGTATCCTGATCGCTTCTATCCCGTCGTCGACAGCCTCGCCTGGGTCGAGCGCCTGACCAGGCTCGGCGTCGGCACCGTGCAGCTGCGCGCGAAGGACCTCAACGACGGCGAGGCGCTGCAGATCGTCACCGACGCGCTGGCGATCACCAAGGGCACGGCGACGAAGCTGATCGTCAACGACTACTGGCGCGCCGCGATCGTTGCCGGCGCGCAGCACCTCCATCTCGGCCAGGAGGACCTCGCCGACGCCGACGTCGCCGCGATCAAGGAGGCCGGCCTGACGCTCGGCCTCTCGACGCATGACGATGCCGAGCTGGAGACCGCGCTCGCCGCCAAGCCCGACTATGTCGCGTTGGGGCCGATCTTCCCGACGACGCTGAAGGCGATGCGCTTCGCCCCGCAGGGCATCGCGAAGATCGGCGAGTGGAAGAAGCGTGTCGGCACCATCCCGCTGGTCGCGATCGGCGGCATCAAGCTGGAGCAGGCCGCGGAGATCTTCGCCGCCGGCGCCGACTCCATCGCCGTCGTCAGCGACGTGACGCAGAACCCCGACCCCGACGCCCGCGTCCGCGCGTGGCTCGATGCGACCAAGGAGCCGGCATGATGCGCGCGGATTTTGCGAATGCGTCTGAGAATTGTTGCAGGAGATCACCTCCGCGAACGCGGTGTGCCCCCCTCCCCCTTGCGGGGAGGGGTCGGGGGTGGGGGTCCACGCGCACAGCTCTCCATGTGACGTCACGTCCGGCACGCTGCAGCTCTAAGGAATCGCCCACTCATCAGCATCGCATTCCGGGCACCCCCACCCCCAACCCCTCCCCGCAAGGGGGAGGGGGGCGCACTGCACTCGCCGCAAGACCTCCCGCCAACACATCGCCTCTGAACGCCGGGCGCTTTGGCCGGAATAACAACAATTGAGAAGGAGGATCCCATGAACATCCGCTCCAATCCCGACACCACCCTGCCCGCCGTCACCACCGGCCCGCTGCCGTCCTCGCGCAAGATCTACGCAACGCCGGACTCCGCGCCCGACCTGCGCGTGCCGCTGCGCGAGATCATCCTCTCGGAAGCGGCCTCCGAGCCGAACCTGCCGGTCTACGACACCTCCGGTCCCTACACCGATCCGACTGTGACGATCGACGTCAACGCCGGCCTGTCGCGCGCCCGCACCGCCTGGGTGCGCGAGCGTGGCGGCGTCGAGGAGTACGAAGGCCGCGACATCAAGCCCGAGGACAACGGCAATGTCGGCGCCGACAAGGCCGCAAAGTCGTTCACCGCGCATCACAAGCCGCTGCGCGGCCTCGACGGCCACAAGATCACCCAGCTCGAATTCGCCCGCGCCGGCATCGTCACCAAGGAGATGATCTACGTCGCCGAGCGCGAGAATCTCGGCCGCAAGACCCAGCTCGAGCGCGCCGAAGCTGCGCTTGCCGACGGCGAGAGTTTTGGCGCATCCGTGCCCGCCTTCATCACCCCGGAGTTCGTGCGCGACGAGATCGCGCGTGGCCGCGCCATCATTCCCTGCAACATCAACCATGCCGAGTTGGAGCCGATGATCATCGGCCGCAACTTCCTCACCAAGATCAACGCCAATATCGGCAACTCGGCGGTGACATCCTCCGTTGAAGAGGAAGTGGACAAGATGGTGTGGGCGATCCGCTGGGGCGCCGACACCGTGATGGATCTCTCGACGGGCCGCAACATCCACACCACCCGCGAATGGATCCTGCGCAACTCGCCGGTGCCGATCGGCACCGTGCCGATCTACCAGGCGCTGGAGAAGTGCAACGGCGATCCGGTCGCGCTGACCTGGGAGCTCTACAAGGACACCCTGATCGAGCAGTGCGAGCAGGGCGTCGACTACTTCACCATCCACGCCGGCGTGCGTCTCGCCTACATCCACCTCACCGCGAACCGCGTCACCGGCATCGTCTCGCGCGGCGGCTCGATCATGGCGAAGTGGTGCCTCGCGCATCACAAGGAGAGCTTCCTCTACACGCATTTCGAGGAGATCTGCGACATCATGCGCAAGTATGACGTCTCGTTCTCGCTCGGCGACGGCCTGCGCCCGGGCTCGATCGCGGATGCCAACGACCGCGCCCAGTTCGCCGAGCTGGAAACACTTGGCGAGCTCACCAAGATCGCGTGGGACAAGGGCTGCCAGGTCATGATCGAGGGCCCCGGCCACGTGCCGATGCACAAGATCAAGATCAACATGGACAAGCAGCTCAAGGAGTGCGGCGAGGCGCCGTTCTATACGCTCGGGCCGCTGACCACCGACATCGCGCCGGGCTACGACCACATCACCTCGGGCATCGGCGCCGCCATGATCGGCTGGTTCGGCTGCGCCATGCTGTGCTACGTGACGCCGAAGGAGCATCTGGGCCTGCCGGATCGCAACGACGTCAAGACCGGCGTCATCACCTACAAGATCGCCGCCCACGCCGCCGACCTCGCCAAGGGCCATCCCGCCGCGCAACTGCGCGACGACGCCCTCTCCCGCGCCCGCTTCGAGTTCCGCTGGACCGACCAGTTCAACCTCGGCCTCGACCCGGACACGGCCAAGAGCTTCCACGACGAGACCTTGCCGAAGGAAGCCCACAAGGTCGCGCATTTCTGCTCGATGTGCGGCCCGAAATTCTGCTCGATGAAGATCACCCAGGACGTCCGCGACTACGCCGCGACGCTGAATGATCCAGCCACCGTCGGCATGACCATCAGCGGCACCATCGAGGACGGCATGGCCCAGATGAGCGCCAAGTTCAAGGAAATGGGCGGCAGCGTGTATCTGGATGCGGAGAAGGTGAAGGAGAGCAACAAGGCGTTGTCCTGAAGCCCGCTCAGTTCCACTCTCTCCGTCGTCATGGCCGGGCTTGACCCGGCCATCCATCGAAGCCGGGCGCAAGCCCGGCTTTCTTGTTTGAGGTCTGCTCGGTCCTTCGATTTCGCAATTGATGCGTTGGTTGCCGCTTGTTGCGACAATGACGGAAGGTCGCTGATGTCCGCCTTCTCAATTTCAGCGACAAGGAACGGTCGACGAATGCAGAAACAGCCTCCTTCACGTTCCCAATCCACAACTATCCGCAAGGAACGCGAGTAAGTAAATCCAAGGGATTAGATCAATTTCGGTTTAGTGGCCCGTTAAACCGACCGCCAACTAAGTTATTTCATCATTGTACTTTGTAGGAAAGGACATCACCTTCGCGGCGAAAGAAGCAGGAGAATCTGATGTCCGGACGGTCTTCCCGCGAGCCAAAGCAGCACTGGTTGTTCGGTCTAGCCGCCTGCCTGTGGCCGGTCGCCTTTGCACTAGTAGGAATTTTCGGTAGCCTGCCGAAATCCACTGCCCAGGTCCTAGCGCGTGCTTTGCGCCTCTTGTGAATAGTTACGAGATCGAAATGGACGTCCCATGCCCATCCACCACATCCCCGCCCCACCCCACATCAAAGCCCCGCCGCTGTCGTTTGGCACCCGGATCGGCGACCTCCTCTTCATCTCCGGCATTCCCGGCTTCGATGCCCACGGCAACCTGCCCGCCGAGTTCGACGCGCAGTTCACCAATGTCGTGACCAACTTCACTCGCGTCCTGACCGAAGGCGGCGCGACCATCCGCGAGTTGGTCAAGGTCAACGTGCTGCTGACGCGAGCCGCTGATGTCGCGACCATGAACCGACTCTATGCCGCGGCGTTCGGGCCGGCACCCTACCCCGCGCGCACCACCTGCGTGGTCGCAGCGCTGCCTGATCCGAAGATGTTGATCGAGATCGAGGGTGTCGCGGCGGTCGCGAAACGGTAGGGTGGGTTAGCGGACGGCAACCGACGATCTCTCCACGCTCGCACATGGCTGAACGCCGTTCGCGTAACCCACCATTCCAGGCGGCGGGTTACGCGCCCTGGCAAACATTCCCTCCGCGGTGAAATCGTCCCGCGGGCGCTAACCCGCCCTACGTTCTGCCCGATCCGAAGATGCTGATCGAGATCGAGGGTGTCGCGGCGCTCGTCGTAACGTGAGCTGGTCAGGCCGAGGGCGTTGCGCGATCCGCTTCGGCGCGCGCGAATGCCCCCCACCCGACCGTCGACCGACCTACGGCACGTTGATCTGCTTCCTGCTCGTGGCGCCGATCACTTCGATCCCCTTCGTGCCGCGCACGTGTGTGATGTCGAGGACAACGTGATACGGCGCGGTCTGCGGCAAGCCGATGCCGCTTTGGCAGCCGACCACCTCGATGCCCCAATATTCGGGTTGCCGGATATAGATCAGCGGATGCAATTCGACCTTCATCGTGACCCAGGGCTTGGTGCCGGTGACGATCAGGAAGTAGGTGTTCGGAACGATGCCGGGCACCACGGTCGCGCTGTCGAACGTGATGATCCTGCATGAGGTGGACTGAGGTAGAGCCTCGAAAGCCTTGATATGCGCTTCTTCCATGACAAGCTCCGTTGAAATGAAACTCAAAAATTTGCCGCGCTCAAACAATCGCGGATTTTAGACTTCAATTCCGTGAATTACAACCAATGATTGTGACTCCATGTTGGTGACACTGACACCGTCGTGGACGCGCATTCACCCGTCTAGCGCCCCCACTCCAGAAGATGCTGATCGAGGACGTCGCGGCGGCCGCGACACCGCAGGGTGGGCAAAGCCGCCGTCGGCGCTCGCAGAGCGGCGGCGAAGGCGCGCCTACCGCGGAGAGCATGGTGGGCACGCGTCAGCCGACGCGCGGCGATGCAGCGAGACGTCGCTTCGCCCACCCTACGGTTTGGCCGATGAGGCGACGGTCAATGACTATGATCGTCGTCCAGCGATCGTGCTGCCGATCAGCGGACGCCGCTCTGCCGTTCACGCGACCTCGACGAGCGGAAGATGCCGGTCGAGCAACACGCCGTTGCGCTCCGCAGCAGCACCGCGAGTTTCCCTTCGCATCACCTGCACTGACGCCGCCGTTTGCCGCCACCGCGGCGGCCTGCCTCATTCCGCCGCAACCCTGCGTCGTGATGGCCCCCGGTCTGCTATTTCGTCTCTTGCGGTCGATTTAAATTTTAAATAAGATTTAATAGTCCGAAACATTATCTCCGAAAATTTCACGATAGATGTTTTATTCATTGCCGATCCATGCCCTGTTGCGCCTCGTCGGCGCCGCCACGGCGCCATTGCGGGAGGCGATCCGGGAGGCCTTCCAGGCCCAGGTCTATCCGCTCGGCTACGTTCCCTCGCATGACGGCATGCGCGGGCTGATGACGCTGGGCGTCGTCACGGCGCATGTCTCCCACAGCCTCGTACCGGGCGCGGTGCTCTATATCGACCTGTTCTTCGTCGCCAGCGCCTATTACATCACCGGCCTGCTGCTGCGGGACATCGACAAGCACGGCCACATCAGGTTCCGTCAGTTCTACGCCCGGCGCTTCGCCCGGATCGTGCCGCCGCTGCTCCTGATGCTCGCGGCCTATCTGCTGTTCACCTGGCTGCTGCGGCCGCCATTGCTGCCGGCGGTCGAGCGCGCGGCGATCGCGCTCTCCTACATTGCCAACTACTGGTACGTGCTCGATCCGAAGACGATCGAGGACATCGGCCACACCTGGACCCTGTCGACCGAAGAGCAGTTCTATCTGCTGTGGCCGCTGACCTTCGCCCTCCTGGTGAAGCGGTTCGGCGTGACCTGGCGGCTGGTCGGCGCCATCTGCGCCATCGCGGCCGCAATCTGGGCCTGGCGCGTGGCGCTGGTGATGGATGGCGCGGAGTGGCGTCGGCTCTACACCGCGTTCGATACCCGCGCCGATGCGCTGATGGCAGGCTGCGCCATGGCCGTCGTGCTCAGGCTGGTGCCGCAAGGCGCCTATCCCGCGCTCGATCGTCTGTGGCCTAAGCTCGCATGGCCGCTGTTGATCTACTGGATCACGGTCACCTTCCTGTTCTGGCCAGCGGACGGGCCGAGCATGAACTACTATCTGTTCGGCAGCATGGTGTGCGGCGTGCTTCCGGGCACCCTCGCGCTGACCATGCTGGGGCGGAGCCACGGCACGATCTGCCATCGCATCTTCGAATGGCCGGTGGCGATCTTCCTCGGCCGGATCTTCTACGGCATCTATCTCTGGCATCTGCCGATCCTGAACTTCCTCGACAGCTACGGCGTCTGGTGGCCGCTGCGGCTCGCGATCGGGCTGCCGCTGTCGATCGTGGCGGCGACGCTGTCCTACGCCTATCTCGAGCGCCACTTCCTGCGCCGGCGCGCGCAGCCGGTCACCTCGCCGCCGATCGTCGCGGGCGCGTCTCCGGTGCTGGTTCCGGCAGCGAGCTTCGGCGCGGATCTCCGCTTTTCGTCGCACGCGAGCACCGAAGGCGTCCGCCCCTGAGCCGTGCGCCGAGGTCGCCGAAACGACCGCGCCAGCCCCGCAATCAAGTCGACGCGCCGAGCCTGCAAACCCGCCTCCCCTTCCGCCGGGATCATCAGGAGTGATCAGGTGACCACGATCGCGCGCTTTTGACGCACGCGTTCTGCAGACTTGCCTTCAAAATGAACGAGACCGCTCCGACATAGGGCCACCCGCTGGCCGGGCCAGTTCGTTGCCGGAGTTGACGATGCCTCGTTTCACCACAATCTTTTTTGCTGCATCTCTCGCGGCCGCGCTGCTCGCCGCCGCGCCCGCCCAGGCCGGCTACTACATCATCCGCTGGGACAACACCGGCATCTGCCAGGTCTGGAGCGAGGCCTTCGCCTTCAAGCCGGTCGCATGGCCGTCGAGCTATCAGGTCATCAGCCGGCCGGTGCCGACGTTCAACGACGCCGTGACCCGGCAGATCAGGCTGCGCCAGCAGGGCCGCTGCACGCTGTGAGCCCGCGCGCGCCTTATGGCATCACGTGACGGCGGCAAGTCGTCGTTTCACATCCCGGACATCGCTGTGAATGACGGCACGCGCGGCTTGCGTTGCGCGCGCTTTTGTCGCACCACTTTGGCCTTGGTCCGGCCGCAAGGCCGGTGGCCCGCGCAGGCGGGCGATTGTCGTTGTTTTGTTTGAGGAGATTGATGATGCGTCGCCTGACCACGCTCGCCGCCGCCGCGGCCATTGCAGCCGCCTCGATCGTGCCCACCGCCTTCGCCGCGCCTGCGCCCAAGTCCGGCTACTACGTGATCCGCTGGGACAACACCGGCATCTGCCAGATCTGGAACACCGAGCTGCAGTCGAAGCCGGTGGAGTGGCCGTCGACCTACAAGATCGTGTCCAAGCCGGTGCCGACCTTCGTCGAGGCGACCAACATCCAGCTCAAGCTGCGCGACGAGCGCCGCTGCTTCCTGTAAGCGGCGTTCGCACGCAGTCGTACATGGCGGCGGTCAGGCTGCGCTGACCGCGCTCGCCTGCATCGGCACGAAGCCGGGCAGATCGGCGATCCGCGCCAGCCATGCTTGCACGTTGGGGTACGGCGTCAGCGATACGCCGCCTTCGGGCGCATGCGCGGTGTAACTATAGAGCGCGACGTCGGCGATGGTCGGCGTCGCGCCGGTCAGATAGGGTCGCGC
Organism: Bradyrhizobium sp. HKCCYLRH3059; assembly: GCF_051168035.1. Taxonomy (NCBI): domain Bacteria; kingdom Pseudomonadati; phylum Pseudomonadota; class Alphaproteobacteria; order Hyphomicrobiales; family Nitrobacteraceae; genus Bradyrhizobium; species Bradyrhizobium sp. HKCCYLRH3059. The sequence continues at coordinate 514,602 of NZ_JBNPUF010000003.1, read as the reverse complement.
GGCAAGTTCGCATTCCATCACCCCGAACAGGCTGTTGGCGAGCTGGTGCGCCCGCGCCATGTCCAGCGGCACGCCGAACAAGGTCGCAACCCGCGCCGCCGCCGGGCCGAACGCGAGCGGACCGGCCGCGGCCGACAGCCAGCGCTGGACCTGGGCCTGGCCGAGCGGATCGCGCGGCAGCCACGTGCCGGAGCCGTCATAGCGGCCGGCGAGATAGACCAGGATCGCATTGGAATCGGGGATCACGGCGTCGCCGTCGACCAGCACCGGCACCTGGCCGAACGGATTGAGCGCGAGGAAGTCCGGCCGCTTGTGCGCGCCGCCCTTGAGGTCGACCTCGACGAGCTCGCAAGGCAGGCCGAGCAGGCTCAGCATCAGCCGCGCGCGATGCGCGTGGCCGGAGAGGGCGAAATAGTACAGACGACGTTGCGACATCAGGTGCTCCCGTGGCTCCGCGTCACCTAGACCAGGGACGCCGCAGCAACAATGCGGCCTCCCTGCAACAGGCTGTTGCAGCGGCTGCAACAATGCGACAACGCCAGCCATGGACCGCCTGCCCGACCAGCTCCAGCCCGGCCTGCGCCTCGTCTTCGTCGGCACCGCCGCGAGCGAACGCTCGGCGGCGACCGGGCACTACTACGCCCATCCCGGCAACCGTTTCTGGCGCACGCTGTTCGCGGTCGGCCTGACACCGCGGCTGTACCAGCCGCAGGAATTTCCGGCGCTGCTGTCGCTCGGCATCGGCTTCACCGATCTGTGCAAGCTGGGCGCGGGCATGGACCATGTCGCGCTGAAGGCCGGCGTCGACGTCGCCGGTTTCGCCGCAAAGATCCGACACCATCGGCCGGCAACCGTCGCCTTCACCAGCAAGAAGGCCGCGAGCCTGTTTTATGGCAAGCCGATCGGCACGATTGCGCTGGGGCGGCAGCCGGAGCGGGAGCAGGATGATTTCCCGACCGTGTTCGTCCTCGCCTCACCGTCCGGCGCGGCGTCGGGTGCGTGGACGGAGCAGCCGTGGCTGGAGCTGGCGGCGCATGTGGCAAAGATCTGAGGCAAGCGATTTTGCCTCAGATCCCATGATGACCTCAGATCCCATGATGATGAGTAACATCATCATCACTGCGAGCAAACTACTGGCGACCTCCGCGCAGTGCCAATGACTGCGCCCTCGCCCCTTGTGGGAGAGGGCATGTAGGACAGAGCGGCAAACTCGCTTGGGTGAGGGGTTTACCTCGACGAGTTCAACTTGCGGAGGAGCCCCCCTCACCCAACCGATTACGTTGGTGGGCCGGCGATACCCTCTCCCACAAGGGGCGATGGCGCTGTGTTGTACAGCGCAACGCTCGAGCGCAAACGACTGATGTGCCCCGATCTCAGAACGGCCCTATCATTTTCGACCCTTACCCGACGGGCAATCTCCGCATCCCCGCCATGCACCAACTGCCCGTCGTGTTAGTTTGTCGCACGTCCGCGCGCTTGCCATGTCGGGCAAATCAGGACGATGTTTCCGCTCAACCCGCCTCATGCAGAGGGACGTACGCGTCGTCACGATACGTGGAGGTGGGCCGCGGTGGACGTGATCGCTGCGCCCGACGAGCGCGGCTGTCACGTACGGCGAAATCGTGATGTCCTGATACCCCGAAGCTGGTATCACGTGCGTGCTCATGCGGAAGCGTGACGCGTGCAATGGCGGCCAACAAGCCGGCGCGCCAGGGAGACCACGTATAAGCCGTCAGACCATGCGCGCAGGGAAGGCCGGGATGTCTCCGCCGAACCTGTGGTTCTGCCGCGTGCTTATCTGTTGCACGCGGACCATGGGAGCGGCGAGCTCCCGGCCTTCCCTGCCCCTCTCAATTTTCGATGGGGCTCGCACGATGCATCCCTCGCGCACGCGGTGCGGCGAGAACGCGGACTTATGAGCAGGAGTGAGGGAGAGAGATGGTGTTGGCAGTGCTCAGCACGCAACGACGGTCCTCGCCCGCGCAGGCGGGCGATGACACCTGTTGTGAGTTGCTACGCAGCCACGATGACGACGACGATGACGCAACTACCTGATCGTGATCGCGAGCCCGGACAGATCGACGTTCGCCAAGAGGCCGATCTGTTCACCCGAGAGTTCCAGCACCGCGCCCTTCTGGTTGGTCAGCACGATGCCGCGCACGCCGCGGCCGACGGCGAGGCCCGCGCCGGCGGCGCCGTAGACGCCCTCGACGTCGGACGGACGCCAGATGTTGCTGACGCGGCCGCGCAGCACCGTGCGCGAGCCGCCGAACACCAGGCCCCAGTCGAGGCCGCCGGTCGACAGCGGATAGGCGCGGCCGTGGAAGTTCAACACGCCGCTGCCGCCGGAGCCGCCGATGATCCACCCCGCCTTGTAGATGGTCAGCGTAATGAAGCCGCCATCCGCGTGCGCCGTGGCCGGAATGACGGCGCCGCAAGCAGCCGTCAGTGCCACCAGCAGACCGCGAAGCGAGGATGCAATTGTCATGGATGAAGTCTCCAGCGAAGTGAATTTGGGCTTGAGGTCATTCGATGGCCGTGTGTGACGATCGTGCCCCACCAAGCGAATCGATCGGGCCGAATTTAGCCCTTTGCGCGGCACCACGCATGCGCCGCCGCCGGTGTGTTCGAAATGACGCGCTCTCACCGCAGGAATTTGGCAATGCAAACGGCCCGCCGCCGACATTGACGATGGCTGTCGGAGGGCATGCCGACCGGGCGGGCCGTGATGTGCCGCCGGCCGCCGGCGAAATGGGTCGAGACCCGCGCAGAACCAAGGCGATTTCGGGGTATTTGGCGCGCTGGAGGCGGCCGGACGCCGGCGTTAAGGCCCCATTAACCTTGTCCGACCACGGTGATTTACGGGCTGGATGTTTAGTTGGTCTCGATGTTTACGCGTCGTTTCAGTGGCGGCGCGGGCGTTGATCGGGAGGAGTTATGTCGCAAGAGTTGTCATCCGAAGCCGCAAGTCCGTCACTCGTGCCGCTTGCCATGCCACCGTCGCGCTCCGCGGCGGAGGTCCTGCCGCTGTTGATCGGCACGCCCTTGTCCGAGATCGAGCGCGAGCTGATCGTGCAGACCCTGGCGCGCTGCAACGGCAATCGTACCCACGCCGCAAGGCTGCTCGGCATGCCCGTGCGTACCTTGCGCAACAAGATCCGCATCTACACGGCCGACGGCATCGCGGTGCCGGCCTATTCGGCCTGATCCGACGGCGGCCACGCGATATCCCATCGCGTGGAACTCATCAGGATGCGGCGCCGATTGATGTTGATCAATCGGCCTCGCAGCCCTGCTGCAATTGCTGCCGTCGTCGCGGCTCTGTTAGGCTTCGCTGCGAATCAAAGACGTGTAGCGGAGTTGCGGTAGTGGCAAGGAATCCGGCCGGACGCGGCCTGCAGGGCCCGGTGGGTCCACGTGGCCCGCAAGGGCAGCCCGGGCGGCGCGGACCGGATGGTCAGCGCGGCAAGCCCGGTCCCGACGGCAAGGCGGGTCCGCAAGGCAGGCCCGGTCCGCAGGGGCCCCGCGGCGAGGCCGGTCCGCCCGGCAAGCCGGGACCTGCCGGACCGCAAGGTCCGCAGGGCGAGCCGGGAGCGCCAGGCACGCTGCCGACGATCGATCAGCTGATGCCCTGGCTGGAGCAGATCTTCGCCGCCTATGACGACTACAAGCGCAACCGCGATCGCGAGGCGCATGAGCGCGAGGCCGAGCTGGTCGCGGTGCGCGACATCTTCGCCGCCACCACGCATGACGACGCACTGGACGAGGCCTTCGAGGACGACGATCCGCACGACATCGACCTCCCGAAGAAGAAGAAAAAGAAGAAGGGCAAGAAAAAGAAGAAGCACGACAAGCACGCCCAGGGGCGCGACGACCACGACGACGAGGGTTTCTGAGCTTCGCCCTCCGTCAGGGCACGATGGGCCTCAGCGCGGGCCGAACCGGGCCGCCGAGCGTTCCCGCGCCTTGGCCGCCTCGATCTCGCGGTCGCGCGGCGGCGCCTGGGTCTGCAGCGAGGTCAGGAGCCGCCGCGCGGCGTCGGCCACCTCCTCGACCGCGCGGGCGAAGGCGGCCTCGTTGGCCTGGGAGGGCGCGTTGAAGCCGGACAGCTTGCGCACGAATTGCAGGGCCGAGGCCTGAATTTCAGCCTCCGTCGCCGGCGGCTCGAAATTGAACAGCGTCTTGATGTTGCGGCACATGATGAGTCCCATCAATCCGGTACTGAACCAGGTCGCAGACCGTGCTATCATGCCTCCGACGCGGCCGGAAGAGTCGCGCATGATCAGGGGGAGTCCATGTTTCGACCGCTTGCCGCCGTTCTTGCCGCCGTCGTCGTTGTTTGCGCGCCGGCCCGCGCCGCCGACTATCCCGCCCCGAAGCAGGGCGACTTCGTCGTCAAGGATTTCAAGTTCCACACCGGCGAGACGCTGCCGGAGCTGAGGCTGCACTATACGACCGTCGGCGAGCCGACCGGGCAGCCGGTGCTGGTGCTGCATGGCACCGGCGGCTCAGGCGGAAGCATGCTGGTGCCGACCTTCGCCGGCGAATTGTTCGGCAAGGACCAGCCGCTCGATGCGAGCAAATACTACATCATCATTCCCGACAGCATCGGCCACGGCAAATCGTCAAAACCCTCCGACGGGCTGAAGACGAAATTTCCCGCCTATGACTATGCCGACATGGTCGACGCGCAGCACCGCCTGCTGACCGAGGGGCTCGGCATCAAGCACCTGCGGCTCGTGATCGGCAATTCGATGGGCGGCATGCATAGCTGGGTGTGGGCCACGCGCTATCCGGACTTCATGGACGTCGCGGTGCCGATGGCCTCGCAGCCGACCGAAATGGCGGCCCGCAACTGGATGCTGCGCCGGCTGATGCTGGAGACGATCCGCAACGATCCCGACTACAACGGCGGCAACTACACCGCGCAGCCGCGCATGATGAAATACGCCGTCACGGCCTATGCCACCGCCTCGGCCGGCGGCACCATCGCCTACCAGCTCGCGGCACCGACCGCCGCCAAGGCCGACAAGCTGGTCGAGGAGCGCCTCGCCACGCCGATCCCCACCGACGCCAACGACTTCATCTATCAGTGGGACTCCTCGCACGACTACAATCCGTCCGCCGATCTCGACAAGATCAAGGCAACCGTGATGCTGATCAACTCGGCCGACGACGAGCGCAATCCGCCGGAGACCGGCGTCACGGTCGACGCGATGAAACGCGTCGCCAACGGCAAGCTCTTCCTCATCCCGACCTCGGCCGAAACGCGCGGCCACCTGACCACCGGAAATGCGAAGTTCTACGCCGAGCCGCTGCGCGACTTGCTGGCGACGGCGCCGCAGCGCGGCATGTAGATCGGCGGAGGGAGCAAACGAATGCGCAGGACGATGCTGGCCGCTGTCACGATCGGCTCGTTCGCCTGCGCGACCGTCGCGGCCGCCTTCGACAACGGGCAGTTCGACAACGTCCCGCCCGACATCCGCGCGTGGTTCAAGAGCGTGATCGCGCCGAACGGCGTGCCATGCTGCGATGTCTCCGACGGCCACCGCACCACCTATGACGTCCGTGACGGCACCTATTGGGTACCGATCGAAGGCCGGTGGATGCCGGTGCCGGAACGCGCCATCATCCGCGACCGCGGCAACCCGATCGGCGAAGCCGTGGTGTGGTACGTCCATCACCGCGGCGACATCATCATCAGCTGTTTCGTTCCCGCCGATGCGGTATGACGCGCATGTGCGCCATCTGACTGCGACTGCTGCGAGTCGTTGGCGACAAGACAGGTCTCAAGCGAGATTTTCAGCTCGGCTCGCGGGCTCGTGACCGGACCCTGTTGACGCAGGTCAACAAATACGGAAATTGGCCGAAATAGTGTGCAGAATGCGTCATGCATGAACGCGAAGATTCCTGATCGAAATGCTCAAGCGATTGTTTTTCCGGTCCGCAGGCCGTCTGGCCCGCGCGTCTCTCGCGCTGGCTCTCGTCGTCGCGTCCTGCGCTGCGTTGGCCGATGATGAGCTGAAGCTCACGCCAAGCCAGGCGCAGAACCTCGGCGTGCGCGTGACGCATCCGATCTCCAGCCGGATGGACAGGACCCTGCCTTATCCCGCGCAGATCGTCATTCCCACGCCTCAACTATGGGTCGTCAGCGCGCCGGTCGCGGGGATGATCACCAACCTCGCTGTTGCCCGCGGCGATCGCGTGACCGTCGGACAGCCGCTGCTCACGCTGGAGAGTCCGAGCTTCGTCTCGCTCCAGCGCGATTACCTGCACGCGCTGGCACAGGAGGGACTCGCGGCTCAGCAGTTGAAGCGCAACGCCGACCTGTTCGAAGGCAAAGCCATCCCGCAACGCGTGCTGGAGTCGAGCCAGGCCGAAGCGCGCCAAGCCAGCATCGTCGTCGCCGAACGACGGCAGATGCTGCACATCAGCGGGCTGTCGGACGAAGCCATCGCCCGGCTCAGCAATGAGGCGGCGATCAGCGCGACACTCACCGTGACGGCGCCACGCGCCGCGTCCGTGGTCGAGATCGCGGTATCGCCGGGCCAGCGCCTTGAGCAGGCCGCGTCCCTGGTAAAGCTTGCGCGGCTGTCGCCGCTATGGGCCGAGATCGCGATCCCCGCGACCAACATCGGCGCCATCAAGACCGGCGCCAAGGTCGACATCGAAGGCTATGCGACACCGGGCCAGGTCATCCTGGTGTCCGAGACGACAGATGCCGCCACGCAGACCATTCTCGTCCGCGCCGAGATTCCAAACAACGGTGAGCTGCATTCCGGACAGATGGCGGCCGCTCGCATCGGCTTCATCTCGGCAGGCGAAAGCGCATGGGAGATTCCCTATAGCGGCCTCGTCCGTCGCGGCGAGCAGACCTCGGTGTTCGTCGCCACGGAAGGCGGTTTCCGGCTCGTCCCCGTGACGCTGCTCGCGGAGGATCAGGATCACGTCGTCATCGCCGGCCCCCTCACGGACAAGGACGAGATCGCCATCGGCGGCATCTCGGCGCTGCGCGGCATCCTCTCGCGACTGGGGCAGTAGATGCTGCAGCGGCTTGTCGCATTCGCGCTGTCGCAGCGGCTCTTCGTCATCCTGAGCACACTGCTGGTGATCGGCGCTGGCGCCGTCGTCCTGCCGAGCCTGCCGATCGATGCCTTTCCGGACGTCTCGCCGGTCCAGGTGAAGATCATCATGAAGGCCCCCGGTCTGACGCCGGAAGAGGTCGAGCAGCGCATCACGGTCCCGATCGAGCTGGAGCTGCTCGGATTGCCGAACAAGAAGATCCTGCGCTCGGCGACGAAATATGCGCTGGCCGACATCACCGTCGACTTCGAGGACGGCACCGACATCTACTGGGCCCGCAATCAGGTCTCGGAGCGGCTCTCCAACATTTCGCGCGACTTCCCCGAGGGCGTGAGCGGCGGCCTTGCGCCGATCACGAGTCCGCTCGGCGAGATGTTCATGTTCACGATCGACAGTCCCGATCTGTCGCTGGCCGAGCGCCGGACCTTGCTCGACTGGGTCATCCGCCCGGCCCTGCGCACCGTGCCCGGGGTTGCCGACGTCAACGCGCTCGGCGGCTATGTTCGCGCCTTCGAAATCGTGCCGCGGAACGATGCGCTGGCGGCGCGCGGCATCTCGTCCGAGCTGTTTCGCAAAGCCATCGAGGCCAACAGCCGCAACGACGGTGCCGGGCGGGTCAACCAGGGCGAGGACAGCGCGCTGGTCCGCATCGAGGGCAGCATCCGCGGCATCGACGACATCCGCGCGATCATCGTCGACACCCGCGACGGAATCCCGATCCGGGTCAGCGACGTCGCCCGGGTCAAGATCGGCGCCCTCACCCGCTATGGCGCCGTCACGAAAGACGGCAAGGGCGAGACGGTCGAGGGGCTCGTGCTCGGCTTGCGCGGGGCCAACGCCGGACAATTGGTGCGCGACGTTCGGGCGCGGCTGGATGAGCTGAAGCCGTCGCTACCGAGCAGCGTCACCATCAACGTGTTCTACGACCGCAGCCGGCTGGTCAACCGCGCCGTCGGCACGGTGGTGCGGGCGCTTGGCGAAGCCACGGTGCTCGTCGTCGTGCTGCTGCTGCTGTTCCTCGGCAATTGGCGCGCCTCGCTGGTGATTGCGCTCAGCCTGCCGCTCGCGATCGTGATGGCGCTGATCGTGATGCGGGCTGTCGGCATGTCCGCCAACCTGATGAGTCTCGGCGGCCTTGCGATCGCCATCGGCATGCTGATCGACGCGCTGGTCGTGGTGGTCGAGAACATCGTCGGCAATCTCGCAAAGCACGATCACGCAAGCACCACGCCGCTGATCCACATCGTCTACCGCTCGGTCTGCGAGGTTCTGCAGCCGGTCGCCTCGGGCGTCCTGATCATCATCATCGTGTTCGTTCCGCTGCTGACCTTGCAGGGGCTGGAGGGCAAGCTCTTCATTCCGGTCGCGCTGGCGATCATCTTCGCCCTGGCCGCGTCGCTGCTGCTGGCGCTGACGGTGCTTCCGGTCGCAACATCCTTCGTGCTCACATCCGCGTCGCATGACGATCCATTGCTGATCCGCGCAGCACAGCGCGTCTATGCGCCCGCGCTCGACTGGGCGCTCGGCAACGAGCGCAAGGTGATCATCGCGGCGCTGGTCTGCCTCGTTGCCGCGGGATATGGCTACACCCGGCTGGGCAAGACCTTCATGCCGACGATGGACGAAGGCGACGTCATCGTCAGCGTGGAGACGCTGCCGTCCGTCAATCTCGACGAGTCCCTCGCCATCAATGCCCGGCTGCAGACGGCGTTGATGAAGGTGCCCGACGTCGCCGGCATCATCGCGCGCACCGGCTCGGACGAGCTCGGGCTCGATCCGATGGGACCCAATCAGACCGACACGTTCTTGGTGCTCAAGCCGGCAGACCAGCGGCAGACCAGCGACCGGGATGTCCTGCTCGAGACGCTTCGCGAGGTTCTGACCGGCTTCCCCGGTGTCTCGCTCAGCTTCACGCAGCCCATCGACATGCGCGTGCAGGAGATGATCAGCGGCGTCCGCGGCGACGTCGCGGTCAAGATCTTCGGCCCGGACATCACCAAGCTCAACGAGATCGCAGCGAAACTGTCGGCGATTCTATCCGATATCGATGGAGCCCAGGACGTCTACACGACCCTTAACGAAGGCGCGCAGTACTACACGATCGTCGTCAACCGGATGGAGGCGGGCAGGCTCGGGCTCACGGTGGACTCGATCTCGGCCTCCCTGCGCACGCAGATCGAAGGCCGAACGATCGGCACCGCGCTCGAGGAGGGACGCCGGACGCCGATCCTGGTCCGCGGCGGCGAGGCCACGCGGCAGGCGCCGACGATGCTGGCGGCGCTGCCGCTGACGCTTGCGTCCGGCCAGCATGTTGCGCTCTCGCAGGTCGCACGCATCCAGCGGGTCGATGGCCCGGTGAAGATCGATCGTGAGGACGGCAACCGCATGAGCGTGGTTCGCAGCAATGTTCGCGGCCGCGACATGGTCGGTTTCGTCCAGGCGGCTCAGCAAAGGGTCGCAGCCGAGCTGCCGCTGCCGTCCGGCTATCGGCTGACATGGGGCGGGCAGTTCGAGAACCAGCAACGTGCGGCCGCGCGTCTGTCGGTGGTGGTGCCGGTGGCGATCGGCTTGATCTTCGTGCTGCTCTTCACCACGTTCGGCTCGGTGCGCCAGGCCCTGCTCGTCCTCGTCAACATTCCGTTTGCGCTGATCGGCGGCGTGTTCGCGCTGGTCTCGAGCGGCGAATACCTCTCCGTTCCAGCCTCCGTCGGCTTCATCGCACTGCTCGGAATCGCCGTGCTCAATGGTGTCGTGCTGGTGTCTTATTTCAACCAGTTGCGCGCTCACGGGGTCCCCGAGCAGCGCATCGTGGTCGAAGGCGCCAAGCGCAGGCTGCGGCCTGTGCTGATGACGGCGAGCATCACGGCGCTCGGTTTGATCCCGCTGCTGTTTGCATCGGGGCCCGGATCGGAGGTCCAGCGTCCGCTCGCGATCGTCGTGATCGGCGGCCTGCTGTCGTCCACGCTGCTGACGCTGATCCTGTTGCCGATCCTGTATCGCCGCTACGGCGCCGCTGCGAAGGAAGCCACATGAGCAGCCAAGCCGTCTGCCTGACCCTGATCGTGCCGGATGCGCTTCACAGCGAGGTGCTCGACCATCTGAGCGAGCAGACCGATCTCGTGACGGGCTTCACCGCCTCGGAAGCAGCCGGACACGGTGCGCGCGTCCGGCTGCGGAGCGCTGCAGAGCGGGTGAAAGGACATGCCGACGAGGTCGTCGTGCGGATCGTGTTGGCGGAAGAGGATCTCGAGCGGCTTCTCGAGCGGCTCAGAAGCGCGTTTGCGGGAACGCAACTCGTCTATTGGGTCGTACCCGTCACTGCCTTCGGCATCATCGCGTGAGCGGGTTCGACGTCAGGGGCGGTCGATTCAAGGCTTGAAACACCAGCCCTGAATCGCCACCCGTTCCGAAGCGGACTGCCGCCTCGCCGACGCCGTCAGTGCTCGCTCTCGAGGCCGCCGACGTGCTTCTGCGTGTAGAGTTCGAGACCGATGCGGTTGATGAGGTCGAGCTGGGTCTCGAGGAAGTCGATGTGATGCTCCTCGTCCTTCATCAGCTGCTCGAACAGGTCGCGCGACACATAGTCCTTGACGCCATGACAATAGGTTGCGGCTTCCTGATACAGCGTCCGCGCACCGATCTCGGCGGCGAGATCGCATTCGATGATCTCCTTGACGTTCTGGCCGATGCGCAGGGGATCGAGCACCTGCATGTTGGGGAAGCCGTCGAGGAAGAGAATGCGGTCGGTGAACTTGTCGGCGTGCTCCATCTCCTCGATGGATTCCTTGCGCCAGACCTTCGCCATGTCGAGAAGGCCCCAATTGTTCAACAGACGATAGTGCAGCCAATATTGGTTGATGGCAGTCAGCTCGCTGCGCAATCCCTTGTTGAGATATTCGATGACCTTGGGGTCGCCCTGCATGGATAAGCTCCGAAAAAGTTAGAGGCCGCAGGCGCTCAATAACAGGTTCGAAGTGCGGAGACGACCCCCGTTCATGTGCATTTTTCGGGCGGAGAACGATGCGACTGACGGCAATGCCTGTCAGCAGGCAGCGAGCGCGAAACGGCTCTGAAGGTCGTCATCGATCGCCTTCACCGGTGTCGTCCCATGGTGGTGGCCGTGCTGACAGCCGGCCTGGCAGGCGCGAGCACAGGGACCCAGCGCCTCGTCGATGATCGTCTTGATCGTGCGCGCACAGCGGCCGCATTCCGCGCTGCACCCCAGGCAACCGTAGACCTGCTTGGGGTTCCGCGGCAGTTCGTCCGCGGACTTCACCGCGTTGCGGATATCGTGATCGCTGATGACGTTGCAGGAACAAACAATCATGAGAAACCGGCCAATCGTCCTTGGTCAGGTATCGATAGTCATCCGCAGCTACCCGCGCAAAGGGAAAACGGCGCTTTTGAAGCTATTCCAATTTCCCGATCAATCTAGAATGCCTCCAACTGTACGAGCTTGCCGCAGATCAAAGTTACCGCCGAATAACAATGGTGGGCGGCGATCGAGCAGGCGCAACTCAGTCGCCCCCACCACCGTCCCCTCCACCACCGTCGCCACTGTCACCTCCGCCGTCGATCGGGTTTCCCATGACGTCCGACGAGGTATTGGAAAACCAACCTGCGAGACCGCCCCCCTGACTGGAGCTGGACCCCCCGTCGGAGTCGGCGCTGGCGCTGTCCGCGGACGAACGACGGCGGTTGGGCCTGCGGTCGGCACGAACCAACAGCGCGTAGCAGACGGCCGAGGTCAATCCGATCGCCACGACCATCGCCATCGTGGGGGTCATGCCGGCTCCAATGCGGCAGTGAATTTTGTGCAATGCAGCATTGAACGTATCCTGGACATGGGTCGTCCAATGGGACGCCCCCGTTCATTGATCATTCAAGCGGGATGTGTGAACCTGCCGTATCGCTTGATACGCGATCCGCCGACCTGGAGTGAGAGAGGTTAAGGTCATGAAGAAGACTCTTGCGGCCCTGGCCGCCGTCGCAACGCTGTCGACCGCAGCGCTGGCCCCTGCTCCTGCTGAAGCGCGCAATGGTCGTGTCGCCGCCGGTGTCGCTGCCGGCCTGCTCGGGGGTGCCCTCATCGGTGGCGCCATCGCTGCGGGCAGCAATCCCTATTATTATGGGCCCGGATATTCTTACGAACCGGGCTACTCCTATTACGGCGGGCCTGCCTACGTCGCCGATCCTGGCTACGCCTGCTATTGGCAGCGCCAGCGCTTCTGGGACGGCTACGGCTGGCGGATTCGCCGCGTCCGGGTTTGCGAGTGACCGTTCACCTTCATTAATTCCATGACCTTGCACCGGAATTTCGAGAACGGCGGCCGGCACGGCCAGAAAAAACCGTTTTTCCGTCGCATCAGGTCGAACAGAGTTTACGAAGGGTTGACGGATTGTCGTGTTTTCTCACGATGCTGACGGCCCAGATCGTGCGTGAATCACCAACCCGGCGCCTGCGAGGGCGCCTTCCAGGAGATCTCGGAACATGAAGAAGATCCTGACCGCAGTGCTTGCGGTTGCGACCATCGCCGGTTCGCTGAGCGTGACGGCACCGGCCGCCAAGGCTGGCGACGTGGGTGCCGGCGTGGCTGCCGGCCTGATCGGCGGCGCCCTGCTCGGCGGCGCGATCGCGTCCAGCCGTCCGGCCTATGGCGGTCCGGTCTACGTCGAAGCCCCTCCGCCGGGCCCGCCGCCGTGCGTGTGGCGCCGTGAGCGCTATTGGGACGGCTATGGCTGGGTGTCCCGCCCGGTTCGCGTCTGCTACTGATCCTGACGATACATCTCGATGCGAAAAGCCCGGCCTTGCGGCCGGGCTTTTTACTGCCGGCTCCGGCCTTCGCACCGAATCGGCCGCTCAGCGCGCGGCGTTGATCGCCTGCAGCACCGATTCGCTCGGCCAGCAGTCGACCTTCAGGCCGGCCTTTTTCTGAAATGCGCCGAGCGCGGCGCGGGTCTGCATGCCGGCCTTGCCGTCGAGCTTGTCGCCGTAGAGACCGAGCCGCGTCAGGCCCTTCTGCATCGCCTCGACGTCCTTGCTCCGAAGCTGCTTTGACGCCGACCATGGTGTCGCGAACGGAGCCGGGCTCGTCATGCGGTCCGCGAGGTGACCGACGAACAGCACATAGAGATCTGAGAAATTGTATTCCTTGATGACGAAGTAGTTCGCCGTCGTCAGGAACGCCGGACCATAGATGCCCTCAGGCTGCAGCAGCGACGCGGGCTGCTGCTGCTCGGCTGCGCTGAGCCGCTGGCCGCGTACCGGGACAAAGCCGGCGCGCAGCCATTCGCCGATCGGCTTCTTCACCTCCGGCACGCCGATCGCGCAGTCGACAGTCGCCGGCGGCTTGACCTCGTAGGCCCAGCGCAGGCCGCGCTGCCACCCCTTGTTGGCAAGCTGCAGCGCCGCCGAGCCCAGCGCGTCCGGCACCGAATGCCAGAGATCGACCTTGCCGTCGCCATCGAGATCGACACCGTGCTTGTAGTACTCCGACGGCAGGAACTGGGTGAGCCCGACCGCCCCGCCCCATGACGCCCTGAGATCGCGGCGCGACACCACGCCGTCGCTCAGCATCTTCAGCGCCATGATGAACTCGGTGCGGTACTGGTCCTTGCGGCGGCCGACATAGGCCTGCGTCGCCAGCACGCGCAGCGCATCGTAGGGCAGCGCATAGCGGCCGAAATCGGTCTCCCGGCCCCAGATCGCAAGCACGACCGGCCCCGGCACGCCGAAGCGGCGCTCGATCTCGGCGAGCGCCGGACGATATTGCTGGATCAGCTTCTCGCCGTGCGCGGCCAGCCGCGCGATCGACGCTTCCTTGATGTAGTCGGCTGGCACCTGCACGAACTCGGCCTGCGCCGGCGCCCCCGTCGCGGGCCGGCCGGGCAGCAGCAGATCGGGAAGCTTGTAGTCAGGCTCCAACCCGCGCGTCTCCGCCTCGAACGTCGCACGGGAGACGCCCTGCTCCTCGGCTTCGGGCCAGAGCGAGTTGATGAACTGCGTGAAGGCGGCGTCGGCCGCGCTCGCTTGGCCATCGCCGAACATGCAGAGCGCCAGACCGACGAGAACGAGCCTGCGCAAACGGAGTAGCAGCTGCCGAACCATACCTCAGGGCTACCATAGCCCGCGGCACTTGTGAACGTCAGCAGGCCACCGACGGAACCCGAGGCTGCCGCTCAATGCCCCGCCTGCTTCGCCTCTTCGATCGCGGCATTCGACAATTTGTCGACCACGGCGATGCCGATCGCGGAGAGGATGAAGACCGTGTGGATGATCGTCTGCCACATCACGCCGGTCTCTGTGTAGTTCGACTTGCCCGACGAAAGCGCGCCGGCCTCGATGAAGGTGCGCAGCAGGTGGATCGACGAGATGCCGATGATGGCCATCGCCAGCTTGATCTTCAGCACGCTGGCATTGACGTGGCTGAGCCATTCCGGCTCGTCGGGATGGCCCTGCAGATTGAGCCGCGACACGAATGTTTCGTAGCCGCCGACGATCACCATCACGAGCAGGTTCGAGATCATGACCACGTCGATCAGTCCGAGCACGGCGAGCATGATCTGCTGCTCGGAGAAATCGAAGGCGTGGGCGAACAGGTGCCAGAGCTCCTTCAGGAACAGCACGACATAGACGCCCTGCGCGAAGATCAGCCCGACATAGAGCGGCAGCTGCAGCCAGCGCGAGCCGAAGATCAGCATGGGAATGGGGCGCAGCGCTCCGCCCTTGGAGGACAGGGTCGCGTCGGAGGAAGACATGTGAAGAATCTCGCGGCTGGGAGGGATTGCGGATCATGTATCTACGCAATCGCAGCACGCGGAAAAGCGACAACTGGCCGCAGCCGGGGCGCGACGCTTTGTCTCGGAACAGAGACCGCGTCGCGCCTCGCGAGATCCGGGATCAGCGCGTCAGCTTCTTGTACTTGACCCGGTGCGGAATCACGCTGTCCTGGCCGAGCCGGCGCATCTTGTCCTTCTCGTAGTCCTGGAAGTTTCCTTCGAACCATTCGACATGGCTGTCGCCCTCGAAGGCCAGCATGTGGGTCGCGATGCGGTCGAGGAACCAGCGATCGTGGCTGATGATGACGGCGCAGCCGGCGAAATCCTCCAGCGCCTCTTCGAGCGCACGCAGGGTGTCGACGTCGAGATCGTTTGTCGGCTCGTCGAGCAGCAGCACGTTGGCGCCCGACTTCAACATCTTGGCGAGATGCACGCGATTGCGCTCGCCGCCGGACAGCGCCCCGACCTTCTTCTGCTGGTCGGCGCCCTTGAAGTTGAACGCCGAGCAATAGCCGCGCGAGTTCACTTCCTTCTTGCCGAGCAGGATCAGCTCGTTGCCGCCGGAGATCTCCTCCCACACGGTCTTGTTGCCATCGAGCGCGTCGCGCGACTGGTCGACATAGCCGAGATGCACGGTCTCACCGATGGTGATGGTGCCAGCGTCCGGCTTCTCCTGCCCGGTGATCATGCGGAACAGTGTGGTCTTGCCGGCGCCGTTCGGACCGATCACGCCGACGATGCCGCCCGGCGGCAACTTGAAGGTGAGATTGTCGATCAGCAGGCGGTCGCCGAAGCTCTTGGACAATCCGTCGAAATCGACAACGTTCTGGCCGAGCCGCTCGGCGACCGGAATGATGATCTGGGCGGTCTGGGTCTGCTTCTCGCTGGCCTTCTTGAGCAGCTCCTCATAGCGCTGGTAGCGCGCCTTGGACTTGGCCTGGCGGGCCTTCGGCGAGGCCGCGATCCACTCCTGCTCGCGCGCCAAAGTGCGCTGATGCGCGGCATCCTCGCGGCCCTCCTGCTCCAGCCGCTTCTGCTTCTGCTGCAGCCAGGACGAATAATTGCCCTCGTAGGGGATGCCCTTGCCGCGATCGAGCTCCAGGATCCAGCTGGTGACGTTGTCGAGGAAGTAGCGATCGTGGGTCACGATCAGGATCGCGCCCGGATAATTGCGCAGGTGACCTTCGAGCCAGGACACCGATTCGGCGTCGAGATGGTTGGTCGGCTCGTCCAGCAGCAACAGCTCGGGCTGGTCGAGCAGCAGCTTGCACAACGCGACGCGGCGGCGCTCACCACCGGACAGCTTGGTGACGTCGGCATCGTCGGGCGGACAGCGCAGCGCATCCATCGCCTGGTCGACCTTGCTGTCGAGATCCCAAAGGCCCTGCGCCTCGATCTCGTCCTGCAGCTTGGTCATCTCGTCGGCGGTCTCTTCCGAGTAGTTCATCGCCAGCTCGTTGTAGCGATCGAGGATCGCCTTCTGCTTGCCGACGCCGAGCATGACGTTCTCGCGCACTGTGAGCTTCGGATCGAGCTGCGGCTCCTGCTCGAGATAGCCGACGCGGGCACCCTCGGCCACCCAGGCCTCGCCGGTATACTCCTTGTCGATACCGGCCATGATCTTGAGCAGGGTCGACTTGCCCGAGCCGTTGACACCGAGCACGCCGATCTTGGCGTCCGGATAGAACGACAGGTGAATGTTATCGAGCACCTTGCGGGTCGGGTAGGTCTTGGACAGACCCTGCATGAAATAGACGAACTGGCGCGCCATCGCGTGTCCCTTGAAGCCTGCCGGAATTTTCGGAAAATGGTTGCCGCTGATGTAACCGCGCGGTCCCCAAAGGGCAACCGGCGAGCCGGTCTCGGCGGGAACAAATGCCGGGAGAATCACGGTCGTTCCTGCGCCGGCCCGGCCTGCCGCCCACGGACGAATACGGGTCCATTACCTTGTGTGTGGCGGATCACGACAATTGCAACCATCTTTTAATTAATTCGGCGGGACACTCGGTCTCGGCCCGCAAGACCCCGCGCGCCCAAGCGGCAAAAGCCGCGACCGACAACAGCGAGAGCCCGTCATGGCAGCCTTCACGTCAGCCTCTCTGCCCGCTCCGGCGGCACACCGCAAAGACCGATCCGGGATCGCGGACGACATCCGCGGCTTCTGGCGCGAATTCGTCGCACGCGCCTTCAACCCGTACCGGCCAGAATTGCACTACATGCGCGGCCCCGGCCCCGCCTGGCGCGCCAAGTACGGCCATGACGCCGCGTTCAGGCTGAAGACCCGCCTCGACTGATGTCTCCTGGTTCCGCGTGAGAGCGTGACGATGCCTTGCGCAACCAGCGCGTTGCGCGCAAGCATGGCGCCATTCCTGACGGCATTCACCATTGCCGCCGTCGCCCGATGAATGGACCCTGCCGATGACGCGGCTGCGCTGTGCGATCCTCGACGACTATTACGATACGGCCCTCTCATTGGCCGACTGGCCCCGGCTGGCCGACAGAGTGGATGTGACGGCTTTCACACAGCCGTTCGGCAACGAGGAAGCGGCCGCCGGCGCGCTCACCGATGCCGACATCATCTGTGCGATGCGCGAGCGGACGCCATTGCCGCGCTCCCTGATCGAGCGGCTGCCGAAGCTGAAGCTCCTGATCACCTCGGGCATGCGCAACGCCGCCATCGACATGGAGGCCGCCAAGGCGCGCGGCATCATGGTCTGCGGCACGCAATATGGCCGTGACCCCACCGCACCGCTGACCATGGGCCTGATCCTGGAGCTGACCCGCAGGATCGGCCAGGAGAATGCTCGCATGCATGCCGGGGAGCCCTGGCAGACGCTGGGTGGCGTGGAGATCGAGGGCAAGACGCTGGGCGTGATCGGGCTGGGCAAGCTCGGCACCAAGGTCGCCGGGCTCGGCAAGGCGTTCGGCATGAACGTGATCGCCTGGAGCCCCAACCTGACGCCCGAACGCTGCGAGGCGGCGGGAGTAGGCTACGCGACCAAGGAGGAGCTGTTCACCGCCGCCGACGTCATCACCGTCCACGTCGTGCTCAGCGACCGGTCACGCGGGCTGGTGGGCGCGGCCGACATCGCGCGCATGAAGGCCACCGCCTATCTCGTCAACACCTCGCGCGCGCCGATCGTCGACGAGGCCGCATTGCTGCAGGCACTGCGCGACAAGCGCATCGCCGGCGCCGGGCTCGACGTGTTCTCGGTGGAACCGCTGCCCGTCGCCCATCCGCTGCGCCGGCTCGGCAATGTCGTGCTCACGCCGCATCTCGGCTACGTCACCGAGGAGAGTTTTCGCGCCCATTACGGCCAGATGGTCGATTGCATCGCCACCTGGCTCGCAGGAGCCGAGCCGCCGCGCCGGCTGGCTTGACGCAGGCGAGCGCGGCGCTCACAGCAAAACACCCTCCGCGAGGAGGGTGTTTTCAACGTAATCAGCTCGCGCACGCCCGCCTCAGCGGATCGTCACCGGCGGCGGCAGCGGCTGCATGTTGGCGGGCTGGCCAGCCGCCGGCACAGTCGCCTGGGCCTGGACGGGCGCCGGAGCCGGTGAGGCCGCGGCAGCAGCCATGTTCTTGCTGGAACCCGGAGGCGCACCGCCCGGCATCACGACCACGCGGGTGCCGACCTTGACCCGGTCGAACAGGTCGGCGACGTCGTCGTTCAGCATGCCGATGCAGCCGGAGGACACGAACTTGCCGATCGTCGACGGCTGGTTGGTGCCGTGGATGCGGTACACGGTCGAGCCGAGATACATCGCGCGGGCACCGAGCGGATTGCCCGGCCCGCCGGCCATGAAGCGCGGCAGATAGGGCTGCCGTTCGATCATCTCGCTCGGCGGATACCAGTCCGGCCACTCGGTCTTCTTGGTGATCTTCTGCACGCCGGTCCAGGTGAAGCCTTCGCGGCCGACGCGGACGCCGTAGCGCATCGCCCGGCCGTTGCCGAGCACCAGATAGAGGTAGGTGTTGGGCGTATCGACGACGATCGTTCCCGGCGGCTCCTTGGTGACGAAGTCGACCTCCTGGCGGCGCAGGTTCGCCGGCAGCGGCGCCGGCGCCGCATCGGGTTGTTCCTCAGGCGGCAGAGCTGCTACCGTCATCGGACGATCCCCGGCGGACGGGGCCTGCGCCGCGCCCACGACGGCGCCGGGCGGCCGCGGCGCGCCTGCGTCGCCACTAGGCGCGCTGTTGCCATAGGCGCCACCATAGGCCTGTTGGCTGGAGGCGGGACGATCACCATAGATCACCGGGGGCGGACCAGCCGGGCGGCCATACCGCGGATCATCCGGGGACATCACCGGGCCGGTCGGAGCGGCCCCATAGACCGTCGCACCGGCCGGACGTCCGTATCGGGGATCGTCGGGAGAAAGGATGGGACCGGTCGGAGCCGCAGCACCATAAACCGGCGCATTGGCTGGACGACCGTAGCGCGGATCGTCCGGCGAGATCACCGGGCCGGGCGGCGGCAACGCCGCGGAATTGCCGGGCGCATCCTCATCGTCGAGCGCGTCAAAATCCTGCCCCTGCCCGCGCGCGTCGGCCGGGTAAGGCGTCGGCGCCGGTGAATACGCTCCAGGCGCGGTCTGATAGACCTGCTGTGCCTCGGCAAACGAAGTTGCCGTCACGCCCGCTGCCGCGACCGCGCAAACCGTCAGGATTTGTCTGATCATCATCGCCCTTGCAGTATCCCCAAGCCGCCGATTGGGACCTTTGCTGTGCCAGATGGCCGAAGATAGCGGCGCATTCAAGACAATTCCGGCCAGAGCGGCCCGACTTCGGCAATTTGTGATCATGTCTCCGTCGTTGCACGGAAGTCTCACGCCGCCGAAAAAGTGCGGCGTAGCCCCCGCAGGCCCTATCGATGCCGTGATTTGCCGAGCGAGCGGGAACACTTCCGGTATTCTGACCTGAGCCTGATTCGCGATGCACGGCAGAAGCCGGCCTCGTCGCGAACGCGGCTATTCCCTGTGATCACCGCGTTCCCTACTGGCTCGAATGTCTCGGCAGTCCCCGCTGCCGTGGCGAGAGTTACCGTCAATGCTTCCCGGCTTTCGTTTTCTGGTCGCCGCGATCGTCTGTTCCATCTCTCTCACCATCTTCGGCATGGGCGCCGCGGCCCTGTTGCGCGCCGCCCACGAGCAGTTCGCCAGCAACGCGTCCTGGCGCACGACTCAGGCGTCGGGCTTCACGACCTTCCTACCGCCAGCCGAGCCCACGCCGGTGCTCGCAGTGCTGCGGGTGGATTCGATTCCGACACCGCCGGTGACGCCGCCGCCGGTCGTTGCCGATGCTGCCCCGGCAACGTCCGAACAGCCGAGCGCGCCGTCGGCGGCGGCGCCGCTCACAGAAGCGCCCGAAGTGACACCCGTTGCGGTGGCCACCGACGTGCCGACGCCCTCGCTGCCCGCGGAAACGGTCGACACGTCCCGCACCTCCGCCATTGTCGCGACCGCGTCCGCGACGAACGACCGGATCGAGAGCACCAAGCCGGAGCGCCCCATTCCGGACACGACCGCTTCGATCGTCGCTCCGGTCGAAAAAGCGTCCGACAGGCCGAGCATGGACAGCTCGCCCGAGACTGCAGCGCCGGTCCCGCCGCGGGCGCCGAGCGAAGCAGCGGCCGCCGTGGTCGCACCACCGCCGCCAGTTCCTCAGGTCATCGCCAGCGCCGATCCGATGATGACGACCGCAGCCGCCGCTTCAACCCCGCTCGCGCCCGTTCCGGCGGTGCTCGATCCGATCGCGGCCAAGCTCGCCGCGCTGGCCGAACAGCCGGCTCAGGAGCGGCCTGCCGCCAGCGAGCATCGTGCCTCTGTGAAGGTCGCGAGCGTTCAGTTGCGCCGGAGCATCCTCAAGAAGCGCCAGGCCCGGGAGAAGCAGATCGCTGCGCGCCGCGCCAAGCAGCGGCGCATCGCCCAGCGGCTCCGGTCGGCTCGGCAAGCCGCGGCCGCCCAGCAGCAACAGACTGCCTTCCCCGATCCATTCGGACAGCAGCCGTTTGGTCAACCGCAGGCGGTCGGCCAGCAGGCTGCCGGGCCGCGCACGCGATAGGCGGAGCCAGCCGATCAGGCCGGCCCCGTCGCAACCGGCGGACCGTTCTCGATGCCCCACTCCGACCACGAGCCGTCGTAGAGCGCGGTGTCGCGGATGCCGAGACGATAGAGCGCCAGCGTCAGCACGGCCGCCGACACCCCGGAGCCGCAGGAGGTGACGATCGGCCTGGCGAGATCGACGCCGGCAGCGCCGAATGCCTCGCGCAACCGGTCGAGCGGCTTCATCACGCCGGTCGCCGCGTCAAACAGCTCCGCATAAGGCAGATTTCGGCTGCCGGGGATATGGCCGGATCGGAGGCCGGGCCGCGGCTCGGCGACCTCGCCCGCGAAGCGCGGCGCCTGCCGTGCATCGATCACCTGCTCGGCATTGCCGGCGAGATTGGCAACCATCTGCTCGATCCGGCGCACGCGCGCGGCATCGAACTTCGCGCTGAACGTGCCGAGCGCCGGCGTGACCTGTCCGCTCTCGACCGGGCGCCCCTCCGCCATCCACTTCTTCAGCCCGCCGTCGAGCACGCGCACATCCGTGTGGCCGAATGACAGGAACATCCACCAGGCGCGCGGCGCGGCGACCCAGCCGCCGGAATCATAGACCACGACCGTATCGCCATTGCTGACGCCGAGCCGGCCCGCGTCGCGGCCGAACTGCTCGGCGCTCGGATACATGTGCGGCAGCGGATTGGAATGGTCGGAGACCTCGTCGACGTCGAAGAACACGGCGCCGGGGATATGCGCCTTCAGATAATCGTCCTTCGGCAGCGGCAGCACACCTGGCATCTTGAAGGTCGCGTCGAGCACCTTCACCTTGGGATCGCCCAGATGCGCAGCGAGCCAGTCGGTGGAGACGAGGGGGTCGTCGTGAATGGTCATGCGCAAAAGCTCCGGACTTCACATTCAGTCGTCATCGCCGGACTTGAGATCCGGCGATCCACCTTGTCGAAGCGATGGACACGCGGGTCAAGTCCGCGCGGGATGGGCAGCGATCAATCCTTCTTCTTCGGCGCCCAGGCCTCGACCGGCCCGCCGGCGTCGCGCCACGCCGCGAAGCCGCCGCCGATATGGGCGACCGGCGTCAGACCCATGTCCTGTGCGGTCTTGGCCGCGAGCGCCGAGCGCAGGCCACCGGCGCAATGAAAGATGAACGTCTTGTCCTGCTGAAAGATCGGCTTGGCGTAGGGGCTCTGCGGGTCGATCCAGAACTCCAGCATGCCGCGGGTGCACGAGAACGCGCCGGGAATCCTGCCCTCGCGCTCGATCTCCCGGGGATCCCTGATATCGACGATCACGACATCGTCGCGCTTCGCCGCCGCGATCGCCTCAGCCGCCGAGAGCGTCTCGATCTCGGCGTTGGCTTCATCGAGCAGCGCCTTGATGCCGCGCGTGATGGTCTGGGGCATTCTCTCGTTTCCTCTTGGCGTCATTCCGGGCCGATACGAGGCATCGAACCCGGAATCTCGAAGTGGCAGGGCAATGTCGGGATTCCGGGTTCGCCCTTCGGGCGCCCCGGAATGACAGCATCACCGGACCAGCTCCTTCATCGCCGCTTCCAATCCCTCAATCGTGATCGGATACATGCGCTCGGAGAAGATGCGGCGAATGATGGTGGTGGACTCAGAATAGTCCCAGTGCTTCTGCGCCACCGGATTGAGCCACACCGCGTGTGGATAGGTGCGGATGACGCGGTCGAGCCACACCGAGCCCGGCTCCTCGTTGACGTGCTCGACCGAACCGCCGGGCACCATGATCTCATAAGGCGACATCGAGGCGTCGCCGACGAACACGACCTTGTAGTCGTGCGGGTACTTGTGCAGCACGTCCCAGGTCGGCGTGCGGTCGGTGAAACGCCGCTTGTTCTGCTTCCACACGCCCTCGTAGAGGCAGTTGTGGAAGTAGAAATATTCCATGTGCTTGAATTCGCTCTTGGCGGCCGAGAACAGCTCCTCGACCTGCGCGACGTGGGAATCCATCGAGCCGCCGATGTCGAAGAACACCAGCACCTTCACCGCATTGCGCCGCTCGGGACGCATGTGCACGTCGAGATAGCCGTGGTTGGCGGTTTCGCGGATCGTGGTGTCCAGATCGAGCTCGTCGGGCGCACCGGTGCGGGCGAACTTGCGCAGCCGGCGCAGCGCCACCTTGATGTTGCGGATGCCGAGCTCGACATTGCCGTCGAGATCCCTGAACTCGCGCCGGTCCCACACCTTCACGGCGCGGTTGTTGCGGTTCTTCTCCTGGCCGATGCGGACGCCCTCGGGGTTGTAGCCATAGGCGCCGAACGGCGAGGTGCCGGCGGTGCCGATCCACTTGTTGCCGCCCTGATGGCGGCCCTTCTGCTCCTCCAGGCGCTTCTTCAACGTCTCCATGAGCTTGTCCCAGCCCATGGCCTCGATCTCTTTCTTCTCCTCCTCGGTGAGGTATTTCTCGGCCAGCTTCCTCAGCCATTCCTCGGGAATCTCGGCCTTCTCCATCGCGTCGAGCAGGTTCTCCAGCCCCTTGAACACGGTGCCGAATACGCGATCGAACTTGTCGAGATTGCGCTCGTCCTTCACCAGCGCGGTGCGCGAGAGATAGTAGAAGTTCTCGACCGAATGCTCGGCGAGGTCGGCGTCGACGGCCTCCATCAGCGTGAGATATTCACGCAAGGAGACCGGGACCTGCGCATCGCGCAGCGCTGTGAAGAATTGCAGGAACATGCCCATTAGATCGCGCGGCTGGGAGGGCGCGTCAAGGGCCGCTCCACGCCCCACGCTGGACCCGCCGGCATTTTGCTCTACAATCCCTGGAACAACAGGTGGAATGGGGGCTTTGATGGGTATTATTGCAGCACTGATCATCGGCGCCGTCGCGGGCTGGCTGGCGGGGCTGATCGTGCGCGGCGCAGGTTTCGGCCTGATCGGCAACATGGTCATCGGCATCATCGGCGCGCTGGTCGCAAGCTACGTGCTGCCGGCCCTGCACATTGCGCTCGCCAGCGGCACGCTGGGGGCGATCCTGGACGCCACGATCGGCGCCGTCATCGTGCTCGTGATCCTCTCATTGATCAGGCGCGCTTGATTATTTCTGCTTCCGATGGCAGCCATCATCTTAAGGCCGCAGCGGCGTTGCCGCTGTGTAGCCACTCAACACAAGTTCGAACGATGAGCGAGACGCAATGAAATTTACCGGCACCCAGGACTACGTCGCCACCGACGACCTCAAAGTGGCCGTCAATGCGGCGATCGTGCTCGAGCGCCCGCTGCTGGTGAAGGGCGAGCCGGGGACGGGCAAGACCGTGCTGGCCGAGGAAGTCGCCAAGGCCGTCAACGCGCCGCTGCTCACCTGGCACATCAAGTCGACCACCAAGGCGCAGCAGGGCCTTTACGAATACGACGCCGTCTCGCGGCTACGCGACAGCCAGCTCGGCGACTCCAGGGTGTCCGACATCAAGAACTACATCAAGCGCGGCAAGCTGTGGGAGGCCTTCACGGCCGAGCAGCGACCGGTGCTCTTGATCGACGAGATCGACAAGGCCGACATCGAGTTTCCGAACGACCTGCTGCTCGAGCTCGACCGGATGGAATTCCACGTCTACGAGACCAACGAGACCATCAAGGCGAAGCTACGCCCGATCGTCATCATCACGTCCAACAACGAGAAGGAGCTGCCGGATGCGTTCCTGCGCCGCTGCTTCTTCCACTACATCAAGTTCCCCGATCCGGATACGATGGGCCGCATCGTCGACGTGCACTTCCCGAACATCAAGAAGCGACTGGTCGAGGAGGCCCTGCGCATCTTCTTCGAGGTCCGCGACGTGCCCGGCCTGAAGAAGAAGCCATCGACCTCTGAGCTGCTCGACTGGCTCAAGCTGCTGCTCAACGAGGACATCGGTCCTGAGCAGCTGCGCGAGCGCGACCCGCGCAAGCTGATTCCGCCGCTGCACGGTGCGCTGCTCAAGAACGAGCAGGACGTCCACCTGTTCGAGCGGCTCGCCTTCCTCAGCCGGCGCGAGGTGTGAGGCGCCCAGCTCCATCCGACCGGCGCGTCATTGCGGCGCCGTCCTCTCGATCAGGCGTCCGAGCGCGCGCATGATCCCGTCGACGGCAATCGGCTTCTCGCAGCGGAGGATCTTCGAGAAGCGGTCCGGGATGACCGATTCGTCGTAGCCGGTGGTGAAGACGAAGGGCACGCCGCGTTCGACCAGCAGATCGGCAACCGGAAACGCCATGTCGCCGCGCAGGTTCACGTCGAGAACGGCGCCTTCGATCCGCCCCTCGCGTTTGATCAAGGCGAGCGCGTCGGGAACGGTTCCGACCGGGCCCAGGATCGTGCCGCCGGCGTCGCCAAAGGCGCAGCGCAGCTCGTCGGCAAGCATGTACTCGTCCTCGACGATGAGGATATGACGGTCGCGAAGCGAGCGTTCAGGCATGATCCTCGAGCTCCAGTGTGGCGAGCGAAACGGGAATCGATATCGTGCAACGGACACCGTCGGATTCGAAGGCGTACGAGGTCCTCGCGCTGAGCTGATAGGGCAAGGCCTGTTCGATCAGCTCGCGCCCCTGCCCCGTGCCGCTGGGCATCGTGGCTGGCGGCGGCATGTCGACGCCGCTTTCGCGCCACTCGATATGCAGCCAGGGCTGTCCCTCCGCGCCTTCGCGCTCGAGCGACCAGACCACGCAGAGCCGGCCCGACGGCTGCGCCAGCGCGCCATACTTGACCGCGTTGGTGGCGAGCTCGTGCAGCGCCATGGCAAGGGTCTGAACGGTCGACGACCGCAGCCTTACGCCGGACGGCCCCGACAGCCCGATGCGCTCCGGACCGCCGGCGACAGCCGACAGCTCGCTACGGATCAGATCGTCGAAGGTGACGCGATCATGCTCCTTGAGGCGGGACAGCAGGCCCTGGGCGCGTGACAGCGTATCCAGCCGATCACGGAAGCGGGCTCGAAAATCGCCGAGATCGGTGCTGGCGCGCGCCGTCTTGTCGGCCATCGAGCGGACCACGCCCAGCAGGTTGCGGGTGCGATGCTGCAGTTCGGCCACCAGCACCTTCTGCCGCTCCTCCCATTCACGCCGCTCGGTCACGTCGACCATGGCGCCGGTCATGCGGATCGGTCGTCCCGCGTCGTCATAGAAGAAGCGCCCACGGCCGTAGAGGTAGCGAATTGCGCCGCCCGGATGCACCACGCGAAACTCGCTGACATACTCTTGGTGCGCCTCCATCGCGCGGTGAAGCGCAGCTTCGGCTGCGGGACGATCGTCGGGATGGATGCGTGCCGCCCAGGCCTCGTAGCTCGGAGTCAGTTCGCCAACGCCATAGCCTTCCATGCGGAAGTGCTCGTCCGACCAGTAGACCTCGCCGGTCGCGACGTTCCAGTCCCACAGGCCGAGCCGACCGACCTCGACCGCGCTGCGCAGGCGCTCCTCGCTCTTGCGCAACTCCCGTTCGGCCTTGTTCTGCTCGGAGATGTCGCGCGCCGTCCCGAACCACTCGATGATCTCGCCGTCACGCCCGAGAATGGGGATGGCGCGCGAATGGATCCAACCGAGGCTGCCATCGATCCGGATGACACGGTGCTCCAGCTCGAACATGCTTTTCGTCGCGACCGCCCTGCTGATCGCCGCAGTCACCTGCGCCTGATCGTCCGGATGAATGTATTTCGCGAGCCAGCCTTGGCTCGGGTTCATTGTATCGGCGATGAAGTCCTTGCCCTGCAACTGGCGCATCTCCCGCCAGTCGGGGCTCATGCGATAGATGACGTCGGAACTCGCGGTTACGAAAGCGCGATAGCGCTCCTCGCTGGCGCGCAGCCGCTCCGTCGCTTCGGCACGCAGACGAGCCATCTTGAGATGCGCCTCGACGCGCGCCAGCAGTTCACGCGCACTGAACGGCTTGATGAGATAGTCATCCGCACCGGCCTCCATGCCTTCGACGCGGCTCTCTTCTCCGGCCCGGGCCGACACCAGGATCACCGGAATGGTGCCGACCCGTTCATCGGCGCGCAGCCGCGCAAGCAACTGCATGCCGTCGATGCGCGGCATCATCACATCAGACAGAACGAGGTCGGGCTTGTCGCGGGCGATGGCCGCGAGCGCGGCTTCACCATCGGCGACGGTCTCGACATCGTAGCGCGTGGCGAGCAGGCGGCGGACATAGTCGCGCATATCGGCATTGTCGTCGGCCAGCAGGATACGAGGGCGCGGCCCGGCCCTGTCGGCTGACGGGGTGGTGATGTCGATGTCCGGAACGGCATGCGCGTCGAGCGGCGGCGGATCCGGCAGCCAGCGCAACGCCTCCTCGATGAAGGGCCGCGCACCGCGAAGGATCGGTTCCTGCGCTGGCGCCGCGTCGACCTGGTTGAACGGCAGATGACTTCGTCCCCTGGGAATCCTGACCGCGAACGTGCTGCCCTGCCCGGCTTCGCTGGTCGCTGCGACGGATCCGCCGTGCAGCTTGGCGAGCTCATGCACCAGCGCGAGCCCGATTCCCGAGCCTTCATGGGTGCGGCCGAACGCGCCGGCGACGCGATGGAAACGCTCGAACAGCCGCGGCAGCTCGTGCTGCGGGATGCCGGTCCCGGTGTCCTTCACGCTCAGTTCGAAATGACGATCGCAGGTGACGAGCCGGACCTCGATGTCGCCCGCAAAGGTGAATTTGAACGCGTTGGACAGCAGGTTGAGGACGATCTTCTCCCACATTTCGGGATCGACATAGGCCGGCTCCGGCAGCGGCGGGCAATCCACCATCAGCCTGAGGCCGGCGGCCTCGATCGCCGAGCGGAAGGTGCTGGCGATCTCCGCGGTCAGGCTCGCGAGGTCCACCGGCGCGTAGACCGCCTGCATCCTGCCGGCCTCGATCCGCGAGAAATCCAGCAGCGTGTTGACCAGCTTGAGCAGCCGCAAGGCATTGCGCTCGGCGATCTCCAACCGGTCGCGATCCGCAGGCGGCAAGGCCTGCGACCGCAGCAGGACATCTTCGAGCGGACCGAGCATCAGCGTCAGCGGCGTGCGGAATTCGTGGCTGACATTGGTGAAGAACGCGGTCTTGGCCCGATCGATCTCGGCGAGCGCCTCTGCGCGGCGCCGCTCCTGTTCATAGGCCAGCGTCTCCGCAAAGGAGCTGCCGAGCTGAGCGGCCATCAGATCGAAGAAGCCCTGGTGCTCGGCATCGAGGGCGCGGCGCGGATTGACGCCACAGATCAGGATCGCCGTCGCCTGCTCCCGGCCCGTCGCAACCGGCAGCACCAGCGCCAGCTGTGGCGGCTCGGGCCATGCGCCGGTCGGCACGCCGGCAAATTTCCCACGATCCAGCACGACGCGAATCGGCGCCACCGCGCGCGCCGCCGCCCGGATCGGCCACAGCCCGTCACAGTCGAGGGCAATCTGCGCCGGCGCGATTGCACTGTCCGGGTGCCCCCCCGCGGCGCTCAACAACCGTGCCGATCGCTGATCCTCGCTGAGTTGGTAGATCAGCGCAAACGGGACATCATGCGGATTCTCGGCGAGGACGTCGGTGGCTTCGCGACAAGCATGCGCCAGACTGTCGGCACGGCCGCGCGCGGCGAGATCGCGCAAGGTCCGCATACGGCGCTCGCCTACGACCCGGGCCGTCGTCTCGATGACGGGGGTGAAGACGCCGCCGACGCCGCCGGTCTCATCGCGAATCGGCGAATAGGAGAACGAAAAATAGGTCTCCTCCAGGTAGCCGTGGCGGTCGATGAACAGCGGCATGTCGCGTGAGCGGGTCGCTTCGCCAAGCCTAACGACGTGCCGCAGCATCGGGCCGATGACCTCCCAGATCTCGGACCATACCGCGCGCCCTGGCGCCCCCAGCGCCGCGGGATGCTTCTGCGAGCCGAGGATTAGGCGATACTCGTCATTGTAGAGCATGACGAGCTCCGGGCCCCACCAGATCAGGATCGGGAACGCGCAGTCCAGGCAGGTGCTGATCGAAGTGCGCAAGGACTGAGGCCAGCTCTCGGGCGGCCCCAACGGCGTCCGCGACCAATCATGGATGCGCATGAGCGCCCCCATCTCCCCGCCACCCTGCAGGAAGTCGGCTCCGCGCGCGAACGCCTTGAACGTCGCGTGACCGGCATCCGAATGCTCGTTCACTCCTGGCCCCTTTTTCGCCGCACA
This sequence comes from Bradyrhizobium sp. HKCCYLRH3059, assembly GCF_051168035.1. NCBI lineage: Bacteria > Pseudomonadati > Pseudomonadota > Alphaproteobacteria > Hyphomicrobiales > Nitrobacteraceae > Bradyrhizobium > Bradyrhizobium sp. HKCCYLRH3059. Next base: position 485,563 of record NZ_JBNPUF010000003.1, on the reverse strand, counting down.
GTACCGTCAAATGCGCGCGGGCCCAAGCGCCGGCCCTCACGGCGAGAGGCGCGTCGACAGGGAACTGGGCAGCCCGCGATCGGGTTCCATCTGCGAACCATCCACAGCCCATCCCGCGATCTGGGACAGTCCATTGCAAACGCTCGACGTGCGCGCCCGCGCTTGTTAAGCGCCAGCCTCTGCGTGAAGCGGGCTTGAGTCGGGGCACATGACGGTTGCAATCGAGATGGGGCAGACGGCGGCGGGATCGCCTGCCGCCCTGGACCTCGAGGAACTGCTGGCGACCCGGCTCCTGGTGCAGGGCAATTCCGGCTCCGGCAAGTCGCATCTCCTGCGTCGCCTGCTGGAGCAGAGCGCGCCCTGGGTGCAGCAGACGATCATCGATCCGGAGGGCGACTTCGTCACGCTGGCCGAGCGATTCGGCCATCTCGTGATCGCGGCCGAGGACCACACCGAGCGCGCGCTGCAGGTCGCCGGCGAACGGGCGCGGATGCATCGCGTCTCGACGGTGCTCAACCTCGAAGGCCTCGACGCCGAGAATCAGATGCGGCGCGCGGCCGCCTTTCTCAACGGCCTGTTCGAGATCTCCCGCGACCACTGGTACCCGATGCTGGTCGTGGTCGACGAAGCCCAGCTGTTCGCCCCGGCCGTCGCGGGCGAAGTCTCCGACGAGGCCCGCAAGGCCTCTCTCGGCGCGATGACCAACCTGATGTGCCGCGGCCGCAAGCGCGGGCTGGCGGGCGTGATCGCGACGCAACGACTGGCGAAGCTCGCCAAGAATGTCGCGGCCGAGGCCTCGAACTTCCTGATGGGCCGCACCTTCCTCGACATCGACATGGCCCGCGCCGCCGACCTGCTCGGCATGGAGCGGCGCCAGGCGGAGGCGTTCCGCGACCTCGAGCGCGGCCAGTTCATGGCCTTGGGGCCCGCGCTGTCGCGCCGTCCACTCGGCCTGCGCATCGGCCCGACCGATACCAAGCCGCGCAACGCAACGCCGCGGCTGATGCCGCTGCCGGAGGCTTCGCTCGAGGACGCCCGCGCGGTGATTCTCGCCGCACCGCCGCCCGAGACCAACGCGCGGCCGCAGCGCAAGCCGCAACCGGAGTTGCTCGACCAGCTCATGGCGGCGAAGTCCGCCGCGCTCGAGCTGCGCCCCGAACCGCCAGCACCCGCCGTCAGCGAGGAGGAGCTCGCCGAACGCAAAGCCCGCGTCGAGCGCGTGCTGCGCGCGGTCTTGGCCGAGCCCGACGCCGGCTTCCGCGCCGTCGGCGTGCTCTACCAGGAATTCGTCGTCCGCTGCCGCATCGAGGGGCTGGGCACGGCCGTGCCCGACCTCAACGAGTTCCGCCGCATGCTGACCCGCGCCCGCGCCGGGCTCGGCGGCGACGAGACGGCCGACGATGCCGGCTGGCAGGACGTCACGCTGCGCGCCTCGCTGCTGCCTGAGGACATGCAGGGCGTGTTCATGATGATCGCCCGCGCCGCCAAGGACGGCCGCCCCTGCCCGAGCGATGCGGCGATCGCCCGCGCCTATGGCTCGCATTCGCTGCGCCGGGCGCAGCGCCTGCTGACCTATATCGAGGACCAGGGCCTCATCGTGTGCCAGCTCGACGGCGCCGGCCGCCGCATCGTCACCCTGGTCGAACTTGCCTGGGCGACGGCGCCCGGCGATCCCAATGCCGACGACGCAGCCCCCGAAGGTCTCGTCACCTCGTCATCTTGAGGATGCGCCCAAATCGCTCCGGGCGCATCCCGATATCGTTCGCGATCAGGTCGCGGCGATCCTGCCCATCGCCGGGTCGCTGATGCTGGGCCGGCCGTTCTCGACGTGACCCGCGAGCTGCCAGTTGAAGTTGGCATCGCTGTCCGTCGTGACCGTCAGGTCGTACCAGCCATGGGTCTGCTGCAGGCGAACCCGCGTCTCCAGCCGCTGGCCACGCTGCAGGCGGTGCCGCTCGCTGCGTCCCGTATAGTTGTCGGCCAGTGTCACGAGGCAGTTCGCCCCCTTGTTGGTGAGCGCGATCGCAAGGCTGCGCGAATCGTCGTCATCATCCCAATCACAGAGATGGACCGTATCGACGTCGACCAGCGCGGCCGTGGTGGCGATGCCGCCCTTGAAGTGGCGGAAGAAGCCGTTCGGGCCGTACACCGACAGATCATACTGGCCGGCGCTGGCGGCGAGGTCCCACACGCCGTGCAGCGACTTGCCGGCCTCGACCGTGTAGCTCCACGGGCCGGTCGCGGTGTTGCCGGAGCGGACGTGGAAGCAGGCGCCCGCCTGCCCCGGATTGGCGAAGCGGATCGCGAACGTCTTGTGCGCAGCATCGGCGTCGCCATCGACCCTGAGATCGTAGGGCAGCGGGCGCGCCGGGCGAATGCCCGGCTCCTGCTGCGGCAACGCCTGCTTGGCCGGCGGCACCGGATGATAGTCGTCGAAGCGGGCACCGGAGGTGATGTCGGCGGCCGGCGGCTTGTAGCCGGCCGTGCTCGGCAGCGGCGCCATGCCTTCGTTGGGCGAAGTGAAGTTGAACGCCGAGGTGAGATCGCCGCACACCGCGCGCCGCCACGCCGGGATGTTGCTCTCGAACAGATCGGGCGCCTTGTGATGGAAGCGGCGCTCGATGAAGCGGATCACAGACGTGTGGTCGAACACTTCCGAGCACACGAAGCCGCCGCGCGACCACGGCGACACCACCAGCATCGGCACGCGGACGCCTAGTCCGTAGGGGCCGGCAACGTGGCTTCCGTCGCCAGCGAAGAGGTCCGTGCTCACATCGACGGTCGACTGGCCCCAGGCCTGCGACATCGCCGGATACGGGCCGACGACATGGTCGAAGAATCCGCCGCCCTCGTCGTAGTTGATGAGCAGCGCGGTCTTGCTCCACAGCTCGGGGTTCGACGTCAGGATGTCGAGCACCTTGGAGATGTACCAGGCGCCCGGCCCGGGCAGCCAGTTCGGATGCTCGCTGAACGCCTCCGGAGCTGCGATCCACGACACCTGCGGCAGGGTGCCGTTGCGGACGTCGTTGCGCAGCCCGTCGAACAGATTCTCGAACGTGCCGCCATTGGCGATGTTGCTGCCGCGCAGCGCCTTCTCGTACAGCGGGCTGCCTGCTTGCGAATTCTGGTACTGGTGGAAATACAGCAGCGAGTTGTCGCCGTAATTGCCGATCCAGGGATTCTGGGTCCAGCCCCAGGAGCCTTCCGCCGTCAGGCCGAGACCGATGTCCTGGTAGACCTTCCAGGAGATGCCGGCCTTCTCCAGCCGCTCCGGAAACGTGGTCCAGTCGTAGCCGGCTTCCGCATTGGTGATGACTGGGCCGCCGCCCTTGCCGTCGTTGCCGTCCCAACCGGTCCACAAGTAGTAGCGATTCGGATCGGTCGGGCCCATCACCGAGCAGAAATAGGAATCGCACACCGTGAAGGCGTCGGCCAGCGCATAGTGCCAGGGCAGATCCTGCCGGTTCAAGCAGGTCATGGTCGTGGTGCCCTTGTTGGCGATCCACTTGTCGTAGTTGCCGTTGTTCCAGGCCTTCTGGCCGTCGTTCCAGCCATGGGCGACGTCCTCGACATAGACCTGGCCGGCATTGTCGACGCGGAACGGCATCACTGCCCCCGCGCCGTTCGGCTGCTGCCACACCGGATTGCCATTCGGCAGCTTCACGGCGCGCGGATCGTTGAAGCCGCGGACGCCGCGCATCGCGCCGAAATAATGATCGAAGGCGCGGTTCTCCTGCATCAGCACCACGATGTGCTTGACGTCCTCGATGCTGCCGTGGCGGTTGAACGCCGGAATGGCATGCGCGCGCTCGATGCTCTGGCCGAGGGCGGCGGTCGCAGCCGACGCTCCGAGCAGCCGCAGGAACTCGCGCCGGTTGTGCGCGATCGTGTTCGACATCTCGTTCATTCCCCATGGTGATGACGGTGTCGAGCGGCTTAGGTCGGCGCGTTAACAACCGCGTGACCGGGCGGTAAAGGATGTGTGGCAGGCTTTTGACGCCGCGCGGCGGAGCGGCATTCGCGGCGAGGGCGCCCTGCCGCGATGCGCGTCGAAGCCGCCATTGCCCTTGCGCCGGAGACGAAAAGCTGAATGATCCGTTCGGGTTGCGACGACGACCGGCCGGGCCGCCCCCGGATTTGGCGCGCTGCGTTGTTGAGGATGATTTGCATATGCCGACGTTGACGGTGCAAGCGGCGGGTCTGCAGGGAGCGCCGGTATGGGCATGGCTGCAGGTCGTATCCAACGGACTGATCGCCAGCGCCTTCTTCACCATCGCCTTCGTCGTCGGCACGTTCCTGCGGCGGCGCTGGCGCGACGTCATGTTCCGCGGAATCGTCGGGGCGCTTGCGACCTTCGTGGCCGTCGTCGGGGTCACCCGCCTGCTTGCGATCGTCGATCTCTGGGTACCGACCTCGACCATCACGGACGTCATCAACGTCTTTCTCGGCGTCACCTCGATCGGAATCATCGTCATCATGATCAAGATGCTGCCGCAGCTTCTGGTGCTGCCGACGCGCATCACCTTGCAGAAGGCCTATGCGCAGCTCGAGGAGGAGATCCGGCAGCGCCGCGCCGCGGAAGCGATGGTGCGGCGATTCCAGGAAATCGAGGCCAACGAGGCCCAGGTCCGTCAGGCGCAGAAGATGGAGGCGATCGGCCAGCTCACCGGCGGCGTCGCGCACGACTTCAACAACATCCTGACCGTCATCACCGGGACGATCGAGATCCTTGCCGATGCGGTCAAGGACAAGCCCCAGCTCGCCGGCATCGCCGGCATGATCAGCGCCGCCGCCGAGCGCGGCGCCGATCTGACCCGGCACCTGCTCGCCTTCTCGCGCCGCCAGCCGCTGCAGCCGCGCGCCACCGACATCAATGCGCTCATCGTCGAGGCCGGCCGTCTGCTGCGGCCGACGCTCGGCGAGCAGATCGAGATCGAATCGATGCTGGCCCATGACAGCGCGCCGGCGCTGATCGATCCGAGCCAATTGTCGACCGCGATCCTCAACCTCGCGCTCAATGCGCGCGACGCGATGCCGGACGGCGGCAAGCTGACCCTGGAGACCAAGAACGTCACGCTCGACGAGCACTACGCGCAACTGAACCGCGACGCCAAGCCCGGAAGCTACGTCATGATCGCGGTCAGCGACACCGGCCAGGGCATTCCGGCTCCACTGCTCGACAAGGTGTTCGAGCCGTTCTTCACCACCAAGGACGTCGGCAAGGGATCGGGCCTCGGGCTGAGCATGGTCTACGGCTTCGTCAAGCAATCGAACGGCCACGTCAAGATCTACAGCGAGGAAGGCCACGGCACGACGGTCAAGCTCTATCTGCCGCGCGCCGCCGGACTGCCGGAGACGCCGGCCGCAGAGCCCGGCCGGCCGGCGGTCGCGCGCGGCGACGAGACCATCCTGATCGTCGAGGACGATGCGCTGGTGCGCGACTACGTCGTGGCTCAGGTGCGCCGTCTCGGCTATCGCACGCTGTCGGCCAGCAATGCCGCCGATGGGCTGACAATCATCGACAGCCAGGAACGCATCGACCTGCTGTTCACCGACGTCATCATTCCCGGCGGCATGAACGGCCGGCAGCTCGCCATCGAGGCCGAGAAGCGCCGCCCCGGACTGAAGGTGCTCTACACATCTGGCTACACCGAGAACGCGATCGTGCATCATGGCCGGCTCGATGCCGACGTGCTGCTGCTGGCAAAGCCGTATGTCAGCGCCGATCTCGCGCGCATGATCAGGACGGCGCTGGAAGCGTAAGGCGAACCGCGATGGTGGCGCCGGTCGATGTCTCGTTTGCCAGAGCTCGCGCGTCACGACCGGTGTCGTCCCGGCCTTGCGCCGGGACCCATGGCCACCGGCCATGGTGGCGAAGCGAAATCGATCCACCAGCGTGCCTCACACAAATTCCTGGGGTTATGGGTCCCGGCGCAAGGCCGGGACGACGGCTGAGGTTGCGGTTGGCGCCTTCCATCACACTGTGCCCGAGACATCCCATAAGACACGACGCCGCCTTCCCGCCGCCCATGAGGCCCAGGTGATGCGGCAATCATGCCCCTCCTGAACAACGAGAGGGCGCGAGGAAGGCCGGACCTCGGCTGAGGCCCGTGGCCCGCCTGCTCAAAAGAATGCAGGCGGCAGGTACCACAGGTACAGCCGGACAGACCCGGCCTTCCCCGCGCAACGGTTTTAACGGTGTCCTTCGTGCTCTCCCTGGGGATCGGCTCTCTTGCCCCCATCGCCCGCGCGTGCCGTCAAGCAACGACCACGGACTTGACCTCAGCGTCGAGAGGCCAGGACCACACGACTTCGCCGTCCGTGCCGCCTGCGCTCGTCTGGCACAGCCGTCACGTCCATCGCAGCCCACCTCCACGTTCGTGACGACGCGTACGTCCCTCTGCTCGAGGCGGGATGGGCAAGACCATCGGTCTGATTTGCCCGACGACGCAAGCCGGCGCGGCTGCGGCAAACTAACTCGACGGGCATTTCGCGCATACGAAGCATGCGGAGATTGCTCGTCGGGCACATCTGGCCGGTGCTCCATCCAGACGTGATGCCGTGAAGGTCGGCTGACGATCAGCGGACGGACGGAGCAGCGGCGGCTTCACCCCGCGCCGCCAGCGGCAATGACGCCTGCCTCAGACTTTCCGACGGGGTCTCACCATAGATCTTTCGATACTCCCTGGCGAAATGCCCCGGATTGCTGAAGCCACATCGCAGGGCGATCGACGTCACCGTGTCACCCGCTTTCGCATCATACAGCATGCGGTGCGCATGTTGGATTCGCGTCAGCTTGATCTTCTCGGCCAAGGACACGCCACTCTTCGCGAAGTACTGATAGACCGTGCGGGGGCTGACGCCGTAGCGAACCGCGAGTTGCTGGATCGATATCTTCTGATCCCAGTTCGTCTCAATGTGTTCCAGGATCCTGCGAATGGGCTCCGGCACCTGGCGATCGCGATCGAGATGATCCGCGGTGACGTCGATCGTCGCGCCGACGAGATGGGTTCGTCCGTCGGACGGGCTGTAGACGGAGGTCGCCATGCCACGGACCCAGCGCACCGCACCGGCTTTGCCAAGCACCCGGTAGTCGCGCGTGTAGCCGGTTCGCTTCATGATCGCACGACGGATGACCTGCGCGAGCCCGTTCCGATCCTCGGGATGCACATGGCACAACATGTCGCGCAGCGACGATGGCGACGCCGGCGGAAAATCTCCCTTGGAATCGTCTGCATCGACGATCAGGTTGAACGTCGACAGCCCAGCGAGCTTCTCCGCAGCCGCAAGCTGTTCTTCCAGGATCCTGGTTGTCGTGATGTCCTCGACCACGGCGCAGAACCACTTCAGGCGGCCCCTGGCGTCCCTGACGGGATTGACGGTCACGCGTCCCCACACGACGCTTCCGTCCGGCCGAAGATAGCGCTTGTCGAGCTGATAGGTCGCGATCTCGCCTGCAAGCAGCTTGTCGTGCTGCAGCCGATTGCGCTCCCGGTCCTCTGGATGCGTCAGATCGACAAAGGTCAGCCCATCGGTCTTGAGCTGCTCCAGCGTGTATCCGACGATCCGGCAGCATTCGGCGTTCGCAAACCGGATATGTCCCGTTGCACTGTCGATGATCGAGATGCCGATGCCGAGGCTGTCGAGAAACACCCTCGGCACCGCGATGACTTCGGCAATGTCCTTCTCTGGCATGTCGAAGCCGATACCATCCAATCTGGTTGGAGCCTAGCGCCGAGGATCATGTCGATCGTGATCTAAGGCAATCCCGGCCCTGCGACACTTGAACACGCCCCGCAGATTCACGGCCATTCCTGCACAATCAGAACATCTCTGCAGATTGCTGCCTAACCGAATCTTACTGACGAGCTGTTAGATTGAACAAAGCCCCCGGGAATTTACGGGAATCATCGAGTTCGGGAATGATCGCAGTCAGCGCCGTCTCTGGATCACAGCAACTACCGCGTGATCACGAGGATGTGCACATCGCTGGCGTGATCGTTTGCACAGGAGACCATCATGTTTGGCCGCAAGAACAACGCCGCATCCCTGGCCGCCCTGGCCGCAAACGCGATCACCGCGAAGGTGATGGTCGCTGACGACAAGCTCAACATCGTCTACATGAACGAGGCGGTACGGGCGCTGATGCGTGAGGCGGAGGCCGATCTCAAGACGCAGTTGCCGAACTTCCGCGTCGACGGCCTCATCGGCACCAACATCGACGTCTTCCACAAGGACCCGACCCACCAGCGCCGCATGCTGCAGGCCCTCGCCTCCGAGCACCGGGCCACCATCAAGATCGGCAAGTGGACGTTCGATCTGATCGCGCAGCCCTTGAAGCACCCGGACGGAAGCCGCGCCGGAACGGTCGTCGAGTGGTCCGACGCCAGCGTGCGGCTGCAGAACCTCGACTACAGCGCTCAGGTCGCGGCCATCGGCCGATCACAGGCCGTGATCGAATTCAACCTGGACGGCACCATCGTCACCGCCAACGACAATTTTCTGAATGCGCTGGGCTACAGCCTTCCGGAGATCCAGGGCAAACATCACAGCATGTTCGTTTCGCCGGAGGAGCGCAACAGTGCCGCCTATCGCGAGTTCTGGGCCGCCCTGAACCGCGGCGAATATCAGGCCGCGGAATACAAGCGAATCGGAAAGGGCGGCAAGGAGGTATGGATTCAGGCGTCCTATAATCCGGTGTTCGATCAGAACGGAAAGCCCTTCAAGGTCGTCAAGTTCGCCACCGACGTGACCGCTCAGAAGCTTCGGAATGCCGATCTCGCCGGACAGATCGCCGCCATCAGCAAATCGCAGGCCGTGATCGAGTTCGAACTGGACGGCACCATCATCGACGCCAACAACAATTTCCTGCAGGCGCTCGGCTATACGCTGTCCGAGATCAAGGGCCGCCATCATTCGATGTTCGTCGATCCGTCAGAGCGCGACGGTGCGGCCTACCGCAACTTCTGGGCCGCCCTGAACCGCGGCGAATATCAGACCGCGGAATACAAGCGGATCGGAAAGGGCGGTCGCGAGGTCTGGATTCAGGCCTCCTACAATCCAATCCTCGACCTCAACGGCAAGCCGTTCAAGGTCGTGAAATACGCCACCGACGTCACCAAGCAAGTGCTGGTGCGGATGGGCAATGAGCGAGTACGCGGCATGATGGAGTCCGTCGCCGCGGGTGCCGAGGAATTGAACGCCTCGGTGCGCGAGATTTCCGAGGCCATGACGAAGTCCCGCGAGACCGCGATGGGGGCGGCTGACCGGGTCGCCTCCGCCGATTCGCAGGCCAAGCGCCTGAGCGAGGCGACGCAGGCGATGAGCGGCATCGTCGAGCTGATCGGCAACATCACCGGGCAGATCAACCTGCTGGCACTCAATGCCACGATCGAATCGGCGCGCGCCGGCGATGCCGGCCGCGGCTTTGCCGTGGTCGCGTCGGAGGTCAAGAATCTCGCCACGCAGGCCAAGGCCGCCACCGACAAGATCGGCGCGGAGATCGCCGGACTGAACGGGATCTCCAGCGAGGTCGTGAATGCGCTGAACGCGATCAAGGTCGAGATCCAGAACGTCAGCGAATACGTCACCTCGACCGCCGCCGCCGTCGAGGAGCAGAGCACGGTCACCGGCGAGATGTCGTCCAGCATGCAGCGCGCAGCCGCAGAGGCGCAGGCGATCGCAGCAGGCAGGGCGTAGAGGCCGCCTGAGCACGGCGCCCCCCGCAAGGGCCGCGGCGAGGATCAATCCTGCGTCGCGTCCCAGGTCACCGGCAGATTGAGCAGGCCGCGAAAGGCCCAGCCGCCGATGCGCACCGGCTCGGTGTCACGCAGGCGCAGGTTCTTGAGCCGCGCGAACAGCGTCGGGAGCGCGACGTCGGCGATCATCGCGCGCGAGGCCCAGGCGCCCGCACAGAAATGCGGGCCTGCGCCGAAGGCGATGCTCTTGGAGACGTCGCGGCGGATGTCGAAGCGATCGGGGTCGGTGAAATGCGCCTCGTCGCGATTGGCCGAGCCGAACATCAGGAACACGCGCTCCTCCGGTTCGAAGGCGACGTCGCGAATCGTCCAGGGCTTGGCGATGCGCCGGGGCGACATGCCGATCGGCGAGATCCAGCGGGCATATTCCTCGAACACCTGGAGCCAGCGCACCTCGCCATGGATGGCCAGCGCGAGCTGCTCGGGATGCGTCAAAAGCGCCCACACCGTGCCGGCGATCGCATCGCGCGGTTCGTTCTGGCCGCCCGAGATGGCGAGCTTGATGTTGGCGCGGATGCTCTCCATCGGCATTTGCGTGGCGAGCATCACGCCAAGCAGGCTCTGGTTCGGGGTCTTCTCCAGCACCGGCAGCATGTCGTCGATGGCAGCGTCGATGCCTGATGTCGCGGCGTTGCAACGCGCCTCGACCGCGGGATCCCCGGTGTAGTTGGCGATGCCGTCGATCATTGCCTGCGACCACGCATTCATGTCCTGGAAGCGCATGTTGGTGAGGCCGGTGATCAGCTTCAGGCACTCGGCCGAGAACGGCAGCGCGAAATCGCCGACGAGATCGACATCCCTCGCCGGGTCGAGCGCATCGAGCAGCCGGTCGGCGTGGGCCTGGAACTGCGCCAGCCAGTGCACGCGCACGGCGCGCGGCGACACCGCCGGCGCGATCGCCTGGCGCTCGGCCATATGCGCCGCGCCGTCCTTGCGCATCATGTTGTGGCCCATCAGCCGGTTCATCAGGCCCTGCGGCTGATGTGAGCTGAAGACGTCGATCTGCTTCTCGGAGACAAAGATGTCGTCGCGACGGCACAACAGCGTGCTGCCGAGCTGCGGCACGAAGGCGATCGGCGTCTCCTGGCGCATGCGAGCCAGCGCCGGATAGGGATCGGCCCAGAACGCGGCGGTATCGATGTCGAAATGCGGTGCTGTGCTCACTCTCGGTCTCCGGTTCTGACGGCGCAGGCTAGCCGCACGCTCCGGCAACGTCTGTCCCGGCGATGGGTGACAGCGGGCGAGCCCCTCGCTCAGTTCAGCGGCCGCGGTGTCGTCATCAGGCGGAGGGCGATCGCGAACAGCTCGTTCTGCGAGGCGATGCCGAGCTTCTCATAGGCGCGCTTGCGATAGGTGAAGACGGAGTTGAGGGCGATGCCGAGAGCCCCGGCGATCGCCTCGGAGGTGAAGCCTTCGAGGATGCGACGGCAGACGTCCTTCTCCCGCGCGGTGAGGACCGACAGCGGTCCGCCGGCGGCGAACAACGAAGCAAATCTGTCGGCCGGATCCATCGCGGCAGCGCGATCCTGGCAATGACGCGCGACGATGGCCCCCACGATCGGGGCGACCGCGGCGATGCGCTGGCGCTCGTGGGGCGCAAAACCGCCTTGGGCAGCAGTGCGATAGAAGTTCACGTAGGTGCAGTGCTCGCCGACCCAGATCGCGGTGGCGGCCTTGTCGACGATCTCGGAGTCCTCGAAGAACAGCTTCCGGTAGCCCTTCGGGTACATGCGGCGCGCGAAGTTCGGCAGCAGGATGTGGCGCGCCTCCGCGCGCTCGCGAAAGATCGTATCCCGGTTCGGATCGGCGATGTGGAAGTGCTCCGAATAGGCCGCGCCGAGGTCGGGCCCGATCGCGATGTTCCCCGTGCTGAGCAGGCAGCGCGCCGAGCGCTGGTCCTCGAAGGCGAACACCATGCAGTGGCCGACATCGGCAACGATGCGCAACGTCTCGATCAGGACTTGCGGAAATGCGGGCTGTCCGATCGCGAGCACCATCGCGCCGACGGCACCGGCCGCCTCGATGCCAGGCTCCTGAGCCTCCATGCGTTCCTCCCGGATCTCTTTGTTCGCCGAAACCTAGCAGCAACCCGCCCTGGCTGGAAGCGCCGCGCCCTGCGTCACCAACCACGGGGACAGACACGAGGCCGCCGGTCCGGCTACGCTCATCGGCCAAAGTCTCGGCCAGTCAACGCGCCGAGCACGCTCAACGGGGAGGATATGCGATGAGAGCCGCGCTCACGGCGATCGGAATTGCTGCAACGATGGCTTTCGGCTCGCCCGCGTGCGCCGACATCAAGGTCGGTATCGTGGTGTCCGCAACCGGGCCCGGCTCGGCGCTCGGGCAGCCGCAGATCAAGGCGGTGGCTGCGCTGCCGAAGGAGATCGACGGCGAGAAGATCGTCTACATCGCGCTCGACGACGAATCCGACAGCGTGAAGGGACTGCAGAACGCGCGCCGCCTGGTGATCCAGGACGGTGTCGACGTCATCATCGGCTCCTCGCTGACGCCGGTCACCATGCCGATGCTCGACGTCGCGCTCGAAAGCAGGACGCCGCTGCTGTCGCTGGCGGCCTCGACCGCGATCGTGCAGCCGATGGACGACAAGCGCAAATGGGCATTCAAGGTCGTGCCCAATGACGACATCATGGCCGCGGCGATGCTCAAATACATCGCCAAGACCGGGGTGAAGACGCTCGGCTTCATCGGCGTGTCCGACGGCTATGGCGAGGGCTATTATCAGGAGGTGACGAAGCTGGCGCCGAAGCTCGGGCTCACGGTGACGACGCACGAGGTCTATGCGCGCGGCGACACCAGCGTCACCGGCCAGGCGCTCAAGGTGATCGCCACCAATCCGGATGCGGTGTTCATCGCCTCCGCCGGCACGCCGGCGGTGCTGCCGCAACAGGCGCTGCGCGAGCGCGGGTATGCGGGGAGGATCTTCCAGACCCATGGCGTCGCGACGCAGGAGTTCATCAAGCTCGGCAAGGAGAATGTCGAGGGCGCGGTGTTCGCCGGCGAAGCGTTCTCGATCGCCGACGATCTGGCGCCCGAGGATCCGTTCCGCCGCGCCAACGACGCGTTCGTCTCCGCCTATCAGGCCGCCAATGGCGACAAGCCCAACATCTTCGCCGCGCATCTGTGGGACACCGCAACCCTGCTCAAGGGCGCCATTCCCGGCGCGCTGAAGGCCGCCAAGCCCGGCACGCCGGAATTCCGCGCCGCGCTGCGCGACGAACTCGAGCGCGGCAAGGATATCTATCTCAACAACGGCCTCTCCAACATGAGCCCGACCGACCACAACGGCTACGACGAACGCTCGGCGTTCCTGATCAAGGTCGAGGGCGGGAGATTCAGGCTGGTGAAGTAGTCAAGCTCGTGATCGGAAGCATAGTCTGCCGCGCAGGCGGTGCACTCCCCTCCCCGCTAGGGGGAGGGGGGCGCACTGGTCGTGCGGCACGACACGGGCTCGAACGATAAGCGGCGACGGCCCCAACTACGCCGACAAACTCTCCGCCACCGGCGCCTTGCCCAAAATCAGGTCCGCCGCCTTGTCGCCGATCATCAAGGTCGCGGCGTTGAGGTTGGCGGAGATCATGCGCGGCATGATCGAGGCGTCGGCGACGCGCAGGCCCTCGAGACCATGGACGCGGAGCTGGTCATCGACCGTTGCCCAGGTCGAGTCCGCTGGGCCCATCCGGCAGGAGCAGCCGGGATGGAAGGTGGTGGTGGCGCGCTGCGTCGCCGCGGCCAGGAACTCGTCGTCGCTGTTCACCTTCGGTCCCGGGAAATCCTCATAGGCGTAGTACGGCGCGAGCGGGGCCGAGGCCAGCAGCCGGCGCGCCAGCTTCATGCCGGCGACGACCACGCGGCGGTCGAGCTCGGCGGTGAGATAGTTGGTCTGGATCAGCGGCGGCGCGAACGGGTCGGCGGAGCGGATGCGGACGTAGCCGCGGCTCTCCGGGCGCTGCTGCCAGGAAGCGACCGTCATGCCGGGCTCGTCCTCGAGCTGGCCCTGCACGCCCTCCTTGTAGCTCGCCGGCGTGAAGGTGAGCTGCAGGTCGGAGCGCTCCGCGGTCTCGCCGGAGTGCCAGAAGCAGTAGACCATGGTCGGCGACAGCGACAGGATGCCGCGCCGCGTCACCGCCCATTTCAGCGCCTCGCCCCATAGATTGAGGCCGCGCGCGAGCTCGTTGACGGTCTTGATGTTCTTGACACGCGCCACCGTGCGCGGCGCGTAATGGTCCTGCAGGCCCTCGCCGACGCTGTTGAGCGCATGGCGCACCTCGATGCCATGCTCCTGCAGCAGCGCGGGCGCGCCGATGCCCGAGAGCTGCAAGAGCTGCGGCGAGTTGTAGGCACCGCCGGACAGGATCACCTCTTTTCGCGCGCGCACCTCGACCGGCGCCCCACCGCGCCCGCCGCGGCTGTAACGCACGCCGACCGCGCGTTTGCCTTCCAGCACAATGCCGGTGGCATGGGCGTGGGTGCGAACCTCGACGTTCGGCCGCTTGCTGGCCGGACGCAGGAATGCGGTCGCTGACGACACGCGGCGGCCGTTCTGGATGGTGCGCTGGACGTATGAGACGCCTTCCTGGATGGCGCCGTTGTAGTCCGGGTTGCGCGGGATACCGAGCGAGACAGCGCCATCCATGAAAGCCTCGCACAGCGTGTCCTTCCACTCCATGGTGGTCACGATGAGGTTGCCGTCGCGGCCGCGATACTGGTCCTCGCCGGCGCCGATGCGCTTCTCCATGCGCTTGAAATTCGGCAGCACGTCGGAATAGCTCCAGCCGCGATTGCCCATCTGCGCCCAGGTGTCGAAATCCTGGCGCTGGCCGCGATTGTAGACATGGCCGTTGATCGAGGAGGAGCCGCCGAGCGTCTTGCCGCGCGGCGCGTAGATGCTGCGTCCCGCCGTGTACGGCCCCGGCTCCTGCTGATAGCCCCAGTTGATGCTCTTCATGTAGAAGGTCTTGATGAAGCCGGCGGGCAGATGGATGTAGGGATGCCAGTCGCGCGGCCCCGCCTCCAGCACGCACACCGTGACCTCAGGGTCCTCGCTGAGGCGGCTCGCCAGCACGCAGCCGGCGGAGCCGGCGCCCACGATCACATAGTCGAAGGTATCCATCTGGTCGTTCGTCCCGGTCTCGTCATCATCAGCCGCGCGAGGCGGCAAGCGGCCATAGCGCGGTCAGCGCGGCTTGTCATTCAATTGGTAGTCGAGATGCGCCTTCACGGTCGGCCATTCGGCCGCGGTGATGCTGTAGACGACGGTATCCCGCAGCGTGCCGTTCGGCGCGATCTGGTGGCTGCGCAAAATGCCGTCCTGCTTGGCGCCGAGCCGCTCGATGGCGCGCCGGCTCTGGTGGTTGAAGAAATGGGTGCGGAACTCGACGGCGATACAGTCCATCGCCTCGAAGGCGTGCGCCAGCAGCAGCCGCTTGCACTGCGTGTTGAGCGCGCTGCGCTGCACCCGCTTCGCATACCAGGTCGAGCCGATCTCGACGCGGCGGTTGGCGGCATCGACGTTCATGTAGGTGGTCATGCCGGCGACACGGCCGTCGGCATCGAGCACCGTGAACGGAAGCATGCTTCCCGTGGCGAACAGGCCGAGCCGCCGCTCGATCTCCTTGGTCATGGTCTCGGGTTTCGGAACTGCGGTGTACCACAGCTTCCACAATTCGCCGTCACTGACGGCCTCGACCAGCGCGTCGTGATGGTCCGCCGACAGCGGCACAAGGCTCGCATGCGGGCCGCGAAGGGTGACTGGTTCAAGAAAGGGCATCAGCAGTGTCCGTCATTGCGAGGAGAGCGAGCGACGAAGCAATCCAGAGTCGCATGTGCCGCTCCGGATGGCTTCGCTGACGCTCGCGATGACGGAACTATCACGTAGAGCGTCACTTGTTCAGAAAATTCAGCGCCAGGCCCGGTCGCGGCCAGTCCATCGCCACCAGCTCACCCCTGCCCGACAGCGTGATGTAGGCCGTCTTCAGCTCGGGACCACCGAAGGCGATGTTCGTCGTGACTCGGTCACCGGTCGGCACCTGCTCTACCAGCGTGCCGTCGGGCGCGATGACGCTGATGCAGCCGGTCACCAGCGTGGCGACGCAGACATTGCCGTTCGCCTCGACCGCGAGCGAATCGAACATCTGGTAGCCTCCGAGCCCCGCGATCGGGCGGCCGCGCTCGCCGCGATAGATCACCTCGCGCGGCTTCACGGTGCCGGGCTCGGCGAGATCGTAGGCCCAGAGACGTGCGGTCGGCGTCTCCGCGATGTAGACCGTCTTCTCGTCCGGCGATAGCCCGATGCCGTTGGCCGGCAGAATGCCGTGGACGGCCTCGATGATCTCGCTCATGCCGGGCTTGAGGTAATAGAACGCGCCGACGTCCATGTCGCGGGCGCGGCGCTTGCCGAGGTCCGAGAACCACAGGCCGCCGTGACGGTCGAACACCAGATCGTTCGGCCCGCGCAGCGCGTGCTCGCCGCAGCGGCTGACGACGGTCTCGATCTTGCCGCTCTGCAGATCGACGCGCTGGATCGAGCCGCCGAGATAGTCCTCGGGCTGTGGGCCCGGCATGATCATCTTGCCGGTCGGAATCCAGGAAAAGCCGCCATTGTTGCAGATGTAGATCTTGCCGTCGGGCCCGAGGGCTGCGCCGTTCGGCCCGCCCGGAATCTGCGCCACGATCTCCTTGCGGCCGTCGGGAAACACCCGCGTCAGGCGCTTGCCGCGGATCTCGACCAGCACCACCGAGCCGTCGGGCATCACCACGGGCCCTTCCGGAAATTCCAGATCTGTGGCGAGCACGCGCATGTCGGACATCGGACGACCTCCCGCTTTCGTCGCCGCGCTGCGGCGCATGGTTGTTAGGCGTGAGTTATCGCAAAGCCGGCACGGCTTGCCAAGCAAGCGGCTGAGCGCGAGACCGCAGAGCAGCCCTGCTGAGGGAGACGCTTGCAGCGTGTCGACGCAAGTTGGTACCGCGCGCGATGTTTAGCGGATCACCGGCAGCCAGATTTCCAGGCCGCCATTGCCGGTGAGCGGGTCGAAACGCCGATCATAGCGCTCGAAGTTCGGCGCATCGGCGACCTCATAGCCCGACTGGGGCAACCAGCGATTCCAGATCGTGTGTACAGTGCGGCGGATCGACGAGACGTGGCCGGCATGGGTGAACACGGCGAACGTCGCCGCCGGAACCCGCACGCGGCTGAAGGTCCGAAGCAGGTCGGAAAAATCGGCCACCTCGACGCCGGCGATATAGTCGAAATTGCCGGCATCGTCGCCGTTGCAGCACACGCCATAAGCCACCACGCCGCGGCGCGCCGGAACCTCGTCCACGATCTCGTTGAAGCGACGCCACAAGGCCGGGATGCCGGCGCCATTGTCGACGCTGACGCGGTCGCCGAGGCCGGCGACGAGCAGCGGCTGCGCGGTGACGAAGCGTGGGGCGGCGAGATCATCGAGCGGGGTCTGGTCCATCAGGATCGGCTCCTGCAGTGCGAGGCCATCGAGGCGCGCACGGGCGCGCACCGCTTCCGGCGTGACGCCGAACTGGTCGCGGAACGCGCGCGTGAACGCTTCGTGGGAGCCGTAGTCAGCCTCGAGCGCGAGACTGAGAATGTCGGGTGCGCCAGAGGCCAGAGCCCGTGCCGCCTCGCTGAGACGGCGCAGCCTGACATAGCGCATCACCGAGACGCCGGTCGCCGCCGCGAACGCGCGCACGATGTGGAAGCGCGACACGCCGGCGATGGCCGCGACCTCATCCAGCGTCAATGGCGCCGACAGATGGCTCTCGATGAACCAGAGCGCTTTCTGGGCCGGGTTGGTGGACACGCCTCTCTCCTATCGAAGCGCCCGATCCTGCGCGCGGAGATCCACATGCGCTTGATCGTTGTTGCGCTGCGGGCCGTGCTATTTGCCGGCCGGCTTCGCCGGCGCCGCGTCCTTGGCGGCCGGCGGCGCATCGGCCTTCTTCCTCAGCTCGTCCGCAAGTTTCGCCTGCGACGCCTTGAGTTCGTCGATCAGGCCCTGCTGCGAGATCAGCGCAGCCTTCAGCGCCTGGATCTGCCGATTCGCCGCATCGAGCTTCTGCTGCTGATCGAGCGATTGCTTGGTCATCGTCTTCTGCAGGAAATCGATATTGCTCTGCAGACATGATGTCCGTCGATCCATCGCCTTTTCTGCAGTGCAGATTTCGATGCCCGGAATATCCTGCGCATGTCCGGCAGAACTCACACCTGTCGCGAGCGCGCTCGCGGCAAAGATGATTCGCGCGGCAATGAATTTTCGCATCACAATTTTCTCATTGGCTTGCCCAACACATGATTTTGCGTGGAACTGACGGAGTTTCCTGATTGATACCATACTGAGACCTCAATCGCGCATTGAAGTTCCGGCTGGGACCCGTTTTTAGGGAGATGGACAGAATGGCTACGCGCGAAAAACGGCTGGCGCAATTCGACGGCAGCGGTGAGCCGCCGCCCGGACAGACGGTCGAGGTGCTGTGCGAGGATCACAGCGGCACCTATCAACTGCCGTTCCCCTGCTTCTACATTGATGGCAAATGGCACAACAAGGAATCCGGCGGCGCGCTCGAAGCCACCGTCATCGGCTGGCGGTTCCCGCGCGCGCGATTTGACGAGCGCAATGGACGCCGTCCGCAGCCGAGCTTCGTTGCCGATCGCGCTTCGTCTTATTGATCATGCCGGGCCCTGAGTTCTGCTCAGGGCCGGTCTTGCCGAAAATATGGTTTTGAACGCAGATTGAGCATCACGACCGGATAGGCCATCAGCAGCGAGCCGGCGACGATCGCGAGGGCAGCCGTTCCAACGTCGAGCACACCGTCACCCCACGCTCGCCGCCACATCGCAATTGCAATCGGAAAGAACAGAATCAGCGCCGTCGCCAGCCCCGGCGAGAATCTGCCTCCGCTGCGCAGGAACGGCAGGATGTGGAAGAAGACGGCGTTGATGATCATCAGCGCCGCGTAGGTGAGCGCAGCCGGCGGCCACGTCTCGGCAAGCTCTGCCTGCACCGCGCCGAGCACGACCACCAGCGCGTTCGTCACGTAGAAGTCGCTCCACTCGACCGGCAGCTTCATCACCGTCCGCGCCCAATTGCGCCAATCGAACGTGTATTCCTCGAGAATATGCGCGCCGTAGGCCGCGAGCGCGAGCCAAGCCAATGTGGTCAATGTCATGATCGATGCTCCCCTCGCGGGTGATGGACCGGCGCCAGACCGGTCGCAAGGGGCAATGTAGAGCACCAAGGCGCGAGACGGGCAGCGCGCGTGCCGTGTTTCAAAATGCGACGGCGCTTCCTTGCAGTCTTAATCCTTGGAACGCTGCTGGAACGAATCGCGTCCGAATCGGATGCCGCATCTGGTGCGCGATCTGTTCACGCTAGATGTCGGACACATCGGAGACGACCCACCACATCGTGAGAGGAAGCCTCCGGCCGCTTGCCGCAACCGGATGCCAAAGACTAACGGAGAGGCAGATCTGGCGCTCAGGTCCAGGGCGTGACCGGCGGCACGTTGTCGGTCGCCGGCGGCATCTCGACCGTCTTGAAGTCGGCCGGGCTGACGATCTCCATATATTCCATGTCAGGGGAATAATCGTAGAGGTAGTGCACGATGCCGGGACGCTGGTGCACGACGTCGCCGGCCTTCACCAGGGTCGGCTTGTCCTCGTACATGAAGCGGGCCCAGCCCTTCATCATGATGACGATCTGGAAATCGCAATCATGGCGATGCCAACCTGTGCCATCCACCGGCGGACAATCCGGATTGGCCTTGACGAGGTGGCAGATCACCTGGCCGCCGGTGGCGTCGGCGATGCCGAGATCGCGGTACAGGAAGAAGTCGCGCAACCCACCGCCCTTGTAGTCGGTGTCCTCGGGCTTCACGTGCGAGAACTTGGTCACCACTGCATGCTGGTTCATGACGGCCTCCACCGGTTGATCGCGACATCGGCGACCGTTGCGGCCCATCGATCGGCCACAGCGGCCACCACGTCCGAAAGCGGATTGTGCCATGCGAAAGCCACGCCACGCTCTGTCTGCAACGCAGAGATCGGTAGGCCAGGGCGGCATCGCGAGCCGAACTGATTGCCAACAACCGGGTTTTGGCCGACGCCACACGGCAATGGTGACGTGCTGACAGCTCGCGCCACGCGCCGAGAAGACGCAAATCCGGCTTCAAATTGAGCAGCCGCTGCCCGCGGCGTGAGCCGTTCTCGCTGGAGCCGCGGCTGCAAAGGGCCGCGGGCACGCGCCGCTGACGGCAGAACACCTAGTACTCGACCTCCAGCTCCTCGATCTCCTCGGGCTCGGCCTTGGCGGCCTCGATCCATTGCTGCATCTCCGGCATCGCCATGATCAGGTCGGCATAGGCCCTGAGCCGCGGCTCGAGCTTCACGTCATAAGTCACGAAGCGCGTCACCACCGGCGCATACATCGCATCCGCCATGCCACGCTGGCCGAACAGAAATGGGCCGCCGGATATGTCCAGGCAGTCGCGCCAGATCGCCCAGATGCGATCGATGTCGGCCTGCGCCCGCGTCCAGACCTTGAAGCCCGGAAAGTGGCCCTTGAGATTGACCGGCAGCGACGCCCGCAGGGTCGTGAAGCCAGAATGGATCTCGCCCGAAATCGAGCGGCAATGCGCGCGCTGGATGCGGTCGGCTGGCAGCAGGCCCGCCTCCGGAAAGGTCTCGTTGAGATACTCGCCGATCGCCAGCGTATCCCAGATCGTCGCACCATCGTGGCGCAGGCACGGCACCAGGATCGAGGACGACAGCAGCAGGATCTCGGCGCGAGCCGATGCGTCGTCCGGACCGACGATCACCTCGTCAAAATCCAGTCCGGCAAACCTGGCGAGCAGCCAGCCGCGCAGCGACCACGACGAGTAATTCTTGCTGCTGATGGTCAACGTCGCTTTGGCCATGTCGCCCTACCCTCTTGCCGCATTGTCGTTTGTCGTTCGCCCATCGTGCCGCTCGTGCGACCGGCATCATGCGCGGAGCCGGATACGTCGGAGATATCATCGAGCAAGCGACATGCCAGTTTTTCAGGCAAGACTCGGCCGTTCTGGCTCCGATATTGCATACAGCAATGCATGTAATGGATCGGACGCGATGGCGCTGCTGTACCAAGCCTATCAGAACCACATGGACCTGACCGAGCCGTGGCGCCAGAGCGCGGCAGCCGCCATGCGCTATCTCAACCTGATCCCATCAGGGCTATCCAGCCGCGCCATGCGGCGTCTGTCCGCCGCGCTCGAGCTGATCTCCCGCTCAGCCTTGACCTACGCCCGCCCGGCGTATGGCATCGATAGCGTAATGGTCGGCAACCGCGAACTCGCCGTCACCGAAGAGGTCTCGTTCAAGACGCCGTTCGGCTCGCTCCTGCACTTCAAGAAGGACGCTGCGCCGGAGCAGCCCAAGGTGCTGCTTGTCGCGCCAATGTCCGGCCATTTCGCCACCCTGCTGCGCGGCACCGTGAAGACACTACTGCAGGATCACGACGTCTATATCACAGACTGGCACAATCCGCGAGACATCCCGCGCGATCATGGCCGCTTCGGTCTGGAAGATTACACCGATCATCTCATCAGTTTTCTCAGCCAGCTCGGTCCGCGGCCGCACATGGTCGCGATCTGCCAACCGTCGGTGTCGGCACTCGCGGCCACCGCCGTGATGTGCGAGGACGACCATCCGTCGCGCCCCGCCACCTTGACCTTGATGGCCGGACCGATCGACACGCGGATCCAGCCGACCAAGGTCAACGAGTTCGCCAAGAGCAAGCCGATCGACTGGTTCGAGGACAACCTGATCCACTACGTGCCCTTTCAATGCAGGGGCGCCTTCCGAAAGGTCTATCCGGGCTTCGTGCAGCTCACGGCCTTCGTCTCGATGAATCTCGAGCGCCACGTCAAGCAGCACATGGATCTCGCCAACCATCTCGCCAAAGGCGAGGTCGAGAAGGCCGAAACGATCAAGACCTTCTACGACGAGTACTTCGCGGTGATGGATCTGCCGGCGGAGTTCTACATCGAGACGGTGCGCGACGTTTTCCAAGAGCATCTGCTGCCGCAAGGCAGACTGATGCATCGCGGCCGTCCCGTCGACCCGAAGGCAGTCCGGCGCATCGGCCTGATGACGGTCGAGGGCGAGCGTGACGACATCTGCTCGATCGGCCAGACGCTCTCGGCGCAGGACATCTGCACCAATGTGCGCGCCTATCGCCGCGTCCATCACATGCAGGCCGGCGTCGGCCATTACGGCGTGTTCAGCGGCAAGAAGTGGAATAACGAGATCTATCCGCTGCTGCGGGATTTCGTGCACGTCAATTCGTGAAGCGACCGCGCTGCACGCGTTGCAGCGTGGCCGACGGCGCCTCCCCGAACTTGTTGCGATAGGCCCCCGCCATCCGCCCGAGATGGGTGAAGCCAAGGTCGAAGGCGATGTCGATGATCCGCGCCTCCGGTGGAGCCGCCATCAATTGCGCATTGAGCCGCGCCAAGCGGATGTCGAGCAGCATGTCGGAGATCGACATCCCGAAATGGCGGCGAAAGCCGCCCTGCAGCGCCCGGATCCCCACGCCTGACGACGCCGCAAGTTGCGCCAGATCGAGCGGTTCGGCTGCGTGCGCTGCCAGAAGATCACGCGCCCGGCGGACGGCCTGCGGCAATGTCTCGACCCGGCCGGAATGCAGCCTGATCGCTTCCGCCAGGCCATTGCCGGGCTGCTCGAACAGAATGTCCAGCAGCGTCTCGCGCCAATTGGCTGCCGCAACCGGTGGCAGGCCGCGCCCACCGCCGAGACGCTCGGCGAGGTCCGCGAGCCCGAGCATGTGAGCCCGGAGCCGCGAGCCAGGACATCCCGACAACGCGATTGCGGGATCGAATTCGATCGGTTGCACCGCGCGCCCGGACAGCGCTGCTGCGCGCTGTTCCACGAGACGGCGGTCGAGCAACAGGATCAACTGAGCGCAAGCGTCCCAGACCATCCGCGTGGGCAATGTCGGCGACAGCAGTGATGCCGCATGGTCTGGCGCCGTCGCGACCTCGCCGGCCCCGGCAAAGACCCGCGCGGTCCCCGCCAGCGGGAGCTGCAGCAGAAAGAAGCGGTCGAGACAGCCCGGATCGATGGTTACCGCACCGCCATAGGCGACGTAGTTGATGGAAAAGCCATCGAATGCCGCGCAATTATGCAGAGCGAGGAAATCGCGCGCAGTATCCGCCTCCGGTTGCAGCCCATGCGGACAGAAGATGCGGCCTATTTGTTCAGCCGCCTCATCGACATCGTGCGTTGCAACACGGCCATAGGCTGTAAGCCGCGGCACAGCCGGAGACTTCCAACTACGATCAGCGGCTGCATCTGCAGTCATGGCCTACGTCGCCCGTCGAGATCGTTTGAAACCTATAATAATTAGCAACTGACGTCGAGGGATTCGTTTTCTGGATAGACTCGGCGTCGCCCCGGCTTGATCCTCCCACGCGTGCAGCAAGGAGATCCGCCATGATCACACTCGAAAAAGGCATCACGCGCGCAGGTACCGGCTATGCCGGCAAGACCTGGAATATCCTGGGTCAGCTCTATTATCCGAAAGCCGTCACCGACTCCACGTTCGCCTTCGAGACCAACAGCGAGCCCGGGCAGTTCGTGCCGGTTCACGTTCATCCCACCCAGGACGAGTTCATCCTGGTGCAGGAAGGCGTCCTCGACCTCAAGCTCGACGGCGTCTGGGTCAAGGCGAATGCCGGCGACCTCGTGCGCATGCCGCGCGGCATTCCGCATGGCTACTTCAACAAATCCGACAAGCCGGCGCGCGCGCTGTTCTGGGTCTCCCCGATGCAGAAGCTGGAAGCGCTGTTCAACATGCTCGACAATCTCGCCGATCCAGCCGAAGTGGTGCGGATCTCGGCGGAACACGAGGTCGACTTCCTGCCCCCGGAGGCCAACGACTAGGCGGCGGCGCGGGCCCCAGCGGGCGCCCCCGCCCTTTTGTTGCGGTACGAACGGCGCGCGATCATCGCTATCGGCTCCGTGCGCCTGCGGCATGAGCAGCGGCTGCGCTCGAACGAGATGCGATCGGCGAGATCCTTCTCGCCCTGATTTCGATGCTGCCCCATCCGTCGGCATCGCACGCCTCGGTCGCGCCGGGCGACCTTCGTCACCATCAAACTCTCGCGGGCTTCTGCAGCGCGGCGGGCGAATGCCGCCCGAACGCGGCTGCGCGCTCGACAACAAGGAGGTCCCATGATCAGCCGAAAGAATGTCTGTGTGATCGGCGCCGGCGTCTCCGGCCTGGCTGCAGCCAAAGCATTCACCGCCCGCGGGCACGACGTCACCATCGTCGAGCGGAGCGTCGATCTCGGCGGCGTCTGGGAGCCCGCGCGGTCCTATCCCGACGTGCAGACGCAGAGCCCCAAGGAGCTCTATCGCTACACCGACAAGGCGATGCCGGATCACTACCCCGAATGGCCGAAGGGACCGCAGGTCCATGCCTATCTTGCCGACTACGCGAAATCCCACGACCTCATCCGCCTGATGCGGTTGAACACGACCGTGCTTGCGATGCAGCGCCGCAGTGACGGCAAGCCTGGATGGAGCCTCGACCTCAAAACAGGAGACCGGACGCGCCGGGAGGATTTCGATTTCGTCGCCGTCTGCACCGGTCAGTTCAACGAGCCGCAGACGTTGTCGCTTGGCGGCGAAGATCAATTCGCGGCCGCCGGCGGCTTGATCCTGCATTCCTCGAAATACAACGATGCCGCGCTCACGAAGGGGCGCGACGTGGTGGTCCTCGGCGGCTCGAAATCGGCAACCGACATCGCGGTCAACGCCGTGCGCTCCGGCGCGCGCTCGGTCACGATCGTGCTTCGTGAAGCGGTGTGGCGCATTCCCTACTTCATCGGCGGTCTGATCAACTTCAAGCGCATCCTCTATATCCGCGCCCAGGAGCAGATGTTCCCAAGCTGGGGCATGGGCCCGCTCTCGCGCCTTGCCCATCTGCTGGCCAAGCCGCTCGTCTGGGCCAATTGGCGCGGCCTGGAAAGCCTGCTCAAGATGCAGTTGAAGCTCGCCAAATGCAACATGGTGCCGAAGGGCAGGATCGAGGACGGCGTGAACTGCTCAGTCCCGATCGCGACGCCCGACTTCTTCCCGATGGTCGCAGACGGCCGGATCAAGGCCGTCTACGGCACCTTCGGCCATTACGAGCCGAACACCATCGTGACCAGCGGCGGCGAACGAATTCCGGCCGACGTCGCGATCCTCGCCATCGGCTACAAGCTCGGGGTCCCGTTTCTGTCGGATGCCGACCGCGCCAGACTGGTCGATCCGGACGGGCAGTACCGGCTCTATCGGCTGATCGCCAATCCCGATCTTCCCGACATGGGATTCGTCGGCTTCAATTCGAGCTTCTGCACCGTGCTCTGTGCGGACATGGCCGCCAACTGGCTGGTGCGGTATGCCGACAAACAGCTGGCGCATCAACCGAGCGAGCGCGAGATGCGCGACAACATCGAGATGATGCTGCATTTCAAGCGGATCGAGCGCCCTGCCGCGGGCGTGTATGGCGGACTTTGCGTCGCGCCCTATCACTTCAAGCATTTCGATGAACTGCTTGCCGACATCGGCGCTCAGCGCCGACGGCGCAATCCATTGGCCGAGATGTTCATGCCCCCCGATGCGGACGCGTATAACGACTTTCTCGCATCCGCGCCGGCCTATCAGGCCGGCTGAGGTGGCGGCGAACAGTCTCGCCGCGCTGCAGACACAGTGACGCCGCAAGCGCGACGCATTGCAGAGGGATGGCCGGCCCTGTGGAGCGCTGGCCTTCCCGACACAGTCGGGCTATCCAAGGCGCCCCGGCCTCCAGCCGTTCGCCTCGGAGCCTGCCATGATCCTCTCGACCCATCTCCGCACCATCGGTCTCGCCGCTTCGGCCGCGTTCCTCCTGACCACCGCGGCCCAAGCCGCAGAAGTCCACGTCATGATCTCCGGCGGCATGACCGCTGCGTTCAAATCCCTGGTGCCGGAATTCGAGCGGCGCTCGGGTCACAAGGTCACGATTGCCTACGGCCCGTCGATGGGAACAACCACGAATGCGATTCCCGTTCGCCTCGAGCGCGGCGAACCGGCCGATGTCCTCATCATGGTGGGCTACGCGCTCAGCGATCTCACCACCAAGGGCAAGGTGACGCCGGATAGCCGCGCGGACCTCGCCAACTCGCCGATCGGCGTCGCGGTCAAGTCGGGGACGCCGCATCCCGATATTTCGAACGCGGAAGCCGTGAGACGCATGCTGATCGCCGCCAAGACCATCGCCTATTCGGACAGCGCGAGCGGCGTCTACGTCTCCACCGAGATGTTCGACAAGCTTGGCATCAAGGACGAGATGAAAGGCAAGGCGCGGATGATTCCGGCCACTCCCGTCGGCGAGATCGTCGCCCAGGGCGAAGCGGAGATCGGCTTTCAGCAGATCAGCGAGCTCAAGCCGGTGAAGGGCATCGACATCGTCGGGCCGCTGCCGGCCGGACTGCAGAAGATCACCGTGTTCTCCGCCGGCATCGCTACGGCCGCCAAGGAGCCGGAGGCCGGCGAGGCGCTCATCAAGTTCCTGCAATCACCGGACGCGCGTCACGTCATCGCGGAAAGCGGCCTCGATCCGATTGTGAGGCGGGCGCCGAACTGACGATGAAGCGTGTCGGCTGAGACGATGGCTCTCCCCCGCCGGTGGCGTGGGAGAGTCGGCCACGCAGCGTCGGGTGCGCTTACTGGGTGAGCAAAGTCGACTCGCTCAGATTGTTGGCGCCGTAGGCCTTCTTGAGCAGACCGTTCGCCTTGGAATCCGTCATGAACTTGGTGACGAAGGCCAGCGACTGCGGATGCTTCAGCGGCACCGCGACCGCGGTGTCCGTCTTCTTGAAGGTCTCGGCGAGCACCTTGGTGCCGGAAATCTGCTTGGCGATGAGATTCAATTGATCGCGCGCCAGCGCGAGCGCGTCGATCTCGCCGGCGCTGAGCAGCGCATAGACTTCCTCGTAGGATTTGAAGCCGGTGACGGTCGCCTTCTTCAGGAAAGCCTTGGCACCGCGCAGCACGGTCGTGTCGTTGATGGCCGCAACCTCGGTGCCGGCCTGGTCCAGCGCGGCGATGTTGGCGACGTCGAGACCGGCGCGGATGATGAAGGTGGTCTCGACCGAATCGTAGACCGGACCGAACGAGACCTTGGTTTCGCGCTCCGCGTCCTTCGGCATGAAGGCCACATCCCAGACGCCCCGAGCAGCTTCATCGGTGATCGCATTGGAATTCGGATGCTCGACGAACTCGACGGGCACACCGACCTGCGCGGCCATGGCCTTGCCGAGTTCGACCGGAACGCCTGAATAGCCGCTGTCCGACTTGACGCACCAGAACGCACCGCCGGCGGGGCCAACGGCAATGGCGACACGAAGCTTGCCGGTCGGCGCGATTTCTTCCTTCAAGCCGGCTGCGCCGGCGGCGTTGCCGGCAAACGTGACTACCGCAGCTGCCAGGGCTGCGTCACGCAGCCAGCGCCAAAACGCCATGGCCCTCTCCCATTGGATTGCAGGTTGGATACGAGCCGCACCTTGCCGGGAGCACCGTTAAATACAACTTACCTCGCTTGCGCAAAGCAGCATGCGACGCGCAAAACTTGCGCGTCGCAATTACGGTTTCAAATAACTCGATACCGAAAACCGATTAAGCGTCGCTTAAACGCAGCGCCGAACCGCGACGCCATTGACGATGACCGTGCGGCACGCCGCAGCCGCCACCGGCGGCTTGCGAACCACCACGGCGCCCGCCGCACCGGCGCAGCCGGCCCGCACGACGCCCCGAGCGCAGACCACGGCGTTGGCATCCGACATCGACACGAACGGCATCGCCGCCAGGATGAACAATCCGCACAGCGTGGAAATAATGGCACGTGAGACAATGGCGCTCATCTTCAAACTCCTGATCATGATCTCATTGGTCAAATATCCACCCCGTCGCGACCTTGCCTGGGACTTCCCCGCCCGACAATTGTGACAATTTGGGTGGATCGCGCTCGTATGCATCTCGGATGGTAACCATGGACGGCAGCCGCTCCGCATCAGCGATTGGCCGCGAACTGCGCGAGCATGCCCTTGCAGCCAGGCGTCAGCGCGCCGGCATTGGCCGCGAGGCACTGCGCGATTCGACCGCCACCCGGCTCGATGCCGCTGCACAACGCCCGCGCGTCGGCGCCGCAGGCGGCCCTCACGATGCGCAACTCCTCGAGCGGCCGCAGCGGTCGCAGCACCAGCGCCGGCGCCGTCGGTGCAGCGGTGGTTGCCACCGCCGGCGCGGCGACAGCCGCAGTCGCCGGCGCGGCGCCGCCGCGCGAAGACGCCATCGCCTGGGCGCAGGGAGCGGACAGCTTGGCCTTGTTCTGCTCCAGGCATTGCAGCGCCGCGGCGCCGCCCGGCGGCACGCTGCTGCAGACCTTGCGGTAATCGGAGCCGCAGGCACTCCGGATCGCGGCCACCTGCGCCTCGCTCGGTTGGGCTGCGGGCGCTGACGCCGCTGCAGCCGGCTTGGCCGCCGGGGACTGCGTAGGCACGGCCGCAACGGCCGCGGCCGGCTGCGCCGCTGCCTTCGGAGGCTCGGGAGGCTTGCTCGCCTCGGCGACGGCCGGCTTGGCCGGGGCGGACGGCGCCGAAGCCGGCTTGGCTTCCGCGGCAGGCTTGGTTTCCGCCGGCGGCTTGGCCTCCGCCGCGGGCCTGGTCTCTGCCGCGGGCTTGACCTCTGCCGCAGGCTTGGCCTCTGCCGCGGGCTTGGCCTCCGCGGCAGGCTCGAGCGCCTTGACCGCCGTCTGACAAGATGAGGACAGGCTCGCGATGTTCTTCTGCAGGCATTGGAACGCCGCCGTGCCGCCGGGCGGCACGCTCGCGCATTTCGCCATGTAGTCGGACCGGCACGCCGACTTGATCGCGTTGCGCTGCGCATCGCTCTGCGCCAGCGCCTGCGTGGCTGCAAGGCCGGCCGCCGCGGCCATCCCGAGCACCAGCATTCTCCTGAAGCGATTGATCATCGGTCGATCCTCAATGGTGTCGTGCTTCAATGACTTGTCGCCAGCGCAGCCGCCCGCATGGTGGCCAATCGGGTCTCATCAGTATGCGCACGCGCATATCGGCCCAGGCTGCGCCGGCGGCGGATGCCTGGCAATTGGGAAAATTTGGGTGGATCGCATTCTCACTCCGCCGGCGCCGGCCGCAGCGCCGGCTGCGCCGCCGGAAGCTCCGGCGGCAGGATCAGCGCGGCGATGACCGCAACCAGGCAGAGCGCGGCGAAGGCCTGCAGCATGGTGACGAAGCCGCCGCGCTCATACAGCCAGGCGACGAGGCCGACGGAGGCGCCGGCCGCGGTGAAGCCGATGAAATAGCGCACCGCATAGGCGCGCGAACGCCATTCCTCGGCCGTGTACTTGCCGACCATGGCGTCGTTGACGGTGACCTGCCCGAACGCACCCATGACGATGCCGATCGAGGCCACGATCAGCGCCCAGTCGCGCGCGTCGGCGGCGAGATACAGCAGCGGCGCCAGCACCAGCGACAGCGGCAGCGCGATCGTCTTCAGCGCGTGGCGATCGAGCAGCCGCCCGATCGTGTACTGCGTCATCGCGCCGAACACGTAGACACCGGCCGCGATCACGCCGAGCAGTGCCGGGCTCTGCGTCAGCCCCGCCAGCCGTTCCGCGAACAGTTTTGGCAGCGCCACGGTGATCGCGTTGAACGTCGTCGAGATCGCGATCACCACCAGCAGCAGCGCCAGCACCACGCGCCACATCTGGTCGCGCGCGACGCGGGCCTGCGCCGCCGCCTGCTTCGATCCCCGGCGGTCCTCATGCGCAACCGCCAGCGCGAATACCACGCCGATCGCCACCGTGATCACCCCGGGTACGACGAAGGCGAAGCGCCAGCCGAGATATTGCCCGACCACGCCGGTCACCAGCGCAGACGAGGCGACGCCGAGATTTCCGAACACGCCGTTCAGCCCCATGTCGCGGCCGAGCCGGTCGGCATAGGACACCAGCATCGCGGTTCCCACCGGATGATAGATCGAGGCGAACAGTCCGATCGAAAGCAGCGCCGCGCCGAGCTGCCACGGCGTCCGCACCAAGCCGACCGAGATCATCGACAAGCCGATGCCGAGATAGAAGATCAGCATCATGTGCCGCCGGCTCCAGCGGTCGCCGAGCCAGCCGGTCAGGAGCGACCCGGCGCCGAAGGCGATGAAGCCCGGCGTCGCATAGGGCAAGAGGTCCGCATAGGCCATGCCGAGCGCCGGGCCCATGATGATGACCGCGGCTGCGAAGATCAGCATCGCATAATGGTCGATGAAATGGGCCGCGTTGACGAAGCCGATGACGCGGCGGGCGCTGTTCATGGGAGCTGTCCTCGATTCCTGACGGATCGGTTATAGTCGACGCGACCAACGAGAAGCCGCCAATGACCATCGTGGACACGCCATTGAAGCCGCTCGGCGCCGACCGGGTGACGACCGAGCCCGGCGTCCATCTGATCGCGCGCCTCTATCAAAAAGGTGCGCGGCTCGATCCGCACATGCACCGTGAATCCCAGTTGATCTACGCCTCGCGCGGCACGATGCAGGTGACGACGCCGCGGGGACGCTGGCTGGTGCCACCGGACCGCGCGGTCTGGGTGCCGGCGCGCCATGGCCACGCCATCGACATGCTGGCCGACAGCCAGATGCGGACGCTGTATTTCGAGCTGGACTGGCTGAAGCGGGAGACGCGGGGCGCGCGGCTCGACCGCGAGTTCGTGGTGCAGGTCTCGCCGCTGCTGCACCAGGCGATCCTGGCGCTGTTCGCGGCGGACGGCGGGCCCGAGCGCACGGCGCTGCTGGTGCGGCTCGCTCTGCTCGAATTGCGCCGCGCCGAGGATTCCTCGACCTTCATCCCCTTGCCGCAGGATCCGCGCGCGAGACGTGCCGCCCAGCTCGTCCTCGCCTCTCCCGCGAGCGAGGAGGACCTGGCGACCCTGGCGGGCAAGGTCGGCAGCTCGGCCCGCACTTTGTCGCGGCTGTTCGCGGCGGAGACGCGGCTGAGCTTCAAGGCGTGGTGCCAGCGCGCCCGGATCGCCGCCGCGATCGAGCGGCTGTCCACCGACCGTCACCTCTCCGTCAAGCAGCTCGCCGCCGATCTCGGCTATGCCAGCGTGCCGGCGTTTTCGCATGCCTTCAGGCAGGTCACCGGCCGCACTCCGACCGAATTCGCGGAGCAGACAGGTGCATGACTCGCCGGCCGCATATGCACGCCGCGACGGCGGCGTTGACGATTTGTTATGTTTGAATGTCGCCAGCTTTGCCATAAATCCATGTAACATCGCCCTCATCACGCTCCGGGATTCGACCGACATCAGATGGCCAATGCCTTTTTCACCGACCTGATCACCACAATTTCCGAGCGAGGCCGGACGCTGCTGCGCGGCGGCGGCGCCCCTGTCGACAAACATGATGCGAAAAGCCTGGCCGAGCTGTGCGAGGCGCTGGTGTCCGGCGCCGGCGAGGCCTCGGGCACGGCGATGGCCCGCGACGTTCTCGACGGCTATCACGATCTCGACCCCGAGGGCCGCAAGGCGTTCTTCACCGCGCTGGTGCATGATTTCGGGCCGGACAAGGCCAGGCTCGCCAAGGCGATCGACGACTGGCGCGCGACGCCTTCGGACGAAGGCGCGAGCGCGCTGCATTTCGCCTCCGAGCCGCGCCGGCAGGAGCTGATCCGCCGGCTCAACCGCGCGCCGGGCGGCACGCCCGAGCTGGTGGCGATGCGCACCGATCTCCTGGATCTCATCAAGGGCAATCCGGAACTCGCCGCGCTCGATCGCGACGTCGTGCATCTCTTGAGCTCATGGTTCAACAGGGGGTTTCTCGTGCTGCGTAAGATCGACTGGTCGACGCCGGCGAACATTCTGGAACAGATCATCCGCTACGAGGCAGTGCACGAGATCCACGACTGGGACGATCTGCGCCGCCGCATCGATCCGGTCGATCGCCGCTGCTACGCCTTCTTCCATCCGGCGATGCCCGATGCGCCCTTGATCTTCGTCGAGATCGCGCTGACCGAGACCATCCCCGGCGCCATCGCGCCGCTGCTCGCGGTCGATCGTCCGCCGGTGCCGGCCGACCGCGCCCGCACCGCCGTATTCTATTCGATCTCCAACACCCAGCGCGGCCTCGGCGGCATCTCGTTCGGCAACTTCCTGATCAAGCAGGTGGTCGAGGAGCTGCGGCGCGAGCTGCCGAAGCTGGACACCTTCGTCACGCTGTCGCCGGTGCCCGGCTTCATGCACTGGCTGAAGTCGACGACCGATGCGACCGAAGAGGATCGCAACGTGCTCAAGCTGCTGAACGAGCCGCGCTGGGTCGAGGATGCCGAGATGACCGCCGAGCTGCGCCCGGTGATCGAGCCGCTCGCCGCGCACTACTTCCTGAAGGCGCGGACGTCGAAGGGCAAGGTGATCGATCCCGTCGCCCGCTTCCACCTCGGCAACGGCGCGAGACTCGAGCGCATCAACTGGCTCGGCGACCTCTCGTCCAAGGGCCAGCGCGAATCCGCGACCGTGATGGTGAACTACCTGTATCGGCTCGAGGACATCGAGAAGAACCACGAAGCCTATGCCAATGACGGCGAGGTCGTGGCCTCGAGCGCGGTCAAGAAGCTGCTGCGCGCCGAGGGCCGGCGGCTGCTGGATATGCGGCTGTCGTCGTAGGACTTGCGGCAGACTGCAGCACTGTCTCACATCCACCTCGCGCCATTGCTGGGCACGCCGCCCACTCGGTCGTTGCGAGGAGCGAAGCGACGAAGCAATCCAGAGTCTTTCGCGTCGCCCTGGATTGCTTCGCTTCGCTCGCAATGACGCCGGTGAGAGACTGTGCTTACGCCACAGCCACCATCGTCATCCCGGCGAACGCCGGGATCCATAACCACAGGTCGTCGTTTGAGGCAGGCCAGTCGTTAGACCTCGCCAAGCCACATCCGCCGCGGCGTATGGGTCCCGGCGTTCGCCGGGACGACGATGAGGTTGGACCGGTTTCACATTTCAAACAGCTTGGGGACGCGCGATCATAGCCTCGCGGCGCATGGCGCCCGAGTTGCTGCGAAGCATGTCCCTCCGACAAATACAGAGGGCGCAGGGAAGACCGGGTGCTGGCCGCAACCCATGGCCCCCGTGCGTGAGAAAGTGCACGGGGCAGGAACCACAGGTACGACCGGTGCATTCCGGCCTTCCCTGCGCGATGGTTTGAACGGTGTCCTTCGTGCTCTCCCTGGGGATCGGCGTTCTTGCCCCCATTTTGCGACAACGCGCCTTTGGCGCGTTGCGCAGACCTCAGCGTCGAGAGGCCAGGACCACACGACTTCTCCGTCCGTAGCGACGCCGGTCGTCCACCGTCGCCGCTGCGGCCACCGCATCCCTATCCCGACGTTCGTGACGACGCGTACGCCCCTCTGCGAAAAGGACAGGACATGCGCATCATTGCTGATTTTCGGAATTTGTCAAGGTGAAAGATTCGGGCACCGCTCGCGGTGCCCGCCGGGACCTCGGCCCCCTCGCCCTCACGACGCCTTGCGTTTCGCTTCCACATGGCGCGCGAAGCTGTCGAGAATGGCCTGCCAGCCGCCCTGCTGCAGCTCGACGGAATGGGTCGTTTCGGCATCGAAGGCGACACGAACGACAACGCCATTCGGGCCGGGCTCGAAGTGGACCTCGGCCTTCCGGTCGCCGAAGGCATATTCGATCAGCTTGTGCTCGACGATCTTCGTGTAGGTGCCGGCGAAGTCGAAGCCCATGCTGCCGTCCTTGGCCTCCATCCGCGACGAGAACGCGCCGCCCTCTCTCAGGTCGACCGTGGCCTTGGTCGTATGCCAATCGTCGGAGGCCGCGTTCCATCTCACGATGTCGGCCGGCGTCGTATAGGCACGCCAGACCTGATCGATCGGGGCTGCGACGTTGGTTTCGACGGTGATCCTCATGAACATTGCTCCTAGTTCGTGTTGAACGATCACTGCACTTGTGCAGGAGTGATGCTCGAAGGACGATGGGGACCGGCCGGTCCCGACAGACGGTAGGACAAATCTTGCCTCTTGGGATACCGCAGGATTTTCGATGGGAAAAGCGATACGAGTGTCATTCGTTGCCGCCGCAGCGCTGACAGGCGGCGCTTTTGGAGCGGTCGGTCTCGGCTACGCGGCCTTGGCAGTCGGCTTCTTTGCTCTCAGTTTCGCGCCTGGGGGCATTCACAGCGACTGGAGCATGCTCGCGCTGTTGGGTGTCGTGGTTGGTGTCGGTCTCGGCGGCCTCCTTGGAATTTGGGCGGGCGTCCAACTCGCCAAGGTCCTGCTCCGGACTAAGCAGGAGCCCCAACGCCTGAACGACACCTGACGGTGCTTTTATCGGCGGACCGAACATTTGCCGCCGTCATCTCGCCTCCAGATCCTGGACGACTTTCCGGAAAGACCGTCTTCGAGATTTGATCTGAATTCGGGCGTAAGATCGCCGAGCGCGAGGACACGCTGGAGCACAGATTGCAACTGAGGCGACGCGTAGTCGCAAATGATCGCGACCGGAGGAAATGGCCGAAAGGCCCAAGCAAGATCATCCGAAGAGATCAGGTCCCGG
The DNA here is from genome assembly GCF_051168035.1 of Bradyrhizobium sp. HKCCYLRH3059. Lineage (NCBI taxonomy): Bacteria > Pseudomonadati > Pseudomonadota > Alphaproteobacteria > Hyphomicrobiales > Nitrobacteraceae > Bradyrhizobium > Bradyrhizobium sp. HKCCYLRH3059. Next base: position 451,106 of record NZ_JBNPUF010000003.1, on the reverse strand, counting down.
TCACGCAAATCGACCATCTCTCGAAGGAAGCTAACATAGTCCTCGGTGCTGAGTTCGAGTTTCGGCCAGACGGCGATCGCGCGGCGGACGGTTTGCTGATCGGGTTCGGCGATGAAGCGGATAGCGAAATCTGGATGCTGGACTGACAGCTGCTGCAGCCTCTTGAAACTCGCTATATCAAGCCAGGGTTTCGACGGCCCGCTCAGAAGGAGGCCTACAGTCGGAGAGAACACCCCGCTGAAATCCTTTTCGACAGCGATGATCTGGTTGGTATAGGCTTGGTAGCTGTCGGTCTGCGCCAACAGGCGGGCCTGAAGATCGTCGGCGCGCGACTCCGCGGTCCAGCCAGCAACGACGCAGCCGCACAGCAGCAGACACGCCAGCATGACCTGCAGACGTGTCGACAGCCGCGTGCGGCGTTCCCGACCCGGGCTCGTGCGACCGCATTTGGCGCTCGGAGTGGTGCGCTCGTCCATCTCTACGTCGTCAAGGCCGGGCTTGTCCCGGCCGTCCACGTTGTCCTGCGCGCTGAGAACCACGTGGATGCCCGGGCCTTCGCCGCACCGAAGCGGCTTCGGCCGCGCAGGCGGGACAAGCCCGAGCATGACGGCGTCACTAACGTCAAACGTTATTCGTCGCGACAGCTCCGCATGTCCGTATGCGATAGCCTTGCGACCGCGCCGGAGCGTTGATTGCATGGGCGCCGTCGACAGATCAGACGGCTTGCCGTGCGACATCGCTGATCACATCCTCGGCTTGTCGATATGAAGTCCTCGCGCCGCCAGCGCCTCGATCAGATGCGGCCGGCGCTCGTCGATCCATTCGACGCACTGTTCGGGAATGACACGAATGCCGTCATTGACCATCCGCGCCAGCGGGCCCGGAGCCCACGCAAGGATATGGCTGGTAGTGGGCCCCTCCTGCAGGTAGGCCACCCACGTATCCCAGGGCGGCACGTTGCCTTCGGTGAAAAAGCCTTCGGTCTCGTCGTGGGCCACGCCACAATCGAGACTATCGTCAGGAAAAAACGCAAGCAACCGGCCTTGAAAGCTGCAGATGTTTGGGGGGGGTGATGTTGCCGCCACCCAGGCGGCAACGGCGCTGCTGGGCGACCGACTGAACCCAGGCCTTCCGCGTTCGGCTGCCGAATTCGGGCGCGATGTCGGCGCTCCGGAATGTCGTCGAGGGCCACCACGGGCGCGGACGCGAGGCGCACCAGGCGATGGTCTCGGCCAGATGCTGGATGACCTCGTCCAACGTGTGGCCGTTCTCGTGATCAAGATTCATGGCGGGCTCATGTCGTTGCTGTCAGTCGAACGCTAGCATCCACCGGCCCTCGCCTCCTGTCCAGCATAGCACTGCGTCCGAAGCTCCCGCGGCACACTGGCGATTCATCATTGCTCTCTGCGCAACGATTCATGCACTGTCGTTAAGATTTCACGGACACACGTGATGCGCTGTCTCACGCAAAATTCGTGACACGGTCTCGCCATGTGGGGCATAGTGACATAGGCTTCGCCTGAGGATGCATGACGTGAGGACTTCAGAGCTGATACGACTGCTGGCTGGTCACGGAATCTCAAGACAGGCTTTCAGCATCGACGGGGTTGGGGCCTGCGAAGAGCAGTACAGACTGGACCGGGACGGCCCCCTCTGGAAATTCTACTACTATGAGCGCGGCGAGCAGGCGGGAGTTCGGCAGTTTGCCAGCGAGGATGAAGCGTGTCGTTTCATGCTCGACACCCTGCTGGCGGATCAGACGACGCGGCGCTGAGCCCTCTCGCGCGAGCGATCTGAAGGTGAGTTGATCCGGAAGAGGCGCACAACTTGATCACAAGCACTCATAGTCGTGCTCTCCGGCCCCGCTTGCTCACTTGAGCATTCGGGCCTCATTGTTCTCAAGGCGATGCGAGAGCACCGCCTGAACGCGCCGCGCGCGGCACTCCTCACCATGAGGGTGTATGCTGTCGCCGCGCCTCACCCGACCGCCCCCTGCGGCCTCAGCCGCAGTATCGCCGGCGGGAGGTTCGCTGCCAGCCATTCCGCAATCACCTTCTGCTTTCGGTGATACGCCAGTCCCACCGCGACCACCGCGACGCCGATCAGCGACAGTGCGAACGGGAACAGCAGCGAGTCCTTGAAGACGACGTCGGCGAGGTGGCCGAGATACATGGTGATGCCGATGGCGCCGAACACGGCGTAGGCGCGGCGGACGATGATGACGGCGATCGCGAGCAGGCCGACGTTCAGCAGGCAGTAGATCGCCTTGCCCAGCTCGGTCGCGCCTTCCGTGGCGCTGACGCCGCCCCAGAAGGCCATCAGGCCGAACAAGTGCAGCCAAAAGCCGAAGTCGCGGCTGTGGCTGGTGTAGTCGACGATCCACGCCACCGCGAGAATGCCGAGGCCGAACCAGATCGACACGACGCGGCGCATCTCCCAGTCGAAATGGCTGACGTTGAAGATCCAGGGCGTGAGGTCCATCGACATGAACCACAGCGCGACCGACATGATCGCGACGATGAAGGGTACGCGATAGAAGCGCAGCGCGATCGCGCCCGCCGCGATGGTGGCGATCTCCATGAACAGCCAACTGCCCTTGATCCAGACGTAGAAGTCATGAACCGTGCCGGGCTTGCCGAACTTGCCCCACCAGCCGAATTCGGCCTGGACGCCGTAGACGGCGAGCGGTGCCATAGACACGGCGATGGCGATCAGCAGGCCGCCGGGGACGCGCAAGCTCCGGCGCCAGAGGTGGTCGCCGGCGAAGCCGAACGCGGCGGCATAGGCGAGCGCGCAGGCCGTCAGGGCGCGGCCCCCCATCTGCGAGAAGGCCACCGTCGAGAACAGGCCCATGGCGCCGATCACGATCAGCGCGCCGGCGTACCAGAGCAGATGCGCGGCATCGAATTTGGCGTGCGCCGCCGGACCCGCCTTCGCCTGTTGCTCGAGGTAGGTCAGCAACCGCTGCAACTCGTCGGGCCCGATCGCGCCTGCCCCGGCGGCGGCGCGCAGATCTTGTTCCGAATAGGCCATCGTCATCACCCTCTGTGACCCCGCCGGGAGACGGCACGCAGGGGTCCGATCGCGCAAACGCCTGGGGACGTCGCGCCTCGGGACCGGTGCCGACGGGGCGGATATGGGTGAGTGTAGCGGATTGTGAGCGACGTTCAATATAATTTTGAACGACGCTCAAATATCTACGACCAACGTTCTAAAATACCCATCGCGACGCGGGGGCTAAAGCTGCTTCGACCCCGCCCTTCTCCACACCGTCATGGCCGGGCTTGTCCCGGCCATCCATGTCGTGCACCTGGAATGACGACGGGGATGCCCGGGACAGGCCCGGGCATGACGAGTCCTGGGTTGGCGGTTTGCCTCATCGCTGAGGGCAGAGGTTGGCGGATACGACCACCACAGGCCCGCGGCGCAGTCGCCTCAATCCTTGAAATACGGCTCGACCGGGCCGTGGACCTTGATGGTCAGCGGGTTGCCGTGGCGGTCCTTGGCATTCCCTGCGGCGACGCGGATCCAGCCTTCGCTGATGCAGTATTCCTCGACATTGGTCTTCTCGGCGCCCTTGAAGCGGATGCCGACGTCGCGCGACAGGATCTCCGCATTGTAATAGGGGCTCTTCGGATCGACCGACAGCCGGTCAGGAAATGGGGTCGCAGTCGTCTCGTTGTCGCTCACAGCAGTGCCTCGATCTCTTTCTTCAACGCCTCGGGCGTGGTGGTCGGCGCATGGCGCGACACCACATTCCCACGGCGATCGACCAGGAATTTGGTGAAATTCCATTTGATCGCCGACCCCAAGAGGCCGGTCTTCTCGCCCTTCAGGAACTTGTAGAGCGGATGTGCATCGGTACCGTTGACGTCGATCTTCGCAAACAGCGGGAAGGTGACGTCGTACTTGCCGGCGCAGAACGCGCCGATCTCCTCGGCCGTGCCGGGCTCCTGGGCGCCGAACTGGTTACAGGGAAATCCGAGCACGGCAAAGCCCCTGTCCGCATAGGCGCGGTGCAGCGCCTCGAGGCCGCGATATTGCGGCGTGAAGCCGCAGGCGCTGGCGGTGTTGACGATCAGCAGCACCTGGCCTGCGAAGCGCTTCAGCGGCACCTCCTCGCCCTTCAGCGAGGTCGCGGTGAAATCATAGATGCTGGCCATCAGCCCAGCACCGGATCGATCGGCGACGGCGGGGTACCGCCAGCCTCGATCGCTTCGCCAGCGAGAAGGCACGCGTCCTCGCGAAAGCGCTGGCCGACAAGCTGGACGCCGACCGGGACGCGGCCGACCATGCCGGTCGAGACCGTCAGGCCCGGCAGGCCGAAGAACGGAATCGCGATCTGCGTGAGCTGCGCGTGCCAGACCTGCTGGAAGGACTCCTCGTCCTTGCGGTCGAGCTGATCGGCGAACGGCAGCATGCCCGACACCGGCATCAGCAGCAGCGGATGCTGCTCCATGAACAGGAGCCATTGCCGGGTCAGCGCGGCGCGGCGCGCGAGCGTCTGCGACAGGTCGAATGGGTGAACCTTGTCACTGACGCCGCGCAGGCAGGCCAGCGCGCCCGGGTCGCCCTCCTTCTCGGCCGCTGCGAGTTGCGCCTCGTAGCCGTCGCCGAGCCAGAGACGGGTCTGCAGCAGCGCGGCCTCCTGCATCGGCGGCGTGTCCGCGATCTCCTCGACGGTCCAGCCGGCGGCTTCGAGCCGCCTGGCGGCATCGCGCAAGGCGGCCACGACCTCCGGCACCGGGTTCAGCCCGTCCGGGTTGACGCAGAGGGTGACGCGCTTCGGCAGCGGCGGGCCCTCGAGCGGCACCGGCATCCACCAGACATCGCGGACGTCGCGCGCCGACATCGCGGCCAGCGCGATCCTGACGTCGTTGACCGTGCGGGCGAGCGGGCCGGAGACGGCGCTGATCTGCGGGCCGATCGGGCGCTCGGGGAACTGTGTATTGAAGGCCGGGATGCGGCCGACCGTCGGGCGCAGGCCGTGGATGCCGCAGGCATAGGCGGGATAGCGGACGGAGCCGGCGATGTCGGTGCCATGCCCGATATGGCCGATGCCCGCCGCGGTGGCCGATCCTGCGCCGCCCGAGGAGCCGCCCGGCGTGATGCCGGGGTCGCGTGGGTTCTTGGTGTGGCCGTGGATAAGGTTACTGGTGAACCAGCGATAGGACACCGCCGGGGTGTTGGTGCGGCCGAGCAGCACGGCACCGGCCTTGACCAGGTTGTTGACGACCGGATTGTGCGCCGAGGCGATCGCGTCCTTCTGCAGATTGAGGCCGTTGGTGGTGGCGAAGCCGGCCTGGTCGACATTGACCTTGATCGTCACCGGCACGCCGGCGAGCGGCCCCGGATCCTCGCCGCGCGCCAGCCGGGAGTCGATGGCGTCGGCCTGTTGCAGCACGTCCTCGGGGCGATGGTCGACCACGGCGTTGATCGCGGGGTTCACCGCATCGAGCCGCGCCAGCGCCGCGGTCGCGGCATCGCGGGCGGAGACCTGCTTCGACTTGATGAGGGCGGCGAGGTCGGCAGCCGGCAGGCGCCAGAGATCGGTCATGGGGAGCTCCGTGGTGTCGGGGCTTGTTCTAGCGCGAGCACTTGTCGGGAGAAAGCCGTCGCGGCGCGGCACTCCAGCATAGCTTCGGCAGCAAACCGCATGGGTCTTGTTGCACTCGCCCTCTCCTCCTCGTCATGGCCGGGCTTGTCCCGGCATCCACGTCGTGCAGCGCGCGTGGACCGACGTGGATGCCCGGGACAAGCCCGGGCATGACGGAGAGCCAAACTGGCCGCGTGTTAGGGGTGCGAAGTGCGGTCGCGATCAATACCCATCCTGCATCGATCGATCCGGAATCAGGCTTGGTCAAGCTTCACGTTCGACTTTAAGAGCTGAAGCAAGCACATCACAAAAGGGGGAAACCATATGATCAGACCGGGCACCATCATGGCCGCAACATTCGTTCTCGCCGCTGCAGCAACGCTGGCGCCGCGCGCGGGCCACGCCGAGACCTATGCCTATGTCGGCAACGCCGACAGCAACGACATCAGCGTCTTCAAGTTCGATGCTTCCACCGGCGAGATGACCCCGGCGCAGACGGCTTCCTTCGTCGGCGTCGACAAGCCGGGCTCGTCGACCCCGCTCGCGGTCAGCCCGGACAAGACGGTGCTGATCGCCGGAATCCGCTCGCAGCCGTTCCAGGCCGAGAGCTTTGCGATCAATGCCAAGACCGGTCAGCTCAGCCACATCGGCAACGGCCCGCTCGCCGACAGCATGGCCAACATCGCCTTCGACCGCACCGGCAAGGTGCTGTTCAGCGCCTCCTATGGCGGCAACAAGGTGGCGGTGAATCCGATCCAGGCCAATGGCGTCGTCGCGGCGCCGAGCCAGGTGATCCCGACCGGCCTGAACGCCCACGCCTTCCTGCCCTCGCCCGACAACCGCTTCGTGTTCGCGACCAATCTCGGCTCCGACCAGGTGCTCGGCTTCGCCTTCGACGCCGCGACGGGCACGCTGACGGCCAAGGAGGCGCTGACGGTGAAGACGCCGGAGAAGTCAGGGCCGCGCCACTTCATCTTCCACCCGAACGGCAAGTTCATCTACCTTCTGCACGAGCTCAACGCGGATCTCGCGGTCTATGCCTATGACGCGGAGAACGGCACCTGGAGCGAGCAGCAGCGCACCACCGCCCTGCCCTCAGGCTTCACCGGCAAGCCCTGGGCGGCCGATCTGCACGTGACGCCGGATGGCAAGTTCCTCTACGCCTCGGAGCGCGGCTCGAACACGATTGCCGGCTTCAAGGTCGATGCGGCCAGCGGGCGCGTGAGCCTGATCGGCAGCGTGCCGACCGAGACCCAGCCACGCGGCTTCGCCATCGATCCCACCGGGCGCTATCTCGCCGCCGTCGGCGAAGTGTCGAACGGGATGACGGTGTATCGGATCGACCCGGCCAGCGGCGCGCTCACGAGCCTGAAATCCTACGCCGTGGGCAAGAAGCCGAACTGGGTGGAGTTCGTCAGCCTGCCGTGAGCGAACGACAGGGCCGCCACAAGATCGGACGTGGCGGCCCGGCGTTTCCATCGGCGCTGCGAGTGCCTATATACAACGCCATGACGATGCCTGCCGCCCAGCCTGACCGCCATCCCCTCGCAGTTCAACATCCGGAACTCGACGACGCCTCGATCCGCCTGCTGGTCGAGACCTTCTACGGGCGCGCAAGGGAGGACGAGCTGATCGGCCCGATCTTCAACCGTACCGTGGAGGATTGGGACGACCATATCGGCAGGATCAGCGATTTCTGGTCGTCGATGTTCCTGAAGACCGGCCGCTACAGCGGCGCGCCGATGCGGCCGCATCTGTTGCTATCGTTGCAGGGGCCGCATTTCGACCGCTGGCTGCAACTGTTCGAGGCGACGGCGAAGGACCTGTTCGCGCCGGAGCTCGCGGAGCTCTTCATCGTCCGCGCCCGCCGCATCGCCGACAGTTTCGAGATGGGCATCGCCAGCACGCGCGGCGACATCGCGCGCCCGCGCCATTCGGTCTGATCTCGGCCGCAAGCACGCGGGCGTTCGGGAAACGGCCATGCGGCCGTTCTGCGCTCAATGGCGCGTCATCGATTGCGCCGGCATGTTGAAGATCGCTTCGGAGAACGGGAACTCCAGCACGATCTCACCGTCCTCGTCGGTCACCTCGATGACGGCCGTCATCAGCGCCGCGTTGCCGCCTTCGGTCCGCAGCAGTTCCTTGATCATGTCGCGCGCGACTTCCCAGGCGCGGTCGGGACTGCGCAGCACCTCGCCGTCGGTGTCGGAGACCAGTTCCTCGCCGATCCGTGTGTTGAAGAAATATCTAGGCATCATCAGCTTCCAATGGGGTCGCGCGCTGGGGTTTTGAAGTCTCGAACATCTCACGACTGCTTTATCCGGCCAGCTCAGCCCCCCAAGCTAGGGACCGAATTGAACGGTGTTGCGAAGCCATCGATCACGAATTCGTTGTTTTCACGGCTCGTTCCGACGAAAACGGCAGCAACTCGCATCTGCAACTTCGCACTGCAATAAACAGGCCTGAGAGGCTCAAACAAAAAGATTCCACTGGCGAACTTTTCGTAGCACGGTAGTTTATTGCTGAGGACGATAACCGTCCCGACTTGAAGGAGAGGACAATGGCCTGGAAAGCACCGAAGATCGTTGAAGTGCCGGTCGGCATGGAAATCAACATGTACGCCTGCGCGGCCCGCAAATAATTCGCGGGTGTGACGTCCAGGTCTCGGCGATCAGGACGTCGACGCTTGAGGGTGGGGATCAGCGACCGCGTATGTGCCAGCCCGTACGCTGGTCGGATGTCCCACCCTCGTCACCTTCCCTGCGGGCGGTCCTGACCGTTGGTCAGCCTGCCTGTCGGAGATCCTGCCGCTGGTAATCGCGTGCGCCACCACAGCTGAATTCCAGGAGACGGCTCATGCTTCGCCTCGTCGTCCTGGGCGCCGCCGCGGGCGGTGGAGTGCCACAGTGGAATTGCGGCTGCGCCGTGTGCCGTGCCGCGCGCACCGATCATCCCGAGATCAGCAACAGCCAGGCCTCGGTCGCGGTCAGCGCTGATGGCGCCAACTGGTTCCTGATCAACGCCTCGCCCGATCTGCGCCAGCAGGTTACCCGCACGCCGCAACTGCATCCGAAGCCCGGCGCCCTGCGCCACAGTCCGATCGCCGGCGTGATCCTGACCAATGGCGAGATCGACGCGGTCACGGGGCTGCTGTCGATGCGCGAGAGTTCACCTTTCTCGATCCATGCGCACCCCAAGGTGCTTGCGATCCTCAGATCGAACAACATCTTCGATGTGCTGAAGGACGAGACCGTCAAGCGCGTGCCGATCGTGATCGACGTACCGTTCCGGCCGCTGCTGCAGGACGGCCGGCCCTCGGGCCTGGAGATCACGGCCTTCGCCGTCTCGGGAACGAGCGCGTGGTATCTGCGCGACAAGCAGCATCCCGGCGGCAGCTCCTCGACCGGCGACACGCTGGGCCTGAAGATCGCCGATCTCGAAGGCGGGCAATATTGCTACGTCATCGCCGCCTGTGCCGGCGTGGACGATGATCTGAGAACGAGATTGAGGGGCGCGCCCTTGGTGCTGTTCGACGGCACGGTGTGGCGCGACGACGAGATGATCCAGGCCGGACTCGGCAACAAGACCGGGCAGAGCATGGGACATATCGCGATGTCCGGAGAAAGCGGCGCGATCAAGCAGCTGGCGGACCTCGCGATCGGCAGGAAGGTCTTCCTGCACATCAACAACTCCAATCCGGCGTGGCTGCACGCCTCACCCGAGCGGCAAACGTTGGAACGCGAGGGATGGGAAATCCCCGCTGAAGGGATGGAGATCGTACTGTGAGTGAGGTCAATCTGAGCGGAATGACGGCGCTGTCGATCGGACGCGGCGTGACGCTGAACAGTGCAAGCGAATTGGAAGCAGCACTTCGCCATATCGGCGCGACGCGCTATCACAACCACCACCCGTTTCATAAGCTGCTGCACGGCGGCAAGCTCAACAAGGGCCAGGTGCAGGCCTGGGCGCTCAACCGCTACTACTACCAGTCGACGATCCCGCTGAAGGACGCGATGGTGATGACGCGCTTCCGCGACCGCGCCACGCGGCTGGAATGGCGGCACCGCATCGAGGATCATGATGGCGATGTCGGCAGCGAGGGCGGCATCGAGCGCTGGATCAAACTGACCGAAGGTCTCGGCCTCGACACGGCCTACGTCGAATCGACCGAAGGCATCCTGCCGGCCACCCGCTTCGCGGTCGAAGCCTATGTGCATTTCTGCCGCGACCGCTCGCCGCTGGAGGCGATCGCCTCGTCGTTGACCGAGCTGTTCGCGCCGAGCATCCATGAAGAGCGCATCTCGGGCATGCTCGAGCACTACGATTTCGTCAACAACGACACCATGAGCTACTTCAAGCGCCGTCTCACCCAGGCGCCGCGCGACGCGAACTTCGCGCTGCATTACGTCAAGGAGCACGCCACCACGCCGGAGCAGCGCGCCGCCGTGTGCAACGCGCTGATCTTCAAGACCAACGTGCTGTGGGTGCAGCTCGACGCGCTGTATCATGCCTATGTCGAGGGCCACATCCCGCCCGGCGCCTTCGTGCCGAAGGAGGGCTGAGCGTGGTCTTCGCGGCTCTCTCAAGGGTACCGGTGCCACCCTCCCCTGGAGGGGGAGGGTCGGCTCGCGCGAAGCGCGAGGCGGGGTGGGGTGAAGCCACCTGCCGCGGTGCGCATGGAGAGATCGCCCCACCCCGTTGCGCATCGCGGGCGATGCGCAACGACCCTCCCCCTCCAGGGGAGGGTGGGCACCGCCGATGCCGCGGCATCGGACAGAACGCAACAATCATCGGCTAGAGACCCGCCATGGCCCCGCGTCACATCCAAGTTGCCGAGACCAGCCGCGTGGTGCTGCCGCGGCATGCCAAGCTGAAGTTCGACGAGACCCGGCAGGTCTGGGTGATCCTGGCGCCGGAGCGCGTGCTGGCGCCGGACGAGATCTCAGTCGAGGTGCTCAAGCTGTGCGATGGCGCGCGCAGCGTCGCTGATATCATCGACGAGCTCGCGGCGAAATATGCCGCGCCTCGCGACGTCATCGCGACCGATGTGGTTGCCATGCTGCAGGATCTCGCCGACAAGGGATTCCTGACCGAGGTTCGGGAGACGACATCATGACCGAGCTGACCGACACCTCACCGCCCATCGACAGCAATGACGGTCTCGCCGTGCTGGAGCGGCGCGGTTCCGTGGCCGAAACCTACGGCATTCCGCTCGCCGTGCTGCTCGAACTCACGCATCGCTGTCCGCTGCAATGCCCCTATTGCTCCAACCCGCTGGAACTCGATCGCGCCGGACAGGAGCTGACCACCACGGAATGGAAGAAGGTGCTGTCCGAGCTCGCCGAGATCGGCGTGCTGCAGATCCACTTCTCCGGCGGCGAGCCGACCGCGCGCAAGGATCTGGTCGAGCTGGTGCAGCATGCCAACGACGTCGGCCTCTACACCAACCTGATCACCTCGGCCGTGCTGCTGACGCGGGAGCGGCTGAAGGAGCTGGCCGATGCCGGGCTGTCCCATGTCCAGATCAGCTTCCAGAGCAGCGAGGCCGGCATCGCCGACCGCGTCGGCGGCTACAAGGGCGGCCACGTCAAGAAGCTCGAGGTCGCGCGCTGGACCCGCGAGCTCGACCTGCCGCTGACGGTCAACGCCGTGATGCACCGGCAGAACCTGCATCAGCTGCCCGACATCATCCAGATGGCGATCGATCTCGATGCCGACCGGCTCGAGGTCGCCAACGTGCAATATTACGGCTGGGCGCTGAAGAATCGCGCCAGCCTGATGCCGACCTACGCCCAGCTCGAAGAGACCGACCGCATGGTCGAGGAGGCGCGCGAGCGGCTGAAGGGCACGCTGACGATCGACTACGTCGTGCCGGACTACTACGCGCTGCGGCCGAAGAAGTGCATGGGCGGCTGGGGCCGGCAGTTCTTCAACATCTCTCCCTCGGGCAAGATCCTGCCCTGCCACGCTGCCGAGAGCATCACCGGGCTCGACTTCATGTCCGTGCGGTCGAACCATTCGATCGCCTGGATCTGGCAGAACTCCGAGGCCTTCAACCGCTACCGTGGCACCGGCTGGATGAAGGAGCCGTGCAAATCCTGCGAGTTCCGCGAGATCGATTTCGGCGGCTGCCGCTGCCAGGCGTTCGCGCTGACCGGCGATGCGGGGAATACCGATCCGGCCTGCACGCTGTCGCCGCTGCACGAGAGCATCTTCAAGCAGGCCGAGCGTGACGCGGCCTCGGGCAAGGACCGCTTCCTCTATCGCAACTTCGCCGGCGGCACGCCCGAGAGCAATGATGCCTGACGCCGAAGCCGGCCGCGCCTCCGCGCGCCGCAGCGATCCGTTCGCGCCGCTGACGTCGGAATGGCTGGATGTCTCCGGCGGTCACCAGATCTATGTCGAGAGCAGCGGCTGCGCTGGCGGCATTCCCGCGGTCTATCTGCATGGCGGGCCGGGCTCCGGATGCCAGCCGGATCACCGCCGCCTGTTCGATCCCGAGCGCTTCCATGCCGTGCTGTTCGACCAGCGCGGCGCCGGCCGCTCGCGTCCTGCGCGCAGCCGCGACAACAACACCCTGCCCGACCTGATCGCCGACATGGAGGCGATCCGCGAAAAGTTCGGTTTCGACCGCTGGATCGTCGCCGGCGGCTCCTGGGGCGCCACCTTGGCGCTGGCCTATACGCAGGCGCACCCGACGCGCGTCACGGGGCTGGTGCTGCGGGCAACGTTCCTCGGCACCCGTGCGGAAGTGGAGACGGCCTTCGGCGAGACGCTGGCGCGCTTTCACCCTGCGCTGCACCGCGACTTCCTGGAGATGCTGCCGGAGAACGAACGCGCCAACCCGTGCGACGCCTATTTCCGCCGCATCCTCGATCCCGATCCGGCGATTCATGGCCCGGCTGCGCGCGCCTGGCACGACACCGAGCGGGCGCTGTCCGAGATCAAACCGGCCCGCGCCCATCTGGATCGGCTCGCCATCCGCTCCGGCACCGCCTTGCCGGCGACGCCGTTCATGGAGGCGCATTACTTCTCGCAGGACAGCTTCATGGCGAAAGGCCAGTTGCTGCGTAATGCGAGCAGGCTGAGCGGGATTCCCGGAATCATCGTGCAGGGCCGCTATGACCTGCTCTGTCCGCCCTCCACCTCCGCGCGCCTGGCCGAAATCTGGCGCGACGCCGAAATCCGTGTCGTCGAAGCCGCAGGTCACAATCTTTATGATCCCGGCATCCGCGATGCGGTCATGAAAGCCATCTGCGATATGGCGACGCGCACGACTGCGCCTTAAACACATGGTCATCTCTCCTCATCCTGAGGAGCCATGCGCGGCATGGCGTCTCAAAGGATGAGGCCCCAGACATCCCCCCGCCTCATGGTTCACCGGGCAATGCGCAGCATTGTCCGGGAGACGCGCCAAGTGACGCCCTCACCATGAGGAATTGGCCGCTGAACAAGGACATCTGCAATGCCCATCGCCGGGAAAGGCATGCTTTTGACATCGATGAACATCGATGCTGAGCATGAAGCCGATTTCAACAATTGGTATGACAGCGAACATCTCGAAGAGCGCGTGGCCATCCCCGGCTTCATCGAGGCGCGACGCTATGTCGCCGAGCAGGGCAGCCCGAAATATCTCTGCCTATATTCGACCGAAACGATCGACGTGCTCGACAGCGCGGCCTACCGCGCCCGGCTGGAGTCGCCGACGGAATGGTCGAAGGCGGTGATGGCGCGGTTCAAGAACATGATCCGCAGCGTCGCGCGCATCACGATCTCGATCGGCGCCGGTCGCGGCGCCGTGCTGGGCATCATCCGCCTGCGGCCCAAACCCGGGCAGGACAAAGCGTTGCGCGACGCGCTGCAGATCGAGCTCGACCCAAGCAAGCTGAGGGGCATCATCTCGATGCATCTGCTCGAAGGCGATGCCGACCTCTCCGGTCCCGCCGCTGGAGTTCCTGCGAGCTCGCGCGATGCCGACTGGTTCATCCTCATCGACGGTACCGACAGTCATGCCATCGCCACCTTGATGACCACCCGCTTCGCGGCGATCGACGGTCCGCTGGCGACGCAGATCTCGGCCGGCATCTATCGCCTGATGTGGGACTTGAGCCGCGCCGACATCGCGGCGGCGAAGTGAGTTAGATCCCGCCTCTCTCCACATCGTCATGGCCGGGCTCGTCCCGGCCATCCACGTTGTGCGGCATCCTGGGAACGACGTGGATGCCCGGGACAAGCCCGGGCATGACGGCGGAGTGCGTGGCAGCCCGCGTGCTCCACCCTCCATTCTTTAATTTATCGTCATCCTCGCAATCTATCGTCACCGAAAATGCCGCATCGCAACACGTGGCAGCATCAGGCCGGCAATGCGGCGCCGCACACTGTGCATGAGGGGCAGCTTTGCAAATTTGCCTTTGTGCGCGCCTTGGAATGGCTCTAGTCTGATAAGACTATTCAATTGAGCCATTCAAAAAACAGAAGGGCGACGAACAGGACCTGCTCCGGACCCACATCGATCCCTAGCCGATCCTGAACAAGCAGTCGTCCTCACGTCAGGAAGGCCGCGCGCTCATGGTTCGCCGCGCGGACAGGGTATGAATGAGAGCGACTGATATCTCGGCCCCCGACTACTTTCACAAAGTGGTCGACTGCCAATGGGCTTGTCCCGCACACACTCCGGTCCCTGAATACATCCGCCTGATCGCTGAGGGTCGCTACAGCGACGCCTACATGATCAATTGGAAATCGAATGTATTCCCGGGCATTCTCGGACGCACCTGCGATCGCCCTTGCGAGCCCGCCTGCCGACGGGGGCGTGTCGAGGAAAGCCCGGTCGCGATCTGCCGCCTGAAGCGCGTTGCGGCCGATTTCAAGGACGACATCCATCAGCGCCTGCCGCGCCCTGCCCCGAAGAACGGCCGGCGCATCGCGCTGGTCGGCGGCGGCCCGGCCTCGCTGACGGTGGCGCGCGATCTCGCGCCGCTCGGCTATCACTGCACCGTGTTCGATGCCGACCCAAAGCCCGGCGGCATGATGCGCTCGCAAATCCCCAAATTCCGCCTGCCCGACAGCGTCATCGACGAGGAGACGGGCTACGTGCTCGGCCTCGGCGTCGACTACAAGGCCGGCCATCGCGTCGACAGCCTCAAGACGCTGCTGGCCGAGAACTATGATGCCATCTTCATCGGCTCCGGCGCGCCGCGCGGCCGGGAGCTGAACATTCCCGGACGCAAGGAAGCCGCCGCGAACATCCATCTCGGCATCGACTGGCTCTCCAGCGTCTCGTTCGGACACACCGACAAGATCGGCAAGCGCGTGATCGTGCTCGGCGGCGGCAACACCGCGATGGATTGCTGCCGCACCGCGCGACGGCTCGGCGGCGAGGACGTCAAGGTCATCGTGCGCTCCGGCTTCGAGGAGATGAAGGCGTCGCCCTGGGAGAAGGAGGACGCGCTGCACGAGGACATTCCGATCCTCAACTATCTCGTGCCGGTCGCCTTCAATCACGACAATGGCAGGCTCACCGGCGTCACCTTCCAGAAGGTGAAGGCCGAATATGACGCCAGCGGCCGTCGCTCGCTGGTGCCGTCGGGCGAGCCCGATGTGACCTATGACTGCGACGACGTGCTGGTCGCCGTCGGCCAGGAGAACGCGTTCCCCTGGATCGAGGCCGATTGCGACATCGCGTTCGACAAATGGCACATGCCGGTGGTCGATCCGACAACCTTCGTCTCGACCAACCCGAAAGTGTTCTTCGGCGGCGATGCGGCGTTCGGTCCGAAGAACATCATCTGGGCGGTCGCCCAGGGCCACGAGGCCGCGCTGTCGATCCACCGCCTGCTGTCCGGCGAGGACATCACCGAGCGGCCGCTGCCCGAGGTGCATGTCTCCTCGCAGAAGATGGGCATCCATGAATGGAGCTATGACAACGACGTTTCGTCCGAGAAGCGCTTCAAGGTGCCGCACCGCGACAAGGTGGTCGCGCTGAAGGACATCCGCGCCGAGGTCGAGCTCGGCTACGACGTCAAGCTTGCGCTCGGCGAGGCGCATCGCTGCCTGAATTGCGACGTGCAGACGGTATTCTCCGACACGCTGTGCATCGAATGCGACGCCTGCGCCGACATCTGTCCGATGGACTGCATCACCTTCACCGACAACGGCGAAGAGGCGGATCTGCGTTCGCGCCTGAAGGCGCCGGCGCCGCATCCCGACCAGAGCCTCTACGTGTCCTCGGATCTGAAGACCGGGCGGGTGATGGTGAAGGACGAGGACGTCTGCCTCCATTGCGGCCTGTGCGCCGAGCGCTGTCCCACCGGTGCGTGGGACATGCAGAAATACTTCATCGAGACGACTCACGCAGGTAACGCATGTCCCAGCAAGCGCCGCTCAGCAGCGTAAACGACTTCGTCGTCCGCTTCGCCAACGTCAACGGCTCCGGCTCGGCCAGCGCGAACGAACTCTTCGCGCGCGCCGTGCTCCGCCACGGCGTGCCGGTCAGCCCGCGCAACATCTTCCCGTCGAACATCCAGGGCCTGCCGACCTGGTACGAGGTGCGCGTCACCGAAGCGGGCCATCTCGGCGCCCGCGGCGGCGGCACTGATCTGATGGTGGCGATGAACCCGCAGACCTGGGACAAGGACGTCGCCGGTATCGCGCCGGGTGGCTATCTGTTCTACGATTCCACCAAGCCGATGCCGGCAACCAAGTTCCGCGACGACATCACCGTCATCGGCGTCCCGCTGACCGCGATCACCAACTCGACCTATTCGGATCCGCGCCAGCGCCAGCTGTTCAAGAACATCATCTATCTCGGCGCGCTCTCAGCGCTGCTCGACATGGATCCGAAGCTGATCGAGCAATTGATCGGTGAGCAGTACAAGGGCAAGGAGAAGCTGCTCTCCTCCAACGTCCACGCGCTGCATCTCGGCCGCGACTGGGCGCTGCAGAATTTGAAGTGCCCGATCGGCCTGCGCATCAAGAAGGCCGACAAGGTCGGCGACCGCATCTTCATCGAGGGCAACAACGCCGCCGCGCTCGGCGCCGTCTATGGCGGCGCCACGGTCTGCGCCTGGTACCCGATCACGCCGTCGTCGTCGCTGGCCGAAGCGTTCAGCAACCACTGCAAGAAACTGCGGCACGATCCGGAAACCGGGCAGGCCAAATACGCGATCGTGCAGGCCGAGGACGAGCTCGCCTCGATCGGCATGGTGGTTGGCGCGTCCTGGAACGGCGCCCGCGCCTTTACCACGACATCGGGCCCCGGCGTGTCGCTGATGACCGAGTTCATCGGCCTCTCCTACTTTGCCGAGATCCCGGCCGTGATCATGAACGTGCAGCGCGCCGGCCCCTCGACCGGCATGCCGACGCGGACGCAGCAATGCGACCTGATCGCCTGCGGCTATGCCTCGCACGGCGATACCAAGCATGTGATGCTGTTCCCCGAAGATCCGGCGGAGGCGTTTGAGTTTGCCGCTGCGGCGTTCGACCTCGCCGAGCGGCTACAGACCACGATCTTCCTGATGCTCGATCTCGACATCGGCATGAACCAGCGGCTGTCCCGGCCGCTGAAGTGGGACGACGCCAAGCAGTATGACCGCGGCAAGGTGATGACGGCGGAAATGCTCGACGAAGGCCGCGACTTCGGCCGCTATCTCGACGTCGACGGCGACGGCATTCCGTTCCGCACCTACCCCGGCACGCATCCGACGAAGGGCTCCTACTTCACCCGCGGCACCTCGCGTGACCGCTACGCGCGCTATTCCGAGGAAGGCGCCGTCTATGCCGACAACGTGCAGCGCCTGCTGC
Organism: Bradyrhizobium sp. HKCCYLRH3059; assembly: GCF_051168035.1. Lineage (NCBI taxonomy): Bacteria > Pseudomonadati > Pseudomonadota > Alphaproteobacteria > Hyphomicrobiales > Nitrobacteraceae > Bradyrhizobium > Bradyrhizobium sp. HKCCYLRH3059. Next base: position 433,708 of record NZ_JBNPUF010000003.1, on the reverse strand, counting down.
GCAAGTTCCAGACCGCGCAGGACATGGTGCCGCGGCCGCTGCAGGCCAATGCGAGCAAGCCGACCAGATATGGCGTGATCTATTTCGGCTCGACCGCGCCGGCGATGGACGAGGCAATCGGACTGCTAGAGGCGCGCGGCTGTCAGCTCGACCGCCTGCGCATCCGCGCCTTCCCGTTCCATTCGAGCGTGGCGAGCTTCATCGCCGAGCACGACTTCGTCTATGTGGTCGAGCAGAACCGCGACGCGCAGCTGCGCCAGCTGATCGTCACCGAGAACGGCATCGACCCGGTCCGGCTGGTGCCGATTCTGCATTATGACGGCACGCCGATCACGGCGCGCTTCATCGCCGATGCGATCGGCGACCACCAGGACCACATCAAGGTCACACCGCTGCGCAAGGCGGTGTCATGACTTTACAGCCACTCTCTCCACGGTCATGCCCGGGCTTGTCCCGGGCATCCACGCCTCTCTTTCCTCGGACTCCCACGTGGATGGCCGGGACAAGCCCGGCCATGACGGCACTGGGCGACAGGGTGCTCTCATGACCTACATCGCAAAGCCGAAATTCCAGCATCCCGGCATCAAGAAGAACGCACTCGGCTACAGCCATCGCGACTACGAGGGCAAGATCTCGACCTTGTGCGCCGGCTGCGGCCACGATTCGATCACGGCCTCGATCATCGAGGCCTGCTTCGAGCTGTCGATCGAGCCGCATCGGGTGGCAAAAATCTCCGGCATCGGCTGCTCGTCGAAGACACCGGACTACTTTCTCGGCAATTCGCACGGCTTCAACACCGTGCACGGCCGCATGCCCTCGGTGCTGACCGGCGCCAACCTCGCCAACCGCGAGCTGATCTATCTCGGCGTCTCCGGCGACGGCGATTCCGCCTCGATCGGCTTCGGCCAGTTCGCCCACGCGATCCGGCGCGGCGTGAACATGACCTATATCGTCGAGAACAACGGCGTCTACGGCCTGACCAAGGGCCAATTCTCGGCGACCGCCGACCGCGGGTCGAAGTCGAAGAAGGGCGTCACCAACACCGACAATCCGATCGACCTGGTCGGCATCGCGCTGCAGCTCGGGGCCACCTATGTGGCGCGGTCGTTCTCCGGCGACAAGAAGCAGCTGGTGCCGATCATCGAGGGCGCCATCCGGCACAAGGGCGCGGCGTTCATCGACGTCATCAGCCCGTGCATCGCGTTCAACAATCACGCCGGCTCAACCAAGAGCTTCGACTATGTCCGCGAGCACAACGATGCCGTGAACCGGTTGGACGTGCTGACCGGGCGCGATCCGATCGAGATCGACCAGGATCCGGGCACGGTGCAGATCGTCGAGCAGCACGACGGCTCCAGGCTGGCGCTGCGCAAGATCGACGCCGACTACGACCCGCACGACCGGCTCGGCGCCATGACCTTCCTCCAGAAACATGCCGCGCAAGGCCAGATCGTGACCGGCCTGCTCTATGTCGACCCTGAGGCCGACGATCTGCACAGCCACCTCAACACGGTGGAGCGACCGCTCAACCGGCTGGAGGCAGCGGATCTGTGCCCTGGGCAGGCCGCGCTCGACAAAATCAATGCGAGTCTGCGCTAGGCAGACCGCTGCGTGGAAAGCGTGTGCTCTGTAGCCGTCCATCGAGACGCCCGCCTCCGGCGGGCTCCTCAGGACAAAGGTGGAGTGCATTGCGCCCGCTTCTGGCGGGGCTATCGCATTTCACAATCGGAGTTTTGCGCTTGTCTATCTCCACGTCATGGCCGGGCTTGTCCCGGCCATCCACGTCGTTCGGCACGCTGATAACCACGTGGATGCCCGGGACAAGCCCGGCCATGACGGAGTAACTAACTGTCAGATCGTTCGTTGCGACAGCTCGGCATATCCTGGTGAGCCGCGCCCTCGCTCCTCATCATGAGGAGCGCCGCAGGCGCGTCTTGAACCATGAGGCCCGTCATCGTTGATGACGATTACGCCCGCAACGCGCTTGCCCAGACGCGATCGAGCTGCGCGATCGCCTCGCGCAGCGGCAGCGCGGACAGCGCGTCATCTCCGCCGGTCACAAGGCCGAACTCCCGCAGCCTGATCAAGGCCTCCTCGACATTGAACGCGCGGCTCAATCCAAACATCTGCTGCAGCAACTCCTCGACATGGCTGCACAATGCTGCACGCGAGAGCGGCACCGACGCCAGCAGCAGGCCGCCATAGGCCAGCATCGCTTCCTTCCAGTCCTGGTCCTCGGCCTCGCCGATCAAATAGTTGAAGATGCCGGAATTGTTGTTGACGTTGCGGAAGTAGATGTTGTCGGTGACCTGCTTCTGATGGATCAGCGACTGGCGATGGAAGTTGCCCCATTGCCGCAGGATGAAGGCGCCGAGCGCGAACAGGCCCGACAGCGCCGCCAGCGCCTGCTCCGTATCGTTGTCGTGCACGGTGCCGCTGAGGCCGAGATAAAAGCCGGCGACGATGAACAGCACGGTGAGCGTCGAAGCCAGCTTGAGCAGGATCGGTACGCCGCCGACCAGCGCCGGCACGCCCAGCGTCAGTTGCTCGCGCAGGCCCATGACGACGCGGACGTTCGGCAGCAGCGCCTCGAGGTCGAAGCGCGCGATGTGGCGGAAATATTTGAACAGCACCGCGCCGCCGCGGATCTTGTTGCGGCCACGCCAGGCGGCGGTCTTGCGCTTCTTCTGAGACGGCTCGTCTGGCCTGGTCGCGACCATCAGGATGATGTCGTCGTAGACCTCGATCTCCTGCTTGCGCCTCCGCAGGCCATACAGCATGGGGACCTCGATGGTCTCTTGATGCGTGCCGCGCCGGAACATGCGGACGGCGCGAAAGTCGGAGACCGGCGCCCTCAGCTTGACCCTGACAAGCGCGTGCTCGGCGAAGGCGCGCTCGATCTCATCGTGGCTGATCTCGATGAAGTTCGCTTCGCTCAGCACCCGGACGAATTCGTCGGTGAGGTTGCAATAGGCGGTGTCGAGCTCCTGAGCGGAGCGATGGCGGCCGGCGGGGACCTCGGGATCGAAGTCGAAATAGACGTCGCGCAGCCGATCGAGCTCGTCGAAATATTCGTGGTGCAGGATGGCGCCGAGCATGTGCGCCAGCTGGCGCAGGTCGGCCGCCAGGGCGTCATCCAGGCCGCCATGCGAAATGACGGTGTCCAGGACGTCGGACTTGCGTATCGGAATGAACCGGTCCCGCCGATCCGTTGCCGCCGTCTCCTTTGGTCCAACCACGCGCCTTACGCCCGAGCTTTGATCATCGTCCGCAACGGCCGGCTGCAACCACCCGGCCAACGGCGGGCACCATAGCGGGCTCATCAGCCTTGCGCCACTCGACGCGGGATGGAAAAGCTTGGTGAGGCCGGCCGGGAGGGAGAGATCGTGACCAATGATGTAAAGAGGGTGTCCGCATTTCGCGCCATTCGCGCCATCGACTACACGGTGATCCTCGCCCGCGACTGGGACGTCATGCGGCAGTTCTACGAGGAGGTCCTGGGCTTTCCGCTGCTCCGGGAACTGTCGCAGGGGTGGATCGAATTTCAGATCGGCTCCAACACGCTCGCGCTCGCTCGGCCGCAGCGGCTGACATCGCACCAGCCGACACCGCCGGGAAGCGCGGCGCTTCAACTCGCCTTCAAGGTGGGACGCGTCGACGTCGACCGCTGCGCGGCCGAGCTGACGGAGAAGGGCGTCGCGCTCCTGGAGCAGCCGAGGGACCAGCCCTTCGGCCATCGGACGCTGTTCTTCAGGGATCCCGACGGCAATCTGCTGGAGATCTTCGCGGAAATCTGACGTCGCTCAGGGCTTGGCGGCCGCGCTAGGCGGCCGCCGGTTGTATCCGGGGATTGAGCACGTACTCCTTCAGCACCTTGTCGGTGGCGGCGTCGACTTCGACCAGCGACACGTCGTAGCTCCAGAGATCGGCGAGATGCTGCAGCACGCGCTTGGTGTCGGTCTCGTTGAGCTGGGCGCCCTTGACCACCGTATGTCGCAGCATCAGGCGGCGATCGCCGGCGAGATCGACATCGACCACCTCGATGTTCGGGTCGATGTAGCCGACATCGTACTGTTTCGACAGCTCGCGCCGGATGCGACGATAGCCGCGCTCGTCATGGATGGCGTCGACCAGGATGCCGGCGCGTTCGGCCGGATCGTCATGCAAATGGAACAGCTTGAAGCGCCGGATCAGGTTGGGGCTGAGGAACTGGCTGATGAAGCTCTCGTCGCGATAATTCGCCCAGACGTCACGCAGCACCGCCATTTCGTCGCCGGTGCCGGCGATGTCCGGAAACCATTCGCGATCCTCGTCGGTCGGGTCCTTCACGATGCGCTCGATGTCCTGCATGATCGCAAAGCCGAGCGCATATGGGTTGAAGCCGGAGAAGCGCGGATCGTCGAACTCCGGCTGGAACACGACGTTGGTGTGCGACTGCAGGAACTCCAGGAAGTTGCCGTCGGTGAGGCGGCCGTCCTGGTGCAGCCGGTTCATGATGCGATAGTGCACATAGGTCGCCGTGCCCTCGTTCATGACCTTGGTCTGGCCCTGCGGATAGAAATACTGCGCGATGTGGCGAACGATGCGCAGCAACTCGCGCTGCCAGGGCGCCAGCCGCGGCGCGGTCTTCTCCAGGAAATAGAGCAGGTTCTCCTGCGGGAGGCCGAGCAGCGCGCGGCGCCGCTCGACGTTCAGCATCGCATTGGTCTTGACCGGGCCGGTCGGCACCGTGCGCCAGAGATCGTTGAACTGGCCCTCCTCGTAGAGCCTGCGCTTGCCGGCGCGCTTCTCCTCCTCGCGGAAGTCGAGCTTCTTCTTGCCCGGATAGCGGTCGACGCCGTGCGACATCAGCGCATGCGCCGCGTCGAGCGTATGCTCGACCGCGAGCCGGCCATAACGCTCCTCGCATTGCGCGATGTAGCCGCGGGCGAAATCGAGATAGTCGAGGATGCCGTCGGCGTCGGTCCACTGCTTGAACAGATAGTTGTTCTTGAAGAAATGGTTGTGGCCGAACGCCGCGTGCGCGATCACCAAGGTCTGCATCGTCGCCGTGTTCTCCTCCATCAGATAGGAGATACAGGGCGAGGAGTTGATCACGATCTCATAGGCGAGGCCCATCAGGCCCTTGCGGTACGAGGCCTCGTGATAGGCGAAGTGCTTGCCAAACGACCAGTGTTTGTAGAACAGGGGCATGCCGACCGAGGAATAGGCGTCGAGCATCTGCTCGGCCGTGATCACCTCGATCTGGTTGGGATAGGTGTCGAGCCCGAGCTCCTTCTCGGCGACGGCTTCGCAGGCATCGTGGATGCGCTGCAGGGTGAGGAAATTCCAGTCTGCGCCCTCGAACAGCAACCCGCTCATGACGCCGCCCTCTCCTGCGTGGTGCCGCGACGCTGAAACAGGTCGTGGAACACCGGGAAGATCTCGCTGCGGTCGCGGACCTTGCGCATCGACAGCGGCTCGCCATTGGCGCGCAGCCGCTCATACAGCGACCACAGCGCCGAGTCGGGCATCTCGAACGAATAGGTGCCGGATTCGCCGACCTCGAGATAGGCGAAGAACTGCGACACCGGCAGGATGTTGTCGGTCAAGAGCCGCGCGACGTTCTCGGAATCCGAGGTGGCGTTGTCGCCGTCGGAGGCCTGCGCCGCGTAGATGTTCCAGTCCGACGGGCGGAAGCGCGAGCGGACGATGTCGTGCATGCATTGCAAGGCGCTCGACACCAAGGTGCCGCCGGACGCCGGTCCGTAGAAGAACGTCTGCTCGTCGACCTCCTCGGCGCGATCGGTATGGCGGATGAAGACGATCTCGACATGGCGGTAGCGCCGGGTCAGGAACACGTAGAGCAGCATGTAGAATCGCTTGGCGAGGTCCTTCATGTGCTCCGACATCGAGCCGGACACGTCCATCAGGCAGAACATCACGGCCTGTGCGATCGGCTTCGGCACGGCCTCGAAGCGCCGGTAGCGGATGTCGATCGGGTCGATGAAGGGGATGCGCTTGGCCTTCGCCTTCAGCGCCTCGATCTCGGCCAGAAGCGCGGCGCGCTTGTCGTCGTCGGTCTCCTGCTCCAGCTGGGCTTCGAGCTCGGCAATCGCCTCCGGCCGCGGACGGCGCAGCGCGACGCGGCGGGCCAAGGCGCGGGTGACGGTGCGGCTGATCGAGATATTGGCCGGCGAACCCGAGGTCGAATAGCCCGCGCGTACCAGCCCCTCGCTCTCGGCCTCGGCGAATTTGCGCTTGGCGAGATCGGGCAGTTCGAGATCGTCGAGGAAGAGGTTGACGAACTCCTCCTTGCTCAGCACGAAGCGGAACGCGTCCTCGCTGTCGCCTTGTCCGGGCGCCGACTTGCGGCCGCTGCCGTCGCCGGAGCGCGGCAGGATGTCGCCTTCGACGAACTTCTTGTTGCCGGGCAACACCATGTCGCGGGTGCCGCCCTCGCGGCGGAAGCGAGGCTCGTCCATGCCGTCGAGCGGGATCGAGACCTCGCCGCCCTCCAGCACGTCCTTGATGTCGCGGTCCTGCGAGGTCTTCTTGACCGCTCCCTGAACCAGGGCCTTGGCGCGGCGCAAAAATCGCTGGCGATTTTCGAGACTTTTGCCGCCCGGATTCAGGCGCCGATCAATGATGTGCATGACCACGTTCCATACGCCTCCTGCTGCAGCGGCTTCGACTCCTGCTCTCCCCCGCCGCGATGCCGCGGTGCAGTATCGGACCCGACACTGCAACGGCACCCTCTGCCTGTCCGACGCCTCCCAGCGAAGCTCAGCGTCGAACGTTTCGCTCGTTTCGTAGCCCTGGCGCCGACGTCAGACCGATGGCCTGCCGCACCTGCAGTGAACATCGGCGCCGGACCACGATCAACCCGCCTGCTTCACGCGCATGTACCACTCGACCAGCCGGCGGACCTGCCGCTCGGTGTAGCCGCGTTCGACCATGCGCGCGACGAAGTCGTCGTGCTTCTTCTCGGTCTCGCCGTCCTTCTTGGTACCGAACGAGATGACCGGAAGCAGATCCTCGACCTGCGAGAATATCCTCTTTTCGATGACTTCGCGGATCTTTTCGTAGGAGGTCCAGGACGGATTTTTGCCACCATTCTGGGCCCGGAAGCGCAGCGAGAACTTGACAACCTCGTTGCGGAAATCCTTCGGGTTGGCGATCCCGGCCGGCTTCTCGATCTTGGTCAGCTCCTGGTTCAACAGCTCGCGATTGAGCAGCTGTCCCGTATCGGGATCCTTGAAGTCCTGATCTTCGATCCAGGCGTCGGCGTAGTCGACGTAGCGGTCGAACAGGTTCTGGCCGTAATCGGAGTAGGATTCCAGATAGGCCTTCTGGATCTCGTGACCGATGAACTCGGCGTAGCGCGGCGCCAGATCCGCCTTGATGAATTCGAGGTAGCGCTTCTCGATCTCCTCGGGCAGTTGCTCGCGCTTGATCGACTGTTCCAGCACGTACATCAGATGCACGGCATCGGCCGACACTTCCGCCGTGTCGTGATTGTAGGTCGCAGCCAGCACCTTGAAGGCAAAGCGGGTGGAGATGCCGTCCATGCCCTCGTCGACGCCGGCGGCGTCGCGATATTCCTGCACGCTGCGCGCCTTCGGATCGGACTCCTTGAGGCTCTCGCCGTCATAGACCCGCATCTTGGCGTACAACGTCGAATTCTCGTGCTTGCGCAGGCGCGACATCACCGAGAATCTGGCGAGCGTGTCCAAGGTCGCGGGCGCGCACGGCGCGGCGGAGAGCTCGGAGCCCTGGATCAGCTTCTCATAGATCTTGCGCTCCTCGGTGACGCGCAGGCAGTACGGCACCTTGATGACGCAGATGCGGTCGATGAAGGCCTCGTTGTTCTTGTTGGTCTTGAAGCTCTGCCACTCCGCCTCGTTGGAGTGGGCGAGGATCACGCCATTGTAGGGAATCGCGCCGATGTTCTCGGTGCCGATATAGTTGCCCTCCTGCGTCGCCGTCAGCAGCGGATGCAGCATCTTGATCGGCGCCTTGAACATCTCGACGAATTCGAGGATGCCCTGGTTGGCGCGGTTGAGGCCGCCCGAATAGGAGTAGGCGTCGGGATCGTTCTGGGCGTAGGTTTCGAGCTTGCGGATGTCGACCTTGCCGACCAGCGAGGAGATGTCCTGGTTGTTCTCGTCGCCGGGCTCGGTCTTGGCGATGCCGATCTGGCGCAGCCGCGACGGCTGGATCTTGGCGACGCGGAACTGCGAGATGTCGCCGCCGAAGGCTTCGAGCCGCTTGTAGCACCACGGGCTCATCAGGCCCGACAGGCGGCGGCGCGGAATGCCGTATTTCTCCTCGAGCATCGGGCCCAGCGTGTCGGGATCGAACAGGCCGAGCGGCGACTCGAACACGGGGCTCAACTCATCTCCCGCCTTGAGCACGTAGATCGGATGAGTTTCCATCAACTGCTTCAACCGTTCGGCGAGCGACGACTTGCCGCCGCCGACCGGTCCGAGCAGATAGAGGATCTGCTTGCGCTCTTCGAGACCCTGCGCGGCGTGACGGAAGAATCCGACGATGCGCTCGATCGTGTCTTCCATGCCGTAGAAGCCGGCGAACGCGGGATACAGCCGAACCGTCCGGTTCAAAAAAATACGGCCAAGGCGTGGGTCCTTGGCCGTATCGATCATCTGAGGCTCACCGATCGCAGCTAGTAGTCGTTCAGCGGCGTTCGCGTATCGCATCGGGTCGGTTCGACACGATTCTAGATATTCCTGCATCGACATGTCGGTCTGGCTGCGTGCCTCGAACGACCTTGCGAACGCGTTGAACAACGAATCGTTGTACATGATCCCTCTCCACGTAGGTTCCGCTGCACTGCTGCAACGGGCCGAGATCCAAGTACGTTCCTGCTGATCCCGAACCGACTCAGAGTGAAGCGCGCTAGCCCCCATTGGGCACCGTCTTCGTCCTTTTCCGCAACGCAAAGTGCATGCAGCATATGCCCTATCAACATGCACTTCGCTCAATAGTTCGGCAAAAGCCGGCCGACTCTCCCCATTTGTACCCCATTGTCTCTGCTTCGCAACATCCGCAATACCCCGGCACCGTAGTCTTCCTGCGCCGCACAAGGTGTTGTGAAGCCACGTGAACTGGTGGCGTGACAGCTCCGGGATCAGTCTGTCTTCCGGAAGTGAACCGCGAGTGAACGCCAACGGTCGCGCAGCTGCGCCAGGCAGCGAATGTCTCATTCGTGGCGCGACATGATGCGCGCCGGCCACTGTGGTCGAACCAATGGCCCCGCTGCGAGCACGTCAGCCATCGCTCACGCGACGCCATCGTGATCAGGCGAGCGATGAACGCGCGCATCTCACAGCCATCCGCACACATGTTCACCGCTAGAACCGAATGTCGTGACGTAACGCGCGGCCGAACCCGGACGGATCACTCGATGCTGATCATTGCCATGATCAGCTTGCGGCTCGCCACCGAATGTCTGCAAGCAGAAAGCATCATGGGTTATCCGCCGATCACGAGCCGCAGCCGACGCGACAATCGCATGACGCTCGCCTTGATCCGTGACGTGAGGCACCATTACCCAGAACACATGTGGCCGCTTTCCGGCATTGCAAGGCGGAGAAGGTTTGATCGACGGCATTTGCTCGCCACGATGGGAGACCTCCGGCGCGCGGGTGTCGCGGAGGCCGACGCGAGCCGAACGCTGGCCGCGCTTGGCGAACCTTCGCCACGCCTTGGTCGAACGGTCGGCAGCAGGCTTCAGGCTGCCTGCACGTCTCCCGCGGGGCGCGCGCCGCCGGCACGTCGAGCCCGGCGCGAAGCTCTTGGGATTCCAGAGGGATCAATCCATTATGAATGGCGTTCTCCTGTGGGCTGGCGCATAGTTGTTCATGTGAGGTCCACGACCTGGCAGGCCGCCAGGCGGGAACCCGAAAAAGCAAGCCGACGCACATAGATAGGCATCATGAATCCGGTCAAAGCTCTCGAAGAACACGGCCAGGCGGTCTGGCTCGATTTCCTCGCACGCGGCTTCGTCGCCAAAGGCGACCTGAAGCGGCTGATCGATGAGGATGGCGTCAAGGGCGTCACCTCGAATCCCGCGATTTTCGAGAAGGCGATCGGCAGCTCCGATGAATATGACGCGCCGATCGCCACGGCGCTGAAGAACGGCGATCGATCGCCGACGCAGCTGTTCGAGGCCGTCGCCGTCGAGGACATCCAGAATGCTGCCGACGTGCTGCGGCCGGTCTACGACCGCTTCGATGGCAATGACGGCTTCGTCAGCCTCGAAGTCTCGCCCTATCTGGCGATGGACAGCAAAGCGACCATCACCGAGGCCGAACAGCTCTGGAAGGCGGTCGACCGCAGGAATCTGATGATCAAGGTGCCGGCGACCGACGCCTGCCTGCCGGCCATCCAGCACCTGATCTCCAAGGGCATCAGCGTCAACATCACCTTGCTGTTTTCGCAAGACGTCTACCGGCAGGTCGCCGAAGCCTACATTGCCGGCCTCGAGGCCTACGTCGGCGCCGGCGGCGATCCGTCGCATGTCGCCAGCGTGGCGTCGTTCTTCGTCAGCCGCATCGACAGCGTGGTCGACAAGCAACTGGACGAGAAGATCGCCCAGGCCAACGATCCCTCGGAGAAGGAGCGGCTGGCGGCGCTCAAGGGCAGGATCGCCATCGCCAACGCCAAGATGGCGTATCAGGATTACAAGCGGCTGTTCGCAGGCGCGCGCTGGGAGCGGCTGGCCGAGCAAGGCGCCAAGCCGCAGCGGCTGCTCTGGGCCTCCACAGGTACCAAGAACAAGGATTACAGCGATGTCCTCTATGTCGAGGAGCTGATCGGGCCGAACACCGTCAACACTGTGCCGCCGGCCACGCTGGACGCCTTCCGCGATCACGGAGAGGTGCGCGACAGCCTGGAGGAAGACGTCGATGCCGCCCAGGCCGCCCTGGAGGATCTGGCGAAGACCGGCATCTCGCTCGACGACATCACCGCAGATCTCGTGGTCGACGGCGTCAGGCAGTTCGCGGACGCCGCCGACAAGCTCTACGGCGCGGTTGCGCACAAGCGCGCCGTCGTGCTGGGGACAGGACTTGGGCAGCAGACGATCGCCGTTGCTGCTGATCTCGAGAAGAAGGTCGCCTCCGCGACCGAGGACTGGCGCAAGGACGCCAGGATCCGCCGGCTCTGGCACAAGGATGCGACGGTCTGGACCGGCCATGACGAGCACAAATGGCTGGGCTGGCTGACCAGCGCGGAGAAAGCCGATATCGCCGATTATGAGGACTATGCGCAACGGGTGAAGGGACAGAAGTTTTCCGACGCCGTGGTCCTCGGCATGGGCGGCTCCAGCCTCGGGCCGGAAGTGCTCGCCGAGACGTTCCCGCGCAGGGCCGGCTTCCCCAGGCTGCACGTGCTCGATTCCACCGATCCCGCGCAGGTGCGCGCGATGGAGAAGGCGATCGACATCACCCGTACGGTGTTCATCGTCTCCTCGAAGTCGGGCGGCACCACCGAGCCGAACGCGATGAAGGACTACTTCTTCGCGCGCGTCTCCGAGGCGATCGGGCCGAAGAAGGCCGGCCATCGCTTCATTGCCGTGACCGATCCCGGCTCGTCGCTGGAGAAGGCGGCCAAGGCGCAAGGCTTCGCCCGCATCTTCCACGGCGAGCCGACCATCGGCGGCCGCTATTCGGTGCTGTCGCCGTTCGGCCTGGTGCCGGCCGCCACCGCCGGCATCGACGTGCGCAGGCTGATTACGCAGGCGCTGTCAATGGTGCGCTCCTGCGGGCCCGACGTGCCGCCGCTGCAGAACCCGGGCGTTCAGCTCGGCTTGGCGATGGGTCTCGCCGGCCTCGAAGGCCGCGACAAGATAACGATCTTCGCCTCGCCCAAGATCGCCGATTTCGGTGCCTGGGCCGAGCAGTTGATCGCGGAGTCCACGGGCAAGGAAGGCAAGGGCCTCATCCCGATCGATGGCGAGCCAGTCGCCTCGCCCGAGGTCTACGGTCATGATCGCTTCTTCATCGACATCAGGATCGGCGGCGACGACGTGGCCGGCCATGATGCAAAGCTCGCCGCGCTCGAGGAGGCCGGCCATCCGGTCGTGCGCATCGTCATGAAGTCGATCGACCAGCTCGGCCAGGAATTCTTCCGCTTCGAAATGGCGACCGCCGTTGCCGGCGCCGTGCTCGGCATCAACCCGTTCGACCAGCCCGACGTCGAATCGGCCAAGATCAAGACCCGCGAACTGACGGCGGCGTTCGAGCAGAGCGGCGCGCTGCCGGCCGAGGAGCCGGTGGTCTCGATCAAGGGCTGCGAGCTCTACACGGATGCACAGAACGTCGAGAGCCTGCGCGAGCATGGCGCCGACGGCACGCTCGCGTCCTGGCTGAAGGCGCATCTCGGCCGCGCCGGCGACGGCGACTACATCGCCCTGCTCGGCTATATCGACCGCAACGCAGGCAATATCGACACGCTGCAGCGGATCCGGCTGAGGCTGCGCGATGCCAAGCACCTCGCCACCTGCGCCGAGTTCGGTCCGCGCTTCCTGCACTCGACCGGCCAGGCCTACAAGGGCGGCCCGGACAGCGGCGTGTTTCTCCAGATCACGGCCGACGATGCCCAGGATCTGCCGATCCCCGGGCAGAAGGCGAGCTTCGGCGTGATCAAGGCGGCGCAGGCGCGCGGCGACTTCGACGTACTCACCGAGCGCGGGCGTAGGGCTCTTCGGGTCCATCTCAAGGGCAATCTGAAATCGGGCCTGAAGATGCTCGACAGCGCGATCAGTGAAGCGCTGAGCTAGGAAGGGCATCGTCGATGCAATTGGGAATGATCGGTCTCGGGCGGATGGGCGGCAACATCGTGCGCCGCCTGATGCGCGCCGGACACGCCTGCGTGGTCTATGATCGCGACGCAAAGGCCGTCGCCGCGCTGGTTTCCGAGGGCGCCACCGGCGCCGCGAGCCTCGAGGAGTTCGTCGGCAAACTCGCCCTCCCGCGGCACGCCTGGGTCATGCTGCCGGCCGGCAAGATCACGGAAGCCACCGTCGAGCAGCTCACCAAGCTGATGAGCCGAGACGACGTCGTCATCGACGGCGGCAACAGTTTCTGGCAGGACGACGTCCGCCGCGGCAAGGCGCTCAAGGAGCGCGGTCTGCACTACGTCGACGTCGGCACCTCCGGCGGAGTCTGGGGCCTCGACCGCGGCTACTGCATGATGATCGGCGGCGACAAGCCGGTCGTCGACCGGCTCGATCCGATCTTCGCGACGCTAGCGCCAGGCATCGGCGACATCCCGCGCACACCGGGCCGTGACGGCCGCGACCCGCGCGTCGAACAGGGCTACATCCATGCGGGGCCGACTGGCGCCGGCCATTTCGTCAAGATGATCCACAACGGCATCGAATATGGCCTGATGCAGGCCTATGCCGAGGGCTTCGACATCCTCAGGAATGCGAACAGCGCGGCGCTGCCCGAGGCGCATCGCTTCGACTTCGATCTCGCTGACATCGCCGAGGTGTGGCGCCGCGGCAGCGTCATTCCGTCCTGGCTGCTCGACCTCACCGCCAGCGCGCTCGCGCGGCAGCCCGGTCTGGAGAAATATTCCGGCTATGTCGAGGATTCCGGCGAGGGCCGCTGGACCGTGAATGCGGCGATCGACGAAGCGGTGCCGGCCGAGGTGTTGACCGCCGCCTTGTTCGCCCGTTTCCGCTCGCGCCAGGAGCACACCTTCGCGGAAAAGATTCTCTCGGCGATGCGCGAAGGCTTTGGCGGGCACAAGGAGCCTGAACAGCACCCAGACCCGGCGCGCCAGAGCGCGCCCGAGATCGTCAAGCCCAGGGACGACCGCGCGTGACCCCGCTGCATCCGCACCAGCCGCAACATCAGAAGCCTGACGCTTGCGCCTTCGTGATCTTCGGTGTGACCGGCGATCTGACCCATCGGCTCGTCTTGCCATCGCTTTACAATCTCGCGGCCAATCATCTGCTGCCGGACAGGTTCTGCATCGTCGGCATTGCCCGCAAGGGCATGTCGAGCGAGCAACTGCGCGACAATCTCATGGAAGGCCTACGCAAATACGCCACACGCCCGATCGAGGATGAGATCGCGCAGCGCCTGTTGCAATGCGTGACTGCGATCGAGGCCGATCCGAAGGAGCCGGAAAGCTTCGATCAGTTGAAGGCGAAGCTGGAAAAGCTGGAAGCCGCGCGGGAGACCCACGGCAATCGGCTGTTCTATCTCGCGACGCCGCCGAGCGCCTTTGCGCCGATCGCGCAACAGCTCGGGCGCGTCGGGTTGCTGCGCGAGGACGGCAAGGCTTGGCGCCGCCTCGTGGTGGAAAAGCCGTTCGGCACCGACCTCGCCTCGGCCAAGAAGCTGAACGACGAGCTTCTGCAGCTCGTGACCGAGCACCAGATCTACCGGATCGATCATTACCTCGGCAAGGAGACGGTGCAGAACATCCTGGTGCTGCGTTTCGCCAATGGCATGTTCGAGCCGATCTGGAACAGGCATCACATCGACCACGTGCAGATCACCGTCGAGGAGAAGCTCGGCGTCGGCACGCGCGGCAGCTTCTACGACGCGACCGGCGCGCTGCGCGACATGGTCCCCAACCATCTCTTCCAATTGCTGTCGCTGGTGGCGATGGAGCCGCCGGCACGGTTCGATGCGCATACCGTCCGCTCCGAGAAGGCGGAGGTGCTGTCGGCGATCCAGCCGTTGAGCGAACGGGAGGCGCTGCTCAATTCGGTGCGCGGCCAGTACACGGCTGGCATGATCGGCGACGCCGAGCTGCCCGACTATCTGAGGAGCAAGGACGTCCGCCCCAACAGCACCACCGAGACCTATGCCGCCTTCAAGCTCACGATCGACAATTGGCGCTGGGCCGGCGTTCCGTTCTATCTGCGCACCGGCAAGGCGCTCGGCGCCAAGCGCACCGAGGTCGCGATCAAGTTCCGCCAGGCGCCGTTCGCGATGTTCAGTTGCACGCCGATCGAGACCTTGGCCGAGAACTATCTGGTCATCGGCATCGAGCCGACCCAGAGCATCACGCTGCAGTTCAACACCAAGGTGCCCGGCCCCACCATCCGCACCGATGGCGTGCAGATGAAGTTCAATTACAAGGACTATTTCCAGGCCGAGCCCGCCACCGGCTACGAGACGCTGATCTATGACTGCATGATCGGCGACAACATCCTGTTCCAGCGCGCCGACAGCGTCGAGGCCGGCTGGAAGGCCGTCGAGCCGTTCATCGGGGCGTGGAAGAAGGCCGGCCGCGATGGCCTGCATTCCTACGCGGCCGGCAGCGAGGGACCTGAGGCGGCGGCCGATCTCCTGGCCCGCGACGGCCGCAGCTGGCGCAAGCTGGTTTAGCCGTGGTCGGGCCGCAGAACCGCAAACTCGTGCGAGTCGCGGACCAGGCGACGATGGCGAGGGTCGCGGCCGAACATCTCCTGGCCCGCATCGACGCAAATCCGGGGACCATAGCCGTCTGCCTCACCGGGGGATCGAGCCCGAGGCAGCTTTATCAGCTGCTGGCGACGGACGCCTATCGCGAGCGGATTGCATGGCCGCGCGTGCACTGGTTCATCGGCGACGAGCGCTATGTTCCGGCCGGAGATCCCCTGCACAACATGACCATGGCCCGCCACGCGTTCCTCGATGCCTGCGCGCCGGCCGCCAACATCCACCCGATCGCGACCGATAGGTCGGACCCGGAGGCCAGTGCCCGCGACTATCAGCGCACGCTGGAAGCGTTCTACGGCGCCGGGCGGCTCGCCCCCGCGCGGCCGCTGTTCGACCTTGTGCTGCTCGGCATCGGCCCCGACGGCCATGTCGCGTCGCTATTCCCCGGTTTTCCCGCCGTTGATGTCGCCGATCGCTGGGTCGTCGGCGTCGACAAGGCTCACGTCGCTCCCTTCGTGCCGCGGATCAGCCTGACCTTGCCTGCGCTCGCCTCCTGCCGAACCATGCTGTTTGAGATCGCCGGTACCGACAAGCGCGCGATCATGACGCGGGTGCTGGCCGGTGAGGACCTGCCGGCCAATCGCGCCCGCTCAAATCGGGAGACGATCCTGCTCATCGACAGCGAGGCCTGGCCGGAGGGGCGAAGTGGCGACATCTGACCTGCCCCATGCGCTCGTCATCATGGGCGTGTCCGGCTCCGGCAAGAGCACGATCGGGAAAACATTGGGGCAACGCCTCGGCTGGCGCTTCGAGGATGGCGACAGCTTTCACCCGCCCGCAAACGTCGCCAAGATGAGCGCCGGCCACCCGCTCACGGACGAGGATCGCTGGCCCTGGCTGCAGGCGATTGCCCAGGAGATCGCGCGTTGCCGTACTGCGGGCCAGCACATCATCATCGCCTGCTCTGCACTCAAGAAGGCCTATCGCGATATCCTGGTCGGCGGCTGTAACGATGTCCGCATGGTCTATCTCCAAGGCAGTCAGGAGCTGATCGGCAGACGGATGAGCCATCGCAAGGGGCACTTCATGCCGCCGGGCCTGCTCGCCAGCCAATTCGCCACCCTGGAACCACCTGACGCCGCCGAGCGTCCCATTACAGTCTCGGTCGACGCGCCAGTCGCGGCGATCGTGGACGACATCATGCAACAGCTTCACGCCGGTCGGGGCTGCGCCTGACCCGCGAACAGGAAGGGCTCATGACCCGCATCGCTCTCGTCGTATCCGACGTCGACGGCACGCTGCTGACCAAGGACAAGGTTCTGACCGAGCGGGCCGCGAAGGTGGCGCGACGGCTGCACGAATGTGGCGTCGCCTTCACGCTCACCTCGAGCCGCCCAGCGATCGGAATGCGCTTTCTGATCGAGCCGCTGCAGATCAGCCTTCCGGTCGGCCCGTTCAACGGCAGCTCGATCATCGACGCCGATATGCGCCCGCTCGAGCAGAGCCTGATCCCGCCCGCCGCCGCCGCGCGCTGCGTCGATCTTCTCCAACAATCCAGGGTCGACATCTGGGTCTTCACCAATGATGCCTGGCTGACGCGCAATCCGGACGGCGAATACGTCCCGAACGAGCGGCGCGCGATACGCGCGGAGCCGACGATCGTCGACGATTTCTCCCCCTATCTGTCGAACGCCTGCAAGATCGTCGGCGCCAGCAGCGATTTCGAGCTGCTGGCGCACTGCGAGAGCCAGATGCAGCAGACGCTGGGGACCGAGGCGACGGCGGTCCGCTCGCAGAGCTACTATCTCGACATCACTCCGCCCGGGCGCAACAAGGGCACCTTCGTCACGGCGATGGCCAAGCGGCTCGGCGTTCCGCTCGACCAGGTCGCGACCATCGGCGACATGCACAATGATGTCGCGATGTTCGAGGTGAGCGGATTGTCGATCGCCATGGGCAATGCCAGCGACGAGGTGAAGAGCAAGGCCAAGCGCATCACCACGTCCAATCAGGACGAAGGCTTTGCCAATGCCATGGAGATGATCCTGGCGGAAAACGCGCAAGGCTCATCCGCAAGCTGACGCGCGGCAGCTCAGGCTCCCGACCGCTGCCTTGCGGGTTTGTCGCTGGCCTTCTTGGCGCTGCTCAGATTTTGCGCCGTGTTGATCAGCGCGATATGGGTCAGCGCCTGGGGAAAGTTGCCGGTCTGCCGCCGTGCCTCGGTGTCGTATTCTTCGGCCAGCAGTCCAACGTCGTTGGCGATGTTCACCACGCGGCGGAACAGCGTCTCGGCCTTCTCCGTATCGCCCGCCAGGACATGGGCGTCGGCCAGCCACAGCGTGCAGGCCAGGAACGCGCCTTCGATCGGCTGCTGCTCGTCCGGCGGGACCTCGCGCGGATCGTGCCGGAGCACGAAGCCGTCCCGCAGCAGATGCTCCTCGATCGCGTCGACCGTGCCGCGAATGCGCGAATCGGAGCACGGCAGGAAGCCGACCGCCGGCAACAGCAGCAGGCTGGCATCGAGCAGCCGCGAGCCATAGGACTCGACGAAGCTGCCGAGGCTTTCGTCGTAGCCCTTGGCGCAGACATCGCGATGAATCGTCTCGCGCAGCCGCCGCCAGCGCTCCAGCGGCGCCTTGAACCCGAATTTCTCCGCGCTCTTGATCGCGCGATCGAACGCCACCCAGGTCATCACCTTGGAGAACACGTAGTGACGGCCATCGCCGCGGCGTTCCCAGATGCCGTGGTCGGGCTGGTCCCAGACGTCGGTGAGATGGTCGAGCACCGCGCATTCCAGGTCCCAGGTGCCGTCGTCCAGCTTGAGCTTGGTCATGCGGGCCTGATGGAAGGCATCCATCAGCTCGCCGTAGACGTCGAGCTGGAGCTGCGCATGCGCGGCATTGCCGATCCGCACCGGCTGGGCACCCTCGTAGCCCGGCAGCCACTCGGCCTCCCACTCCATCAGCCGCCGCTGGCCCATGATGCCATACATGATCTGCATGTAGGCGGGAGCGCCCGCCGCGGCGCGCAGCAGCCAGTTGTGCCAGGCCAGCGCTTCCTCGGTGTAACCCGAGTTCATCAACGCGAGCAGCGTGAACGTCGCGTCACGCAGCCAGCAGAATCGGTAGTCCCAATTGCGCCGGCCGCCGAGCTTCTCCGGCAGTGAGGTGGTCGGCGCCGCGACGATGCCGCCGGTCGGCGCGTAGGTGAGCGCCTTCAAGGTGATCAGCGAGCGCATCACGAGTGCGCGATGCTCGCCCTGATAGGTGCAGCGCCGCGACCAGTCGGCCCAGAATGTTTCGGTGTCATCCAGCGCCTGATCCGGATCGATCGCCTTGGGCGCCGGCAGATGCGACGGACCGTAGGTGAGCACGAAAGGCACGGTTTCGCCGGCGGCGACCTCGAACTCCGCCACCGTGGTCATGTCCGCGCCGCGGGTCGCGACGGGGGTATGCAGCACCGCCATGTCCTGGCCGCAGATGGCGAGCAGCGCGGAGCGATCCTCGGAACGCTTGACCCAGGGAATCTCGATGCCGAACCCGAAGCGGATGATCAGCTCCATCCGCATGGCGACCCGGCCGGAGACGCCGCGGACCAGCCGAACGACATCGGAGGCCCTGCCCCGTGGCGGCATGAAATCGATCATCTCGACGGTGCCGGTCGCAGTTTCGTATCGCGTCTCGAGGATGAGGCTGTCGCCGCGATAACGTCGAGACGTCGATCGGACGTCGCCGCGCGGCTCGATCAGCCAGCGGCCATGGCTGCGATCTCCCAGCAAGGCTGCGAAACAGGCATCCGAATCGAACGCCGGCCAGCACAGCCAGTCGATCGACCCGTTCCGGCTCACCAGGGCAGCCGTCTCACAATCGCCAATCAGGGCGTAGTCTTCGATCCTGCAGGACATTTGGCATCCGCGTGCAACTGCCCCCCCGCAATCCCCCCGTTCTAAACGCCGGCCGGGCTGATCCGTTCGGCGGTCGCCGCCTTCAACGCTGCGACGCTGGTCGCACCGGCGATGTCCTCGAGCTTGATCGGCATCTTGCGGCGCCAGTTCGGATGCTCGTCGATCGTGCCGGGAATATTGGGCTGATCGACCACCTCCAGCAGATCCTCCAGGGAAATCACCAGCAGCCGGGACCGCGTCCGCGACAGGAAGGCGATCGCTGAGTGGACGTCGTTGGCTTGAATGCCGTGTTGGCGGAGCACCTCGTCCCAGAGCCCCAACGCATCCCAGCGATCCTGGTCGCTTTCACCGGGATCGATGCCCAGCCCGCGTTTGGTCTTGAGATCGCCGAACGAGCGCCAGCCGGCGTAGGTCGAGAGGTCGTGGGTATTCAGCGTCACCAGCGCGTTCGGCGGATAGAAGTCGACATCGCGGAAGCGGCCGTTGTCGTCGCGTTCGAAGATCATCACCTTGTAGGACCACAATCCCCAATCGGCCATCTGTTCGCGAAAGCCCTCCGGCACGGTGCCGAGATCCTCGCCGATGACGATGCATTCATTGGCGACGCTCTCGATGACGGTCGCGGCCAACAGCGCCTCGAACGGCATCTGCACGTACGCGCCCTGCTTGGCCGGAAATCCGTGCGGCACCAGATAGAGTCGCTTCAAACCGAGCACATGGTCGAGCCGGATCGCGCCGGCATGCCGCATCGACGCCCGAACCATCTCCCGGAACGGCTCGAAATTCTTCAGCGCCAGTCCGGGCGCGTTGAACCCGGCGAGCCCCCAGTTCTGCCCGACCGTGTTCAAGGGATCGGGGGGCGCCCCAACCGAGAGCGTGCGCGAAATGGCGCCCTGCTCGTTCCAGGCATCGAAGCCGTCGGATTGAACGCCGACCGCGACGTCGAGATACAAGCCGACCTTCATTCCCAGCCGATGCGCGAGATCCCGGCAATGGCGCAATTGTCGCTCGGCGAGCCATTGCACATAGGCGATGAACTCGGCCTCCCTCCGGTCGGGGCCGCTGAGCAGCGCCGCGCAGCGCGCAGCATCGGGCTGCCGCCACTCCTCGGGCCAGTCCCACCAGGGCTTCTGGAAGCGATGCCGCAACACCTCGAAGCAGGTGAAGCGGGCCAGCAGCTCGCCACGCTCGGCCCGATAGGCCTTGAACTCCGCAGCGGCCGCGGCGTCGGGCGCAGCCATGAAAGCGTCGAAGGCGGCACGCAGGGCCGGCCATTTCAACGCCGCCACACCCTTGTAGTCCACCAGCTCGGCCTGCCGCAGCGGCTCCAGCACCTTGCTGCCGGGCCCCTTCGCGAAGCCCGGGGCCTGCTCGACATCGACATAGAGCGCATTCAGGAACAGCCGGCTGTTCGGCGCATAAGGGCTGAAATCGCCCGGCCGATCGTCGAACAGCGCGTGCAACGGATTGAGGCCGACGCCATCGGCGCCGAGTTCGGCGCAAAGCGTGATGAGATTGGCAAGGTCGGTGAAATCGCCCATGCCCCAGTTGCGGCCGGATCGAATGCCGTAGAGCTGCACCGCCAGCAGCCAGACACGGTCGAAATCACCGGCGAAGGCCTTCGCCGGTGCGACGAGCAGCGGCAGCTCCTCGCGGTACGACGACGCATCCGCCAGCTCGAGGCGGTAGCTGCCGACCGGCAGATCACCCGGCCACTCGACCAGGGCCTCGCCGGCGTCTCCCTTCGCGATCTCAGCGTCGCCACGCCTGATGGTCCACCTGACCGGCAGCTTCGCCGCCTCGGTCAGGCGGCTGCGCGCGGGCTGCCCGGAGCGAATCACCACCGCATCGCTCAGCAGCCGATGCGGCGTGGGCCGGGGAAAGGCCTCCACGATGATCTTGAGGGCCGCTTCGTCGGTCACACGACGGTGCCCCTGACCATCGTAGAATTCTGTCAGGATTCCGAGACTATGGGCTTCGCTGTAGAGATCCATTCGGCACGCGATCTGGACGTAACGGGAAGTCGTACGTCGTAAAATTGTTGTGGGACGGCAAGAGGATAAGCCCCTAACGCCGCGGCAAGGCCGTCGTTCCCCGGGGAACAAAACGAGCCTTGCGGCTTTGTAATTGGGGTCGTCTCGGTTTCTAGCGAACCGGGACGCCGTTTTATTGTCAATGGCATCACCGTGAACAAATTTGCGCACACGTTCGAGAGCGTCGCCCTCAAAGACGCTTTCTCCCCTATTCTGCCCTCTTTTGAGGAGAGCCGCATCTGTCGAGGCCGAGACATCTTTCGAGACGCCTCCGATCGCAGCCGCATCATCATCCTCTCTCCTAGGTGAGGGCCTCATGAACCTGATGTCATCCCTGGATTCGCCCAGCCTGCAGACCGAGCCCGACGGCGACGGTCTCTGGTACAAGGACGCGATCATCTATCAGCTGCACGTCAAGGCGTTCGCCGACAGCAACAATGACGGCGTCGGCGACTTCGCCGGCCTGACCGACAAGCTGGACTATCTGCAGGACCTCGGCGTCACCACGCTGTGGCTGTTGCCGTTCTACCCCTCGCCCGGCCGCGACGACGGCTACGACATCGCCGACTACGGCAGCATCAATCCCGATTTCGGGACGATGAAGGAGTTCAAGCGCTTCATCCAGGAAGCCAAGCGGCGCGGCCTGCGGGTGATCACCGAACTCGTCGTCAACCACACCTCCGACCAGCATCACTGGTTCAAGCGCGCCCGGCGCAGCCCGCCCGGCTCCAGCGCCCGCAACTGGTACGTCTGGAGCGACACCGACCAGAAATATCTCGGCACCCGAATCATCTTCACCGATACCGAGAAGTCCAACTGGACCTGGGATCCGGAGGCCGGCCAGTTCTACTGGCACCGCTTCTTCTCGCACCAGCCGGACCTCAATTTCGACAATCCGCGCGTGGTCAACGCGATCATCCAGGTGATGAAACGCTGGCTCGATGCCGGCGTCGACGGCTTCCGGCTTGACGCCATCCCCTACCTCTGCGAGCGCGACGGCACCAACAACGAAAACCTCCCGGAGACGCATGCGATCATCAAGCGCCTGCGTGTCGAGCTCGACAATTACGCCAAGGACAAGCTGCTGCTGGCGGAAGCCAATCAGTGGCCGGAGGACGTTCAGGAATATTTCGGCCAGGGCGACGAATGCCATATGGCCTATCACTTCCCGCTGATGCCGCGCATCTACATGGCGATCGCCCAGGAGGACCGCTTCCCGATCACCGACATCCTTCGCCAGACGCCCGACATCCCCGCGACCTGCCAATGGGCGCTGTTCCTGCGCAACCATGACGAGCTGACGTTGGAGATGGTGACCGACGTCGAGCGCGACTATCTGTGGTCGACCTACGCCAACGATCCGCGCGCACGCATCAATGTCGGCATCCGCCGCCGCCTCGCGCCGCTGATGGACAACGACCGGCGCAAGATCGAGCTGATGAACTCGCTGCTGATGTCGTTCCCCGGCACGCCGATCATCTATTACGGCGACGAGATCGGGATGGGTGACAACATCTATCTCGGCGACCGCAACGGCGTACGAACGCCGATGCAATGGACGCCCGACCGCAATGGGGGCTTCTCGCGCGCCGACCCGGCGCGGCTCTACGCGCCGATGATCATGGACCCGGTGTACGGCTACGAGGCGGTCAATGTCGAGGCGCAGTCGCGCAGCCTGTCGTCGCTTTTGAACGCCACCAAGAAGCTGATCTCGATGCGCAAGTCGACGCTGGCCTTCGGCAGGGGCACCATGACCTTCATCCGCCCGGCCAACCGGTCGGTTCTGGCCTACGTCCGCCAGTACAAGGACGAGGTCATCCTCTGCGTCGCCAACCTGTCGCGCTCGGCGCAGGCGACCGAGCTCGATCTCTCGCCGTTCAAGGATCGCGTCCCGATCGAGATGCTCGGCCGCTCGCGCTTTCCCGCGATCGGCGAGCTGCCTTACATGATCACGCTCGCGCCCTACGGATTCTACTGGTTCCAGCTCAAGGAGCGCGAGAAGTCGGAGCCCATCATCCAGCGCGCGGTGCCGGAGTTCGAGACGCTGGTCGTGCCGCTCGGCTCGACCTGGGTATCGCTGGCCCGCACCCGCAGCGTGTTCGAACGCGACGTTCTGCCCGGTCATCTGGCGCGCGCGCGATGGTACCCCGAGCGCTCGGCGGACGCGATCCATCCGACGCTGACCTCGGCGATCCCGTTCTGCGACATCGGCGACAACCGGCCCTGGCTGATCTTCTTCAAGGCCGCCGAGCGCGACGAGAAGCGGCGCTATCTGCTGCCGATGCAGATCGAGTGGGTGCGTTTCGATCGCGATCGTTACAATCCGCAGGCCTTCGCCGCCGTGCGCCAGGGCGCCCGCGAGGGAACGCTGCTCGATGCAGCGACGAGCCCGATCTTTCTTGCGCTGCTCCTGCACAATCTGAAGCAAGCGTTGACGGTCGAGGAAAACGGGGTGCGCCTCGAATTCCGGCCGACGTCGCGGTTTCCCGACAAGCAGATCCGCGAATCGGAGCAGGTGCGCGTGGTCGAGACCGACCGCTGCAGCAGCAAGGCGGTGGTCAACAACGAGTTCTTCATCAAGCTCCGCCGCGAGCTGGAGGCTGGTCCGCACCCGGAGATCGAGATCGGCGGTTTCCTCACGGAAACCGTGGGCTTCGCCAATGTACCGCCGCTGCTCGGGAGTATCGAGGTGATCCAGGAGGGCGAGCGGCAGACCGTCGGCTGCGTCCATGGTTTCATCGAGAACCAGGGCGACGGCTGGACCGTCAGCGCCGCCTATCTCGATCGCTACGTCGACGACCAGCGCGTGTTCGCCGCGAGCGGCGACGAGCGGCAGAGCGAGGAGCTGTCGCCCTATCTGCGCTACATGGCGCAGGCGGGCCGTCGCGTCGGCGAGTTGCATGCGGCGCTCGCCTCGCGCAGCGACATCGTCGATTTCGCGCCCGAGCCCACGAACGCAGATCATCTCGATCACTGGATCGACCGGCTGCGCGGCCAGGCTGACCGGATCCTCACGGGCCTGAGCGAGCGCCGCGATCACCTCAAGGATCCGGAACGAGGGCTGGTCGACCAGGTGCTCGCCAGGCGCGGCGAGCTGTCGGAGCGCCTCAGCAGCCTGATCCCGCACCATATCGGCGGCTGCGACATCCGGCTGCATGGCGATTTTCATCTCGGCCAGATCCTCATCGTCAAGGACGATATTTTCATCATCGACTTCGACGGTGACGAGGAGCAGCCGCTGGCCGAGCGTCGGCGCAAGGCGCCGCCGGCGCGCGACATCGCAGGCTTCCTGCGCTCGATCGATTGCTCGGTCCGCGTCGCCCAGGAGCGCGCCCTGAGGGCGAGCCAGGACGATCACGGCCGTATCGCCGCCGCGCTGTCGGAATGGCGCGACCAGGCCGCGACCGCCTTCTTGGCTGGCTATCGCGAGATCAAGGCCAGTCAGCGCCTCTGGCCGGACGATCCGCATACGGCGGAGGCGCTCCTTAACTTTTTCATGCTGGAAAAAGCCCTCGGAGCGCTCGAATATGATCTGGCTCACCGGCCGGACTGGTTGCGCATCGCATTGAGCAACCTGCTTCGCGTCCTGTCCGAGCCAGCATCAGCCAGCGAGTCCTCATGACCCATCTTTCTCCCGAGGCGTTTGCGATCATCGAAGGTCGGCATGCCGACCCGTTTCGCTATCTCGGTCAGCACAATGTCGACGGGCGGGCCGTCGTGCGCGCGTTCCTGCCCGAGGCCTCCCGCGTCGAGGTGGTCGGCGAGCACGGCGACGTCGTCGCGCTGACGCGCATCCATGATGCCGGCCTGTTCACCGGGACCATGCCCTCGCTGCAGCGCTATCGGCTTCGGGCGACATTCGGCGACCACGTCACCGACCTCGAAGATCCTTATCGTTTCCTGCCGATCCTGAGCGACTTCGACCTGCATCTGCTCGGCGAAGGCAATCATGAGCGGCTCTACGACAAGCTCGGCGCGCATCCAATGGTGCTCGACGGCGTCGACGGCGTCGGATTCGTCGTGCTCGCGCCGAACGCGCGTCGCGTCAGCGTGGTCGGCGATTTCAACTTCTGGAATGCGCGGCGCCACCCGATGCGGGTCCGCGGCAACGGCTACTGGGAGCTGTTCATTCCCCGCGCCAGGGCCGGCGACCACTACAAGTTCGACATCATCGGCCCGCAGGGCGAGCACCTGCCGCTGAAATCGGACCCGATGGCCTTCGCGGCCGAGATGCGTCCCAAGACCGCATCGATCGTGGTCGACGAGTCCAGCCTGCCGCGACCTCGGCCCGCGCCGCATGACATCAACAAGCTGAACAGGCCGGTCTCGATCTATGAGGTGCATCTCGGCTCGTGGCGGCGCAAGGACAATAACCAGTGGCTGACCTATCGCGAACTCGCCGAGCAACTGCCGTCCTATGCACGCGACATGGGCTTCACGCACATCGAATTCCTGCCGGTCAGCGAGCATCCGTTCGACGGCTCCTGGGGCTATCAGCCGACCGGCCTGTTCGCGCCGACCAGCCGCTTCGGCAGTCCTGAGGACTTCTGTGCGCTGGTTGATGCGTGCCACCGCGAGGGCCTCGCGGTGTGGCTCGACTGGGTGCCGGGCCATTTCCCGGATGATCCGCACGGCCTCGGCCATTTCGACGGCACCGCGCTGTACGAGCACGCCAACCCGATGCAGGGCCGGCATCTCGACTGGGGCACGCTGATCTACAATTACGGCCGCACCGAAGTCGCCAATTTCCTGCGCTCGAACGCGCTGTTCTGGCTGGAGCGCTACGGCATCGACGGTCTGCGCGTCGATGCCGTAGCCTCGATGCTCTATCTCGACTACAGCCGTCCGTCCGGTGGCTGGATTCCGAACAAATATGGCGGGCGCGAGAACCTCGAGGCCATCGAGTTTCTGCGCCGGACCAATATCGACGTGTTCGGCCATTTCCCGCAGGCGACGACGGCTGCCGAGGAATCCACGGCGTGGCCGCAGGTGTCTCGCCCGGTCGACATGGGCGGGCTCGGTTTCGGTTACAAGTGGAACATGGGCTGGATGCACGACACCTTGCGCTACATCAGCAAGGACCCGATCCACCGCAAATATCACCACGGCGAGATCCTGTTCGGCCTGCACTACGCCTTTTCGGAAAACTTCATCCTGCCGCTGTCGCATGACGAGGTCGTGCACGGCAAGCGCTCCATCCTTGGCCGGATGCCGGGCGACGACTGGCAGCGTTTTGCCAACCTGCGCGCCTATTACAGCTTCATGTTCGGGCATCCCGGCAAGAAGCTCCTGTTCATGGGCTGCGAGCTCGCCCAGGAGCGCGAGTGGAATCACGATACCTCGCTCGACTGGCATCTGCTCGGCGACGCCAAATATGCCGGCATCCAGGCCCTGATCCGCGACCTCAACCACCTCTACCGCAACGTGCCGGCGCTGCATGAGCGGGACTGCGAGCCGGACGGCTTCGAGTGGTTGATGACCGACGACTCCGACCGAAACGTCTTCGCCTGGGTGCGCAAGGGCTTCGATGAGCACGCGCGCTGCGTCGTGGTCGTGAACTTTTCGCCCAACGTGTATTACAATTACCGGGTCCGCGTGCCGTTCGGCGGCAGATGGAGGGAAGCTTTCAATTCCGACTCCCTGCATTATGGCGGCAGCAATGTCGGCAACGTCGGCCAGGTCCATGCCTCTGAAGAACACCAGCTCAACCTCATCCTCCCGCCCATGGCAGCGGTATTTCTCCTCCCGGAAGCCTGACGCAATGCGCCTGGCCGCTGGAAGCCACGCCCGTCTCGGAGCAACCTGGGACGGACGGGGGACCAATTTTGCCCTGTTCTCCGCCAATGCCGAGAAGGTCGAGCTCTGCCTGTTCGACAGCCAGGGCCGGCGCGAGATCGAGCGCATCGAACTGCCGGAGCGGACGGAGGATGTCTGGCACGGCTATCTCAACGATGTCTCGCCGGGGCAGCTCTATGGCTACCGTGTCTACGGTCCTTACGAGCCGGAGCAGGGCCACCGCTTCAATGCCAACAAGCTGCTGCTCGACCCCTATGCCAAGCGGCTCGCCGGCCGGCTGGTCTGGAGCGACGCCCATTTCGCCTACCGCGCCGGCTCGCCGCGCGAGGATCTCTCGTTCGACCGGCGCGACAACGCCCGCGGCATGCCCAAGGCTGTCGTCATCGACGAGACCTTCAACTGGGGCCGGCGCGAAATGCGGCCGCAGATCCCGTGGGAGGACACGATCATCTACGAGGCCCATGTCAAGGGCCTGACCAACAAGCGCGACGACGTCCCACCCAATCTGCGCGGCACCTATGGCGGGCTGTCGTCGCCGGCGATGATCAAGCATCTGAAGCGGCTCGGCGTCACGACGATCGAGCTGCTTCCCATCCACGCCTTCATCGACGACCGCATGCTGGTCGAGAAGAAGCTGGTCAACTACTGGGGCTACAACACGATCTCGTTCTTCGCGCCGGAGCTTCGCTACGCGCAGGACAATCCGCTCGATGCCTTCCGGACGACGGTGGCAAGGCTGCACGATGCCGGCATAGAGGTCATGCTCGACGTCGTCTACAACCATACCGCCGAGGGCAACCATCTCGGACCCACCCTGTGCTATCGCGGCATCGACAACGCGTCCTACTACTGGCTGAAGCCCGACAATCCGCGCTTCTACGACGATTTCACCGGCTGCGGCTCGTCCGTTAACCTGACGCATCCGCGTGTGCTCCAGATGGTGATGGACTCGCTGCGCTACTGGGTCGAGGTCTGCCACGTCGACGGCTTCCGCTTCGACCTTGCCACCACCCTGGCGCGCGAGAAGCACGGCTTCGACCGGCGCAGCGGCTTTCTCACCGCGATCCGCCAGGACCCGGTGCTGGCGAGCGTCAAGCTGGTCGCTGAGCCCTGGGACGTCGGTCTCGGCGGCTATCAGGTCGGCGCATTCCCCTCGCAATGGTCCGAATGGAACGACCGCTATCGTAGCGCCATGCGTCGCTACTGGAGTGGCGAAGGCAGCCTGATCGGCGAGGTGTCGAGCCGCATGACCGGCTCGTCCGACATCTTCAACCATGACGGCCGCACCCAGCGCGCCAGCGTTAATCACGTCACCGTCCATGACGGGTTCACGCTGGCCGATCTCTTCAGCTACAACAGCAAGCACAATGAAGCGAACGGCGAGGACAATCGCGACGGCTCCAACGACAACCACAGCAACAATTTCGGTCATGAGGGGCCGACCGACGACGTGACGATCACGGCGCTGCGGCGGCAGTCGCGCAAGAACCAGCTCGCCTGTCTGTTCCTCGCACAGGGCCTGCCGCTGCTGCTCGCAGGCGACGAGGTCGGCAACTCGCAGCATGGCAACAACAACGCCTATTGCCAGGACAACGAGGTCGGCTGGGTGGACTGGAGCGGTATGGGCCGCGAGGGCGATGATCTCATCGACTTCATCGCGCACATGACCGAGCTGCGCCGCCGCTTCGGCCAGATTCGCGCACGCCGCTGGCTCGATGGCCGCCGCCCGGACGGCAGCTTCGGCGTGCTGTGGCTGACGCCTTCGGCGGAGGAGATGACGCAAACCGACTGGACCTTTCCCGACGGACGATTTCTCGCCTATGTGCTCGCTCCGGTGGAACAGGAACAGGCTCCGATCTTTATCGTTCTGAACGCGGCCCCCGAAGAGATCGGATTCAAATTGCCCAAGCTTGCCGAGTACAAGACGTGGCAACAGGTCCTGAACACCACCGAAGCCCAGCAGACGCCGATCGATTTCGCGTCCGGTGCGGACCTCAAGGCCCCGTCCCGCTCCGTGCTGGCGTATGCGGGCCAGTCATGAACGGCCGTCAATTCGGACCTCGGCTCACGCAGGACGGCACGACGTTCCGGCTGTGGGCGCCCGCCGCCAGGCGCGTCGATCTGATCCTCGACGTCAAGCATGAGATGCAACGCGGGGATGGCGGTTGGTATTCGCTCGACGTCGCCGGCGCCGGCGCCGGCACGCGGTATAAGTTCCGTATTGACGATGAGCTCGACGTTCCAGATCCCGGCTCGGATTTCCAGCCGGAGGATGTCTCCGGCCCGAGCGAAATCATCGACCACCGTGCCTACACCTGGCGCTCCGAAAACTGGCGCGGTCGTCCATGGCAGGATGCCGTGTTCCTCGAAAGCCATGTCGGCACCTTCACGACGGAAGGCACCTACCGCGCAATGATCGACAAGCTCGATCATCTCGTTGAAACCGGCATCACCGCGCTCGAACTGATGCCGCTGGCGGACTTCGCCGGCTCCCGCAACTGGGGCTATGACGGCGTGCTGCTCTACGCGCCGGACAGCGTCTATGGGCGTCCCGATGATCTGCGCGCGCTGATCGACGAGGCGCATCTGCGTGGCATCATGGTGTTTCTCGACGTCGTCTACAATCACTTCGGCCCGGAGGGAAACTACATCGGCCGCTATGCGCCGACCTTCTTCACCGACGCGCATACGCCGTGGGGCAGCGCAATCGACTACCGGCTCTCCGAAGTGCGCGCCTTCGCGATTCAGAACGCGTTGCATTGGCTGACGGACTATCGCTTCGACGGCCTGCGCTTCGACGCCGTGAATCACATCCTGTCCAACGAGGGTGAGATTCCGATGCTGCACGATCTCAGTGCCGCCGTGGGCAAGCTGGTCGAAGCAACCGGGCGGCACATCCATCTCGTGCTCGAAAACGGCGACAACCGCGCCAGCATGTTGGATTCCGCAGAGGAGCCGCCGCGCGGCAAATTTCGCGCGCAGTGGAACGACGACTATCATCACGCCTGGCACGTGATCCTGACCGGCGAGAGCGGCGGCTATTACGGCGACTACCAGCAGGCGCCGCGCCGCGATCTCGCTCGCGCGCTCGCCTCCGGCTTCGTCTACCAAGGCGAACCCGCGGCATTCTGGGGCGGCGATCCGCGGGGCGAGCCGAGCGGTCATCTGGCCCCCGGCGCGTTCGTCAACTTCCTGCAGAACCACGACCAGATCGGCAACCGCGTGTTCGGCGACCGCCTGGAGGCGCTGGCGTCGCCGGAAGGGATCGCGGCGGCACTCGCGGTGACGCTGCTCGCGCCCACCGTCCCGATGCTGTACATGGGCGAGGAATGGGGCTCGAAGCAGCCGTTCCCGTTCTTCTGCGACTTCCAGGGCGACCTCGCGCATGCCGTGCGCAACGGACGCCGCAGGGAGTACGAGTGGGCGTACGCCAAATATGGCGACGAGGTTCCCGATCCGCTCGACATCGAAACCTTCCAGTCCGCAATCATCGACTGGGACTCCCGCAATGAGTCGCCGGGGCGCGAGCGTCTCGCGCTGGTGCGCGCGCTCCTTGCGGTGCGTCACAAGGAGGTTGCGCCGCGGCTTCCGGGAGCGAAATTCGGCGAGGCGGACGTGACCGATGACGGTCGCCTGAGCGCGCATTGGCTGATGGGCGATGGCAGCCGGCTAAATCTGCTTGCCAACGTCTCCGACAAGGAACTCGCGGCTTCGCCGACCGGCGTCCCGGGCACCCCGATCTGGGGCGGCACGCCTGGAGACCGCCTGCCGCCGTGGTCGGTGTTCTGGAGCATCGGGGGATAGCATGCCTCCGGCCATTCCTCTCGCGACCTATCGCCTGCAGCTCGCGGGTGATTTCGACTTCGAATCGGCCGCACGCGTCGTGCCATATCTGAAGGCGCTCGGGATCAGCCACGTCTACGCTTCGCCCTTCATGACGGCGCGGAAAGGCTCGACACATGGCTACGACATCACCGATCATTCCAAGCTCAATCCCGAGCTCGGCGGCGAGGACGGCTTTGCGAAACTGTGCGCGGCGCTGAAGCAGCACGATCTCGGCCTCATCCTCGACTTCGTGCCGAACCATGTCGGCGTGCATTTCGACGACAATCCATGGTGGCTCGACGTGCTCGAATGGGGCCAGGCTTCGCCGCACGCCGCCTCGTTCGACATCGACTGGGACCAGTTGCCGTACCGCGCGCGCGGCGGCGTGCTGCTGCCGATCATCGGCACCTCCTACGGCCACGCGCTCGAACATGGCGACATCGAGCTGCGCTACGACCCGGACGAAGGCTCGTTCTCCTGCTGGTACTTCGAACATCGGCTGCCGATCGCGCCCGAGCGCTATGGCGAGGTATTGCGCATCATCGTCAAGGAGGCCGGTGAGGAGAGCAGCGAGGCCGGCAAGGCGATCCTCGACCTGGCGTCGCGCTATCGCGGCTTGCGCCATCCGAACCGCAAGGAAGCGCCGGCGTTCAAGGCGGCCCTCAAGGCCATTCCCGGCGCGGCCGACGTCATTGCCCAGGGGATCGCGGCCTATAAGGCCGGCCCCGACCGTGGTGCGCAGACGCTCGCTCTGCATCATCTGCTGGAGCGACAGCACTACAAGCTCGGC
The DNA here is from genome assembly GCF_051168035.1 of Bradyrhizobium sp. HKCCYLRH3059. Lineage (NCBI taxonomy): Bacteria > Pseudomonadati > Pseudomonadota > Alphaproteobacteria > Hyphomicrobiales > Nitrobacteraceae > Bradyrhizobium > Bradyrhizobium sp. HKCCYLRH3059. Next base: position 401,971 of record NZ_JBNPUF010000003.1, on the reverse strand, counting down.
CATTGGCGGCTTGCGTCCAGCGACATCAACTACCGCCGCTTCTTCGACGTCAACACGCTGGCGGGCCTGCGCGTCGAGGATGCCGGCACGTTCGAGGCTATCCACCGGCTGGTCAAGAAGCTGATCGCGGATGGTCAGTTGCAGGGTCTGCGGCTCGACCATATCGATGGCCTGCGCGATCCCGCACAATATTTTCAGCGCCTGCGCCGGCTGATCCGCGACGCTCGGGGGCCCGCAGCCGGGCCGTTCTACGTCGTCATCGAGAAGATTCTCTGCGAGCACGAGAAGCTGCCGGGTTTTGCCGGCGTGCACGGCACCACCGGCTACGAGTGGATGAACGTCATCACCCAGGTGCTGATCGACGGCAAAGGTCTGGAGCCCTTGGACGAGATCTGGCGCCAGATCAGCAACAAGCCGCCGAAGCTCGCGCCTGTGATCAAGGAGGCCAAGCGGCGCGTGCTGGAGACGCTGCTGACCAGCGAGTTCACCGTGCTGACCCGCCTGCTGGCGCGCATCGCCAACGGCCACTACTCGACGCGCGACTATTCGGAAGACATCCTGCGCCAGGCGCTCGAGCTGTATGTTCTTCACTTCCCGGTCTATCGCACCTATCTCACCACAGCCGGCCCGACCGAGACCGACCGCAAGCTGATCGACCACGCCATCGCAGGCGCCCGGGCCGAATGGTTCGCCTCCGACGGCTCGATCTTCGAGTTCCTGCGCGATGCGCTGACCATGGATCTCATCAAGCGCGACCGCAGCACCAACCACAGCGTCCCGCGTGTGCGCCGCTTCGCCCTCAAGGTGCAGCAGCTCACCGGGCCGATGATGGCGAAGTCGCTGGAGGACACCGCCTTCTACCGCTTCCACCGACTGCTCGCGCTCAACGAGGTCGGTGGCGATCCAGCGGCGCATGCTCTGGCGATCGCCGACTTCCACAAGCTGATGCGGGACCGCGGCAGGCATTGGCCGCACGGCATGACCGCCACTGCTACCCACGACACCAAGCGCGGCGAGGATGCGCGCACGCGGCTCGCCGCCATCACCGAGCTGCCCAACGATTGGACGTCCGCAATGGCGCGCTGGAAGACCTTGAACGCGCCGCACGTCATCACGGATGGCAAGATGCGCGCGCCCTCGGCGGCGTTCGAATACATGCTGTATCAGACACTCGTCGGCATCTGGCCGGCAAGCGGCACCGATGGCACCCTGCCCGAGCGGCTGCAGGCCTATGCGCTGAAGGCCGCGCGCGAGGGCAAGGAGGAGACCAGCTGGCTCAATCCGAACGAGGCCTATGAGAACGGCCTGCGCGCCTTCATCGACCGCATCCTGGATCGCGAGCGCTCGCCCGAGTTCCTGCAGTCGCTGGAGACGCTTTCCAGGCGACTCGCTTTGCTCGGCGCGCTGAACTCGCTGACCCAGCTCACGCTGAAGGCGACGATGCCCGGCGTGCCGGATTTCTATCAGGGCACCGAGTTCTGGGACCTTTCGATGGTCGATCCGGACAACCGCCGCCCGGTCGATTTCGCCGCGCGTGAGCACGCGCTGCGTGCGTGCGAGACTCCCGACTGGGCCCACCTCGCGGACCATTGGCCGGACGGCCGCATCAAGCTCGCCTGGACGCGGGAGCTGCTGAAGCTTCGCAACCAGATGCCCGCCGTGTTCACCGACGGCTCCTACGAGCCGCTCGAGGTGAGCGGACGTCATGCCGATCACGTCATTGCCTTCGCACGGCGGCGTGGGCGGGACGCCGTCGTCGTCGTCACTGTGCGCAACTTTGCACCCTTCACCGACGGTGGCCGGGTGTGGCCCCACGCAGATGGTTTCGACGCCGAGGTTCATGCCCGCGGCTACATACCGGCAGACATGCAGGACGGCATCCTGGCGGTGTCCTCCATCTTCACGCATTTGCCTGCAGCGGCGATCCCGGCGCGGACCGACGCGGCAGCCCACCCGCCTGGTCGACGTCGGACAGCAGCGGCGCCGACCTGATCAGCTCTTCTTCGTCAACAGCAGCTGGCCGCGGCTGCGGATCGCGGATTGCGCCACCTCGGCAAAGCGCTGCAGCAGCCAGGGCAGCACGACCTCGACACGCACGTGATCGTCGGCGACGTCGACATGGCCCGAGGCCGCCTGACCGAGCGCGCGAACGCGAAAGATCATCTTGTCGCCCTCCCAGCGCTCTTCGTCGACCTTCAGGACCGGAACGCTGGTCGCGGCGCGGCTGAGACCGGCCTGGAGCCGGCGCACGGCCTCGTCCTTGCCGAGGCGATGCGGAATGGAAACGACAAGCGGTCTTGACATCGCGATCTCCTGACTAACAACCCTCTCTACGTAGTCATCGGTGACTACGACCGCAAAGACACACGCTGCATTTTACTTGTTCCCACGCGGAACTTTCGAAGTTCCAACCAGTTTCCTCGGCGAAGGCAGAGCACGTTGTCGCCCCGCTGCCGGGCACTGGAGGGAAGCACATGTCCATCGGAACTATCATCCTCATCATTCTCATCATCGCCCTGCTCGGCGGCTTTTCCGGCATCGGCGGCGGTCCGTTCTACGGCACCGGCTACTACGGCGGCGGCGGCCTCGGCCTGATCATCGTCATCGTGCTGATTCTCGTCCTGCTCGGACGCATCTGATCCGATCGATCTCATAGCCATCCAACTGATCAGCTCGGGCTGACGTGGCCGCGCCACGTCGGCCTGGCCTTGATTGCGCCCCCGCATCGTATCCCTTACACTTCGTTCGCGAGCTTCCTCATCGCCGGCTTGATCGCTCCGGCCGCGTCGTCATAGCCCTCCCACGCCTTGGTCTTGGGCAAGAGCGCCGGCGCGGTTCGGACCGTGTACCGCTCGGGTTCGAGCCCGTTCTTCACCTGCGCCCAGGTCAGCGGCATCGACACGGTGGCGCCTTCGCGAGCGCGCGGCGACAGCACGGCGACCGCCGTCGACATCCGGTCGTTGCGCAGATAGTCGAGGAAGATCTTCCCCTTGCGCAGCTTCTTCGACATGTTGAGCAGGTACTGCTCCGGGCGGTCGTTCGCCATCCATTGGCACACGCCCTGTGCAAACGCCTTCGCTTCGGGCCAGCTCACCTTGTCGCGCGCTCCGTGCAGCAACGGCGTCACCACATGCAGACCCTTGCCGCCCGTGGTCTTGCAGAAGCTATCGAGTCCGAGGCTCTTCAAGCGCTGGCGCATCTCCTTGGCGGCCGCGATCACCTCCTCGAACGCGACGTTCGGCGCCGGATCGAGATCGAACACCAGCCGACCCGGCACGTCATAGGCGTCCGGCGCGCAATTCCATGGATGCAGCTCGACGGCGGCGACCTGGGCCACCGCGATCAATCCCTCGACGCGGTCGATCTGCAGATACGGTTTGCGGTCGCCCGAGACCTTGACCAGCTCCAGCAGGTCCGACATGCCCTGCATGCCGTGCCGCTGGAAGAATTTTTCGCCACCGATGCCATCAGGCGCACGCACGATCGAGCACGGCCGCCCCCTCAGATGCCCGATCATCCAGTTGCCGACGGCTTCCAGATAGGTCGCAAGATCAAGCTTGGTGACGGGCTCGCCGTCGCCGGCGTCCGGCCACAGCGCCTTGTCGGGCTTGGAGATTGCAACGCCCATCACGGTCGCCGAGCCCTTCGTGCGTGACGGCGTCTTGTGCAGCGTGGTGCCGACGGTCGCGATGCTCGCGGCGGCCCGCGCCACCGGCCTGGCAACCTTCGTCGTCACCACCGGCGCCTCGGCAACGACCTCGCGGGCCGGCTTGTCCTCGCGCAGTCCCTTGAACGAGGCCTGCCTGACATTGCCTTCGCCGGTGAAGCCGGCAAACTCGATCTCGGCGACCAGCTCGGGCTTGAGCCAATGCACGTCACGCGACTTGCGCGGCGCGTTCTTGCCGCTGAACGGGCTCTTGTCGGATGCCGCCGCCTTCAGCGCCGGCATGATCTCCTTCACCGTGTCCTGGCCGAAGCCGGTGCCGACGATCCCGACATAAGCGAGATGATCGTCCTTGTTGACGCCGACCATCAACGATCGGAATTTGCCGTTGGTCGTCTTCCAGCCGCCGATGACGACCTCGTGGCCGGGCCTGGTCTTGGCTTTGGTCCAGCTCTCCGTCCGTCCCGAATGATAGGCCGAGTCCAACTTCTTCGAGACGATGCCTTCGAGGTTCAGCTTGCGCGCCGACTCCAGCACGGCTTCGCCGTCGCTCTCGAAATGCTCGACGTAGCGGATCCGCGGTGTCTTGCCCTTGATATGCGCCTTCAGCAGCTTCGCCAGCCGTGCCTTGCGCTCGCGCAAAGGCTGGCGGCGCAGGTCGAACTCCTCGGCGAACATCAGGTCGAAGGCGAAGAAGATCAGCTCGTCGGTTTCACCCGCCGAGATCGCCGCCTGCAGGGCGGAGAAGTTCGGATTGCCGTCCTTGTCGAGCGCGACGATCTCGCCGTCGATGATCGCGTCCGGCAGCTTCGCAGCCTCCTCCGCAATCGCGCCGAACTTGGCGGTCCAGTCCAGGCCCTTGCGGGTCTTCAGGGTTGCCTCGCCGCCCTCGACCCTGATCTGCACGCGGTAGCCGTCGAACTTGATCTCATGCCCCCAGCCCTCGCCGCTCGGCGGTTGCGCGACCGACGTGCAAAGCTCGGGCGGCACGAAATCGGGCAGCGACGATACCGTCTTCGGCGCAACGCGGGCCTTGGTGCCGTTTGCCTTCGCGGCCCTCGCTTTCGGCGATGAGGCCTTCGTAGTCGGCTTGGTTTCGCTGTCACTGCGGTTGGAGTGCCACACCGCATCCGCGTTCATGCGCTGCGTCTTGGCGAGCATGAACGGCTTCGGCGCCTTGCCCTTGCCGGCCGCGATCTGCTCCATCGTGCGGCCCGAGGCGACCGACTTGTCGGCATCCAGGATATCGTTGGCCTCGCCTTCCCGGGCAAACTCGTCGCGATGCTTGATCAGCAGCCAATTGGTCCGCTTGCCGCCGGTGCGATCATGGCGCATCCGCACCAGCACCCAGCTGCCATGCAGCTTTTCGCCCTCGAGAGTGAATTTGAGATCGCCCTTCTTGAACCCGCGCTCCGGGTCCTCGCTGTCCCAATAGCCGCGGTCCCACAGCATGACGGTGCCGCCGCCATACTCGCCTTCCGGGATCGTACCTTCGAAATCGCCGTAGTCGAGCGGATGATCCTCGACCTCGACCGCCAGCCGCTTGTCGTGCGGATCGAGCGACGGCCCCTTGGTGACGGCCCACGACTTGAAGACGCCGTCGAATTCGAGCCGCAGGTCGTAGTGCAGGCGCGTTGCATCATGCTTCTGGATGACGAAGCGCGGCCGCGCCGTACGCGCGACCTTGGCGTCGCCGGACGGCTCCGCCGTCTTGTCGAAATCGCGCTTCTTGCGATAGGTGGAAAGCTTCCCGAGCGCCACGGTGATCCCTCGCGTTGAGTGGTAGCGTAGCAAAGCCGGCGAACTCGTGGAACCGGCCGCATCGGCAGGATAACTTCGGGCAAAGTTCCGCGTTCCCGCGGCTCATGGAGGGCCCAGGCTGTGCTGGCGTCCGCCCTCTGCCAGTCGAGAGGGCGCAGGGAAGGCCGGGAGCTCGCCGCCCCCATGGCCCGCCTGCAGAAAGAAATGCAGGCGGCAGGTACCACAGGTGCAGCCGAGACATCCCGGCCCTCCCTGCGCGACGGCTTTAACGGCTGCTTCGCGTTCTCCCCGGTGCGCCGGGCTTGTTGGCCACCGTGTCGCGACAATGCGCCTGCGCGCATTGCGCTGGATACCAGCATCGGGGTATCAGGACCGTGCGACTTGACCGTGCATGCCGGATTGTTCGTCGGCGCGACTGAATCACGCTGCAACCCGGCACACCCATCGCATTCCGCTGCCGACGTCCGTGACGACCGCGATACGTCCCCTCCGACGCAACGGAACGGGTCGGACCATAATGCTGATTTTACGAAGTCGTCAAGCGAATTATTTTTTCCCGAAGCGACCTTCGCCGGGCCCATGGAACCCACACCGATGCTTGCCCGTTGCAGCCTCGTCCGGATTGTCCAAGGAGACCACGATGGCCCCCCGCGCCTACTGGAAAGGCTCGCTCAAACTCTCGCTCGTCAGCTGCCCCGTCGTGCTCTATCCGGCGTCGACGTCGGTCGAGAAGACGCGCTTCCATCTGATCAACCGCGAGACCGGCAACCGGCTCAAGCAGCAGATGGTGGACGCCGAGACCGGCGACATCGTCGAGGGCGACCAGAAGGGCCGCGGCTATGAACTCGCCAAGGGACAGTATGTCGAGATCGAGCCGGAGGAGCTCGAGGCGGTCCAGATCGAGAGCAACCATACGATCGACATCGACAGCTTCGTGCCGCGCGACGAGATCGACCAGCGCTATCTCAACCACCCCTACTACATCGCCCCCGACGGCAAGGCGGCGCTCGACGCCTTCGCGGTTATCCGCGACGCCATGAAGGACCAGGAGCGCGTGGCGCTGGCGCGGATCGTGCTGACCAACCGTGAGCACGTCATCGCCATCGAGCCGATGGGCAAGGGCATGCTCGGCACCACGCTGCGCTTTCCCTATGAGCTGCGCGACGAAGCCGAGTTCTTCGACGACATCAAGGCGCCGAAGATCAGCAAGGACATGGTCGAGCTGGCCGGCCACATCTTGCAGACCAAGGCAGCCCATTTCGACCCCTCGGAGTTCAAGGATCAGTACGAGACCGCGCTGAAGGCGCTGGTGAAGCGCAAGGCCTCGGGCAAGCCGATCAAGCTGCCAGAGCCGGCGGAGCGGCCCGACAACGTCGTCAGCCTGATGGATGCGCTGAAGCAGAGCCTGAACGGCAAGAGCCGAAAAAAGACAGCGCGTGCGGCGTCGCGGCGGACGCGCACGCATCGACGCCCGGCGAAGAAGGCGCATCGGTCGGCGGCGCGGCAGAGGAAGGCAGGGTGAAAGCCAGCAGCTGCCTGCGTGGCGCAAGCGGCCTCCACACCCACCGCCGTCGTCCCGGCGAACGCCGGGACCCATACTCCGCGGCGGGTGTTGTAAGACTTGTCCCACATCCCGCGCAATAACATCTCCCTGGGGTTATGGGTCCCGGCGTTCGCCGGGACGACAGCGGAGAATTTTACGACGGCTGCGGGTCATGGCGTGCGCGATGATCGTAGCCCGAATGATCGCCTCGTCAGCTCTTCTTCGACTTCTTCTTCGTCGTTTTCTTGGTAGTCTTCTTCGTGCTCTTCTTGCTCGCCTTCTTGGCCGTCTTCTTCGCTGAGGCCCTCGCGCTCTTTTTCGCGGGCACCTTCTTGCCTTCGCGGCGCGCCTCCGACAGGCCGATCGCGATGGCCTGCTTGCGGCTCTTGACCTTGCGACCGGAACCGCCGCTGCGCAGCGTGCCGGCCTTGCGCTTCTTCATGGCCCGGCCGACCTTGGCCGATGCCTTGCGCGAGTATTGTCGTGCCATGAACATCCTCCCGATTGCGACACGTAAACCGCGTCGGCGAGACGAAAGTTCCAAAGCGCAAGCTGATGCCGCGTACCTCCACCCATGCTTTCACGATCGCGGGAATCGAAGCCCGTCGATACATCGAGATTCCAATGCAGCTTCGCGCTCATCGTTTCGATGACGGATAGACCGAGAAGCCAATCAGACGTTCTGATCCGCCGCATGAGGCGCAACTGGACAAGGCGACGGTCCGAATGATGCGTCCCTGGCCTCTTCCTCAGTCAGCAATTTCAGGAGCACCGTCCGCTTGGACTCATCGTTGAATTCAGCGAGACGTTTCCTGAACAGGATGAGGTTCTGCAGATGAATGTATTCTTCCATGACCGACCTCACTGATGGGAGCCAAGAACGACGTCGATGGACGAACGGCAAACGAAATCCAGGTGTGCAATATCTTTGATCTCATCGGGTCTTCCGAACCCGTCAAGGTCTGGATCTTGTGCTGCGATCTCGAACAGTCCCTGCAGGCTGAAAGATCGAACGCGCAGAACCCCTCACCGGGACATAGGCCGGCCTTCATGCCAAAGCGGCACCGCAACGCGTCGGGCTGACCTTGATTGAGATGAATTTCGGGCATGATGCTCTTCCCAGTATCGCCGATGACAATCTCTGCGCCGCAGTCGGCAGCCTCGCCCCCCCAAATTCAGATCGTGTTCTGACAAGCCGAGACATGGCACGTCCCGTGTTTACACCGTCGTGCATGCAAACGCACGATCAGCTGCGCCGATGAGGTGGCACGACCGCGGTCTCGATCATCCGTTGATCCAGAGAACGGGCGCCTGCGGACGTACTGTGCCGCAGCGCGAGATGACCGGCTGGTCAAAATTGCTCGAAAATATAACGAAACGAGCTGATGCCGCCCGCGGGACACGCAAGCTCGCCCATCGAATGGCGATGCCAACGCCCCTGACACACAGGACCAGTCGGCCGATACGGCCAAAGCTCAGTCCGGCGCACGCAAGCGATAGCCGATGCCGGTCTCGGTCAACACGAATTGCGGGCGCTCGGGATCGGTCTCGATCTTGTGCCGGAGCTGGCGGACATAGACGCGCAGATATTGCGCGTCGGTCAGTTCGTCCCACAGCTCCTTCAGCAGGAAGCGATGGGTCAGCACCTTGCCGGCGTGCTGCACCAGCACGCGCAGCAGATCGTACTCCTTCGGCGACAGCTTGATCTCGCGCTCGCCGACCTTGACGATGCGACGCACCAAATCGACGGAGAGATCGCCGGTGCGGAACACCGGCCGCTCGCCCTGCACCTGCAACTGGTGCCGCAGCGCCGCGCGCAGCCGCGCCAGCAGCTCGTCCATGCCGAACGGCTTGGTAATGTAGTCGTCGGCCCCGAGATCGAGCGCCTGGACCTTGCCCGCCTCGTCGCCGCGGCTGGACAGCACCACGACCGGCACGGCCTCATTGCGGCCACGGATGGTTCGCAGCAGCTCGAGCCCGTCGACGTCGGGCAGGCCCAGGTCGAGAATGATCAGCGCCGGCTCCTGGCCCAACAGCTCCAGCGCGATCCTGCCGTTCGAGGCTTCGAGAATCTCGTAGCCCTGCGTGGTCAGGCCCATCCGCAGCAGCTTGCGGATCGGCGGCTCGTCGTCGATCACGAGCACCTTGATCGGAGCGCCGGTCATGCGGCCGTATCCAGCGGTCTGGCCTGCGCCGGCACGGGCAGGCGGATGGTGAGGACCGCGCCGGGCCGATCGGTGCGGTTGCCGGCGAAGATGCGGCCATGCATCGCCTCGATGAAGCCGCGCGAGATCGCGAGCCCCAGACCGGTGCCGGGCCGCACCTGGTCGCCCTTCTGCACGCGATAGAACTTGTCGAACACGTGCTCGACCTCCGCGGCGGGAATGCCGTCGCCTTCGTCACGGATCTCGAGCATGATCCAGTTGTTGTCGCGGGACGCGCGGATCGCGATCGAGGTCTCGGGAGGCGCATATTTGGCGGCGTTGTCGAGCAGATTGAACAGCACCTGCTCGAACAGCACCGCGTCGACCTCGACCATCGGCAGATCGGGCGCCAGTTCCAGCGAGACATGATGACCGGCGAGGATCTTGCTCGCGCGCCGCAGCGCGCTGCCGACGATCTCGCCGACGTCGTGGAGCGCGGCGTTCGGCACGATCGCGCCGGATTCCAGCTTGGTCATGTCCAGGAGATTGGCGATGAAGCGGTTGAGCCGTTCGGATTCGTCGATGACGGTGGCAAGCAGGTCGAGCTTCTCCTTGTCGGACAGCTGGGCCGCGAGATCGCGCATCGTCGAGGCCGCGCCGAGCACGGAGGCGAGTGGCGTCTTCAGATCGTGCGAGATCGAGGTGAGCAGCGCCGAGCGCAGCCGGTCCTGCTCCATGGTGCGCTTGACCTTGTCCATGTCTTCGACCAGCAGCACGCGCTCGATCGCGAGCGCGCCCTGGTCGACCAGGGCATCGAGCAGCCGGCGCTGGTCCGGCGTCAGCAGCGGCCCGGTGCGATCGTCATCAATGCCGATGACGCCGATCGAGCCGCGCCCGGTGCGCATCGGCAGGAACAGCCGCTTGGCGCCCGGCAGCGTGTCGGAGCCGCGGCCGGCGGCGCGGTCGTTGCTCCAGGCCCAGCTCGCGGCGGCGAGGTCGGCGTCGTCGAGCTGATCCTCCGGCGGGTAGCCGGTCATGACCGTGAGCTTGCCGTCCTGCGGCAGCAGCAGCACGACCCGTACCTTCAGCATCAACGCCGCCTGATAGGCCGTGGCCCACAGCACGTCATCGAGGGTCGCGGTGCCCGCAAGCTTGCGGCTGAAGGCGTAGAGCTGCTCGGTGGTCCGGACGCGGTGGGTGGCGGCGTCAGCCTGAACGCGAACGCGCGCGGCGACGTTGGACACCAGGATCGCGATCAACATGAAGAAGAAGAACGCGCCGATGTTGGTCGGATCGGTGATCGTGAACGTATACAGCGGCGGCAGGAAGAAGAAGTTGTAGCAGAGCGAGGCGGCGAGGCTCGCCAGCAGTGACGGCCACAGGCCGTAGCGTGCGGCGACGCCGACCACGGCCGTGAGGAACACCAGATCGACGTTCTCGATGCCGAAGACGGGCTGGATCAGCTCGGCGAGGCCAAGGCCGACAGCCGTGATCAGCAGCGCCTTCAGATAGGGCTTCGGCTGCAGCGGCTCGTTGCGTGCTCGCGTCTGCACCGAGCTGCTCGTGGTGTCCGGCGCCTCCTCGCCGGCGATGACGTGGATGCTGATGTTGCCGGCGCGCCTGACGAGGTCGTGGACCACGGAGCCCCTGATGATCTCGAACAGGCGCGAGCGGCTCGACTTGCCGATGATGATCTGGGTGACGTTGTTGGCCTGCGCGAAGTTGATGAGGTCATCCGCGATACGCCGGCCGACGCCCGGAATCGTCAGCGCCTCGCCGCCGAGAGTCTCGGCCAGCCGCAGCGTATCGGCGAGCCGGTCGCGCTGCTTGTCCGTGAGCTGCAGGTTGCGCCGGGTCTCGATGGTAACGGCGGTCCACGGCGCGTGGACACGGTCGGCGAGCCGCTTGGTGTAGCGCACCAGCCCTGTCGCCCGCGGATCCTCCGACACGCAGACGAGGATGCGCTCGCCGGCTGCCCAGGGGCCGGCGATGGCATTGGCCTGCATGTGGGTAAGCAGTTGCTCGTCGACGCGCTCGGCCGTCCGGCGCAGCGCGAGCTCGCGCAGCGCGGTCAGGTTGCCGGGCGAGAAATAATGCTCCAGCGCCCGCTCCGCCTGCTTGGGCACATAAACCTTGCCCTCCTTCAGTCGCTGGATCAGATCGTCGGGCGTGAGGTCGATCAGTTCGATGGCGTCGGCGCGGTCGAGGACCGAGTCCGGGACGGTCTCGCGCACGCGCACATGGGTGATCTGGGCGACGACGTCGTTGAGGCTCTCGATGTGCTGAACGTTGACCGCGGTGTAGACATCGATGCCGTGCGACAGCAGCTCCTCGACGTCGAGATAGCGCTTGGGGTGGCGGCTGCCGGCGGCATTGGTGTGCGCGAGCTCGTCGACGATCGCGAGCTTGGGGCGGCGCGCGATCACGGCATCCAGATCCATCTCCTCGACGATCTGGTCCTTGTAGGAAATACGTTTGCGCGGGACGATCTCCAGGCCGCGCACCAGCGCCTCGGTCTCGGCGCGGCCATGCGTCTCGACGAAGCCGATCACGACGTCGACGCCGGCCCTCAGCTTGGCATGCGCGCTCGACAGCATCTCATAGGTCTTGCCGACGCCGGGGGCGGCGCCGACGAAGATCTTGAGCTTGCCGGCAGGACTGTCCTCCCGCCGGGCCGCTTCGAGCAGGGCCTCCGGCGAGGGACGTTGGTCAGGATCGCGGCGTTGACTGGCCATGCGGCATTATAGACGGAGGGACCTCGGCGCCAAGACCAAGACCTTCAAGGCGTCATTGCGGTTTGGCAGCATCGAGTGCCAGGTTGAGCGCCAGCACGTTAACGCGGGGTTCGCCGAGCAGTCCGAGCAGACGGCCCTGGGTCTGCCGAGCGATCACGGCCTGGACGCTCGCCTCCGGCAAGCCGCGTGCCTTGGCCACCCGCGGCACCTGGAACAGCGCCGCCTCCGGCGAGATGTCCGGATCAAGCCCGCTCGCCGAGGTCGTCACCAGATCGACCGGCACGGCCTGCGCGGGATTCTCCGCCTTCAGCCTGTCGACGTCCTCCTTGACGCGGTCGGCCAGCGCCTTGCTGGTCGGGCCGAGATTGGAGCCGGACGAGTTGGCGGCGTTGTAGGGCGCAGAAACCGTCTTGGTGGAGTCGTTCGGATCGGCGGCCGAGGTCGCCGACGGACGGCCGTGGAAATATTTGTCGTCCTTGAACTCCTGACCGATCAGCGCCGATCCGATCACCTTGCCGTTGCGCGTGATCAGGCTGCCCTCGGCCTGCGCCGGAAAGATGGTGCCGGCGACGACGGTCATGGCGAGCGGGTAGAGCAGCCCGGTAATCAGGGTCAGCGCGAGCAGGACCAAGATGGCGGGACGGATTTCTTTGAGCATGGGAATCTCCTGTGTCTCTCCCGTCATTGCGAGGAGCGAAGCGACGAAGCAATCCAGAGTCGCGTGGTCCGAGACAGTCCTGGATTGCTTCGTTTCGCTCGCAATGACAACGGTTGTGGTTGTCAAGCCAGATGCAAGGCGGTCACGATCAGGTCGATCGCCTTGATGCCGATGAAGGGGATGATGATGCCGCCCAGCCCGTAGATCATCAGGTTGCGGCCGAGCAGCGCGCCGGCGCCGATGGCGCGGTAGGCGACGCCCTTCAGCGCCAGCGGGATCAGCGCGATGATGACGAGCGCGTTGAAGATGATCGCCGACAGGATCGCGCTCTGCGGACTCGCCAGGTTCATGACGTTCAGCACGTTGAGCTGTGGGTAGAACGCCAGGAACATTGCCGGGATGATCGCGAAATATTTGGCGACGTCGTTGGCGATCGAGAACGTCGTCAGCGCGCCGCGCGTCATCAAAAGCTGCTTGCCGATCTCGACCACCTCGATCAGTTTGGTCGGATTGGAGTCGAGATCGACCATGTTGCCGGCTTCGCGCGCGGCCTGCGTGCCGGTGTTCATGGCAACGCCGACGTCGGCCTGCGCCAGCGCTGGCGCATCGTTGGTGCCGTCGCCGCACATCGCCACCAGCTTGCCCTTGGCCTGCTCGTCGCGGATGAGCTTGAGCTTGTCCTCAGGCGTCGCCTGCGCCAGGAAATCATCGACGCCGGCTTCGGCGGCAATCGCCGCCGCGGTCATCGGGTTGTCGCCGGTGATCATGATGGTGCGGATGCCCATGCGGCGCAGCTCGGCGAAGCGCTCGCGGATGCCGCCCTTGACGATGTCCTTGAGCTGGATGACGCCGAGCAGGCGCCCGTCCCTGGCGACCGCGAGCGGCGTGCCGCCGGTCTTGGCGATGTCGTCGGAGATTGCACGGATCTCGCGGGTGAGTTCGCTGTCGACCGGCTGGACCGCGCGCGCCGTGTTGCCGGAGACGGGCTGTGTCGGGCCGCCGCCGATGGAGTTGAGGATGGCGTCGACCGCACCCTTGCGCACCGAGGAGCCGCCGGCATCGACGCCGCTCATGCGGGTCTGCGCCGTGAACGGCACGAAGGTGGCGCCGAGCTCGGCCATGTCGCGGCCGCGGATGCCGTATTTGTCCTTCGCCAGCACCACGATCGAGCGGCCCTCCGGTGTCTCGTCGGCGAGCGATGCGAGCTGCGCCGCGTCGGCGAGCTCCTGCTCGCTCACGCCCTTCACGGGACGGAATGCAGTCGCCTGGCGATTGCCGAGCGTGATGGTGCCGGTCTTGTCGAGCAGGAGCGTATCGACGTCGCCAGCGGCCTCGACCGCGCGACCCGACATCGCCAGCACGTTGAAGCGCACCAGGCGGTCCATGCCGGCGATGCCGATCGCCGACAGCAGCGCGCCGATCGTGGTCGGGATCAAGGTCACGAACAGCGCCACCAGCACCACCACCGAGATCGAGCCGCCGGCATAGGCCGCGTAGCTCGGGATCGTCACCGTCGCGAACACGAAGATGATGGTGAGGCCGGCGAGCAGGATGTTGAGCGCGATCTCGTTCGGCGTCTTCTGCCGCTCCGCGCCCTCGACCAGCTTGATCATGCGGTCGATGAAGGTCGAGCCTTGCGCGGCCGTGATCCTGACGCGGATCCAGTCCGACAGCACCTGCGTGCCGCCGGTCACCGCCGAGCGGTCGCCGCCGGATTCGCGGATGACGGGAGCGGACTCGCCGGTGATGGCGGCCTCGTTGACCGAGGCGACGCCCTCGATCACCTCGCCGTCGGAAGGGATGGTGTCGCCGGCCTCGACCAGCACGAGATCGCCGACCTTCAGGCTGGTGCCGGGCACGAGCTTGTAGGTGTGATCGGCCGGGTTCGTGCCCGTCAGCAGCTTGGCCTGGCTCTCGGTGCGCGTCTTGCGCAGCGAATCCGCCTGTGCCTTGCCGCGGCCTTCGGCGACGGCTTCGGCGAAATTGGCGAACAGCACGGTGAACCACAGCCAGAGAATGATCTGGAAGGTGAAGCCGAGATTCGCTCCGCCGGTCACGACGTCGCGCAGAAAGATCACCGTGGTGAGCGCGGCGACGACCTCGACCACGAACATCACCGGGTTTCTGATCATCAGCCGCGGGTCGAGCTTGACAACCGCGGCCCTGATGGCCGGCAGCACGATCTTCGGGTCGAGCATCGTCGACATCGACGAGCGCTTCTGCAGTTTCATGGTGTCCATGGAGGTTGCTCCGAGATCAGAACACGGTGCCGGCGGCCATCGCGAGATGCTCGACGATCGGACCGAGGGCGAGAGCCGGGAAGAAGGTGAGGCCGCCGATGATCAGGATGACGCCGACCACGAGGCCGACGAACAGGCCGCCCGTGGTCGGGAACGTGCCGGCCGAGGGCGGGATCGACTTCTTCCCGGCGAGCGAGCCCGCGATCGCCATCGCCGGAATGATCATGAAGAAGCGGCCGACGAACATCGAGGACGCGAGCGTGAGGTTGTAGAAGAAGGTGTTGCCCGTGAGTCCTGCGAATGCCGAGCCGTTGTTGGCGGTCGCGGAAGTGTAGGCGTAGAGCACCTCGGTGAAGCCGTGCGGACCGGCATTGGCCATCGACGCGACGGCCGAGGGCAGCACCACCGCGACCGCGGTCCAGCCGAGATACATCAGCGGCAGCACCAGGATCGCCAGCATCGCCATCTTGACCTCGCGCGCCTCGATCTTCTTGCCGACATATTCCGGCGTGCGCCCGACCATCAGGCCGGCGACGAAGATCGCGAGCACGACGAACAGCAGTATGCCGTAGAGCCCGGCGCCGACGCCGCCTATGATGATCTCGCCGAGCTGCATGTTGATCAGCGGGATCATGCCGCCCAGCGCGGTGAAGCTGTCATGCATGGCATTGACCGCGCCGCAGGAGGCGGCCGTCGTGATCACGGCGAACAGTGACGACGCGACGATGCCGAAGCGGACCTCCTTGCCTTCCATGTTGCCGCCCGTCAGTCCCAGCGCGTTCAACGTGGTCGTACCGTTGGCCTCGGCCCAGTAGGTGATGGCCACGCCGGCGATGAACAGGACGCCCATCACGGCGAGGAGCGCCCAGCCCTGGCGCTGGTTGCCGACCATGCGGCCGAACACGTTGGTCAGCGCGGCACCGAGCGCGAAGATCGAGAGCATCTGGATGAAGTTCGACAGCGCGTTCGGGTTCTCGAACGGATGCGCGGCGTTGGCATTGAAGAAGCCGCCGCCATTGGTGCCGAGCATCTTGATCGCGACCTGCGAGGCCACCGGGCCGACCGCGATGGTCTGCTTCGCCCCTTCCAGCGTCGTGGCCTCGACATAGGGCCCGAGCGTCTGCGGGATGCCCTGCCAGACCAGGAACAGCGTGTAGACGATGCAGAGCGGCAGCAGCACATAGAGCGTGCAGCGGACGACGTCGACCCAGAAATTGCCGACGGTCCGCGCCGAGGCGCGCGAGAAGCCGCGGATCAGCGCGATCGCGAGCACGATGCCGGTCGCGGCCGACAGGAAGTTCTGGTGCGTGAGCCCGAGCATCTGCACGAGATAGGAGAGCGTGCTCTCGCCGCCGTAGTTCTGCCAATTGGTGTTGGTCAGGAAGCTGATCGCGGTGTTGAAGGAGAGATCCTCGGCGACCGCAGACTGTCCCGCGGGATTGAACGGCAGCACGGCCTGCAAGCGCATCACGCCGTAGATGATCAGGAAGCCGCCGACATGGAACAGCAGCATCGCGACCGTGTAGGTCAGCCAATGCTGCTCGCGGCGCTCGTCGACGCCGCCGATCCAGTAGATTGCGGACTCGACCGGCCGCAGCACCGGCGACAGGAAGGTGCGCTCGCCATTGAAGACGCGCGTCATGTACCAGCCGAGCGGCTTGGCAAGCGCGACGATGACGGCGCAGTAGAGCAGGATCTGGATCCAGCCGATCACAGTCATGGGGATGTTGTCCTTGAAGGTGCGACGGTGGCGGTCAGAACCGCTCGGGCCGCAACAGCGCGTAGGTGAGGTAGATCAGAAGGCCGAGCGATACCGCGCCGGCGAGCGAATAGTCGAAGATCATGGCTCGTCTCCTAGAGCCGCTCGCAGGCGTAGGTGTAGCCGATCGCCAGGGCGAACAAGCCGGCGGCCAGCGCCAGCAGCAGGATGTCCAGCATGGTGTGCTCCTCATGCGCGCGAAAGACGCGCAACGCTTGGAGCGGCCGGGAGCGCCGGTGCGGCCACGGTCCGTTCCATGGCGGACAGATGGCATCCGGCCTCATAGGTTTTCGAGACAGCACTGCCGACAGAGTTATAGGAATCTCATAAAGACCGCGGCGTTCTCGCGCCCCCCGGCAGAACCGCGCGGCCGCAGCCGCATATGAACCGGCCATGCCGCCGAGGCGTCTTTATGCGCCGGCTATTTCTTCGCGCCTTCGCCCCTCTCGCATTCCTACGCCGCCGTCGACCACATTGCCGATCAAGGCCCATCGGGCCATCGCTCACTGACGACGGGAGGCCGGCATGGCTGCCTTGACGACACGACCGGATGTGCCCGAGCGGGTACAACTCGCGCAGACCACGACGGCGATGCTGACGGCCCTGCTTGGCGAAGACGAGGACGTCTCACCGTTGTCGGCGCGAGGGCGACGCCGGCTGCGGATCGCACGATTGCTGGAGACCGACGCGCGGATCGATGCCGCGCTGGAGCTGGTCGCGCTGCAATTGCCACGATGGCAGCTCCGGCGCATCGCCTATGATGACGGCGAATGGCACTGCGCATTGTCGCAACAGCGCGAATTGCCGGACTGGCTCGATCATTGCGTCGAAGCCCGCCACGCCGATCTCGCCCTCGCCATTCTCCACGCAGCGGCCGAGGCCCGCCGTCTCGAGCCCGGCGTCTCGCAGACTGACGCAAGGCGCGGCGTCCAGGCCGAACCGGGGCTTGCCGACCTGCTCTGCTGCGACAACTTCTGAGCCGGTGTTACCTGCTCGACGCTGATCTCCACCGACAAGCCCGCTGAGCGTCCGGCGGCCAGGGTCCTGCTGCGAGTTGTGCTGCGACTAGCAATCCTCATCCTGTTCGCCACGTTCGGCCGCATCGGCTTCGGTCGCAGCCTCGCCGCCCTGCTCTGGATGACCATGATCCTGTGTGCCATGCTTGCGGTGCTGCGCCGCAAGGGCGTGTTCGCCGCGGGCCTGAACCATTGGGACGAGATGATCGGCTACACCGCGCTCTTTTGCGCGACGATGGCGCTGATCCAGTCGTCCGGAAACCAAGCCTCTGCGCCGCAAAAAAAGGGGCGGCCGATCCGGCCGCCCCGCTTGTCTCATCGCCGATCGGTCAGAAGATCTTGACCGCGCTTTCCAACGTCTTCCAGACACCCCATGCCAGCGGCACGCCGACGAAGGCCCAGAACAGGGCGGCCTTGACGTCGAGACCGCCCTTGCCGATGCCGAACGACCCGTGCTGGATCGCCGACTCGTTCTTGGCGAGCTCTGCCTGGTACTTCGCGACTTCGTCCGCGCTCATGTTCCACTTGTCATCGACAGGCTTGATCAGGAAGTTGCAGATCAGGCCGGCGAGCAGCATGGCGCAGAGAATATACATCGTCGTGTTGTACAGCTGGTCGCGCGGCACGCCGGCGGCAAGCTGGAACTCGCGGATGTAGTTGACGACCACCGGACCGATGATGCCGGCCGTCGCCCAGGCCGTCAGCAGACGGCCGTGGATGGCGCCCACGAACTGGGTGCCGAACAGGTCGGCCAGATAGGCAGGCACCGTCGCGAAGCCGCCGCCATACATCGAGAGGATGATGGCGAAGGCCGCCACGAACAACAGCTTCGAACCCATCGCTGCGAAGGTCGGCGCCAGCGCATAGAGCACGATGCCGATCAGGAAGAAGCAGTAATAGGTGTTCTTGCGGCCGATGTGGTCCGACAGCGACGCCCAGAAGAAGCGGCCGCCGATGTTGAACAACGACAACAGGCCGGCAAAGCCTGCCGCGATGCCCGCGATCGCGGCCTTCTGGCCGGCGTCGAGCTGGTTGAAGCTGACGTCGGGCAAACCGATCAGCTTGCCGGCGAAGATCTCCTGCAGCATCGGCGAGGCCATGCCGATCACGCCGATACCGGCCGACACGTTCAAGCAGAGCACCCACCAGACCAGCCAGAACTGCGGAGTCTTGTGCGCGTTGTCGAGGTGCACATGGTGCTCCGAGATCATTGCCTTCTTGACCGCCGGCGGCGTCCAGCCTTCGGGCTGCCAGCCCACCGGAGCGACGCGATAGGCAAAGGCACCGATCATCATGAAGACGAAGTAGATCACGCCCATCGTGACGAAAGTCTCCCAGACACCCACCGAGGTCGGGGTCTTGAAGTAGTTCATCAGCAGGTTGGCGAGCGGAGCACCGATCATCGCGCCGCCGCCGAAGCCCATGATGGCCATGCCGGTCGCCATGCCGCGCCGGTCCGGGAACCATTTCACCAGGGTCGACACCGGCGAGATGTAGCCGAGGCCGAGGCCGATGCCGCCGATGACGCCGGCACCGAGCCACATCATCCAGAGCTGGTGAACATAGATGCCGAGCGCCGCGATCAGGAGGCCACCGCCCCAGCAGCAGGCCGCGACGGCACCCGCCTTGCGCGGTCCGGCCCGCTCGAGCCAGCCGCCCCAGACGGCAGCGGAGCCGCCCAGCAGCACGAAGAACAGGGTGTACATCCAGCCGAGGCTCGCGACCTTCCAGTCGCAGGTCGTCGTGAACAGCTCCTGCACCAGGGTCATGTCCGGGCAGGCCTGGGTCTTGGTCACGCCGATCGCGCGCGACAACGGCAGCCAGAACACCGAGAAGCCATAGGCCATGCCGATGCAGAGATGGATGCACAGCGCAGCCGGAGGAACCAGCCAGCGGTTGAACCCCGCCTTGGCGACCGTGTGCTCACGATCGAAGATCCCCGCCTGCGCGCCCGGGAGCGTGCCCGCGCTTTCAATGGTAGCCATGCATCCCTCCCCTACGGACTCTCGTCCAACGCAACAACGTCATGTTCTGTCCCCTTGATCAGAATCAATACGCCCACTCACCCCGCCCGCTATCGCGTACCAGAGCAGTCTTGCAACGCACAAACGCTCATCACTGCCTCGATGCGCATAACACCCCACCCGAGACGTTATGCCCTCACCATTCTTGTGCCGCTGGTCTGCCTGGCCCGCTCCCCAGCGGGCATGACTCGTCTCCCGCAACCTCCGCGGAAAGCGCCCCAATTGGTGCAGAACCGAGGCAAATTGTCGATAGTAAAATGGTAATAATCGGTCAATCTTGGTGGATTGATCGCACTGCAGCGCGAATGTGTTGCTAACACACACACAAATTCACGTGCAACCAACGCGACCGCCACTCCCGGCTGTAGTCATGTTGCTCTCGATTACTTTCTCGACGCGTCACGACCATCCCTGATGAAATCAACTAATGAGATGTACCGACCGTCAGCGACGGACACGCTCATAGCCGCATGCGCGCGCTCGCGGAAACGTGAAGAAGGAACAACTTGTCCTTGCCTTGCAACAGCGTCGCAAGCCTGGACTGAGAACGCGGCATTGTTGTGAGCTCGGGTTGGCGCCGCTGCGACGATAGGAAGCAGCGCAATCTCTTGACAGTCCGACCAAGACAGCGCGCGAACTACGTAGTTCGAGCAGCCCGCAGCAGAGGATGTTCACCGCCGCACGGATCCGGCCGGTTCCGCGGCCTTCTCGATCCGAAACAGAATGCCGTGCTCGGTGCGATCGACGCTCTCGACCCGATCTCCGGTCTCCCGCACCAGATTCGGGATGTCGATCACGGCAAGCGGGTCGGTACAGCACACTTCGAGCCGCTCTCCCGCCTTGAGCGTCTGCAGCGCCTTCCGGGTCTTCAGCACCGGCAATGGGCACTTCAGGCCCGTCAGATCCAGCCTCGTCATCATCATGCGCGCGACCATGGAGAAGCGGTTCCGGGACGTCAACCGGGGCGGCAGCCTCCTATGGAACTCGGAACTGGGTTCCTGGGATGCCAGAAGATACAGGTGCGAGCTCGCGCGAGCTCCATCACGGAACACCAGGTTTGTCGCACAGCGCGAGAACGTCCGCCCGCGGCGTCGCCAGATGTAGGACGAGCGCCGCGATCGCCGGAATGTCGTCGAGATGAACGCGCGGCAGCGCCGTCTCGACATCGCCGTCGCTGGCGAGCCCGACAATGCCTGGATCGTCGGGAAACAGCAGCGGCTTGCCATTGGCCGCGCGATGCACCTCGATACGGCGATGCGGCCCGGCCTTGTACCCTTCGATGACGACCAGATCGACGGGAGACAATTTCGCCAGAAGCTCCGCGAGTGCGGGCTCCCTTGCTCCGCGCAGCTCGTGCATCAGCGCCCAGCGCGTGCCCGACGCGACGAGGACCTCCTCGGCCCCGGCCTCGCGATGCCGCCACGAATCCTTACCCGGGACGTCGACGTCGAACTTGTGATGGGCGTGCTTGATCACCGAGACGCGCACTCCCTGCCCCCTGAGATGAGGAATCAGCCGCGTCAGCAGCGTGGTCTTGCCGGCGCCGCTCCAGCCGGCGAGGCCGATGACTTTCATCGCGGTCTCCAGAAAGGCCCCGGCGTTTTTCGCACAGCCAGGAGCGCGGGATCGATCGATGGCCCGAAGGCCCCGTGGAACGCCACGTCCACTCTTGGCAATGTCATGCCAGCAGCCCCATGGACCAGGCAAGGGCCCGTGGGGAGGGCCATGCCGGCATGGCCGCCGGGCAGGCGCAAATGGTGGATCGCGCGCGGCGCAACGCTGACGCCCTGGCAGCAGTCGTGGTAACGAACCCGCGATGACAGCCATGACCTCGACTTCGATCCCCGGCGTGCTGCTCGCCGGCGGTCGCGCGCAGCGGATGGGCGGCGGCGACAAGCCGTTGCGCATGGTCGACGGCCGCACCATCCTCGAGCGCGCGATCGCGCGGCTGGCGCCGCAGTGCAGCCGGCTGATCCTCAACGCCAATGGCGACCCCGCGCGGTTCGCAGGCAACGGTCTGCCCGTCGTGCCGGATGGCGTCGCAGGCTTCCCGGGCCCGCTCGCTGGCATTCTCGCCGGCCTCGAGTGGGTTGCGACGCACATGCCGGAGGCCCGGTGGATGCTGAGCGCCGCCGGCGACTGCCCATTCCTGCCGCGTGATCTCGTCGCGCGGCTGGCGACAGCGCAGGCGGCCGAGCAGGCCAAGCTGGCGTTGGCGGCGTCCGGCGGACAGATCCACCCGGTGATCGGACTGTGGCCGGTCGGACTGTGCGAGGATCTCCGGCACGCCCTGGTCGCGGAGGACATCCGGAAGGTCACCCGCTTCACGGCGCGCTACAAGGTCGCGATCGTGAGCTGGCCGACGGTGCCGCTGGATCCGTTCTTCAATGCCAATACCGCAGTCGACCTCGCCGAGGCGGAGCGGCTCGCAGCTCTCGAGGATTGAGGACGCCTGATGGACGCGACAACCATCGTTCGCCGCGCCGTGCTTGCCGTTGCCGCGCTCAATCTCGGATATTTCGGCATCGAGTTCGCCGTGGCGCTGGCGATCGGCTCGGTGTCGCTGTTCGCCGACAGCGTCGACTTTCTGGAGGACGCCTCGGTCAACATCCTGATTGCGCTGGCGCTGCGCTGGAGCGCCCCGCGGCGGGCGCTACTCGGCAAGGTGCTGGCGCTGATCCTGCTGGCGCCGGCGGTCGCCGGACTGTGGACCGCCGGCGAGAAGTTCTTCACGCCGATCGTACCCGCACCGCTGCCGCTCACCGTGACCGGCCTCGGCGCGCTGATCGTCAATCTCGGCTGCGCGTTGATCCTGGCGCGGGTCAGGGACCACCAGGGCAGCCTCACCCGCGCCGCCTTCCTGTCCGCGCGCAACGACGCCTTCGCCAACATCGCGATCATCGCGGTCGGTCTCGTGACCGCCTTTGTGTGGCCCTCGATCTGGCCCGACCTGATCGTGGGGGTCGGTATCGCGCTCATGAATGCGGACGCCGCGCGCGAGGTGTGGGAGGCTGCGCACGAAGAGCAAAAGACCGCCAAGGCCTGAACGGCCGAGAATCCTGCGCGCGCGCGACGACCTCACTGCTTGCGGCATTGCAGCGCACGGGATCGCTCCACCGCTCCGCCGTCCGGCATGATTGACGGCCGCCCTGGATTGATTGCAGATAGGCGGACCGGCCGGCAGAGCCGGAACAAACAACGGCGTCACGCCGCTACCGGTGGAGGACTGATTGCAACTCAGCTGTTTGAAGCGGGCGGCGTGGGCCGCAGCCGCGCTGCTGGTCACGACCGCCGCGCAGGCCGAGATCTCCGACAACGTCGTCAAGATCGGCGTGCTCAGCGACATGAACGGCCCGGCCTCGACGCCGACCGGACAAGGCTCCGTCACCGCGGCGCAGATGGCGGTCGATGATTTCGGCGGCAAGGTGCTGGACAAGCCGATCAGCGTCATCGTCGGCGATCATCAGCTCAAGCCCGACATCGGTGCCGCGATCGCGCGCCGCTGGTACGACACCGAGCAGGTCGATCTCATCGTCGACGTGCCGGTCTCCGCGGTGGGCCTCGCCGTGCAGACCATCGCCACCGAGAAGAAGAAGCTGTTCATCACCCAGTCGACCGGTGCCGCCGATTTTCACGGCAAGTTCTGCTCGCCCTACGCGATGCAATGGGTGTTCGACACCCGCGCACTCGCCACCGGCACGGCGAAGGAGGTCGTCAAGCGCGGCGGCGACAGCTGGTTCTTCATCACCGACGACTACGCCTTCGGCCATTCGCTGGAGCGCGACGCCTCCAGCGTCGTCACCGCCAATGGCGGCAAGGTCGTGGGCGCGGTGCGGCCGCCATTCGCGACGCCCGATCTGTCGTCCTTCATCCTGCAGGCGCAGGCCTCCAAGGCCAAGATCATCGGCATCGCCGCCGGCCCGCCCAACAACATGAACGAGATCAAGACCGCATCCGAGTTCGGCCTGCTCAAGGGAGGCCAGCAGATGGCGGCGCTGCTCGCGCTGGTCACCGACATCCATTCGCTCGGCCTGCCGGCGGCGCAGGGGCTCCTGCTCACCACCTCGTTCTACTGGGACATGGACGACAAGACGCGCGAATGGTCGAAGCGCTATTTCGCCAAGATGAACCGGATGCCGACGATGTGGCAGGCCGGCGTCTACTCCGCCGTCATGCACTATCTCAACGCCATCAAGGCGGCGGGCAGCGACGATCCCCTCGCGGTCGCCGCGAAGATGCGGGACACGCCGGTCGAGGACTTCTTCGCCCGCAACGGCAAGCTGCGAGCCGACAATCTGATGGTGCATGATCTCGTGCTGGCGCAGGTCAAATCGCCGGAGGAGAGCAAATATCCCTGGGACTACTACAAGATCCTCGCGACCATCAAAGGCGATGACGCGTTCGGCCCGCCGGATCCGGCGTGCCCGCTGATCAAGAAGTGACGGCGCACTGAACGATCGGCGGCCGGGGCGACCGGGCCGCCGCATGCGAGCTGAACGACAACAATCAATGGGGGAAGACGAGCATGAAGCTGGCGCGCGCGCTGCTGTTCGGGTTGATCGTCGCGGCGGGACTCGCCGCCAAACCGGGACCGGCGCTCGCCGCCTATCCGGACCGTCCCATCCGCTGGCTGATCGGCTTCGCCCCCGGCGGGCCCGTCGACATCGTCGCCCGCATCATGGCGCAGTGGCTGTCCGACCACCTGGGCCAGCAGGTCGTGGTCGAGAACCGCACCGGCTCGGGCGGCAACATCGCGGCCGCCGCCGCGATCAACTCGCCGCCCGACGGCTATACGCTGCTGTTCGTCGCGCCCAACAACGCGATCAGCACCTCGCTCTACAAGAAGCTGCCCTATGACTTCATCCGTGACACCGTGCCGGTCGCCAGCATCATGCAGCTCACCAACATGCTGGTGGTGAGCAACGACGTACCGGCCAAGACCGTCAAGGAGTTCATCGACTACTGCAAGGCCAACCCGGGCAAGATCGCCTTCGCGTCCTCCGGCAACGGCACCTCGGTGCACATGGCGGCCGAGCTGTTCAAGGCGATGACCAAATGCGACATGCTGCACGTGCCCTATCGCGGCTCGGCGCTGGCCTTTCCCGACATCATCTCCAACAAGGTGCAGTTGATTTTCGACAACCTCCCGACGGCGCTGGAACAGTCGCGCGGCGGCAGCGTCCGCGCGCTCGGCGTCACCTCGCCGCAGCGCTGGCCGACGGTGCCGGACGTGCCCGCGATCGCCGAGACCGTGCCGGGCTACGAATCGGTCGGCTTCTACGGCATCTCGGCGCCCAAGGGCACGCCGCCCGACATCGTCGAGATCCTCAACAAGGCGGTCGGCGAGGCGCTGAAGGACCCCAAGCTGGTGGCGCGTCTCACCGAGACCGGCGGCATCCCGCGCGCGATGACACCGGCGGAGTTCGGCAAGCTGGTCGTCGACGAGACCGAGAAGTGGCGCAAGGTGGTGGAATTCGCCGGGGTTTCGGTGGACTAGCGTCGCGGCGCGCCGGGACGGACCGGCGTCGACGGAAGCGCGCCAAAACAATCGGGCAGCGGCATTGCCGGATGGCTGGCCAGGCTGTAAACGGAGCCCGAGCCGTCGTTGGGGTTCCGACGCCGCGCCGGACAGGCCCGCTCCTGCCCGCCGCCGGCAAGACCTCAGCGTCGCGGGGCCTGTAGCTCAATGGTTAGAGCCGACCGCTCATAACGGTCTGGTTGCAGGTTCGAGTCCTGCCGGGCCCACCAATGAGCTCAAGAGTTTACGGCTCACGCGCCAAGTGTTTTTCGAGGTGAACCACCGTTTCGACCACCGATACGTTCTGCTTGCGATCCCTCGAGGTAATCGCGGCCGCGGCCTCGCGCATGCAGTCCGGGATGATGATGGCCGAAGGTGTCGAGCAGCACCTTGACCGACATTCCGAGAAGGCCTGAGACCTGCCCCGGATAGCGTGCCGCTGCATGAGCCACGTCGCCGCCGTGTGGCGCAGCGTGTGCGGCGAGATCTTCCCCTCCTTCGGCAACAGCCCTGACAGCCGCACGCGTCTGTATGGCACGGTTGGCTTCACGTGCGGCGAGGACGCAGAGCCGGTCGTTAAGCTGGTTGGCCCGCACGGCAGCTGTACCACGCTGCCGGGCTGGACGCGCACTTCAGGCTCTATCCTGACGTGCGCCACGAGATGGAAATGACGCCGGCAATGTGGAACGATGTCTTGGACGTGTTCCGAGGCGCACCTGGTGCCGATTGACGTGTTGAGCCCGCCGCATGCGCCGCAAGGCCTGCGATGCACCTGTGAGCGCGGCACCCGGCGGCGCACCTCGCGCAAGACCGCTTCGTATGTCCCTGCACTTCAACCTGCGATCCACTGAACGATCAGCGGATCGATACTGCATACGGTTGCCTCAAGAAGCTGGCCCAGCAGGACTCTTATTTCCGGCAACAGGAACACCGTGCAGCGGCGCGTAGTTGGCTGCGAAATCCGAGCAGAGCTTGTTCTGGTACTCGATAGGTAACGACGCAAGCACCGATGCGGCCGCCACCGCCCTTGCATCGTCCTTTGATTTCACGGTGATGTAGGCGATCATTCGGTGAAGTGTCAGAAAAATCGAGAAAAAGTTCCGTGTATTGACGTAGAAGCAATGATTGCTTTCGAGCTTTGTGCCCGGCCGGTCCTGCCAATGCCGCTGCACGATTGCGGTCCCCGCATCGAAATCTGTAACGGCAAAATTGCCGTAGCCGAGCCGAGTAAATAGCGGACGATTGCTGAGAAACTTGGCAAGGTCGAGCTCCTGTCCACGCACGGCCCCGATCAGCAGCATCTGATCCGCTACAGGAATGTTCTCACGGATCTGAAATCCTTTCGACAGTTCAAGCGCGCAGACTACGTAGCGCGGAAGGCGGGTCGTTTCCATCGCCTTTCCCTGTGCGGCCGGCGTGCACAGATCCTGCCTGACGAGTTGGGAGAGATGAGCGAGCGCGCCTGATACCCCGACCGCCTTCCCCTTCAAGAGCAAAGGCGCCGGGTCTTTCTCACGCAACGCGATTCCAATATCCAGCAGGCCGTCAAATTCATCGTCTGCAGGCAGGTCGATCTCGAGCGTGGAAGACCAGCCGAACGGCCACAGCCAGATGGTTGACCGCACTTTCCCCGTCGTGTGCCACACGGCCTCGTTCAGCGTTAAGTCGAGATTCTTGGGCCTGCAGCGTAGAGGCCACACGAGATCGCAGGCATCTCCAAACGAGGTTATGGTCCCCGGGATATTGCTAGCGACCGCCTGATAGCGCGGCCAGAAGTGATTCCGGCGCAGGTCGAATTCATCATTCAGTGGAAGAAGGACAAGGTTCGCGAGCTCGATCCTGGCCCCCTGGCTGCGCATCTCGCGATAATCACGAGAGGACCAAAGGAAGTGAACCCGTGGATCAAAATCGGCCGCAACGAACGGCTGCGACCAGAGGTGAACGTCAAAAACACAATAGACAGCGCGCGCCATTATCGATTTCCTCACAAGATCGATTTCCTCACAAGCGCAGCATCCCCGGCATCTCGCTTCGCCGGTCATCCGCAAACCATTGTCTTCTCGCGCTTTGCGCGCTATTCTCAACGAGCTGTACAGCTGGGCGACTGCCCAAATATGTCGCCAGTGCTTACCGACCAGGCGAGCAAGGCGGCAGCGATCTCCTGGGACCGGCCGCAAGGCCGGTCCCGGCCGGCTCTTCAGGTTAAGGTGAGCGGTTTCATTTGTGCAAGATCCTCGCGCCCGGCCGGCAACCGCGCTGCCTTTTCGTCAAAGTACATCCAGAGAAATTCGGTCGGCTCAAGATTGCCGGCTCTTGATTCCTTGATCGGGTCGAACATGGTCGGTTCGACTCCCCATCGGGCTGCTGCATCAATGGGTTTGATGAACTCGTCTTTATCGAACCATTCTTTCATTTCCGATCGGCACTTCGCATCAGGCGCCTTGAGCTGAAACCAGCCGAGCAAAATCCTGCCGCCATTGCTTGCAGGCACGACAAGCGAGCCGAAATATTGCTTGCCATCCGCGATCATCATAACCGGATCGAGCTTGCCCCCGGCCGCACGCACGGCTTTCTGAATGATCGGGCCGACCCTGTCGGTTTCCTGGACAATGCGCGCGTTGCGCTCCCGGGCGCCGATCATCGAAATACCTTGCAAGACGGCAGCCAAGATTCCGCCAAGCACAATTGCAGCGCCACACAGCGCGAGAAACGCGATCGCGCTCACAGTCGATCCGATCCCCGCAAAATGCAGCTGCAAGGAAGGAATGAGGTACGCCGTCCCAAGGAACAAAAGAGTCGAGATAAAGATGCTGAGTGTAACGGACTCGGTCGCGCCCAGTTCAACTCTTGACTCCTTGGGGGCGAATAGCCGCAAAATCATCAAGAAGAACGTGCCGGGAATGACGTACGACGCGAGGCGGAGCGAAACACCGCCCACGCTCTCAGTCCCGAAAAGACCGATGCTCATCTTCTTTTCCGCAACAGATGCGCCGGCGATCGTTTTGTTGTCCTTCACGTTCTGGAGCGAATAACTGACACTGAACGCCAGGTTCTCGTCCCGCTCTGCGATGCTGGAATCGGCCTTGAGGCACATTCTGCTGCGCACCAAGGTCGAACCGGGCTCAACGGTGCCGAGACCGATGGTGTCTTTTACGTCGCATGTGCCGTCTGGCCCGAGGCTTCCGATCTTCAAAGAAGGAGGACCAAACAAGCTAAGACCCGCGTCCATGATCCTGGCTTCGGTCGCATTCTCGATCCATATGCTGAAGCCCATCGTCTGGCCGGCGAGGATTTCATTGCGCGCGAGAATAACCGTCAACGCCGGCTTGCCGGGAGCATCGGCCCAGGTGAGGCCGGGAAGCAAGCAGGCCACCAGTTGAAGGACGATGGTCCAAAAAGCCCCATTGAGCCGAGGAATTGGAATAGAGCGCACGTCCCGCTCCCAATGAATTTCGCGGCGCAAGCTGCGCGGCGCGTTACCGCAGCAAAGCTGTTTTCTACTAAAGCTTGCAACAGCGTAGGCTTGCTCGGGGGGCAATGCAAGGCCGCTCGGCATCCGACCGGCGAGTTGCTCCCAGGCCTAGGCTTGATCAGGATCAAGCGTTCAAAACGGCGTCACTTCTATCTTGATCCGATGAAAGCCGTCCTTCTGAGGAGCGATTGATGCCTCACAAGCAGGTGCTGTTTCATTCCGCGGCCCGTGAAAAGATCCTGCGCGGAGCCTCGCTGCTTGCGGACGCGGTGCGCGTGACGCTCGGCCCCAAATCAAAATCAGTGTTGATCCAGAAGAGCTGGGGCACCCCGATCGTATGCAACGACGGCGTCACGATCGCCAAGGAATTTGACCTCAAGGATCCGGAGGAGAATCTCGGAGCGCAGGTGCTGCGCCAGGCCGCGGAGAAGACCGGCGATCTCGTTGGCGACGGAACAAGCACCTCGACGATCCTGGCACATGCGATTCTTGCCGACGGCGTCAGGAACGTGGTCGCCGGCGCCAGTGCCATCGATCTGAAACGGGGCCTCGACCGCGCTGCCCACGCGACGATAGCGGCCCTCCATGCCATGGCGCGCCCCGTCAAGACAAAGGCGGAAAGAGCTCAGGTCGCCACCATCTCGGCTCACAATGATCCATCGATTGGCGCGCTGGTCGCCGATGCGCTCGAGAAAGTCGGGAGCGATGGAGTGATCTCGGTGGAGGAATCCAAGACCACCGAAACGTCGCTCGACGTGGTGGAAGGGATGAAATTCGACCGCGGCTTCCTGTCGCCCTACTTCGTGACCGATGCCGATCGCATGGAAGCGGTTCTCGAAGAGCCATTCATCCTGTTGTGCGACCACAAGATCAGCGCCCTGCGCGACATCATTCCGCTGCTCGAACAGATCGCAAAATCGGCACAACCGCTCCTGATCATCGCTGAAGACATTGAAGGCGAGGCGTTGGCCACGCTCATCGTCAATCAGCTTCGCGGCGTGCTCAAAGGCTGCGCCGTCAAGGCGCCCGGTTTTGGTGAGCGACGCAAGGCGATGTTGCAGGATATTGCAATCCTCACCGGCGCCCAGGTCATCTCCGACGATCTTGGTTCGAAGCTTGAAAACGCCACTTTGCAGCAGTTGGGACATGTCGCCCGTGTGGTTGCCGACAAGGAAAACACCACGCTGATCGGCAGCAAGGGCGAACGCAGCCAGATCGATGCGCGGCTGCAACAACTCCGCCGCGAGATCGAGAAAACGACCAGCGAGTACGACAAGGAGAAGCTTGAGGAGCGGCTCGCCAAGCTGTCGGGCGGGGTTGCCGTTATCCGTGTCGGAGCGCCGACTGAAGCTGAGATGAAATCACGAAAAGAGGCGCTTGACGACGCCATCAGTTCGACGAAGGCGGCCGTTGCAGAAGGTATCGTGCCGGGCGGCGGGCTTGCCTTGCTTCGATGCATCGAAGCCGTCGGCAAGGAGGAAGCACTCTGCGAAGGCGACGAAAAGACCGGTGTACAGATCTTGAAGCGCGCGCTCGAGGCCCCCGCTCGCCAGATCGCGGAGAACTCGGCAACGGATGGCGGCGTGGTCGTGGCGCGCATGCTGAGTGGCGTCGGCAGTTTCGGGTTTGACGCCGCGCGCAAGCAATATGTCGATCTCGTCGAGGCCGGCATTGTCGATCCCGCGAAGGTCGTTCGGACAGCCCTCGAGAACGCGGTGTCGGTTGCCGGCATCCTCCTGCTCACCGAGGCGACGATGACCGAAATCGCGGAGCCAAAGCGCGAACGGTTAGCGGAACCCGAAATTCCGGTGTGACGCTAGACCACGAAACGGGGCCGTGCCCCCTCCCCCGAGCGGAGCACAACTTTGCGGCGGACCGGTTAGTGACGGCCGGCCATTGACTGTTGATTCAAGTCAACATGCCGCTTCATCCGACGGAGAGTATGGAGTGGGTCCCGGAGGGAGGTCGTCGTGATCAATATCAACGACATTCTCGTGCATATTCCGACCGAGCAGCCACCGCAGCCTGTCGTTGATGCCGCCGTCTCGTTGGCTGCCCGGTTCGACGCCCATCTCGATGCGATTGCAGTCGGATACATCCCGCCCAGTAGCGCGTATGTGGTCGATGGAGGCGCGGGCGCAGCAGTCGCCGCTTCAGAGATCTTCGAAATGGAGCGGCAACGCGCCGCCCAACGCAGCGCGGCTGCACTCGCCATTTTCGAGACGGAAGCCCGGAATGCGAACATCTCTCACGCAAGCCGCTCGGTCGAGGACCTGCCCGGTGAAGCCGCGTCCGCGCTCGGCGCTGCGGCCAGGCTCTATGGACTGACGGTGGTCCTGCAGACGGACGCAACACAGGACAGCTACGACACTAGGACTGCGACGGAGATCCTGCTCCAGGCGGGCGGACCCGTCCTGTTCGTGCCGCATATCTTCCGCGGCCCCTTCAGGGCCAACCGTATCGGCATCTGCTGGGATGGAAGCCGCCTTGCCGCCCGCGCTTTCAAGGACGCAAGACCGTTTCTTTCTCAAGCAGAAGCGCTGGTCACGATTTCGATCAATGAGGCGCAGGTTGCTCCCACCGAGGCCTCAGCGCGGAAATTGACTGAACACATGGCTCGCGCCGGACTTACGACAACGCTGCTCGAGCTGACGGCAGAGCATTCCGAAATTCAGCCGTCCATCCTGTCCCTGGCCGCCGACGAAAGTCTCGACATGCTGGTGATGGGGGCATATGGGCATTCCCGCCTGCGGGAAGGCGTTTTCGGCGGCGTCACCCATGAAATGCTGAGAACGATGACGATCCCGACCCTGCTGTCGCATTGAATCGAGGCCGGCATCCGTGCTCACCGATCATGACAACGGACGTGATTGCGGAGACGCCGTCGATCCGGGATGCCTCTATTGTGGCCAATCTAGGAGAACGCATCATGAGCGTAACAGGCGTCACCGCGCTGGATCACACCATTCAGGAGACCAATCTCTGGCTCAAGGCGATCGAGGAGAAGCTGGAGCTCGGTAGTCGTCAACAGGCCTACAACGCGCTCCGGGCTGTTCTGCATGCGTTGCGCGATCGCGTACCTCCGGAGGTGGCGATCAAGCTTGGCGCCCAGCTGCCGATCCTTCTGCGCGGGATCTACTACGAGAACTGGCACGCGGCGGGAACGCCGACCAAGGAGCGACATGCCAGCGACTTCGCGGATCACGTCGCCATGGAGCTGCCCCAGCAGTTTCCCATCGCGCCGCTGACCGTCATTCGCGGGGTGTTCGAGATCGCGTGGGAGAAGCTCGATCCCGGTGAATTTGAGAAACTGATGCACCATCTGCCGGTGCAGCTCCGCGAATTGAAATCCTAATCCGGTCATCTGGCCCCGCCCGGCACGTCCGCCGCGCACTCAGCGACGGGACGCCTTCGTACCGGCCCAATCGCGTGTCGCCAGACCAGCGGCGATGCCGTCAGACCGTCGAATGGACCGCGCAGCCGGCCAAGTGAGCTTCCCAAGTGAGCTTCGATGTGCAGGGATCAGCGCTTTCCTGAGCAGCGAGCATTCATTTCCTGACTGCAAGAATGTAGAGGTAGCTCATGATCGCGTACACGTCCTCGTCGGAAAATTCGATTTGCGGCATGTCCCTGTGCTTCGACACCATGCCTTCCGACAGCTCCGCCTGCAACTCGCGCCGATTGAACCGGGCGTAGATATCGCGCATCGGCGGAGCATTCTCGAGCGGGCTTTCGCCAACCGATTTGATCGCATGACAGCGCCCGCATCTTTCCTGCAGGATGGTCCTGCCTCGTTGCGCGGCCTTGCTGAGGTTCGCGGCGTCCACGTTTGTCGGCCAACACGAGAGCAGTCCGACGAAGAGGCCCAGAGCCCGAAACTTGAAACGCCCCGACATGCGTCTGGCTCTCCGCGGCAATATAACAGCCCCGCCCGTTGCTCGAGTGCAAGCGAACTTAATAGCAGACCCGCACGTAATGCACATGCCGCCTGTGCCGGACAGCTCGGACATAGCAGTCGCCGTATCCGTACGGTCCCCAGAACGGACCTGGCCCCCAATACGGTGTCGGTGGGTAGTAATAGACTGGCCCCGGATAGCCGTAATAGGGATACGGCCCCCAATAGCCGCCGCCGAGGGCCGCGCCGAACAGCGCGCCGGCAGCCAGGCCGCCGACGATTCCCGCGGCAATGCGCCCGTTGCGAGCGTCGGCACCCGTGGGGGCAAGCAGCGCGAGGGTCAGGACGGCCGCGGTCGCAACCGTGCCAATCTTCTTCCCGAAGCTCATTTCACCCCTCCTGTGCTGTCATCTAAGATGAGCGCAACATCGCGTGCGCCACGTTGCGAAGGATCAAACAATCCGGCTAGCGCTTCAGCATTTTCTTCGCCCGCGACAAGGGTTGAGTGTTGATGACGTCTGCGGCTTCGAGCCAGCCTCGGCGCGCCTGATCGACGCCGAAACGCATGTTGGCGAATCCAGCCGTCGAATGTGCGTCCGTCGAGATCGCCAGCTTGACGCCCGCGGACTTGGCGGCATGAACATGGATATCGTTGAGATCGAGCCGGTCCGGGTCGGCGTTGAGCTCGAGATGACAGCCGCGCTCGCCCGCCGCCGCAATGACGGCTTCCATGTCGATCTCGTAAGGCTCGCGGTCCCCGATCAACCGTCCGGTCGGATGGCCGATAATCGAGACATGGCGATTGTCCATCGCCCGGATGATGCGCTCGGTCTGCATCTTGCGCGAGAGCTCGAACTTGTAGTGGACGGAAGCAACGACCAGATCGAGCCGCGACAGGATCTTGTCGGGCAGATCAAGCCGTCCGTCCGCCAGAATATCGACTTCGGCGCCTTTCAGCACCGTAAAGCCATCCAGCCGGTCGTTCAAACGATCGATCTCGTCGATCTGACGCGACAGACGTCCGGCATCGAGACCATGGGCGACAGTGACGTGTTGGCTATGGTCGGTCAGAGCCATATAGGCATAGCCTCTTGCCTTGGCGGCAGTCGCCATCTCGGCGATCGCGGCGGTGCCGTCGGTCCATTTGGAATGGACGTGCAGGTCGCCTCGAATATCGGACAGCGTAATCAGTTTCGGGAGCTTCTTTGCCTTTGCGAGCGCGATCTCGCCGCGATCCTCGCGCATCTCGGGCGGAATCAGGGGCAGCCCGAGCTTGCCATAGATCTCCTCCTCGGTTGCTCCGGCGATGCGCCGCTTGCCGGCGAACAGGCCATATTCGTTCAGCTTCCAGCCGTGATCGTTAGCGAGTCCGCGCAAGGAGATGTTGTGCGCCTTGGATCCGGTGAAATACATCAGCGCGGCGCCGTAGCTGGCCTCAGGAACAACGCGCAGGTCGACGTGCAGCCCGGAGCGCAGCACCACTGCCGTCCGCGTATCGCCATGAGCGAGCACATTGGCGACATTGTCGTATCGAGAGAGTCTCCCGCCGGCGGCGTGGCCGTCACGTGCCACCATCAAGATATCAAGATCACCGACGGTATCGCGCCTGCGACGGTAGCTTCCGGCGACGATCACCTGTCCATCGGTCGCGTCTGGCCTCAGATAAGTGAGGAGTGCTTCCGCTTCGGCTTCGGCCTCGGATAGTCGGAAGCGCCTCTCGGCTCGAGGCTTGGCCAACGCCGCGGTGAGCTTTTCCTCGCTCTTGGGACCGAAGCCCCGAAGCTCTCTCAGGCGACCCGACCTCACCGCGCGCCTGAGGTCCGCGAGTGACCGCACGCCCAGCTTGTCGTAGAGCGGTTTGACGCGTTTCGGACCCAAGCCCGGGAGTGCCGCGATCTCTCCGAGATCGCCGGGCAGTTCACGCTTGAGCTTGTCCAGCACATCGAAATGATGGGTCGCGACGATCGTTTCGATCTTTCCTGCCAGATCCTTGCCGATACCTGGCAGCTCGGAAAGATCCTCACCCGCCTTCAAGAGGTTGGTGATGCTCCTGGGCAGACGTTCAATCACCCGCGCAGCATTGCGATAGGCCCGCGAACGAAACGGATTGTCGCCTTTGATCTCGAGAAGTTCGGCGGTCTGGTCGAACATCTCTGCAATTTCGGCATTCTGTACCGGCATCGACGCACCTCCGTCGCTTGACAGGCTAGAGAGGGATCGAGCCGCTTCCCTTGATGCAGATCAGAATTCAGGGACGCGAGCCTATCCGGTCGGCGACAGCTGCCAGCTGTTCAAGATGGCTTGAAATCTGCACCGGATAGGGCGCGACCGCTTTGGAGGTTCTCAGCTCCGGAGGCAGCAGATCGAGCTGCCGGCGCGCGTGAGCCCGGATGTCGTGAAGTGAAGGTTGAGAGGCGATAGGGCGTCCGCCGAGCATCACCGCCTGGATCAGCGTTTCCCCCTCTTGTTGGTCCTCCTCGGTCGAAAGAATGTCTGCGAGCATGCGGCCCTTCCTGTCATACCGGCGCCAAACCTGCTTGCGGCCGGGCCAGGTGGCCTTTCCCGTCGAGCGCTTGCGACGGGGCAAGCCCGCATACTCCTGCAGCTTATAGGCACAGTCGAGTGCTGGCGCATCGGACGACGTGACGAGGCCCGTGCCGATGCCGATACCGTCGATCGGCGCCGCATCCCGAGCGAAGGCAATCAGGGTACCCTCCTCTATCCCGCCACTGACGAAGATGTCGGTGTCCTTGAGTCCGCCGGAATCCAGAATGCAGCGCACCTTCTTGGCGAGCGCAGACAGATCCCCGCTGTCAAGCCGCACGGCGCTGACCGCAATTCCAAGCTCCTTCAATCGGGGCGCCAGCATGACGACCTTCCTCGCGGCCGCCTCGGTGTCATAAGTGTCGATCAGCAGGACGAGATTCTCTGGCCTGGCGCGCGCAAACGCCTCGAATGCTGTAGCTTCGTCATCAAAGGATTGAACAAACGAATGCGCCATGGTGCCATAGGTCGGAATGCCGAATGACTTCTCGGCCAGGAGGGTTGCCGTACCGGAGAACCCAGCGACATAGCTCGCGCGGGCGGCCAGCAGCCCTGCCTCGGCACCATGGGAGCGACGCAAGCCAAAATCGACCAGGAGCTTGTCTGGCGCGAGTAAGACCATGCGCGCGGCCTTGGAGGCAATCAGCGTCTGAAAATGCAGGATGTTGATCAGGCGCGTCTCGACAAGCTGCGCCTCCGGTAAAGGAGCCGTAACCCTAAGGATCGGTTCGTTGCCAAAGAACACGGTGCCTTCCGGCATCGCGTGAACCTCGCCGGTGAAGCGGAAATTGGCGAGATAGTCGATCAACGACTTGCTGAACTTTTCCGTTCGCTCAAGCCAGCCGAGTTCGTCTTGCGAGAACCGTATGTTTTGCAGGAAGTCGAGCGCCTGCTCCAGTCCGGCCGCCATCAGGAAGCTGCGCTGAGGCGGCAGCTTGCGCACAAAGAACTCAAATACGGCTGTATCAGTCTGGCCCGATTCAAGATACGCTTCGATCATGGTCATCTGATACAGATCGGTTAGCAGCGCGCTCGGTAACGGGTCCATCGATGTCCTCGGCGCTCACATGACGTCAGCCATCCTGTCGATGTCTGCGCATCCCTATTTGACGCCGGTCAAGAGGCGGAAGCAAGTTGCCTCTATCCTCTTTGGTGGAAACGCCGCGGCGTCGCGAGCAAGGCGCGGCAGTGAGCGTCCGAGGCAAGAGCCATGCCCTATCGCACAAACATCGATCTTCCCCCTGCTGTTCGCGCTCACCTCCCATCGCACGCGCAGGACATCTATCGGGAAGCATTCAACCACGCCTTTGCCTCCCATGCGGAAGACGAACGGCAGGAAGAGATTGCTCACCGCACAGCCTGGGCAGCGGTGAAGCGATCCTACGTGAAGGTCGGCGACCGCTGGGAGCCGCTGCCCCACGACCATTAGGCGCCGGCTCGTCAGGAGGCGTGCATGGATCTGCTTGATGGAAACTGCCTCAAAGTGGCAATCACCTCGTCGTCGCTGACCTGATGAAAGTCGCGATAGAAATAGCCGATCGCGCCAAACTCCTGAGGCTCATGCAGACAGACGACGGCATCGACTTCCGCATGCAATTTCCTGATGGCGTCCGGCGGCGCGACCGGGACCGCAAGCACGAGCTCTTTCGGTTCCTGCTTCCGAACAGCCTTGATGGCGGCAAGCGTGGTTGCGCCTGTCGCAACGCCGTCATCGACGATGATCGCAACCTGCCCCTTGACTTCGGCGCGAGCCCGATCGCCCAGATAGCGCTTGCGGCGCCGTTCGATCTCAGCACGTTCCTCCCTGCAGACGACCTCAAATTCTTCGGAGGTGACGCCGGATAGCTCGATCACGTCCTGGTTACGTATGGTGGTCATGCCCTCACCATCCGCGATGGCGCCCATTGCGAGCTCCGGCTGCCCCGGCAGCCCGATCTTGCGGACCAGCAGCAGATCGAGTGGCGCATTGAGGGCTGCTGCGACTTCCGCCGCAACCGGCACGCCGCCGCGTGGCAGCGCAAGAACGACCGGGTGCCGCCCCTTGTATTTGAGCAGCGCCTCGGCGAGTTGCCGGCCGGCATCGGTTCGGTTCTGGAACAGCATGGCAGACCTCATGCGGAAGAGGGGCAGGATATGAGCCGGACAACCACTGCTATTGATCCGTATCAAGCTGCCGGCTGCCTCGATTGGCGATAGGCATCATATGCCCGGATGGCAGAATGAACCCTGGGGCGAGGACGCTGAGAATGGCAGCGCGACCGCTCTTGCTCGCAAGGTGGCGTTTCTCAGCCGGCCGGACAGTTATGTCCCGGTGCCCGACGCTGTGATCACGCGGGAGACCCACATGTCCTGGGTCTTCATGGTTGACGAGCGCGTCTACAAGCTCAAGAAGCCGGTTCATTTTCCATATCTCGATTTCTCCAGCCTTGAGCGCCGCGCAGAGGCCTGCCGCGCTGAGGTTTCGCTGAACCGAAGGCTGGCGCCCGACGTCTATCACGGCCTGGTGCCGCTGACGGCTGCGCCGGGTGGTTACGCCATCGGAGGAGGCGGACACATCGTTGATTGGCTCGTCGTCATGCGCCGGCTCGACGAAGGCCAAACACTCGAAGTCGGGCTTCGCGATCGCAAGGTCTCCCAGGCCCAGATCGATGGTTTGGCAAGTCGCTTGAGCCGCTTCTATTCGCATGCGCGCCGGATCATGATCAATCCGGAGAGCTACATGGTGACCCTGCAAAAGGCAGTTCTGGCGGATCGGCGAGGTTTGCTCGAGTCGGCCTTCGACCTGCCCCGCGGCACCATCGAGCGCATCGCCAACCTGCAATGCCGTTTCCTGCGGCAGCGGACCGATCTACTGGCGCAGCGGGTGCATCACCGGCTCGTCCTCGACGGCCATGGCGATCTGCGGCCGGAACATATCTGGTTGAGCCCTCCCTTCCCCATCATCGACTGCCTGGAGTTCAATGCCCGCTTGCGGACGTCGGATGCACTGGACGAAATTGCCTTCCTGCACTTGGAATGCGCTCGACTGGGAGGACCGTGGGTCGGTGAGAGGCTTCGGCGATATCTGGCCGTCCAGCTCAATGATGACCCGGCCAGCGGACTGTTCTTGTTCTATCGGATTGGCCGCGCCATGCTGCGCGCCAGGCTATCCATCGCTCATCTCGCCGACGCCCATCCACGGACGCCGGAAAAATGGCCGCGGCTGGCGCGCACCTATCTCAAACTTGCCAAGGCGGACGCAGCGCAGCTTGAGCGGCAGCTCACGGCGTGAGCCAGAATTTGAATTGCGGGGATCAATCC
The DNA here is from genome assembly GCF_051168035.1 of Bradyrhizobium sp. HKCCYLRH3059. Lineage (NCBI taxonomy): Bacteria > Pseudomonadati > Pseudomonadota > Alphaproteobacteria > Hyphomicrobiales > Nitrobacteraceae > Bradyrhizobium > Bradyrhizobium sp. HKCCYLRH3059. The sequence goes on along the minus strand of NZ_JBNPUF010000003.1, from coordinate 363,698 downwards.
TGATACGGAAGCAGCTCCGTCAGCGGCTCGTTGTGGTGCAGCCGACGAATGGTCTCTCCGAGAAGGGGCGCCGCCGAGACAATCTCGAGCTTATCGCGAACCGCGCCCGGCGGAAGCCTGAACGGTGGCACGCTGTCGGTCGCGATGATGCGGCCGATCGCAGGGTCGGCGAGCGTCGTTGCCGCGCCCGGCATGAACAAGCCGTGCGCCACGCAAGCTATCACCTCTTCGGCCCCATGGGCACGGGCCGCCTTCGCCGCCCGCACCAGGGTTCCACCGCTGCTGATGAGATCATCCACGATCACGCACAGCGCGTTCGCCACCTCTCCGGCGAACAAGTCGCCCGAAACGACGCCGGAGCTGCGATGCTTCTCCACGAATGCCTTGCCGATCGGACGGCCGAGCGCTTTCCCCAGAACCTCGCGGAGCAGGTCCGCGCGCTTGCCGCCTCCGAGATCCGGCGAAACCACGGCAATCGGCCGATCAGCCGCGATCGCCTTGATCCTGCCGATCAAGAGCGGCGCCGTGCTCAGCGCTACCGATGGGCAACGGAACGCGTTCTCGAACGCGGCCTCGTTGTGAACTTCGAGGGTCACCACTGCGTCAACACCGATCGCCTCGAACATGGTCGCAAGATAACGGATCGTGACGGGGTCATTGGCCTTGGTGCGACGATCCTTTCGCGCATAGCACAGATACGGTGCGACCGCCGTCACCCGCGCAGCACCGGCATCCTTCAACGCTCCGACCAGGAACAGCAGCCGGCACAGCTTGTCGTTCGGACTCTCGTCAGGACCGCCATGGAGGCTATGCAGAACGTAGACGTCGCAGCCGGCGACAACTTCCAGCGGCCGCACCTTGTGTTCGCCGTCCTCGAAGCTGCGTTCTTCGACAGCGGCGAGACGGCATCCGAGCGCGTGAGCGATTTTTTCGCCAAGCCCTTCCGTGCCATGAAGACAGAACAAACGCAGGCGATCACCAATCATCGGTTACCTCCAACGTCAAACCTGCTCGCCGCTCGCGTCTCGGCCGCCGATCTAAGCCCGCAGCCCATGTTTCCCGAGCAATCTGACTGTGCTCGCCTGCGGTCCTTTTTCTCCGATCTCCTCGACGTAGCTTACGCGGGCGCCGGGCACGATGCTTGGTCCACCATCAACGACACTATTGCAGTTGAAATAGACTTCGTGGCCGTCGGCGGCTTCCAGAAAGCCGAACTGGCCGCTTGGATCGATACGCGCAACGGTTCCGATCGGTTGAGGCTCGTGCGTCTTGACATCGCCACGCATCAGTCGCGCCCGGTCCTGCAGTTGTCGACGCGCGCGTTTGAATGCGTTGTCCACGGCGAAGGTCAAGTCGACGTACCGTTCATCCAGCTTCGGGGTACGTCCAACGTGGACTTCCCGACCGTCGGGCAGCGCCAGCCGAACGCTCACCAGATATTGACCGCCGGTTTGGTGATGGCCGCCCGGACCTTTGACCATGACGCGCGCCGCGGTGATCCGGCCGAAGCGGCTCTCCAGTTCCGCGACATGTTGCTCAACGGCAGCCCGGATTTCAGCGGAGACGCGAATCCCTTCAAATTCGATTTGAACTGGTGTTTGCATTTCCGGCTCCTCTCCCGTGTCGAACTTATTGGACCACGGGAGCGAGGAGCAGCTTTGAGCAAGATCAACTTGCCTTTAGCGTTCTGGCTGCCACGCGATCACGATCAGCTCGCAGCAAACACGAAATCGTCTGCGCGATCGCTCGCGCAGACGCCAGGGCATCCGGAACCAATCAGCCGATCTCACCAGGGGCCGCCCCACGGACCGCCCCAGCCATAATAGCGATGCCGCCAATACGGACGGGCATAGTAGGGACGGCCGTAATACGGCCCGTAGCCGACGCCGACATAGCCGTAGGGCGGACCATAATAATAGGGATCGTCGTAGTAATAAGGCGATGCCGTCGCCGCGATCCCGGCGCCGAGAAGCGCGCCGGCCGCGAGCGCGCCTGCTCCCCAGCCCCAGCCGCCGCCACGCCAACCGCCACCACGCCAGCCGCCGCCATGCCAGCCGCCATAGCGGACCTGAACCGTGCTGAGCGGCGCAACGTCGGCCTTCGCCGCGGCCGACAGCGCAGTGACGGGTGCAGACAACGCCGGAGCGCTCGCTCCGGCCAGCAGCGCGCCGGACAGGGCCAGCGCTCCCACATAGTTCAAGCTTCGCATCGCAAGGACTCCTCGACCAAGGTCATCACGCATGACTGCCCGCGAAGGTCATCCGGCGCAGTCCTCCGCCGCGATCGCGGCGACGAGCAAATGAGTTGCTCGTCGCTACGAACCACCTGTCGGCGCGACTGTTCCATTGCAAAAGCGCGATCGCCGGCGAGACATCCCTTCAATGCCGGCCGAGATTGCTCGAGCTGCCGGAATTGTCGTCGCCGGAGCTCGGGCTGTTGTTGTCGAGCAAGCCGGTGGCGTCATTCGGCGCCGATGGCGTGCGCCCCGATCCGTTCCCCGCCGCACGGCTCCTGCCGCGCCCCACCCCATTCCGGTCGTCCCCGTCGCGTTTCCGGGTCCGCCCGGCGTTGAGGTTGTCGCGTCGCGGGAGGCGCCGGCGCTGCTGCCACCCGTGCCGCTGCTATCAGCCAAGGCGAGCTGCTCGACAACGCGAGCGCAGCAGCGGATGCGATCAAGGCCAATTTCATGAGGATGTCCTTCCTTAAGGAAGGACAACGCCGCCTCGGACGGGATGGTCCCGAAGGATCAGCTTCGCCGTTTGCGGCCCTGCGCTGCCGCGGCCTGCTTGCGCAGACCCTCGGCCGCGCTGCCGACGATCTCGGAAATCTGCATCAGTTGCTTGGCGAGCGGGCTGGTCTTGCGCCAGACCATGCCGACCGTGCGCTGCGGCTGCGGATCGGCGAAGCGCGCCAGCGACACCGACGCCGACCGCGTCTCGACGCCGACCGCCATCTCCGGAATCAACGTCACGCCCATGCCGGCGCCGACCATCTGCACCAGGGTCGACAGCGAGGAGGCATCGAGCATCTCGCGCGGCGCCTGCATGTTGCAGAACGACAGCGCCTGGTCGCGGAAGCAGTGCCCCTCCTCCAGCAACAGCAGCCGCATCTCGCGCAGCATCTCGCTGCTCGGCACCGCCGCGCCTTCATATTCCGGCGGCCGCACCAGCAGGAAGCTCTCCGCGAACAGCGCGACCTCGGTCAGCGACGGCTCCGACACTGGCAGCGCGACGATCGCGGCATCGAGCCGGCCCTCGACCAGTTCCTCGATCAGCTTCGGCGTCTTGGACTCGCGGACGTGGATGTCGATCTCGGGATGTCTGCGCGTCAGGTTCCCGATCACCTTGGGCAGCAGATAGGGCGCGATCGTCGGGATCATGCCGAGCCGCAGCCGGCCCGTGAGCTTGTCGCGCGAGGCGCGGGCGAAATCGCCGAGCTCATCGACCGAGCGCAGGATCTCGCGCACGCGCTCGGCGAGCTGCTCGCCGAATCGCGTCAGCACCACCTGGCGCGCATTGCGCTCCAGCAGCACGCCGCCAAGCGCGTCCTCCATCTCCTTGATCTGCATCGACAGCGCCGGCTGCGAGATCGCGCAGGCCTCCGCGGCGCGGCCGAAATGGCCGAGACGCGCCAGCGCATCGAAATAGCGAAGCTGCCGCATCGTCAAATGTATCATCAGTTTATCTTATCGTTCACCGCCGCGGAGTCAATTTTCCCTGACCACAATCTTGAGATGCAGCGGTCATGCACCGTGTCCATATGCGTTTGAATGGCGTCAGACCAGGTTCATCAGATAATCTTATCGTTGCGATCACCAATCTCAATTTCCCCTGATCGAAGCAGCCGCGTAGGGTCCCGGCTCCCACCCCAGGGGGGAACCATGACGATCACGTCAGGAGAGAAACATGGATGACGTCAGCAAGTGCCCGTTCTCGGGCGGCTTGAAGGGATTTTCGAACAAGGATTGGTGGCCGAACCAGCTCAATCTGTCGGTGCTGCATCAGCACTCGAACCTCTCCGATCCGCTCGGTGAGGCGTTCGATTATTCCAAGGAATTCAAGAGCCTCGATCTCGACGCGCTGGTCAAGGACCTGCACGCGCTGATGACCGATTCGCAGGACTGGTGGCCGGCCGATTTCGGCCATTACGGTCCGCTGTTCATCCGCATGGCCTGGCACGCCGCCGGCACCTATCGCATTGGCGACGGCCGTGGCGGTGCCGGCACCGGCCAGCAGCGCTTCGCGCCGCTGAACAGCTGGCCTGACAACGCCAACCTCGACAAGGCCCGCCGCCTGCTGTGGCCGATCAAGCAGAAGTACGGCCAGAAGATCTCCTGGGCCGACCTGTTCGTGCTGACCGGCAACGTCGCGCTGGAATCGATGGGGTTCAAGACCTTCGGCTTCGGCGGCGGCCGCGCCGATACCTGGGAGCCCGAGCAGGACATCTATTGGGGCCCCGAGGGCAAGTGGCTCGCCGACGAGCGCTACAGCGGCGACCGCGAGCTCGCAGGCTCGCTCGCTGCCGTGCAGATGGGCCTCATCTACGTCAACCCGGAAGGCCCGAACGGCAATCCCGATCCGCTGGCTGCCGCGCGCGACATCCGCGAGACCTTCGCCCGCATGGCGATGAACGACGAAGAGACGGTGGCGCTGATCGCCGGCGGTCACACCTTCGGCAAGACCCACGGCGCGGGTGATGCGTCGCTGGTCGGGGCCGAGCCGGAAGGCGCCGACATCGCGCAGCAGGGTCTCGGCTGGGCCAGCAAGTACGGCTCGGGCAAGGGCGGCGATACCATCACCTCCGGCCTCGAAGTGATCTGGACGACGACGCCGACCAAGTGGAGCAACAACTTCTTCTGGAATCTGTTCGGCTACGAATGGGAGCTGACCAAGAGCCCGGCCGGCGCGCATCAGTGGAAGCCGAAGCACGGCGCCGGCGCCAACACGGTACCGGACGCGCATGACAAGTCGAAGCGGCATGCGCCGTCGATGCTCACCACCGACCTCGCGCTGCGCTTCGATCCGGCCTACGAGAAGATCTCGCGCCGCTTCCTGGAGAACCCGGATCAGTTCGCCGACGCCTTCGCCCGCGCCTGGTTCAAGCTGACCCATCGCGACATGGGTCCGAAGGTGCGTTACCTTGGCCCGCTGGTGCCGAAGGAGGATCTGATCTGGCAGGATCCGGTGCCGGCCCTCGATCATCCCGTTGTCGACGACAAGGACGTCGCGGCGCTCAAGGCGAAGATCCTCGCCTCGGGTCTGTCGGTGTCGCAACTGGTGTCGACGGCCTGGGCCTCAGCCTCGACCTTCCGCGGCTCGGACAAGCGCGGCGGCGCCAATGGCGCGCGCATTCGCCTGGCTCCGCAGAAGGACTGGGCGGTCAACAACCCGGCCGAACTCGCCAAGGTGCTCTCGACGCTCGAGGCCATCCAGAAGGAGTTCAACGCGCAGGCCTCCGGCGGCAAGAAGATCTCGCTCGCCGACCTGATCGTGCTGGCCGGCAATGCCGGCGTCGAGGCGGCCGCCAAGAAGGCCGGCGTCGAGGTGACCGTGCCGTTCGCGCCCGGCCGCACCGATGCCTCGCAGGAGCAGACCGACGTCGAGTCGTTCGCGGTGCTCGAACCGACCCATGACGGCTTCCGCAACTATCTCAGCGGCAAGCAGTGGCTGTCGGGCGAGGAGCTGCTGGTCGACAAGGCGCAACTGCTCACCTTGACCGCGCCGGAGATGACCGTGCTGGTCGGCGGCCTGCGCGTGCTCGGCGCCAACGCCAACGGCTCCAAGCATGGCGTGTTCACCGAGCAGACCGAGACGCTCTCCAACGACTTCTTCGCCAACCTGCTCGACATGGGCGTGGCCTGGCGTCCGGTCGATCAGGGCGAGCACACCTTCGAGGGCCGCGACCGCAAGTCCGGCGCGATCAAGTGGACGGCGACCCGCGCCGACCTGATCTTCGGCTCGCACTCGCAGTTGCGCGCGCTGGCCGAGGTCTATGCCAGCTCGGATGCCAAGCAGAAGTTCGTCAAGGACTTCGTCGCCGCCTGGACCAAGGTGATGAACCTCGACCGGTTCGATCTGAAGGCCTGAGGCGACAAGCCGACTGACCGACACCAAAGAGAAGCGGCGCTTCAGTGATGAAGCGCCGCTTCTTTCATTGGACATGTCTATCAGTCGCGGGCCCGTCAGCGCGCCGCGGCCGAGCCGCCGCCGTCGATCTGGCGGCCCATCAGCGCGATCGCCTTCTGATAGACGCCGGCGGCGTTCCAGGCCTCGATGGCGGCGAAGTTCGGCTCGCCCGGCTGATAGCCGGCGCCTGCCTTCCAGCCGTTGGCGCGCAGGAAGTTCGCGGTCGAGGCCAGCGCGTTGGCGGCGACGTCGAGATTGCCGACGCCGTAAGCGAGGATGTTCTTCGGCATGAATTGCGTCTGCCCGACCTCGCCATGCATCGAGCCGCGGGTGTTGCCCGAGAGCACGCCGCGGTCGATCAGCTTGAGCGCGGCATAGAGCTGGTCGGTGAAGAACTCCGGACGGCGGCAGTCATAGGCGAGCGTCGCGATCGACGACAGCATGTGCTGATTGCCGCGCTGGCTGCCGAACGCGCTCTCCATGCCCCAGATCGCGATCAGCGGTCCGGGCGGCACGCCGTAGCGCTGCTCGATCGAGGCGAACATCGCCGCCTGCGACTGCTTGAGCTGGCGGCCGCGCGCGACGATCGCAGCAGCCCCGCGCTTGGCGAGGAACTGATCGAGCGACAGCGAGAAGCTGCGCTGGCCGCGATCGGCGGCGATCGTCGCGGAGGCGTAGTTGGTCTGCATCAGCGCGGCGATCGCGGCGCCGCCGACGCCCTTCGCCCGCGCCTCCTCGCTGAATTCGCGCTTCCACGCCTCGAACCCCGCCGGCGACGAACCGCACTGCGCCGCCTGCGCAACGCCGCCGCAGGCTGCGAGCAGCGTCGCGACGGTGAACGTGAAGGTGATCATGGCCCGGCGCTTAATCATTCAGACTCCTCTGGTCGCGTCCGCCGATGCGGCCTGCATCGTGACCCCTGTCGGGACATCGGACGCCGCTGCGCGGCAATATCGGCCGCTCCCGGTTGAAACGGCGACAACCTATCGGAAATGGAAGAAAATCATAGCCGGCGGCGTATTAGCCGCAGATGAACGCGCCGAGCACCCGTGATTGCGCAGCCGGCCATCGACATGCGTGGCCGTGCGGGTTCCAAGGATGCAGCTCCCGCAATCGTGATCAGCGCCATCTACATCATCATGACCGGCCGGACGTCCACCGGTTTCCAGCCGGTCGAAAACAGCGCCAAGGCGATCGCGATCCGCTCGCTGGCCATGAAGAGCAAACGCGAGATCCAGAGCTATCTCCCGCCACCTATCAGTTCGCCAGGCACAATGGCTTGGCCTTCAACATGACGGCGATCGCCCCTCCATCCCCGAGGGCCACGGCGTCGGCTTCGACACCGACTACATGACGCCGCCGGTACCGTAACCTTGACATATACGCTGCCCTTAATTATAAAACGATACAGTTTCGTTTTACCACAACCGTTTTCCGAGGGAATGCTCTACAAGCACCGACCGAGATCGGAGACAGCAGGCCGTCATGAAACGAATCATTCTGTTGACCTTGATCCTGCTGTCATGGGCGCCCCTGGCGCACGCGGTCGCCGGGACCGGCTCCGGCATGCAGACCGAGAGGGATCCGTCAGCCTCCACCGATCCGGCACTGAGCCAGGAGACGATCGATCGCGAGCTCGACAAGTTCCGGCGGACGGAGGTGTCACTGCACCAGGCGCTGCGGATCGCCGAAAGGATTCATCCGGGCTCCAAGACCGCGGACATCAGCTTCGAGGGTGGGCTCGACGCGCCCGTCTACAAGGTCCGAACCCTGCAGAGCGGACGGATCTGGGAATCCGACATCGACGGCACCACGGCGAAGGTGCGCAACAGCGTGCTGTTCTCCACTGTGGATGGACTGAGCGAAAGCGATCGTAACAGCCTGGCTGCCCTCACCACGGTCCGGCTCAAGATGTCGGATGCGATTCGGATCGCCGAGCGCTCGGCGGCCGGCCGGGCGATCAGTGGCGGCCTGATGAACAAGGACGGCAAGCTCGCCTTCGTCGTGGTCGTCGTCAGCGGCAACGATCTCAAGCAGGTGACGCTCGAACCGTCATCGCTCCGGCGACGCTGATCGCGCTGCTCAGACCTTCGGCTGCAGCGCCAGGAACGTCTTGACCCGGTCACGGACGAAGCCGGGCAGCTCCCTGCGGATCGTCCTTTCGCTCTCGCCCATGAGCGAGCGCATGATCACCGGCATGACGATCAGATCGATGAAGATCTCGGCAGAAACGGCCGACGCCTTCGACGGCGTCCGGCGAGCGGTCGTGGCCGAGGCGCCGATCGTCTCGCCGAGCAGCACCGCCACAGCATGGGTGGCCCGCTTGCGCGAGACGTCATGAAACTGACAACTGAGATCGGGAAACCGGTAAGCCTCCCCGATCGTGACCCGTAACAATCCCAGCGAGTCCTTCAGCGCGCGATCGACGATGGCGATGGCCAGTCCAACCAGCTTTTCCTGTGCGGTGCCGGCCACCGGCGTGTAGGACCCAAGATTCATCACGTCGTTGATGGAGCGCGCGACGACGGCGGCAAACAAGGCGGCCTTGCCGGTGTATCGGGCATAAATCGTCGGCTTGCTGGCGGGGGCGCGCTCGGCGATCTCGTCGATGCTGGCGCCGTCAAAGCCGCGCTCGAGAAACACCGCGCGCGCAGCGTCCAGAATACGTTCCTCGATATTTCCAGCCAGCGCCTTCGGCGGCCGTCCCACCCGCCCGCGAAACGCTTCCGTGCGTGCAACGTCCGTACGTTTCAATTTGGCCTGCGTGCGGGCCATACTCAACGACCTCGACTCGACATGAAGATATGTCGTCAAGGGATTACACGTTCTTGTCGAGACGGCAATAGAACGACCACGCCACGCGGCTATGCGCATGGTGGCGTACATAATCGGCAACGCATCAGCACAAACACCTCAAAATACCTCAGGTAACAAGCTCCCCGAGATCGTCGAACACGGCAAGCGCACCGTCGAACGCGTCGTCATGAAAGTAGAGGCTGCGCGTGATCAGCACGGGAACGCCGGCGCGGGTCGCAGCCATCAACCCGTTACCGGAGTCCTCGATCGCGATGCAACTGGCCGCGGGTAGATCGAGCTGCGACAAGACCTCCAGGTAGACATCGGGCGCAGGCTTCTTGCGCACGACATCGTCGGCCGCCACGACGGCGGCAAATCCTGCCTCCCAGTTCGCGCCCAGCGCGGGCGCCAACAGGGCATCGATATTGGCGCGCGTGGTGGTCGTCGCGATCGCGAGCCGCTGCCCGCGGGCCGAGGCAGCCTCCAGTAATGCTTGAACGCCCGGGCGCAACGGGCAGCCCTTGTCGGCCATCAGCGCGGCAAACCGCTCCGTCTTGATGCGATGAAGCCGGGCAACGACGGCGTCGCTGAGCGGCGGACCCGTGCGCCGCATCTGGTCGAACGCACGGACGCGCTCCTTGCCACCGGTGACACGCAGCAGCTCCTTGTAGATGCGGCGGCCCCAGTGCCAGTCGATGCCCACCGCGACGAACGCCTCGTTGAAGGCCTCGCGATGGATCTCCTCGGTCTCGGCCATCGTGCCGTCGACGTCGAAGATCAGTGCGCCGGCGTCGGCGATGCGGCGCCGGAGGTCGTCGAGCGGCGCGTTCCTCACCAGAGCCAGACTCATGGTTGCACCTCCACCCTGCCGTCTCCCGCGTCGGCCCCCTTGGCGAACACGCGGCTTGCCAGCACGTCGCTGGCTTCGATCGACATCACGTCATCGGACGTCAGCACGCGGTCGAGCCGCGACACCAGCCGGTTGGCCTGGCGCAGGCGGATCCGATCCAGCGCGTTGCGGATCGAGCGCGCGTTGGAGAACATGGGCTGGGTGCGCCGGACGGCGATGTATCTTTCGAAAGCGGCGCGGGCCTCCGGCGTGAAGCGATAATTCTGCCCTTCCAGCATCATCTCGGAGATCGTCAGCAGCTCGGCCTCCGAATAGTCGGGGAAGTCGATGTGATGGGCGATGCGCGAGCGGAAGCCGGGATTGCTCTGGAAGAACTTCTCCATCCGGTCGGCATAGCCGGCAAGAATGACCACGAGATCCTCGCGCTGCGACTCCATGATCTGCAGCAGGATCTCGATCGACTCCTGGCCGTAGTCGCGCTCGTTCTCGGGACGGTAGAGATAATAGGCCTCGTCGATGAACAGGACGCCCCCCATCGCCTTCTTCAGCACCTCCTTGGTCTTCGGCGCGGTGTGGCCGATATACTGGCCGACGAGGTCGTCGCGGGTGACGCTGATGACGTGGCCGCGGCGCACGAAGCCGAGCCGGTGCAGGATGCCGGCCATGCGCAGCGCGACCGTGGTCTTGCCGGTGCCGGGATTGCCGGTGAACGACATGTGCAGGGTCGGAAACGTCGTCGCCAGCCCCATCTTGCGGCGGATCCGCTCCATCATCAGCAGCGACGCGATCTCGCGGATTCGCGTCTTGACCGGGGTGAGCCCGACCAGCTCGCGGTCGAGCTGCTCCAGCACCGGCGCAATATCGACGCTCTCGAACTCGCGGCGCAGGTCGACGGTGTCGACCGGCGTCGCCTCGGTGGTGTCCGTCTGCGTGGCCTGCATCATCGACTGGTGCTCCGTTCTGGACGTTCGCATCAGATCGCCGTGCGTTCGATTGCGAACCTGGCAACAACGAAGCAACGGCAAATACAAGGTGATATGGCCGCTCCGGGCGGAGATCCCTGCCACGCCGCAGACCCGCAGACGCAGCAGCGACCTCCGCCCGCCAGGGATCAGTAACGCTGGCCTTCCGGGCGCTCGGCCGCGTAGGACCGCGTCGAATAACGCTGATTGCGCCCGACGGTTTCCTGCCGGTCGAGCCGGAAGCCCGGCTCGTTCTGCGGCCGGTTGACGATGAAGGACAACCGGGTCGATTCCCAGCCATGGCTGGAATCGAAGGCCGAGATGCGGATGTAGCGGTCGCCGTAGATCTTCCGGCACTCGGTCAGCTCGCGCATGATGCCGGCAGCGTCACGCAGGTCGAACATCGGCAGGCCCCACATCTCCCAATAGGTGTTGCGGGGATGCGGATCGTCGGTGAACTCGATGTTCACGGCCCAATTCTTCTCGAGGCAATACTGGATCTGAGCGGAGATCTGCTCGTCGGTCAGATCGGGCAGGAAAGAAAAGCAACCCTGGGTCACGCGCATGTTGATGTCTCCTGATATCGCTGAAACGGGCGAGCCGGTGTCCGGCTCGCATCGCGGCGTCGCATCGAACGATTGTTAGGCGGCAGGCGTCACTGTCGGGACGAAGTCCGGCGAATCGGTCGATTCGTAGTTGAAGGTGACGTCCTTCCAGATATCCAGCGCCTCGCGCAGCGGCGTGCAGGTCTGTGCCGCCTTGGCCAGGATCTCCGGACCTTCATGCACGTAGTCGCGGCCCTCATTGCGGGCGAGGATCATCGCTTCCAGCGCGACGCGGTTGGCGGTCGCACCGGCGGCGATGCCGCGCGGATGGCCGATCGTGCCGCCGCCGAACTGCAGCACGACGTCCTCGCCGAGCAGGTCGAGCAACTGGTGCATCTGGCCGGCATGGATGCCGCCGGAGGCCACCGGCATCAGCTTGTTCAGGCTGGCCCAGTTCTGGTCGAAGAACACGCCATGCTCCAGCCGCATCGGATTGAAGTCCTCGCGGCAGATGTCGTAATAGCCGCGCGTGGTGTTCGGATCGCCTTCGAGCTTGCCGACCACGGTGCCGGCATGGATGTGGTCGACGCCGGCGAGCCTCATCCATTTGGCGATGACGCGGAACGACACGCCGTGCGCGCGCTGCCGCGTGTAGGTCGAGTGACCGGCACGATGCAGATGCAGGATCATGTCGTTCCGGCGCGCCCATTTCGCCATCGACTGGATCGCGGTGTAGCCGATCACGAGGTCGATCATGACGATCGTCGAGCCGAGCTCCTTGGCGAACTCGGCGCGCTCATACATGTCCTCCATCGTCGCCGCGGTGACGTTGAGGTAGGTGCCCTTGATCTCGCCGGTCGCCGCCTGCGCCTTGTTGACCGCCTCCATGCAGTACAGAAAGCGCTCGCGCCAATGCATGAACGGCTGCGAGTTGATGTTCTCGTCGTCCTTGGTGAAGTCGAGCCCGCCCTTCAGCGCCTCGTAGACGACGCGTCCGTAGTTGCGGCCGGACAGGCCGAGCTTCGGCTTGACGGTGGCGCCCAGTAGCGGCCGGCCGAACTTGTCGAGCCGCTCGCGCTCGACGACGATGCCGGTCGCCGGCCCCTGGAACGTCTTCACATAGGCCACCGGCAGCCGCATGTCCTCCAGCCGCAGCGCCTTCAGCGGCTTGAAGCCGAACACATTGCCGATGATCGAGGCGGTCAGATTGGAGATCGAGCCGGGCTCGAACAGATCGAGGTCATAGGCGATATAGGCGAAATAGCTGCCGGGCGAGCCCGGCACCGGCTCGACGCGGTAGCACTTGGCGCGATACTTCTCGGCCGCCGTCAGCCGGTCGGTCCACACCACGGTCCAGGTCGCCGTCGAGGATTCGCCGGCGACCGCGGCGCAGGCCTCGGTCGGATCGACACCGTCCTGCGGCGTGACGCGGAACAGCGCGATGACGTCGGTGTCCTTGGGCTGATAGGACGGCTCCCAATAGCCCATCTTCTTGTATTCCATCACGCCGGACTTGTAGCGATCCTTGCCGCGCACCGTGATCGATTGGTCGTTCATGTGTTCCTCCTGGATTTTCGTTGTGGCTGTGGACGTCACGCAGCTTCGGTCATTCCCCCAATTCGTGGATCGAGCGCGCCGGAGCGATAGCGCTTGGCCATCTCCGACAGCGGCAGCACCTTGATCCTGGATGCATTGCCGGCGGCGCCGAACTGCTCGAACCGCTCGCGGCAGAGCTCGCGCATCGAATCCATCGCGGGCTTCAGGAATTTGCGCGGATCGAACTCGCTCTTCGACGACGCGCCGACTTTTCGGAAGATGGCGGTCATTGCCAGCCGGCAGTCGGTGTCGATGTTGACCTTGCGCACGCCGTGACGGATGCCGCGCACGATCTCCTCGACCGGGACGCCCCAGGTCTGCGGCATCTCGCCGCCGAACTGGTTGAACATGTCCTGCAGGCTCTGCGGCACCGAGGACGAGCCGTGCATGACGAGATGCGTATTCGGCAGCCGGCGATGGATCTCCTCGATCACGTTCATGGCGAGAATCTCGCCGTCCGGCTTGCGCGAGAATTTGTAGGCGCCGTGCGAGGTGCCCATCGCGATCGCCAGCGCATCGACCTTGGTGGCGCGGACGAAGTCGACCGCCTGGTCGGGATCGGTCAGCAGCTGCTCGCGGCTGACCTTGCCCTCGAGGCCGTGACCATCCTCCTGCTCGCCGCCGCCATGTTCGAGCGAGCCGAGCACGCCGAGTTCGCCCTCGACCGAGGCGCCGACCCAATGTGCCATGTCCGTGACGCGCCGGGTAATGTCGACATTATAGTCGTAGTCCGCCGCGGTCTTGGCGTCGGCCTTGAGCGATCCGTCCATCATGACAGAAGTGAAGCCGTACTTGATCGCGGTGGCGCAGGTCGCCTCGTCATTGCCGTGGTCCTGGTGCAGGCAGAGCGGGATCTGCGGATACATCTCCTCCAGCGCGTCGATCATCTTGGACAGCATGATGTCGCCGGCATAGGAGCGCGCGCCGCGCGAGGCCTGGATGATCACGGGGGCATCGACGGCCGCGGCCGCCTCCATGATCGCCAGCCCCTGCTCCATGTTGTTGATGTTGAACGCCGGCACGCCGTAGCCGCGCTCGGCCGCATGGTCCAGCAATTGTCTGAGCGTGATCCGCGCCATGTTGGTCTCCGTCCCTGGTTCGATGTTCTGTTTGGCGGCGCGGCTCAGGAAGCCCGCGCCCGGATGATGTTGCGCATCGCCGCATCGGCCACCGCCGCAGGCGTGATGCCGAATTCGCGGTACAGCACCTCGGCCGGCGCCGAGGCGCCGAAGCCGTGCATGCCGACGAACTCGCCGGCATCGCCGAGCCAGCGCGCCCAGTCGCCCTCGATCGCGGCCTCCACGCCGATGCGCGGCACGTGGCCGAGCACCGCGGCGCGATACTCTGCCGACTGCTCGCGAAACAACTCGAAGCACGGCGCCGACACCACCGCCGCCTGGACGCCCTCGGCCGCCAGCAGCTTGGCCGCCTCCAGCGCGATGGCCACCTCCGAGCCGGTCGCAATCAAAGTTACGTCGCGACCGGCCTCGGGCTCGATGACCACGTAAGCGCCGAGCGCTACCTTGTTGTGATCCGATGCCTCGGTGCGGAAGGCCGGCAGGGCTTGCCGAGACAGGCACAGCACCGACGGCGAGGTCTCCGCGCGCAGCGCGCAGTCCCAGGCTTCCGCCGTCTCGACGGCGTCGGCCGGGCGGAATACCAGGAGGTTCGGAATGGCGCGCAAGCTCGCGACATGCTCGACCGGCTGATGCGTCGGGCCGTCCTCACCGAGGCCGATGGAATCGTGGGTCATCACGTGGATAACGCGGATGCCCATCAGCGCGGCCAGGCGAATCGCCGGCCGGCTGTAGTCGGCGAACGCGAGGAAGGTGCCGCCATAGGGAATGAAGCCGCCATGCAGCGCGATGCCGTTCATGGCAGCAGCCATCGCGTGCTCGCGCACACCATAGTGGACGTAGTTGCCATCCATTGCGGCCGGCGTGACGGATTTGTGCGTCTTTGCCTTGGTCAGGTTGGAATGCGTCAGGTCCGCCGAGCCGCCGAGCAGATTTGGCAGCACTGTCGCAATGACATCGATGACGTTCTGCGAGGCCTGGCGGGTAGCGATCTTCGGCCGCTCGGCCGTGAGCTGCGCGATGAACTGCGCCATGCGCTCGGTATAGGCGGCCGGCAGCTTCTTGTTCAGCGCGTCATGGCACGGCGATCGGTCCGCGGTGCACAGCTTGCGCGCACGCTCCTTCCAGGCCTGGCGCACGCTGCGGCCGCGCGCGCCGATCTCGCGCCAGCTCACCAACACATCGGCTGGCACCTCGAACGGACGGTGCGGCCAGTGCAGTGCCGCGCGGGTCTTCTCGACCTCCTCCGGCCCGAGCGGCGCGCCATGCGCCTTCTCCGAGCCCTGCCGTCCGGGTGAGCCGAAGCCGATCGTCGTCCGGCACGCAATCATGCTCGGGCGGTTGCTCTGCCGCGCCGCCGCGATAGCAGCCTCGATGGCTTCGGGATCATGGCCGTCAATGCGGGACGTCGACCAGCCCGACGCCGCGAAGCGTGCGAGCTGATCGTCGGAGCAGGCAAGACCCGTCGAGCCGTCGATCGAGATGCCGTTGTCGTCGAACAGCACGATCAAGCGATTCAGCTTGAGATGGCCCGCGAGCGAGATCGCCTCGTGGCTGATGCCCTCCATCAGGCAGCCGTCGCCGGCGATCACATAGGTGTAGTGGTCGACCAGATCGTCGCCATAGCGCGCGTTCATCAGGCGCTCGGCGAGCGCCATGCCGACCGCCGTCGCGATGCCCTGCCCGAGCGGACCGGTGGTGGTCTCCACACCAGGCGTGTGGCCATACTCAGGATGCCCCGGCGTCTTGGCGCCCCATTGCCGGAACCGCTTCAGCTCATCGATCGTGACGGCCTCGTAGCCAGTCAGATGCAGCAGCGCATAGAGCAGCATCGAGCCGTGTCCGGCCGACAGCACGAAACGGTCGCGATCGGGCCAGGCCGGATCGGCGGGATCGAATTTCATGAAGCGTGAGAAAAGGACGGTTGCCACGTCGGCCATGCCCATCGGCATGCCCGGATGACCCGATTTCGCCTTTTCGACTGCGTCGATGGCCAGGAAGCGGATGGCATTCGCCATCTCGGCATGGCTGGGATCGGCTTTCGGAGCCAGCGTTTGCACGGCGGTGGCGGTCATAGCGTGCGCCTCTTTCGGTCCATCAGTTGCATGATCATGGGGGTGAGAATGAGCTGCATCGCGAGATCGAGCTTGGCGCCGTGGATCACGATCGAATTGGCGCGCGACATGAAGCTCTGCGGAATCATCGAGAGCAGATAGGGGAAGTCGATGCCGCGCGGGTTCTTCAGCCGGATCACGACCATCGATTCATCGGGCGTCGGGATCCAGCGGGCGACGAACGGGTTCGAGGTGTCGACCGTCGGCACGCGCTGGAAGTTGATGTCGGTCTCGGAGAACTGCGGGATGATGTAGTTCACGTAGTCCGGCATACGGCGCAGGATCGTGTCGGTGACCGCCTCGGTGGTGTAGCCGCGCGACGCGCGGTCGCGGTGCAGCTTCTGGATCCACTCCAGGTTCATCACCGGAACAACGCCGATCTTCAGATCGGCGTGCTGCGCGATGTTGACCTTGTCCGTGACAACGGCGCCGTGCAGGCCTTCGTAGAACAGCAGATCGGAATCCTCCGGCAGCCGGCTCCACTCGGTGAAGTTGCCGGGCCTTGTGTCGTAGAGCCGCGCCTCCTCCTCATCGTGAACGTAGTGGCGCGTCATGCCGGTGCCGGTCTCGGAATAATCGCGAAAAGTCTTCTCGAGCTCCTCGAACAGATTGGTGTCGGGGCTGAAATGGCTGAAGTGCTTGTTGCCGATCTCGGCCTCCTCGACCATCTTGCGGCGCATCTCCTCGCGATTGTAGCGATGGAAGGCGTCGCCCTCGATATAGGCCGCCTTGACGTTCTCGCGGCGGAAGATGTTCTCGAAGGTCTTCTTGACGGACGTGGTGCCGGCGCCCGACGAGCCGGTGATCGAGATGATGGGATGACGACGTGACATGAACTTTCTCCGGAAGGCGCGTTCGGCAGGCGGGCTCAGCGGAACAGGCCGCGCCGCGCGAACAGGGGCGCATCGCTGGTTTCGAACAGCGGCTCGATGCCCTCATGCAACTGGTCGACGTCGCGGACAAGGCGGACGTCGCCCATGATCAGCGGCGCGCGCTGATGCGGCGAGCGCGCCGACAGTTCGAGGATGCGCGAACGGCCGCTCGAGGCCGAGCCGCCGGCCCATTCCATGATCAGCGCCATCGGATGCGCTTCGTAGACCAGCCGCAGCCGGCCCTCGCGATAGCCGGGGCGGGAGTCGGCCGGATAGAGGAACACGCCGCCGCGCATCAGGATACGATAGGCCTCGGCGACCAGCGAGGCGATCCAGCGCATGTTGAAGTCGCGGCCGCGCGGGCCGGCCGCGCCCGACAGGCATTCGTCGACATAGTTGCGCACGGTCCCGCTCCAGTGCCGGCGGTTCGACGCGTTGATGGCGAACTCCGGCGTATCCTGCGGGATGCGGATGCCAGACTTGGCGAGCATGAACTCGTGCAAGGTCGGATGCAGGACGTAGAGATCGACGCGATGGTCGATCGCGAGCACCAGGCAGGTCTGTGGTCCATAGACAAAGAAGCCGGCGGCAAGCTGTGCCGTGCCGGGCTCGAAGAAGCTGGAGAGCACGTCGCGGCCCCGCGGGCGGATCGAGAAGATGGTGCCGACGGAGATGTTGTTCTGCAGGTTCGACGAGCCGTCGAGCGGGTCGATCGCCACGCAAAGTGGGGCAGCAGCATTGACCGTTTCCGGCCGGTCGACCTCCTCGGACAGGATGCCAGCGACCGGAGCCCGGCGCAGCGCATCCCGCATCAGATTGTCGGCGACGATGTCGAGCGCCTTCTGGACGTCGCCGTCGGCGTTCACGGTGGCGGCGCCTTCGTCGACGCCAGACAGCGGTGCGACCGCGATCTGCCGCGCGAGTTCGCGCGCCGCCCCGGCCAGAGCCTCGATGACCGCGGCGCAATCGGCGTCGGCACCCTGCGCCGCCAGATGTGCCTGCAATGTCTGATGTTGATCCATTTGGTGATTCATGGGCCACTCCCTCGCCATCAGCTCCTCTGCCGGGAACTTGATGAAGCCGCACGAATGCGTCGTGCCGCGCTGCTATCAACACTCGATTTGCCTAATTAGGGAAATTTCATTATCTTTGGATAGACCAAAGTTTTCCTTATACTGGCGATCTCATCGAGGGTTCCATGAGCCGGCACTTCTCTCGCGATCTCACCATCCGCCAGCTTCGGGCGCTGGCTGCCGTGCAAAACTCGGGGTCGGTGACGTCTGCGGCCGGCCGTTTGAACCTCACTCAGCCTGCCGTGACCCTGCAGATTCGCAATCTTCAGGAGCTCGCCGGGCTGCCGCTGATCCAGCGCACCACCGACGGCATGATCCTGACCGAGGCCGGCCGCAGCGTCCTGGCACTCGCCGAGCGCGTCGAAGCCGCGCTGCAGGACTGCGAGCAGGCGCTCGACATTCTGGCGGGACGCAGCGGCGGCCGCGTGGCGATCGGCGCGGTCAGCACCGCGAAATATTTCGTGCCGTTTGCGATCGCGGAATTTTCGCGGCGCTTCCCCAAGATCGACGTCACCTTGCGGATCGGCAATCGCGACAGCCTGCGCGAGGCACTGCGCGGCTATGATCTCGACATCGCCATCATGGGCCGGCCACCGGCCGACGTTCCCGTGGATATGCGGCCGTTCGGAAAGCACCCGCACATCATCATCGCCCCAGCCAACCACCGGCTGGCGCGCCGCAAGCGGATCGCGGCCGAGGATCTCGCCGGCGAGGTGTTCATCACCCGGGAGCCGGGATCGGGCACCCGGCTGCTGATGGAGACATTCTTCGAGAAGCATGGTCTGAAGCCGAAGACCAGCATGGAGATGGACAGCAACGAGACCATCAAGCAGGCCGTGATCGCCGGCCTCGGCATCGCCTTCATCTCGCAGCACACCGTCGCCCATGAGCTCAGCGAGGGGCGGCTGGTGACGTTGAAGGTCGCGGGATTGCCGATCATCCGCCAGTGGCACGCGGTGCGGCGCGCCGACAAGCTGCTGCTGCCGCCGGCGCAGGCGATGCTGGACTTCTTCGGCAAGGAAGGAGCGCGGTTTCTGCCGAGCTGAGCGCGACAACCGATGCCATTGCGGTGTCACGTCTCGCATGGCGCCGTCTCACCAGCCGATCTCGAACCGGCAGGCCTCGTCACCCCAGGCTTCGCAGGCAATCTCGCGCGCATGGGCGTCGGGATGCACGAGCCTTGCGAACAGCGTCTCGAACGTCCCAGCGTAGAAGTCGCAGATGGCGTGATCGCCGTGATGGCCGCGGCACAGCGGACAATGGCTGATCTGGTAGATGGTGGGCCGACCTGGGCGTACGGTGAAGGTGCCGGTCCCGGCAAACGTCCAGGCATGCGCGGATATCGCCCGCGTCAGCACGCCGCTCGCGAGCCGGGCCGGCAGCAGCCGGAGCACGCGGTGCGCCGCGGAGGGGATGCGATGCGCGAGCAGATAGGCCGCCGTCAGCCGCCCTGCCCTGGTGCTGACGGCGCGCGCAGCATCGTCGTCGAGCTCGGTCCGAAGCGCACGATGGAGCCGCGTGACCTCGGCTTCGTCGACCATCGCCGCCGGAGGCGTCGCGAGATAGGTGTCGAGCCGCGCGGCCGCGAAGACGCGGCGCGCCGCCTCCTCGCCGTGCAGCTGACGCAAGGCCTCCGCGGTCTGGATGATCGCGTTGGGACCGATGCGGCCGGCGATGTGGCCTTCAGCAACGCCGTCCTGATGGTCAGGCGCGGCGTCAGCACGCGGCAGCGGAACGTGCCGGGCGCACGTGCCGTGCATCTCAATGCACCCGCGTCTCGGTCTCGTCGCTCATCTGCCCGGCGCCGCCGCCACAGGCCATCACCTGCGCCTGCTGCGGTCCGCTCAGCTTGCGATTATGGCTCGTCTTCCATTCGATCTTGCCGGGATCGGCGCGCCTGCGCGACGTATCGAAGCCGAAATCGACCTTGCCCTTGGACTGCGGCCCCCAGTAATTAACGCGGCCGAGATCGTAGAATTTCCGCTCGAAGCCCGACTTCAGGAACGCCTTGAGGCAGCCGAGCAGATAGCGGCGGCGCTCGCCGGAGCCGGCCCAGGGATAGGAGAACAGCGCCTTTAGGATGTAGAAGCGGCGATAGTTGTTCATGACGCCGTCGAGCAGCTCGCCGCGGTCCATCGCGTCCGGCTTCATGATCGGGGTGACGAAATTGTACTTCTCGTAGTCGAAGATCTCGACCTTGTCGCCGAGGTCGCGGAACAGATCGGAGAACGGCCAGGGCGTGTACATCGCCCAGTTGGCGAGATCCGGCTTCCAGTCGCGCGCCATCTGGTAGGTCTCTTCCAGGGTCTCGCGGGTCTCGTTCTCGAGGCCAACGATGAACTGGGCCTCGACGACGATGCCGGCGTCGCGCAAGAGCTGGATCGCCTTCTTGTTCTGCGCGACCGTGGTCTCCTTGTTGAAGCGGTCGAGCTTCATCTGCGCCGCGGCTTCCGTCCCCAGCGAGACGTGGATCAGGCCGGCCTTGCGGTACAGCGGCAGCAGCGCCTCGTCGCGCAGGATGTCGGTGACGCGGGTGTTGATGCCCCAGAGGATCTTGAGGTCGCGGCGGATCAGCTCCTCGCAGAAGGCTATGAACTTCTTCTTGTTGATGGTCGGCTCCTCGTCGGCGAGGATGAAGAAGCCGACATCGTGCTCGCGCATCAATGTCTCGATCTCATCAACCACCTTCTTCGGGTCGCGGATGCGATAGTCGCGCCAGAATTTCCATTGCGAGCAGAAGCTGCAGGTGAACGGGCAGCCGCGCGCCATGTTGGGGATGGCGACCCGCTTGTTCATCGGGATGTAGATGTACTTGCTCCATTCGAGCACGCTCCAATCCGGCGTGATCGCATCGAGGTTCTTCACCGTCGGCGCCGCCACCGTCGCCACGACCTCGCTGCCGTCGCGATAGGCGATGCCCTTGATGCTGCGGCGGTCCGTCGCCCAGCGGCCGTCCTCGCGGGCGCGCATCAGGTCGACGATGATCTCCTCGCCCTCGCCGCGCACGATGGCGTCGATCCACGGCGCCTCGGTCAGCACCTGCTGATACATGAAGGTGGCGTGGATGCCGCCGAGCACGGTCAGTGCGTCCGGGTGCTCCTCCCGAGCGATCTCCAGAAGACGCTCGGCCTTGTAGATGGAGGGCGTGATCGCGGTGCACCCGATCACGTCAGGCTTTTCGCTGCGCAGGATGGCGCGGACCTGATCCTCGGAGAGATCGTTGGTCATCGCGTCGATGAAGCGGAGGTCGGTGAAGCCGGCCGCCTTCAGCGCGCCGGAGATATAGGCCGCCCAGGCGGGTGGCCAGTTGCCGGCGATCTCGGCGCCGCCGGAGTGATAATTCGGATGCAGCAACAAGATCCGCACAGCGTCCTCCCCGACTATCAATTTGTCCATATATCTTAACGTTAAGACATATTGACAATTTGATCTGGCTCAAACGCCGCGCGAAAGCGTCACCTCATGCCGCTTGTGCGAGACCCATCTCGGCCCAGATCTCCGAGAGTGCCGCAACGAGATGCTCGATATCCGCATCGGAATGATAGGGCGACGGCGTGATGCGCAGCCGTTCGGTGCCGCGCGGCACCGTCGGATAGTTGATCGGCTGCACATAGATGCCATAGCGCTCGAGCAGGATGTCGCTGATCCGCTTGCACAGCACAGGATCCCGCACCATCACCGGCACGATATGGCTGGGATTGTCGAGATGGCTGACGCCGGCCTCGTCGAGCCGGCGACGCAGCCGAGCGACGCGGTCCTGGTGCCGGGCGCGCTCGGCATTGCTGGCCTTCAGATGCCGGATGCTGGTCAGCGCCCCCGCCGCCACCGCCGGCGGCAGCGAGCTGGAGAAGATGAAGCCGGAGGCAAAGCTGCGGACGAAGTCGCAGACCGTGTTGGAGGCCGTGATATAGCCGCCGATCACGCCGAACGCCTTGGCCAGGGTACCCTCGATCACGGTCAGGCGATCGGCCACGCCGTCGCGCTCCGAGATGCCGCCGCCGCGCGGACCGTACAGGCCGACGGCGTGGACCTCGTCGAGATAGGTCATGGCGTTGAACTCGTCGGCGACGTCGCAGATGTCCGAGATCGGCGAGATGTCGCCGTCCATCGAATAGACGCTCTCGAACGCGATCAGCTTCGGCGCCTTGGGATCGAGATCCGACAGCTTGTCGTGGAGATCGGCGACGTCGTTGTGGCGCCAGATCCGGGTGTCGCAGCGGCTGTGGCGGATGCCCTCGATCATCGAGGCGTGGTTGAGCTCGTCGGACAGGATCACGCAGCCGGGCATGCGCGAAGCCAAGGTCGACAGCGACGTCCAGTTCGAGACATAGCCGGAGTTGAACAAGAGCGCAGCCTGCTTGCCGTGGAGATCGGCGAGCTCCTCCTCCAGCAGGACATGATAGTGGTTGGTGCCGCTGATGTTGCGGGTGCCGCCGGCGCCGGCACCGCAGCGGTCGAGCGCCTCGTGCATCACCTCCAGAACCTTGGGGTGCTGGCCCATGCCGAGATAGTCGTTGGAACACCACACCGCGACATCGCGCTCGCCATGGGGGCCACGATAGGTCGCACGCGGGAAGGCGCCGGCCTTGCGCTCGAGGTCGGCGAACACGCGATAGCGTCCTTCGCGCCTGAGACCGTCGAGCTGGCGGCGGAAATAGTCTTCGTAGTTCATGGTACTCCCCCCTGTGCTGTCGTGTTCGGATCGACCGGCGGCGTGACCGGCACCGCGGCCAGTCCGGTGATGGTTTGCGCCTGCGCGTCAGCGCGGGCCTGGCGATAGGCTTGGCGGAATTGCTCTTCGAGCCGCTGCCGTGCTGCGGCTGCTGCATTCTTCTGAACAGAGACGGGACGCTCGGCCTGCGGCGCAGGAGAGACTACCGCGAGCACCGGCCGGACCAAAGGCGTCGCGGGCACTGGTGCGGGAGCGGCAGCCACGACCGCCATCGCAGGCACGGCAGGCTCGACTGGCGCGCTCCAGCGCCACAGATTGATCACCGGCATCGGCAGCGCCATGAAGCCATGCTCGAGCAGGCCGAGCGCGATCAACGATGCGAGCAGTGACAGCGCGACGCCGTCGAACGATGACGTTGCGCCGATCGCGGCAGCGGCGACCATCACGGTCGCGGTGGTCGCCGCGGCAATCGAGAACGGGAACAACGGGTTGGTGGACTTCTTTGCAAAATAGCTGCGCATGAAGCGGACCTGCTGCGGCAGCAGCTCGTCGTTCAGGGTGCGCACGCCAAGGAACAAATTGATCTTCGCGCTCTGCCTGAGCACCAGCAGCGCGGCGAAGGTCCACCAGCTGAGACGGTTGGGCGCGCCCGATGTCACCGCGAAGACGAGGCCCGCGGTCGCGATCAGCGCCAACTCGTGATAGGCGATCGCCTGCAGCGCGAAACCGACGCGCGAGGCCGGTGTGCAGTCCCGCGGGCACGACTCGGGCCGCGGGCCGGTGATCCAGCCGGCGAGCAGCGACATCTCGACCGTGCCCCACAGGAGAATGGCGCAGGTGAAGGCGCAATAGGCGTTGGCATCCTCCGCCGCCTGGCTCGACACCGCGACGCCCGACAGGGCCGCGACGAACGCCGCGGCCGTGCCCCATTTGAACGCGGCCGGATGGCGGGCGGCGAGCCCGACCAGCGCCAGCACGGCGCCGGTCGAGAACCACCAGACGAACACGACGTAGGGAATGGCAATCGCGGTCGCGCCCATGGCCGGCTCCTTGTCACCAGGCGGGTTGCAGCCTGATCTCCCGTGGCAGCTCGTTGCTCTTGGCCGGCAGCATGTACAGCCGGCCGAAGGTCAGCGCCGCCTTGAGCGGCAGCACGGCGCGCTTCAGCGTGCCCATGATGCCCCCCTGTGCCTTGGCATCGGCAATCGCCTCCGACACCTGGCGCAGCTGCTTCAAGCCGGCCCAGAAGCGCGGATTATCGATGTCCAGCATGACCGGGAAGACCTGACGCGAGATCTCCGAGGTGATCCGGAACACGCGCATGTCGTACTCGTCCACCGGCATGCCGAGCGCCTCGTAGAAGGCGGGGCGCATGTGGTCGCGGACATGCATCGTCGCGAACACCGCGAGCAGGAAGAACTTGATCCACAGCTTGTTGAGGCCGCTGAGCAGCTTCGGATCGGCGCGCATGAGAAGCGCGAACGCCTCGCCGTGCCGGAACTCGTCGTTGCACCACCGCTCGAACCACTTGAAGATCGGGTGGAACTGGCGCTCCGGATGCCGCTCCATCTGGCGATAGATGGTGATGTAGCGGGCGTAGCCGATCTTCTCGGACAGATAGGTCGCGTAGAAGATGAACTTCGGCTTGAAGTAGGTGTACTTCTTCGTCTTGGTGAGGAAGCTGAGGTCGACGCCGATGCCGTGATCCTTGAGGATCTCGTTGATGAAGCCGGCATGGCGCGCCTCGTCGCGGCTCATGAACTGGAACAGCTCGCGGATATCGGGATTGGTGATCCGCTTCTTGATCTCGGCATAGAGCACGCAGCCGGAGAACTCGGCGGTCAAGGACGACACCAGGAAGTCCTTGAACTCCATGCGAAGCGCCTCGGGCAGCTCGTTCAGATCCTTCTCGAATTCCGGCGTGCGCACGAAGTGCTTGCGGTTGTGGTCGGCGCGCAGCTCGGCCATGACCGCATCCCATTCGCGGCGCACCAGGTCGACGTTGAGCCGGTCCATCGCCGCAAAGTCGGTGGTGTAGAAGCGCGGCGTGAGGATCGTGTCCTCCAATGCCATCTTGGTGGAGATGTTGCCGCTTCCGCCTTCCATCGCGATCATCTGACCCTCCCGTCCGAAAAGCTGACGTCGTACAATTCCGTGAGCTCGAGATAGCCCGCGACATGCATCATCAGGCGCTTCAAGGGACCTGCCCGCACCACCGTGGCGGTGCGGCGCAGGTTGAGCTGCTCGCCGAACTTCACCACGATCGGCGCGCCCTGGATCAGCACTTCGTCGCCCGGACGAATGTTGACGTCGCGGTCGAGCGTGACATGGGCATGCAAGGTCTCGGAGGTCTGCTCGATCTCGATGCTGCAGCCGATGTCGAAGCGGCGCGGCCCGGCGGCCCATAATCCTCTCATCGCGGCTCTCCCATCGCCATCAATCCCGTGAACCGGCGCATGTTGTCGGCGCCGAACGGCGCGAGATCGATCCGCCGGCCGGTGGCGGGATCGTCCAGTGTCAGATGGCCGTCGGACCAGCGGTTGATCGTGAACGCCGGGCCCGATCCGATCGCGTGACGCTGGCGGTCGAAGGCCATGCTGCGCAGCACGGTGCGCAGGAAGCCATCGCCGCCGGCCTCGACCACGGTCACGAGCTTGCCGCTGTCGGGCGACACCACCGCAATGCCGCCATCGGCACGGTCCTCGAACCGCAGCGCCGTCGACTGCACCGCCGTGACGTGGTCGTTGCGCACCGTGCCGATACCCGTGACCCGGCCGACGCCGGCCGCGAGCAGGGCAAAGGCGACCAGGGCGAAGGCCGCGCGGAGCGCGCCCCTCGGAATGATGATCTCGGCTTCGGCATGGCTATCGGCGTTGCTCATCGCGCCCTCCTCCCGATCACGCCGCGCTGGCGACCGCCGCCGGCGGTGCGCCTTGCGACTGACCATTGGCTGTCGGCAGCGGCTGCGCGGCGACGGCGCCATCCGACGCCGCAACCAGCGCCTTGGCAAGAATCTCGGCGACGTTGCGGGCGTCCGGAACGCCGCGCAGCATCGGCTCGACCTCGTTCAGCCGCCACGGCCGCGCATGCGGCCACAGCAGCAGATACGACAGCCGCTGCTGCGCGGTGACGCCGAGCGGCAGATCGCCGGAGCCATCGGAGAACAGCTTCGCATCCGCCCGTGCCACCTGCTTGAACGGCACGTTCAGGGTCATCGGCAACACGGCGCCGAACTGCAGCAGTACGCGCCGGCTGGTAATGGTATAGCGCGTGGTGCGGCTGTAGAGCACCGCGAGCCCGGTGAGCAGCAGCGTCGCCAGTGCCACCGGCGTCACCAGCGACGAGGCGCCGACGACCGAGGCCGCGAGCGGCTGATGATCGAGCACGCCCGCCACAACGCGCGCGCCGAACAGCGCCGCGAAATAAGCCAGCACGAGGCGCAGGTGGAACACCCGCAGCAGCAGCGCCTTCACCGTGGGCTGTCCCTGCCAAAGCAGCCGCTCGCCCTCCGGCAGCATCAGCGTGTCCATCTCCCTGCGCGTACTCACAGCAGCGGCTCCTGCCGTGCAGCAGTCGCGTAGAGATGACCGCCGCCATAGTAGCCGACGATCTTGTCTTCCTCGAGCTTGGTGACCTGGTCGGGGTTGGCAAGGCCCGGCACGCTGGCGAATTGCGAGCCGAGGATGGCATCGACCAGCACCGCCTTACGCGACCTGTCGACGATGGCCATGGTCATCGGCAGCAGCACGTGACGTCCGACGATGCCGTCGACCTCGACCTCGAGGTATCGGATCAGCATCTCGGCGCGGTCGACCCAGACCTCCCGAACCTTGCCGCCGAGCCTGCCGTCGCAACCCAGCACTGGCATGCCGCGCGGATCCGGATCTTCGGAGGCGATGAAGATGCTGCCGTCGACGCGCAGCGGCACGATCGCAGGGATGTTGTCGATGGTCAGCTCCGGCTCGTCCTTGCGCGCGGCAAAGGAGCCCGGGCCGACACCGTCGAGCATCGGATTGCCGGTCGGCAGATAAGGCGTGCCCGGCCAGGGATACATCGGCGTCACCGGCGCATCGGCGCGGTCGTTGTCCCAGTTCGGCAGGGTCGCGGTGCGGCCGCCATGCATGTGGTAGGTCTTCGGGCTCGGCGGGGTCGGGAAGCCGTGACCGCTCGAGGCGGTCCGGCGGCCGACGCGGCCCTCGAACTGCAGCGGATAGCCTTCGCGCTTGTCCTCGGTGCGCAGGTAGAAGATCAGGGCTGCGAAGAACACCCAGAACCCGTAAAGCACCACCTGGGCGACATCGATGTAGCTCGTGAAAGACGTCTGCATGGTTTCCTCCCCGACCGGGCTAACCTGGAAATTCAGCGATTCCGAATTGTAGTTGCTGCGGCTCCGCCGCTCGCCGCCGCACCAGCGGTCCGATGACCGCAAGCGTGACGAACAGCAGCGCGATTTCGACGTGGTAGACGATGCTGTAGCCGGTCGCGGGACCGGCAAGGGCGACGCCGAGGCGGCCATCCAGCGCGAGCTGCGACATCACATCGCGAATGGCGCCGCCGCCGGCGATCGCGAGCCCCGCCGCCGTCGCCTGCACCGCGCCCCAGGCACCGAGCGCAAGCCCGCTCTCGCCGTTCTGCACCAGTGCCATCGCCGCCGTCAGCGTGCCCACGGCGAACAGCCCGCCGCCGAGACCGATCAGCGTGGTGCCGATCCGGAACAACAAGGGTGAGGCCAGCGGCGCCGAGAAGATGACAGCAGAGAAGGCGAACAGCCCGACCAGTCCGCCGACGGCGGCGATCCGATAGGGATCGGAGCCCTTGCCGAGGCGGCGCGCGGAGAGACCGAAGCCGGCCAGCGTGCCCGCGGCGAACAAGGCGGTCAGCGCCGTGGTCTCGCCGACGGTCAGATGCAGGATCTCAGCCCCGTAAGGCTCCAGCAGGATGTCCTGCATGGTGAAGCCGGCGGTGCCGAGCCCGACCGCGAGCAGCACGCGTGCCGAGCCACCCGCCTCCCGGAAGTGTCGCCAGGAGTCGCCGAAGCGCGGCCGCTCGCGGGCCGCCGACGTGCGCGACGGATCACGCGCCTCCTGCTTCCACAGCGCGATGACGTTGAGCACCATCTCGGTCAGCGCCGCGCCCTGGATCACCTGGATCAGCCGCATCTCGCTGAACTCGGCTAGCAGCCCACCGAAGGTCAGCGCGCTCGCCATCATGCCGAACATCAGCATCACGTAGAGAAAGGCGACGACGCGCGGACGCGAATGCTCCGGCGCGATGTCGGTCGCGAGTGACAGGCCTGCCGTCTGCGTGGTGTGCAACCCGGCGCCGACCAGCAGGAAGGCGAGCGCCGCACCGAGACGGCCGGCAATCACCTGGCCCGGCGCATCGGCCGACGACAGCAGCAGCAGCGCGAACGGCATGATCGCGAGGCCGCCGAACTGCAACAGGGTGCCCATCCAGATGTAGGGCACCCGGCGCCAGCCGAGTACCGAGCGGTGATGATCGGACCTGAAGCCGATCAGCACCCGCAGCGGTGCGAACACCAGCGGCAGCGCCACCATGGTCCCGACCAGCCAGGAGGGCACGCCGAGCTCCACGATCATGACGCGGTTGAGCGTGCCGTTGAGCAGCACCACCGATATGCCGATCGAGACCTGGAACAGCGACAGCCGCATCAGGCGCGACAGCGGCAGCTCGGTCGAGGCGGCATCCGCAAACGGCAGATAGCGCGACGACAGCCGCATCCACGCCTGCATGATCGATGGTGCGCGTGCGCTCATGCCGGGCGGAGCTCCAGCGCCTGCGAGATATAGAAGCCGTTGGCGATGCGGCGGCTGCGGGCGCAGCGCCAGTCGGCGAGATCGTGATGGTCGGCGATCAGGCGATACAGCTTCTGCTCGGCGACCGGCTCGATCGACGGCGCGCGGTTGCCGCGCGGGAACACGCCACCGACGGCATGCATGACGGCGAGCATCGGCGTGCGCGGCGCATAGGTCATCAGGATCGCGTCGGAGGTGCGAGCGGCCAGACCGGCGACAATCCGCACGGCATCCTCGGCGCGGTAGTGGATGAACGAGTCCATCGCGACGACGAAGTTGAAGCCGCCGTACCTGGGATCGAGCATGTCGCCGGCGACGAACTGAATGGCGTTGCGGCTGATGTCGTCGGGCAGCCGGCGCTGGGCGATCTCGATCAGGGTCGGCGAAATGTCGACGGCGACGACATCGGCGCCGCGACGGGCCGCCTCGATCGAGAAGCTGCCGGTGCCGCAGCCGGCGTCGAGAATGCGCGCGCCGCGCAGATCGAGCGGGAGCCATGACAGCAGCGTCCGCCGCATCTCGTCACGGCCGGCCCGCACCGTGGCGCGGATGCGGCCGACCGGCGCATCCGACGTCAGCCGTGTCCAGGCGGCGACCGCGGTGCGGTCGAAATAGGTCTCCACTTCACTGCGGCGGGCGAGATATTGCGCTGAGGTCATCGGCTGGCTCCACTCAATCAAAGCCAAGGAGATCGAAGATGTCGCGGTCCTTCAGCGGCACCGCCTGCATCGGCTCGCTGCCGGCCAGCAGCGAGGCCGCCAGGCGCAGATATTCGTTCTGGGCACGGTGGACGTCCGGCGAGGGCTCCATCTCGAACAGCGTGCACTTCTTCAGCCGGCTCTTCCGAATCACGTCGAGATCGGGAAAATGCGCCACCGTCTTCAGGCCGGCCCGCTCGTTGAACTTGTCGATCTGGTCCGTCGCTGCGCTACGGTTGGCGATCACGCCGCCGAGCCGCACCGGATAGTTGCGCGACTTGGCCTGGATCGCGGCGACGATGCGGTTCATCGCGAAGATCGAGTCGAAGTCGTTCGCAGCCACGATCAGCGCACGGTCGGCGTGCTGCAAGGGCGCTGCGAAGCCGCCGCAGACGACGTCGCCGAGCACGTCGAAGATCACGACGTCGGTGTCTTCGAGCAGATGGTGTTCCTTGAGCAGCTTGACGGTCTGGCCGACGACGTAGCCGCCGCAGCCGGTGCCGGCCGGCGGCCCGCCCGCCTCGACGCACATCACGCCGTTATAACCCTGGTAGACGAAGTCCTCCGGGCGCAGCTCCTCGGCGTGGAAATTGACCTGCTCGAGAATGTCGATGACCGTCGGTACCAGCCGCTTGGTCAAGGTGAAGGTGGAGTCGTGCTTGGGATCGCAGCCGATCTGCAGCACGCGCTTGCCGAGCTTGGACAGCGCGACCGAGAGGTTCGACGACGTCGTGCTCTTGCCGATGCCGCCCTTGCCATACACCGAGAACACCTTCGCGGTGTCGATGACGACGTTCGGATCGAGCTGCACCTGGACGCTGCCGGCCCCATCGGGGCGCCGCGGCGCCGTTGTCAGCGGCGGTCGTAATGTCACGTTCATGCGGCAACTCCCACGCCTTCGAGGCGATCTTCGAGCTCTTCCCCGGCCTTGCGCAGCACGTCGAGCATGTCAGGGTCCGGGGTCCAGTAGTTGCGCTCATGCGCCTCGATCAGTCGGTTGGCGATCTTCGCGGACGCGGCCGGATTGAGCGAGGCAAGCCGCTCGCGCATCGCGGGGTCGAGCACGAAGGTCGTCGTGATCTGCTGATAGACCCAGGGCGCGACCTGGCCCGTGGTGGCCGACCAGCCGACCGTGTTGGTCACGTGCGACTCGATCTGGCGCACGCCCTCATAGCCGTGGGCGAGCAGCGCCTCGTACCATTTCGGATTGAGCGTGCGGGTGCGGGTCTCCAGCGCCACCTGCTCCGACAGCGTGCGCACCGTGCCTTCGCCGCGGGTCTGGTCGCCGATATAGACCGGCGCCGCCTCGCCCTTGGCGCGCTTCACCGCGCGGCTGATGCCGCCGAGCGTATCGAAATAATGGTCGATGGTGGTGACGCCGAGCTCGACCGAGTCGACGTTCTGATAGGCCGCATCGACGCCGGCCAGCACATGGCCGAGCAACGCGTCGCGCCGGACAGGGCGTCCGTCGGTGCCGTAGGCAAAGCCCTTGCGCCGTGTGTAGACGTCGGCGAGTTCGTCCTCATCGGTCCAGGCGCCGCAATCGATCAGATGATTGACGTTGGCGCCATAGGCACCCTCGGCATTGCCGAACACACGCAGCGACGCATCCGCCAGCTCGCCGCCATGCGCGGCCTGGAACGCGACCGCGTGCTTGCGCACGTAATTCATGTCGGCCGGCTCGTCGGCGGACGCCGCAAGCAGCGCTGCTTCGGCGAGCAACTTGGTCTGCAACGGCATCAGGTCGCGGAAGATGCCCGAGAGAGTGATGACGACATCGATGCGCGGGCGGCCCAACTGCTCCAGCGGGATCAGCTTCGCGCCGCAGAGGCGGCCATAGCTGTCATGGCGTGGCTCGGCGCCCATCAGCCACAGCGCCTGCGCGATCGGCCCGCCCTCGGTCTTGAGATTGTCGGTGCCCCACAGCACCAGCGCGATTGTCTCGGGCAGCTTGTGGCCTTCACCTGCATGGCGGGCGAGCAGCCGCGCGACCTGGCGCTCGGCATCCTTGAGCGCGAAGGCGCTGGGAATGCGGAAGGGATCGAAGCCATGGAGATTGCGGCCGGTGGGCAGCACGTCGGTGTTGCGCAGCAGATCGCCGCCGGGCACGGGGCGGATGTAGCCGCCGTCGAGCGCGTGCAGGATCGCGGGCGTCTCGCCGTCGGTGGCGAGCATCCTGTCGAGCTCGGCACGCTTGGCCGGATCGGCGATGCCGGCGAGGTCGAGCAGCTCGGTCCGCTGCCCCTCGGGCGGCGGCGCGCCGACGACATGCAGGCCATGCGGGATCAGCGAGTATTCCAGCTCCAGCACGCTCGCGGACAGCGCGCCGATGCTGGCATCGCGCTCGTCACCCCACAGCGGCTCGGCCGCGGCAAGATCGACCGCCGCCGCCTGCGCCTGGATCAGCGCCGCGCTGTCGCCCCTCACCTGCTCGGTCGCGTCCGGCGACAGATTGCGCCAGGCGTCGAGCGAGGATTTCAGATCGGCGAGCCCCTTGTAGAGGCCGGCGCGCGTGATCGAGGGCGTGAGATAACTGATCAGGGTGGCACCGCCGCGCCGCTTGGCGAGCGCGCCCTCGGACGGGTTGTTGGACGCGTAGATGTAGAAGTTCGGCAGGTCGCCGATCAGACGCTCCGGCCAGCATTCCGCGGACAGCCCGGCCTGCTTGCCCGGCATGAATTCGAGCGCGCCATGGGTGCCGAAATGCAGCACGGCGTGGGCAAGGAAATCCTCGCGCAGCCAGCGATAGAACGCCGCAAACGCATGCGTCGGCGCAAAGCTGCGCTCGAACAGCAGCCGCATCGGATCGCCTTCGTAGCCGAACGCCGGCTGCAGGCCGACGAACAGATTGCCGAACTGCTCGCCCAGCACGAGGAGGCTGGCGCCATCGGTCTGGTGACGGCCGGGCGCCGGCCCCCACTGCTTCTCGATCTCGGCGAGGTGGCGCTCGCGCCGGACATGCTGATCCACCGGGATGCGCGCCGCGACGTTGGCGGCGGTGCCGAAGCGCTCGGCGTTGCCCTTGAGCACACGCGCACGCAGCGCGTCCACGGTGTCGGGGACGTCGATCGTGTAGCCCGCCGCGCGCAGCGATGTCATTACATTGTGCAGCGACTCGAACACCGAGAGATAGGCGGCGGTGCCGGCGCTGCCGCCGTTCGGCGGGAAGTTGAACAACACCACGCCGAGCTTCCGCTCGGCGCGCGCGGAGCGGCGCAGCTCGACGAGCCTGGCCACACGCGCGGCGAGTTGCGCCGCGCGCTCCGGCAGCGAGGCCATGTCGCGGCCGGCATCGGCCATCGCCGAGCGGCCGCCGAACACGGTCGGGCCGACGGCGCCGTCGAGCTCGGGAATCGCGACCATCATCGTCGCTTCAACCGGCGTCAGCCCGCGCGCGTCATCGCGCCACTGCTCGACGGTCTGGAATTCGAGCGGATGCGCCGCGATCAGCGGCACGTCGAGGCCGGCCATCACCTCTTCCGCGGCGCGCGCGTCATTGTAGGCGGGGCCGCCGACCAGCGAGAAACCGGTGAGCGAGATCACGGCATCGACGGTGGCAACGCCGTCCTTCTGGAAATAGCGCTCGATCGCCGGGCGCGAGTCCAGCCCGCAGGCGAACACCGGAATGACCGCAAGCCCGCGCGCCTCCAGCGCTGCGATCACGCCGTCATAATGCGCGGTGTTGGCGGCGAGCAGATAGGAGCGCATCAAGATCACGCCGACGCGGCCGGCCGGCTTCGCCAGGGCCGGCAACTGGTCGGCGCGCTCGATGATCCGCGGCGACAGCCGCGGATGATAGAGGCCGACATCCGGATAGGTCACCGGCTCGGCCGCGTTGGTCTCGCCACGCAGCGCGGCGCGCGGGCCGTCGGCGTAGCGGCCGACCAGGAAGCGCACCATGTTCGCAAAGTTCTGCTCGGAGCCGGCGAGCCAATATTGCAGCGTGAGGAAGTAGGCGCGCAGGTCCTGCGCGGTGCCGGGGATGTAGCGCAACAGACGCGGCATCCGCTGCAGCATCTTCATCTGGCCCTGGCCGCTGGAATTGCCGGAACGGTTGCTGCCGCGCAGCCGCTTCAACAGGCCGAGCACGCCGGTGGCCGAGCCCGACATCGTCAGCTTGCCGAGCCGCGTCAGCCGCACCACCTCACCGGCCGACAGGCAGCCGATCATCGCGTCGCAATGATCGCGCCGCGCCTGCAGCGCAGGCAGCACCGGCTGGATGTGGTCCTCCATGAACAGCATCGTGGCGACGACGATGTCGCCGGTGGCGATGTCGGCGAGGCAATGTTCGAGCGCGGTCGGATTGCAGCCCCACTCGTCGGCCGCATGCACCTTCAGATCGAGCCCGGGCAGCTCCGCCTGCAACGCCGTGCGCGCGCGCACGGCAGCCGAGGCGAGATGGCTGTCCATCGTCACGATCACCACCCGGATGGGTGTGACGTCAGCGACCGAAATGCGCTTTGGCATCGTACAAGGTCTCGAGCGTGATCAGGTTGACGTTGCGCTCGCGCGCGAATCGTTCGGTGTTGCGGCGGGCCTTGCCGCGCACGAAGAAGGGGATCTTGGTCAGTTCGCGCTCGGCGTCGGACGCCCAGGCAAGCTCGGTGGTGACGTTGGTTTCGACGACGCGCAGCTGCGGCTGCTGCGGCGGCGCGGCCGGTGCTGCGCCGAGATGCGACGGCGCGTGATCGGCGAATTCATGGTCCTCGCGGAACATGCCGAGCAGATGCTCCTCCAGGCCCATCATCAAAGGATGCACCCAGGTGTCGAACAGCACGTTGGCGCCTTCGAACCCCATCTGCGGCGAGTAGCGCGCGGGGAAGTCCTGCACATGGCTCGGCGCCGAGATCACGGCGCAGGGAATGCCGAGCCGCTTGGCGATGTGGCGCTCCATCTGCGTGCCGAGCACGAGCTCGGGGCGCAGCTCGCCGACGCGGGCCTCGACCTCCAGGTAATCATCCGTGATCAGCGGCTCCACGCCGTAGATCGCGGCGGCTTCGCGGATCTCGCGGGCGAACTCGCGGGCATAGGTGCCGAGGCCGACGACCTCGAAGCCGAGCTCCTGCGTCGCGACGCGCGCCGCGGCGACCGCATGGGTCGCGTCGCCGAAGATGAAGACACGCTTGCCGGTGAGATAGGTCGAATCGACCGAGCGCGAGTACCACGGCAGCCGGCTCTCGCTGCGCGCCAGCACCGGCGCGGCATCGACGCCGGCGAGGCCTGCGACCTCCGCAATGAAGTCGCGCGTCGCGCCGACGCCGATCGGGATCGTGCGCGTGAAAGGCTGGCCGAACTGGCGATTGAGCCATTGCGCCGTCGTCAGCGCGATCTCGGGATACAGCACGATGTTGAAATCGGCGCCGGGAAGGCGGGCGAGATCGGCCGGCGTCGCGTTCCACGGCGCGACGACGTTGATCTCGATGCCGAGCTCCACAACCTGCCTGGTCACTTCCGCGAGGTCGTCGCGGTGACGGAAGCCGAGAGCCGTCGGACCAAGCAGGTTGCAGACTGGACGGGCGCCTGTCTTCCTTTCACGGCGGGGGGAGCCATCTGCGGAAGACGCAGCCAACGCCCGTACAATCCGGTAGAGCGTTTCCGAGGCGCCCCAATTCTCCTTGCGCTGATAGGCCGGCAGCTCGAGCGGGATCACCGGAATGGGAAGCTTCAAGGCCTGCGCGAGCCCGCCGGGATCATCCTGGATCAGCTCGGCCGTGCAGGACGCGCCGACCAGCATCGCCTGCGGCTGGAAGCGCTCGTAAGCGGCGCGCACCGCGCTCTGAAGCAGATCCGCAGTGTCGCCGCCGAGATCGCGCGCCTGGAACGTGGTGTAGGTGACCGGCGGGCGGCGGTCGCGGCGCTCGATCATCGTGAACAGGAGATCGGCGTAGGTGTCGCCCTGCGGCGCGTGCAGCACGTAGTGCACGTCGCGCATCGCGGTCGCGATGCGCATCGCGCCAATGTGCGGAGGTCCTTCATAGGTCCAGACCGACAGCTGCATCTCACACCGCCAGTCTGGTTTGACGCAGCAAGGGCCGCGCGAACAGCTCGGCGAGATCGCCGGCCTGCTCAAAACCCTGAATCGGCGTGAAGATCAGCTCGATCGACCATTTGGTCGTGAGACCCTCGGCCTCCAGCGGATTGGCGAGGCCGAGCCCGCACACGACGAAATCGGGCCGCGCGGCGCGGCAACGGTCGAGCTGGCGCTCGACGTCCTGGCCTTCGCTGAGCAGGACGCCCTGGGGCAGGAGGTTCAGCTCGAAGGCGAGATGATCGCGGTGCAGATAGGGCGTGCCGACCTCGACCAGCTCCATGCCGATCTCGCGCGCCAGGAAACGCGCCAGCGGGATCTCGATCTGGGAGTCCGGAAACAGGAAGACGCGCTTGCCGGCGAGCTGCGCGCGGTAGCGCGCCAGCGCGCGCTCGGCCCGCGCCTTCAGCGGCGCGAGGGTCCGCTCGACATGGGGGCGAGAGACACCGAAGGCGTCGGCGGCGGCTGCGAGCCACAGCGCGGTGCCTTCGCCGCCGAGCGGAAATGGCGCAGCGATGCGGCGGCAACCGCGCTCCTCGAGCGCACGTGCGGTGTCGCCGAGGAAGGGCTGCGCCAGCAGCACGCGCGTCTCGGGGCCGATCGCGGGCAGCTCCGAGGAGCGGCGCGGCGGCAGGAAGGAGACCTGGTCGACGCCGATTGCCGCCAAGGTCCGCCTGAACTGGTCCTCGACGACATCGGCGAGCGCGCCGACCACCAGCAGCGATGGCCGCGCAGCCCGATCGGCTGCGGGGAGCACCGGCACCAGCGACGCGAGGCAGGCATCCTCGCCTTGCGTGAACGTCGTCTCGATGCCGCTGCCGGAGTAGTTGAGCACGCGCACATCAGGTGAGAAGCGCTGCGACAGCCGCAGCGCCGCGCGTGACAGGTCGAGCTTGATCACTTCCGACGGGCAGGAGCCGACCAGAAACAGCAGCTTGATCTCGGGCCGACGCGCCAGCAGCTGTGCGACGATGCGGTCGAGCTCGTCATTGGCGTCGACGAGGCCGGCGAGATCGCGCTCCTCCATGATGGCGGTGGCGAAGCGCGGCTCGGCGAAGATCATGACGCCGGCGGCCGACTGGATCAGATGCGCGCAGGTGCGCGAGCCGACGACGAGGAAGAACGCGTCCTGGATCTTCCTATGCAGCCAGACGATGCCGGTGAGGCCGCAGAACACCTCGCGCTGTCCGCGCTCGCGCAGCACGCCATCCGGTGACGATGCAGCTGAAACGGTGCAGGCTTGCGCGGGAATGGTCATGACGCGCGCTCCACGCTGGTGACGGCGGCCGGCGCCATCGCCTCGTCCTGCAGCCGTGCCGCGCGCAGCTTGAGCAGGAATTGCGCGGCGTTGATCGCGTAGGCGGCGTAGGCGGCGAGCACGAGCAGCATCTGCTGCTGGGCGCCGCCGATATGACCGATGATCGCGGCCAGATAGGCCGTATGCAGCGCGATCACCAGCATCGAGAACACGTCCTCCCAGAAGAAGGCCGGTGCGAACAGATAACGCCCGAACACGACCCGCTCCCAGATCGAGCCGGTGATCATGATGGTGTAGAGCAGCGCTGTTTTCAGAACGACCGAGGCGGTCGCGAGCCAGAGTCCCTCGCCGGTCGCGAGATAGCGCGCCACGAGTCCGAGGCTGATCAGGAAGACGAGGAATTGCAGCGGCGCCAGAATGCCCTGCACCAGGGTCCATGGCGTGGCGTCGCGCCGGCGCTTTTCCTCAGGCGTGTAAAGCGCTTGCCGCTTTGCACGCGGCGCCGGTTCAGGCGCGAAGCAGAGCTGGTTCCAGAGCGACGGATCGGTGGCGGATGTGAACTGGGCGTCACACCATGTGTAAAGATGATTTGACAACATCGGTGCCCAGTGATGCGATGACGACAACCACAGGGGGATTTGTGGTGCACCGCACTCGGTCTGATCAGCGCTACGTTGTGCAGTTCGCAGGTGGCGCATCGCAAATCCCCGAGTGCGAGCCCGATGGGGAAACGCTAGACCTGGGCAGGAAGAGTGTCAATCAAAATTGACGTCAAATAATATTGACGCAACGAGTGACGTGCGCTCATATGGAGGGGAGGCGCTTATGACCGAGCTCAATGAGACAGCCCGATTTCCGCGAGCCCGCTTTCGGACGAAGCGTGGGCAGCCCGGCTTTCATGCGCCTGCATCGCCGCGCATCATCGCGCCGCTGCGCAACACACGTCACCCCCAACTCAACGACGCGATCGAAGCCGAGATCATTCCGCGGCTCGTGATGGCCCATGCCTCCGCGCTCGAACGCGTCCCGGCAATCATCACGGCCTCGGCGCAGGAGGCGGCCGATTTCGCCGAACTCGTGCTGGATGCGGACGATGTTGGCGCGGTGGCCTGCATCCAGGCGCATCGCGATCACGGCGAGACCCTGGAACGCATCTATCTCGATCTCCTGGTCCCCACCGCGAACCATCTGCGCCATCTGTGGGCCGACGACGAGCGCGACTTCGCCGACGTCACGCTCGCGCTGTGGCGGCTGCAGCAGCTGCTGCGGCATTTCAGCTCGGCCTTCTGCGCCGAGCTCTCGGTCGCGCCCGCGGGGCTGCGCGTGCTGCTGACCACGGCGCCGGGCGACAGGCGCGAGCTGGGCCACATGATGTTCGGTCTCGTGCTGGCCGGCGAGTTCTTCCGTCGCGACGGCTTCGAGACCTGGATCGAGCCGGACACGGCCGATCGCGGCTTCGTCGAGACGCTTCGCTCGCAGTGGTTCAACGTCGTCGAGTTCTTCGCCAACAGCGACAAGAAGCTTGACGATCTTGCCTCGAACATAAGGATGGTCCGGCGCGAGTCCTCCAACCAGGATGTCGGCGTGCTGGTCTGCGGTCCTGCTTTTATTGAACGGCCTGAACTCGTTCTCCTGGTCGGCGGCGACGGTGTCGTCTCCGATCCGAGCAGAGAGGCTTCGCAAGCCCGGCACGTCGTGAGTCTTCTGACCGAACGGCGATAGCTGAGGGTGCAGTGAAGATGAATGCTGGAACGAGACTTGCCGCGCGAAGGCTCCTTGACTGGGAGGACAACGGCGTTGGTGAGGGCGTTCAGAGCTCCGAAAGAGTCGCTTGGCGACCTCAATGCGGATGTTGCGGGCATGCTGGTGGCCGCAGCGTCCGACATTGCGCTCGCGCTCGACGCCGACGGCAACATTCAGGACCTGGCTTTTCAACAAGCCGGCCTGCCGCTTGAATTGAGAAACACAGACGCGTGGATCGGCCGATCCTGGCAAGCAACAGTGTCCGAGGAAAGCCAGACCAAGCCAGAGCTGCTGCTCGCCGAAGCCTCCCAGCGCAAGGTGTCGCGCTGGCGCGAGGTGCGTTATCCGGCCGCGCGCGGACCGGACATCCCGATCCTGTTCGCGGTGGTGGCGATCAAGGGCGCGGCGCGCTTCATCGCGGTCGGCCGCGACGTGCGCGCCACCGCCGCGCTCCAGCAGAAGCTGATCGAGGCGCAAGTTGCCATCGAGCGCGACTACTCGCGCATGCGCAACGCCGAATCGCGCTACCGGATCCTGTTTCAGATCACGGCCGAGCCGGTGCTGATCGTCGATGCGGTGAGCCATCGCATCGTCGAGGCCAATCCGGCCGCGGCCGCCCTGCTCGACCATGGCGCCGCCAATCTGATCGGCAAGCTGTTTCCCGACGTGCTGCTGCTCGACGACATGGCGATGTCGCAATCCCTGTCGCTGGCGATCCGCTCGCAGGGCAAGATCGAACGCGCCAAGATCCGGCTCGACGGTGGCCGCGACTATCTGCTCGACGGCACCTTCTTCCGGCAGGACAACTCGTCGCTGTTCCTGCTGCGGTTCTCGCCGCAGACGTCGCAGCCTGCGCTCCCCAGGACGTCCGACGTCAACACCCAGCTCGTGCAGTTCGTCGAATCGGCGCCCGACGGCTTCGTCATCACCGACATGGACGGCCGCCTGCTGCACGCCAACGCCACCTTCCTCCAGCTTGCCCAGATCGAGAACATGCACCAGATCATGGGCGAGACGATCGACCGCTGGATCGGCAAGTCGGCGATCGATTTCTCGGTCATGCTGACCAATCTGCGCCAGCATGGCAGCGTGAAGCTGTTCTCCAGCGTCGTCCGCGGCGAGCACGGCTCGCCGGTCGATGTCGAGATCTCCGCCAGCACGGTCGGGGCGCCCGGCCAGACCCGGCTCGGCTTCACCATCCGCAATGTCGGCCCGCGCATCTCCGGCGACGGCGGCGACCACGGCTATATTCCACGCTCCCGTGAGCAGCTCGCCGAGCTGATCGGCCGCGTGCCGCTCAAGGAGCTGGTGCGCGAGACCACCGACGTGATCGAGCGGATGTGCATCGAGACGGCGCTCAAGCTGACCGGCGACAACCGCGCGACCGCGGCCGAAATGCTCGGCCTCAGCCGACAGAGCCTCTACGTCAAGCTGCGGCGCTATGGCCTTGCCGAGCCGAGCGAAGAAGACAGCCAGTTGGAATAGGTGGAACAGTTGCAATGACCGAGATCGCGCCCGTCCCGATCGCTCCAAGGATTCCTTCAAGGCTTCAGCCCTCGGCCGTTCTCGAGCTGTTGAAGCCGATCACCTGGTTTCCGCCGATCTGGGCGTTCGGCTGCGGTGTGGTGTCGTCAGGCGCGCCGCTGACGACGCGCTGGCCGATCGTGATCGCGGGCCTCGTGCTCGCCGGGCCGATGGTGTGCGCCACCAGCCAGGCCGTCAACGACTGGTTCGACCGTCATGTCGATGCGCTCAACGAACCGGACCGCCCGATCCCGTCGGGCCGCATTCCCGGACGCTGGGGCCTTTATATCGCGCTGATCTGGACGGTGCTGTCGCTCGGCGTCGCCACCCTGCTCGGCACCTGGGGCTTTGCCGCGGCAGCGCTCGGCCTTGCGCTCGCCTGGGCCTACAGCGCGCCGCCGATCCGCCTGAAGCAGAACGGCTGGTGGGGCAACAGCGCTGTCGGCCTCTGCTACGAAGGGCTGCCCTGGATCACGGCGGCGGCGATCATGAGCGCGCAGGCGCCGTCGTGGCCGGTGCTTTCGATCGCCCTGTTGTACAGCGCCGGCGCGCACGGCATCATGACCCTGAACGACTTCAAGTCGATCAATGGCGATCGCGTCAGCGGCGTCAACTCGCTGCCTGTGCTGCTCGGGCCCGAGCGCGCCGCGCGCCTCGCCTGCATCACGATGGCGCTGGCGCAGGTCGCGGTGCTCGTGCTGCTGGTCGTCTGGAGCCGACCGGCCCATGCCGCGATCGTCGCAGCGCTGATCGCGGCCCAGCTGGTGCTGATGCGGCGGCTGATGACGAACCCGCGCGAGCTCGCGCCCTGGTACAACGGCACGGGCGTGCTGCTCTACGTGCTGGGCATGCTGGTCACGGCGTTCGCGCTGGCGGGGTTGTCGGCATGAGCAGCGCTGCGTCCGCTCCTCTGTCCTGGTTCGGCATCGTCAGGCTCGGCCTGGTGCAGACCGCGCTCGGCGCGGTCGTGGTGCTGACGACTTCGACGCTCAACCGCGTCATGGTCATCGAACTGGCGCTGCCGGCGATGATCCCCGGCCTGCTGGTCGCGATCCACTATGCGATGCAGGTGCTCAGGCCCTGGCTCGGCCACGGCTCCGATGTCGGCGGGCGTCGTTTCGCCTGGATCGTCGGCGGCATGGCCGTGCTCGCGGCTGGCGGCCTGCTGGCCGCAGCGGCCACTGCGCTGATGGCGACCCACCTCGCCCTCGGCCTGACGCTCGCCGTGATCGCGTTCATCATGATCGGCATCGGCGTCGGCGCCGCCGGCACGTCGCTCTTGGTGCTGCTCGCCAAGCGTACCGCGCCAGAGCGGCGCAGCGCCGCCGCCTCGATCGCCTGGATCATGATGATCGCAGGCTTCATCGTCACCACGGCGGTGGCCGGCAAGGCGCTCGATCCGTTCTCCGGCGAGCGGCTGATGCTGGTGTCGGGCACGGTCTCGGCGGTCGCCATGGTGCTGACGCTGCTCGGCGTCTGGGGCATCGAGCAGCCCGACACCTCTGCCGAGACGACCTCCGCCATCGCGGAGCGGTCGGGCTTCATGCAGGACTTCCGCGAGATCTGCCGGGAGCCGCAGGCGCGGCGCTTCGCGATCTTCATCTTCGTCTCGATGCTCGCCTACAGCGCACAGGACCTGATCCTGGAGCCGTTCGCCGGCAGCGTGTTCGGCATGACGCCGGGCCAGACCACGCAGCTCTCATCGGTGCAACACATGGGTGCACTGATCGGCATGATCCTGATGCCGGCGATGGCGAGCCTGCATGCCGATTGGCGGATGCGGCCGCAGCCGTGGATCATCGGCGGCTGCCTCGCCTCGGCGCTGGCGCTGCTCAGCCTGGTTGCGGCCGCGACCGTCGGCCCGGCCTGGCCACTGCGCGCTTCCGTGTTGCTGCTCGGCATCACCAACGGCGTCTACGCCATCGCCGCGATCGGCGCGATGATGAACATGGTCAGCGAGGGCCGCGACAACCGCGAGGGCACGCGCATGGGCCTGTGGGGCGCCTCGCAGGCAATCTCGTTCGGCATCGGCGGCTTTGTCGGCACCGCGGCGGCCGACGCCGCGCGCCATTTCATGCCGACGACCGCCTCGGCCTACGCGGCGGTGTTCGCCGCCGAAGCGGCACTGTTCGTCCTCTCCGCCTGGCTCGCGATCTGGATCAAGCGCCCGCGCGAGCCATCACCGACGCTGGCGGCGCAGCCGGCCAATCTGGGAGCCTGACCGATGAGCCCCTCCTCCAACCCGGAATGCTTTGATGTCGTGGTCGTCGGCGGCGGTCCCGCCGGCGCCACCGCCGCCAATGATCTGGCCCGCCAGGGTCATCACGTGCTGCTGCTCGACAAGGCCGGCCGCATCAAGCCGTGCGGTGGCGCCATTCCGCCGCGGCTGATCGCCGAGTTCGAGATTCCCGACCATCTGCTGGTGGCCCGAATCTCGTCCGCCCGCATGGTGTCGCCGAGCAACCGGGACGTCGACATGCCGATCGACGGCGGCTTCGTCGGCATGGTCGATCGCGAGCACTACGACGAATGGCTGCGAGCGCGCGCCGCCGCAAACGGCGCGATCCGCCGCACCGGGACCTTCAGCCATATCGCGCGCGACGACGACGGCAAGTCGGTGGTGCACTATGTCAGGCGCATGGACGACGGCAGCGTGCGCGAGGACCGTGTGCGGGCCCGAGCCGTGATCGGCGCCGACGGGGCGGTCTCGGCCGTGGCGCGCCAGTGCATCCCCGAAGCCAGCGAGATGCGCTACGTGTTCGCGTATCACGAGATCATCCGCTCGCCGGACCGCAGCCATCCGGTGTTCGATGCCGCGCGGTGCGATGTCGTCTATCGCGGCCGGCTGTCGCCGGACTTCTACAGCTGGGTGTTTCCGCACGGACCGACCACCAGCATCGGCACCGGCAGCGCTCATAAGGGCTTTTCGCTGCGGGGCTCAGTCGCCGAATTCCGCAAGGCCGCCGCGCTCGACGATCTCGAAACCGTCCGCCGCGAAGGCGCGCCGATCCCGCTGAAGCCGCTGTCGCGGTGGGACAATGGCCGCGACGTCGTGCTGGCCGGCGATGCGTCCGGCGTGGTGGCCCCGGCCTCCGGTGAGGGCATCTACTACGCAATGGCCGGCGGCCGCGCGGCCGCCGTCGCCGTTGCCTTGTTCCTCAAGACCGGCGATGCGG
Source organism: Bradyrhizobium sp. HKCCYLRH3059 (assembly GCF_051168035.1). Classification (NCBI taxonomy): domain Bacteria; kingdom Pseudomonadati; phylum Pseudomonadota; class Alphaproteobacteria; order Hyphomicrobiales; family Nitrobacteraceae; genus Bradyrhizobium; species Bradyrhizobium sp. HKCCYLRH3059. The sequence goes on along the minus strand of NZ_JBNPUF010000003.1, from coordinate 320,774 downwards.
CCGCCCTGGCCACCGCCCGCAAATCCTTCATGCGCAAGCATGGCGCCGTGTTCTTCATCCTCGGCATGATGCAGCGCTACTGGTACACGAACGACGCCCGCCGCGAGCGCTTCGTCGCGATCTGCCGTGACAAGGACGTCCAGCAGCTGACCTGGGACGCCTACATGAACAAGGAATTGGTCCGCGCCAAGCCGCTGTCGCATGTGCGCATCTTCTTCAAGAACATCGCGCACCTCACCGGGCTCGCGAGGGCCGCCTAGCGGCTCGCGCAATGGGTGAGCTGTTTCGCAGCCCGCATCTGGTCGACCTGATCCTCGCGGTGGTCGCCGTGGAGTTCGCCGCCGTGGCGTGGATCTGGCAGCGGCACCGCCGCGGCATCAGCCCGCGGGCGCTGTTCCCCAACCTGCTTGCCGGCGTCTTCCTGCTGCTGGCGCTGCGCTGCGCGCTGATCGGGGCGCCTTGGTTCTGGCTCGCAGGCTGTCTGGCGGCCTCGGGTCTCGCCAACGCCGCCGATCTGCGGCAGCGCTGGCGATGAGGGGGCGGCCGATACCGATCACTTCTTCTCGGAGAACGTCTTCAGATACGCGATGACGTCCTTGCGCTGCTGCTCGTTGGCGAGCTTGAACACCATCTTGGTCGATCCAGTGGCCTGATCCGCTTTGCCCTTGTCGGTGAGGAACTTCTTCAGGAAGGCGTTGGGATCTGGGAGGTATGCGAAGATGTTGTCCTCGGTCCAGACCAGCCCGGCCTCGCCGGCATGCTTGTTCAGCTCAGAATAGGCGAAGCCCGGATAGGTCCCGGTAGGCCGGCCGACCACGCCGGTGAGCACGGGACCGACCGCGTTCTTCGCCTCCGGTCCGATCCGATGGCAGGTCATGCACTGCTTGAAGACCTGTTCGCCCTTCGCAGCGTCGCCGCCGTCCAGCGCCAATGCGGCGCCTCCCGACGTTGCAACCACGACTGCCGCAACCAAACCCGCCTTGAGCATGTGCATCCTCCCAATTTGTCGTTCCGTTAGCCCATGTGACCTCATCGTTACATTTATCAGTGTCATGATATCTTGTCATTCTCACCCGAGTGATTAAGTCGCAGCTCGAACATGCAATAAGCGCAGGGATACCAACGAAAGCTGGATGCTCTGAAATAAGCCTTGACAGCGAGCGCCCTGCATGGGCTAACGACATTCTCAAGACTCTCAATACGTTAGCGGGATGGGGCGCAACACCTTCAAAATGCGCGCCAAATGAACTGGCCGCGATCCCCCGAGCGTCTCAAGAGGGTGCCAAGATAACGGGTGCCAAGACCATGGCCGAGTTTCACGGTCCACGACCCGACGTGACATTGCTGCTGGACATGGACGGCGTGATCCGTGAGGCGACGCTGTCGCCGAACATGTCAGCCGAGAATGTCGACATCTGGCTCGGCCGTCCCTGGTCCGAGATCGTCGATGATGCGAGCGAGAAGATCGAGCGCATCATGCAGGACACCAGGCGGACCGGCATTTCCGCGTTCCGACAGATCACGCAGCGATTCCCGAGCGGTCTCGAGCTGCCGATGGAATTCACGACCGTGCTGCTCGGCGGCCGGGCCGGCATGCTGGCGATCGGCAAGAATCTGCAGGCGGTCGCGGAGCTCCAGGCCCGGCTGATCTCGGCCCAGCAGACCATCGAGCGCGACTACTGGAAGCTGCGCGAGATCGAGACGCGCTACCGCTTGGTCATCGAGGATTCCAACGAGGCTGTGCTGCTGACGAAGGTGTCAGATCTGCGCATCGTCGAAGCGAATCGGACGGCGGCAGCCGCGCTCGGCGTTTCAAGCCGGCGCCGGGACAATCTGGTGGGCCGCGAGTTCCTGCAGGAGATCCCGCAAAAGGATCGCGAGCCGGTGGAGCTGATGCTGAGGCGCGTCCGCGACCAGGGCAAGGCGCCGGGCATCGTGATTCACCTCGGCCAGGACACCGCCCCCTGGATGCTCCGGGGATCGCTGATGAGCAGCGACACCGCCCCGATGTTCCTGCTGCAGATGGCGCCGATCGGCAAGGCCGCGCAGCCCGGTCCGCTGCCCGACGATCCCGAGGCGCTGATCGACAATCTTCCCGATGCCGTCATCAGCATCGATGGCACCGGTGCCGTCAAGCGCGCCAATCGGGCCTTCCTGGAGCTGGTCGAGGTCGGATCGAAAGAGGCGCTGATCGGCGAGAAGCTCAGCCGGTGGCTGACGCGCCCCGGCGCCGACCTTTCGGTGCTGATCTCCAACGTCGAGCGCCATGGAGCCGTCCGACTGCTGTCGACCACGATCCAGGGCGAGCTCGGAACCGAGACCGAGGTCGAGATCTCGGCCGCCGCCCATGGCCTCGACGGCCAGCGCCGGATCGGCCTTGTGTTGCGCAACATCGCCAGGCGGTTGTCGCCCACGGCGGAGCATGACAATCTGCGGGTCGCCCTCGCGGGCATCAACGAATCGGTCGGCAAAACACCATTGCGCGACCTGGTGAGGAGCACGGTCGAAGTCGTCGAGCAGCATTACGTCCGCGCTGCGCTCGAGCTCGCCAACGGAAACCGGACGTCGGCTGCCGAAATTCTCGGCCTCAGCCGCCAGAGTCTTTACGCCAAGCTCGATCGGTATAATCTGAGCCAGCTCGAAGAAAGCGACGAGGAAACCGAAAAGGGGAGATAGTTGCCCGTTCCGCTGACAACGCCGGCCTTCGGCCACGCTACTCTTGCGGATTGCGAGCGTGAACAGATTCATCTCGCAGGCTCGATCCAGCCGCACGGCATTCTCCTGGCGGTCAAGGAGCCCGACAACATCGTCATCCAGGCCAGCACCAATGCGGCCGCCTTCCTCAACACCGGCTCCGTGGTCGGACGTCCGTTACGCGATCTTGGCGGCGATCTCGCGCTGCAGATCCTGCCGCATCTCAACAGCCCGCTTCATCTGGCTCCGATGACCCTGCGATGCACCGCCGGGGCGCCGCCGCGCCGGGTCGACTGCACGCTTCACCGGCCCTCGAATGGCGGGCTGATCGTCGAGCTGGAGCCGGCGACGAAGACGACCAACATCGCGCCTGCGCTCGACGGCGCCTTCCACCGCATCACCTCAGCCTCATCGCTGCTCGGCCTGTGCGACGAGACGGCGACCATCTTCAGGGAGATCGCCGGCTACGACCGCGTCATGGTCTATCGCTTCGACGAAGATGGCCATGGCGAGGTGTTGTCGGAGCGGCGGCGGCCGGATCTGGAGGCCTTTCTCGGCAACCGCTATCCGGCGTCCGACATTCCGCAGATCGCGCGCCGGCTCTACGAGCGCAACCGGGTGCGCCTCCTGGTCGACGTCAACTACAGGCCTGTGCCGCTGCAGCCGCGCATCTCGCCGCTCAACGGCCGCGATCTCGACATGTCCCTGAGCTGCCTGCGCAGCATGTCGCCGATCCACCAGAAATATCTGCAGAACATGGGTGTCGGCGCGACACTGGTGTGCTCGCTGATGGTCAGCGGAAGGCTGTGGGGACTGATCGCCTGCCATCACTATGAGCCGCGCTTCGTGCCGTTCGACATTCGCGCGGCAGGCGAGGCGCTGGCCGAGACCTGCGCGATCCGGATCGCGGCGCTGGAGAGCTTTGCCCAAAGCCAGTCCGAGCTGGTCGTGCGCCGGCTGGAGCAGCGGCTGGTCGAAGCGGTGTCGCGCGACGGCGAATGGCAGGCCGCGCTGTTCGACGGCTCGCAGTCGCTGCTGCAGCCGCTCGGTGCCAGCGGCGCGGCGCTGCTGTTCGAGGGCCAAGTCACGACCGCCGGCGACGTCCCGTCGACGCAGCGCATCCGCGACCTCGCCGCCTGGCTCGATCGCCGGCGCAACACTCCGGGAGCAGCCCCCGAGGGCTTGACGGCGACCAGCTCGCTGACGCTCGATGAGCCGTCCTTTGCCGACATCCGCTCGATCGCCAGCGGCTTGATCGCCGCTCCGCTGTCGGCGAGCGAGGGCGAGTATCTGTTGTGGTTCCGGCCGGAGCAGGTCCGGACGGTGACCTGGGGCGGCGATCCGCTCAAGGCCGTCATCATCGGCGACGATCCGTCGGATCTGTCGCCGCGGCGCTCGTTTGCGAAATGGCATCAGCTGGTCGAAGGCAAGTCCGAGCCGTGGTCGAGCGCCGAGCTCGCCTCCGCCCGCGCGGTGAGCGAAACGGTCGCCGACGTGGCGCTGCAGCTGCGTTCGGTCCGCATGGTGATCGCGCAGGACCAGCTCGCCACGATCAGCGCTCAGGTGCTGCGCTCGGAGCAGCCGGTCATCATCGCCGATGTCGAGGGCCGCATCCTGCTGATGAACGAAGCGTTCGAGCAGCAGCTGCGCGCCCCGCATCCGCACATCCCGCATCTGCGCGATCTCGGCAGCTACTGCACGGCGCCGGCGGAATTCCGCGCCAATCTCGACGACCTCATGCGCAACAAGCGGAGCTGGCGCGGCGAGCTGACACTGACGGGCGGCGCCTCGCCGCAACGGCCGTTGATGGTGCGCGCCGACCCGGTGATCGCACCGTATGATCGCGTGCTCGGCTTCGTGCTGATCTTCTCGGACTTGACCGAGCGCAAGACCGCCGAGGCGGCCCGGGCGCGCTTCCAGGAAGAGATCGACGGCGCCCGCCGGCCGACGCTGCGGCTCGATCAGAGCGCAAGCCTGATCTACAAGGAGCTCGCTGCCTCCACCGTGGAGAACGCGCAGCTCGCGGCGCTCGAGGTGACGCACGGAGCACAGGCCGGCAGCATGCCGGAGATGCTGGAGAGCATCCGCAATTCGACCACGCGGACACTGGAGATCCTCGAGCACCTGGTGTGGTACCGCTCGCAGAGCGAAGAGTGACGGCGGGCCGCAGCTCTCGTCCGGGCGACCTCGACTGCCTTGTCCGTCCTGTCCCCGGAGAGCCAATCTGGATTCGAAAATCTCCCGACGTCGGCCTCTGCGATCCAAGTTGCGGCTGGGCCGAATTGGAAGGGCATATGCGATTGCCCTGCCGGAAAGGAGGAGCGGAGCCCACCGCCCTCGGGGGAGGACGCGGGGTCTCACGCGATCGTATTCGACCAACCCGATGGCGAAGGATCAATCAGGCCTCCGCACATCACGTTCTCAGCCCGGCCGCCTCCTGCAGCGCTTGCGACAGCGTGATGTTCATCTCGAACGCCAATGCCGCCTCCTCGACGACGGTCTCATGCTCCGCCATCGCCGCGCCCGCCTGCTCCAGCACGTCGCGGTAGTCGTCCTTGAACTGCGGGATATCAGCGATCTCGGGGAATTCGTAGAACGACGTCGCCTCGGGCCGTAGCTCGAGCGAACGCGCGAGAATCTTCTTGATGATCTGGCCGCCGCTGAGATCACCGAGATAGCGCGTATAGGCATGGGCCAGCAGCCGATGGCCGGAGCCGGCTCCCGCTTCCTGGATGACCCGGACATAGGCGATGGCCTCGGGCAGCAGCGGCAGAGGGCTCGCGTCGAACCACGCAAGATCAAGCTTGATCGCAGCACTGCGATGCAGCTCCGGCCGCACGATGCGGCCCATCACCGGCGTTCCCTGATGGCGGAGCAGCTCCGCTTCGAGCGTCTCGTAGACCGGCAGCAGATTGCGCAACAACAACGCGTAGGCCTGCCGCGTGCCGCGTCCCCGCAGCAGCTCGGCGACGATCCCGGTCCGCTCCGCGGTGACGTGCAGCGTCTTGGTACGCTCGCGCATCGCCTGCAAGAGACTGGCCGGGCGCGCGCTGCGTCCGGCCGTCTCGATCCGATCCAATTCGACTCTGTCCAACATGCCTCGACCTGCAGCAGTCAGCGCGGCGGCGCCAGCCCGTGTTTCACGCCCCAGTCGAACCAGCTGTCGACGACGGTGCCCGACAGTAGGATACCGATGCCGCCGGTCAAGGGACAAAGCACGGCGAACCACCAGGCCCAGCGATGGATCGATTCGGCCGTGGCATTGAAGCCCATCGTCCAGCGCCAGAACAGCGCACCGCGTTCGAAGGCCGTGCCGCGGTCGACGATCTGCTCCAGCTCACGCTCGCCGCCGTATCGGCTGATCGCGAGCACCGTCGCGCCATGCATCGCGAACAGCAGCGCCGATCCGTACAGGAAGGCGATCGAGAGCATGTGGAATGGGTTGTAGAACAAATTGCCGTGGGTGATGGAGAAGTTGTTGGTCCAGTCGAGATGCGGGAAGATGCCGAACGGCACCGCCTCGCTCCAGCTCCCCATGAAGATCGGCCGGATGAAGCCGAGCACCAGATAGAGCCAGATCGCCGCCGCGAACGCCCACGACACATGCGTGCCGAGGCCGAGCGCCCGGGCGCGGCGATAGGTGCGCGCCCACCACAGCAGGATCGACGTCGTCAGGAAGAAGCCGGCCATCAGCCACCAGCCGCCCTCCTGCAGCGGCGGGAAGATCTGCAGGCCATATTCCGGCGCCGGCGGTTGCAGCGCCAGCCACGGGAACTGTCGAATGAACTCGAGCGGGCTCCAGTTCACCGACGCCAGCATGTTGAGACCGATGATCTCGATCGCGACGAAGCCGGACATCAGCGAGGCGAGGCCAAGGAAGCCGAGATAGACCGGCCCCACCTGTGCGTCGCCGACCTTGCCGAACCAGTAGTTGAAGCTGCCCTTGCCGAGCCGCTCCCAGATTCCGGGCTCGATCGGGATGCCCGGGTAGATCGCACTGCGAACTTGGATCTGCGTGAAGATGTTCTGGTATTGGGCCATGGTGACCTCTCCTTGAACTCATTGCGGCGGCGACCAGATCGGGACCCTGCGCCACCACTCCCACCAGTCCGACCAGGCATTGCCTTCCGGCAGCAGCCAGGCGGGACCGGAGATGACGATGCACACCGCGCTGAAGAACACGGCCGACAACGCCAGGAACAGGCCGACCCGGTGGATGCCGAGCGTGCCGACCGAATAGCCGATCAGATCTCGGAACATCGTGTTCTCGTGCTCCGGCGACTTCATCTCCTCACCCCGGCCCGGATTGCTCGCCGAGAGGATCAGTCCGCCGTGCAGCGCGAGCGCGAGACACGTCGTGAAGAAGAACGTGATCGCGATCATGTGCGCAGGATTGTAGTGGAAGTTGCCGAACTGATAGCCGGTGTTCGACACCCAATCGAGATGGGTGATGATGCCGTAGGGGAAGGCGTAGCTCCACGAGCCCATCAGCACCGGACGGATCACCTCCAGCGTGAAATAGGCGAAGATCGCAAAGCCGAAGGCGAACGGTACGTGATAGCCGATCGCGAGCTTGCGGCAGATCTCGACCTCCCGCAGCGCCCAGGAGACGAATGCGCCATGCGCGCACACCGTGATGAGCTGCCAGAAGCCGCCCTCCGTGAGGGGCGCGAACGACAGCCCGTATTTGGCATCGGGCGGGTTGATGCTGATCTGCCAGAGATTCCACGTCGGTCCGAGCGCCGTGGCGTAGAGGATCAGCGCCACGCCGACGAAGGTGAAGAAGATCGTCGTCACGCCGAAGAAGCCGACATAAAACGGTCCGACCCAGAAATCGAAGAGGTCACCGCCGATCAACGTGCCGCCGCGGACGCGGTATTTTCGTTCAAAGCTGAGCATTGCCATCGGTCCTGCCTCCGCTGCCCGTCGCTCGATATGCTGCGTGTCGTGTCGTCGTGTCGTGAATTCGTGGACAAGAGGATTTGGGAAGCGGGCGAACGGGGTCTGCCGCCGTCGCACGTCCGCTTCCCTCTGGTCGTCGAGCTGTTAGCTGAGCTTCAGCGGGGTCGCCGGCTCGGAGATCGACGACGTCTTCGCTGCACGCGGTCCCTCCAGCCAGTTGAACCGGTTGGTGCTGAGCAGGATGAAGTGAATCACCAATGCCAGCCCGAACAGGAACACGCCGAGAGCCACGAGAACCCTGCGGGGATCGAACAACAACCACAAGCGCCACATAGTTTTCTCCTTTCGATCAGGTCAGGTAGGAGAGCACGATATTGGCGTAATGGGTCGCCCCATCCAGCGCCGCCGCCTTGTAGCCAGTCGGCCCGGGCAGCCAGGGACGCCACATCCAGGCGAGAATGTGGGCGACGATCGCAACCGCCGTGAAGACCACAAAGCTCGTCATGAAGATGCTATGGAATTCCCTCGCCTCCGCTTCGGTCAGCCCCGACAGAGAGCCTCCCTTGTTTGGTACGTCCACCATAGTGGTACCTCCTGGTGTTGGCCTTTCGGCCGGATGCCACTCACCGAGATGAGCGGCGTCGAAGCGCCATCCCGTCGCCGGGATGGCATCCATGCGGCGAGCCGCACGAATTCCTAGCAAGCCTTGGAGAGCGAACTCATAGCTCTCGAACTCAAAGTCCCATGAAGGACGAGGTCGCGCAGTTCGCGGCCTTGATCCTTGCTTCACCGACGATCGCGCCGAGCGGCGCGGGCCGGTGGCCGGTGATGATGGAGCCGATCCGGCGCAGCACGCCCTCGACCATCAGCACGGCGAAGCACACCGCGTAGACCAGGAGATAGTCGATGCGCTCGCGCGATCTCGGCGCGACGTCACGATCAATGCGCTCGTATAACGACATCGTCCTCTCCCTGTCCGCTATCCTCGTGCCCTACGCGGCCTGGCCCGTTGCGAGCTGCGACCGCGCATGCGCGAGAACATCTTCCGTCACCTTGTCCAGCCCCGCCTGGCGCGCGCCGCGTTCCGCCGCGTCGCGCAGCCGCTTGGCCGCCGAAATCCGCACCAGCACCGGCTGCGTCTCGATGATCTGATCCAGCGCGAGCTTGGCGCCGTCATCCCACGGCAATTCACGCTCGAGTCGCGCCGGCGTCGCCGCGATCTGGTCGAGCTGGGTGGCGAGCGGCAGGATGTTGAACAGCGCATCGAACAGCGCGTTGCAGACCTCCTGCACGACATAGGTCGCGCCGGAGTAGCCCATGAACGGCGTGCCGGTGTGGCGGCGGATCACCGTCCCCGGGAACGAGGCCGGGATGTAGATCGACCGGCTGCCGGCTTCCGCCGCATACATGCGCTCGTTATAGCTGCCGAACAGCACCAGCGGCGGCCGCTCATGGATGGCCTTGCGGATGGCGTCGTTGTCGGTCTTGGCGCCGGCGCAGCGCGAGATCGCGAAGCTGCAGGGCAGCCCGAGCTCGGTCTCCAGGAAATTGCGCAGGCCCCGCGCGTAGGTCTCGGACGCGACGATGCCGAAGCTCGCGGTGCCGAAGAAGTCCTGCGTCACCGAGCGCCACAGGTCCCACAGCGGCTTGATCGTCGTATGCTTCTCCCGGGTGATGAACGGCTCGGGATCGAGGCCGAGCATCTCGCCCAGGGAGCGCAGGAATTTCGTCGTCGAATGCAGCCCGATCGGCGCCTGCAGATAAGGCCGCTCCAAGGTCTCGCACAACAGCCGCCCGAACTCGCGATACATGCAGACGTTGACGTCGGCATCGACCAGCTTTCCGACATCGGCGAGATGGCTGCCGAGCGGAAACACCATGTTGATCTCGGCGCCGATGCCTTCGAGCAGGCGACGGATCTCGGCGACATCCGACGGCGTGTTGAAGGTGCCGTAGATCGGGCCGATGATGTTGACGCGCGGCTTCTCGCCGTCCTTGCGAGGCCTGCGCTCCGGGATCTTGCGCAGGCCGTATTCGCTCCACAGCCAGCTCAACGCGCGGTTGGCGCTCTGCCACTGGTCCTCGTCGATCGTGCGGGGCAGGAAGCGCTTGATGTTGGAGCCTTCCGGCGTGACGCCGCCGCCGATCATCTCGGCGATCGAGCCGGTGACGACCACCGCCGGCAGATCCGGATCGAGCGCCGCGCGGGCGCGCTTCATCGCCTGCTCGGTGCCCTTCTGGCCGAGCTCGTCCTCGCCAAGCCCTGTCACGACGATCGGCAGCTCGTGCGGCGGCAGGCCGTCGGTGTAGTGCAGCACCGAGGTCACCGGCAAATTCTCGCAGCCCACGGGGCCGTCGATGATGACCTGCAGGCCCTTGATCGCGGTGAAGGCGTAGACCGCCCCCCAATAGCCGCCGGCGCGATCGTGGTCGAGGATCAGCATCACACCATCTCCTCGGACGTGCGCTTCCTGGCCTGCGCCGCGACCGCCTTGCGGAACTTGTCGCGGAATTCGGGACGTTCGACCGGTGTGACCTGCCACACGCCAGCATTGTCGCCCTCGCCGACACCTTCGAAGAAGTCGCGCATCTCGTCGAAGCGCGCCTTGCCTGCGATCGCCGCGTTGACGACCTGCGCCAGCGAGCCGGCTCCGGAGACACCAAACAGCGGCCGCGCCGAGATCAGATTGGTGAAGTAGAGTGACGGGATCGCGCGCGCCTTGGCCTTCTGCACGACCGGCGTGGTGCCGATGGCGAGATCCGGCGCGAACTCATCGACCGCCGCGAGATCCTGCTCCAGCGAGGCGCGGTACTGCACGCGCACACCGCGGCTCTCGAGCCAGGCAAAATCGGCCTCCGACCAGCGCGTGCGCGGACAGGCGGTGCCGACATAGCGCAGATCGGCGCCGCTCTCGGCCAGCAGACGCCCGACCAGCAGCTCCGATCCCTCATATCCCGACAGCGTGATGCGGCCGCGGATCGGCGTGGCCGCAAGCGCCGCGCGAATTGCCGGCAGCACCGCGTTCTTCGCCGCGTCGATCTGCGCGCGCCCGACGCCGCAGGTCTTGCCGACAGCTTCCAGCCAATCCGCGGTGCCATCGCAGCCGACCGGCGCCGAGCCGATGATCGGACGGCCCGCCGTCTCGAACTCGCGGATCGAAGCCGTGTAGAACGGGTGGATCGCCGCCACCGCCGCACAATCCAGCGCGCCATAGAGCTCGCGCCATTCGCGCGTCGGCACGGTCGGACCAGCGGCAAGGCCGAGCGGCGCCAGCATCATGCCGATGCCAACGGGATCGGCGGGGAATATCTCTCCCAGCAGGGTGATGGTCGGCTTGTCGCCGCGTGGCGCCCGCGGCGTCTGCACCGGGCCCTGCTCCGCCTCGCGGCGCGCGTAGTTCAGCATCGCGCCGGCGAGCACATCCTTGGCCTCGGTATGGGTCGGCACACCAAAACCTGGAACGTCGATGCCGATGATGCGGACGCCGTTGATCTCCTTCGGCAGGATCTGCAGCGGCACGCCCGAGGCGGTGGGGACGCAGAGATTGATGATGACGACGCAGTCGTAGTTGGCGGGATCGGCCAGCTTGAAGACCGCCTCACGGATGTCCTCGAACAGTTTTCCGGTGACCAGCGTCTCCGAGTTGAACGGGACGTAGCCGACGCTGCGCCGCGCGCCGTAAAAGTGCGAGGTGAAGGTCAGGCCGTAGACGCAGCAGGCCGAGCCCGACAGCACGGTGGCGGTGCGGCGCATGCGCAGGCCGACGCGCAGCGAGCCGAACGCCGGGCACATGCTCTGCGGCTGATCGTGCGGCCCTGCCGGATAATCGGCCGCGTACCGCGCCAGCACCTCGCTCTTGCCGGCGGCATCCGCCGCACGCTTGAGCTCGGCCTTGCCGGCATGACAGCCGAGCGCCTCGGGCTGCACCGGCAGGAGGCCTGCCTCTGCGCCGCTCTGCGCGCTCATTGCCTGATGGACCACAGGATCGCTCATTGCATTCCATTCCGCTCGTCGGCCGATCCCATCACAAATTGTCGTAGATCACTTCGAGCGAAGGCTTGGTCACCGCGGCGCTGCCACACATGTCTTCGAGCGTCGCCTGCTCCAGCACGACGCCGCGTCCCACATCCGAGCCCTTGAACAGACCGAGCAGGCCGTCATGCGTCAGGGGGTGCGGATGCTGCGGCGGCGCCTCGGCGACGTTCTTGGCGAGATGCTCGAACAGCGGCGCCCAGGGCGTTCCAGGCCGGCCGATGATCTGATAGCTCGCGCTCTTGCGGCGGATGTCGTCGTCCGCCGGGATCGAGGCCAGCACCGGAATGCCGGTCGCCTCGGCAAATGCGGCGGCCTCGCCGGTGCCGTCGTCCTTGTTGATGACGATGCCGGCGACGCCGACATTGCCGCCGAGCTTGCGGAAATACTCCACCGCCGAGCAGACATTGTTGGCGACGTAGAGCGATTGCAGATCGTTGGAGCCGACGATGATCACCTTCTGGCACATGTCGCGCGCGATCGGCAGGCCGAAGCCGCCGCAGACGACGTCGCCGAGGAAGTCCAGCAGCACGTAGTCGAAGCCCCAGTCGTGGAAGCCGAGCTTCTCGATCAGTTCGAAGCCATGGATGATGCCGCGTCCGCCGCAGCCGCGGCCGACCTCGGGCCCGCCGAGCTCCATCGCGAACACGCCGTCGCGCTTGAAGCAGACGTCGCCGATCTTGACCTCCTCGCCGGCAAGCTTTTTCTTCGAGGAGGTCTCGAGGATGGTCGGGCAGGCCCTGCCGCCGAACAGCAGCGAGGTGGTGTCGCTCTTCGGATCGCAGCCGATCAGGAGCACCTTCTTGCCCTGCTGGGCCATCATGTAGGACAGGTTGGCGAGCGTGAAACTCTTGCCGATGCCGCCCTTGCCGTAGATCGCGATGATCTGCGTGGCCTTCTTCGGCGCAGCCGTCGACGGCGCATCCGGCTCGATCGCCGCTTCGGCGCGCAGGGCATCGGTCATGTCACTGATCTTGGTCGGGGCATTCATGCGGCAGCTCTCCAGTCCAAGACCATTTTGAGACATGACGGATCGTCGAACGCGGTCCGGTAGGCGCTCTCCGCGGACAGAGCGTCGGCGTGGTGCGTGATCAGCCCGTCCAGAGACAGCCTGCCGGTGTCGATGAGATTGCGCACCGCGAGCAGATCCTCGTGCTTCCATTCGGCGGCGACGCGGATCGCCGCCTCGCGCATGAAGGCCGGGGGGTAGGAGAAGGAGAGCGGCGCACTGTAGAAGCCGGCGAGGATGATCTCGCCACGTGGCGCCAGGCGAGCAATGAGGCTGTCGAGCAGGCCGGCATCGCCGCTGGCATCGAAGATCAGGCGATAGTCGCGTCTGCTGTCCTCTGCGGGATCGATGACGCGATAGCCCGTCGCGCCAACGGCGCGCTCCGGATTGCTCTCCCACACCACGGGCGGATCGCCGCCCATCGCCACGATCAGCCGTGCCAGCAGACGGCCGAGCACGCCATGGCCAACCACGCATTCGGCCTGGCCGTCACCACCGATTGACAATGCATGATAGGCGGTGGCCGCCAGCGCCAGCAGCACGCCGCGCTCGCCGGTCGTTTCATCGATCGCAACAATGCGCTGCGCGGGAACGTTGAGGCGCGAGGCGGCGGCGCCAAACAGGCTCCTGACCTCGCCGAAGCAGCGCGCCGCGCCCGGCACGAACACGCGCTCGCCTTTACGAAAACCGGAATGCGGGGCGGCGTGCGCGACGCGGCCCACCGCCTCGTAGCCCGGCACGAGCGGATAGCCCATGCCGGGAAACTGGGGCATGCGGCCTTCGTACAGCAGCCGTTCGGTACCGGTGCTGATCGCGCTCCATTCGATGTCGACGGTCAGGCAGTCCGGGACGTCTGCGAGCAGCAGGTGCTGCAGCGACAATTGCCTCGGCCTCCCCAGTACGACGGCGATCGCGTCCATAGCCCAACTCCCCGGCGACGCCCGCTTAGTTACGGGTGTCAGGTTAGCCTGACTGAAAGAAGTGTCAATATTTATTTACAGTCCGGGTGTCAGCTTTTCGCGACAATCACGCTTGCGATCAGCGGAATTCGCGTACGAAGTACTCGCACCTGCGAAAAACCCGCCGCCTGGAGCAGGTCGCGCAAGCGGGCGGCGCTGCGCGGCCGCCCCTGTCCCATCGCGCGGAGATAGATCTCGAAATAGGCGCTGACGCCGTCGGCCCCGCCGGCCGCCTCGCGCATCGGCTCGCCCAGCAGCAGCACGCCATCGTCAGGCAAGGCGGCGCGCACCTTCGCGAGCAACCGCGCCACGGCGTCGTCGTCGTGATCGTGCACGACACGAATCAGCGAGATCACGTCGGCGCCCGTGGGGAGCGGATCATCGTGGAAGCTGCCCGGATAGATCATGACGCGATCGGCGAGCCCGGCCCTGGCGAGACGCTCCTTCGCGATCGCGGCGACCCCGGGCAGATCGAACAGCTTGAGCTGCACTTGCGGCGCAGCCCGCGCGGCGGCGGCGAGGAAGCTGCCGTCACCACCGCCGACATCGAGCAGGCAACGGTGGCCGCTCAGGGGATAGGCTGCGAGGACGATGTCCGCGATCATCGGCTGCGACGCCGCCATCAGCGCCGTGTAGGGCGCGACGCTGTCGGGTGTCAGCGCATCGCCGGTCTTGTCCAGCGCATACGGCCAGTACTGTGCGAGCCGGCGCTGGCGGTCATGTCCGCGCAGCAGCGCCACGGGATCGGTGAGATCGGCATACAGCGCGGCGTGATGTCGAACCATGGCGGCGATGCCGGGATTGCCGAGCAGCGCCGCGCCGAGCGGCCCGAGCCCGTAGCGCGCCGCACCGCGGCGCTCGAGCAGCTGAAGCGCGGACGCCGCCTCGCACAGGCTGAGCATCACGTCGGAGGCCATCGCCGCGCGCGACGCCAATGTCGCGACATCGCGGGGGCCGGAACGCAAGCCTTCGAACAGATCGAGTTGCACGCAGGCCGCCAAAGTCTGCGAATAGACGAAGCCGGCGCAGAGATCGAACAGCTGCGCGGCACGCTTGCGCGCGATCGGCCGCGTCAACGGAAACGCCGCCGCCCAGCGTTGAAACGCCGCACTCGCCAGCAGCCCGTCCCGCCAGCCGCGCCAGCGATCGCCGAAGCTGACCGGCGCCGGCGTGTTGTGGCGGATGGCCCCGGGCATGGCGCTAGGGCTCCAACCACGAAGGTTGCGCTGGCTGACGCAGTTGATTGGTCCGAATGGCTCGACACACGCAGGTGCCCACCCTCCCCTGGAGGGGGAGGGTCGCCGCGCGCGAAGCGCGCGGCGGGGTGGGGTGGGCTCGGAAATTGGTGCTTATGAGTCCCGATGCTCTTCGCTGCGCCTGCCTAAGCCTGCGGGGTATCACCGGCACTGCGCGCGCGGATGGGCTGTCACCCCACCCCGCCGCGCGCTTCGCGCGCGTCGACCCTCCCCCTCCAGGGGAGGGTGAGCAACGCTCGTGTGGTGAGACCGTCGCCATCCCATGCGGCCGAACAATCACGCCGCCGACTGCGCCAGGCGGCGCGGAACGAGGCGCTTGGCTTCCTGCTCCATCAGGACGCGCAGCTCGTGCGCGTGGGCGCAGGGCGGCATGGTGCGGATGCCGTCGGCGACGAGATCGTGCAGATAGCTGACGGCGCCGGTGAGCCCATAGATCAGCACGGCGTTGGGCCGCCCATGCGCGGCGTCCTGGCCAACGGGCTTGCCCGCCTCCTCTTCGTCACTGGCGGCATCGCGAATGTCGTCGGCGACCTGATAGGCCTCGCCAATGGTCTCGCCGAGCGTGCGCCACGCTTCCGGATTCTCATGCCCTGCCGCAGCGGCACCCGACACGGTGGCCGCCGCAAACAGCGCGCCGGTCTTGGAGCGGTGATAGCGCGACAGATCGATCTGCGGCTCGCATTCCCAGGCTTGTCCAGCCGAGATGCCATGCGGCACGCCGACGGCATCGCCGATGGTCGCGATCAGCTGCGCCAGCCGCAGCGGCGAGCAGCGCGACTTGGCGAGCGTCTGGAAGGCGAGCACGATCAGCGCATCGCCCGCGAGCACCGCGAGCGGCTCGCCGAACGCGGCATGCACCGAGGGCCGCCCGCGTCGCAGCGCCGCGTTGTCGAAGCACGGCAGATCGTCATGCACCAGCGAGGCGCAGTGCAGCAGCTCGATCGCGGATCCCGCCGCATCGGTCGCGGCCGGCTCGTCGTCGCCGCAGGCGCTGGCCACCGCATGACAGAGCCGCGGACGAACCCGCGCCCCCTTGGGAAACACCGCGGACTGCATGGCGGCCGAGAGGCGCGGCGGGCATCCGGGCCGGTCGGCCAGAGCGACCGCTGTGACGAGGGATTTCTCGATCCGGGCCATCACGTCCATGCCAGCCTCCCCTGCCGCGAGGCCATGCCGGCCCTCGCCTATGTAAATTTCAACTTACACCCATGCTGTAAATCATGCTAGACATTTCCTGCGTCAGGCCGGGCGGACAGGAGCAGAAGTGATGGCCGATCACCGCGTGATCGTGGTTGGCGCCGGCGTCGCCGGCCTCAGCGCCGCGCTCACCCTCGCCGCGCGCGGCGCTGCCGTGACCGTGCTGGAGCGCGCCGCCGTACCCGGTGGCAAGATGCGCCAGATCGCGATCGGACCTGCGCGCATCGATTCCGGGCCGACCGTGTTCACAATGCGCTGGGTGTTCGACGAACTGTTCGCCGACATCGGCACGTCGCTCGACGATCACCTCACCCTGACCCCACTCGACGTTCTCGCCCGCCACGCCTGGACCGACCGCAGCCGGCTCGATCTGTTCGCCGACGAGGAGCAATCGGCCGACGCCATCGGCCATTTCGCCGGACGCAGCGAGGCCGAGGGCTATCGCGCGTTCTGCCGCGATGCCCGCCGCATCTTCGAAGTGCTCAAGGATCCCTTCATCCGCACGCCGGCGCCGAGCATGACGCATCTCCTGCGCACCGCCGGCTTTCGCGACCTCACCGCGATCCGCCCATTCCAGACGCTGTGGAAGGCGCTCGGCGGCTATTTCCACGATGCCCGCCTGCAGCAATTGTTCGGCCGCTACGCGACCTATTGCGGCTCGTCGCCGTTCCATGCGCCGGCGACGCTGATGCTGGTCGCCCATGTCGAGCAGTCCGGCGTCTGGCTGATCGACGGCGGCATGCACGAGCTCGCCGCGTGCCTCGCGGCGCTGGCGCGGCGCCACGGCGTCACCATCCGCTATGACGCCGAGGTCGCCGGCATCGCGACGAACGCCGGCCGCGCTGCGGGCGTGCAGCTCGCCAATGGCGAGCAGATCGCCGCCGACGCCGTCATCGCCACCGCCGATGTCGCGGCATTGGCGCAGGGCCTGTTCGGACCCGAGGCGGCGCGAGCCCTCCCCGCCATCCCGGAATCGGCGCGCTCGCTCTCGGCGATGACCTGGAGCTGCATGGCGCGCGCCGACGGCTTTCCGCTGTTGCGTCACAACGTGTTCTTCTCGCGCGACTCCCGCGCCGAGTTCGAGCAGTTGATCGACCGTCGCACGATGCCGCAGGAGCCGACCGTCTATGTCTGCGCGCAGGTGCGCGACGACCAGCCGCGCGAGGCTGCGACGAGCGAGCCGCTGTTCGTGCTGATCAACGCCCCCGCCACCGGTGACCATCACAGCTTTGCTCCCTCGGAGATCAGCCAATGTGCCCGCCAGACCTTCGACCTGTTGCAGCGCTGCGGCCTCAGCATCGCGACGACGCCGGAATTGACCCGCGTGACGACGCCGACGGACTTCAACCGGATGTTTCCGGGCACGGGGGGCGCGCTGTACGGCCGCAGCTCGCACGGCTGGATGGCATCGTTCCAGCGGCCGGGCGCGCCGACGAAGCTGCCGGGGCTCTACGTGGCGGGGGGCAGCGCGCATCCGGGACCGGGCGTGCCGATGGCGGCGCTGTCGGGCCGGATGGCCGCTGCACGGGCGATCGCGGACCTCGCTTCGACCGCATTGTCCCGGAAGACGGCTATGCATGGTGGTACGTCGACGCGCTGAGCGATGACGGGCGATTCGGCATCACGCTCATCGCCTTCGTCGGCAGCGTGTTCTCGCCGTACTACGCGTGGGCGCGGCGGCGGCGAGCGGCCGATCCCGAAAATCACTGTGCGCTCAACGTTGCGCTCTACGGCGCGCGTGCGCGGCGCTGGGCCATGACCGAGCGCGGCCGCGGCGCGATCACGCGCGAATCTGCCAGCCTCGGGCTCGGTCCCAGCAGCCTCGCCTGGAACGGCCGCGAACTCACCATCGAGATCAGCGAGGTCAGCGTGCCCTGGCCGCTGCCACTGCGCGGTCGCGTCCGCGTCGTGCCGACGGCGCTGAACGAGATCGCGTTCACGCTCGATGCCGAGGGACGCCATCGCTGGCAGCCGATCGCGCCATGCTGCCGCGTGTCGGTCGATTTCGATCATCCGGATCTGCGCTGGCGCGGCGACGGCTATTTCGACATCAACCATGGCGACGCGCCGCTGGAGCGCGACTTCCAGAGCTGGCAATGGTCGCGCGCGGCGACGCGCACCGGCACCGTGATCTCGTATGACACGGTCGCACGCGACGGCGCCAATGCGTCGCTCGCGCTGCACGTCGACCCCGCGGGCCGTCTGGAATCGATCACGCCGCTCACGGAGGCGCCTTTGCGCAAGACGCTGTGGCGCGTCGACCGCAGCGCCCGCGCCGACGCCGACGCACCGGTGCGCGTCGTGAACACACTGGAGGACGCCCCGTTTTACGCGCGCTCCCATCTCGCCGCCCGTCTGCACGGCGAGGATGTCGAGGTGATGCATGAGAGCCTGTCGCTCGACCGCTTCCAGATGCCGATCGTGCAGGCCATGCTGCCGTTCCGGATGCCACGGTGGTGAGGATGGGACAGGGGCGACGTTGGCTGCAGTCGCTGGCGAGCGCAGCGGACCTGCAATGGTCGCGGAACGACGGCGGAATGCGACGAGACGGATTCCGATAATAATAAATCTCTTGCTATTTATCTGAAATCATGATTGTCTACGCGCATCCCGCCTCACCGCAGAGGGGCGTAGCGCGCGATCGTCACGACACGCGAGGTGGGGATGCGATGGCCGCGAGGGATCGCAGCATTCTCTTCGACGAGGGTGCCGACGAACGATGTCTTGCGGACGTGAAGTCGCAGCGTCCTGATACCCCGACGCTGGTATCAAGCCGCGATGGCGCTCATGTGCCGCGTGGTGATGGTGGCCAACAAGCCCGGCGCACCAGGGAGACTGCGTATAAGCGTGAAGACCGTCGCGCAGGGAATGCCGGTTGAATCGGCTTTGCCTGTGGTACCTGCCGCCTGCATTTTTTCTGCAGGCGGGCCATGGGTGAGGCCTTCACCCGGCATTCCCTGCGCCCTCTGCACTGTTTGCGAGGGACAAGATCATCGCAGACCTCGGGCAACCTCTGCCGCGAGAACGCGAAGCCATGTCGATCGCTGTTTGAGACGTGAATCCGCCTCCCCCGCCCTACCGCTTCTCCGCTTCGCGCTCCCTGGCCTCGCGCTCGGCGCGCTGGCGGTCGAGGCGGCGGCCTTGCCATTCGAGCACGAGCCAGCCGAGCACGCACATGGTGACGACGACGAATTCGAGCAGGCCGCCCATCTCGCTCATGGCGCGTCACTCATCGCGTCTCACCTGGTGTCCAGCTCATGACTTCGTGTGTCATGACATCGCAGTCGAGCCACACGGGTCGCGCCAATGCGGTCGTACCGTCGTACGCGAGTCGTCTTATACGTGACGGCGACGACCTCGCCTCGCTACGATATCCGCCCCGAGCGCAACAACTGATCGCGTCGCTCCAGGCGCTCGAACAGGTCGAGCACCCACAGCGCGCGATCGTGAACAGTCCGGCGCGGCGGCGCGATCGCATGCGGGCGCTGTACATCCGCCGCGACGACCGCCTCGATCAAAATACGCGCCTCCGGCCGCGGCGGCGCCAGCGACGGCTGCTCCTGCAGCAGCGACATCACCGCCGCCTTGCCGAGAAGCTGCAGCTTGCGCGGCATCGAGACGAATGCGCGCCGCGACAGCGAATCGAATTCGGCACGTGCGACCTCGCGGCCGATCTCGGCATAGATCAGCCGCGCCGCGTGGATGCCGGGCCGGCAGGTCCACGGCAGATCGGCGATGCCCGCAGCAGCGCGCGCATAGAACACGTCGGCGACCGCGAGCAGTCGCGCGGTGACTCGCCCGATGCGGTCGTCGAAGAACGGCGCGGCACGCCAGGTCTCGATATCGAGACCTGCCTCGCGCAGCCATTGCCGCGGCAGATAGAGCCGGCCGGCGCGGGCGTCCTCGCCGACGTCGCGCGCAATGTTGGTGAGCTGCATGGCGATGCCGAGATCGCAGGCGCGTCCGATCGTCTCGGCCTCGCGCCGATTCATCAGCAGCGACATCATCACGCCGACCGTGCCGGCGACGCACACGGCATAGGCGAGCACGTCGCTCAGGGTCTCATAGCGGCGGCCCTGCGCATCCCAGGCGAGGCCTTCGAGCAGCGCCTCCGGCAGCGCGCGCGGAATCGTGAACTGCGCCACGACGCCGGCCAGCGCGCGATCGACGGGACTGTCGTCCGGCGTGCCATCATAGATCCGGTCGAGCCGTTCGTGCAGCAGCTCGACGGCGTCGACGCGGCGGCCGGGCCCGTCGATCGCATCATCGGCCTCGCGGCAGAACGCGTAGAGCGCGACGGCGGGATCGCCGACCGCGCGAGGCAACACTTTCGAGGCGGCAAAGAACGTCTTCGATCCGCCCCGCAACATCCGCCGACAGATCGCAATGTCCGTTTGCCAGCTCATCGCCGCTCCAGCTCATGCGGCGCGGGCACGAGATCATCGAGCACACGCGCCGAGGACAGCACGCCCGGCAGGCCGGCGCCGGGATGGGTGCCCGCGCCGACCAGATAGAGCCGCTCGACCTCTTCGCTCTTGTTGTGCGGCCGGAACCAGGCGCTCTGCATCAGCACCGGCTCGAGCCCGAACGCCGCGCCGCGATAGGACGACAGGCGATGCTCGAAATCATCCGGCGTCAGCAGCCGCGACGTGACGAGCTGGCCGGCAAGGTCCGGCAGCAGCGTGTCGCTCAGCGCGGTCTCGATCCGCTGGCGGAACGGCTCGGCCGTCGCCGACCAGTCGATGCCGCTCTGCTGATGCGGTACCGGCGACAGAACGTAGAAAGCATCGCAGCCATCGGGCGCCAGCGACGGATCGGTCGCGGTGGGGCGATGCAGATAGAGGCTGAAATCATCCGCCAGCACCTTGCGGCGGAAGATGTCGTCGAGCAGGCCGCGATAGCGCGGGCCGAGCAGGATGGTGTGATGCTGAACGTCATCATAGCGGCGCTTCGTGCCGAAATACCAGACGAACAGGCTCATCGAGTAGCGCGCACGGTCGATGCGCGCATCGGTCCAGCGCCGGCGCGGCACGCTCGGCAGCAGATGCTTGTAGGTCCAGGCCGCGCAGCTGTTGGAGACGACTGCATCGGCGGCGATCGTCTCACCGGATGCGAGCCGCACGCCGGTCGCAACGCCGTTCTTCGTGGTGATCTCGGCCACGGGCGCCGAGCAGCGCACCTGGCCGCCCTGCCCCTCGATCAGGCTGACGAGCCCTGTCACCAGCGCGCCGGTGCCGCCCATCGCAAAGTGCACGCCCCAGCGACGCTCGAGATAGGCGATCAGGCAGTAGATCGACGTGGTCGTAAACGGGTTGCCGCCGATCAGCAGCGGATGGAAGCTGAGGATGACGCGCAGCCGCTCGTCGCGGACGTAGCGTGAGACGAGGCCGTAGACCGAGCGAAAGCTCCGCAGCTTGATCATCGCCGGCGCGATCTTGGCCATGTCGAGCAGCGACGAGAACGGCACGTCGCCGAGCTCCTCGAAGCCGACCTTGAAGATCGCCTCGCTCGCCTTCATGAAGCGCTCGTAGCCATCGACGTCGCCGGGTGCCAGGCGCGCCACCTCGGCACGCATCTCGGCCGGGTCGCCCGAGCAGTCGAACACGGTGCCGTCGTCGAAGCGGATGCGATAGAATGGGGAGATAGGCTTGAGCGTGACGTCGTCGGACATCTTCCGACCGCACAGCTGCCACAGCTCCTCGAACAGGAACGGCGCGGTGACGATGGTCGGGCCGGCATCGAAGGTGAATCCGTCCTGGCGATGCACATAGGCGCGGCCGCCGGGCGCATCGAGCTGCTCGTAGACCGTGACGCGATAACCGCGCGCACCAAGCCGGACCGCTGCGGCGAGGCCGCCGAAGCCGGAGCCGATCACGACCGCATGCGGCCGGTCTCCGAGCACAGCCGGGACAGCGGCCTTGATGGTGGAGACGTCGAGCATGGACGAAAGCGTAAATTGAAATTGACGCTTTCGCCAGCCAAAAATGTCAATTTACTTGGACGTTTCCCGCTGCACTGCAAGGACGCCCGCGCGCTCGGCGGCGTTGACGATCAGGCCCGCGATCCTGGCCGGCTGCTCCTCATGGGCCAAATGACCAAGGCCATCAATGAGTTCGAGCTGCGCCTGGGGCACCAATCGCTGGACGCGACGCGCGACGTCTGGCGGGATGGCGCGGTCATTCGCGGCCGCGACCAGAAGCAGCGCGGTCTTCAACCGCGGCAGCTCGCGCCCAAGCGGATGCAGGTCCCAGTTCGCCATCATCTCGAGCGCGGCGCCGACATGGCCGGGGCTGCCGACCAGCCGCCGATACAGCCGCTCGCCTGTCGCGTCGATCGTCGAGCCGGTGCCCTTCAGCAGCCGATGCACCGCCGCCGGATCGCGGCCCCGCCAGGCGAACAGCCGCGGCACCAGCGGATTAAGCGCCATCATCTTGGCGAGCGGCGACAGGAACTGCGCGGCCGCGCCGCCGAACGGCAGATAGGCGCCATTGAGGCTGACGATCAGCTTCGGCCTGATGAGATTGTCGAGCGTCATGCGCGTCAGGATCGCCGCGCCCGCGGAATGGCCGATCGCGATTTCAGGCGCGATCGCAAGCTTCTCGCAGAGGCCAGCGAGATCGCGCGCCATGCCGTCGAGCGACAGCCGCCGCCCCTGCGGCGTGGAGGTGAAGCCGTGGCCGGAGAGATCCGGCGCGACGACGGTGAAGTGCCTGGCGAGCAGCGGCGCGAGATCCCGCCAGGAATGGGTCGCGGCTCCCGTGCCATGGGCGAGCAGCGCAACGGGCCCCTCGCCCATGATCTGAACATGCCAGCGCAGGCCCGCGGCCTCGACGAAGCGGCTGGCTGCGCGGTTGGGCCAGTCGCTGCCGTCGACGCTCCAGTTCGGCTTGTCGCTCATGCCGGCCCACGCGGTTGGACGCCGCCGGCATCGTCAACGATCGGCCGCGCGCGTCAGGAAATCATCGTAGCTGGCGGCGACTTTATCAAGCTGTTCGAAATGCGGCATCGCGCCGGTCTGCATCACCTCGATCTGCCAGTTGGGCAGAGCCTCGACGGCGTGCTTGCCGTGATAGTCGACGAAATCGCCGCGCACGCCATGCACCATCCAGACCGGCATCGCCAGTGCCTGGTAGAGCTTCAGGGCATTGGTGCTGAACAGATAGCCGGAGACGAACGAATACGGCGCGTTCTCGGCGCCGGGCTGATGGGTCGTGATGTAGTCATACTCCAGCAGCCCCTCGTCGATGTCCTTGCGGCCGAAGGTCTTCTGCAGGAAGAAACGAATGCTGGCGCGCGAGGTCAGCAGGGTGAAGAAGCCGTGCTTCCACAGCGGGACGTTGAGGATGTTGCGGACCCACGGCATGGCGCGGGTCGTGTCCTTGGTGCCCGCCGACTCGGCCGCGGCCTCGGCGCGGCGATCGAAGCCGGTCGGGCTGAGCAGCGCCAAAGTGCGAAACAGGTTCGGCGCCTCGGTGCCGGCGCGCGCGGCGAACTCGCAGCCGAGCGACAACGCGATCGCGTCGATCGCGACGTCGCCATGACGGCGGCGAATTTCGTTCGTGGCGAGCAGAATCGCATCGGTCATGATGCGCGGCGTATAGATGCGGTCGGCGCGGTCCGACAGGCCGAAGCCCGGCAGGTCGAGCGCATAGACCGGACGCGTCTGGCGGTAGTGCTCGAACAGCGGCTTCATCTCGTAGGCCGTCGCCGCGGCGTTGACGCTGTGAATCAAGAGCAGCGGCCGCTGCTCCGCCGGGGCGGCGGGGCCGTCGCCATAGCAGGTGATGCGGCCCGTACGCAGATCGGCGAGTTCGAAGCTTGGCGCTGCAAGCGGCGGCGGCATCGTCACAGCGCGCGTGTCAGCCGCATGATCACTCTGTGTGGTCGAGGCGACCTGCATGGCGTGCTCCTGTGTGACGATATCGGGCGACGGCAGGCAAGCGCTGCCATACGAGTGGGTGAGCATAGCGATGACCGATCCTCTTGTCAGTCGCCGTTGGGAACGCAGCTTGACGCCGGGGGTTCCACCGCCATCAGCCGCGGCCGGCTTGCGCCATGACGGCCTGCGACAACCGTACGGCATCCGCATGAGGCAGCGCGACGTAACGCGCCTGCATCGCACCGGCGAGCTGCGCGGCCTTGTCCTGCGGGCGCGGCGAGGAATCGACCAGCACGACCGGAATGCCGGTCAACGCGAGCTGCCGTGCGGCCACCAGCGCCTCCGCCTCGGCCTCGCTGCGGCCGCCGCCATCGCGCGCGACATTCGCCCGGCCGTCGGTCATCAAAACGATCGTCGGCGTCTGGCCCTTGGCCTTCACGGCGAGCGCGAGCTCGGTTGCGCCCCAGATCGCCGCCGACAGCGGTGTGCCGCCGCCGCCGGGCAGCGCCGCGAGGCTGCGCTTGGCGCGCGTCAGCGAGCGCGTCGGCGGCAGCAGCAGCTCGGCGCCCCTGCCGCGGAACGCGATCAGCGCGACCTCGTCGCGGCGAATGTAGCATTCGGCCAGCAGCAGCTCGACGGCGCCCTTCACTTCCGCAAGCCGCTGCAAGGCCGAGGAGCCGGAAGCATCGACGACGAAGATGGTCGTGGTGCCCGAGCGCTGCTTGAAGCGGGTGATCCGAATGTCGTCCTTGTGCACGATCAGCCGGCCACTCTTGCCGGAATGTTGCGTCCGCCGCCGCAGCGGCTGCCACGGCGCTGCCGCGCGCAAGGTCTCGAGCACGTTGAGCCGCGCGCCGGCGCGCCATTCGCCGCGACGCGCGCCAATCGGACGGCCGCGCTTCGGCACCTTCTGAGCGGTGCCCTGCTTGCTGACGCTGCTGCTGCGGACGCGGGTCGCGCGTTCCTCTTGCAGCCGCTTCAGCAGGTCGACTGGAATGGCCGCCTGCGCCGCTTCGACCACGCGATCCTCGAGCGAACCGTCCTCGCTGCGGTCGTCGTCCTCACTCTCGGCCCACTCATTCTCGGGCTCCGGCGCCTCGCTGTTCTCAGTCTCGTCATCCGCTGCGGGCAGCCGGGTGGCGCGCGGCGCCAGCACCAGCCGCGCGGCGCAGGCGATGTGCGCTTCGGCGACTTCGACCTCACCATCAAGGGCCGCTGCGATGCGCGCGACGCGACAGGCGAGCAGCGGCGCGCGCAGCGAGTCGATGCCGAGCGCGCAGGCCGTCATCGTCAGCGCCGCGATCGCGTCGTCCGACGAACGGACCTGCGGCAGCCGCGCACGCGCTGCTGCGATGTCCGACGATTTGAACAGGCTCTCGCCGAGATCGACGCGCGCAACTTTGCTGAGATCGAGATGGCAGGCCAGGCGGTCGGCCAAGGCAGGCGACACGCGCTCATCACCGATGCCCTCGTCGAGCGCAATCAGTCCGAGCCGAGCCGGTGCGCGCAGCGACATGCCATCGCGCTCGATGCTGATAGCCCCGGTGTCGACGGCAACACAGAGATGTGCGACCGTCGACCGCGACATGCGCTCGGCCATCACGGCGATCAGCCCGCCGCCATCGGCATCGGCGAGCAGCCCACGTTGCAGCACCGGCCGCCCCGCCTGCAACGTCGCGGCGAGATCGAGGCCGCCAAGCAGGCGATCGTCCGAGATCGACGGCGGCAGCTTGCGCAAGGGTGTCGACGGCGGCATCAGCTCGTGCAACAGCTCCAGCCACTGCTCGCGCACCGGACCTGCGCCCGCACGCAGCAGCACCGACGCGGACGGGTCGATCGCGGCCAGAGCGGCCGCGATCATCGCATCGGCCCAGATCGCGGCGCCATCGCTCACGGCGCGAACAGCTCGTCGAGCGCGCGCTCGACCCGCACCGACGAGCCGGAATCGTCGAGCGGATTGCGCCTGAGACGGTGTCGCAACGCCATCGGCGCGACCGTCTTCAGATGGCGGTCATCGACCGCCTTTGCGCCCTCCAGCGCCGCTACCGCGCGCGCCGCCCGCATCAAGGTGAGTTCGCCACGCAGGCCATCGGTGCCGAGCGCCATGCAGAGGCGTGCGGCCTGCTCGAGCTCACGATCGGCGACCTTGACCGCTCCGATGTGCTCACGGCCCGCGAGGATACGCTTGCGCTGCTTCGCCTCCTCCTTCTCCCAATGCGCAACGAAGGCGCTGGGATCGGTCTCGAAGGCATCGCGCCGCTTGACCACCTCGATGCGCGTCGGCAGATCATTGGGCGTCTTGACCTCGACCGAGAGGCCAAAGCGATCGAGCAATTGCGGCCGCAACTCGCCCTCCTCCGGATTGCCGGTGCCGACCAGCACGATGCGGGCGGGATGGCGGATGCTGAGACCGTCGCGCTCGACCACGTTCTCGCCTGACGCGGCGACGTCGAGCAGGAGATCGACGAGATGATCCTCCAGCAGATTGACCTCGTCTATATAGAGAAAGCCGCGATTGGCGCGCGCGAGCAGCCCCGGCTCGAACGATTTCTCGCCATGAGCCAGCGCACGCTCGAGATCGAGCGCGCCGACGACGCGGTCCTCGGTGGCGCCGAGCGGCAGGTCGATGACCGGAACCGGCACCTGGTGCGCCTTCAACGCCGCCGGCTTCTTTGTCTTGCCGCTCGGCTTGGAGCGCGCGCGACACGCGGCACATTGCGCAGCGACGTCGGCCGGATCGCATTGATAGGGACAGCCGATCACGGCGCTCATCGGCGGCAAGAGCGCGGCGAGCGCCCGCACCGCGGTGGATTTTCCGGCGCCGCGATCGCCAAAGGCCAGCACGCCACCGACCTTGGGATCGACAGCAGCGATCATCAGCGCCAGCTTCATCTCGTCCTGGCCGACGATGGCCGAGAACGGAAAGGCGATTCCCATGAGCGTCCCCTGCGCCGCGACGCGTTCCCGCCGCGTTGCCAGCATGAGACCACAATCAGGGGCCGCTCTTCAACCCATCAGCGCTTAACGGACGAGGCTCGGCAGATCGAGACCATTGGCCTCGGCGCAGGCGATGGCGTCCTCATAGCCGGCATCGGCGTGGCGCATCACGCCGGTCGCCGGGTCGTTCCACAGCACGCGTTCCAGCCGCCGCGCAGCGTCCGCCGTGCCGTCGGCGACGATCACCATGCCGGCATGCTGCGAATAGCCGATGCCGACGCCGCCGCCATGATGCAACGACACCCATGTGGCGCCGCTCGCACAATTGAGCAGTGCGTTGAGCAGCGGCCAGTCCGACACCGCATCCGAGCCGTCCTTCATCGCCTCGGTCTCGCGGTTCGGGCTCGCCACCGAGCCCGAATCGAGATGGTCGCGGCCGATCACGATCGGCGCCTTGACTTCGCCGCGCGCCACCATCTCGTTGAAGGCGAGGCCGAGGCGATGGCGATCGCCGAGCCCGACCCAGCAGATCCGTGCGGGGAGGCCCTGGAACTTGATGCGCTGCCGCGCCATGTCGAGCCAGTTGTGCAGGTGCTTGTTGTCGGGCAGCAGCTCCTTCACCTTGGCGTCAGTCTTGTAGATATCCTCGGGATCGCCGGACAGCGCCGCCCAGCGGAACGGGCCGACGCCGCGGCAGAACAACGGGCGAATATAGGCCGGCACGAAACCCGGGAAGTCGAAGGCATTGGCGAGGCCCATGTCCTTCGCCATCTGGCGGATGTTGTTGCCGTAGTCGAGCGTCGGGATGCCCATGGCGTGGAAATCGAGCATGGCCTGGACGTGGCCGACCATCGACGTCTTCGACGCCTGCTCGACCGCCTTCGGCTCCGAAGCACGCTTGGCTTCCCACTCTGCGAGAGTCCAGCCCTTCGGCAGATAGCCGTTGATCGGATCATGCGCGCTGGTCTGGTCGGTGACGATATCCGGCCGCACGCCACGACGCACGAGCTCGGGGAAGATCTCGGCGGCATTGCCGAGCAGGCCGACCGACACCGCCTTCTTGGTCGTCGCGGCGTCGGCCATCAGCGCCAGCGCCTCGTCGAGCGTCGTGGCCTGGCGATCGAGATAGCCGGTGCGCAGCCGCATCTCGATGCGGCTCGGCTGGCATTCGACGGCGAGCATCGAGGCGCCGGCCATGGTCGCCGCAAGCGGCTGTGCGCCGCCCATGCCGCCGAGGCCCGCGGTCAGAATCCACTTGCCGGAGAGATCACCGTTGTAGTGACGGCGGCCGACTTCGACGAATGTCTCATAGGTGCCCTGGACGATGCCCTGGCTGCCGATATAGATCCAGGAGCCGGCCGTCATCTGGCCGTACATCATCAGGCCCATTCTATCGAGCGCATTGAAGTGATCGAGCGTCGCCCAATGCGGCACGATGTTGGAGTTGGCGATCAAGACGCGCGGCGCATCCGGATGGGTGCGGAAGATGCCGACCGGCTTGCCCGACTGCACGACCAGGGTCTGATCCGCCTCGAGCTTGCGCAAGGAAGCGACGATGCGATCAAAGCTGTCCCAGTCGCGCGCGGCGCGGCCGATGCCGCCATAGACGATCAGTTCGCTCGGCTTCTCCGCCACATCAGGATCGAGATTGTTCATCAGCATGCGCAAGGGCGCTTCGGTGAGCCAGCTCTTGGCGCTGATGTCGCTGCCAATGGGGGCGCGGATCACCCGTTCGTTGTCCAGGCGTCGGTTCATGGGTCCCTCTCATCCAAGCTTGGGAAACGGATCGCGTCCGAGTGCATGCGTTGCAACCGTGGCCAACACACCGCCACCGACGAGCGCGGCCGCCTTGGCGAGATCGTCGGCCATGTAGCGGTCGTGCACCAGCGCCGGCACATGCGCGCGAAGCGCGGCAATGACGGCAGACAGCGCCGCGCTGGTGCCGTGCGGCGCTCGCAGCTCGATGCCTTGGGCGGCGACGAGCAGCTCGATGCCGATGATAGCAGCGAGATTGTCGGCCATGTCGTACAGTCGGCGCGCCGCATGTGCAGCCATCGAGACGTGGTCTTCCTGGTTGGCGCTGGTCGGCGTCGAGTCGATCGAGCACGGCAGCGCGCGCTGCTTGTTCTCGGCGAACAGCGCCGCGGCCGTCACCTCGGCGATCATGAAGCCGGAGTTCAGGCCCGGCTCCGGCGTCAGGAACGGCGGCAGGCCGAAGTTCAGCGCGGGATCGACCAGCGTCGCGATGCGCCGCTCGCTGATCGCGCCGAGCTCGGACAATGCCAGCGCGATCTGGTCGGCGGCAAACGCCACCGGCTCGGCGTGGAAATTGCCACCAGAGATGATCTCGCCGGTGTCGGCCAGCACCAGCGGATTGTCGGTAACGGCATTAGCCTCGGTGACGAGCGTACGCGCGGCCTGTGTCAACAGATCGAGCGCCGCGCCGGCGACCTGCGGCTGGCATCGCAGGCAATACGGATCCTGCACGCGCTCGTCGCCTTCGAGATGCGACAGCCGTATGGCGCTGCCGTCAAGCAGTTCGGTGAGCACGCGGCCGGCTGCGATCTGGCCGGGATGACCGCGCAGCGCCTGAATTTCGGGCCGGAACGGCGCCGTCGAAGCCATCGCCGCATCGACCGACAGTGCGCCCGTCACCAGGGCAGCGTTGAGCAGATCATGCGCGCGGAACAGACCGGCGAGCGCATAGGCCGTCGAGAACTGCGTGCCGTTGATCAGCGCCAGCCCTTCCTTCGGCCCGAGCGTAACCGGCGTGAGGCCGGCGCGCGCCAGCGCCTCGCGGCCCGGCACGAGCCGGCCGTCGACGAAGGCCTGGCCTTCGCCGATCATGACGGCGGTCATATGCGCGAGCGGCGCGAGATCGCCGGAGGCGCCGACCGAGCCCTGCTGCGGCACAAAGGGCGATACGCCGCGCGCCAGCATCGCCTGCAACTGTTCGATGATCTCACAGCGCACGCCGGAGGCGCCGCGACCGAGCGAGATGATCTTCAACGCCATCATCAGCCGCACCACCGGCTCAGGCGTCGCGGGGCCGACGCCGCAGCAATGCGAGAGAATGAGATTGCGCTGGAGCTGGGCCGTCTGGTCAGGCGGGATGCGCTTGGAAGCCAGCTTTCCGAAGCCGGTGTTGATGCCATAGACCGGCTCGGCGCCCTGCGCCGCCTTCGCCACGATCCCTGCTGCCGCTTCGACACGCGGCCAATACGCCGAATCCAGCATGAGCGACGCGCCGGTGTAGACGCGCACAAGATCATCGAGGCTGACGTGGCCGGGCTCTGCGACGATCGTGCTCATTGGCCCCTCCACACGCGCCGGTGCAGCGGGTTGAAGCCCATGCGGTAGACCAACTCCGCGGGACGGCCGATGTCCCAGATCGCAAGATCGCACCACTTGCCGGCCTCCAGCGTGCCGGTCTCGGCTAGCAAGCCCAAGGCCCGGGCGCCTTCGCGCGTGACGCCGGCGATGCATTCATCGACCGTCATCCGGAACAAGGTCGCCGCCATGTTCGTGGTCAGCAGCAACGAGGTCAGCGGCGACGAGCCCGGATTGCAGTCGGTCGCCAGCGCGAGCTTTACGCCGTGCTTGCGAAACAGCTCGACCGGCGGCTTCTGCGTCTCGCGAATGAAGTAGAACGCGCCAGGCAGGAGCACCGCCACCGTGCCGCTCCGCGCCATCGCAACAGCACCCGCTTCGTCGGTGTGCTCGAGATGATCGGCCGACAGCGCGCCGAACTCGGCCGCGAGCGCGGCGCCGCCGAGGTTCGACAACTGATCGGCATGCAGCTTGACCCGCAGGCCGAGCGCCTTGGCCGCCGCGAACACGCGCGATGTTTGCGCAGCGGAGAAAGCGATATTTTCCATGAATGCGTCGACCGCATCGGCGAGGCCTGACCTGGCAACCGCCGGCAGCATCTCGTTGCAGACGAGGTCGATGTAGCGGTCCTTGTCGCCACCGGCTTCGACCGGCAACGCATGCGCGCCGAGAAAGCTGGTGCGCACGCTGACCGGCCGCTGGCTGCCGAGCGCGCGGGCTGCGGACAATTGTCGCAGCTCTGTCGCGGCCTCCAGGCCATAGCCGGATTTGATCTCGATCGTCGTGACGCCTTCGGCGAGCAGCGCATCGAGCCGCGGCAGCGCGCGGGCGATCAATTCCTGTTCGCTGGCGGCGCGCGTCGCCGCGACGGTGGACACGATGCCGCCGCCGGCACGCGCGATCTCCTCATAGCTCGCGCCGGCGAGCCGCAGCTCGAACTCGTGCGCACGGTCGCCTCCAAAGACAAGATGGGTGTGGCAGTCGACGAGACCCGGCGTGATCCAGCGTCCCTCGCAATCGATGCGCTCGGGCGCATCTCCATCAGCCGGAAACTCCGATTGCGGACCGGCAAAGGCGATGCGGCCATCGCGTGCAGCGATCACGCCCTGCTCGATCACGCCGAGGCCCGGCTCCCCCTCGCGCAAGGTCGCGAGCCGCGCATTCTGCCAGATCCGGTCGAAACGCTGGGCCATGCTGCCTCCCCCTTCACGAAAGCTTGACGGGCGATATGTCTATACATAAACTCGCTTCCGCCGTCCTGTCCAGCGGGCTTATCGATCATGGCGTCATTGCACTTCGCATCCGCGCTTCTGCCCAGGGGGTGGGCCGAGGACGTGCAGGTCGTCATCAGCAATGGCGCAATCGAGTCGGTATCCGCCGGCGTGCCTCCGACCTCCGACGACGAGCAACATGAGGTCGCGATCCCCGGCATCGCCAGCCTGCACAGCCACGCGTTCCAGCACGGCATGGCCGGGCTTGCCGAGATCAGCGGCCACTCGACGGATACGTTCTGGACCTGGCGCGAGACGATGTACCGTTTCGCCCTGTCGATGCGCCCCGAGGATGTCGAGGCGGTCGCGGTCCTGCTCTATGTCGAGATGCTGGAGCGCGGCTTCACGCGGGTCGGTGAATTCCATTATCTGCACCACGATCGCGACGGTACGCCTTACGCCGATGTCTCCGAGATAGCGGGGCGCATCGCCGCGGCGGCCCAGACATCCGGCATCGGCCTGACCCTGCTACCGAGCTTCTACGCGCATGGCGGCTTTGGCGGCGCGGCGCCGCATGACGGCCAGCGGCGCTTCATCTGCGATATCGATCAGTTCGCCAAACTGCTGACGGCCTCCCGCAAGGCGATCAGCTCGCTTCATGGCGCCAATCTCGGCATCGCGCCACACAGCCTGCGGGCGGTCGCGCCGGATGAACTGGCCGCGCTGCTGCCGCTCGCCGAGGGTGGCCCGATCCACATTCACGCCGCCGAACAGGTGAAGGAGGTCGAGGACTGCCTCGCCTGGTCCGGCCAGCGCCCGGTGCAATGGCTGCTGGATCATCACGACCTCAACGATCGCTGGTGCCTGGTCCACGCGACGCATATGACGGCGGATGAAACGGCGGCGCTTGCGAGGAGCGGCGCGACGGCGGGCCTTTGTCCGGTCACCGAAGCCAGCCTCGGCGACGGCATCTTCCCGGCACGCGACTATCTGCGCGCGCGTGGGCGCATCGGCGTCGGGACCGACTCGAACGTGCTGGTCGGCGTGAGCGACGAGTTGCGCCAGCTCGAATACGGCCAGCGGCTGACGCATCGTGAGCGCAACGTGCTGACGTCAGGTCCGGATGCGTCGACAGGCCGCACGCTCTTGGATGCCGCTCTTGCTGGCGGCGCACAGGCGCTGGCGCAACCGCTCGCCGGCCTGCAGGTCGGCGGCCGCGCCGACATCCTCACGCTCGATCTGTCGCATCCGTCGCTCGCAGGGCGAACGCGCGATGCGCTGCTCGACGGCTGGATCTTCGCGACGTCGCACGGCGCCATCGATTGTGTCTGGGCCGGCGGCGCCAAGGTCGTGCAGGGAGGCCATCATCGGTCGCGCGAGGCGGCAAGGCGCGGCTTTAACACGGCGGTGCGGAGGCTGCTCGCATGAGCCTCGCCGATGACAGCGCCAGGCCGGGAGCCGGCACGCTCTACAAGACGATCCGGCAGGACATCGAGCGCCGCATCCTCACCGGCGAATGGCCGCCCGGCCACCGCATCCCGTTCGAGCACGAGATCATGGAGCATTACGGCTGCTCACGCATGACCGTGAACAAGGCACTATCGGAGCTCGCCCAGGCCGACCTGATCGAGCGGCGCCGCCGTGCCGGCACGTTCGTGCGGCGTCCGCAGTTCCTGTCGGCGGTGCTGAAGATCCCCGACATCCGCGCCGAGATCAGCGCGCTCGGCCGCGCCTATGGCTATGAACTGATCTCATCGACGCGCCGCACCGCCAACGCCGCCGATCGTGAGCGCCTCGGCGTCAAGACACCGTGCAAGGTCATCGCGATCCGCTGCCGCCACAGCGCCGACAACGTCCCGTTCGCGATCGAGGACCGGCTGATCGATCTCGACGCCGTACCCGATGCCGCGAAGGCCAATTTCAAGATCGATCCACCGGGCTCCTGGCTGCTGCATCACGTGCCCTGGACCGAGGCGGAGCACGCGATCAGCGCCATCGTCGCCGACGACGCAATCGCCGAAGGCCTCGACATCGCGGTCGGCTCACCCTGCCTCGTGATCGAGCGTCACACCTGGCGCAAGGGACAGCCGCTCACGGCTGTCAGGCTGATCTATCCCGGAGAGCAGCATCGCCTCGTGGCGCGGTTCAGGGGCAGCGAATGAGACAGCTCACGCGCGCCCGAACTGAGCATGGGATTTGCAAGCACGCTTGCAGAGATGAGCGGAGATCGCAGCCATCACGGCTGCGAGCCGCACGAAGGGCTTTCTTCTCACAGCAAAGGACGATGACGATGCGCAGATTTGGGCTACTCGCAGTAACGGCCGCGCTCCTGGCCTCGACGACCGTCTATGCCGACGACGTCAAGGTCGGTATCGGCATTTCCGGCTGGACCGGTTTTGCGCCGCTGACCTTGGCGAAGGAAGCCGGCATCTTCAAGAAGAACGGCCTCGACGTCACCATCAAGAAGATCCCGCAGAAGGACCGCCACCTCGCGATCGCCGCCGGTGACGTGCAGTGCGCGGCGACCACGGTCGAGACCTGGATCTCCTGGAACGCCAACGGCGTCGCCACCAAGCAGATCTTCCAGCTCGACAAGAGCTACGGCGCCGACGGCATGGCCGTGCGCAACGACATCGCCTCCATCAAGGACCTCAAGGGCAAGACCGTCGCAGCATCCGCGCCCGGCACCTCGCCCTATTTCGGGCTGGCCTGGATGCTCAAGAAGAACGGCCTCACGGTGAAGGACGTCACCATCGTGAACCTGGAGCCGGCCGCGGCCGCGCAGGCCTTCGTTTCCGGCCAGAACGACGCGGCGATGACCTACGAGCCGTATCTGTCGACGGTGCGCGCCGCGCCCGACAAGGGCAAGATCATCGCCACCACCCTGGATTATCCGATGGTGATGGACACCTTCGGCTGCACACCGAAGTTCCTGTCCGAGAATCCGAAGGCCGCCAAGGCGCTCGCCGACAGCTATTTCGAGGCGTTGGACATGATCGCCAAGGACCAGGCCAAGGCCTATGAGATCATGGGTGCCGACGTGAAGCAGACGGCTGAGCAGTTCGGCAACTCCGCGAAGTATCTGCGCTGGCAGGACAAGGCCGCGAGCCAGAAGTTCTTTGAGACGGAGTTCAAGACCTTCAACAAGGAGGCGGCCGAGCTCCTGCTCGAGGTCGGCATCATCAAGCAGATCCCGAAGATCGAGGATCTGTATGACGCGAGCTTCATCAAGTAGGCGCTGAAGCGTGCCCCGCACGATCCGTCATTGCGAGCGAAGCGAAGCAATCCAGGGCCCAGCGTGAGACTCTGGATTGCTTCGTCGCTTCGCTCCTCGCAATGACGGTGTTGAGGCATCCCGCCCGATATTGAGCAGCGTATTCCGAAGCCAACTCAACATGAGCGGCCCGCCCCCTCGCGAGCCGCACCCAACACGAAAGCCCGATCCGTGATCCGACCTCTCGAACCCGTCAGCGCCAGATCGAGAACCGCGCTCGGCCTTGCCTTCTTCGTCGTGTTCGTCGCGGCGTGGTCGCTGGCGACGGTTGGCGGCTATGTGCCGAAGACGTTCCTGGCAGATCCCCTGACCATGCTGCGCGAGGGCTGGGACCTGCTGGTCAAGTTCGGCTTCCTCACCGACATCGGCATGACCGTCTGGCGCGTCGTCGGCGGTTTCGTGCTCGCGGCCGTCATCGCCGTTCCGCTCGGCCTGTTGATGGGCGCCTACAAGCCGATCGAGGCGTTCCTCGAGCCGTTCGTCTCCTTCGCGCGCTACCTGCCTGCCTCCGCTTTCATCCCGCTCCTGATCCTGTGGGCCGGCATCGGCGAGTTGCAGAAGCTGCTGATCATCTTCATCGGCTCGGTGTTCCAGATCATCCTGATGATCACCGTCACCGTCGGCAACACGCGGCGCGACCTCGTCGAAGCCGCCTACACGCTCGGCGCCGGCGATCGCGGCATCATCGCGCGCGTGCTGCTGCCGTCGGCTGCGCCTGAGATTGCCGAGATCCTGCGGCTGGTGCTCGGCTGGGCCTGGACCTATGTCATCGTCGCCGAACTGATCGGCTCGTCCTCCGGCATCGGCCACATGATCACCGACAGCCAGGCGCTGCTCAACACCGGACAGATCATCTTCGGCATCATCATCATCGGCCTGATCGGGCTGATCTCGGATTTCCTGTTCAAGGCATTCAACGCCTGGCTGTTCCCGTGGAAGCTCGCATGACCACGCTCGTCATCGATCAGGTCACCCGCATTTTCCCGGCCCGCCAGGGCCACGCGCCGACGCGCGCGCTGGAGCCGGTCGCGCTCACGATCGGCAACAACGATTTCGTCACCATCCTCGGCCCCTCCGGCTGCGGCAAGTCGACCCTGCTGCGCATCGTCGCCGGGCTCGACCATCCGACGAGCGGCAAGGTGCTGCTCGACGGCCGCGAGGTCGAAGGCCCCGGCGCCGATCGCGGCATGGTGTTCCAGTCCTACACGCTGTTTCCCTGGCTCACCGTGCGTGAGAACATCGCCTTCGGCCTGCGCGAGCGCGGCGTGCCTGAGGACAAGCGCAACGCCGTCGCCGACCGCTTCATCCAGCAGATCGGCCTTGAGGGTTTCGAGAACCACTGGCCCAAGCAGCTCTCCGGCGGCATGCAGCAGCGCTGCGCGATCGCGCGCGCGCTCGCCAATGATCCGAAGATTCTGCTGCTCGACGAGCCGTTCGGCGCGCTCGACAACCAGACCCGCGTGCTGATGCAGGAGATGCTGCTCGGCATCTGGGAGCGCGACCAAAAGACGGTGCTGTTCGTCACCCACGACATCGAGGAGGCGATCTTCCTCGGCAGCCGCGTGCTGGTCATGAGCGCCCGCCCCGGCCGCGTCAAGGCCGACATCAAGATCGAGCTGCCGCATCCCCGCTCCTACAAGATCAAGACGTCGCCGGAGTTCGTCGCGCTGAAGGAGCGGCTGGTGGAGGAGATCCGGGCCGAGGCGCTGAAGGTGGCCGCGGAGGCGTGACGCCGCGCTGTCGCGGTGCGCGGTGTTTAACTGTGCGCTCAAACTGGCGGTGATGCTTGCGGAAACATACCCCTCACCCAAGTGAGTGTGCCGCGCTGTCTTACATGCCCTCTCCCACAAGGGGAGAGGGCGCAGTAACTGGCCCTGCGCAGGCTCGAATGGCGAGCAGTACTTTCCCAACGATCGCCGCGACAAGACTGCCCGATACAGCGCCCTCGCCCCTTGTAGGAGAGGGCATCGCCGGCCCACCCGCGGGCTCGCTCAGGTGAGGGGTCTCTCTCGGCAACCAACGCTGGTCGACGCCGAACTAACTCAAAGGCTGCTGCGATCGAGCCCCGGCGGACCTCGCCCTCGGCCGGCTCCGCCGCATCCGCTTCAGCCACGGCACCAAGTGAAACGCGCTCATCAGCAGATACATGACCGTCATGTCGCCGAGCGGCGCGCCCGCCGGCATCGCCGAGCAGATCATATCTGCCCGGCCGTCGCGGGCCATGGCGTTCAGCACCGCCATCAACGCGAAGGTCGGCGCCGCAGCAAAGCGGAGTGCCTCAGCGAGGTCCGGCATCGCGCGCCGCTTGGACGGGACGAACGCCATGGCTTCACTCCCTGCTCTCAGCGCGCCGCGTATTCGTCGCGGCGGCGCCACCACACGCCCTGCTCGTTGCGGCCCTTCGGCGCGCGGTCGAGCCACTGATAGGCGCCCCACAGCCCATCGAGGCCACGGGCGTAGCTCGAATAGGTGTGGTAGACGACGCCGTCTTCGACAATGAAGGCACTCATGCCCGGGCGGTCGCGCATGAAGGTGGCGCCGTCCGTGCCGGTGCCGGCGGCGACTTCCGCCACCATGGCCGGGACGTCGGACGGCTTCATCGGCGGGCTGGTGCGGTAGTTGTACTCGCTGCCCCCCTGGCGCTGCTGCTCCTCGGTGATCGCGACATTGAAGTCGAAGTTGAAATCGCTGCTCGCCGACGACGCCCAGGGGAAGCTCCAGCCCATGCGGCTCTTGTAGGCCCTGAGCTTCGCCAGCGGCGCGCGCGACACCGCCCACAGCATCACGTCGTGATTGGCGAGATGGACCTGGAAGCCGTTGAAGCCGTCGGCGATCATCGAGCAGGACGGGCAGCCGGCCTGGAAGTCGGGGCCGAACATGAAGTGATAGACGAGGAGCTGCGAGCGGCCCTGGAACAGATCGGGCAAGCTGGCAGGCCCCTCCTCGGTATCGAAGCGATAGGCCTTATCGACGCGCACCCAGGGCAAGGCCTGGCGACGCTGCGCCAGTTCATCGCCGCGGCGGGTGAACTCCTTCTCGGCCTGCAGCAAATCGAGGCGTGCCTTGAGCCAGTCTTCGCGAGTTCCGGTGAGATGCATGGTCATGTCGGTGTTCCTTTTGCGTGTTGACCGCATCTGAGACTAGGATCGCCGCGGGAGGAATGCGGAGTGACAAGTGTGGCGGGATTTGCATGGACTCGCTGATCTCGGCGGCGGCACAGGCGCTGGCCGCGGGTGATCCGCTCGGCGCGCTCAATCGCGTCGCGCTGCGCGACGATCCGCCGGCGCTGGCGCTGCGCGGCATCGCGATGGCCAGGCTCGGCGATGTCATCAGGGCGAAGGCGCTGCTGCGCCAGGCCGCGCGCAGCTTCGGCCCGAAGGCGGCCATGGCGCGCGCCCGCTGCGCCGTGGCGGAGGCCGAGATCGCGCTGGCGGCGCGCGATCTGTCATGGCCGACGAAGGCGCTGGCCGAGGCGCGCGCAACGCTGGAGCAGCACGGCGACCGCACCAATGCCGCCTATGCGCGGAGCCTCGAAATCCGGCGCATGGTCCTCATCGGCCACCTCGATGACGCCGAGCGGGGGCTCGCCGATCTCGATCCCTCGCCGCTGCAGCCGGCGGCGCGCACCATCTATGAACTGATCGTCGCCGGCCTGGCGCTGCGCCGCCTGCAGACCAAGGCGGCGCAGGCGGCGCTCGAGCGGGCCGGAGCCATGGCCTGGCGGACGCGGAGTCCGGAGCTGCAAGCCGAGGTCGAGCGGCTCGCGGCCACGCTGTCCGCGCCGGCCGCTCGCTTGATCCGAGGAGGCGAGCAACGGCTGCTGCAGCTCGATGAGGTCGAAGCGCTCTTCCGATCCGACGGCCTGATCGTCGATGCCTGCCGGCTCGTGGTGCGCCAGGGCAGCCTCGTCGTGCCGTTGGCGCGGCGTCCGGTGTTGTTTGCTCTCGCCCGCAGGCTGGCGGAGGCGACGCCCGATGATGTCTCGCGATCGGAGCTGATCGCCGCGGCTTTCCGCGGCAAGGAAGCCGATGAGTCGCATCGCGCCCGCTTGCGTGTCGAGATCGGGCGCTTGCGCCGGCTCTTGAAAGACATGGCCGACGTCAATGCGACGCGCGGCGGCTTTGCCCTGCTGCCGCGCGATGGCCGCCGCGTCGTCGTGCTGGCACAGCCGATCGAGGACGAGAATGCGCCCGTGCTCGCCTGCCTCGCCGACGGCGAGGCGTGGTCGAGCTCCGGCCTTGCGCTGGCGCTCGGCGCCAGCCAGCGCACGATGCAGCGCGCGCTCGACGCGCTCGCTCTGTCCGGCAAGGTCCAGTCGTTCGGCCGCGGCCGCGCGCAGCGCTGGACCTGTCCGGTGGTGCCGGCATTCGCGACCAGCTTGTTACTCCCGGCGTGGTCGTCGCTCGATTAGCGTGCTGCCGTCAGCAATGGAGAAGGTCATGACACGCGCACCTGCAGAGATCATCCGCGAATACGGCCCGTTCGACGGCACCGACCGAGTCAACGGCGTCAGCTATGACGGCGAGCAGGTGTGGATTGCGACCGGCGCCAGCATCAAGGCGTTCGATCCTGCCGACGGCGCGGTCCGCAAGTCGCTCGACGTGCCCTCGCATGCCGGGACCGCCTTCGATGGCAAGCATCTCTATCAGATCGCCGAAGATCGCATCCACAAGGTCGATCCCGACAGTGGCCGCGTGCTCGCGACGATCCCGGCGCCCTCGGGCGGTGGCGATTCCGGGCTGGCCTGGGCTGAAGGGTCGCTCTGGGTCGGCGCCTATCGCGACCGCAAGATCCACCAGATCGACCCGGCAACTGGGCAGATCCTGCGCAGCATTTCCTGCACGCGCTTCGTCACCGGCGTCACCTGGGTGGATGGCGAGCTCTGGCACGGCACCTGGGAGGACGATGTCAGCGACATCAGGCGCATCGATCCCGCGACCGGCGAGGTCCTCGATCAGCTCGACATGCCGGTCGGCACCGGCGTCTCCGGCATGGAGTCCGACGGGAGCGAGACGCTGTATTGCGGCGGCGGCGGCAGCGGCAAGGTGCGTGCGGTCAGGCGACCGAAGCAGGCACGGAGGTAACACGCAAATGAGCCACGGCAGGCTCAGCGAGCGGAGGCAGCCTACTTCGCGATGGACGTGAACGCCGCCTTGCGAAAGTTGGCGTTGGCTTCCTCGCGCGTCTGCAACTGCTGGCCGCCGCCGCCGACCGGCTTGGTCGGCGTGATCACGGAGAACAGGACGAAGCCGCCCGCCTTGCGCGGGAAGATGAAGTACTCGGCGATGTCCGACTTCTCGCTGTCCTCGCAGGACGACATGCCGCGGAACACCACCGCGCTGTCGACCAGCTCGCTGTTGCGGGCGGAGATGAACTTGCCTTTGCAGTCGCGCGCGTCGTTGCCGATGATCGTGGCAGCGACTTCCAGGCCGTCCAGGTTGCGCTGCGGCGGCACGATCCGGACGAAGCCGGTGGCATTGTCCGCCTTCCAGGCGACGCCGCCTGCGGTCAGCCACACTGGCCGGTCGCCGCCGCCGAGGATTGCCGGATGCGACAGCGCCGCCTTCAGAATGAAGTTGGAGGCGATCTGCATCGCCTCGAGCTGCAGCTCGGGCGAATCCTCGGACGCGCGTGCCGGCTGCACGCTCGCCGTCGCGGCCGGCGTGGTCGCGACGGGGGGCGCGGCCTGACGCTGCGCCGAAGCGGCGCCGGGCTGCACCGTGAAGTTCGTCGCCGCGGCCATCCCACCGGCATTGATTATGCGCACACAGTTCGCCAGCGAGGGCAACAGCACGGAGGTGCCGTTGAGATCGAACTGGAACAGGTTGCCCTGTGCGAAGGCGGACATCGTCCGCGCCGCCCGGAACGCCTTGATCAGGCTGGAATCGTTCGGCATCGGAACCACGACCATGTTGGCCGACCAGACCGAGCCCTCGACGTTGTACGAATTGCGGCCGTCGAAGCTGAGCACGATGGGAAACTTCTGCCCCTGCGACAGCGACCAGCCCGGATGAATGAAGGCGAGCGCCCAATTGTAGGTCGGCAGCGCGAGCACGCCGAAATTGATGCCGCTCTTGTAGCTCGCCGAGGCAATGCAGCTGGAGAACTTGCCGGTGTTGTCGTCAGTATAGGCGCCGCCCGACCATCCGGCGACCGAGATCGTGCCATACGGTCCCTTCGCGTAAGCAGCCGCTATCAAGGACGCCTCGATCAGCGCCACTGAGGTCAGTATCAGGACCGACAGCATCGCGCCAAGGATTGC
The DNA here is from genome assembly GCF_051168035.1 of Bradyrhizobium sp. HKCCYLRH3059. Lineage (NCBI taxonomy): Bacteria > Pseudomonadati > Pseudomonadota > Alphaproteobacteria > Hyphomicrobiales > Nitrobacteraceae > Bradyrhizobium > Bradyrhizobium sp. HKCCYLRH3059. The sequence goes on along the minus strand of NZ_JBNPUF010000003.1, from coordinate 279,831 downwards.
CCGCCGCACCGTCATCGCACATCCCCGTTTTTGCCGCATTGTTGCAATTCCCGCGGCTACGTCAAGTAGATCCCGAGCGCGTTCGTCTACCCCAGGAATAGAACGACTGCGGCCTGCCGCGGGCTCAACCACACAAGATGTCGCGGTCGCCATCCACAGCCCTTCATGGGGGCGTCATCGAACTCCGCTAGCGCTCACGAGGTCTCAAGAAGGGATCTCGCCAAATGTCCGCCACGCTGCCTGTCCTGGGCGCCGCTCTCTCCGTCAAATCGATTCCGGCCCACACCGACTGGCTGCTCGAGCGCCAGCGGGATCTCGAGATCCAGGACTTCTTCCGCGCCGACCTGCTCGACAGCGACTGGCGCGGCACCGCGCGCGAGATCAAGTCGATGCTGTCGGGCCATACCGGCCGGCTCGGCATCCACGGCCCGTTCTGGGGCTTCAAGATCGACAGCCACGATCCGATGATCCGCCGCGCGGTGACCAAGCGGCTGCTGCAGGGCCTGGAAGTCGCAGAGTTCCTCGGCGCCACCCAGATGGTGATCCACTCGCCCTACACGACCTGGGACTACAACAACATCGACATGCTGCCGGACAATCGCGAGCAGCTGATCGAGCGTGTCCGTGCGACGCTGTCCGACGTCATCGCCTCGGCCGAGCAGGCCAATTGCGAGCTGGTGATCGAGAACATCGAGGACAAGGATCCGCTGGATCGCGTCACGCTTGCCAAGGCGCTGGACAGCAGCAAAGTGCGCGTGTCGCTCGACACCGGCCATGCCAACTACGCGCATCATTCCACCGGCGCGCCGCCGGTCGACTACTATGTCGATGCCGCCGGCGACATGCTGACCCATGTGCATCTGCAGGACACCGACGGCTATGCCGACCGACACTGGGCGCCGGGCGAAGGCAACATTCGCTGGATCGCCGTGTTCCGCGCTTTGGCGAAGCTCAGCTCCAATCCGCGCCTGATCCTCGAATTGCGCAACCACGATCACGTCAAGGCCGGCGCAGCGCACCTCGCCGCGCTCGGCCTCGCTCAGTAAGCCAACGACCGTCATTTCCTGACAACCTCGCACCCTAGAGAGATTGCCATGACCAAGCTCACCCGCCGCGGCCTGCTCGGCGCCGGCGCCGCGATCGGCGGCAGCTTCATCCTGCCGCGCGTGTCGATCGCGCAGGGAGACAACCGTCCCTCGGTCACCATCGCCGTGCAGAAGGTGACCAATTCGAACGTGCTCGACGTGCTGCGCGAGCAGTCCAATGTCGGCGAGCGCGTGTTCTACTCGTCGCTGTGGGAAAGCCTGATCTCGAAGAACTTCCGCGGCAATCTCGAAGCCGTCCCCGGCCTCGCCACCGAGTGGAAGCGCATCGACGACCAGACCGTCGAATTGAAGCTGCGCCAGGGCGTCAAGTTCCACAATGGTGACGAGATGACGTCCGAGGACGTCGTGTTCTCGTTCAGCCGCGAGCGCATGTTCGGCGACAGCGAGGCCAAGAGCCGCACCACCATCAAGGCGTTCGAGAAGATCCCGACGCCGCGCCCGGGCAAGGAGCTGCCGCCGGACGTGATTGGCGTCGCGCGCCGGATGTGGCCGGACCTGGTTCGCGTCGACGCCGTCGACAAATACACCGTGCGCTTCGTCAACGCGACGCCCGACGTCACCATCGAAGGCCGCCTGATGCGCTATGGCTCCGACATCATGAGCCGGCGCGGCTGGGAGGAAGCGGCGAGCTATCTCGACTGGGCGCGCAAGCCGATCACGACGGGTCCCTACAAGATCGTCGAGTTCAAGCCGGACGTGTCGCTGACGCTCGAAGCCCATGACGAATATTGGGGTGGCCGTCCGCCGCTGAAGCGCATCCGATTCCTGGAAGTGCCGGAGGTCGCGAGCCGCATCAACGGGCTCCTGTCTGGCGAATATCAGTTCGCCTGCGACATCCCGCCGGACCAGATCGCCGGCATCGAGAAGAACGCGGCGTTCGAGGTCCAGGGCGGCACCATCCTCAATCACCGTCTCACCGTGTTCGACAAGAACCACCCGCAGCTCGCCAATCCGCTGGTGCGCCGCGCCTTCACCCATGCGATCGACCGCCAGGCCATCGTCGACAGCCTGTGGGCCGGCCGCACCCGGGTGCCGAAGGGCCTGCAGTGGGAATTCTACGGCGACATGTTCATCGCCGACTGGAGCGTGCCGGCATTCGATCCGAAGCTGGCACAGGACCTGCTCAAGCAGGCCGGCTACAAGGGTGACCCGATCCCGTATCGACTGCTCAACAACTACTACACCAACCAGGTCGCGACCGCGCAGGTGCTGGTCGAGATGTGGCAGGCGGTCGGCCTCAACGTTCAGATCGAGACCAAGGAGAACTGGTCCCAGATTCTCGAGCGCGCTCCGACCCGCGCGGTGCGCGACTGGTCCAACTCGGCCGCGTTCAACGATCCCGTCTCCTCGCTCGTCGCCCAGCATGGCCCCAACGGCCAGCAGCAGCAGGTCGGCGAATGGAGCAATGACGAGCTCAATCGTCTTTCCGAATTCCTGGAGACCTCGACCGATCGCGAGGCGCGCAAGAAGGCGTTCCGCCGCATGCTGGAGATCGCCGAGCGCGAGGACCCCGCCTACACGGTGCTGCACCAGAACGCGACCTTCACCGCCAAGCCGAAGTCGATCAAGTGGAAGGCCTCGCCGGCCTTCGCGATGGACTTCCGCACCGGCAACTACGGTGCGTGACGCCGTGGCGCCGCTGGTCAGCATCTCCGAACTGAAGGTCGCCTTCGACGGCACGCCCGTGCTGCACGGCATCGATCTTGACATCGGTAGGGGCGAGGCCATCGGCCTCGTCGGCGAGTCCGGATCCGGCAAGTCGGTGACGTGGCTCGCGGCGCTGGGTCTCCTGCCCGGCAAGGCGAAAGTATCAGGCTCGGCCAGGCTCGAAGGCCGCGAGCTGCTCGGCGCTGACGGCAAGGTGCTCGACCAGGTGCGCGGCCGCCGCATCGCGATGATCTTCCAGGATCCCGCCAGCGCGCTCAATCCGGTGCTCACGATCCGGCGCCAGTTGTGCGAAAGCCTCGCGCTGCATCGCGGGCTGCGCGGCGAGGCTGCGCGGGCCGAGGCGCTCAGGCTGCTCGATCTCGTCGGCATCCCCGATGCGGCACGCCGGCTGTCCGCCTATCCGCACGAGTTCTCCGGCGGCCAAGTCCAGCGCATCATGATCGCAATGGCACTGGCCGGACTGCCCGAGCTGCTGATCGCCGACGAGCCCACCACCGCGCTCGACGCCACCATCCAGGCGCAGATCCTCGATCTGCTGTCGGCCATCCGGCGCGAGTTCAACATGGCGATGGTCCTGATCAGCCATGACCTCGGCGTCGTCGCGGAGAATTGCGACCGCGTCTGCGTGATGTATGCCGGCCGCATCGTCGAGCGCGCGCCCGCGGCGCGGCTGTTCGATGATCCCTGGCACCCTTATGCGCAGGGCCTGATCGGCGCGCTGCCGCCGCTCGATGGCATCAGGCGGCGGCTGCAGGCCATTCCCGGAACGGTGCCTGATCCGCGCGCGCTGCCCAGCGGCTGCGCCTTCGCGCCGCGCTGCACGTTTGCCGGCGACGGCTGCCATGCCGGCGTGCCGCCGCTGGCGCCGGTCGAGCCGGACCGCGCGGTGGCCTGCCTGCGGCCGCAGCGCCTGCCGATGGAGCTCGCCGCCGAATGACAGCGCCGCTGGTCGAGGTCCAGGCGATCTCGCGCACCTATCGGATGAGGACCGGCCTGTTCGGACGCGCCGCATCCGTCCACGCCGTCGACGGCCTGAGCTTCTCGATCCAGAAGGGCGAGACGCTCGGTATCGTCGGCGAGTCCGGCTCCGGCAAATCCACCACCGGACGCATGGTGCTCGGTCTCGAGCCGCCCGACCGCGGCAGTGTGCGCTTCGACGGCGCCCCGATCGCAGCACCAGGCTCGGCGGCGTGGCGCGCCCAGCGCGCGCGCATGCAGATGATCTTCCAGGATCCGCTCGGCGCGCTCGATCGACGACTTCCCGTTGCCGCGCAGATCCGCGAGCCGCTCGACATCCACGACATCGGCACGGCCGCCGAGCGCGACGCGCGCGTGCATGAGCTGCTCCAGGCTGTCGATCTCAACGACGGCCATGGCGCCCGCTATCCCGGCGCGCTGTCGGGCGGTCAGCGCCAGCGCATCGTGCTCGCCCGTGCGCTGGCGACCAAGCCCGACTTCCTCGTCTGCGACGAACCGGTCAGCGCGCTCGACGTCTCGATCCAGGCGCAGGTGGTGAACCTGCTGGTCGATCTCCAGGCCCGGCTCGGTCTGACGATGCTGTTCATCAGCCATGATCTGCGCGTCGTCCGGCAGATCAGCAGCAAGGTGGCCGTGATGTATCTCGGCCGCATCGTCGAATATGGCGATGCCGACGACCTGTTCGCGCGGCCGCAACATCCCTACACGCAGGCGCTGGTGTCCGCTTCCCCTGCTCCGGGACGCCGCAGCACCAGCCGCATCGTACTGACGGGCGACCCGCCGAATCCGGCGGCGCGCCCCGCCGGCTGTGCCTTCCACCCGCGCTGCAGCCACGCGACCGCCCGCTGCGCCAACGAGTTGCCCGCGCTCGCCGCCCTGGATCGGCAGCGCCAGGTGGCCTGTCATCTCGTTTCGGGGCCGCAGTCGCAGACCGAGGTCGCCGCGTGATGCTGCGCTATTTCGCCATCCGCCTGGCGCGCGCGCTGCTGACCATCGCGCTCGTCGTCACCTTCGCCTTCATCGTGCTCCGGCTGTCGGGCGATCCCGCGCTGATGATCATGGGGCCCGAGGCGCCGCCCGAGGTCATCGCCGCCTTCCGCAAGGCGTGGGGTCTCGATCATCCGATCTGGATGCAGTATCTCGACTACTTCAAGGCGATCGGCCAGGGCGAGCTCGGACGCTCGATGCGCGACGGCCGGCCCGCGATCCAGCTCGTCATCGAGCGCATCCCCGCGACCTTGGCGCTGACCATTCCGGCGTTCCTGCTGAAAGTGCTGCTCGGCATTCCCGCCGGCATCTACGCCGCGCTGCATCGGGGATCGGCGATCGACCGCGCCGTGATGATCACGGCGGTGGCGGGCTTCACGGTGCCGAGCTTCGTGCTGGCCCTGATCCTGGTGCTGATCTTCGCCGTGCAGCTCGGCTGGCTGCCGTCGGGCGGACAGGACTCGTGGCGGCACGCCATCCTGCCGATCGTGACGCTCGGCTTCGGCGGCGCCGCGGTGCTGGCGCGGTTCACGCGCAGCGCCATGCTGGAAATTCTCGGCCAGCCCTACATCAGAACGGCGTCGGCCAAGGGCGTGCCGTGGCGCCGGGTGATCACGGATCACGCGCTGCCCAACGCGGCGATCCCCACCGTCACCATTCTCGGCTTCATGGTCGGCAGCCTGATCGCCGGCGCGGTCGTCGTCGAGAGCGTGTTCTCCTGGCCCGGCGTCGGCCGTCTCCTGGTCGTCGCCGTCGCCAACCGCGACCTCGCGGTCGTGCAATGCATCCTGCTGCTGGTGGCGATGACCATGGTCACGTCGAACCTGATGGTGGATTTCCTCTACGGCCTGCTGGATCCGCGGCTGCGTAGCAAGGGAGCCGAGGCATGACCGACCTTGCATTGAAATCGCCTGCCGCGCGGCGGCTGTGCTGGCCGAACATTCCCGTCTCCGTGACCATCGCAGTCGGCTGGATCGTCGCGATGCTGCTGCTGGCGATCTTCGCCGATCAGCTCGCGCCGCATGGCTTCACCAAATTCGATCTGCGCAATCGCCTGTCGCTGCCGGGCAACCCGGCGCATTGGCTCGGCACCGACGAGCTCGGTCGCGACGTGCTGTCGCGTCTGATCGTGTCGATCCGGATTTCGCTCTTGATCGCGTTCGGCGCGACCGCGATCTCCGCCATCGCCGGCACCACGCTCGGCTTTCTCGCCGCGCATTTCCGCGGCCTGGTCGAGCAGGCCGTGCTGATGCTGGCGGACTTCCAGGCCAGCATGCCGTTCCTGATTCTGGCGCTCGCCGTGCTCGCCTTCTTCGGCAACTCGCTGCCGCTCTTGATCGGGTTGATGGGCCTGTTCGGCTGGGAGCGCTATGCGCGCATCGCGCGCGGCCTCGCCATCTCCGCCAATGCACAAGGCTATGCCGCCGCCGTCCGACAGCTCGGCGCAACGCCGCAGCGCGTCTATCTCAGGCACATCTTGCCGAACATCGCCTCGACCCTCATCGTGTCGATGACGCTGGTGTTTCCCGAAGTCATCCTGCTGGAGTCCGGTCTCTCCTTCCTCGGCCTCGGCGTGCAGCCGCCGATGACGAGCCTTGGCAACATGGTCGGCTATGGCCGCGAATATCTGACGCGCGCACCATGGATCATGCTGGCACCGGCGATCACCATCGTGGTGACGACGCTCGCCGTCTCGGTGATCGGCGACTGGCTGCGCGACCGGCTCGATCCGACGCTGCAATAGCCTCGATCAGCGGCGAGCCTCGTGACTCGCCGCGGCACTATGCTCGCAGATGATCTGGGCATTCCCCGCTTGCTCGCCCGCCAGCGCCATCCATCTCGACGCCTGCTGCAACCACTGATCGCGGCGAGCCGGATCGCGTTCGGCCTCCTCGCGACAGCTCAATGCCGCAGTCATGCACGCCGATCTTCTGTCCATGAATCATGGTCCGACACATCAACGTAAACGGCACTTACATATGATATCGCGACTTCAGATTGCGATCAATTCGATGCTGCCTTGCCGCTACGCTTCCGCATGACGCATCGGCAATGAATGATGCGCGTGACAGGCGGCGACCGCGGCATGGCCAAATGCCACCGCGATCTGATGCAGGTCGGTGACGACGTCGCCGATGCCATAGAGTCCCGCGACGCCGCAGCGCTGCTTGGCATCGACCTCGAGAAAGCCATCGGATGTATGCCGCGCGCCGAGCTTGATGGCGAGCTCGGAGCGAACATCGGCGCCCATCGCAGGATACACGATCTCGAACCGTTCGCTGCTGCCGTCGATGAATGACGCCTCGATCGCACCGTTTCGGCGCTGCAACGCATGAAGTTGTGGCGTCACCCGAACGCCGGCGGCGGCGAGCTCCTGCCGCTTCGCCGCATCCTGCTCATCATCGATCGGGATCAAGGTGACGTCCGAACTGTAGACGCGCATGAACAGCGCCTTGCCAGCGGCGTGACCGAGCGCGCCCACGATGGCGATCTTGTGGTCGATGGTTTCAAAGCCGTCGCAGACCGGACAATAGCGCAGCTCGCCGTCACGGACCGCCGCTCTCCAATCGGCGAGCGACGTCTGCTTGTCGACGATACCCGTCGCGAGGATAACGCGCTGTGCCGCGACCGCACCGCGCTCGTGAGTCGCGACCAGATCTCCGTCATGCGTCTCGAGAGCGCTCACCGTCCTCCGGACGATAGGAACGTGAAGTTCCTCGACCTGCCGCTGCATTCGTGCGAGCAGCTCGCTTCCGGCCATGCCGTTCGGGAACCCCGGCAGGTTGTGGCTCCGCGGAATCAGCGCTGCCCGCGATGCGCCGCCATCGACGACCACGACCCCACGCCGGAACCGGGCCAGGTAAATCGCGGCCATCAGTCCAGCTGGCCCGCCGCCTATGACGAGGACTTCGGTGCGCATTGCCGCCCTGCTCCAGTCCTGGCTCAAGCTGCATCGGAGCAGAAAGTTCTCGCGCGGAAAACATTTCGGCAAACGTGTCGATGAAATCGACCCGGAACACTCTGGAACACAAGTGGAACTTTTGCCACTGAGGGACGTTAACCTATGTCACTGCCGCGGCGGAAAAGCCGTGCAAACTTGGCAGCGAGGGGATTTGTTGCGAGGGCGCGTGGATGCGATTTGTAAATTCGACTGATGAAAGCTTGATGGCGTACTACGAAAGTGTCCGAAAGCAGGTGGCCGCCGACAGCCGGATCGGGGGCCCCTACCGTTTGATCGGCGATCGGGCCAAGCAGTATGCGCAGGAGCTCCAGGCCGAGATGCGGCGGCGGCAGTTGCGCTTCACGCCGATCGATTGGCCGAACTGATTGGGCAAGGGATCGTGGGGCTCACCTCAGCGCTCAAGTTGAAGTATTGCGTTCGACCAGACAGCGCGGCGGTCGTTATTGCGCCCTCTCCCCTTGTGGGAGGCAAGTAGGACAGAGTTTGCGGACAGGCTTGCGATGCCCTCTCCCACAAGGGGAGAGGGCGCTGTATTCTGCAGTGTCACCGCAAAGCCGCGCGAAGCGGGGTCGTCATCATTCCCACGACCAGCTCGAGAAATCATTCTCGAACTGCGGCACGTCCTTCCAGACACCCTTGAGCTTCTTGTTGATGATTGTGATCCACTGCGGCTGGAACAGGAAGCCCGCAGCGGCATCGGTCGCCAGCATGCGCTGGGCATCGCCGAGCAGCTTGGCGCGCTCGGTCTCGTTCGGCGTATCGACAATCGACTGGTAGAGCTTGTCGAAGGCCTCGGACTGATAGCCGAAGTAGTAATTCTTGTCGGTGAACTTCACGAGATCGAACGGCTCGACATGCGAGACGATGGTCAGGTCGAAATCATGCGGTCCGTTGAAGACCTGTGACAGCCACGCCGCCCATTCGAGATTCTCGATCTTGGCGACGATGCCGACCTTGGCCAATTGAGCCGCGAGCACCTCGCCGCCCTGGCGCGCATAGGCCGGCGGCGGCAGCCGCAGCGACAGTTGCAGCGGCGTGGTCACGCCGGCTTCGGCGAGCAGCTTCTTGGCCTTCTCCGGGTCGTAGGGATTGATGTCGGTGGTGTCGACATAGCCGAGCGAGCCCGGCACGTAGAAGCTGCCGATCGGCGTACCCAGGCCGTCGACGGCGCCTTCGACCATCGCCTTGCGATCGATCGCAGCAAGGATCGCGCGGCGGACGCGGACGTCGTCGAGCGGCTTCTTCTTGTTGTTGATGGTGACGATCGTCTTCGCCTTTGAGCCGCCGATCAGCACGGTGAAGCGCGGGTCGGACTTGAACTGCGCGATGGTGCGCGCCGTGGTGCCGCGCGGGAAGGCATCGACGTCACCCGACAACAGCGCAGCGACCTGCGCCGCCGGATCGGAGATGAAGCGGATCGTCACCTTGGACAGCTTCACGGCTGCGGCGTTGCGATAGTCGGGCCATTTGTTCAAGGTCAGGGACGAGCCCTTGGCCCAGCTACCCAGCGTGTACGGTCCAGTACCGACCGGCTGCGTCGCGTTGGTCGGCGCGCTCTTCGGCTCGACGATCGAGGCGGTGGCCTGTCCGAGCAGGAACGGCAGGTTGGGCTCAGAATATTTCAGCTTGACGACGATGGTCCCCGCGTCGGGAGCCGTCACGGACTCCATCGACTGGAACAGCGCCTTGTCCTTGTTGGTGCTGTTGGCGGCGCCGGCGCGCTCGAACGAGAACTTCACCACGGCGGAATCGAACGCCTCGCCGTTCTGGAATTTCACGCCCTTGGCGAGCTTGAACGTGTAGCTCTTCAGATCGGACGAGGCCTGCCAGCTCGAGGCCAGCAGCGGCGAGACCGAGCCGTCCTCGTTGATCTTGGTCAGCGTCTCATAGACGTTGTAGAGCGTCACCTCGGCGATGGCCGCCGCGGCCGCGCTGGTCGGATCGAGCCCCGGCGGCTCCAAGGTCATGCCGACAACGACGCTATCCTTCTTGCTCTGCGCGAGAGCCGGCGCGACGGCCGCAACGAGCGCGGCCATGGCGATGATCGATAGTTTCTTGAACATTGTTGTTTCTCCCTGAGGAAGCCAAATTACGCGTCAAAGCGGCTTCGAGACAAGTGGCTGCAGTTCCGTTGCGACGAGCGCCGGCAGCGCCATTACGCTTTCCGCCCGATGGCAGGCAGCGGAATGCTGTCCGGTGAGCGCTCGCAACGCGGGGGCCGTCGCGCGGCACCGGGCATCGGCGAGCGGACAACGGGGCGCGTAGGCGCATCCGGCCGCGCCGAGGGATTGCGAAGCGATCGCAACGCTCTCGCGACGGCGCCGGACCGCGCCGGCCTGGGCCCGCGGCACGGCGTCGAGGAGCGCCCGCGTGTAGGGATGCGCGCAACTTCCGAACAAGTCCTCCGGCCGCCCGCGCTCGACGATGCGGCCGAGATACATCACCGCAACCTCGTCGCAGAGATAGTCGACGACCGCGAGGTCATGACTGATCAGCACGTAGCTCAGGCCGAACTGCTCCTGCAGATCCTGCATCAGGTTGAGAACCTGCGCCTGCACGGAGACATCCAGCGCCGACACCGGCTCGTCGGCGACGATCAGCTTCGGTTGGGTGATCAGGGCCCGCGCGATCGCGATGCGCTGGCGCTGGCCCCCGGAGAATTCATGCGGATATTTGTCCATGTCGGCATCGCGCAATCCGACCTGCCGCAGCACGCTCGCGACGCGCCTGCGGAGAGAATCGCGATCCGGGTGTTCGAGAGCGGTCAGCGGCTCTGCGACGATGCGCGCAATGGTCTGGCGCGGATCGAGCGATCCGTACGGATCCTGAAATACCATCTGGAAATCGCGGCGCGCCCGCCGCAGCTCATCCACCGGGAGGCGGTTGAGATCGCGGCCCACCATCAGCACCGATCCCGCTGACGGCCGCTCCAGCGCCATGATCAGCCGCGCCAGGGTCGACTTGCCAGAGCCGGACTCGCCGACGATGCCGAGGCTCTTGCCCGCCTTCAACGACAGCGACACGCCGTTCAGCGCGAGCACCTCGCCGGGCGGCCGCAGCAGACTCTCTCGCGGCAGCGTGTAGCGCTGTACGAGATCCCTGACCTCGAGCAGCGGCGTCTCTGCAACTCCTTGCGCGGCGGTGCTCAAGCGACCACTCCCGCCGGATCACACGCGAGCGCGACGCCGGTCCGGATGCACCGGACGCCGTGCCCGGCGCCGATCTCGATCGACGGCGGCAGCGCCGTGCGACAGGCGTCGATCGCCAGCCCGCAGCGATCTGCGAACGGACAACCGGCCGGCAGATCGGCGAGCTCCGGCACGGTACCGGCGATGGTCGCAAGGCGCGTGCCCTTGCGGGCCCCGAGCCGCGGCCGCGCGCGGAACAGGCCCTGCGTGTAGGGATGCCCCATGCGCGAGAACACGGCGTCCGTGGTGCCGCTCTCGACCACCGTGCCGCCATACATCACGATCATGCGCTGGACGTTCTCGGCGATGACGCCAAGATCATGCGAGATCAAGATCATCGCCATGCCGCGCTCGGCGACCAGATCGGCGATGAGATCGAGGATCTGGCGCTGGATGGTGACGTCGAGCGCAGTGGTCGGCTCGTCGGCGATCAGCACGTCGGGCTTGCAGGCGAGCGCCATCGCGATGGTGATGCGCTGGCGCTGGCCGCCGGAGAACTGGTGCGGATAGGCGCCGTAGCGTCGGGCGGGATCCGGCAGACCGACGCGGTCGAGGAGCGCGATCGCCTGTCGTTTCGCCTCGGTCGCCGTGCAGCCGATATGCCGCAGCAGCGGTTCGGCCACCTGATGACCGATCGTATGCATCGGGTTGAGCGCGGTCATCGGCTCCTGAAAGATCATGCTGATGCGGTTGCCGCGCAGCTTGCAGTAATCGGCATCACCGAGACCGACCAGCTCGCGGCCATCGAGCGTGATGCTGCCGCTGACGACGGCGCTGTCAGGCAGAAGGCCAAGCAGAGCGAGCGCCGTGATCGACTTGCCGCAACCGGACTCGCCGACGATGCCGAGCGTCTCGCCGCGCCGGAGCGTGAAGGAGACCTCGCGCACGGCTTGCGCCGAGCCGCGGCTGGTATTGAGCCGGATGCCGAGACCCGACACATCGAGCAGAGGCTGATCGCCTACCGTCATCGCTGCCTCGCCAGCCGTGGGTCGAGCAGATCGCGCAGGCCGTCGCCGAGCAGGTTGAGGCCGAGCACCGCGAGCGCGATGGCGGCACCGGGATACACGGCGAGGCTCGGCGACTGAAACAACAGGGTCTGCGCATCGTTCAGCATGCGCCCCCAGGACGGCTGCGGCGGCTGCGTGCCGAGACCCAGATAGGACAGCGCCGCTTCCGCCAGGATCGCCAGCGCGAACTGGATCGTCGCCTGCACGATCAGAATCGACAAGATGTTCGGCAGCACGTGCTCGATGGTGATGCGGAAGCGGCCCTTGCCGGCGGCGCGCGCAGCCAGGATGAACTCGCGCGCCCAGACCGCACCGGCCGAGCCGCGGGTGACGCGCACGAACACCGGGATCTGGAAGATGCCGATCGCGGTGATCGACGTGACCATGCCCGGCCCGATCACGGCCGCCAGCATGATCGCCGACAGCACCGCGGGAAAAGCGAAGGTGAAGTCGCTGAAGCGCATGATCAGTTCCTCGGTCCAGCCGCGCTGCGCGGCTGCGATCAGGCCAAGGCAGACGCCGCAGGTGAGACCGATGCCGACGGCGATGATGCCGACCAGAATGGTCGCGCGCGCACCCACCAGCAATAGCGAGACGATGTCGCGGCCGAGCACGTCGGTGCCCAGCCAATGCGCTGCTGATGGCGGCCGCAATTTGGACGCGACATCGATCTCATAGGCCGACCATGGCGTCCAGAGCAGCGACAGCAGCGCGGCGCCGAGCACCAGCAGACAGAGCAGCGCGCCGACCGTGAAGCTGCGATGGCGCAGCGCGCGGCGCCAGAACGCGTTGGACGCAGGCGCAGCGCCCGTTTGAACGACCACGGCGGAACTCACAGCTCGTGCACCTTGATGCGCGGATCGATCACCGCATACAGGACATCGACCACGAAGTTGACGATGATCACCATGGCCGCCAGCAGCATCACGCAGTTGCGCACCACGATCAGGTCGCGATTGGCGATCGACTGGAAGATGAGGCGCCCCAGGCCCGGGAGATAGAACACGTTCTCGATCACGATGGTGCCGGCGAGCAGGTTGGCGAATTGCAGCCCCATCACGGTGAGCACCGGGATCATGGCGTTGCGCAGCACGTGCTGCCACAGCACCTCGCGCTTCGTCAGGCCCTTGGCGCGCGCGGTGCGGACGAAATCCTCGCGCAGAACGTCGAGCACGGCCGAGCGCGTCACCCGCGCCAGGATCGCGGCCTGCACCACTGCCAGCGCCACAGCCGGCAACAGCAGCGCGCGCAGACCCGGCCAGATGCCGTCCTCCCAGCCGGGAAAGCCGCCGGCCGACAGCCATTGCAGCTTCACCGCAAACAGGAGGATCAGCAGGATCGCGAACCAGAAGTTCGGCAAGGCGATGCCGATCTGGGTCAGCGACATGACGCCGACATCGCCGAGACGGTTGTGATTGGCGGCCGTGTAGATGCCGGCCGTGAGCGCCAGCACGGTCGTGAGCCCCATGGCCAGGATCGCGAGCGGAATGGTCATCGCCAGCCGCTCGCGGATCAGTTCGGCCACCGGCGTGCCATAGGCGTAGCTGTTGCCGAGATCGCCGCTCACGAGGCCGCCGATCCAGTGCAGGTAACGCAACGCCAGCGGCTGATCCAGCCCGAGCTTGACCGTCAGCGCCCTGACCGCATCCGGCGAGGCATCCGCGCCCATCAGCATCTGGGCGGCATTGCCCGGCAGCGCGTCGAGCACCAGGAATATGATCAGCGACGCGCCGACGAGGGTCGCCAGCAAGGTCAGGAAGCGCCGCAGCAGAAAAACGCTCATTCGCGCCGGGACTCCAGTTTTCGGCGGCCGCACGTTCCACAGCTTTCGGCTCCGATGCAAGCCCGTTGCCTGCATGATTGCCATTGCCGGGCGGAGGCACCTTCACACACCGCATCCGCCGGGGTATCGCCGGCTTGATCCCGGTCAACGGCGGAGCGCCGGCGACCGCCATCATGCGGCTGATCGCAACAACGCAAGGGCCCATCTCGATCATGACCATCCGTCCGAGCTTTCTCTGGGGCGCCTCGACCTCGGCCTTCCAGATCGAGGGCGCGGCGCACCTCGACGGCCGCGCCGACAGCATCTGGGATGTCTATCTGCGCGCCCCCGGCCGGGTGAGCCACAACGACACCGCCGAGACCGCCTGCGATCACTATCATCGCTACGCGGAGGACGTGGCGCTGATGCGCGATCTCGGCCTCAATGCCTATCGGTTCTCGATCGCCTGGCCGCGGCTGCTACCGCAAGGCCGCGGCGCGGCCAACGAAGCCGGCCTCGCCTTCTACGACCGCCTCATCGACGCCCTGCTTGCCGCTGAGATAGAGCCGTGGCTCTGTCTCTACCACTGGGACCTGCCGCAGGCGCTGGAGGCGCTCGGCGGCTGGCAGAACCGCGACATCGTCGGCTGGTTCGCCGACTATGCCGCGCTGGTCGCGCGGCGCTATGGCGACCGGGTCAAGCGCTTCGCCACCTTCAACGAGCCCTGCGTGTTCACGCTGTTCGGCTACGGCCTCGGCTGGCACGCGCCGGGGATCGCCGACGGAGCGGCCCTGCACAAGGCCATTCATCACGTCAATCTCAGCCACGGCCGCGCCGTCGACGTGCTGCGCAGGGACGTGGCCGGCGCCTCGATCGGCGCCATCCACAATCGGCAGCCCTGCTACCCTGCGAGCGACAGTGCGGAGGACGCCGCGGCCGCCTTGCGGCTCGCCGCCTATTGGAACGATGCCTTCCCGTTTCCGCAGGCCTTTGCCTGCTACCCGCCGGAGCTCCAGGACGCCGTCGCGCCCTATATCGCACCCGGCGACATGGCGCAGATCGCCCGCCCCGTCGACTGGTTCGGGCTCAATCACTATTCGCCGCATTACATCAAGGCGGGCAGCAACCTGATGGGCGCCAGCTTCGGAGCGCCTCCCGCGGCAGTGCCGCGCAGCGCAATCGGCTGGCCCGTCGTGCCCGAGGCGTTCCGCGATACGCTCCTGGACATCCACAGCCGGTTCCGGCTTCCGATCTACGTGCTGGAGAACGGAACGGCGGCCAATGACACCGTCGATGCATCCGGCTGCATCCAGGACGACGGCAGGATCGGCTATCTCAAGGCCTATACGACCGCGATGGAACAGGCGATCGCGGCGGGCGCCGACGTGCGCGGCTATTTCGTCTGGTCGCTCCTGGATAATTTTGAATGGGGAGCGGGCTATTCGCAGCGCTTCGGCATTGTCTATGTCGATCGCGCCACCCAGCGCCGCATTCCCAAGGCGTCGGCGCGGTGGTATTCGAACATGATTGCCGCTCACCGGGTATCCGACGATCCCGCCGGGCGGCACAACCGGGCGGAAGAGTGAGGATGAGCGAACGCGTTCTTCTGGGTGACATCGGCGGCACCAATGCGCGGTTCGCGCTGCTTGACGGCCACGTCATCAGCGAGGTCGCGCATCTCAAGGTCGCCGACTTCCCGACCATCACGGACGCGATCACCGACTTCCTATTGCGACACGCCGCCGGCGGCCCGCCCACCGCAGCCGTGCTCGACATCGCCGGCCCGATCGAGCGCAATCGCGGCATGCTCACCAACTCGACCTGGGTGATCGACGGCGCCGAGCTGGCGGAGCGGTTCAAGCTGCGCTCGGCCAAGCTCCTGAACGATTTCGAGGCGGTCGGCTGGTCGCTGCCGGCGCTGCATCCCGACGACCTGTTTCCGCTTGGCGGAAGCGCCGCGGTCGACGGCGCGCCGATGCTGGTGATCGGCCCCGGCACCGGCTTCGGCGCCGCGTGCTATCTCCCGGCAGAAGGCCGTCCCACGGTTGCCGTGACCGAGGCCGGCCATGCCACGCTGCCGGCGACGACGGCGCGCGAGGCCGCCGTGCTCGCCAAGATGCGCGAGCGCTTCGGCCATGTCTCGATCGAGCGTGCGCTGTCGGGCATGGGCCTTTCGAACGTCTATCAGGCCATTGCCGCGGTCGACGGGGTCACGGTGCCGCCGCGCGATGCCGCAGCGATCACCCACGCCGCGCTGGACGGCAGTTGCGCCACCAGCCGCGCGACTCTCGACATGTTCTGCGCCTGGCTCGGTGCCGTCGCCGGCAACCTCGCGCTCACCTTCTGCGCCCGCGGCGGCGTCTACATCGCCGGCGGCATCCCGCCGCGGTTTCCGGACTACTTTGCCAGATCCGATTTCCGCCGGCAGTTCGAGGGCAAGGGGCGCTATGACAGCTATCTGCGTCCGATCCCGGTTCATCTCGTTATCAAGCCCGACATCAGCTTCCTCGGTCTCAAATCGTTCTTCGAGGCCGGCATCACCGCGAGCGGCGGCTCCCCGACCCACTGAGATCGAATGAGCGACATCGTCACGATCACGCCGAACCCGGCCGTCGACATCTCGACGACCGTCGAGAAAATCGTGCCGGTGGCCAAGCTGCGCGGCACGACGCAACAGCGAGATCCCGGTGGTGGCGGCATCAACGTCGCCCGTGTCATCGCCCGCCTCGGCGGCGACGTCACCGCGCTCTATCCGGTCGGCGGTCCGACCGGCCTGCTGCTGAAGCAGCTCGTCGAGAAGGAAGGCGTCGCCAGCCGCACCTGGGCGACGGCCGAGGACACGCGCGAGGACTTCTTCGTCCAGGAGCGCGTCAGCGGCCAGCCCTATCGCTTCATCCTGCCGGGTCCGACGCTGACCGAGGCCGAATGGCAGGCCGGCCTTGCCTTGCTCGCAGCCCAGGATCCGTTTCCCCGCTTCGTCGTCGGCAGCGGCAGCCTGCCGCGCGGCGTGCCGACCGACTTCTATGCGCGCGTTGCGACGCTTGCACGGTCACGCGGCGCGCAATTCGTGCTCGACACCTCGGGGCCAGCTTTGGCCGCGGCGGTAGCCGGCGGCATCGACCTGATGAAGCCGTCGCTGCACGAGATGCAAGAGCTGGTCGGCGGCGCGCTGCCCGATGCCACGGCGTGGGAGAAAGCCGCCCACGCGCTGGTCGCGAGCGGCAAGGCCGGCACCGTCGCGCTGACCATGGGTCATCTCGGCGCCCTGCTGGTCACCCGCGACCGCGTGCTGCGCGCTCAGCCGCTGACGATGGTGCCGGTCAACGCAGTCGGCGCCGGTGACAGTTTTCTCGGCGCATTGGTCGCGAAGCTCGCCGCGGGCGAGTTGCTGGACGACGCGTTTCGCTTTGCGGTCGCCGCAGGTGCCGCGGCGCTGCTGCGCACCGGCACCGCGCTGTCCGATCCCGCCGACGTCAGCCGTCTGCAGGCTGACGTGCGGCTCGAGACGGCGTGACATCGCTCGCCGCATCACCGTTGAGCCGATCGAGCGAGAGCAGCAACCCGCCGACGCGCTCCAGCGACGACATCCACTCTGCGAGGCGGTTGAAATTGTCCACCATCCAATTGAACGACCCCTGCACCAGCGTGAACGCAGCGGCTGCCTGGGTGAGTTCGCCCAGGGTCATCTGATCGCCGAGGAACTTCGGCGCGCACAGCACGAGGCCGATGATCGGCGCGAGCAGCGTATTCAGATGAGACACCAGGGTGTTGCGCATCAGCTGCCAGCACAGCCGCTTCCATTGCTGGATCGTGCGGTCGAGCGCCATCCACAGCCCGGCAACGACGCTGCGTTCTTCCTGCTTGGGCGCGATGCCTTCGCCGATGTCGCGCAAGTGATGGGCTGCGGTGATCAGCTCCGACTCGGCCTGGTTCTTGGTCTGGATGACGCGCGTGAGTGGCGAACCGACCCACAGCATGGCCCCGGTCACCAGCCCGGAATAGATGACGACGCTGACCACCAGGTAGCCTGGAATCCACAATTGGTGCCCGGCCACGGCAAAGCCGATGGATCCGCCGACCTGCCACAGCACCTGGACGAACACGACCGCCGTCAGCAGCGAGGAGATCACACTGACCACGAAGTCGATCGGTGCATCGGTGGCGATGCGGACATCCTCGGCAATACGATACTCCGGAATCTTCAGATCGCCCTGCACCGTCGCGAGCCGCGCATAGCGATCGTTCTCGACCCAGTAGTTGATCACCTTGGCGCTCAACCATTGCCGCCAGTTGCGTTGCATCACCATGCGGCCCCACACCGAGACGATCGCCAGCACGACGCTCGCCAGACAAAGCGGAATGAGCAGAACGGCCTGCTGCCGCAGCCGCGTCGGATCGCGGCCCTCCAATGCGTCGAAGAAATCCCTGTTCCAGTAATTGAACCGAAACTGCACGTAGAGCTGAAGCACCACGAGGACGATCAGGGCGACGCAGAGCAGCCAGACCCGCCATGCCGTCGATCCGAGCCAGAATTGCCGCGCCGTGAGCCAGAACCGCGACCATTCGCGATTGCCGTCCTCGTTCTCGTCGTCGGAGATCATTGGTGATCCGGATGGGTACGATTGATGGGTCTTAACAAACATCCTCGCCTATGGTGGAACCGTTGTCATCCCGCGATTTAAGGGGCTCGCGAAGCGCCTTGCTTGATCTTGCGCAAGGCAGTCGCCGCCCGCCGCGACAAACTGAAGTTCGCGCTGCGATGCGGGAGATCACCGATGACGGCACCCGGCTACATCCGCTGGTTCAAGGACCTTCGTATCGAGGACGTGCCCGGCGTCGGCGGCAAGACGGCCTCGCTCGGAGAGCTGTATTCGGCGCTGGCGTCGCAAGGCGTGCGCGTACCCAACGGCTTCGCACTGACGGCCGCCGCCTATCGCGACGCCTTGCGCGCGACCGGCGCCGACGACGCGCTGCGCAAGCTGCTCGCCGGCCTCGACAAGCGCCGCATCGCCGATCTCGCCAAACGCGCGGCGAAGGCGCGCGCGATCGTGTTCGCGGCGACCGACCGTGACGATCTACGCCACGAGGTCGCAGAGGCTTACAAGCAGCTGGAGCAGGAGTATGGCCGCGGCGTCGCGGTTGCCGTGCGCAGCTCGGCCACCGCCGAGGACCTGCCGAATGCGAGCTTCGCAGGCCAGCACGAGAGCTTTCTCAACATTCGCGGCGCCAAGGACCTGTTCGAGGCGTGCCGCCACTGCTTCGCCTCGCTCTATACGGACCGCGCGATCTCCTACCGCATCGACAACGGCTTCGACCACGACAAGGTCGCGCTGTCGGTGGCCGTGATGAAGATGGTGCGCTCGGACCGCGCCGCGAGCGGCGTGATGTTCTCGTTGGACACCGAGAGCGGCTTTCGCGACGTCGCCTTCATCACCGGGGTCTACGGCCTCGGCGAGACCATCGTGCAGGGCACGGTCGATCCGGACGAGTTC
Source organism: Bradyrhizobium sp. HKCCYLRH3059 (assembly GCF_051168035.1). NCBI lineage: Bacteria > Pseudomonadati > Pseudomonadota > Alphaproteobacteria > Hyphomicrobiales > Nitrobacteraceae > Bradyrhizobium > Bradyrhizobium sp. HKCCYLRH3059. The sequence continues at coordinate 260,681 of NZ_JBNPUF010000003.1, read as the reverse complement.
TACGTCCACAAGCCCACCTTCGCGGCCGGCTTCCGCAGCGTGCTGTCGCGCCGGCTCGGCGCCAAGGACAAGCGGATGGTCTATGCCAAAGCCAGCGCAAAGGCCGGCGCGCGCAGCCGTGGCCCCACGACGCGCACCGAGGCGACGCCGCCGGCTGACAGGGCGAAATTCTGCATCAGCGATGCCGACGTGCTGGAGCTCGCGCAGGCCACCATCGTCGTCGAGGAGCACTACTCGCAGAAGGCCGGCAGGCCGACGCCGATGGACATCGAATGGGCCAAGGACGGTCGCGACGGTGCGCTCTACATCATCCAGGCGCGGCCGGAGACGGTGGCCTCGCAGCGGCGGCCCGAGGCGATCGAGACCTACGTTCTGAAGAAGACCGGCAGAACGCTGGCAACCGGCCGCGCCGTGGGCGAAAAGATCGCCACCGGCAAGATCCGCTTGATCCGCAATCCCAAGGATCTGAACGCGTTCTGCCCCGGCGAGGTGCTGGTCGCCGCGTCGACCAGTCCGGACTGGGAGCCGGTGATGAAGACCGCGGCGGCGATCGTCACGGATCATGGCGGCCGCACCTGCCATGCCGCGATCGTCGCTCGCGAGCTCGGCGTGCCGGCCGTGGTCGGCACGGAGGATTTCAGCAAGCGCGCGAAGACCGGAACGACGGTCACTGTCTGCTGCGCGGAGGGCGACGCCGGCCATGTCTACGACGGCGCACTGCCGTTCGATGTCGAGCGCCTGGCGATCGACAGATTGGAGAAGCCGCGCACCGAGATCATGGTCAATCTCGGCAATCCCGAACTGGCCTTCAAGACCGCGCTGCTGCCGAACGATGGCGTCGGCCTCGCCCGCATGGAGTTCATCATCAACCAGGCGATCGGCATCCACCCGATGGCGCTGGCGACGCCCGCAAAGGTGACCGCGGCAAAGGACCGCGCGACGATCAAGCGCCTGACCGCGCGCTACAAGAAGCCCGCCGACTTCTTCGTCGAGCGGCTGTCGGAAGGCGTCGGCACCATCGCCGCGGCATTCTACCCGCGGCCGGTGATCGTGCGCCTCTCGGACTTCAAGACCAACGAATATGCCAGCCTGATCGGCGGCTCCGATTTCGAGCCGAAGGAAGAGAACCCCATGCTCGGCTTCCGCGGCGCCTCGCGCTATGCGCATCCCGCCTACGCCGCCGGTTTCGCGCTGGAATGCGCGGCGATGAAGCGCGTGCGCGACACGATGGGGCTCTCCAATCTGAAGATCATGATCCCGTTCTGCCGCCGGGTCGAGGAGGCACGCAAGGTGATCGCGGCGATGGCCGGGCATGGCCTCGTCAGAGGCGAAAACGGGCTCGAAATCTACATGATGTGCGAGATCCCGAACAACGTGATCCTGATCGATGAGTTCGCCAAACATTTCGACGGCTTCTCGATCGGCTCCAACGATCTCACCCAGCTCACGCTCGGCGTCGACCGCGACTCCGACATCGTCGCGTTCGATTTCGACGAGCGCGATCCCGGCCTGCTGGCGATGCTGCGGATGGCGGTGGAGGGCGCGCACCGCAACCATCGCCATGTCGGCATCTGCGGCGAGGCGCCGGCAAACTATCCGGAAGTCGCGCGCTATCTGGCCGAACTCGGCATCGATTCGATCAGCGTCAATCCGGCGAGCATCGTGCGCACCATGGAGATCGTCCGTACCGCTGAGCGGGAGCTCGCCTCGCGCACGCCGCAGGCGCTGGCGAGCTGATCATGGCCGAAGCTCAGGAGCTGGCCTTGAAGAAGTCCAGCACGGTCGAAGCGCCGCCGGTGACGTCGCCGCCGCCATACAGGCTTGCCAGGAACGTGCCGCGATGGCTGGCGCCGGTGACCGCGATGCCTTGCGCAAAGCGGCCGTCGGCCGCCAGCGGCATCTTGACGAGGCTCGGCGGCAGCGCCTCGTCGAGAAGACCGTAATAGAACCGCATCGGGGCGTCATAGTCCCAATAGGTCGAGCTATTGCCGGCCAGACGACGGAGGAAGCGGCTGTTGGTCTCGTGGGTGAAGCGCTCGAAGAAGCCGTCGACCAGCAGGTCCGAGGGCTGCGGCACCGACTTGCTGAACGCCTCGTCCATGCTGTAGTCGGCCCAGTATTTCTCGGCCAGCGCGAGGTGCTGCGGCTTGATCGCAGTCTTGAACAGGTCGCCGAGCCGGTAATACTGGCGATAGCTGCCCAGGAGGACGATGACGCAGGGCGTTATCCAGATCGGCTGCTTCGGATAGGTGCTGTCGGTCGACGCGCTGCCCGGTTGGGCCGACACCCAATAGCGCATCGAATCCGCAAGATTGTTGAACGGACTCTGCGTGGCGCTCGCCGCCACCGCGACGCGCCGCCGCTGCAGTTCCTGGCGCAGCCATTGCGTGTTCAAGGCACCCTGCGACCAGCCGTTCAGGAACAGCCCGGACTTTCGCAGGCGGAGATGATCGAGCGCGAGCAGACCCGCGCTCAGCACGTCCAGGCAGCACTGCACGGTCGCGTCCTTCACCGCATAGGCCTCGCCTCGCCCCTGGCGATACGGTCCCTTGCCGAGATAGTCGGCCGCGATCAACGCAAAGCCGTTGCCGACAAGGCGCTGGACGTTGAACAGCGTCTCGATCGAATCGACATTGTCGCGCGGCTCGTAGTTCGGATCGGCCAGCTTGACGAGATTGGACGGGACCTGGTCGAACGACAGGATGGTGCCGTGCTGCCACGACACGACCGGCAGTGCGCCCTTGTGATCGGCGGGCAGCGCGAGCAGGCCGCTGACCTTGACGCGCTCACCGGTGCCGGGAATGCGCGTGTAGGTCGTCAGCCGACGCAGTTCGACGTCGACCCGCGCCCCGTGCTTGTCGGCCGAGAATGGCGGCAAGATATTGTGCTCATTGAAGACGGCGTGGAGCTTCGCTGCGAGCGCATCGAGCCGATCCTTGCTGATGCGCACCGGCTGGCCGAGGCTTGCGCCGTCACGTGGCTGCGCGACAGCCGGGCCGGCGGAGAACGACAATGCCGCAGCGCCGAAGCCAAGGCCGGCTGAGGCCAGCAGCCTTCGGCGGGATGGCCGGCCGGCCGAGGCTGCAGAGCTGAGCTCCGGCCCGGTCGGCTTGGACTTCGGCGGAGCCAACGCCTCTTCGGATCCCGTGACCAGGGTCTCCAGGCCGATCATTCGCCGCTTCATCACGTCCCTCCGAGCCGCCTACAGCCGAGGGTAGTTCACAAAGCCTAGCACTTGCTAAATGGTGCAGCAATTGGAGCCGGATGTTTCGACGGTCGCCTGCACCGTCGAGCCTCGAGTGGTCGCGTCGCGGCTCGCCTCCACACGTCAGATGCCGCCATGCGAATGATTTGCGATGGCGTTCTGGGGTACACACCAAGAAGAGATCGCGAGGAAGAGATGATGGCCTACCGCGCGGCCTCGAAACCTCCGAGCACTGCGGTCAGGTTCTGCCCAAGAATGTCCGAGAGATAGCCGCCCTCCTGCACGAACACCGTGGGAAGGCCGAGCCGCGCGATCGCGCCGCCGATGCGACGGAAACCCGGCGTCGTCACGGAGAGCCCCTTGAGCGGATCGTGCTCGGAGGCATCGAGACCGAGCGCCACCACGAGCGCGCCGGGCGCGAACGCATGAATCGTCTTGGCCGCGGTCTCGAACGCCTTGAGATAGGTGTCGTCGCCGCTCTTCAGCGGCAGCGGAATGTTGAGGTTGGCGCCAAGCCCCGCGCCTGCGCCGCGCTCATACGCATAGCCCCAGACGAACGGGTAGTAATGCGTGGGGTCGGCGTGGATCGAGATGGTGAGCACGTCGGGCCGCTCGTAGAAGATGCCCTGCGTGCCGTTGCCGTGATGGACGTCGACGTCGAGGATGGCGACGCGCTCGTAGCGCTGACGCAGATGCGCGGCCGCGATGGCGGAGTTGTTCAAGAAGCAGAAGCCCGAGGCCATGTCTCGATAGGCATGGTGGCCCGGCGGCCGGCACAGCGCGTACACCGCATCCTCGCCATCGAGCAGCAGTTGCGCCGCGGTCGCAGCCACGTCGGTCGCGGCGCAGGCGCCTTCCCACGTCCCCGGCCCGATCGGCGCCGAGGTATCGGTCGTGTGCCAGCCCAGCCGCCCGACGATGTGCGTCGGATAGGTGGCGGCATTGCGAACGGGATGGATGTTCGGGATCATCTCCGCACCGGCATCGCCGAGCGCGGCCCAAGCGTCCCAAGCCTCTTCCAGGAAACTGAGGTATTCCGGACTGTGCACGCGCGCGCGAGCTTCCTGGCCGAAATGAAGCGGCGCGACCACCTCGTGATGGCCGGCCTTCAATCCCGCAAGCAGACGATCCGCCCGCTCGGGCTGCTCGGTGGTGCGCTTGACGACGCCGCGCACCAGATAGAATTGCGGATCATGGCTGCGATGCAGCTCGGTGTAGACGGCCTTCACGCGCAGTGGCTCCTGTTCGCTTGCACCGACGATTGTGCACGCAGTCGCAGCCGATACAAGCACAGATGGTTCGCACGTCCGTTGGTCCGTGCCCGCAGCTTCCAACCGGCGGAACGGAACGCTGCGCCTCGCATCTTGCCGGCAGCGGGTTCGCCGGGATCCGGGCGATCTGGCGCGAAGCGCGGTGGACGTGAGGAGAGATCCGCATGCTGGCGATTGCCGCGACGGCCGTCGGAATGCGCGACGAAATCTGCAAAACCTCGACGTGCAAGCCTGATCGGCTCATGCGTCGCACGCCGCGGCTGCTCAGGAAAGAGCGCCTTTGTCCGGCATGGAGACCCCGGGATTGATCCAAAATTTGGATCGATCGATACAGGCTTCGGTTTGGACCCCGGCCCTCCCTCTCCTCTAGGACAGTCATCGAGGAACGTGACAAGAGAGGTGGAGCGCATGAGCGCAATCGTAACCACGGCCGAATTGCGCCGATCGCGCGTGCGGCTATTCATCGTGACCATGCTGTTCCTGGTCACGACCGTGAACTACGCCGACCGGGCGACCTTGTCGATCGCAGGACCTTCGCTGTCCAAGGAGCTGCATCTCGATCCCGTCGCGATGGGCTATGTGTTCTCCGCCTTCGGCTGGTCCTATGTGCTCGCGCAGGTGCCGGGCGGCTGGCTGCTCGACCGCTTCGGTTCGCGCTGGGTCTATGCCTGCAGCATCGTGATCTGGTCGATCTTCACCATGATGCAGGGCTGGATCGGCTTCTTCTCCGGCGCCGCCGCGGTCACCGCGCTGTTCGCGCTGCGCTTCCTGGTCGGTCTCGCCGAAGCGCCGAGCTTCCCGGCCAATGCCCGCATCGTCGCCGCCTGGTTTCCGAGCAACGAGCGCGGCACGGCGTCGGCGTTCTTCAACTCGGGCCAGTATTTCGCGACAGTGATCTTCGCACCGCTGATGGGCTGGATCGCGCATGAATTCGGCTGGCGCCACGTCTTCACCGTGATGGGCGCGCTCGGCATTCTCATGGGCCTAATGTGGATCAGGACCATGTACGGACCGAAGGAGCACGCGAGCGTCAACCAGGCCGAGCTCGACTACATCAAGGACGGCGGCGCGCTGGTCGACATGGAAGGCGCGAAAGACGCCAAGGCCAGCTCCGGTGGTCCGACCTGGTCGCATATCGGGCAGTTGCTGTCGAACCGCATGATGCTCGGCGTCTATATCGGCCAGTACTGCATCAACACGCTGACCTATTTCTTCCTGACCTGGTTCCCGGTCTATCTCGTCAAGGAGCGCGGCCTCTCGATCCTGCAGGCCGGCTTCGTCGCCACCCTGCCGGCGCTGTGCGGCTTCATCGGCGGCGTGCTCGGCGGTTTCATCTCCGACGCCATCCTGCGCAAGACGGGATCGCTGACACTCGCCCGCAAGATCCCGATTGTCGGCGGCATGCTGCTGTCGATGGCGATCATCGGCTGCAACTATGTCGACGGCCAGGCGCTGGTGGTCGGCCTGATGGCGCTGGCGTTCTTCGGCAAGGGCATCGGCGCGCTCGGCTGGGCGGTCGTCTCCGACACCTCGCCGAAGGAAGCCGGCGGCGTCTCCGGCGGCCTGTTCAACACCTTCGGCAACCTCTCCAGCATCACGACGCCGATCGTGATCGGCTACATCCTGTCGGCCACCGGCTCCTTCAACGGCGCGCTGGTGTTCGTCGGCCTCAACGCCCTGGTCGCGGCGTGTGCCTACTTGCTGATCGTCGGCAAGATCCAGCGCGTCCAGCTCCGAACCTCCTGAGCACCACGATCAGCGTCGCGTGGTCTCGACTCCAACGGCGGCCCCCCGGCCGCCGTTTTTTTGTCGGCGCCTCGCCGCCATTCCAGGGCGACGCGCGACAGCCATCAGAAGCAACCCGGACCCGTGGAAACGGACACGGTCTCACCATCTCAACCCGCCGATCAGCGGACAGACATGTCGAGCCCAGCAAAAAGGGAACGCGGGGAACATTGATAGCAGGGGTCCGCGACATCGCTAGACCCACTATTTCGGAAGCCCTGTTTTCTTATCGGCGGGTAGCCCAAATGCCGATGGACAAGTCCAAATCCCGGGGCCCGCGACACCAATTCTTGCGATCGGTGGAACGGTTTCCCGGGCTCGTCGGAGCGTCACGCTTGGTTAAGGCAAATGCATGAGGCCGCCGCCTCAAGGCGTTCACATCGCCTTGGCGAGCGCGAACAACCGGAAATCCTCGAGCGCCGCGTGCCGATGCGGAGCGACTTCGCGCTGGTAGGTCTCGGTGTCGACGATCGAGCGGAAGGCGGCGAAATCGCCGTATTCATTGATCGCCGCTTCGTCCCAGCGTTCGCCTTGCGGGCCGACCAGGCTCGCCAGAACCGGCCCGGAAAACATCCGCACCAGCGGCTTACCGGCTGCGAGACGCCGGAAGGCCGGTCTATAGCGTTCGTTAAAGGCTTCGCGGCCCGAACAGGGCGCGGCGTCGAAGCCGTCCTCGTAACGCGCATACGCGCGGTAGCGCAACAGATTGAGCATGTAGACCGGCTGGCCGGGGGGAATCGCGCGCTCGGCGACGTCGAGGGCTTGCAGCGTGATTTCGATGGGGTGCATGGGACTTCTCGCGGTTTCTAGCGGCGCAGCATGCGCGCTGACGCTCCCATTTGGCCCATCGGAACGGTCTCTTGTAGCGACCACGCCGCCATGACTATGTGGACTGGATGTCCACAACGGCCTTGCCTCCCGACCTCTCGCGCCTCCTCGCCTTCGTCCGCGTCGTCGAGGCGGGCTCCTTCGCCGAAGCCGCGCGGCGGGCGGGGACGACCACCTCGGCGATGTCCAAGGCGGTCGCCCGCCTCGAACAGGCTCGCGGAATACGGCTTTTGCATCGCACGACCCACTCGCTGGCGCTGACCGAAGAGGGCGAGCGGCTGATGGCAGCGGGACGCGCGCTGGCCGACAGTCTCGATCGCGTCCAATCCGCGCTCAGCGAAGCCGCGCGTAACGATGGCGGACGGGTGCGAGTGACCGCCCCCGCCTCGTTCGCGCGTGCCTGCATCCTGCCGCGACTGCCTGCGTTCCTGCGGGAGCGGCCCGAAATCGAGATCGAGATCAAATTCCGCAACGAGATTCTTGATCTCGCGGCGGAAGGCGTCGACATCGCCATCCGCTCAGGACCCCTCGATCGCGCGCCCGGTCATCTGGCGCGGCGGCTTTGCACGTTCTCCTGGATCGCTTGCGCCTCGCCCGCCTATCTGAACGCGCGCGGTGCGCCGGCGACTCCATACGAGCTTTCCGAACATGACCACGTCGGCTTCCGCAATCCCGCGAGCGGGCAGATCCTGACCTGGCGCTTCACCGACCCGCGCGGCAAAAAACTCGTTCGCGTCGCGCCCAAGCCCAAGCACATTTGTGACGACGCGCACGCTTCGGTCGCTTTGATCGCGAATGGGTTCGGCATTGGCTGGGGCCCGGCATGGCTCGTCCACGACGACTTGCGCACAGGTCGGCTCGTCGAAGTGCTTGAGCCGTGGCGCGCGCCGGCGGAGCCCCTATGGATGCTGCGCACCTCGAACCGCCGGCCGCCGCTGCGCACGCAGCGCGTCATGGCGTTCCTCGCTACGCTTCCCGCCGCGTTCAGCGACAAATCGGGATGAGGCGTCGGCCGTCAGCTGGGCTCTGCGGTCGGCGCGTCGGACGCCAGCCGGCTTGGGAGGGGAAATCGGGGACAGACCACGATTTCCCCGGCTTCCTGGGCTTCCGCCTTGGCGCGGTCAGCAATCTGCAGCACGCCGGCAAGAACGGCTGCGCGCCGTCTCTCAACGTCGTCCATCCGTGGTCAGTCAATTTGAGATGGGTCGACATGCACACTGAGCATATCCGAGTTCACCTCGACAGAAGGACACGGCAGTACCTACCCCGAGACGTAGGAGGCACCGGGGGCGCCGTGCAAGAAGCCGTTGGCGAATGGAACGTCCGGATAGATCTCGCGCAAGCGGTCCCTGGCGGCCCCAGCTTCCACGCGGCCCGCCAGGACCGCCTGAAATTGCTCGGACACCGCGACCATGTCGCAGGCCTGAGGTGACAGCCGCAGCGATCTCACGCCGCTCTGCGTCAGACGATCGAGATCGCCGAGCAGATTGCAGCAACCATGCGACAACGTCTGCACGCCATTCATGGTGAGGAACGCTTCATTGTCCAGCGTCGTCACGACGAGGCCGTCCGGATCCTGCTCGCACACGAAGCGGCAATTGTCCTTGGCGAGCTTGTGCAGGCGGGCGTGATAGCAGCGCGCGGAGATCGCGAGCGGCACACGGCCGAAGGCGAACACTTCGATCGCCACCTGCGGCACGGCGCCGGCGATCGCGGCAACCGAGGACAGCGGCAGCTCCGGCGGGAGGCAGATCCGGGAAGCGCCCTGGGCGGCATGAAACGCGGCGCTGGCCTCGTTGTAGATGTTGACGAATGGCCCGATGGCATGCGGCCGACCGGCGATCGATTTGAGGCAGGTGAGGTCGTTGACCTCCACCAGACCGTGGCCATACTCGGCGAGGCTTGCCGTCTGCCGGCGCTCGCGTCGCAACGACACCAGGACCAGCGAACCCAGCAGCACCTGCTTGCCGGCAGCCATAAGCCGCTCGATGACTTCAGGCAAATGGGGTTCGAAGAACGGCGCGCGCTTCGAGCAGACGACCTCGCCGACCACGACGCGGTCGAGCGGGGCCTCGTCGGCCATGCGAAAGTAAAAATCACGCCAGCGCTCGGGCTGCCAATTGTAGAGCACGGGCCCCAGAGTGAGCTGCATTCGGCCTGCGCCTTGTTCCGCCATTGTCATGTGGTCCTAGCGCCAGGTCTTGCGGTAGGCGCCCTGCGTGGTGGCCTGCCCTTCAGTGAACGGCGTGAGGTCGGACGCGTCGGCGGACCGGCCGGCATCGAGCGCTGCCAGCACGCTGCGGAAATGCCGCACGACCCCGTCGACATAGGCGCGGCCGCGCTGGCGGCCCTCGATCTTGAGCGCGGTGACGCCGGCTTCGCGCAAGCCTGCGAGCAGGGTCGTGGCATCGAGGCTGACCGGATCCTCAAAGATGTAGCCAGAGCCCTGTGCGGTCGAGAAACGCCCCTTGCACAGCGTTGGATAGCCGGCAGGTTCGTTGCGTCCGAATCGGTTGATTGTGAAAGCACCAAGCCGCGAGGTCGTGCCCAGTATCGTCTCCTGATAGACGACATGACTGGCCGGCGAGCATACCCCCTGCATGTTCGGCGACTTGCCGGTGGCGTAGGAGGACAGCGAGCAGCGCCCCTCGGCCATAACGCATAGTCCGCCAAACACGAACACTTCGGTCTCGCATGCCGTCTCACGGGTGATCTCGGCGATCTCGGGTACGCTCAGCACGCGCGGCAGCACCACGCGGCGGGCGCCGAAATTCTCGACATAGAACGCGATCGCGTCGACATTCGCCGCCGCCGCCTGCACCGAGACATGCAGTCGCTGTTCGGGATGGCGCCGCGCGGCATAGTGCATCAGCCCGACATCGGCAAGGATCAGCGCGTCGGCCCCGGCCTCGACGGCATCGTCGACCGCGCGACGCCACAGCTCGACGGCGCCGGCGCGCGGGAAGGTGTTGATCGCAACCAGCACCTTGGCGCCGCGCCGATGCGCGAACGTTACTCCTTCGCGCATCTGCTCGCGGCTGAAATTCAGCCCAGGAAAGTTGCGGGCATTGGTCTCGTCGGCGAAGCCGCAATAGACGGCATCGGCACCGGCTTCGACCGCGCTCTTCAGCGCCGCCGGCGTCCCTGCCGGACAGATCAACTCCATCGTCGCATCCCGCTTTCGTTCGTCGTTGATCTCAGCAGCGAGTCACGCGCGGCCGCCAGCAGGCGTTGCGCGGGCACGCCGAACGGTCCCGAAAGCGCTGCGATCTCGCCGACCAGATCCAGACCGGCATCGTCGATCGCATTGCGGAGCGCCAGCACCGCCTCGATATCGCCTTCGACGACGAGCTGACGCGAAAACATCAGCGCATCGCCGTCGAGCCGGCCCTCGACCAGCGCCAACAGGCTCACGATCGACGCGGAGATGGAGGCATCGAGGCCGGTGGGCAGCTCGCGCACCGCTGCGAGTTGCGGCTGCTGTGGGCCCGCCTGAATCACGAATGCGAACGGCAGATCGGTCGGCTTGATGCCAAAGCGCTTTCCGCGATGCGACCCGAGCCGGTCGAGCAGATGCGGATGCCGGCGCAAGAGCCCACGCAAGAAAGCGCCGAGCGCGATCTGCAGGGGCAGCAACGGCAACGGACGCAGCACCTGCCTGAGCAGTGGCGGCAACAGGGGCAGTGAGGTCGAAGACGCGTCCTGAAGAGAGCTCATGGCACAAGCTCTGGCCGGATCGGCGGGGGAAGTATTTGACCCGGAACAAAGATCACACTGATTGTTCCAGCTACGAGGCGTTTTTTGAACGGAGCCTATCGTTGCGACGTGATGTCCCTCGCTTCCGCGAGCTGTCGGATTTCCTGCGCTTTCTCGACGAGCGGGGACAGCTGCGACGCATTCGCGACAACGTCTCGGTCGTCCACGAGATCACCGAGATCCATCGCCGCGTCATCTCCGCCGAAGGGCCCGTGCTGCTGTTCAAACGGCCGATCAAGGCATGCGGATCGCTCTCGGCAATGCCGCTCGTCACCAATCTTTTCGGCACCGTGGAGCGGGTGGCCTGGGGCATGGGCGTGCAGCCGGAACGATTGGCGGAGCTCGGCGAGATGATGGCGGAGTTGCGCGCCCCGCAGCCGCCGCGCGACATCAGGGATGCGCTGCAGAAGCTGCCGCTGGCACGCGCAGCACTGTCGACCCGGCCGAGGCTGCGATCAGCCGCGCCGGTGCATGAACGTGTCACGATGGGCGATGACATCGACCTGACCACCTTGCCGGCCCAGATCTGCTGGCCGGGCGAGCCGGCGCCGCTGTTGACGTGGCCGCTCGTCATCACCGTGCCGCCGGACGCGTCCGCCGGCGAGCAGGAAAATGTCGGCGTCTACCGCATGCAGGTGCTCGGCCGCGATCGCGCCATCATGCGCTGGCTCGCCCATCGCGGCGGCGCCCGCCACCACCAGCAGTGGCAGGCGCAGGGGCGCGACATGCCGATTGCGGTCGTGATCGGGGCCGATCCCGCCACCATCCTCAGCGCCGTGTTGCCATTGCCCGAGACCATCTCCGAGCTGCGCTTCGCCGGCGTCCTGCGCGGCGACCGTCCCGAGCTGGTCGAATGCCTCACCGTGCCCCTGACGGTGCCGGCGGCCGCCGAGATCGTGATCGAGGGCATCGTGTCGGCCACGGAGACCGCGCCGGAGGGGCCCTATGGCGATCACACCGGCTACTACAACGCCGTCGAGAGCTTTCCGGTGCTTCAGGTCACCGCGATCACCACGCGTCGAAGTCCGCTCTATCTGTCGACGTTCACGGGACGCGCGCCGGACGAGCCGTCTCGAATTGGCGAGGCGCTGAACACGCTGTTCGTCCCCTTGATCCGACGACAATTCCCGGAGGTCGTCGACTGCTATCTGCCGCCGGAGGCCTGTTCCTACAGGATCGCCGTGGTGGCGATCAAGAAGCGCTATCCGGGCCAAGCAAGGCGCATCATGCTCGGCCTTTGGTCGATGCTGCCGCAGTTCAGCTACACCAAGCTCCTCATCGTGGTCGACCAAGACATCGACGTCCGCGACTGGCGCGCGGTAATGTGGGCCGTCGCGACGCGCAGCGACTCCTCGCGCGACCTCGTGCCGCTTGCCGACACGCCGATCGACTATCTCGACTTCGCCTCGCCAAAATCCGGCCTCGGCGGGAAGCTCGGCATCGACGCCACAACCAAGCTCGGGGTCGAGACCGAACGCGCCTGGGGCGAGGTGCTGGCGATGGACCCTGCTGTAGCCGCGCGCATCGACGCGATGTGGCCGAGCCTCGGCCTCGGCGACGCCATGGCCGACCGAACGGCCTCGACATGAATGGGCGGCATCACGTCATCGTCGGCATCAGCGGCGCCTCGGGCGCCGCGATCGGTGCGCGCATCGTCGAACGGCTCGCGGAGCAGCCGCAATGCGCGGTCCATCTCGTGGTGTCCGACGCTGCCGTGCGCACCTTGCACGAGGAGGTCGGCCAGGGCGGCCTCGCGCGGCTGCGCGAACTGGCGGCGCATGCTCATGATGTCGCCGACATCGGTGCGAGCATCGCCAGCGGCTCGTTTTCTGCAGCCGGCATGATCGTGGCGCCCTGCTCGATCCGCACCCTCTCGGCGATCGCCTGGGGCCAACTCGACAACCTGCTGGTCCGCGCCGCCGACGTTCAACTCAAGGAGCGCCGCCGGCTGATATTGTTGGTGCGGGAGAGCCCGCTGCATCTCGGTCATCTCCGAGCGATGACGCAGGCCACCGAGATCGGCGCGATCATCGCGCCGCCAATGCCGGCGTTCTACCTGAAGCCCCAGTCGCTCGATGACGTCATCGAGCAGATCGCCTGTCGCGCGATCAACCTGCTCGGCGTCCCCGGGCTCCACGCCAACGCGCGGGAGTGGCTTCCGGACCGGACGACCGAAGCAGGCAACCTTGTTGAGATAGGGAAGCAAGACAGGCAATAGGATTTGAAGACAGAACACGACAGATCCACTCGGGCGATGGGCCGAAGGCGTCCACGACGGTTGACGTGTTCTTCGACGAGCGGGCGTAACGACGCCGCCTCTCCGGCCGAGCGCTGCCAGCTTTTCGCTTTCGTTCGGTCAATTGACGTTGTCGAAACCCAGCGCAGCACGAACGGCCGGATCAATTCTGGATGGGGTCCACGGCGGATCGAATGTCATCGTCACGTCCACGGCTTCGACGCCCGCAATCTCCGCAATGCTGCTTGCGACCCCTTCCTTGAGAAAACCTGTTGCGGGGCACCCGGGCGTTGTGGCCGTCATCGTGACATGCACGACGCCATCCGTCGCCGTGATCTCATAGATGAAGCCGAGATCGACCACGTTTTCCCCCAGTTCCGGATCGATGACCACGCGCATTGCGTCGCGGATGCGGTCGATGACATCGCGGCTCATAGCGGAGCCCTCACCGACAGTTCGTAGGTCGATCCATCCGGCGTAAACCCGCCGAGCCAGCGAAAGCCGCGCTTCTCAAGTTCAGGGAACAGGAAGACCGGCTCGCGGCCCAGAAGTGCCGACAAGGTCTCTCCAGGGCCCAGCTCCTCCGCAGCCGCGAGGATGCGCACCATCGGCTCGGGTGGGTCGAGCTCTCGGTTGTCGAGCGTGACTACGGGATCTGGCCATTGCTCGAAGGCGAGGCCGGCACCAGCGTCTTCCTGACCGGCGTCCTCGGCAGCCAGCGGCGAAAACAGCACTTCCCAATCGCCATCGTCGAGCGGTCGATCGGTGTGGGCGAAGCCCTTTCTTGCCATGACGGAGAGCAGCGGAACCGGCCTGAAGCTCGCGATCAGCCGCACACCCTGGCCTGGCGCCAGCCGGTCGACCGCGTCCATGATGATGGAGAACGGTTCGCCTCCGGCCCTGAGAATCGGTCGGACGTCGACGTCAATGTACGCGGTCATGGCTCTCCTCCTAGTTTCTGGCGAACAACAGGCTTGGCGCGATGGCTCCGGCCGGAAGCCTACGGGAGCCCGCAACATCGGAAAGACGTCGGACTCGCACAAGCTCGTGTATGATTCCAATACTGCCCACGGCCATGACCGCCGCGGCGCCGCGAAACGCCTGGCCCTCGCCCATCATCAACATGATGGTCGCCGCCCAGACGCCTAGAAAATAGATGATGAACCACTTCTCGGACCGACGTTCCACCGCCAGGTCCTGAACCCGTGGCGTCTGGGCGCGCCCCATCACGGGACCGTAGGTTTCGAGCCAGGTCAGAAAGGCGACAATCTTGTAGAGCTTCGCGAATATGAGACCAGACAGCCAGCCGAACACGGCCAAGAACGCGAACGCGCCGACATGAACGCCGACCTTTCCGCTGACGATGATGACGGCGCCGAGCGTCACCGTCGCCGCCAGGTTGGCGAAAGACACGGTTGCCATCCGCATGTTCAACTCGAGCTGGCGCCGTTTGCGGGAGCGATAGATCGTCGCGATGTCCCGTCCATAGAGCGCAAGCGAGATCACCCCAAGAACGGCGGCGAGGATGAGCACGGCTCCGAGCCCGGCCTCGAGACCGATCGCGAACAATCCGCCCACGACACCGACCGATAGCGCGAGCGCACCAAATTTCAGCGCGGATGTGCTCTGTCGCTCGCCGAGGTCCGCCGAGAGCATGAACATGGCCAGCAGGCGATAGCTCACCCCCATGGCGGTCAGGGTCAGCCAGCCTCCCAGCCCGGCAATCGCATGGATCGGAATCGCCGCGGCCAGGAGCGCGTCGCCGTAGGCGCCCGCCGATCCGGCGAGAGCAAACGCGAACGCGACGCCGAGCGCGACAGTTGCGCATAACGCGCCAAGTCCGGCGATGACAAAGAGAGCAGATCCCTTCGGCTGGCTGAAGAGGGTCAGGCCCAGATCGAGCGCGACCATCGCCAGACCCGCGCCGAGCACCACGCTGCCGGCCGGCAGAAGCCAAACGGCTGGAGCAATTCGTCCGGCCAGCGAGAGGAAGCCCAATATCAAGCAGACCAGACCGACGTTGATGAGGAACAAGGCCGGCAAGGCCCATTTGTCGAAGGGGAGCGGCCTTGCGACGAGAACGGGAACGAACTGGAACAAGGCGCCGCATACCGAGAGACTGAGCCAACCGATACAGACCGCATGCACAACGACAAGCGTATCGGGAGCGCCGAGCTCTGCGGCGGGGTAACCGAGTCCGCCGACCAGCATTGCCAAGGCAACGAGCAGCCACCCCAGCGCTGCCGCGAAATAGCTCATCGTCCAGCGCGAGATCTTCGCCCCAATCATGAGCGGCTCCAGTTGTTGATCGCGGACGCAGCACTCGCCACGACGATGCGCCATTCGGCAGTTGCCGTGGCGCCCGGAGGAACGCAGCCAAGGGGGCGCGAACAATGAGCTTGCGCCATACAATCCCCGGCGATCGGAAAGATGCTAAACTGGCGCGACCGGCCATTCTTTGTCGGAGCGCAACATTCCGTGTCATCAGCGTCGTGATGACCACTCCAGATCGACCGGCGGGTTTCCTGTCTCGTCGAGGAACATCCATGTCAGCCGGCAGACATCTTCGACGGTCTGGCTTGGCAGTTCTGTGTCCCCGACCCCTCGATTGCTCGCAATCGCAATCAGCGCAGCTGGCTGGCTGAGTCTATGGTTCGATCCTGCCGAACACTTTCCAGCCACCGCTCCACGTCTCCGCGGGCTTCGAGCTCAACCCCCATATCTCCGGCGAAATCTCTCCAGGCATCGATATTGCTGCGCGGCACGCCGACAATCGTCGGTATCGCAAGGTCCAACGCGCGGGCGATCAGATCAAGCGTTCCGCCTCCCCCGCACTCTGCCTTACCAAATTTGTTCAACACCAGGATGTTTGGACGCGCATCCAAGCTGGCGAGGACCCGAACTGTCACCTCTGCAAGCGCCGATTCATCCAGCCGGCAACCTCTCGCTCCCGATCCACGATCCTCGAAGATCGGGGTTTGATTTGCCGTGTCGATCTCCTCGAGCAGGACGTCGCACCTGCGATTTTCGTCGAGGAACAGCCTTCGCTGCAGTGCGCCGGCGACCTTCAATCGCGCTCGACGCGAGTGATCCACGAGGTGATCGAACGTCTCGTAGGGATATTTCCCGTCGTCGTATACGAGCGCCACGAGCGGCGCGGCCGCAACGCCGACTTTCTCTACCATCACATCGTGCATGCGAATCCCAACATCAATTTGACGCTTCGACATTTTTGACCCGCCCCTCCAGCACGGATAGCCTGCGGTGGATCCGTTCTAGGAGAGCTCGATTTCATCCCTCTGCAGCGACCACTTGATCATGGACGTCAGACAGACGATCGCGGGGTCGGCGGCGCGGTCGATAGCGCTCATCAACCCGAGCCAATCCTCATTCTCTGCGAGATTTGCAAAGCGCCGGACAGCAGCCGACGCATACTCACCGACATCCTCGCCGAGGCGATCCGCGACAGAGCTGATGCGCACCAGGAGCGTGAGGTCGCCGCACCCCTGCAACACCGCACTCGACTTCGCGTCGTCACTGAGATCGTGAATGAGATCCCCGAGCAGCATGATCGCCCCCCTACTGCGGCAGTACCGATTGCGGCGCCGGCAACGTCACGCCAACGATCTCCGCGCGGTCTGCCAGATTGGCTACATATTGCGCGAGCGCCTGATGCCGCACACGCTCGGTGAGATATTGCGAAATGCGCGCCCTTGCCATGTCGAACGGCAGGACTTGTCCGAGGGCCCGTCGGTCGAGGCGCACGACATGGATACCAAAGCGTGTCTCAATCAGACCGACCTCTCCAACCGACATCCGGGCCAGCGCGGCGTCGAACTCTGCGGTCGTCTGCCCACGCGACAGCTGCCCGAGCCTGCCACCATTCTCCGCCGAGACCCTGCAATCGGAGCGATCGCGCGCGATGGTCTCGAACAGTTCCGGGCTTCTCTGCACGGCCTCCACGATCGTCCGCCCCTCGTCTCGCGCAGCCGACCGAGCCAGCGAATCGCTGCTCGGCGCGATCAGCAGGATGTGAGACGCTTCGTAGAGTTCTCCGACCAGGAACCGCTGCCTGTTCTGATCGTAGAAGCGACGGCACGTCGATTCGTCCGGCTCGTGTATCAGAACCTCACGCGCGATCAGCGCCCGCATCGCCGCCTCTTCCTCGGTTTCGCTGCGACCTTCGGCATCGCGCAGAGGAGCGGCCGTTATGCCGAGCCGCATGACCTCCTGTCTCAGCAATTCGCGCACCGCAAGCGCGCGCGCCGCCGCTTGCCAGGCGAGGATCGGCTTGTCCGACGGATGGTTCTGAACTTCCCGGGCAATGACGTCGCGTTCGATCACGACCCCGTTTACACTGACCAGCTTCGGCTTTGGAAGCGCCGCGCCCAATGAACAGTCCATCGGCTACTCCGCGGGCTGAATTGGTTGCACAAGATGACGGCGCCCGTCGCGGCTGCGCACCACCTGATAGCCGCGGCGGCCGAGATACCACACCGGCGCACTCCAGATGTGGACAAGGCGGGTGAAGGGGAAGAGCAGGAAGATAGTCATTCCCAGGACCAGATGCGCCTTGAAGATCGGATGGACGTCGACAATGTTGGCGGCGATTCCGGGCTGCAACGTGAGAATGCCCTGCGCCCAGGCCATGAACTTGACCATTTCATGACCATCGAGATGACCGAGCGACACGGGGATGGTCGCCAAGCCAAGCAGCAGCTGGACGAACAGCACCAGAAGGATACCCGTGTCAGCAAAAGACGACGTCGCGCGAATCCTGGGATCGAAAAGCCTGCGATGCGCGAGGAGTGAAATGCCGACCAGACACATCAGTCCGGCGCCGCCACCGGCGACGATCGCGAGCATCTGCTTGAAGCCGTGGGACACGCCGAGCATGTCAAACACCCAGATCGGCGTCAGAAGCCCGACGAAATGACCCGCAAAAATGAAGAGGATCCCAACATGAAAAAGGTTCGAGCCCCAGATCAATTGGCGCCGCCGAAGCAGCTGACTCGAGCCTGAGCGCCACGTGTATTGCTCGCGGTCGAATCGAATCAGACTGCCGACCAGAAAGACTGTCAGGCAGAGATAGGGATACCAGCCGAAGACGATGGCATTGAGTGTTTGCATGGCCAATCCCTCATTGCAACTGTGACGGCGGCGCGTTGACCGCACGTTTGGCGTGGCGCAGTTTTGCGATCAGATTGTCGTGCCCACAGGCTGCCTGGTCGCCCCCTCCTGGGCCGAACCTGACCTCTTCATCCTCCCAGGCCGCGTCGAGCGCGCGCAGGTCCATCGGATCCACGTCCGTTGCCTTCAGCAGCTCATCGACGATCTCCGCGCGGGGCTGCTCCGCGGCGATCTGGAGCAGCGCATCGAACACCGCCCTATAGCTCGACTGCCGACGCCCCAGTCGTTCCGCGAGCGCGGCGATGATGTGGCTGGTCTGGCCAAGCAACTCGCGCGCGTCCGCAATCTCCCGGGTGGCGAGAAATTCGAGGAACAGCGGCAGATAATCCGGCAGCTCGTTGCCGGCGATGATGAGGTTCGCACGGTCATACATGGCCCGCAGGTCGACCATGGCCTGGCCGCGGTCGCGGCCTTCGCCATGGACGTGCTCAAACAGATGCAGCGCCAGGGTCTTGCTGCGGTCGAACAGCAGGCCGTAGCGCTCCTGCAGGTCGTAGACGTCGCCCGTGGCGATCTCCTGCAGCAGCACATCGAGCTCCCGGCGAATGCCAGGCTGGACGAGGCCTTCCTGGTCGAGCACCCGCGCGAGCTCCGGGATGGCCGTGATCAATTCCCCGCTCGGATAGTTCAGCAATGCCGACAGCACCTTGAACGTCTTCATCAGGCGACCTCCATCGGGTTCTTGGCCTTACGCGGCGATCCGAACAGGTTGACTTCGCTTTCGCCCCCGGAGCAGCCGTTGCCGAACGAGAAGCCGCAGGAGCCGCGGATATCAAACGCGTCGGCACCGAGCTCGCGGTGCGCGGTCGGGATCACGAAGCGGTCCTCGTAGTTGGCGATCGCCATGATGTGGTACATGTCGTCGATCTGCGGGCCGCTCAGGCCGACGCGCCTTGCGATCGCCTCGTCGACCACGCCGTCGATGGTCTTGGCCCGCATATAGGCACGCATGGCCAGCATTCGCTCGAGCGCCAGCGTCACGGGCTTCTCGTCGCCCGCAGTCAGCAGATTGGCGAGGTACCGCATCGGAATGCGCAAGGATTTGACGTCGGGCATCTCGCCATCGTGCCCGATCTTGCCGGACGAGGCCGCCGACGTGATCGGCGACAGCGGCGGCACATACCAGACCATCGGCAGGGTCCGATATTCCGGGTGCAAGGGGAAGGCGACCTTCCATTCCATCGCCATCTTCCAGATCGGCGACCGTATCGCCGCCTCCAGCCATGCATGAGGGATGCCCTGGCGCTCGGCTTCCGCAAGCACGTTCGGATCGCTCGGATCGAGAAAGATGTCGAGCTGGGCCTGGTAGAGATCGCCCTCGTCGGGCTTGGCCGCGGCCTCTGCGATACGGTCCGCGTCATACAACACGACACCGAGATAGCGAATGCGCCCGACACAGGTCTCGGAGCACACGGTCGGCTGCCCTGCCTCGATCCGAGGATAGCAGAAGATGCACTTCTCCGATTTTCCCGAGGACCAGTTATAATAGATCTTCTTGTATGGACAGCCGGAGACGCACATTCTCCAGCCGCGGCACTTGTCCTGATCGATGAGGACGATGCCGTCCTCCTCACGCTTGTAGATCGCGCCGGACGGGCAGGATGCGACGCATGCCGGATTGAGGCAATGCTCGCACAGCCGCGGCAGATACATCATGAAGGTGTTCTCGAACTGGCCGTAGATCTCCTTCTGCACGCCGTCGAAATTGATGTCATGAGAGCGCTTGGCGAATTCGCCGCCCAGGATCTCTTCCCAGTTCGGTCCCCACTCGATCTTTTCCATCCGCTCTCCAGACACCAGCGAGCGCGGCCGTGCCGTCGGCATCGCAGATGCCTCGGGCGCACTTTGCAGGTGCTGATAGTCGAAGGTGAACGGCTCGTAGTAGTCATCGATCTCGGGGAGGTCGGGATTGGCGAAGATATTCGCCAGAACCCGCCACTTGCCGCCGATCCGCGGCTGGATCGACCCGTCGCGATTGCGCGACCAGCCTCCCTTCCAGCGGGACTGGTTCTCCCAATCCTTGGGATAGCCAACGCCCGGTTTGGTCTCGACATTGTTGAACCACGCGTATTCCATCCCCTCGCGGCTGGTCCAGACGTTCTTGCAGGTCACGCTGCAGGTGTGGCAGCCGATGCACTTGTCGAGATTGAGCACCATTGCGATCTGAGCACGGATCTTCATTCTGCAGCCTCCGAGGGGGTCGTGGCCGACCGGTCAGCAGTCGGCTGGTCCAGCCAATCAATCTTCGACATCTTCCGGACGATGACGAACTCGTCGCGGTTGGCGCCGACCGTGCCGTAGTAGTTGAAGCCATAGGCCTGCTGAGCGTAGCCCCCGATCATGTGCGTCGGCTTCGGAACGACACGCGTGACCGAATTGTGGATGCCGCCGCGCTGCCCCGTCTGCTCGGAGCCCGGCACGTTCACGATCTTCTCCTGAGCATGATACATCATGCACATGCCCTGCTTGACCCGCTGCGAGACCACGGCGCGCGCAACCAGCGCGCCATTGGTGTTGTAGGCCTCGATCCAGTCATTGTCGGCGATACCGGCACCCTTTGCGTCGATCTCGCTGATCCAGACGATGGGACCGCCGCGCGACAGGGTCAGCATCAGGAGGTTGTCAGTATAGGTGGAGTGGATGCCCCACTTCTGATGGGGCGTAATGAAGTTCAGGATGACGGACGCATTGCCGTTCGGCTTGCGATTGATCACCGGCTTGACGGTCTTGGTATCGATCGGCGGCCGATAGACGCAGAAGCCCTCGCCGAAGGCCCTCATCCATAGGTGATCCTGATAGAGCTGCTGCCTGCCGGTCAGTGTCCGCCAGGGGATCAGCTCGTGGACATTGGTGTAGCCGGCGTTGTAGCAGACCTTCTCCGACTCGAGCCCCGACCAGATCGGCGACGAGATGATCTTGCGCGGCTGCGCGACGACGTCGCGGAATCGGATCTTCTCGTCCTCCTTCGGAATGGCGAGATGAGCATGGTCGCGGCCGGTGAATTGCTCCAGGGACGACCACGCCTTGACCGCGACCTCGCCATTGGTTTCCGGCGCCAGGCTGAGGATCACCTCGCAAGCGTCGACCGCACTGTCGATGCGAGCCAGCCCCTGGGTCGGCCCGTCGTCGGCGACGACGCCGTTGAGACGCTTCAGGAGCTCGACCTCATGGTCGGTGTTCCAGGCCATCCCCTTGCCGCCATTGCCGAGCTTGTTCATCAACGGTCCAAGCGAGGTGAAGCGCTTGTAGAGATTCGGATAATCACGTTCGACCACGGTGACTGCTGGCATGGTCTTGCCGGGGATCGGATCGATCTCGCCCTGCTTCCAGTCCTTGACGTCGAACGCCTGCGCGATTTCGCCCGGACTGTCATGCATGATCGGCGTCAGCACGACGTCCTTCTCGACCCCGAGCACTTCGGGCGCGACCCTGGAGAAGGCCTCGGCGATCCCCTTGTAGATGTCCCAATCGCTGCGCGATTCCCACACCGGATCGATCGCCGCCGAGAGCGGATGGATGAATGGATGCATGTCGGACGTATTGAGGTCGTTCTTCTCGTACCAAGTGGCCGTCGGCAGCACGACGTCCGAATACATGCACGTGGTCGACATCCGGAAGTCGAGCGTGACCAGCAGATCGAGCTTTCCTTCCGGGGCCTCTTCGTGCCAAGCGACCTCGACCGGTCTATTGTGGCCCTGGTCGCCGAGATCCTTGCCGATCACGCCATGCTTGGTGCCGAGCAGATGCTTGAGGAAGTATTCGTGGCCCTTGCCTGAGGCGCCGAGCAGATTGGAGCGCCAGACGAACAGGTTGCGGGGCCAGTTCTTCGGATGGTCGGGATCCTCGCAGGCGAGCTTCAGCTCGCCCGACTTCAAGGCCTTCGCGACGTAGTCCTTCGGCTCCAGGCCCGCGGCGGCGGAGCGCTTCGATACCTCGATCGGATTGGCCTGCAGTTGCGGCGCGGACGGCAGCCATCCCATGCGCTCCGCGCGGACATTGTAGTCGATCAGCGCTCCCTCCCAAGAACCGGCCGGTGCGGTCGGTGAGAGAATCTCGCTGACATTGACCGTCTCGTAGCGCCATTGGTCGGTGTGAGCGTAGAACGCCGAAGTCGAATTCATCTGCCTCGGCGGGCGCCCCCAATCGAGCGCAAAGGCGAGCGGCGTCCAGCCCGACTGCGGCCGCAGCTTTTCCTGCCCCACATAATGCGACCAGCCACCGCCGGACTGGCCGACACAGCCGCACATCACCAGCATGTTGATGATGCCGCGATAGTTCATGTCCATGTGGTACCAGTGGTTCAGACCGGCCCCGACGATGACCATCGAGCGCCCCCGGGTCTTGGACGCGTTCGAGGCAAACTCGCGGGCAACCGCGATGATCTGGCCGCGCGGCACGCCGCAGATCGCCTCGGCCCATGCCGGAGTGTACGGTTCCAGATCGTCGTAGCTCCTGCCGAGGTGGTCGCCGCCGAAGCCGCGATCGACGCCATAATTGGCGGCGAACAGATCGAACACAGTGGCCACGACCGCCTCGCCATCGGCAAGACGAAGTCGCTTCACCGGCACGTTGCGGGTCAGCACATCCGGATGATTGGTGCCGCTGAAGTGATCGTGCTGACGGTTGCCGAAATAGGGGAATCCCACCGGTGCGATGTCGTCCTCGATGCCGGCCAGAGACAGCCGCAGCCGGGTGTCGTTGTTCGCCGAGCTCTTCTCTTCCAGGCTCCACTTGCCTTTTTCGCCCCAGCGGAAGCCGACCGATCCCTTGGGCACGACAATGGCCCCGCTGATCTCATCATAGGCGACGGTCTTCCATTCGGGATTGTTGGCCTCGTCGAGAGATGTGGCGAAATCCGAGGCGCGCACGAACCGCTCAGGAACGAGCCGTCCCTCGGATTTCACCAGCCGCACCAGAAATGGCATATCCGTATACTGGCGCACATAGTCGTTGAAGTATGGCGTCTGCCGGTCGATGTGAAACTCCTTGAGGATCACGTGACCCATCGCCATCGCGAGCGCCGCGTCGGTGCCCTGCTTCGGCGAAAGCCAGAGATCGGCGAATTTCGCAGCCTCGGAATAATCCGGGCAGACAACGACGCTCTTGGCCCCCTTGTAGCGTACCTCCGTGTAGAAGTGCGCATCCGGCGTACGCGTCTGTGGCACGTTGGAGCCCCACAGCATCAGGAAGCCTGAATTGTACCAGTCCGCGCTTTCAGGTACGTCGGTCTGCTCGCCCCAGGTCTGTGGCGAGGCCGGCGGCAGGTCGCAATACCAATCGTAGAACGACATACAGACGCCGCCGAGCAGCGACAGATAGCGCGCGCCGGCCGCGTAGCTCACCATGGACATCGCCGGGATCGGCGAAAATCCGAACACGCGGTCCGGACCATGGGTTCTGACCGTATAGGCATTGGCTGCCGCGATCAGCTCATTGACCTCGGCCCAACTCGCCCGCACGAAGCCGCCCAGTCCGCGCTTCTGCACATAGTCCGAGCGCTTGCCCGGATTCTCGACGATCGACTTCCAGGCTGCGACCGGCGTCATCCGCGCTCGCGCCTCGCGCCACAGCCTGAGCAGCCGCGAGCGCACCAGCGGGTATTTCACCCGGTTTCCGGAATAGAGGTACCAGCTGTAGCTCGCGCCGCGGGCGCAGCCGCGCGGCTCATGATTGGGAAGATCAGGGCGCGTCCGGGGGTAGTCGGTCTGCTGGGTCTCCCAGGTGACGATGCCGCCCTTGACGTAGACCTTCCACGAGCAGGAGCCGGTGCAGTTCACGCCATGCGTCGAGCGCACGATCTTGTCGTGCTGCCAGCGCTTGCGATAGCCCTCCTCCCAGGAACGGTCCTCGGTCGTCGTCACGCCGTGTCCGCCTGCGAACTCCTCCTTGGCCCGGGTGAAGAAGGTCAGCCTATCGAGAAAATGGCTCATCTTTTACGTCCTCATTCAGCGGGTTGGGCAGCGGCCGCGATCGCCCGGCGCCGTTCGACATCGTGCAGGACGCCGCCCTTGCGGGTGTAGACGGCCCAGGTGATCAGCACGCAGGTGACGTAGAAGCCGAAGAAGCCCCATAGGGCGGCCTGCACGCCGCCGGTGAGGTCGATCGAGGTGCCGTAGGATTTGGGAATGAAGAATGCGCCAAAGGCGGCAATCGCGGAGGTGAAGCCGGTGATGGCGGCGGATTCCTTTTCGGCCTGGCGCAGCCGCGTCTCCGCGTCCGCGGTCGGCATGAGCCGGGTCATTTCCTGGCGCATGATGTTGGGGATCATCTGGAAGGTCGATGCATTGCCGACGCCGGTCGCGAAGAACAGCAGCAGGAACATCGCGAAGAAGCCCCAGAATGCACCGGGCTGATCCTTGATGCCGAGGAAGTAGAGCACCCCGAGCACGCCGGCCATCATCAGCAGGAACACCCCGACGGTCACGCGCCCGCCGCCCCATTTGTCGGCCATCCAGCCCGTCGCGGACCGCGACAAGGCACCCACCAGCGGCCCGAGGAATGCGAACTGCAACGCGTCGACGGCCGGGAACTGGGTCTTCGCCAGCAGCGGGAAGCCCGCAGAATAGCCGATGAACGAGCCGAACGTGCCGGTGTAGAGCCAGCACATGATCCAGTTGTGCCGCCGCTGGAAGATGACGGCCTGATCAGCGAAGGACGCTTTCGCGGAGGCGATGTCGTTCATCCCGAACCAGGCGGCGAAAGCACTGGCGACGATGAACGGCACCCAGACGAAGCCGGCGTTCTGAAGCCAGATCGGCATCGGCTGCGACCCGCTCGTTGCCATCGCCGGATCTCCGCCGAACCAGCCGAACACGCCGACCGTGATGACGATTGGCACCACGAACTGGACCACGCTGACGCCGAGATTGCCGAGGCCGGCATTGAGCGCGAGCGCGTTGCCCTTCTCGGCGCGGGGAAAGAAGAAGGAGATGTTGGCCATCGACGAGGCGAAATTGCCGCCGCCAAAGCCGCACAACAGCGCCAGTATCAGGAACACCGGATAGGGCGTTGCGGGATTCTGCACCGCATAGCCGATTCCGATCGCGGGTATCAGCAGCGACCACGTGGCCAGCGTGGTCCACAGCCGGCCGCCGAAGATCGGCACCATGAAGGAGTAGAAGATGCGCAGAACTGCACCGGAGATCCCAGGCAGCGAAGCCAGCCAGAACAGCTCATCGGTCGTGAACTTGAAGCCGACCGAAGGCAGCTTCGCAACCACGACAGACCAGACCTGCCAGACCGCGAAGGACAACAGCAGCGCCGGAATGGAGATCCAGAGATTGCGTCGCGCGATGGCTCGGCCCTGCTCCCTCCAGAACGTGTCGTCCTCAGGCCGCCAGTCGGTGAGAACCGCGCCGGACAGGGCTCCGATGTGCTCGGGCCGGTGGATCTCCTCCATTTCCGGCAGCTCCGGCAGCCGCTTCAGCGCCTCGCCGGCAACGCCGCGCTCCATCTGCCGGATCGAGAGATGCATCCAGACCAGCGCGACCCCGACGAGCAGGAAGAGCAGCATGAAGCAGCTGGTTCGCAGACCGGTGAGATCGACCAGCGCGCCGAACGCGATCGGGAGCACGAATCCGCCGAGCCCGCCGATCATGCCGACCAGGCCGCCGACGGCTCCGACATTGTTCGGATAGTAGACGGGGATGTGCTTGTAGACGGCGGCCTTGCCGAGCGCCATGAAGAAGCCGAGCACGAAGACGATGACGACGAACGGGACGAGCCCCATCTCCAGATGAAAGCCGACCTTTCCGTTGACGGTCGTCACGACGTAGTCCGTCGGCGGGTAGGACAACAGGAAGGTCGCCGCGACACCGACCAGAAATGTCCAGTACATCACGCGACGGGCACCGAAGCGATCGGACAAGTGTCCGCCATAGGCGCGAAACACGCTGGCCGGAAACGAGAACATGGCGGCCATCATGCCGGCCGACTGGATTCCGACGCCGTAGACCTTGATCAGGTATTGCGGCAGCCACAGCGACAGCGCGACGAAGGCGCCGAAAACGAAGAAGTAGTACAGCGCGAAGCGCCAGACCTGGATGTTCTTGAGCGGCGCGAGCTCGAGCCAGGCGCTGCCGGCCTTCTGCTTGCGCTGCCTTCGCGAGCGGACCACCGGGTCCTCCTCGGAGAACAGCCAGAAGACGATCGCCATGACGCCGATCGCGAGCGCCCATATCTGGGCCACGGTCTGCCAGCCATAGGCGACCAGCACGAACGGCGCGACGAACTTGGTGACGGCGGCGCCCACATTGCCGGCGCCGAAGATTCCCAGCGCAGTGCCCTGCTTGGCCGTCGGATAGAACCGCGACACATAGGCGACGCCGACCGCGAACGAGCCACCGGCGATTCCTACGAAGAGCGCAGCGACGAGAAATTGCGGATAGGTATGCGCCCAGGTCAGGAGATAGGTCGCGACCGCCGCGGCGAGCATCACGACGGTGTAGACGCGGCGCCCGCCATACTGATCGGTCCAGATGCCGAGCATCAGCCGGATCAGCGAGCCGCTCAGGATCGGGGTGCCGATCAGGAGACCGAACTCGGTTTCGTTCAGATCCAGCTCTTGCTTGATCCGGATGCCGATGATCGAGAAGATCGTCCACACCGCAAAGCAGATCGTGAACGAGATTGTTGAGAGCCAGAGTGCTCGCGTTCGGTGCTCAGGGCTGAAATCTACGGCGTCCATGGTGGCCTCGACGTATGGCTTCGACGCCGCAGCAGTTATTCGGGGGACCATGAAAAGGTTTTGCGATGCATCAACCGGACGGTCCGGTCGGCCACAATCTGCCAAATGTCCCAGATCGAATTGTCAGACTGCACGTATGCAATTGACTTTTGTCACAGTTCGGCGCGATAGCGGGTGAGTGACTCTTGGAGCTTCGCTTGCGCCCCGACGAACTCGCCCAGTTGAAGACGCTGCCGCTGTTTGCGGACCTCAGCGAGGAGAACCTGAAGCGGTTGCTCGGCGCGGCTCTGCTGCAGCAATTTCCGCCCGGGGTGCGGTTGGCTCGCGAGGGAGATCAGGCCGACTTCCTGCATGTGCTGATTGGCGGGTTGGTGGAAATCTACACCGAGCAGGACGAGGCCGAGTGGGGCATCTCACTGCTTCGTCCCGTGTCGACCTTCATACTTGCTGCAGTCGTGGTCGATCAGGCGTATCTCAATTCAGCCCGCACGCTGACGGAGTCGCGGGTGCTGCTGATCCCCGCCCGCGATGTAAGGGCACTCTTCGACGAAGACATCGCATTCGCACGGATTGTTGCTCAGGAGCTGGCGTATGCCTATCGCGCTTCTGTCAAGAAACTGAAGGGCACACTGGCCCGGTCGAGCATCGAGCGCCTCGCCAACTGGATCCTCGCCGAAGCCCAGCGCGAACCGGGGCATGCGAATATCGTCATCCCATTCGACCGCGGCACGCTGGCCTCCCACATCGGCACGACGCGCGAAAACCTGTCACGCAGTCTTGCCCAACTTACGAGCCATGGGGTTCGCGTCCGCGGACGAGAGATCGTCATCGACCACAAGGAGCGGTTGGAGCTGTTTGCCCGGCCAAAGCCCCTGATCGACGATCCCGGCTCGTAGGCTTCTTTTGCGATCGGTCCTGCCCCTCTGTTGGGAACGGCAAATCAGCAGAGTACGGAAACGGAGCCGTCGATATAGTTCTTCTCCGCCGCACACCCACCCCGCGTGGCAGTCGCTGGGACGCCCCGAAACCGATGGGCCCTGGAACGTGCGGCCGGCAAAGCCGTGATCGCGGGCGATGCCGAGGAAAGCAAACCGGACCCGGTGGAAACGGTCACAGCCTCACCGCTTGGCGGAGAGGCGTATCCGAGCCGAATGAAGCGAGTGCAGGGAAAGGTGGTCGCGGGGGAGCGCTACCGCCTTTCCCCACAGCCGGCGGACCTACGATACTTCCTGCAATCCTACGCACAACGAGGCTCCTTGGTGCTGGCTCGGTCAGCACCTCATGCTGGACCATCGCTTCCGGCCTCGGACCCGCGTTCCAAGCGAGGCTCGGGCCGCCGTTGGATTTCTGCGCTAAGCGGTCCATGAAGCGTTCCGACATCGGCAGAGGTGATTGCGATGCGCACAGAAAGGTTTGGCGCCTACTAGACGGGAGCACCTTCAGGACCGTCTTTTGGCGATCTTCGGCGTTGCGCCCTCTTCGCGCACGTATCGAATTGACCGCCCGCTTCGCCAGCGAGGATCTGCGCGACGGCTTTGGACAGGCGACTATGACCGCACTTTGGGAATTCCAGCTCTCAGGGCTCCGCGCCGAGGAACGCGCGGGTCGCCCGTAGGATTTCGTCCGACAGTTCTTCTGAATCGGAGATGCGCGCGAGCAACATCGCCCCAATCATCGCTGCCCAACTGCCGATCGCCGCGACACGCTTCTGTTGCGGATCGTCACCTGGCGCCGAGGCCATGAATTGTTCGATCTGCCGTCGCATCTCCTCGGTCAGGACGCGGCGTGTGGGCGCCGGCGCCCGCGACATCTCGGGCCCGAGCGCCGCGAAGACGCATCCCGCCCCCGCCGCATCCCGATGTTCTGGCCGCAGATACGCGCGGGCGAAGCCACGGACATCCGTCGGCAGCAGGGGTTGACGCCTGCTGGCCTCGAAAACGTCCGCCAGGGCCTCGGTCACGAGCTCCTGTTTGCTCGCAAAGTGCCTTGGAAAGCCGCCGTGCGTCAGCCCCGCTGCGTCCATGATCTCGGCGACGGTAACACCGTCAATTCCCTTCTCCCGGAACAACTTAGCGGCCGAGTTCACGATCGCCCGCCTGCTCTCCGCCTTCTGCTCCCGGCTTCTTGCCAAAATAAATCTCCCTCAGTTCAAAAATGTAGATGACAAACATCATCTTTGCAAGTAGATGATGATTGTCATCTACATTTTGGGGACAGATTGGCCCCTCCCACGGAGAAGAAGACATGTCCACTGCACTCATTACTGGCGCCTCCAGCGGCATCGGCGCCGTCTATGCGCGGCGCCTCGCCGCGCGCGGCCATGACCTCGTCCTCGTCGCTCGCGCGACGGAGCGAATGGCGGCCCTGGCCGCGGAACTGCGCAAGGCGCACGGGATTGCCGTCGAAGTCCTGACAGCGGATTTGACGGATGCCGCGCAGCTGCAAATGGTGGCGAACCGGCTCCATTCGGGCAGCCCAGTCGAGATTCTGGTCAACAACGCTGGCGCGGCGCTGCTCGGCCCGTTCGAGGCGGCGGATCCCGCCGCCATGGAGCAACTGCTCAAGCTCAATGTGACTGCGCCGACGCTGCTGGCTTCGGCGGCGATCGGGGGCATGGTGAAACGCGGAAGCGGCGCCATCATCAATCTCGGTTCGGTGGTGTCGTTCATGCCCGCGTTTTTTCCGGGGATTTATTCGGCGACCAAGTCTTACGTGCTCACGTTCTCGCAGGGGCTGGCGGCCGAGGTCGGGCCCAAGGGCGTCTACGTCCAGGCCGTGGTACCGGCGGCAACCAGGACCGAAATCTGGGAACGGGCGGGTGCCGATCTCTCGAAAATTCCCAATCTCATGGGCGTCGAGGACCTGGTCGACGCGGCGCTGGTCGGCTTCGATCGCCGCGAAGCCGTGACGATACCGCCCCTTTCGGACCTGGGCCTCTGGGAGGCGTTCGAGGGCGCACGAGCGGTTCTGCCCTCAGGTTTGGGTGCGCAGCCCGCCGAGCGCTACCGCGCGCGCGCCAGCGCCTAGTCACAACGCTCCGATCGGCCGGCGATACCGGCCGATCGGTACTCCCGCTCCTCATCTCGAAACGCGTAGCCATCCCTTCGATCCAGCGTGCAGCCTCAATGCTGCCTCATCAGGAATTGCGGACATGAACTCTCAATCTCGTCGCACGATGATCACCGCCGGAGCGCTGGGCGCTGCGGCACTTGCGCTACCGCTGAAGGCGCAGGCCGCCGCCAGTTCGGCGACCGCCTCCACCCAGTTCGTCGACGTTGGCGGACGCCGCCTCGCCTATCGATCCGTCGGCACGGGCAAGCCGCTGGTCCTGTGCAACCGTTTTCGAGGCGTCCTCGATCTTTGGGATCCCGCCTTCATCGACGGATTGGCCGCTCAGGGCTTTCAGGTCGTAACCTTCGACTATTCAGGTCTCGGCCAGTCGACTGGCGAAAAATCCTACAATCCGATGTCGCTCGCGAAGGATGGTAAGGATCTCATCGAGGCACTCGGCCTCAAGGAGGTCACGATCGGTGGATGGTCGATCGGTGGGATCGCCGCGCAGATCTTGCTGGCAATGACCGGGCCGATGGCAACTCATGTGGTTCTGTTGGCTACGACACCTCCGGGCCCGCTGGTCAAGACGGGCGAACAACTCTTCTATGATACCGCGGCAATCCCCGGCATCGCATTGGAGCAGTTCACGACTGTGTTCTTCGAACCTGCGGACGCAGGCAGCCGGGCGGCCTCAAAGCGCTCGTTCGATCGCATCATGGCGCGAAAGAAAGACCGCAGCCCCGACGTTCCGGCCGACTGGGCCATGGCGCAGATCGGCAACACGCCGCGTAACCCGGTGTTTCCATCAGACCAGATTTTGCAGCTCTTGAAGACGACGTCGGTTCCGATCCTGCACCTGGGAGCCGACCACGACATCGTGTTCCCGATCGAAAACTGGTATGCGTTGAATCGACAGCTGCCGACCCTTCATCTGATCACCTATGCGCGAGCCGGGCACGGGCCGCATCATCAATATCCGGACGAGGCTTCCGCCCAAATCGGCGCTTTCATCAAGGCCGCCAGCAAGGGCTGAACATTTTCGAGGCCGCGGAGCGAGGGGCAGTTGGACACAAGAGATAACCGCTAACTGCTCCCTCTCTTCCGCGGCAGACCTTGCGAGCAGAGCATAATGTTCGCGGCTCTTCTTCGCTATGTCGACCGGACGCAGATGGAAAGTATCCGCGGCGAATTAGATGACGACTGCTTCGGCGAAATAGGCCACTCCGAGCCATTCGGCGATCAACGCGGGTTTTTGCGCCCCCTCGATCTCAACAGTGACCTCCAACTTGGTGGCCACCTCCTTCGGATTGCGAGCCGTCATATCCAGAAGTTTGAATCTGGCCCGCACCCGACCTCCGGATCGTACGGCGGACACAAATCGTATCCTGTCGAAACCATAGTTGACCGCCATGACTCTCCCCGAAAGCTTCGGAAGCGCGTCAAACGCCATCGGCGCAAGCAAAGAAAGCGTCAGGAAGCCGTGAGCGACGGTTCCGGCAAACGGCGTCTCGGCGGCCTTCACCGGATCTATGTGGATGAATTGCCAATCCTCCGTAATGTCGGCGAATTGGTCGATGCGAGATTGGTCAATCTCGAACCAGCGTGACACGCCGACCTCCTTGCCCACCATTGCCGCATATTCCTTCGGCGAAATGTCAGGCAGGCTCGATCCTTTCATTGCCCTCTTCCTCGTTAGAGACCGATGATTTATTCCGCGTGAGCCGAGTCTGCGCGGCACCGACCATCGGCTCTCCTCTGATGAGGTCGACTGTCCGGCGCCGGCGAGCGTCTCAACTTCAGCCGATGGCTTCGCCGCGATGACAACGTCTGAGATGGAGGAACCTTGCTCAGAGCCGGTTCAGCGCCACCTCGGACCTTCACTTCCAGGAGCACTCCTTACGAAGTCGGGGCACTCAGATGAAGGTCACATCTTCAGCAGGTGACCCGGCATACAATTCCTCAACGCTATGCGCTCGGTGGCCGAGTACAGCCCGCTGATTTACATAGGCCTTGTCGGTGATTTCACCAGCGGCAAGCGACGGAAGCTCCTTCAGCAACTTGAATGAGCGGATTCGTTCGCTGCTTCCGACTGTTTCGTTGTGTGCCCGAAAGCCCCCTCTCAGGAATGCCAGCACGCCTGGATCTCGCTCGAGATCGCCAACGGGCGCGGAGGCGTGTTGTTTGGCTTGGCTGGGATTTAGCCAGGCAAGAACCGCGCATTGGTCCCGGTTTTCGCCCGCGATGACGACGTCCTGAAGAACGCCACGCGTTGCGCCGAGGATGGTCGCCCTGAGGTTCCCGACAACTACCCAGGTCCCGTTCGTGAGCTTGAAGTTTTCGGAAAGACGTCCCGTGAATCTCAATCCGAGATGCGGCTGCTTCGAATCGAGGAAAGCCACGGTGTCTCCGACCCGGTAGTAGCCCTCCTCGTCGAATGCACTTTCCGTGAGATCGGATCTGCCGAAGTATCCCGGCGTGACGTTCGGTCCCTTTACGCGAACCTCGTAACTGTCTCCCGCAGGCAGCAGCTTGAGCCTGAGACCAGGTCCCGGAAGACCGACCTCTCCCGGTTCCTCGGTGGCCCAGTGCGTCGTGCTGATCGTTGGCGCCGTTTCGGTCGTGCCGTACCCAGACATGACGGGAATGCGGCGGCCGGTCGCACGAAACGACAGGTCATAGAGCTTGTCCAGCGTGGACTGCGGAATTGCCGCTCCGGCGTAGGTCATTCGCTCCATGCGGTTGAAGAAGGTATTTCTGAAATGCTCGTCCGCTTCGAGAACATCACACAGGAGCGTGTAGCCGCCGGGCACGTTGAACATCGCTGTGGGGGAAATTTCCCTCAGGTTGGCGATGGTCTTATGGAAGAGTTGTGGGACGGGGCGTCCGTCGTCGATGTAGAGCGTCCCCCCATTCTTCAGGGTGCCCTGCAGAATGACATTGCCCCCCATCGTGTGATGCCAGGGCAACCACTCGACCTGAACCGGAGCTTGGTTTGCCGGCGCCAGCAGACTGCCCATTTCGAGGGCGCATGCCATCATGCGATGCGTGTTGATGACGCCCTTCGGCAGGCCGGTCGAGCCCGACGTGAACAGGATTTTTGCGATGGCGTCACGATCGAGGTTTCCGAACCGCCGCTGAAACTCCGAGGTTGGTCGTCCCTCGTACAGGGCCTCAAGCGGCAGAAGCCCGTCGGATCCACCGCATGCGATCCAAGTCGCCTCCTCCAGCCCACTAACTGATCGGGCTGCGGCAAAGGCGCTGCCGTCCTGCACGAATACAAATGATGGCCTGAGCAGCCGAGCGATGTCCGTCAAGCGGGACAGCCCGCCCGGCATCAATGTATAGTTGGGCGAAATGGGAGCGACGGCCATCCCGATCGACATGGCCGCGAACATGACGATTGCATGCTCGATCGAATTCCCCGAGAGAATTGCAATCCTGTCGCCCGGCTGAGCTCCGCGATCGATCAACCCCTGACCTACGGACTGAGTCCGTAGCCACATCTGCCGATACGAGATCTTTTGCCACCCGGCAGCTTCGCGTTGCGCCAGAAAGACGCGATCGGGCTCCTGCATCGCCCATACGGGTAGAAAGTCGGTGATCGACCAGCTCGGCTCGACGAAGTTGATCGGCGACCTCAGGATGAGGCTTCCGTCGGGTTGCGCTTCGATACGGACCTCGCGTGGAGCGAAGTTGACGTCAGACGTGGCGCGCGCGGCAACATTCGTCGTCATGGATTTCCTCCGCTCCCATTCACGAGCGACTTGAACACTCTGCAATTTGCTCGCCTTCCGTTCGGCCGGTCTATCCGATTGAAATAGACGAGCTTTGTACCGACCGTACGGCCCACCGCATCCCTGGCCGCCGGGCTGACACGCGCTAAGCGGCCATCCGGAGAATCTTAACGATGTCTTCGGGGCCTTTGATCGGACGCGGGTTTGCGCGCGTGAAAACCGAAAGCATCGCGTTCCGTCCGATCAGATCGAATTTGTCCTCGGTCACGCCAACTTCAGACAATCGACGCGGGAGCTCCAACTGTCGTATAAATTCGGCGAACGTCTCGCTTGCTTTCGTCCCCGGCACTCCCCAAGCTTCGGCGAGCTTGTCTTGTGCTCCAGCCGTATCCGGGCGATTGAACTCCAGCACGCTGGGCATCATGACCGCGGTGCAAAAGTAATGCGGCACATCGCATGTACCGCCAAGCACGTGTCCGATAGCATGGCTCGCCCCCATCGGAACCCGACACTGCAGCCCGAAGGCGGACAGCCACGACCCGAGTTGGCAGGATTGCCGGGCCTCAAGATCGTCCGGATTCATTTTTGTCGCGAGCAGCCCGTCATAGAGATAGCGCAGTCCTCGCAGGCAAACGCTTTCGACGAGGGGATTGCCTCTCGGCGAGCAGACGGCTTCGATCCCGTGGTCCATCGCGCGCGTTCCGGAGCCGAGCCACAAGTTTTGGGGCGTGTGAACCGTAATCGCGGGATCGAGGATGATCGAACGAGGCATCATCAAGGGATGGTGAAAGATCTGCTTCAGTTTCCGCCGTGTATCGGTAACGAGGCTACCGGCGTTGTATTCGCCGCCGGACAATGTACTCGGGATGGCGATCATCCTGACGCGCGGGGCTCGAAACGGACCAGGGCGCGGGCCCTCCGGGGTCGAGACTACTTCAAACCCGTCGAGGCCGCCCTCATCGGTGATCTTGTGCTCAATGCACATCAGAACGATTTTTGCCGCGTCGACGACAGAACCACCGCCGACGGCCACGATCAGGTCGGCGCCCGCCCCGACCGCCCTTGCGGCTGCAGCTACGGCAGACGTACGGGTGGTGTGCTGCGGGACCCCATCAAACGTCCCCGCATACCTAGAACCTAATGCTTTGCGGATCTTTTCGATCTCGTCGGTTTTCGTATTCAACGTATGGCTGGCAATCAGAAACACCCTGTGCGCGTTGAGCCGCTCCGCCTCCTCGGCCAGCCCTTGCCCGGCAGGCTTTCCGAAGATCACCTGATCCATCGGGGGATATTGATGAAGTCCAACCTTGATCATGGGCTCTCTCCTAAAAAGAGGTTCTCGTCGCACCAACCGGGAGTTGGCCGTTTCCTCCCGATCAGTCAGGCGGGCTGCCCGATGACGTTCAGATGTGGAGCGCGGCGCCAACACCGCGGACGACGACGGACCGCTCGCCCCGGATCTACCAGGGTTCGCGGTACGGTCGCACTTCCGAGAGGAAAGACCACGCCGAGCGGTCCTGATGCGCGATGTGGTAGATTTCCTCGGCGATCGCCGCGGGTTTGATGAAGAAATCGTCGGGCGCGTCCTTCATTCGCTCCCGCTGCCACGGCACGTCAATGACCGCATCGATGACCAGATAAGCCACGTGAATCCCTTGCGGGCCGAGGTCGCGCGCGATCGACTCGGCGAGGATACGCTGGGCTGCCTTCGTCGGCGCAAAACCCGCGAAGTTCGCCTTTCCTCGCAGAGCCGACGTGTTGCCCGTTACGAGGAGCGCTCCGCCGCCAGCCGCTATCATTGGGGGCGCGACGTGCCGCGCGAGATGGAGCAGTGCCATCACGTTTGTCTCGAAATTGGCTCGGAGAACCTCGGGACCTACCTCCTGAAACTTTCCGAACGCCCCGCCAACCGCATTATGGACAACGACCTTCGGCGGGCCGGACCGCCGGTCGATCTCGTCGAGCACCCGCGCGAGCGCTGCCGAGTCCGAGACGTCACACGCCATCGGAATACTCGACGGAATCTCCGCCGATAGCGCGTCCAGGCGCGCCTTGTCGCGCGCGAGCATCGCGACGCGATACCCTCCGGCCGCGAACCGCCTGACGATAGCAGAGCCGGTACCAGGTCCGACTCCGGTGACAATTGCCAGCGGCTGCGCATCAATCTTGCTCATGCTGCCCTCAGTGCTTCGCGAATGAATTCAAGGCGGTCATTGTCGAAAAACATTTCGTCGTTCACGATGAAGGTCGGCGCGCCGAAGATGCCGCGCGCTCCCGCTGCTTCATTTCCCTGCGTCACCCGATCATCCAATTCGGTGCTATCGGCTCTGGAAGCAACTTGGGGGTCACGTATTCCGGAAGCTTCAAGGATCCGCACCAGACCCTCGGCTGTGCTCAGCGGCAAGCCATGTCGCCAGAACGCCTGAAAGATCGCCGCAACGACCTCCTTGGCGAGACCGCAGTCTCCCGCCGCGAGCACCGCGCGCAGCAGCCTGCGGCCGTCGATCGATTTTATGTCCTTATGCCGGCTCAGCGGTACGCCGTATCTCTTCGCCCGGCGCTGTAGATCTGCGCCGGCGTATTTGCCTTTGGTCGGACAGGTCAAGGCCGTCGGCGTGTTACCGACCTGCTTCATGGCTGCGACGATATCTACAGGATGGTCGCTCAGCTCAGCATCCAGCGTGCCGAGCTGAGCGTGGGCGAGATAGGAATAAGGACTGCGAAATTCGAAATAGAAGTCGATGCTGGTCATTGCGCTCTTCATCCCACTCCCCGGCAGAAGCAGCGGAGCCCGCCAAGACGGAATGTTAAGACGCATTGAGTCTGGGCTTGCCGACTTCGACCGCCCCAGCCGTCTTGAACTTGCCACCCCTGATGCGCGGAAAACCTCCAAATTCCAAAAGTTGGGGTCGAGCGCCCATTTTCCCTCCTGAAACAGCGGCTTCAGCGCAGACGACAGCCATCAGTCCCTTCTTGTGATTGACCCGACTTTAGCCGCCACAAAACGCTCGTCAATTCCTTTTTCGAATTGACATTCGATCCAATCGAGCGCCCGGTCGTTCTAATCCCTCCAAGCGATGCTCGACTGTCCGATCGACCGACATCCTCCGTGAAAGCCGCGGAAAATGATAGCCAACGCGCCTTAGCGCGAGGCCGGCCAAGCAGGCTTCAAAGCGATTTCGCTCTTTTCTTGTCCGATCATTACGTTCTAAATTCGAACTGATATGACGGACAGATGGAGAGACCAACATGAGCGTTGCGCAGTTCATTCGCAGTGAGGTGGAGTCCAACGAGATCGTCCTGTTCATGAAAGGTACGCCCTCGTCGCCGGCCTGTGGGTTCTCGGCGCAGGTAGTTCGCATCCTCGATCATCTGGGAGTTTCGTTCAAATCGCACAACATCTACGAGTCGGAGGAGTTGCGGCAGGGTATCAAGGACTACTCGGACTGGCCGACCATTCCACAGCTGTATGTACGGGACGAATTCGTGGGCGGCTGCGATATCGTGACGGAGATGTTCCGGTCTGGAGAGCTGCAGGCCATTCTCTCGGAGCCGCGGGAAGCGGTGCGATCATGAACCACGGGTGGGCCCTCTGTCGATGGCCTACCCCGTCATCAGAGGGCGCCGATGTCGCGAAAACACATGAGCGTCCGCGCAATGTTTGGTCATTTGCAGTGTGATGTGCAGGGCCAAGCGCTATCGTGGATGGGGCAGCGCCTGGTGGCGGTCTCAGCATTCTTTCGTTGCATCAATAGCCGGTCGCTTCGCAGTCGGAATGAAACTCGACGCATCTGAGGAGACGAAAATTGACCATTGAGGATCATCCTACGGTAAAGGCCTTTCGGTCGCGCAGCCTGGCCCGGACCGGCGCGGCGCCGCTGTCGGCGGAGCTCGTCAAGAGGATCGCGATAAGCTGTGGAGCGGACGATGTCGGGCTGGTCGAGATTGGTCGTCCGGCAATCAGTCCCCAAGTCGACTACATCCGAAAGGTCTATGGTCGCACGAAGTCCTTGATGGCGATCGCATGTCATATGAATTGCGAGCCGGTACGCTCTCCCACTCGCTCGGTGGCTAATGAGGAATTTCATGGAACCTATGACCATGTGAACGAGACTTCGCGCGCAATTGTCCGTGCCCTGGCGGAGCACGGCATCGCGGCCTGCAACTCGGTTGCCGCATTCCCCATGGAGATGGACCAGGCACGCATCATGATGGTGCAGCACAAGCCGGTCGCCGTCGAGGCCGGACTGGGTCGCATGGGGATTCATCGCAACATCATCCACCCGAAATTTGGCAGCTTCATCCTGCTTGGAACGATCTTGCTGGCGGACGAGATCGATGCCTATGACCAGCCGATCGACTATAATCCTTGCTTGGAATGCCGACTATGTGTCGGAGCTTGCCCCGTCGGCGCGATAAAGCACGATGGGTACTTCGATTTTCAGACCTGCTTCACGCACAACTACCACGATTTTCTCGGAAACTTTACCAAATGGGTCGAAGAGGTTGCGGACTCGCGTGACGCAAAGGACTACAGGTCTCGCGTGAGCCCTTCCGAGACTCAGAGCATTTGGCAATCTCTCTCATTCAAGCCCGGGTACAAGGCTGCATATTGCATATCGGTCTGCCCGGCTGGTGAGGATGTAATCGGGCCGTATCTTGATGACCGGCTGTCTTATGTGAATGATGTGGTCAAACCTCTGCTCGAGAAAGAAGAGACGCTGTTCGTGATTCCTGGATCGGACGCCGAGGAGAGTGCGCCACGACGGTTCCCGAATAAGACGATCCGGCATGTGCGCGCAGGACGTCCGATCGGAAGCGTTCAGGCGTACCTCTTTACACTGAGGCTCGGCTTCCAGCGTGGAAAGGCAAAGAAGCTCGATCTGGTCACTCATTGGACCTTTACGGGAAAAACTCCGTTCCAAGGGACAGTGCGCATCAACGACAAGATTCTGGATGTAACGCCCGGAACCCATGCCGGCGACGCCCGGCTTTCGATCACGGCCGATAGCGAAGCATGGCTCCGAGTGCTTAGCCGCGATCTCGAGCTTGCGGAGGCGATCGAGTCGCGGCTCATCGTTCCAAGCGATGCAGATCTGTTCGCCGCCTATATACGCTGCTTTCCATTCTAGGGCTTTCAGGTCCAGAGTTTTGAGCGAGGCAAGGCCGCTACGCCTGCAAGACACGGGTCGGGTTCAGATCCTTCACTTCGCGGTGCTGCAGATGGTTTGGCGTCCCCCTCTCGAAGCGCCACGCCTCCTTTTCAATGACCTTCCTGAATGTGGTGGCCGGCCGGCCGAGCAGCTTCTCGACGTCCTGCGTTACCTCGGCAATATACCGATCACCGCCATTTTGCATGCACAGGTTTTCCAGATGCAACGCAGGATGCTCAGCGATATGAGGCATGAGCTTACGCATACGTTGCCGAAACTCTTCCATCGTCGTCGGCAGGTATTCGATCTTTCGACCGAGCGCCGCCGAGTAATCCTCGGCAAACCCGTACATGTCCTTTCGTTCCGGCCCCGTCAACTCGTAGGACTTCCCAGCGTGGCCGGCTGGGTCAGCTAACACCTCAATACAGACATCAGCGACGTCGGCCGTTGCCACCGGCGCGGTCTTTCCCAGGCCGAATGGCAGACGGATCGTGCCGTCCTCCTTGATGGTCATAGCCGGCACCCACAGTGTGATTGGGTTCTCGACGAACATCGCCGCCTGGATATGAACGATCGGCAGGCCTGACCAATCGAGGGCTCGCTCGCCCGCCCAATGCGCCCTTTGCTGGGGCGACCACTGGACGTCCACGCCCAGCACGGCGATGCGCTCCGCGTCCGGCGCCGACATGGTCTCGAGCGTCATGTAACATTGCTCATAGTCCGACATGTTGACGAATATCTCGGTGCCTCCTTCCTTCTTGGCCGCTGCGGCCATTAAGATGGTGGCATCGGCGTAGGACGGGTTCAGGCTCATGCTGAAATAGATGCGCCGCACACCCTTGACGGCCTGCGTGACGTCACGCGGATTTAGGAGATCGCCCACGAACACCTCGGCTCCCATGTCGCGCAAACTCTGCGCCCGCTCGTCATTTTTCCGCACGAACGCACGGACGGGAAGGCCGCGCTGCAGCAGGCCGCGAACAATGGTTCGGCCAACCGAGCCGGTTTGTCCACCGGCGCTCGTCACCAGAATTGGCGCCTTGCTCTTCATACTCGTGTCCTCCCTGATCTCGATCGTTTACTTGGTCTGATTATCTGAAAGCCGGACGAGACAAGCTCAGCGCTCTTGTTGAGGTACGAGCGCGAGCGCATTTGCTGCATGAATGCCAGCCGCAAGTATCGCATCCGACATCGACGAGTCTTCGGCGGCACGAGCAAGCTGGAGAGAGCCGACGAGTACAGCGAAAATTCCGATTGCGGCCTCTTGCGCGGCGCGGCTGGACGTTTTCCGCGGCAATCGCCTCTTTAGCTGCTCGAATATTTCGCGCAATCTAGCTGTGTAGGCCTTTCGGACGGATCGAGGTTGGCGACCGATCTCTGGAAGCAGTGCAGCCGAGGCGCATCCAACGTCCGGCCGATCGCGATGCTCCGCAGACAGGTAAGACCGGATCAGCGTGCTCAGTTCCCCGGGGACAACGTCGGCTTCACTCAGTCGCCGCAACTGCTCGTCCAGCGCCCGCTCAAGCCCTTCCCGAACGAGATCGCTTTTCGAGCCGAAGTGAGAATAGAAGCCGCCATTCGTAAGGCCCGCCTCGGACATAATTCCCGTCATTCCAGTCGCCGCAATGCCTTGTCGCCGGAATTTCCTTGCGGCGACCTTCAGTATCCGTTCGTGCGAACTATCCTTGTGCCCCTTGGCATACCGCATGCAGGCCCTCCGAACGAACAGCCTATTGTATGATGTAAATCATGTGATATGTATATCTTAATCTAATCTAGGGTTCAACTGCGTCAACGGAGAGCTTCTGTGCGACAGGACGGAAAAGTGGCGATCGTGACCGGGGCTTCGACGGGAATCGGGCTGTCCTCCGCAAGAGCATTGCGCGAGGCGGGATTCCGGGTGTTCGGGACCAGCCGACGAGCTGCCGCGAGCGATCCTGAGATGCTAAGCTGCGATGTGACGGACGACGCCTCGGTGAAAGCGGCCGTCGACAAGGTACTGGCTGCGACCGGCAGGATCGATGTTCTGGTGAACAACGCAGGCTTCGGCTTGCTGGGCGGGGCCGAAGAATCCTCGGCCGATCAGGCCAAGGCCTTGTTCGACGTGAACGTCTTCGGAGTGATGCGCATGACAAATGCGGTCCTCCCGACCATGCGAGATCGAAAAGCCGGACGGATCATCAACATTAGTTCTGTCCTGGGATTGATACCTGCGCCGTTTTCCGCCCTCTATTCTTCTACGAAGCATGCCATCGAGGGTTACTCCGAATCTCTCGACCACGAAGTGCGGATCTTTGGCGTTCGCGTTTGCCTGCTTGAGCCGGCCTATACCCGCACCTCGTTTGAGCAGAACATGGTGCTTCCGGACCGGAACCTGAAGGAATATGTGTCGGCGCGAACCCGAGCCAGCGCGCTGCTACGCGATGTGATGAATACAGCCGAGAGTCCCGAGGTTGTTGCCGAGAAGGTGATTTTGGCCGCGACAACGCCATCACCTCGTCGGCGATACACCTGCGGAAAGGTTGCGCGCCAGGTGAGCATCCTTCGTCGTTTTGTGCCTGAAGGAATGTTCGACAAAAGCCTTCGCAAGCAGATGGGGCTGCCGGGGTGATCCCGTCGAAACAGTCGATCGCGAGCGATTTCCACGATCGCCGCGACAGGATGTTTGAACCTCCCGATCAACAACTTCGCGCGAACGCCTTGCAACCGTATTCCGGAGGCTAAATGCCGTCGCTGTTTGACCCCGTAACTATTGGCGATCTGCATCTGCCGAACCGGGTCATCATGGCCCCGCTGACCAGGCTACGCGCAGGCCAGAGCCGGATCCCCAATGCGATCATGGCGGAGTATTACGCGCAGAGGGCTTCGGCGGGTCTGATCATCACAGAAGGTGTTCCTGTTTCGCCTCAGGCAGTGGGCTATGCCGGCGTTCCCGGCATTTGGTCGGCAGACCACGTCGAGGGCTGGAAAGCCGTTACACGCGCGGTGAAGGCACGTGGGGGGCGGATTTTCATGCAGATCTGTCACGTCGGCCGGATCTCCGATCCAATATTCCTGGATGGTCAGGCGCCGGTCGGCCCCAGCCCCATCGCCGCGAAAGGCAACGTCAGCCTTGTCCGTCCGGAACGGGCTTTCAGCGTGCCGCGCCCGCTTACGACAGAAGAAGTCTTGGACGTTGTCGAAGCATTTCGCAATGCTGCCAAGTTTGCCCAGATAGCTGGCTTCGATGGCGTGGAGCTCCACGGCGCGAATGGGTATTTGCTGGACCAATTCCTCCAAGATAGCTCCAACCAAAGGACGGATCGGTACGGAGGCTCAATCGAAAGCCGCGCCAGGCTCTTGCTCGAGGCCACAGATGCTGCAGTGTCGGTATGGGGACCCGACCGGGTGGGAATGCATCTTGCGCCTCGGGCTGACGTGCATTCCATGGGCGACTCCGACCGTGCCTCGACGTTCGGATACGTGGCAGCTGAACTCGGACGGCGCGGCATCGCCTTCATCTGCGCTCGCGAGCGCTTGGGACCCGACAGCTTGGGACCGTCTCTCAAGGCCGCCTTCGGCGGAAAGTATATTGCAAATGAAGGTTTCACTGCGGAAACCGC
Source organism: Bradyrhizobium sp. HKCCYLRH3059 (assembly GCF_051168035.1). Lineage (NCBI taxonomy): Bacteria > Pseudomonadati > Pseudomonadota > Alphaproteobacteria > Hyphomicrobiales > Nitrobacteraceae > Bradyrhizobium > Bradyrhizobium sp. HKCCYLRH3059. The sequence continues at coordinate 218,181 of NZ_JBNPUF010000003.1, read as the reverse complement.
CCAGGCGGTCCTCGATGCGGGTTGGGCCGATGCGGTTGCCTTCGGAAAGGCATTCATTGCCAATCCGGATCTGCCTAAGCGCTTGGCGCTCGGCGCGCCGCTCAATCAGCCCCGCCCCGAAACTTTCTACGGTCCGGATGCCCACGGTTATACCGACTATCCTACACTGCCGAAATCTCCGGAGAACGTGGGGCGCGAAGATCCGGCGAAAACATAGGAGCGGGCCTCACCGAGCACCTCGGTGTGGAACAGAGGCGCCATCACGATCATTTTTTTTGAACTAAGCTCCTGGCCGCGCGATCGGACCGTCGAGCACCAAGTTCACCAATGATCTCTCGACCGGCCCCAAGAATATGGTCAGAAGCTGCTTTGCTGTTGACAGCACGGGCGAGCAGAATTGAACCTACCATGGTCGAGATGATGCCTGTGGCGATCTGGCGTGCCTCTTGAGAAGAAGCGCCGGAATTTAGCTCAGCTAGGACGTCGACCATTTGATCCAGCTTACGCTCAAAGCTCCGGCGTGCCCGCGCTTCTGATCGCCCGATGTCGGCGGCGAGCGCCGGAAGCGCGCAACCGTGCGTGGGATCGTCACGGTGGCGAGGACTGAGGTAATCGGCAACGATCGCATCAACGCACGTCGGGACAGCGCTCCCATTCGTCAGCCGTTTCCAGCGCTCGATAGTCTGATCCATTGCAAAGCCGGTTGCTTCAGCAACGAGAGCCGCACGGGACGCGAAATAGTTATAGAAGCCGCCATGTGTCAGACCAACGAGCTGCATAAAATCGACAACGCTGAGCGCTTCGGCACCTTTCTTGCGCAGACCGTAGGAGGCATTCTCGACGATCCGGTTGCGGGTCTGACGCTTATGATCTCTCACGTAACGCATCGTGCTTCATCCGATTTGCAGAAGATCTGTTGGGCGGCTCATCAGACGCCAAACGCCCCATGGCCGGCCGCTCCGATTCCAGCCGACATCTAAGCATCGGCGACGGCGTTTCAGTCCTGGATTTTGCGCCATGCCTCCCCGCAACATTTCATTGCAAGATGAGCCAAGTTATATGATTATCGTCATACAAACAACACCGCTTGTCGGGGAGATTTCATCATGTCCGCAGTCACCGATCCCGTTGTCATTCTTTCGGCCGTACGCACGCCTTTGGGACGTTTCATGGGTGAGTTGTCGCCGCTCTCGGCACATAAGCTCGGCTCTCACGCGATCGCGGCAGCGCTGGAGCGTGCCAAGCTCGCGCCGGAGCGGATCGACGAGGTCTTCATGGGTAACGTGCTGCCGGCCGGCCAGGGTCAGGCGCCGGCCCGCCAGGCTGCGCGCGGCGCCAGGCTGCCTGATGCGACCGGGGCCACCACGATCAACAAGGTTTGCGGCTCCGGCATGAAGGCGACCATGCTCGGCCACGACATCATCAATGCGGGCTCTGCCGCCATCGTGCTGTCCGGTGGCATGGAGAGCATGAGCAACGCGCCATATCTGCTGGCAAAGGCGCGCGCCGGCTATCGGGCCGGCCACGACCGGATCATCGACCACATGTTGATGGACGGCCTGGAAGATGCCTATGAGACCGGCCGTTCGATGGGCGACTTCGGCGAGGCCACGGCCGAAGCCTATCAGTTCACCCGCAAGGACCAAGACGCCTATGCGATGGAGACGCTGATCCGAGCCCGCAAGGCCGTGGAAAGCGGCGCGTTCAAGGCCGAGATCGCACCGATCACTCTGACCGAAAAAGCAGGGCCGCGCGTCATCGCCAATGACGAACATCCGCTGAAGGTAGACCCTGCCAAGATCCCAGGCTTGAAGGCGGCGTTCCGCGCCAACGGCACCATCACGCCTGCCGCCTCCTCGGCGAACGCCGACGGAGCCGCCGCCCTGATCCTGGCGAAGCGCTCGCTCGTCGATCGCGAGGGACTGCCGGCACTGGCGGAAATCAGGGGCCATGCCACCCATAGCCAAGAACCGCAATGGTTCACCACCGCGCCGATCCCGGCGATCCGCAAGCTCCTGGACAAGGTCGGCTGGAGCGTTGGCGACGTCGACCTGTTTGAGATCAACGAAGCCTTTGCCGTGGTGGCGATGGCCGCGCAGAAGGACCTCGGCATTCCCCGCGAAAAGCTCAACGTCCATGGTGGCGCCTGCGCGCTCGGCCACCCGATCGGCGCCACCGGCGCGCGATTGATCGTGACGCTGCTGCATGCGCTGGAAGCGCAGAACCTCAAACGCGGCGTCGCCGCACTCTGCATCGGCGGCGGTGAAGCCACTGCAATCGCCGTCCAGCGTATCGTTCGCTAGTCGAGGCCAGCTCGCAAAAAGCACTTGGCAAGCGGCCCACATGGTGTCGCTTGCCGATTTTCCATCGGGAAGCTCACCCCCGGCCCACCTTCTGCAATCCGAATCATCGCTGGTCGAACTTGGCGAGCCGCCATCGAACAAGGTCGTCAGCCCCTGGTCCGGCCAGCGGCCGGACATCCCTCATGCGTACCAATTCGCCCGACTTGTCATCGACAAGAGCGAGCTTAACCGGACGTCCGCTGTTCTTGTTGATGAATTTGAGCGGCGGACCCGCATCCCCCGTAATCGCCCACTTGTCCCCGACCTGGGCAAGCGCCTGGATCACCAGGATAATGTCCCTGCCCTTTCGGGTCAGAAGGTATTCGTAGCGTTCAGGGCCGGTCTGATACCGACGCCGCTCGAGCAGTTCATTTTCTTCGAGATGCTTGAGCCGATCGGACAGGGTGGCATGTGTGACGCCGGTCGACTTCCTCAACTCCTCATATCTGCTCAATCCCAGTGACAGATCGCGCAGGATGAGCATGGCCCAGCGGTCACCGACAGCGTTCAATACGCCGGCGATCGAGCACGCCATTCCTTCAAAGCCCTTCGAGCGCATCATCCCTCCTAACAACACTTCTCAGCAGAATAATCATGCTCGGGACGCCATCCAAGCGCCAAGCCGCGAACATCGACAAGAAATGTCTTGCATTTCTTTAACTCTTATTATTAGAGTGACTGTTGGATAACAAAAAAACCGCGTGCCGATCCCAGGAGGATAAATGCCCGACCCCCACAGCCGGCACTTGGTGACATTCGAGATAAACGGATCGCGCAAGACGGTTTTCGTTGAAGCGCGAAAGTTGCTGGTCCATCTGATCCGGGAGGATCTTGGCCTCACCGGCACCCATGTCGGCTGCGACACCTCCCAATGCGGTGCCTGCACCGTCGAAATCGATGGACTGGCGGTCAAATCCTGCACGGTACTGGCCGTGACGGCGGACGGCGCGTCGATCACCACAGTCGAGGGATTGACCGATACCGGTGGCGAACTAAGCGCTGTTCAGACCGCCTTTCACGAACATCACGCGCTGCAATGCGGCTTCTGTACGCCGGGCATGGTGATGAGCGTACGGCAGCTCCTGAGGGATCATCCCAATCCCGGCGAGCACGACATCCGCCATGGACTTGCCGGCAATATCTGCCGCTGCACCGGCTATCACAACATTGTCCGCGCCGTTGAAAGCCTCGCAGCGAAGGAGCAGCAGCCTTGAACGACACGCCTGCGATCCGCCATATCGGTCGGCCCTTAAAGCGGCGCGAAGATTTCAAGCTGCTCGCTGGCAAGGGCCGCTACGTCGATGACGTCAGGCTGCCGGGCATGCTGCACATGGCGGTACTGCGATCGCCGCACGCCCACGCCGAGATTAGAAGCGTCGATCTCTCTGCAGCAAAAGCCGCACCAGGGGTTCGCTTGGTCCTTTCCGGGATGGCGCTCGCCGGCAAGATTGGCCCGATTGTTCCGAACTGGGTTCTTCCGGGCAGCAAGGTGCCGTTCCGCCCTGTAGTCGCGACCGACCGCGTCCGCTTTGTCGGCGAATGCGTAGCGCTGGTAGTGGCGGAAAGGTTGGCCGAAGCCTACGACGCCGTCGGGCTGATCGACGTCGGTTACGAAGTGCTGCCTGCCGTGATCGACGAAGAGACCGCAATCCGGCAGGACGTGCCGCAACTTCATGACAACGTTCCCGGCAACATCACTACGATCTACGAGGTGCGTGGCGGCGACTACCAGAAGGCCGCCCACGAGGCCGATCAGGTCATCGGACTGCGCGTCGTCAACAACCGCCTGATCCCGACCTGCATGGAAACGCGCGCGATCGTTGCCACGCCGGAGCCAGACGGGACGCTGACGGTCTATATTGGCAGCCAAGTTCCGCACATGCACCGGCGCTGGATCGCCGAGACGGTTCGTATTCCCGAGCATCAGTTGCGGGTGATCGCGCCTGATATCGGAGGTGGGTTTGGCGCCAAAATGCACCTCTACCCCGAAGACTTGCTCTGCCCCTATCTCGCACGCGAGCTCGGCGTGCCAGTCAAATGGTGGGAAAGCCGCTCCGAAAGCCATCAATCGACCAGCCACGGTCGCGCGCACACGGAAAATATCGAGATCGCGTTCAAAAACGACGGCAAGATCCTAGGCCTGAAAGTCGAGACCCTTGGTAATGTTGGCGCCTATCTATCGAACATGGCGAGCGGCGGTCCCACCGTGAACACCGTCAACTTCGGTACCGGAACCTATAAGATCGATAACTACGAGGCGATATCCCGAGTCGTTGTCACCAATACGGTGCCGGTGGATGCCTATCGCGGCTATGGACGACCAGAGGGCGCCTATATCGCCGAGCGGGCGATCGATGCGGTCGCGCGCCACCTTCATCTCGACCAGGTCGAGGTGCGGCGGAAGAATTTCGTTCAAGCAGCGGAATTTCCGTATCGACCGTATGGCAGCACGGGCGTGATGTACGACAGCGGAAATTATCAGGGACTGCTGGACAAGGCGCTTGCCGCCTTCGACTACGAAGGGCGCCGAAAGGAATGTGATGCCTTGCGTGCCAGCGGTGTCTATCGCGGCGTCGGCATCGCCGCCTATACGCATATGTGTGGCATGGCGCCGTCGCGGCGGCTGGCGCTCAGCGGATTTGATCGCGGCGGCTGGGAAAGTGCGCGGGTCAGCATCGATTCCAGCGGCCGGGCTACGATCTATTCAGGCTCGATGAGCCAGGGTCAGGGCCATATCACGTCGCTGTCGCAGATTGCCGCGGACGTGCTGCAGATTCCCGTTGAGGACATCGACATCGTGCAGGGGGACACGCGGCAAGTGCAGGCCGGCCACGGCACGTTCAATTCCCGCTCGATGGCGGTCGGCGGATCCAGTGTGCATGTGTGCTCGCAGCGCGTCGTGGCCAAAGCAAAGAAGATCGCGGCGAGCATGCTGGAAGTGGATGAGAAGGACGTTTCCTATTCCGCCGGTGCGTTCAGCGTGCCTGGCACGGATATCGCGCCGTTAACGTTCTCGAAGGTGGCCCGCATGGCTTATGTCGGCCACAAGCTGCCGGATGGCGTTACACCGGGCCTGGACGAAACGGAGTTTTACGACCCAACCGGTATGGGCTCGCCGTCAGGCGTCCACCTCACCTACGTCGAGGTCGATCCTGAGACTGGCATCGTCGACATTCTCGACTATGTCGCGGTTGACGACGTCGGCACCCTGATCAATCCACGTCTCGCGGCGGGCCAGATTCATGGTGGCGTCGTGCAGGGCATCGCGCAGGCGCTCTATGAAGAGGTCAGCTACGATCCAGACAATGGACAACTCCTGACCGGCTCGCTGCTCGACTATGCCGTTCCGCGCGCCGAGCACGTGCCGAACATCCGCTCGCAGTTCCAGGAGACGCCCTCGCCGACCAATCCGATTGGCGTCAAGGGCATCGGCGAGAGTGGCTCGATCGCGGCGCCCCCCTGCATGGTCCACGCCGTACTCGATGCGTTGTCACCGTTCGGTATCAAACATCTCGATATGCCGCTGACGCCGCCGCGAATCTGGAAGGCGGTACAAGAGGCGAGCTCGGGAGAACTCCAATGATCCCGGCAGCCTTCAACTATGTCCGCGCGGCTTCGCTCGCCCAGGCCATCGATCTGCTGCGGGAAGATCCCGACGGAACGAAGCTCCTGGCCGGTGGCCATACCTTGCTTCCGGCCCTGAAGCTGCGGCTGGCGTCGCCCGAACTTCTGATCGATATCGGAGGCATCACCGAGCTCAAGGGCATCGAGATCGGCAAAGCCGGAGTCAGGATCGGCGCGCTGACGCGGCATGCCGACCTGCTTGCATCAGAGACGCTGTTCGAGGAATTGCCCATCTTTCGCCAGGCGGCGAGTCTGATAGCCGATCCCCAGGTGCGTAACCGTGGCACGATCGGCGGCTCGCTTGCGAATGCCGATCCGGCAGCTGACTGGCCGGCGGTCGTCGTCGCGCTGAAGGCAGAGATCGAGATCGCCGGCGCGAACGGCCACAGACGGGTCGCGGCGCAGGATTTCTTTGTCGATATCTTTTCTACTGTGCTGGAACCGGACGAGGTTCTCACCAGCATTCATATCCCGCGGCCGACAGCCGGCATGCGCTTCATATACCGAAAGATCCGGCATCCCGCGAGCGGCTTTGCTGTCGTGGGCATTGCGGTCGGCGTGCGCATGCGAGACGGCGTGGTGGCCGAGGTCTCCCTCGGCGTGACAGGCGCGGCGAACCACGCTTTCGCCGGCCAGGCCGCTGCCGATTTCCTGACCGGAAAGACGTTGTCGCGGGAGAATATCGACCAGGCGGCCACATTGCTGAGCGAGACCACCGAATGCCTCTCGGATCGCTACGCTTCAGCGGAGTATCGGGCGAATCTGATCCGGACCGAGACCAGACGCGCGCTACTTGCGCTTTCCTTGTGAGACGGAATCCGTGATGCGCCGAGTCGTCGTTACGGGATTGGGATTGGTATCGCCGGTGGGTTGCGGCAGCGAGCTGGCGTGGTCACGGCTGCTCGCGGCCCGTTCGGGGCTTGCCGCCCTTCCCGAGTGGGCGGCCGCCCTGCCGGCGCGGGTCGCAGGAATGGTGCCGACAAGGGCCAAAGATCAAGAGGGCGGATTCGATCCGGATCTGACCGTCGCGCCTAAGGATCAGCGAAGGATGGATCGCTTCATCCTGTTCGCGCTTGCCGCCGCGGCCGAGGCCATTGCCCAGGCGGAATGGACTCCGTCCGACGCGCATTCGCTTGAGCGCACGGCGACAGTGATCGCTTCCGGCATCGGAGGCTTTCCGGCGATCGTGGAAGCGGTCCGCACCACAGACCAGCGCGGGGTCCGGCGTCTCTCGCCTTTCACCGTGCCGTCCTTTCTCGCAAATCTCGCGGCTGGCCACATCTCGATCCGCTACGGCTTCAAGGGTCCCATCGGCGCGCCGGTCACCGCTTGCGCCGCGAGCGTGCAGGCAATCGGCGATGCCGCACGCCTGATCCGATCTGGAGAAGTCGACGCCGCGGTTTGCGGCGGTTCGGAAGCCTGCATCGATCTCGTGAGCCTGGGCGGGTTCGCCGCTGCGCGTGCGCTTTCGACCGGCTTCAATGAAACGCCCGCCCGCGCTTCCCGTCCCTTCGACCGTGATCGCGACGGCTTTGTCATGGGCGAAGGCGCGGGCGTCCTGGTCATAGAAGAGCTGGAGCATGCGATCCGCCGCGGCGCAAAGCCGATTGCGGAAATCGTCGGCTACGGAACGACGGCAGATGCGTACCACATCACGTCAGGGCCCGAGGACGGCGACGGTGCGCGCCGCGCCATGGAAGGCGCATTGCGGCAGGCCGGCCTCAAACCCGGTGACGTCCAGCACCTCAACGCGCATTCCACGTCAACGCCAGTCGGCGATGTTTCCGAACTGGAGGCGATCAAGGCGGTCTTCGGCCGCGAGGGGCAGATTGCCGTGAGTGCCACCAAATCCGCAACTGGCCATCTGCTCGGAGCGGCCGGCGGAGCGGAAGCAATCTTCACGATTCTGGCGCTGCGCGATCAAGTCGCGCCACCTACTCTCAATCTCGAAACTTGCGATGCCGCCGCGGCAGGTGTCGACCTTGTCGCCGGTCAGGCCCGGCCCATGACGATGGAGCATGCGATCTCCAACGGTTTCGGCTTTGGGGGCGTCAACGCGAGCATCATTTTTCGGCGCTGGCAGTAGAGCGGGGCTCAGCTCCAGCAAAAGCGGAGCGGGCCACGGCTGCTGCGTTCTCCCGGCCGCTTTAGCTACATCTTGGCAAGCCGTTACTTCCGCTTTCGTCTTTGGGCGCTTGCCCTCACACCAGCCGAGGCTTCCGCGGAAGCCGTGCCACCAAATCGCTTGCGATTGAAGGGAACGGCGCCCGAGCCCGGCACCACTTCGACGTCCTCGAGCCGCAGAGGCTTGCCGCTGGACGTCCGCAGTACGGGAAATTCAATCGGGCGCCCAGCGACACGATCGCGGAAGACGACCTGCGGTCCCTCAGGCTCTGCGAGCCAATCATCGCCCCACTTCTTGAGAGCCAGGTAGGCCGGAAAGAAAGCGCGCCCCTTCTCGGTCAGTACGTACTCGTATCGTCCGGAATGTTCGGGCAGCGGCACGCGCGTCATCACACCAGCATCGACGAACTTCTTCAAGCGATTGCTCAAGATATTGGGAGCAATGCCAATGTAGTGTTCGAACTCATCGAACCGCTTCACGCCATAATAGGCTTCACGGAGAATCAGGATGGACCAGCGGTCGCCGACCACCTCCATGGCACGAGCCATGGAGCATTCCTTATTGGCAAGACGGCTCTGCTTCGCACCGGACATAGTTTTCCTAGCTTCGAATTCAGCTCATACCATATTGAGCGGAATCCCAGTATGTCCAGTGCCAGCTAGCGGGTTGCAAACCTTCGCAGCCGAATGGTTCTCTCGGATCTCATGCCGCATGGCCCGACTCGGCCGGCGGTTTGACGCCAATCTCGGGCTCCAGAGCGCGGGGATGCGTGACCAGCACACCCGCTTCGCTCAAGCGTCTCAGTTCCTCCTGGCTCACGCCCAGCTCGCTGAACACCTCGAAATTGTGCTCTCCCTGGAACGCAGGTGCTCCGATCGGCTTCAACTCCTCCGCCGAGAACCGCCACGGCCGACCCGGCAGTCGATATTCGCCGCCGCTGCGGTCCGGCACGTGCTGCACTGCGCCCCAATAATCGCTCCATTCCGACGCGCTCAGTTCCTTGATCGAGCGGATCTCGCCCATCGCGATCTTGGCTTCGTCGAATTGGGCATCGAGCGTCGCCATGTCGGGGAAGGTCAAGATCCACGACTGGATGATCTGGTGCAGCACACCGAAATTCAAGCGACGCGCGGCCGCGCTCGCAAAGCGCGGGTCGTCCATCAAATCCACGCGACGCATCGCGCGCAGCCAGGATGGGAAGGTCCGGCTGCCGATAATGCTCGTCGCAACCGTGAAATGCTCTCCATTAGGTCCGGTAAAGAATGAGCAGTCCGTCGCGCCGAGCACGGCGGGCTCGGCTCCAATATCATCGTCGGAAAGATCGACATGTGCACGTTCGTTGACCGCGAGCAGTGTCGCAGCCATCGCGACATCGATATATTGGCCCTGACCTGTCCTTTGGCGGCTATTCAGCGCGCCAAGAATCGCGATGGTGGCCTGCAGGCCGGCGTAGACGTCCGCGTGCGAGAGGCTGTCCGTGCGCGGTTCAGTCAACGCCTCTCCATAGTGACGAATGCTGTTTTCGGTGAAGCCGGCCTCGGCCTGCACGGTCGGCGCATAGGCCATCCGGCTGCGCCAGGGTCCGCCCTGGCCATAGCCAGTGATCGAGGCATATACCAATCGCGGATTGCGCTTGGACAGGGTTTCATAATCAAGGCCGAAGAAACCAAGCGTGCCCGCGCGGAAGTTTTCCACGACGACATCGGCGGTATCGCAGAGCTTCAGTGCGAGTTCATAAGCACCGGGAACATTGAGATTGATGCTGACGTTGCGTTTACCGGCGTTCTGCTGCGCGTAATAGCCCGACATCCCGTCGGTTGAGGGAAAGGCGAAGCGTGAGACGTCCGGGCTTGGCGGCTCCACCTTGATGACCTCGGCACCGAGATCCTGCAAGGTTCGCGCGCATAAGGGGCCTGCCAACACACGGGAGAAGTCGACGACACGGATTCCGTTGAGAGGACCGCCCATGTCAGCGCCCCGCGAACTTGGCGAGACCCGGGCCGTTCTTGCGGAATGACGCAAGACCGGTTTTCAGATCTTCCGATGCCCAGATCGGCGCCTGCACTCTTGCCATCGCCTCGTCTGCCGCCACCACACCGTCGTTGACCGCAATATGCACTAGCTCCTTGGTCGCCGCGTGCGCTACCGTCGGCCCCTGCGCGAACTCCTCCGCGATAGACATCGTCGCCTTTTCCAAGGATTCCTCGGGCACGGTAAGATTAATCAGGCCCCACTTCTCCAATGTCGGCGCATCGTAGCGCCGTGCCAACATCGACATCTCTTTGGCTCGCTGTGCCCCGATCCGCTGAACTTGCCGCTGGATTCCGCCAAGTAGCGGATGCAACCCAAGCGTCGCCTCGACCGAGCCGATCTTTGCTGACGAAGCTGCGATGACATAGTCGCATGACAGCGCGAGCTCGAGCCCGCCGCCGAGGCAAACGCCATGAACGCTGGCGATCAACGGAATCGGCAATAATTCCATGAAGCGGAGGAACTCGACCCCGCTCAGCAGCCGATTTTCACCGCTCTGATCAGATGTGCCCTCCGCTACGCGCTTGTCAAAGATGTCCAGGTCGGCGCCGGCAGAAAAGTGGCGCAATCCGCTCCGGATCACGATGGCACGGCTACCCGCCTTTCGCGATGCTTCCACCTGCTCCACGATAGCGTTGATGAGCTTCGGGCCGAGCAGATTGTACGGCCGGTAAACCATCGTCAAAACGGAGATATTGCCACGCTCCTCGCGCGCAACCATCGCTTCCTCGGACAAAGTTGCCTCCTGTTTTCCGGCCCCGCACCTGCAGATGCACACTCCGGCCCTTGCAGGCACAATACATGATGACTTGCGTTTTGCAAGTCGTCATCGATATCAACCAGTCCGGCGTTCCACGCGGTTCTTCAGGATGCCGATCTTCTCGACTTCGAGCTCAATGCTCTCTCCATGCTCGAGGTACCAGCCGAGTTCGAGGCCGCAGCCATTGCCAACCGTGTCGGACTCGATGAACTCGCCGGGCATCAACGTCTCATCCAGGGTGACGTGTGCAATGATTTCCTCGAACGAGAAAAGCACGCCTTCGCTGGTACCTTGAGAACGTAGTTCTCAGTTCACACGAGCTTCCATCCTGAGTTTGTCGGAGTCGTCAATTTCGTCAGGCGTGACGATCCAGGGTCCCAGCACATTGCCCCCATCAAAGCTTTTACCCTTGGCCGGCCCGAGCCGGCCTGCCATCTCTATGAGCTGGGCATCTCGCGCGGAAAAACCATTGAAAATCGTTTAGCCAAATATGTGATCGCGCGCCTTCGCAGCCGAAATGTTCGCGCCTTTACCCTTAGTGACGATTCCGAACGCCAGCCCGTAGTCCATCACCTTCCTGCACCGGGAGGCGGAGCATAGGCCACGGCTTGCAATTGCACGTCATGACGCTGAGAAATTTCAGGTGGCCACGGGCCCGCCTCCCATGAATGACGCACCGGCCTGACGGCGATCACCACCTTTCCTGGGAGGTACGGACATCAACTTCAAACGACCATGCTCGCGGTGGTTGCCGGTAGAGGAACGCAAATGCGTCGACTATGCCCTCGATACTGACCAGGCTGTTCTCCCGCTGGGCTGCGTCGGGTATGCGCTTGAAGATCTTGTCACCGGCGATGGCTCCGTCGACAACGACGTGCCCTACATGGATCCCTTCGCTGGCATATTCCTTTGCCATGGCCTGCGCGAGAATCCGCAGGCCAGCTTTCGCCGAATTGAACGCGCCATACCCCGCTTTTCCGCGCAGCGAAGCACTGGCGCCGGTAAACAAAAGCGTGCCGGCCTTGTTCGGCAGCATGCGGCGAACGGCCTCGCGGCCAAACAGGAACCCACCGAAGCAGACGACACGCCAGCTTTGCTCGAAGTACCCCGCTTCCATCTCCAGAATACGCCCGGGTGTGTTGTTGCCCGCATTATAGATCGCCAGATCGAGTTCATCGCCGGCTCTGTCGAACATTGCTACTACATCGGCTTCGTTCGTCGCATCCGCCACTATCGGGAGAGCCTGTCCGCCCGATGAGGTAATGTCATTTGCGATCGTCTCGAGCGCGAGTTTCGTACGGCCGGCGACTATCACCCTCAAACCTTCAGCGGCGAATCTCTTGCACAACTGGGCCCCAGTCCCCGCTCTGGGCCCACTCCGATGACAATTGCTGTCTTCATGGAATGCCTCGAAAATCAGGCGCGCGCTTCTCGATGAACGCCTTTACGGCTTCAGCATGCTGTGCAGTCTCCGCCGCCATGACCATGTTTTTGGCTTCATGGTCCAGCGATGTCACAAAATCTGTCGACAGCGCCAGATCGAGATTGTCTTTGATCGCTGCATACGCATGGGCCGGACCATTCGCGAGTGTTCTTGCGATGACAAACGCTTCGCTTAGCAGATCTGCATCGGGTACTACACGGTTGACAAGGCCAAACGCCTCGCAGCGGCGGGCATCGATCCGTTCTGACAAATACATCAGCTCTCTCGCGCGCGCCGTCCCGGCCAACCGGGTCAGCAGCCAGGAAATTCCGTAGTCTCCGGTCAATGCAATCTTGGCATAACCAGTAGTCATTAAGGCAGATTCGGAGGCAATCCGGATATCGCAAGCAAGCGCGATGGCAAGGCCGGCGCCGGCGGCCGGCCCCGGAAGCGCCGCGATCGTTGGCTTGCGGAGAGAAACAAGCGCCCCGGTCAGCGTCCGCTGCCCTTCCATCAGGCCTACGACCTTGTCTCCATAGGCCATGGGCCTCGTGGACGACTTTGTGCCCATACCCTTGACATCACCGCCGGAGCAAAACGCGGTGCCGGCGCCGGTGATCAGCAGAGCGCCGACATCAGGATCGCTGCCAGTCTGCCTGATCATCCGGCGCAGCGCCGGCGTCAAATGGTCCGATAGTGAATTCCGCGCTTCGGGCCGGTTCAGCGTGATAATGGCAACGCGATCTCGGACCGAACAGAGTAGTTCGTTCGTTCCGGTGTCGATCGAAATTGATCCATCGGTCATGATACGCAGCCTCCCGGCCCAGGACCATCAGCAATCCGCCACCTCGTTAGCGGACGTCTGTCGCCTCAAGCCCCCTTTCGGACGGAATTTTCGTCGGCATCGAGGAAGCCGGTTAGTCGCTGACGGATGATCGCATCCGCATCGGTCATGATGCGATCGATCAGTTCCTTCACCGTTGGAATGTCATGGATGAGGCCGACGACCATGCCGCAGCTCCAGGCCCCGGCATCCATGTCGCCATCGATCATGACCCTGGGGTAGACGCCCGCGACCTGGTCGAGGATGTCCTCGATCTTCAGGCTCTTGCCCTTTTCACGCTCGATCTCTAGCAGGCGATCGACGCCCTTGTTCTTCAACACACGCTCGGTGTTGCGCAAGTTGCGCATTACAAGGCGGGTGTCGAGTTCGGTAGCTTCCAACAGCGCGTTCTTGACGTTGTCGTGCACCGGCGCTTCCTTGGTAGCGATGAAACGCGTGCCCATATTGATGCCTGCCGCGCCCATCGCCAGCGCCGCGACTAGGCTGCGGGCATCCGCCATGCCGCCCGACGCCACGAATGGGATCGACAGCTCATCGGCGGCGCGCGGCAACAGGATCATGTTGGGCATGTCGTCTTCGCCGGGATGACCGCCGCATTCGAAACCGTCGACGCTGACGGCGTCGCACCCGATTTCCTGGGCTTTGAGCGAATGCCGGACGGACGTGCACTTGTGGATCACCTTGATGCCGGCCGCCTTGAGCGCTGGCATGTATTGCTCGGGACTGCGGCCCGCGGTCTCGACGGCCCTGACGCCGCCTTCGGCGATGGCTTGAATGTATTCGGGATAGGGTGGCGCCGAAAAGGTCGGCAGGAAGGTGAGGTTTACGCCGAACGGCTTGTCCGTCATATCGCGGCAGCGCGCGATCTCCTTGGCCAACAGCTCCGGCGTCTTCTGCGTCAAGCCGGTGATGATGCCAAGGCCGCCGGCGTTGGACACCGCTGCAGCCAGTTCGGCAAAGCCGACATAATGCATGCCGCCCTGAATAATCGGATGCTGGATGCCAAATAGTTCAGTGATAGCTGTCTTCACGTAAGCCTCCAGTTTCCGATCAGTGCACGATCTCGAAAAGCCCGGCCGCGCCCATGCCGCCGCCGATGCACATCGTCACCACGCCGAATTTCGCTTTGCGGCGCCGGCCCTCGATCAGGATATGGCCGGCCAGTCGCGAGCCCGTCATGCCATAGGGGTGGCCGATGGCGATCGCCCCACCATTGACGTTCAATTTGTCCGGATCAATGCCCAGCTTGTCGCGGCAGTAGATCACCTGAACCGCATAGGCCTCGTTCAGCTCCCACAGATCGATATCGTCGATTCGCAAGCCGTGCCGTTTCAGCAAGCGAGGGATCGCGGCCACCGGCCCGACCCCCATCTCGTCGGGCTCGACACCCGCGGCGACGAAGCCGCGGAAAATGCCAAGCGGTTGGATTCCCTTCTTTGCAGCAATCTTGTCGCTCATGATTACGCAAGCCGACGCGCCATCGGAGAGCTGGCTGGCATTGCCGGCGCTGATGGTCTTGCCTTCGAACACCGGCTTGATTTTGGCCAAGCCCTCGGCCGTGGTCTCCGGGCGCGGACCTTCGTCTTGTGCCAGGGTAACCTCCTGGTAGGAGATCTCCTTGGTGTCCTTGTCGACGACAGCCATTTTCGTCGTGATCGGAACGATCTCGTCACTGAAGCGCCCACCCTGCAGCGCGGCTCCGACGCGACGCTGGCATTCGAGCGAATATTCATCCTGGCGGTCGCGCCCGATCTTGTAGCGCTCGGCGACCACTTCGGCGGTCTCCAGCATCGACATGTACATTTCCGGCTTCATCGCCATCAAATCGGCGTCGACAGCGTGAAACTTGTTCATATACTCGTTCTGGACGAGGCTGATGGATTCGATGCCGCCTCCGATGGCGACATCGACGCCGTCAAGCATGATCGAGCGCGCGGCGACCGCGATGGCCTGCAAGCCGGATGCGCATTGCCGATCAATGGTCGTGCCGGCAACCGTCACCGGCAATCCGGCACGGATCGCGCCTTTGCGAGCGACGTTCATAACCATGGTGCCCTGCTGCATCGCGCAACCCATCACGATGTCCTCGACTTCGCCGGGCTCGATCTTGGCGCGCCTGACGGCTTCCGCGATCACATGGCCCGCCATGGTCGGTCCGTCGGTGTTGTTCAACGCCCCGCGGTAGGCCTTCCCGACCCCGGTGCGCGCGGTCGATACGATGACTGCTTCTGTCATATTTTGCCTCTGATTTAAGCGGCCGCATCGGTCTGCGCATAGCGCAGAACATGGAATGCGGGATCGCCGTACTGGATGTTGATGGAAGAAATCCGCTTGAAGTAGTGGCCGACATTGAGCTCGTCGCTCATGCCCATGCCGCCATGCAGTTGCACGGCCTGATCGGCCACGAATCTAGCGGCGTAGCCGACCTTTGCCTTGGCTCCCGACGCCAGTCTCGATAGGCCCGATTCGTTTGCCGCCAGACCTAAGTTGAGATGCTGCATCAGGGACACCGCTTCCTGATGCGCGATGAACATGTCTACCATCCGATGCTGCAAAACCTGGAAGGTGCCGAGCGCCACGCCGAACTGCTTTCGCGTCTTGGTGTATTCCAGCGTCGCCGAGTTCAATTCGGCCATCGCGCCGACGGCCTCGGCACACAGCGCGCCAATGACGCGTTCGGAAATCGCTTCTAGCGCGGCGGCGCCCCCTCCTTCTTCGCCTAGCAAGCTATCGTTGCCGACGCGCACGTCCTTGAGGCTGACCTCGGCCGCTCGGCGGCCGTCGATCGTCTTGAAGCCTTGCAGGTGAAGATTGGCGGCGCGACGATCAACGATGAACAGACTGACGCCTTCCGAATCGAGACGGTGGCCCGAGGTGCGTGCTGAGACGATCAGGTAATCCGCCCAGGGGGCCGCGATCGCGACCGCCTTTTCGCCGTTCAGGACATAGTCAGTACCTTCGCGGCGCGCCGTTGTGGTGACGTCAGCGAAATCGTAGCGCGAGCTCTTTTCTGCCCAGGCCAGCGCCCAGATTGATTTCCCGGAGATGATGTTGGGAATGAACTGATCCCTCTGTGCAGGCGAGGCTTCACTCTCGATCAGGCCGCCGGCCAGAACGACCGTCTCCAAAAATGGCTCGACCACGAGGTGACGGCCGAATTCCCGCATCACGATCATGGTCGCCAGGGGACCACCGCCGAGGCCGCCCGCATCCTCCGAAAAAGGTGCGGCAAGCAGGCCGAGTTCGGCGAACGAGGCCCAGTGCTTGCGACTGAAGCCTTCTTCGCTGGCTACGATCTTGCGACGCGCTTCAAAGTCGTATCGATCCCGCAGAAGCCGCTGCACGCTGGACCGCAATAGTTCCTGCTCTTCCGTGAACTGAATATCCATCCGATCCCCCGTACTCCGCTCGGCCTAAAGTCCGAGCACGGCCTTGGCGATGATGTTGCGCTGGATCTCGTTCGATCCGCCGTAGATCGAGAGCTTGCGTGAGTTCAGGTACTTCTCGGACGCAGTGTGACCGTAGGCCGGGCCCGGCATGAAGTGGTTGGCACTGACGGGATGCTCCCGGATCGCCAGACCGAAATTACCGATTGCCCGGTGCGTCAGCTCGGTGATGTTCTGGAAGATCTCCGTACCCCGAATCTTGAACAACGACGCGGCGGCGCCTGGATCGATCCCGCGGGCCATTTGTGCCACCACGCGAAGCTCGGTTGCTTCCAAGGCCAACACGTCCAGCTCGATCCGTGCGATATCCCGCACGAATTCGAGATACGTCGGATCTTCTTCGGGAATCTCGGCCTTCACGATTTGCTTCAGCCGATCCAGGTAGCGCGTCGAACGGCCGATGCCAGCCATACTGGTGCGCTCGTTTCCGAGCAGGAATTTTGCGTAGGTCCAGCCCTTATTCTCCTCACCGATCAGGTTTTCGATCGGAACGCGGACATTTTCCAGGAAGACGTCATTGACCTCGTGGCTGCCGTCGATGGTGATGATCGGGCGCACGGTCACGCCGGGCGATTTCATATCGATCAGGAGAAAGGATATGCCGGCCTGCGGTTTGGCCGCCGGGTCGGTCCGCACCAGGCAAAAGATCCAGTCGGCGTGCTGCGCCAGCGTCGTCCAGGTCTTGTGGCCGTTGACGACGTAATGGTCGCCATCACGTACGGCCTTGGTTCTGACCGACGCAAGGTCCGATCCTGAGCCGGGCTCCGAATAGCCCTGACACCACCAGTCCTCGCCGGAGAGAATGCGCGGCAGGAATTTCTCCTTCTGCGCCTTGCTACCGAAAGTGTAGATGACGGGCCCGACCATGGTGACGCTGAATGCCAAAGGCGGCAGCGTCCCGGCTCGGCTGGTTTCCTGCTCGAAGATGAAGCGCTGCGTGATCGACCAGCCGGGCCCACCATATTCCTTCGGCCACAGCGGCGCGATCCAGCCCTTCTTGTAGAGGATGCGATGCCAAAGGAGCGTCTGCTCCTTGGTCAGGTCGGTCTCCGGGTTCGGCACCCGCATTTCCTGCGGATAGTGCTCCACGATGAATGCACGCACTTCATCGCGGAAAGCAGCATCCTCTTTCGAAAGCTTAAGCTCCATCGAAAGGCCTCGTTACCACTTTTCGCCGAACGGTCGAATTTCCATCTCGAACGTCCACGCGCTGCGGGGCTGTTGATAGAGCTGCCAATACGATTCTGCGACGGAGGCTGGGGGCATCAGCAGGTCGGGATTGTCCAGTGCATTCGGCCCAAGCGCCTCGATCCGTCTCTGGCGAACCCATTCGGTATCGACGCCGGAATCGATGACGAGGTGCGCGACGTGGATGTTCTTGGGGCCCAATTCGCGCGCGATCGCCTGCGCAACCGCGCGAAGGCCAAACTTTGCGCTGGCGAACGCCGCATAGCCCGTTCCGCCGCGGAGACTGGCGGTCGCGCCTGTGAAGAAGATGTTGCCCTTGCCGCGGGGCAGCATCAGCCGCGCGGCTTCGCGCCCCGCGAGAAAGCCGGAATAGCACGCCATTTCCCAAACTTTGCGGAACACCCGTTCAGTGGTGTCGAGAATGGGAAAATTGACATTGGCGCCGATGTTGAAGATGCAGACCTCGAGCGGAGCGTGCTTGTCGGCATCGCCGAGGAATGAAACGATCTCATCTTCCTTGCGCGCGTCGAGCGAACGCGCATGAATCTCGCCCCCTGCCTTCTCGATTTCCTTGACCAAGGGCTCCAGCTTGTCGCCGTTGCGGCGACCGGCGAAGACCGTGAAGCCTTCCGAAGCAAATTTCTTCGCGATCTCGGCACCGATATAGTCACCGGCGCCGATCACAGCGACGGTCGCGCTCCGCTTTTGCATGGCTCTTCCTCCGATCAGGCTAGGTCTGGCGTCTTTGGCTTAGCGCCGGCAGCCCGCTCAATCACCGCATCTAACGACGATTGAACGTTCTTTTTTAGAACTAGTCAATCGACATTTTCAGATTGATTTACCTGGCCTGTGCATCGAAACTGGTTCTCTCACTCGCAGACGCCGTTTACAGCATCGTCGACACAGTCTATTTACACAGTTTCAAATACGAACTTATGGGGGAGGAATTGAGATGGCGAGAGCCCGCGGAGTGGCGATACTTGTCGGCGCTGGCGACGCGATCGGGGCGGCCGTCGCCCGCCGCTTTGCGAAGGGCGGATATACCGTTTGTATCTGCAGGCGAGAGGCAGCAAAATCGCAGGCGCTCGTGGCGGAGCTGAGAGCGGCGGGTCACAGGATTCACGCCTTTAGTGTCGATGCTCGCCAGGAATCCGGGGTTCAGGAAATATTCGCGCGCATCGAGAAGGAGATCGGGCCAATCGAGGTCTGCCTTTTCAACGCCGGATCGAACGTCAACAAGCCTTTACTGGAGACAACCGAGAAGCTGTTCTCTAAAGCGTGGGAACTCGCCTGTTACGCCGGATTTCTGGTCGGCCGCGAGGCCGCACGCTACATGGTATCGCGCGGTCGGGGCAGCATCCTGTTCACCGGCGCGACCGCCAGCCTCCGCGGCGGAACGGGCTATGCGGCCTTCGCCAGCGCGAAATTCGGTCTACGCGCTGTCGCGCAGTCAATGGCCCGGGAATTGGGCCCAAAAAATATCCACGTGGTGCACCTCATTATCGATGCCGGCGTCGACAGCCCGGCGATCCATGCCCGAATGAAGGCGGCTAAAGGCATGGAGGCGAGCGAGATTCCACCGGACAGCCTGACGAAAACATCATCGATCGCGGAAGCCTATTGGTTCGCGCACGAGCAGACCAGAGATGGCTGGACCCATGAACTCGACCTCCGTCCTTCCGCGGAGAAATGGTGAGATGGACACCATGCCGAATCTGACGCTGTGGGGAGCAGGCACCAGCCGGACCGTACGGGCGCACTGGGCGATGTACGAGCTCGGTCTCGCCTACACGAGCAAGCCGATTGGGCCGCGTACTGGGGAAACCAAGACGGCGGAATATACCGCGCTCAATCCGCGGCAGAAGGTTCCGCTGCTACAGGACGGCGATTTCTGCATCGGCGAGAGTGCCGCCATCGTCGCGTACCTGTCACGCACTTACTCCACGCGGGACCGGGCGCTGATCCCAGAAAAGCAGCGCGACTATGCTGCCTGGCTGGAATGGTGCTTCTTCATCGTTGCAGAGCTTGATTCCACTAGCCTCTATGTAATGCGGCGCCATCGGGCAGATGGGCTTGGCACCATCTACGGCATTGCTCCCGAAGTCGTCGCCAGGGCAGGCGAGTATTTCCGCGAGCAATTGCGCCATGTGGAGGTCGCGCTTGCCGATGGACGCCGATACCTGATGGGCGATCAGTTCACCAGCGCCGATATCCTGCTGACCACGTGTCTCGAATGGGCGATCACCTATGAGGTGGGCGTCTGCGATAACGCCCTGCCCTATCTGGAGCGCATCCACGCCCGGCCTGCCTATCGGCTCGGCCAGGAAGCTAACATTCCGCTCGTTCCGATTACGCCGGTGCTGCCAAAAGCTCCGCCGGCTTAACCCGAGATCCGGACCGATTTTTCGGTCGCCATCTTCTCGATTGCGGCATTGTCATAGCCGAGCGCACCCAGGATCTCGCGCGAATGCTCACCGATTCGGGGGGCGGGGCCACCGATCGCAGCCGGATTGACTTCGAAGCGAGCGGCCGGCTTGGGCTGTCGAATGCGACCAACACTGGGCTGGTCCAACTCGGCAATGAGATCGCGCGCAATCACCTGCTCGTTGTGAATGATCTCCCCACGGCGCAGGATCGGCGCGCAGGGGACGTCCGCTGCATCGAGCCGCTCCAGCCATTCGGCGGTGTTGTGCTGCGCGATGTATTCAGCCATCTTGTTGATGCGAGCAGTCGCATTGACGGAACGCGCCGCCGGCGTCGCAAAACGTGGGTCGGTGCCAAGCTCCGGATCACCTGTCGCGCGACAAAACCCCTGCCATTCCGAGTCCGAGATAGTACCGCAAGTGATGTAGCCGTCGCTGGTCTTGAACACGAGGTCGGGGCGATCATTGGGATCGGCCGCAGCAGCCTCGGCGCCCACCACAGTGTATTGCATCATACCTTCTGGCCAGAGGTAAGAGATCATTGCATCCAGCATCGCGACCTGGATGTGATCCCCTTGTCCGCTCTTCTCTCGCGCATAGAGCGCTGCTGCAACCGCTTGTGCCGTCATGACGGCCGTGGTCTTGTCGCAAACGATGGTTCTGATCATCTGTGGCCGGTTGGTCACGGGCTGCGACTGGATGTCGGCGAACCCTGAGAGACCCTGAATGATCGGATCGTAGACGCGCTTCTTGACATAAGGGCCGGTTTCGCCGACGCCGCTGATGGAAACGTAAATCAGCCGCGGATAGCGGCCGCGCAACTCGGCGGCGCCGAGCCCGAGGCGTTCCATCGTGCCGGGCCGAAAATTCTGCACCAGCACGTCGGATTGCGCGACAAGTTTGGCAAGCACCTCGCGACCGGCTTCGCTCTTGACGTCGAGCGCAAGCGAACGCTTGCCACGGTTTGATGAGATGAACAACGCCGAGAACTCACCGCGCTTGTCGATGGTGGCGCGGCTGCGGCGGGTGATGTCGCCACCAATGGGCTCGATCTTGATCACGTCGGCGCCCTGATCGGCCAAAAACATCGTCGCGAACGGACCTGATACCACACCGGTCAGATCGAGCACACGAACTCCGCTAAGCGGCCCTGGCATGACGTTTCCCCTCTCCTGGCTGGTTCTTCCGGCCTTTACGCCAACTCCTTCGGCCAGGCGCATTATCTCGTGCTGCGTTTCGAGTCACGCAATGCTGGCGGCAGGCTGTCGCATCTGCTCGACGATCGATTCCTCGACGTCCCGGAGCTGGTCCTTGCCGAAGAACATCTCCTTGCCGACGAAGAACGTCGGCGAACCGAATGCTCCGCGGTTGACCGCATCCGTGGTCAGGTCGATGAGCCTCTTCTTGACGTCGTCCTGCTGAGCTCGTGCCATCAGCCTGTCGATGTCGAGCCCTGAGGATTTGAAAGCCGCGCGGAACACCTCGACGTCGTCCATCTTCTTCGGATCCTCCCACATGTGATGGTAAGCGGCCCGGAAATACGGCTCGAACATACCCTCGAACTGAGCGGCGACCGCACCGCGCATCAGCATCAGCGTATTCACCGGGAAAAACGGATTTTGCCGAAATGTCGTGATGTTGTGGCGACGGATGAAGCGCTGCGTCTCGAGCGCCATGTATTCGGGCTTGTTCTTGATGCCGTGCAGCGACTCCGCCGGGGACATGTTGCCGGTCGCCTTGTAGATGCCGCCGAGAAGTATCGGCACATAATCAAACTTCACGCCTGTCCGTCGCTCGACGCCAGGTATTGCGCGTTCCGCCAGATAGGCGTTGGGACTGCCGAAATCGAACTGGAATTCAACCTTCAGAGCTGTCACGCCGGCCTCTCCCGCATAGGCATTGTTGAAGTGGTCATGTTTGGTCCGCACGAACCCTATCGCCAACTCTCATACAGTTCTAAAAACGAACTGTCAATAAACTGGCAGTTTCTGCTATTTTGGCCCAGATCGGTTAGAGGTTGTTTGGAACGTAGTCCCTATCTAGAATGGTTCTTGAAAAGACGGTTGCGTTGGCGATTCGAGCGCCCCGTCGCTGGAAGAGTGGAGAAGTACGAATGAAGTGGGATGCCCTCGAGGAAGAGCCATGTTCACTGGCACGAACCATAGGTGTAATTGGCGACCGTTGGACCCTTCTGATTTTACGCGAATGCTTTCTGCGCACCCGACGATTTGAAGGCTTCCAGTCTGCGCTCGGGATCACGCGCCATCTGCTTGCCGAGCGGCTGAAGAAGCTGGTGCGGAACGGCGTGTTGCGGCGAATTCCGTATCAGGATTCACCCAAGCGCCATGAGTACATCCTGACGCAAAAGGGCCTCGATCTCTATCCGATCATGATGGCGCTCGTCCATTGGGGCGACACGCACATGGTCGACGAACGCGGGCGACCTCTGCTGCATGAGCATAAGAAATGCGGCAAGGTCTTCGATCCCGTAATGGTGTGCTCGGAATGCGGCGAACCGCTGTCGGCGAAGGAAGTTCATACCCATCCGGGCCCCGGCGCGCGCGCGAAGCTCGAGAAGGCCTCTCCCGAACAGAAGCCGAGCAAGGCAAGGACCCGCAGACAAGCAGCGTGATCCCGGGCGTTTGCCTTTCGGCGGGGACTGGCGACGGCTCGATGAGGTTCGCATCACGATGCGTTGCTCTGCGCTGAAGTGCCCTGTGGCACTCTTGCACTGTCCCCTCGCGCTGGCGCGGAATAATGCCCTGAGAAGCGTTGGCGTAGCTCCATCTTCTGGATCTTGCCCGTCGCGCCATAGCTGAGCGCGTCAACGAAGACGATATCGTCAGGCATCCACCATTTGGCGATTTTGTTGTCCAGATAGGCCCTGATCGATTGCGCCGTTACGGTCGCTCCGGATGTCGGCACGACGATAAGCAGCGGTCGCTCCTCCCATCTCGGATGAGGAACGCCGATCACGGCCGCCTCCGTGACTCCCGGGCATCCCTTCGCCAGGTTTTCCAGGTCGATGGACGAAATCCATTCACCGCCTGACTTCACAACGTCTTTGGCGCGATCGGTCAGCTGGATGTAATTATCATCATCCATCACAGCGAGATCCCCGGTATTGAACCAGCCGTCCTCCAGCAGGGGCTTGTCCTCCCCGTAGTAACCGCTGATGATCCACGGTCCACGCACCATCAATCGGCCGCTGGATTTTCCGTCGCGTGGCATCTCACTGCCCCGCTCGTCAGCGATCTTGATGTCGACGCCGTAGATCGGCTGCCCCTGGCTGGTCTTGCGTCGAAGCCGATCCTGCGGGGAAAGGCTCGCCGTGCGTCGCGACGGCTGCGAAGACGTACCGCAAGGACTCGTCTCAGTCATGCCCCACAGATGGTTGACCGAGACGCCCAGGCGCTCAAGACCCTCGATCAGGCTAGGCGCGGGCGCCGAACCGGCAACTATGATGCGCTCGAGCGTCCCAGCACCGGTACCCCTGGACTCTAAGTACTGGAGCAGGTTTGAATAGAGTGTCGGGACCCCGGCGGTCATGGTCACGCCCTCCCTGTCGATCAACTCCGCAATGGCGGCGCCGTCCATTTTGGGTCCTGGCAGGACCAGCTTGGCACCGACCATGGGAGCTGCATGGGTCAAGCCCCAGGCCCCGTTCGCGTGAAACATCGGGGTCATCGGCAGAAGCGTGTCGCGCGGCGCAATGCCCATTGCGTACGCACCGCAGATGCAGAGGCAATGCAGGATATCCGATCGATGCGAGTAGAGAACGCCCTTGGGATTGCCTGTGGTCCCCGACGTGTAGAACAGGGAGGAGGCCGAAAGTTCGTCGAATACCGGCCATTCAAACTCCTCCTTTCCCAAGTCCACGAATTCCTCGTAGCACAGCAAATTCGGCAGCGTCGTCCTTGGCATGCCGGCTCGATCCGCCATCAGGACAAACATCTTCACGGAGGAAAGCCCGGCCGCCAGCTTCTCCACGAGGGGAAGAAACGAGCTGTCGAAGAACAGGATCTTGTCTTCGGCGTGATTTGCAATGTAGCTGATCTGATCCGGGATAAGCCTCGGGTTGATCGCATGCCATACTGCACCGATTCCCGTGACGCCATGCTCGATCTCGAAATGCCTGAACGTGTTCCAGGCAAGAGTTGCGACACGATCGCCCTGCAAGATGCCATGGCGGGTCAAAGCATCGGCAAGCTTTCTGGTGCGACGCGCCGCATCCCCATACGTATAGCGATGAATCGAGCCCTCCACGGTGCGCGAAACGATCTCCGTCCGCGAATGGAAGCGCTCCGCATGCTTCAAGAGCGAGGACAGCAGCAAAGGCTGATTCTGCATCAATCCTTTCACGATAACCTCATTTCAGCTGCAGCGATTGACGCCACCGGCGTTAGCGAGACACCACCAACCTCATCACTCCGAGCTGGCATCGAGAACCTCGCTGAATTGATCCCACCGCGTCCCGGTCCAGCGCTGCAGCCTCATTTGCGTGAAATTCATGTTGATCTTGTCGCTTGTATTGACCGTGATCCCAGGCAGCAGCGTGGGAAGCGCGACGTTCTTGAGGTTCTTGGCCTGCCCGATGATATTTTCGCGCGACAGATCGTTCCCACACTGCTTGAGCAGGCGTTCGAGCAGCATGCCTTGCGTATACCCGAACAGATAGTTCGTGTCGGCGATATCGATTCCGGGCAAATACCGCGCGACAAATGCTCGAAAGCTCTTCATTCCGTCGTTGTTATCCCACTGCGAGTCGGTCGGGTCCATCGCCACCGTTCCAACGATGACGCCTATTGAATTATCGAGACCTGCGGGCTTCAGCGTGGCGCCAACCGAGCTTGATGGGTAGTTCAGTACGATCATCGGTTTCCAACCGATTTCGGCAGCTTTGCGGATTGCCTGTGCCGCGAACTTCGGGGTACCAGCCACCAACAATGCCTCGGCGCCCGAACTCTTGAGACTCACCACCTGCGAATCCACCGTCGGCTCGCTGACTTCGTAGGCAATTGCGACGACCTTCTTGTCGAACTCGTCTTTAAGGACCCCCTTGAAAGCGTTGAGGTAGTCCTTTCCGAGATCATCGTTCTGATACAGGATCGCGTACTTCGCGTTCGGCAGCGTCTTGGTCAGGAACCTGGCGTAGATTTTCCCTTCGGTGTCGAAGCTGACCAGACTGGTCGTCGTCAGCGGAAACTCCGCCACATTCGTGAACTTGTTCGATCCCGAGACGATGCCGATCGCCCGCACGCCCCTCGACTTCAGATACTTTGCAGTGGCCGAGTTGCCGGGCGTGCCGAGCTGGCTGAACATGAAGGCCACTTCATCGCTTTCGACGAGCCTTCGCGCATGCTCAACCGCTTTTGGTGGGCTATAGGCATCGTCATACGCTATGTAGTTGACCTTTCGGCCGTTTACTCCGCCGCGGTCGTTAATCGACTGGACATACGCGAGAAGCCCTCGACCAACGAGACCGATCGACGAAGCAGGACCGCTAAAGGGAAAGATGCCCCCGATCCTGATCTCCGTTGGCGTGATCCCCGGCATATCAGCAGCAGAAGCCGATGACCCGAACGCCAGAAGCAGCACCGCGAAAGCAGACCTGAAGAGCCCCAGCATCACTTCCTCCCAAAAATGAGGATTGCATGCCCGAGTGGCACGATCCAACAAAGCGCGGCCTTGATCGACCGTCGTTCCTCGCCGATCTAACGTTCTTTTTTGGAACTAGTCAAGCCGCTCGAGTCTTCCCCTCGATCGCCAGAGCGGGACGCATCCGCTCAAGCTCACGACCACCTAGGCGCACGCTCGCTTCGGCTAAAAAACGCAGAATGAGGTCATCTTTAAACTATTTACTTGTTGCAGCCCGCGACTATGCGTGTGCTGCCCCCTGACCCACCGTACCTCCTGGAGGCTCGCCTTCGAAAGCTGATTTCAATTCTTTTATAGAACTAATTCGGGTCCGACCGGTGGCGAGCAGACGTTCACGCTTTTACGCGCCGCAGCCAAGCCACATCTCTCGATTTTGATCGTCCATACCGACTTCGGTTGGCTACTTCGGACGACTAAAGTCGCCGCCGAAAGGCTCGCCCACGATATGAGTTCCCCTCAACGACCATGCGAGGGCTCGGCTCGACTACTACGGACTGGACGAGCCGGCGCCGCGCGTTCATCTCCGACCGTGCACGCAACGACCGCCGGCTCTGCTGCTGGGACCTACTGCCGCCGAACGGTTTCGACGCAACATTCGATCCTGTCAGTCCGCCGTTGCATGAATGACAGCCTTGGTCTCGAGGAATTCACTGAAGGCGAGTTCGCCCCATTCACGACCGTTACCGGACATTTTGTATCCGCCGAAAGGAGCTTCGGTATCTTCTGACGCGCCATTAATATAGACCATGCCCGCTTGAAGTCGGTCAGCGACAGCCCGGGCCTTTTCAATGCTCGCCGATTGCACATAAGCGCCGAGCCCGTACACGGTATCGTTGGCGATTGTTACTGCGTCGTCGACGTCCGTGTAGCCGATGATGGCGAGAACAGGTCCGAAAATTTCCTCACGCGCGATGGCCATGGTGTTTTCAACGTCCGCAAACACCGTGGGCTTGACGTAGTATCCGACCTTCATATTTTCCGGGCGCCCCATACCGCCTGTAACGAGCGTGGCGCCCTCATCTATCCCCGTCTTGATCAACCGCTGGATTCGATCCCACTGGCGTTCGGAAACGACGGGACCCATGTCCACGTCCGTTTTTGGGTCGCCATAAGTGATCGATGCCACGACCTGTTTTGCAATTTGCTTGGCTCCTTCCATCTGGTTCTGGGGAACCAGCATCCGGGTCGGCGCATGACACGTCTGCCCCGAGTTGAGCATCAGTCGATAAATGTTCTCTGTGATCGCGGTTACGAAATTGGCGTCATCCAAGATGATGTTGGGCGACTTGCCGCCCAACTCCTGATGCACACGCTTCACGGTGTCAGCCGCGCGTTTCGCAACATCAATCCCCGCCGCAGTCGATCCAGTGAAAGAAACCATGTCGACACCGGGATGCGCGGATATGGCGGCTCCGACGGTCGGCCCATCACCGTCGACCAGATTATAGACGCCCTTCGGAACGCCGGCTTCGTGGAAGATCTCCGCGAGGACATGAGCAGTGAACGGGGCAACCTCGGAAGGCTTATGCACGGCGGTGCACCCAGTGGCCAGGGCCGGAACGACCTTGACCATGATTTGGTTGATCGGCCAGTTCCAAGGCGTGATCATTCCGACCACCCCAATAGGCTCACGGCGCACCACTGTGCGCGGTCCCTGCGGATGCTCGAACTCGTAATTCTTCAGGGCATTGATTGCGGTCTGGAGATGCGCAAGGCCAACGCCGGCCTGCAATTCCATCGCGAACTTCGTGGGTGCGCCGAGTTCTTCGGTAAGAGCGGCGCCGAGATCGGCATGGCGCTTCGCGTACACGTTCAAAATGCTGGAAAGGATATCGATCCGCTCCTGGCGGCTGCTGCGGGAGAAGCTGGCAAATGCCGTTCGCGCGGCCTTCACAGCGCGATCGACGTCCGCAGCGGTTCCTAGAGTGATTAGTCCTGCCGGCTGCTCGTTGGCGGGATTGATCACGTGGATCGCGTTGCCACCGAGTGGTTCCACCCAGTCACCGTCGATGTAGAATCGGGTATAGTTACGCATTGAAGACCTTCCCTGATTGACATTTTCGCGTATCGAACCGCCTGCCTCTTGCAGGCAGTCCGAGCGCTATCTGCCGACGAGCCAACCGCGGCACGGGCGTTGCCGCCCTTGTTTCATTTGCCCTTTGTCTGCGGTCCCACGGATTGCATGAAATCGCGATCCGCTGCCGGCAGATTGGCTGTCCACGCCGGTTCATCGCCGGCCTCTGGCAGTACGTGACCAAATTCGATCATCTGCCGCGCTGGAAGCTCGCCGACATATACCCATACGCTGCGGTGATCCGCGGCAGAGGCGGCAACCGCGACGGCCTCTGCCATCAATTTGATCATCCGTGTCTTGTCGATCGCAGCGCGCCCGCCTCGGATGTGACCGTAGACAAACACCTGGTCATGCGTCAGTGGCGCGCCGCCCATGAAGTAGTTCTCAGCTTTCACGTCTTCGAAAATGACTTGCGCGAAGTAGGTCGGCGCTCCCGTCACCTCCGCATGGATCCGCGTGATCTCAGCCGCAATCGCACTCTTCTGCCTGCCCGAAAGGCGTCCCTCGATGCTGGAGCAATAATAGGTTGGCATTGACATCACTCCTTTTTGTAGGTGGCCTCTCCCATCAGGAGAAACCCTCTGGTTATCGCACCAGTTGGACTCGTGGGTCGGGCTCCGCACGTCGCGGCGCGTGGGCGAGGAGGACTCGTCCCCGCCCTTGATGGCCACCGCGGCTCCGGTTTCAGCGAGCCAGTCTGCTTTGGGTTGCTTGTCCATAGGCCGCGTAGATGAAGGCGCCCATTATCGCCACCAACCATTGGCCAGCGAGGGCCAGGCGGAAGATGTGGCCCTCCCTCGCCCACTGTGCGTCAAATCCGGACGCGCCCATGAGCGGCAGTAGAAAGTAGAAGGTGGGCGTAGCCGCGATGCAGGCGAGGACGAATACGCCCCATTCCTTGACCCAGGCCACCTCTCCGCGGCGCAAGGCGAAGGCAAGCAGAACCGCGAACAACAGAGTGGCGGCTCCTCCAATCATGTGCATCGAACCGCCTGCAAGGGTAGCGAAGCTCGGCATACCCATCCGCAGGCCCCAGTACATCAATACAATTCCCGCGACGGCGCCGGAGAACGCCAACGCCCAGGAAGGTGCAGCCAGAGCACCTTTCGGTTGCCGTCGGACGAAGGCGATCCACAGCAGATGCGCTCCGCTCGACAAGCCAACTAACGTCGCCAGCGCGAACGTCGCGCGGCTTACGACATCGCTTGCAATCACGGTGTCATGAAGGTGGATGACACCCGCCGGGACCAATTCTCGGGCGCTGAAAGCCTGCTCCAGCGCGGGGGTCACCATGTAGTATTGAACAACAATGGCGGCGGCTGCGACGAGGGCGGGGAAACTCACGAGCGCGAGGTTGCGTGCAAGACGCGCGCGCTTTTCGGAAGCCGCAGTCATGCTTGCGGACTCGGCCCGTCGAACCGGCTGCACCCAGCGGTTGATCGTAAACAGAAGGTAGCCGACCGTCAAAGAAAGGGGGATCAGCACCCCTGTGACGGCATAATTTGCTTCGGTAAAGCGGATGCCCGGATCCAGCGCGCCAAAAAGCAGCCAGCCGTAACGCTGGATGGGTGTGCTCAGCAAGAGCCCGTAGCTTATGCACATCCAGGCTTGGTGGTTAGCAATCTGCTTGCGCCACAACGCATGTACGGCCATCCAGAGGCTGAACGATATGCCCAGGGCCAGCCCCCACAGTCCCACGTAGAAAAACAGATGATCCAGCGTGTCGGCAACCGACGTGCGCACAAGATGGATCATGGCGGTGATCATCGTGCCCTGCAGTACGACGATATAGATGCCACCGGATATGCGGTGCCACTTGGGAAAGCGGCGGCGAAAAGCGGGCCAGAATTGCAGGCCGCCGAAAAGCATGCATACGCCGCCCAGCAAGGAATGGACCATGAGCATTGCGGCCTTTTCCTTGCTCATGACATTGTAGACGAGGAGATGCTCGGCGATGCTCTCCTTGCCATAAGCATAAGTGGACGAACTGACCGATCCCACCAGCGCGACCGTGCTGCCAGCGTACTCCTCGACTTTTGAGGGAGTATCCACGGCTTGGCCGGCTTCGGCGGCGTTCAGCAGCGCGATGCGCTTTGCAGCAATCTCAGGATTCCCGGCTCCTTTGTAATACGCGATCCCCGCCATAATCGCCGCGAACCCATCAAGGGACGCAGCCAGGAGGAGCGCCAGCGCGATGGCGCGGAGCAGCCAGATGCGCAACGGAATTGCTGGTAGCCGAACAAGCGGCGTCGACCGGCCCTGAGGCGAATCAGGCAGAACTGATACAGCCATACAAATCCTCCCTCTGTTACGAGCGCCAGTTCAGATGCTGGCGTCACTGCTTGAGCAGCCATAACGATGTTATTAACCGACAATAACATCGTTATAGTGCAGACGCAAGGAGTGCTGAATGTCCCTATTCGTTTCAGGGAACGGGCGTAAGGATCAACAGAGAGCGGATGCCCTCACCTGACGCATGGCATCATGGAGGTGACGGCGCGTTCCGGCGTGTCGCCGAGGCCAACCAACATATTTATTGCCATCGGGAAAAGGATCTGTTCGACGCTGTCATCAAAGCGAGCCAAGAGGCCAGCCAATTCGAGGGTAATGAACCCGTGAACGAAGCCCCACAGCTGTACCGCGATGACATTCGGATCATCGTCGCGGATCCGGCCAGCCTCGATAAGACGAGTCGCGGCTCGAACCACATGGCCAAAGGCTTCTTGAAATGCAGGGGATTCCGAGCGAGACAGCGGAGTAGGATCATACTCGATCGCCCGATAGGCTCCTCGAGTTGATAGCCCGAACATGAGATCGTAGAGGTGCGGGTTCTGCCGGGCCACGTCGCGGTAACACAACGCCAAACGGAAGACGTCTGTAACGGGATCATCGGTCTTCGGCGTCGCCTCAAAGGCAGAGGCCAGATATCGGAACCCTTGATCGGCAACTGCGCGCAATAGCTCCGGCATGCCTCCGAAATGGCTGTAAACAGCCATCGTAGAGACGCCAGCCTCATTGGCCACGGACCGAGCTTGAACGGCCGCCGGACCTTGCTCGGCCAGCAGCTTGATCGTGGTATGAATCAACTTGGTGCGGAGATCAGGAAACGCCGTGCCGGTAGCCATAATTGACAGTATTACCACTATCGTTGCGCGCTACAGAAGCTCAAAAGAAAAACCTCAAAAGTGTTATTCGGCGTGCATCACAACGAACTTCTGGCAAACTTCAATCTGTCCCCTCGTATGTCGTCGGGTCCGCCTCGAACGCTTGCTTCCCCTTTGCGGCCCATAGCCGGCTGTTACTCCTTCCAGGAATCGCAATCGAACGGCTCAGAAGTTGCTACTTGCTGTTCCGCTCCGACTACATGCCGCGGAGCCAAAAAGCTCAAGGCAAGCGCGATGATAGCGGACGCTGAAGGTGACTTCGCATCAGCTCGGCGGCATCTTGATTACGTCCTGCTTCGAGCAGATTAAGCAGGCGCAAATGCTCCTCGACGTGCCGGCGCATGCCATCTCGATCGGCAAAGCTGCGATAGGCGAACAGGCGGCGGATCGAGTTCACGCGTCGCAGCGACTCGACGAAGAACGGATTGCGGGCGCCGCGCGCGATCACCTCGTGAAACTCGCAGCCCGACTGATAGACCTCGCCGATCGTCATCTTGTCGAGCTCGCCACCGAGTACGCGCTGCTGATGCTGGCGAAGCTTCGCGATGACGTCCTGCTGAAGCCCGAAGCCGGGCTGCAGAATCGCTGCCGGCTCGATCACGGCCCGGAAGGCCGCAGCCTGGTCCTGGGCTTCTGGGCTCGACAGCGTCTCGGCGAAGCGCCAGCCATAGCCGGGCAGGCGGGCGATCCAGCCCTCGGCCGCGATGCGATCGAGCAGGCGCTGCAGCTCGGTGCGGCTCAGCTCGTAGCGGCGCATCAGCTCGGCCTCGGTGACGTCGGCCTCGATGCGCCGGTCGAGAACGTCGGCCGCGATGTCCGCATAGGCCTGCTCGGCGCGGCTCACCGCGGCGAGCGTCGGGCGTGCCGCACCGCTCGTCGGGTTCTGGGTCAGCACGAAGCCGCGATGGGGCTCGCCCCGCGCCAGCCCCGCCGCCTCCAGGGCCTTCAGCCCGAGCCGGATCGGCGCACGCGACACGTCGAGCGCATCGGCCAGCCTTTGCTCGATCAGGCGGTCCCCGGCCTTCATGCCTTCGCGGCGTGCGAACGCCAGGATCAGGCCGGCGAGCTGCTCGGCGCGGTCGGTCGTGCCCGTCCGTGCAGCGGAGGGCGATGTGTCCCAATCGGTCATGATGCCGAGGAAACCTCTTTCAGCTTGACAGATCGTCGGCCGGATTGTTCTTTATATGAAAAATGTACAATCGAGAAGCGAGCGACGGGGAAGCAACGCCAATGATCCGTGAGCCGGACGTCCATATCTGCGAGGTCGCGCCGCGCGACGGCCTGCAGAACCTCGACATGCTCGTGCCGACCGAAGCGAAGTGCGCGCTGATCGACGCCATCGCGGCCGCAGGGGTGCGCGAGATCGATGCCGGCTCCTTCGTGCCGCCGAAGGTCGTGCCGCAATTCGCTGATGTCGATGCGGTGATGGCCCATGCGCTGTCTCATCGAGAGACGAGGATCGGCGCGCTGGTCCCCAATTTCAAGGGCGCGGAGCGCGCCATCGCCGCAGGCGTGGACAACATCTATTTTGTGATCTCGGCCAGCGAGACCCATAACCGCGCCAATGTCCGCCGTACGGTCGCCGAGCAGGTCGAAGCCTTCCATGCCGTGCGCGCCGCGATCGATGCCCGGCCGGCCGCCGAGCGGCCGCAATTGATGGGCGCGATCTCCACCTCGTTCGGCTGCTCGCTCGAAGGCAATGTCAGCGAGGCGGCGGTCTGCGATCTGGCGCGCCGTTTCGCCGAGGCGGGGGCCGACGAGATCGGTCTTGCCGATACCGTCGGCTACGCGACGCCCACGCTCGTCAAGCAGGTCGTTGCGGCCGTCCGGCGCGAGATCGGGCCGGACGTCACGCTGCGCCTGCACCTGCACGACACGCTCGGCGCCGGCCTCGCGAACGCGGTCGCCGGCCTCGAGGCCGGCATCCGCCGCTTCGATGCCGCGGTCTCCGGGCTCGGCGGCTGTCCGTTCGCGCCGGGCGCACGCGGCAACATCGTCACCGAGGATCTCGTGTTCATGCTCGAGCGCATGGGTCTATCGACCGGGATCGATCTGGACCGGCTGATGCTCACGCGCGAGATCCTGGCCCGTCACATCGCGCCGAAGCACCTCACCGGCCATCTGCACGAGGCCGGCATCCCCAAGGTGCTGCGGAGGGCAGCGTGATGGGCGCGGCCCGAGAGCACGACGCTCCGCTTCGGCCGCTCGAGGGCGTGCGCGTCGTCGAGTTCAGCCAGATGGTGATGGGTCCGAGCTGCGGACTCATCCTCGCCGATCTCGGCGCCGACGTGATCAAGGTCGAGCCGATCAAGGGCGATCGCACCCGTTCCTTCAAGGGACCGGCGGCCGGCTTTTTCGCCACCTACTGCCGCAACAAGCGCAGCATCGCGCTCGATACGTCGACGGCGCAGGGCCAGAATGTTGCGCGCAAGCTGATCGCGCGCAGCGACGTGCTGATCGAGAATTTCCGCCCCGGGCTGATGAAGCGCATTGGGCTCGACTACGAGTCCGTGGCGGCGTTCGCCCCGCAGCTGATCTACTGTTCGCTGAAGGGCTACCTGCCCGGGCCTTACGAGAACCGCCTCGCGCTCGACGAGGTCGTGCAGATGATGGGGGGCCTCGCCTACATGACCGGCCTGCCTGATCGCCCGATGCGCGCCGGAGCCTCGGTCAACGACATCATGGGCGGCATGTTCGGGGTGATCGCGATCCAGGCCGCGCTGGCCGAGCGTCAGCGCACCGGGCGCGGCCGTTACGTGCAGAGCGCGCTGTATGAGAACAACGTCTTCCTGATGGCGCAGGCCATGATGTACGAGGTCGTCACCGGCCAGCCCTCGATCCCCTATTCGATCAAGGACAGCCCGTGGCCGGTCTACGATCTGTTCGACACAAAGGACGGCTCGAAGCTGTTCGTGACCATCGTCGGCGAGGAGCAATGGGTGGCGTTCTGCCGCGCCTTCGAGCGCACGGAATGGCTGGACGATCCGCGCTTCGCCACCGCGCAGGGCCGGGTCGATCATCGCGGCTGGCTGATCCCCGAGATCGCCGCGATCTTCAGGACGTGGGCGAGGGACGATCTCGCCGCGGTGCTGGAGCGGCTCGAGCTGCCCTACGCGCCGGTCAACAAGCCCGGCGACCTGTTCGACGATCCGCATCTCAACGCATCGGGCGGCCTGACCGAGATCCGCATGCCCGACGGCCGTCGCGCCAAGACGCCGGTGCTGCCGGTGTCGCTGGACGGGCAGCGGCTGCCGAACCGCTACGATCCGCCTGATGTCGGCGAGCACACGCGCGACGTCCTGGCCGAGATCGGGCTGCTGCCCGACGAGATTGCCATGCTGGAAGCGGACGGAACGATTTCGCCTGTGAAGCCGCCAGGGTGAGCGGTCACGTCGCACATCGTCGAGAACATAAGAACTGCGGGAGGATTCCATGACGATCACACGGCGCCGCGCGCTCGCGTCCGGCGCGGCCTTCGCGGGCGCTTCGCTGCTGCCAGGACGGCTGCTGGCCGAGACGCGGCCTGCGTCGATCGCGTTCGGACCGGTGTCGCCGGTCTATGCGATTGCAATGATCGCGGAGCTGAAGGGCTACTTCAAGGACGAGGGCCTCGATCCCAAGCTCCTCACCGGCAATTCCGGCACCTTCGGCCGCCAGACGCTCGCCGCCGATCAAGCGCTGTTTGCGCATGGCGACGCCAGCCACCCGCTGCAGCTCACGGCACGCGGCAAGCCGTGCAAGATCCTGCTGGCAACCGAGATGGTCTGCTCCTACGCCAACATCGTGGTGCGACGTGATCTCTACGACAGCGGCATCATCTCGGTCGAGGCGCTCGCCGCCTCCAGGCGCGCCGACGGTGCGAAGCCGATCGTCGCCGCCACGGCGATCGGATCGGGCACCTGGGTCTACGGCACCTATGTGTTCGAGTCGCGCGGCCTGGGCGACAAGGTGAACTGGGTCGCAGGCGGCGGACCGAACACGATGTTTCCATCGCTGCAGACCAAGCAGTTCGACGCCATCATGGCGCCGCCGAGCTGGATCGTCGAGGTCGAGAAGAAGGGCTTCGGCAAGGTGATCTACGACACCTCCAAGCCCGGACTGTTCGAGAAGGATTTCGGCGGCACGGTCCCGGTGCTCGTCATCTACGCCTTGAAGGACACGATCGAGCAGGACGAGGCGCTGGTGCAGGCCTTCGTCAATGCGATCACCCGCGCCATGGCCTGGGTCAAGGCCACGCCGCTCGCCGAGGTGCAGGCGCTGGTGACGCCGAAGTACTTCTCCGGCATCGATCCCGAAGCGGTCAGCGCCGAGCTCGGCTTCGACACCGCCACCTGGGCCTATGACGGCAGCATCGACCCCGCGTCCTATGCACGCGGCGCCAAGCCCTGGTACCGCAAGGGGACGGACATTCCCGAGATCAAGTACGAGGACATCGTCGATCCCAGCTTCCTCGCGGCGGCGAAGGCGAAGACCAAATGATGCCGCCCTCCAATGCAGGCCTCGCCACGGTGCGCGGCGCCGAGAGCCCTGCCGCGGAACGCACCCGGATCGCAGTGCAGGGCTTGATGAAGACCTACAGCACCGGCGGCCGCGAATTCGTCGCCGTCGACAACGTGTCCTTCGATGTGCGGGAGGGCGAATTCGTTGCCCTCCTGGGTCCGTCCGGTTGCGGCAAGAGCACGATCCTCAACATGGTCGCCGGGCTGCTGCCGCGCTCGGGCGGGCGCATCCTGATCGACGGCGACACGGTCGAGACCGGCAAGGTGAATCCAAGGGTCGGCTACGTGTTCCAGCGCGACACGCTGTTTCCGTGGCGGACGGTCGAGCAGAACATCGGCTACGGCCTGGAGATCGCCGGCGTGCCGAAGCCGGAGCGCGCGCAGCGCGTCACCGAGGCCATCGGCAAGGCCGGGCTGCAAGGCTTCGGCCGCAGCTTTCCGCGCATGCTGTCCGGCGGCATGCGGCAGCGCGTGGCGCTGATGCGCACGCTGATCCTCGCGCCGGAGATCCTGCTGATGGACGAGCCGTTCGGCGCGCTCGATACCCACACCAAGCTCGAGATGCACAAGACCCTGCTCGAGATCTGGGAGCGCGAGCGGCAGACCGTGCTGTTCGTGACCCACGATCTCGGCGAGGCGCTGACGCTCGCCAGCCGCATCATCCTGCTGTCGGCCCGGCCGGGGCGCCTCAAGGATGATTTCGAAGTGTCATTCCCCAGGCCGCGCGACCCCGTGAGCCTGCGCGAGACCGCCGAGTTCGGCCGGCTCTATTCCCATATCTGGCATTCGCTCGGCGAAGAATTCCGCCGCACCAAGGCTGACTGAGAAGGCTGACCGATCATGTCGACCCGTCGCGCCGCCATCCTGTTCTGGCAGATCGCCATCCTGGTCATTGTGCTCGTGGTCTGGCAATGGGGCTTCGAGTGGAGCAAGGCGCTGCTGCCCAAAGCCTATGTGCCGAAGATCCTCGATCCCTACTTCGTCGCAAAGCCCTCGCTGATCTGGCAGAGTTTTCTGCGCCTCGGCTGCTTCAGCGACCCCGCCGGAGTCGTCGCCTGCATCGGAGCCACCGACAACAA
Organism: Bradyrhizobium sp. HKCCYLRH3059; assembly: GCF_051168035.1. Classification (NCBI taxonomy): domain Bacteria; kingdom Pseudomonadati; phylum Pseudomonadota; class Alphaproteobacteria; order Hyphomicrobiales; family Nitrobacteraceae; genus Bradyrhizobium; species Bradyrhizobium sp. HKCCYLRH3059. Next base: position 181,501 of record NZ_JBNPUF010000003.1, on the reverse strand, counting down.
TCTGTGGACCGCGACCCTCGTCACGCTCAAGAACACCTGGTGGGGTTTTCTGTTCGGCGCGCTGACCGGCATCGCCGCCGGCGTGGTGCTCGGGCGGTCGGACTTTCTCGCCCGCGTGTTCGGTCCCTACATCATCGCGCTCAACTCGATCCCGCGCATCGCGCTGGTGCCGCTCGTCATCCTGATCTTCGGTCTCGGCGATCTCTCCAAGATCGCGACCGCATGGCTCGTCGTGTTCTTCGTCGTCTTCTTCAACACCTTCGAGGGCACCCGCGCGGTCGACCGCGACCAGATCGCCGCGGCCCGGCTGCTGGGCGCGAGCGAGCTGACCGTGCTGCGCACCGTCGTCGTCCCGTCCGCACTGGCCTGGGTGTTCGCCTCGCTGCTTCCAGCGGTCTCCTTCGCGCTCGTCGGCGTCATCGTCGGCGAGTTCATCGGCGCCGAGCGCGGGCTCGGCAAGCTGATCATCGAGGCCGAGGCCCGCGCCAATGCGAGCGAGATGATGGTGGCGATCTTCATCATGATGTTCGTCGGCATCCTGCTGGCGCTCGCCGTCCAGTCGCTGCAATCCTACTTGCTCCGCTGGCAGCCGCAGTTCGAGCGCGCGGCCTGACCAAGACGACTGTCCATAGCTCGTCTCGGACTGCTGATCCCGCTCAGCGCACAACCCGAAGGTCAATGAGCTCGCGGCAGAACGTAAGCGCGTAGAGGCCGAGCTTGCACAGATCGCGGCCGGTTCCGACATCGTCACCGTGCACCCGGCGGCGATCGAGCCGGCCGATCATGTCAAGATCTGAGGCCATGTGCAGCGGCCGGACGCTTACATCGGGCGTCTCTCCGCCTTCATCTTCGACGTGATCGTCTCCTCTGTTCGATACTACACGGCTGCACACGAGCGGTCGACAACATAGCATTGGTCCGGCTTCCGTCGTGATCTCGCGGTGATGACATCTGGTGGTCCATCCGAGAGTCCGTGCTCAGCCCCGCCTGCCAAGCGGGCGCACATGTCCTCGTCAGGATCGCGGGGCAACACAGACACAATAGCGCGCTCGACGTCTCAATCGAGTTGTCATCGCCGGCAAGATAGCGTGCTCTCCGCATCCGCTTCGATCCACCAAACGTCTCTCCGCCGATCAGCGGAAACTCAGCCAATCTTCTGTCGTCGCACCGTCTGCGAGACGGCGCTCGCCAGAGCGGCGAGCGCCGTCGGGTTGTTCATATTCTGCTCAGCCGCGGGCTCGTCGCTCCGTGCGTCGCAGAAACATCGCGCGGCGGATCCACCCGCATCGCCACGCCCTTGGGAATCGGGGAGGTCTTCACTACAACCATTCTCGCCCGAAATCGAACACCCCACCCTTTGCAGATCAATTACTTAGCTCGCCAAAAAATCGCAAAATCCCGATTTTCGAGCGCGAATCCGCGAACTCGGGCTAGCTGTTCGCAGCGCAAGTTGCTCGCGATGAATCGCATAGCGAAGCTGGACGACGCTGCGAGCGCGCGCCTCTCGCCCGCTCTGCCATATCTTCGTTGTTCATCGCCGGCCGCGGCCGCCGCCCAGGCCGGGAGGACTGCCGCCGCCCAGGCCGGGAGGACCGCCGCCGCCAAGGCCGGGAGGACCGCCACCGCCAAGGCCGGGAGGACCGCCGCCGCCAAGGCCGGGAGGACCGCCGCCGCCAAGGCCGGGAGGACCGCCGCCGCCAAGGCCTGGAGGACCGCCACCGCCCAGCCCGGGAGGACCGCCGCCTGGCACAGTAGCGCCGCCCGGGACGTCCGAGCCGCCGGGCGTCGCGCCCGGAGTTTGCTCGGATCTCGTACCTTGGATCGAGTCACCCGGAAATTTGTTGACGGACTGGATGGATTCAACCCGCAAGCCACGGGAACTGTCAAAGGTGGCGTTCACGACCACGCGGGCATTGCCTGAGGATGCGAAGCGACTATTGTCATGCGCGACATAGCCCGAGCCGAATTGCAGATAGCTGCCGACGCGGCGGACATAGCCTTCGATCGACAGACGGTTCGCGCCGAAGAAATCAGAGAGGTCGTCAGCCCTTATGCGCGAGATCTGCATCACGCCTTGCGTAACGCGGCCCTCAGCCTGAACACGTTGTCCGACGAGTGCGGCATCGGCGCCGTTGAGTCGCAACCCGCCTATTCGCAGGCCGCCGCGATCACGTTCGAGTGGTCCGGAAACCCGCGTTGTCGCGTTAAGGCGTTGCTCGACCAGGCTTGAGACGATCACGCCGTCGATGCGGCGCACCCCGAAGACCGCGACATTGACGCCCGGATGGCGCCAGCTTTCGTGGCCGGCCGCTATGATCCGCTGGCCCAGCACGGTCATCTCGCCGTCCCTGACGCTTTCGATCGGCCCCATCACCTCGCTGACCACGTTGACGCCGCGGGTGATCAGCGAACCGTTCGCCTGCGGCAGCGCCAGCACACGAGCCAGATGTCCGATCTTGAGCGCCTTCGCCGATACCGGTTCGCCATCGATCCGCACCGGGACGTTCGGCGCATAGCTGATGCGTTGGCCGTTGACGAAAATGCTGCCGAAACGCTGAATGACGCCAACAATGCCGGTGCCGCCGATGCCCTGATCGTGGCCACGCGTGATACCGGTGCCGCCGATACCCTGATCGCTGCCGCGGCGCACCTGCGCCCAGGCGGAGGACGATCCGGCAAGCCAGAGTCCCATAAGCAACGAGCGGCGCGAGATGACGGGCTGCCTGGTCATGACGAGCCGCCTTCGTCAGCATCACCATTCGCCGCGTCGTCCGGACCTTCGCTGTAAATGTAGATGCCGAAATTCCAGCGGTGGTCGCCGCCCTTGTCCCTGGCGAGCGCGCGGTTTGCTTCCCGGTTGGCGATCTTCAGGGCGTCCATGGCCAGTTCGCGCGAACGCCCTTCGAGACGTTTTGCGAGCTTGGCTGAAAGGCCGTCATAGTGCACCGCGCGTTCGAGGAAACGGGGTGCTGGCCCGGATACGTTTTCGGCGGCTGCCGCGATATGATCATGCAGGTTACGGCCGAGATAGTGCCATTTGCGCTCGTCGTCGCCGCGCGGAACGAAGCCGGTATCCACCAACACGATCTCTTCATCGCCGTTGATGGTCACGAGCTCGCGGTCCAGCCATTCATCCAGCACTGCGCGCGGGCGGACATCCTTCGTGATCGAACTGACAAGCTGCTCGAACGAGGGCGCATCGCCACTGGCCATGCGCGGCAAGGGCAGCGGATCGCCGTTCGCGTCCGTGAACTCCGGAGCGGCGAGCCAGCGTGCCATGATCGCGCTGGTCAGCGACAGAGTGGCAGGCGTTTCATTGACCGGCGCACCGGCGCCGCGCAGCCGCGCAACCTCCTTGCGGTGAATTCCGGTGAGCAGACTCACGCGGCTGTCAGTCTGCTCCTTTCCCTCCAGGGCAAAGTCGTGCTCGGCAACATTGACGAAGAGTTCTCGCAACAGCTGAGCCAGCTCAGGAAATGTCATTCCACCGCGGATGCATAGCCGCACCAGCGGGCGCAGCAGGCGCGCCAAGGGCGCGCGCAGGCTCGCCGCCGCAATCGGCTGATGCGAAGCCGACTTCGATCTCCGGGATTTGGCGTTCATGGCGAAATTGTAGCGGCGAGTCCCGTGGGATACAATCCCACTTTTCCGTCGAGATCAATTGACGTGTGAAATTTTCCCACATATAAAGGAGGCGCTCAGTCATGGAGAGTTCGGCCATGCTCGCTCCCTCTCGGCGCCTCTCGGTGCTTCACATCTTCAATGACTGCTATCCCGACCTGTTCGGCGGAGCCCCGTCGGTGATCCGCGACATATGCGCAGGACTGAAAGACGCGTTCACCGCCTGCGTGCTGGTCTGCTCCAAGTCGAACGGGCAACGGCGCATCGTCGTGAACGGCGTTACGATCGAGCGCGTGCGCTCGTTCGGCGATGTAGGTTCGCTTCCGGCCGCGCCGACTTATCCGCTGCGGTTGTGGCGCCAGGTCGCCGATCACGATCTGCTCGCGCTTCATGCACCGTTTTCGCTCGCCGATCTCATGCTCGCCCTGGGGTTGGGCCGCGATCGACCTTTGGTCGTGCACTACCATGCGGACATCGCTTCGCATGCCGGACTGAGGTGGTTTATGAAACCGCTGTTGCGCCGGACGCTGCGGCAGGCGGACGCAATCATCGTGTCCAATGCCATTCTGCTGTACAGCAGCCCGCTGCTGCAGGAATTCGCTGAGAAATGTCACGTCGTTCCGTTCGGCGTCGATGCCTCGAAGTACGATTGGCCAGAGCCGCGCGACAATGACGCTGCCGAACGCGATCGTGGACGGCTCGTGCTGGCTTGCGGGCAACTCGTCCCCTACAAGGGCTTCGATGTGCTGGTGCGAGCGGCGGTCGGCCACCGCTTTGAGGTCTGGATCATCGGCGAGGGTCCAGAACGGGCACGGCTTGAACGAATGATTCATAGCCTCGGCGTCGCGGATCGCGTCCGCCTGCTCGGCTCCGCTCCGAAGGCCAAACTCGCCAGTCTCATGTGTACAGCGGACGTCTTTGTCCTGCCGTCCCTGACCAATGCGGAAACATTTGGCATCGCTCAACTGGAAGCGATGGCGGCGGGACGGCCGATCATCAATACATGGCTTGACACGGCCGTTCCACGCGTGGCGCGCCACGGCATCGAGGCCATTACCGTTCCACCCGGCAATCATGTTCGGTTGGCGGAAGCGATCGAAACATTGCTCCGCGATCCGGAGCGGCGCTGGCGCATGGGCCATGCCGCCCGGCTTCGCGCAACGACGCAATATTCCGTCGACGCCTTCGGGAAAGGAATCGAAACTGTCTATCGCCATGCCGTGACGACCAAGGCATCAAGCCGGTCGACCCTGGCTTCACGTCCCGGAACAATCGGAACGGGTCCGGAAAAACGACATTGCTGAGACTGATTGTGCTGAAACTCGTCGCGCCGGCTCAGCTCGCGATCACGATCCGTGAATAGTCAGGAAGGAGCTACTTATGTACTCGCAAAGCATACCTCTCGTAGAGAATGCGTGGGACGGGCCTGCGCGCGATCCAAACGCCCGATTCGATCCGCGGATTGGACGGCCCATGAAACCGCCTGGCCGTTCTCCTCGCCCCTCCGGCCTCAACGACGACAATATCGCGAGCGACCGGCCGTCGACTGGCAGGCGAACACTCCATACCCTTGCCCGGTTTGTTATTGCAGTTCTCATCGGTATCGGCGCCACCCTTGCCTGGCAGTCCTACGGTGACGCAGCAAGGGACAAGGTAGTGGCCCGGGTTCCATCGCTGGGCTGGTTGTTATCCGTCTCGACGACGAAGTCGCCAGCCATTGCTTCAACTGCCCCGGACCCGATGCAGCAGCTTGAGCCCCTGGCGTTCAATCTCGATGTCGTGCGGCGCAGCGTAGAGCAACTCACCGCCAAGCAAGAGCTGATGGCCCAGAACATTGCGACGCTGCAAGCTGTCGCAGACGACATCAGACAGAGAATGTCGACAACCCCGCCTTCGTCGCTGTCCCAGCAGCAGGCGGCCCCGATCCCGCAGCATAGACTCTCGCAACCCCGGGCGCAGTCATCGACTGTGCAGTCGTCAGTGCCTCGTCCGCTGCCCTCTGCCGGACCCCCCTGCTCTCGCGCTGACGGCCCAGATTGCCGGCGGGCTTCTTATTGATGGGACGTAGACGCGCGCGGCATGACGGTGCGTAAGCTGCGCCTCAAGTCGTGTATCGTGAATTTGTCGATACCCGCTTCCCAGCTCTCGGAAAATGCATTGTGTACCAATGATGGCTTCCGGACAACACGAGGTGGCCCCCTGATTGCCAAGTGATCTTAAGGTTTCCTAGAATCGCCCTCTGTTTCAGCCTAGAGAGGATGTTGCCCCCAACGGGCCGCACCAGTCTCGCACCAGAACGATCCGAACAAGCCGCAACGAACTCAATCGAAATCGAACGAGAACGCAGCAAAATCAACGAAGCCGATCGATAGCTTGCCGCCCATAACGGCCCGGTCGCAGCCCTAGGGTGATAAGGTCTCATGGACGATCAACGCGTTAGCGGGATCAGTACCTACTTCAAATCCTCACGCACCAATACCGCACCAAGCTGGGCCCGGTCGCGCGACTCCCAAGTATAGAGGGCTACTGGCGCTGGCCGATCGGCCGACGTGGCTGGTCTTCACTATAGGGGACAGCCCGAGCGATTGTCGCCAATTCTGCCAGAGCACCCCAGCGAAACGAGCACCAGAGGCTCTGGTCAAGGTTTTAGAAATTCGCTGGGCTCTACGCCGAGCGCCTTGGACAGCTTACCGAGCATCGTCACAGATGCGCTGTATACCCCTGTCTCCAGCTGACTGACATAGCTCCGATCGACTTTTGCTCGGAACGCAAGCTCCTCCTGCGTCCAGCCCTTCCCCGTTCGGAGGCGACGCAAATTCCGAGCAACAGTATCCCGCAAATCGTTCATTCGTGAGCGAAAATCTATTGGCATGCCAAAGCGGTTCGCCTGCTTATCGAGGCAGTCTGTGAAGCGGCCGGCAAACCTGTTCCCGCAATCATACTGGATAATTGAGCTTCTTTTTCTTCGCTGCGGCATCCAGCTGACGCCATCGCCAAGGGGCATGGCGATCCTTCGATTCTCGGCCCGCGGTCCACGGCTCTGGATGCCGATCGGAAGCGGATCATGGCTGAATTGCAAAGCCAGCCCTCCGCTCCGCAGCCGATTGCGCTCCACCCCGTCATTCTTCGGCGATACGAAGAGCAATTGGTGCGGCTCGAAAATGCGCTCGGCAAAGGTGTGAGCGCAGGCGACGAGGAGGCTGCCGAAGCAATTCGAGATCTTGTGGAGACGGTGACGGTGTCGAGAGATGACACGCGCCCGGGCGGGGTCTGTGTTGAAATTGCTGGCCGTCTCAACTCGCTGATTGGCGGGGAGGCATACCCAAGCAGAGTAAAGGGAGTGTGGGAAAGGTGGTAGCGGGGGAGGGACTCGAACCCCCGACCCCAGGATTATGATTCCCGTGCTCTAACCAGCTGAGCTACCCCGCCACGATGTTCGATCAAGGCAAGACCGGTCGAAGCGGGCGCCGGGCCTTGTGAACGGGCGGCATATAAGGAGGCGTCTCCGCCCCTGTCAAGCAAAGCTCGCGGGCAGCAGCGGTTTTCGGACCAGGGGATTTCCGGACGACTCTCCAAGGCCTTGCGCATGTATCCGCTGGTCGTCGAGGGCCACAGGCCGATGTGCGCGCCAAGAGCGGCGGTCGGCAATGCAGATCACAAGAGGCTCATTTCGGCAGCACGTTAGGATAGCCGCCGGGGCTGCCGGGCGGCGGGATCACCGGCGTCGTGCCGCCCTCCGGGGTCGGCGCGTGCATCTCCGGATCGACCCCGCTCGGCGGACACAACACGCCGTTGGTCTTCGCCAGCTTGTCGCCGAGCGGCTCGCTGGCGCTGCCGGTGGTGATGCCGTCGGGCGTCGCCGTCGCGCGGACATTCGGCGCACAGGCGGCATTCGCGTCGGGGGCCGGCGCCGTCGCCTGCGGAGGTGTGGCCGCCGTCGGCGGCGCCTGGGCGTGGGCCGCAGCCGCGGCCGAGACCAGTGCGAAGGAGAGGAACAAGGATTGCCTGATGCTCATGGCGGGGCAACGCAAACCCCGCGTTCGCGTTCCGCGCGGATGGCGTGGCAAAGCGCACGGCCAGAGGATCTGGCGGTCAGCCCTTGCGGTAGCGAATGAGCGAGAAGTGTCCGAGCGGTGGCATCGGCCGGCGCTCGGCCAGCGTGACGCCGCCATGCTTTGCGGCCCAGTTCACCAGTCGGGCCCAGGGGAACTCCGGCCGCCAGCCGAGCCGGCGCGCGATCGGCGCGAAGGCGAGCTCGAAGATGCGGCGCGGGCCGCTCTCGGCGCCGATATGGTTGACCAGAATCAGCTCGCCGCCCGGCTTCAGCACGCGGATGAAATCATCGAGCGTCGCTTCGGGATCCGGCACAGCGGTGATGACGTATTGCGCGACCACCGCGTCGAAGAAATTGTCGGGAAACGCGAGATGCTTGGCATCCATCACCGCGAGCGTCTCGACATTGAGGAGCTTCAGCTCGCGCACGCGGGCCTGCGCCCGCCGCAGCATCGGCTCGGAGATATCGACGCCGCAGATCTTCGTGGTCCGGGCATAGTCCGACAATGACAGACCGGTGCCGACGCCGACGTCGAGAATGCGGCCGCCGATGCGATCGGCTTCCGCGATGGTCGATTGGCGGCCCTGATCGAAGACCTTGCCGAACACCAGATCGTAGATCGGCGCCCAGCGCTCATAGGCCTTTTCGACCCCCGCGCGGTCGATGTCCCCCATGCCCCTGCCCCGAATGATGGATGCTGATCAGCCGCGGACCGGCTCGGCCACGCGCTGCGGCCTGATCACGTTGCCGCCCAAGCTGCTGCTTTCCGCAACAGCGCTCTGGATGAAGCCGCCACCGAGCACGCGGGCGCGGCCGGAGGCGGCATCGTAGAACACGCAGGCCTGGCCCGGCGAGACGCCCTCTTCGCCGGCGACCAGCTCGACCTCGTAACGGCCGTCCGCACCGCGCAGCCAAGCCGGCTGCGGCGGCCGCGTCGAGCGCACCCGCACGAACAATTCGAGGCCCTCGCGCGCGGCGGCGTCGAGCGCGCCGTCACCGATCCAGTTGACCTCGCGCAGCGTGATGCGATGCGTGCGCAGCGCCTCGCGCGGGCCGACCACGACGCGGCGGGTGGCGACGTCCAGCTTGACGACGTAGAGCGGCGCGCCGGCAGCGATGCCGAGGCCCTTGCGCTGACCGATCGTGTAGTTCGCGATGCCCTGATGCACGCCGAGAACGCGGCCATTGAGATCGACGATCTCGCCCGGCTCCATCGCGTTCGGGCGCAGCTTGCCGATGATGTCGGTGTAGCGGCCGGTCGGCACGAAGCAGATGTCCTGACTGTCGTGCTTGTCGGCGACCTCCAGTCCGAAGCGGCGCGCGAGCTCGCGCACCTCCGGCTTGGTCATGTCGCCGAGCGGAAAGCGCAGATAATCGAGCTGCTCGCGCGTGGTCGCGAACAGGAAGTAGCTCTGGTCGCGATCGCTGTCCGCCGCGCAAGTGAGCGCGCGCGATCCGTCCGCCAGCCGCCGCGAGGCGACGTAGTGGCCGGTGGCGAGCACGGAGGCGCCGAGCTCGCGCGCGGTCTTCAGGAGATCGCCGAACTTGATGGCGCGGTTGCACTCGATGCACGGCACCGGCGTTTCGCCCGAAGCGTAGCTGGCGGCGAAATTGTCGATCACCGACTCGCGGAAGCGGTCTTCGTAGTCCAGCACGTAATGCGGGATGCCGAGGCGCTCGGCGACGTTGCGGGCATCGTGGATGTCCTGGCCGGCGCAGCACGCGCCCTTGCGGTGCGTCGCCGCGCCGTGATCGTAGAGCTGCAGGGTGATGCCGACGACGTCGTAGCCTTCCGACTTCAGCAGCGCGGCCGTCACCGAGGAGTCCACGCCGCCGGACATGGCGACGACGACCCTGGTGTCTTCAGGACGGCCTTCGAGATCGAGACTGTTGAGCATGATCCGGTCACTGCGATCGCGGCGTCAGGCAACGGGTTCCCGGCGCGGGAACGCCTCGCATGCGCCGTCTTTGCGGATGGCTTGCTTCGGGCGATCTCCGGACAGGATGTCCTGATCGGAAACAACACGAAAGCATCTGTCTCTAATATAGGCGCACTTCCTGCGAAGCAATTGCGCCGGTCGCAGATGCCGGCGGCAAATCTTGCCGGCCGGGCAGAAATGGCGAGGACGCGGCGGCGGATCCGCGCCGCGATCGATTCCATAAGAAATTGAATTTATTGACTATTTTCAGTGGCGCCGGCTTGGCCCGCTCCTTGCTGAACTGCTTGGTCGAGTTCATCGCGAGAGGGTCCAAGGTGTTCAGCGTCACGTCAGACATCCAGGCAGGCACGGTTCTCAAGACCACGGCGCCGAGACAGTCCCGTCAGGACGCTCCGCAGCCGTCCGACAGCTTCTCGGCGCTGGTCGACGCCGCGACTCCGGATCCGTCGACAGCGTCGCCGCCCACCTCCCCGTCGCCGTCACCGCGCCCCGGCAGCGCTTCCACCCCGAGCCGCGAGCCGGCGCGCGCCGGCGACGCCGATCGCACCACCCAGGCCAGGTCGCAGGACAAGCCGGCGGACAAGGCCGACGGCAGCACTGCGGGCGCCGACGCCAGCGGTCCCGATACCACGGCCGACGCGACCACTGGCACACCGACCAAGACCGATGCGGCCGGGACCGCCGACGGAAAGACCAGCGACGGCAAGACGGGCGACAAGAAGGACGGCGATCAGGCCAGCACGGATGCGAGCGCTGCGACGACCGCTATAGCCGAGCAGACCGTGGCCGTGCCGACGCCGGTCGCCGTCGTCATCCAGCCCGACATCACCCTCGCCAACCCCGCCACCGGCGATGGCACGGCGGGCGGCGACGGCAAAACCAATGCGCCCGGCGCGGCCGCGCCCGTCGGAGCGGCCGGTGTTGGCCCGCAGGGCTCGGTCGATGCCGCGGTAGGTCTGCTGGCGGCCGCAGCGAAATCCACCGGGGCGGCCAAGGATGCCGACGGCGCCGGATCAACCGCGACGACGCCCGAGACGGCAGCGGCGGCCTCCGGCGACGCTGCCGCATCTGCCGATCAGACCTTCACCGCCGCGCTCGATGCGGCCGTTCCCGGCAGCACCAAGACGACGGGCAAGCCGGGCACCCAGACCAAGACGGGGCTCGCCGAAAGCGCAGCCGGCAAGGTCACCGAACCGGGCAATGGCAACGTCCAGTCCACTCAGCAGCCGGGCCAGGGCGCGCTCGCGCAACAACCCGCTGTTGCAGCCAAGCCGGACTCGGTCGAGGCCAGCGACGGGAAGGCGAACGGCAATTTGCAGGCACCGGCCTCACATGATCGCAACGCCGCGCCGACGACCAGCCAGACCAACGCGCCGGCTCCCGATCCGAGCGCACAGGCCACGGCCGCCGCGCAGCCCCAGCTGTCGACGCCGGCTGCATCGACCAGCCAGATCACCGCGGCCAACCTGACCGCGACGGCCGCTACGGCGGCCGCTGTGCCGCTTCATGGGCTTGCGGTCGAGATCGCAGCCTCCGCGCTCAACGGCAAGAGCCGCTTCGAGATCCGACTGGATCCGGCCGAGCTCGGCCGCATCGACGTCCGCATCGACGTCGACCGCAATGGCCAGGTGACCTCGCATCTGCGGGTCGAGAAGCCGGAGACGCTGGCGATGCTGCAGCAGACGGCGCCGCAGCTCCAGCAGGCGCTGCAGGACGCCGGCCTCAAGAGCAACAACAGCGGATTGCAGTTCTCGCTGCGCGACCAGAACTCGTCCGGCCAGAATGGCGGCGATTATCAACAGAATGGCAACGCACAACGCCTGATCGTGACCGAGGACGAAAACGTCCCGGTCCAGCTCGCCGGACGGTCCTATGGACGGATGTTCGGCGCGCAAGGCGGCGTGGATATCAGGGTTTAACAGGAGGCTTCCATGGCAATCGGCGACGCGATCACGTCAAGCCCGCCAGTCTCGGGCACGACCAACACCAATTCGTCAACCGGCAACAACAGCCTCGGCTCGAGCACAGGCTCGACGATTGCCGGTAATTTCCAGACCTTCCTGACGCTGCTGACGACGCAGCTGCAGAACCAGAATCCGTTGGATCCGCTGGACACCAATCAGTTCACCCAGCAGCTCGTGCAGTTTGCCGGCGTCGAGCAGCAGCTCAAGACCAACGACCAGCTCGCATCGCTGCTCACGATGCAGCAGGCGACGCAGGCGACCCAGGCGCTGGCCTTCGTCGGCAAGACCGCCGTGGTCAGCGGCTCCACGACGACCATGGCCAGCGGAAAGGCGAGTTGGGACCTCAGCATCCCCAAGGACTGCAACCTCACCGTCAACATCACCAACAGCGTTGGCCAGACCGTCTTCACCGGCAAATATACCGCCAGCGCCGGCAACAATCAGACCTACAACTGGAACGGCCAGGGCAATGACGGCACCCAATGGCCGGACGGGCAGTACAAGATCACGACGGTCGCGACCGATGTGACCAATGGCAGTCCGGTGGCGATCTCGACCCAGGTCCAGGGCACCGTGTCCTCGGTCGACCTGACCCAGCAGCCGCCGTTGCTGACGATCGGCGGCCAGACCTACACGGTGAACCAGATCCAGCGGATCGTGAGCTAGCTCCCACCCCATCTGAACCGATCCCGGCTGGACTTGAACAAGCTCAGCCGCCGCGGCGACCTGTCAGCGTAAGCGCCGGAAATTCTTAACCAATCATTCACCACGATTCCGCTCCCGGGGCGCAGCGCCACCGGAAGTGGCGGCGTTCGCGCGCAACGCCGGATTCGCGCCCTCGGCTTAGGCAAATTTTAAGCGAGGCGGCGTAGGGTCTTACCGTGAGTTCAGTGGTTAAGAGTTTGTGAGTACGCCATGACAGAACCCCATCGCCCGAGGGTGAAATACGTCATCGGGCCTGACGGCAGCCCACTCACCATCGCGGATTTGCCTGCTCCAGGCACCAAGAGGTGGGTCATTCGCCGGAAGGCTGAAGTCGTTGCCGCCGTTCGCGGCGGCTTGCTGTCCCTCGAGGAAGCGTGCAGCCGCTACACCCTGACCGTCGACGAATTCCTGTCGTGGCAGTTCTCGATCGACCAGCACGGTCTCGCCGGCCTGCGCACCACCCGAATTCAGCAATATCGCCAATAGATCGTTGCCGACGCGACGGGATTTCTTCGAAAATCGGCTTGGCCCTGCCAAGCCGATTTTTTGCATGTCTACACTTTGTTAGGACCCTTTAACCACCGTTAACCATATCGAAACCTTCCCATAGGCAATAATTGCCCAGTGGTTCGATTCAACCTCCGCGCCCCGTCCCGCGAACGGCGGGGCAGCGGCCGACATCGGATCGCCACCTGGAATGCGGGTGCTGGTGAAGGTTAAGGATTGAATTTCGCGATCTATGCAACCGGCCGTAAAGGCCCGCGAAGCTCAAATCACCTTTCAGCGGCCACCCGTCGAATGCCGAACTATGGGGCAGTTGCTTGCAAGGTCTCTTGGACTTCCTGAAGGGTTTGGGCGCCGCGCGGCTCACCGCCATGATCGCAGTCACCGCTGCTTTAATCGGCTTCTTCGGCTTCGTCATCATGCGCGTGACCGCGCCGCAGATGACCACCCTCTTCACCGACCTGACGATGGAAGACTCCTCCAGCATCATCAAGGATCTGGAGCGGCAGGGCATTCCCTTCGAGATGCGCAATGAAGGCAGCGTGATCCTGGTACCCAAGGACAAGGTGACCCGGCTGCGCATGAAGCTCGCCGAGGGCGGCCTGCCCAAGGGCGGCGGCGTCGGCTACGAGATCTTCGACAAGTCGGACGCGCTGGGCACCACGAGCTTCGTCCAGAACATCAACCATCTCCGCGCGCTCGAGGGCGAACTCGCCCGCACCATCCGCGCCATCGACCGTGTCCAGGCGGCGCGCGTCCATCTCGTCCTGCCGGAGCGGCCGCTGTTCTCGCGCGAGACCCCGGAGCCGTCCGCCTCGATCGTCGTGCGCGTGCGCGGCACCCTCGAGCCGGCGCAGATCCGCGCCATCCGCCACCTCGTCGCCTCAGCCGTCAACGGCCTGAAGCCGCAGCGGGTGTCGATCGTCGACGAGGCCGGCCAGCTGCTTGCCGACGGCACCCAGACCGACATCGACCAGCAGGTCGGCGACGAGCGCCGCAACGCCTTCGAGAAGCGGATGCGCAAGCAGGTCGAGGACATCGTCTCCTCGGTGGTCGGAGCGGGCCGCGCCCGCGTCCAGCTGTCCGCCGACTTCGACTACAACCGCATCACCCAGACCTCCGACCGCTACGATCCGGAAGGCCGCGTGCTGCGCTCGAGCCAGACCCGCGAAGAGCAGTCGGCGACCAACGAGAACAACGGCCAGGTCACGGTCAACAACGAGCTGCCGGGCAACCAGCAGAACGCGCCGCCGCAACAGCCGCGGGACCAGAGCAAGAAGACCGAAGAGACCAACAATTACGAGATCTCCCGGACCACCAAGACCGAAGTTACCGAGGCCGGACGGGTCAACCGCATCTCGGTCGCGGTTCTGGTCGACGGCGCCTACTCGAAGAACGAAAAGGGCGAGCTGGTCTATCAAGAGCGCAGCAAGGACGAGCTCGACCGCATCGCCGCACTGGTCCGCTCCGCCATCGGCTTCGACCAGAAGCGCGGCGACCAGGTCGAGGTGGTCAACCTGAAATTCGCCGACGCCCCCGCCGTGCCGCAGATCAACGAGCCCACCGGCTTCCTCGGCATGCTCCACTTCACCAAGGATGACGTCATGTACGTCATCGAACTCGCGGTGATGATGCTGCTCGGCATCGTGGTCGTGTTCATGGTGGTGCGGCCGCTGGTGAAGAAGATCATCGCCACCGAAGAGATCGCCGTCCCGGGCGGCGGCCTGCCGGCGCTCACCGACGAAACCATCCAGGCCGCCGCGCACGCCCAGCAGACCGCCAACATGATCGACGTCGCCCAGGTCCAGGGCCAGGTCCACGCTCAGTCCGTCCACCGGGTGGGCGAGCTGGCCGACCGCAACCCGGGCGAAGCCGCCGCCATCATCCGCCAGTGGCTCGCCGAGCCGCAGAGCTGACCCGATCGACGTGAACCGCCTGAACTGAAAAGAACGTAGACGCCATGTCGCTGCCGCAGACCCAGAACGCCAACGCCAACAACAACGACATTTCCACGGTCATCGCGACCTTGGCGAGCCGCCAGGCGCAGCGCGAGAAGACCGAACCCTTGAGCGGCCCGCGGCGCGCCGCCGTGATGATGCTCGCGCTCGGCGAGCAGTATGGCGGCAAGATCTGGCAGCAGCTCGATGACGACGAGGTACGCGAACTGTCGCTGGCGATGTCGACGCTGGGAACCATCGAAGCCGACGTGGTCGAGGACCTGATGCTCGAATTCGTCTCGCGCATGTCGGCCTCCGGCGCCCTGATGGGCAATTTCGACGCCACCGAGCGCCTGCTGCAGCAATACCTGCCGCCGGAACGCGTCAACGGCATCATGGACGAGATCCGCGGCCCCGCCGGCCGCAACATGTGGGAGAAGCTCTCCAACGTCCAGGAAGAGGTGCTCGCCAACTACCTCAAGAACGAATATCCGCAGACCATCGCGGTCGTGCTGTCCAAGCTGAAGCCGGAGCATGCCGCCCGCGTGCTCGCGATCCTGCCCGAGGACATGGCGCTCGACGTCATCGGCCGCATGCTGCGCATGGAAGCGGTGCAGAAGGAGGTCATCGAGCGCGTCGAGCAGACCCTGCGCGTCGAGTTCATGTCGAACCTGTCGCAGACCCGCCGCCGTGACGCCCACGAGGTGATGGCCGAAATCTTCAACAATTTCGACCGCCAGACCGAGACCCGCTTCATCACGTCGCTCGAGGAAGAGAACCGCGAATCGGCCGAGCGCATCAAGGCGCTGATGTTCACCTTCGACGACCTGATCAAGCTCGATTCCGCCTCGGCGCAGACCCTGCTGCGCAATGTCGACAAGGACAAGCTCGGCGTGGCGCTCAAGAGCGCCAACGAGGAGGTCCGCAACTTCTTCTTCGGCAACATGTCGTCGCGCGCCGCCAAGATGCTGCAGGACGACATGGCCGCCATGGGGCCGGTGCGGCTGCGCGACGTCGACGAGGCGCAGGCCCTGCTCGTCAATCTCGCCAAGGACCTCGCCGCAAAGGGCGAGATCATGCTCAGCAAGAACCGCGCCGACGACGAACTGGTGTATTGATGGCTCAGCCTGCGAAATTCCTGTTCGATACCGACTTCGCCGCGCCGGAGAAGACGACGCGGGAGCGTGCAGCCACGTCCGCGGAAATCGCACAGAAGGTCGCGGCCGCCGAAGCCGCCGCCTATCGCAACGGCTACGAGGCGGCACAGCGCGAAGCCAAGGTCGAGGCCGACCGCCGCGTCGCCTCGGCGCTGGAGCAGATCAACATCCAATTGCAGGGCATCTCCGCCCGCTTCGAAGGCATCGAGCAGCGGATGGAAACCGAGGCCGTCGATGTCGCGGTCGCCGTCGCCCGCAAGCTGTGCGCGGCGCTGGTCGAGGCGGAGCCGCTCGGCGAGATCATTGGACTCGTGCACGACTGCTTCGCGCATCTGGTTGCCACGCCGCACCTCGTGCTGCGCATCAACGAGACGCTGTACGAGCTCGCCCGCGAGAAGATCGAGAAGCTCGCCAAGCAGAGCGGCTTCGAGGGGCGCCTCGTGATCCTCGCCGAGCCGGAGATCGCGACCGGCGACTGCCGTATCGAATGGGCCGATGGCGGCGTCGTGCTGGAGCGCGCTGCGATCGACGCCAAGATCAACGAGCTGGTCGGACGCTACATGGCGTCCAAGAAGAACTAGGCCGCTGTGGTGGCCGAGGGAGTTAAGTCATGAGCGACAACGAGATCCCGCTTCCCGACCTCAATGCGGCGGACGCGCCTCCGCTGGGCGGGGACGTCGGCTACAACGAGGAAGAGCATGCCGCGCGCATCGCGGCCGACCTCGAGGCGGTGTTCGACGTCCCGGTTCAGGTCTCGGCCGTGCTCGGCCGCTCCAAGATGGATGTCGGCGAGCTCCTGAAGCTCGGGCCCGGCACCGTGCTCGAGCTCGACCGCAAGGTCGGCGAGGCGATCGACATCTACGTCAACAACCGGCTCGTGGCACGCGGCGAGGTGGTTCTGGTCGAAGACAAGCTCGGCGTGACGATGACCGAAATCATCAAGTCCGACCGCAACTGACAGACATGACCTGCGTGCCGATCGAGAGCGGCACGACCGAATAGGAGACCAACATGCGGCTTCTCATCGTCGGAACGCTGAAGGGCCAGCTGACGACGGCCACCAAGATCGCCATGGAGAACGGCGCCACCGTCACCCATGCCGAGGACAACGAGCAGGCGATGCGGGTGCTGCGCGGCGGCAAGGGCGCCGACCTGCTCCTCGTCGACGTCGCGCTCGACATCCGCGACCTGGTGATGCGGCTCGATGCAGAGCACATCCACGTGCCGATCGTCGCCTGCGGCATCACCAGCGATGCACGCGCCGCGGTCGCCGCCATCCATGCCGGCGCCAAGGAATACATTCCGCTGCCGCCGGATCCCGAACTGATCGCCGCCGTGCTCGCCGCCGTCGCCAATGACAGCCGCGACCTCGTCTATCGCGACGAGGCGATGGCGAAGGTGATCAAGCTCGCCCAGCAGATCGCCGGCTCCGATGCCTCGGTGATGATCACCGGCGAGTCCGGCACCGGCAAGGAGGTGCTGGCGCGCTACGTCCACACCCGCTCGGCCCGCGCCAAGCGTCCCTTCATCTCGATCAACTGCGCCGCAATCCCTGAGCACCTCCTGGAGTCCGAGCTGTTCGGCCATGAGAAGGGCGCCTTCACCGGGGCCGTCGCCCGCCGCATCGGCAAGTTCGAGGAGGCCAATGGCGGCACGCTCCTGCTGGACGAAATCTCGGAAATGGACGTGCGGCTGCAGTCGAAGCTCTTGCGCGCCATCCAGGAGCGCGTGATCGACCGCGTCGGCGGCACCCGCCCCGTCCCCGTCGACATCCGCATCATCGCGACCTCCAACCGCAACCTGGCCGACGCCGTGCGCGAGGGCTCGTTCCGCGAGGACCTCTTGTTCCGGCTCAACGTCGTGAACCTGAAGATCCCTCCCCTGCGCGAGCGCCCCGCCGACATTCTCGAGCTGGCGCAGCATTTCGCGCGCAAATATTCCGAGGCCAATGCCGTACCGCTGCGGCCGATCTCGGCGGAGGCCAAGCGCATCCTCACCACCAACCGCTGGCCGGGCAACGTGCGCGAGCTGGAGAACACGATGCATCGCGCGGTGCTGATGGCGCAGGGCGACGAGATCGGGCCGGATGCCATCCTCACGCCCGACGGCACCCGCCTCGACATCGGCAAGACCCAACCCGCCGTAGCGCATGCTACGATGGCGGCGGAGCAGGTCACGCGCGCCTTGGTCGGCCGCACGGTCGCCGATGTCGAACGTGACCTGATCCTGGAGACCCTGAAGCACTGCCTGGGCAATCGGACACATGCGGCCAATATCTTGGGCATCTCGATCCGCACGTTGCGCAACAAGCTCAACGAATATGCCGACGGCGGCGTGCCGATCCCGCCGCCGGGCTCCGGCGATACGCCGCGCATGCCGAGCCCCGTATAATCTGCCTATCCGGTTCGTTCTCGGCGGCGCGCTGGCCCTCGGCGCGCCGCTTGCCGTTTCGCCGGCTGATGCCGCAACGCGCGGCGTGCTGTCAGGCTGCTGGGAGCAGACGTCGCACGCACCGCTCGTCAATCCGTCGTCGGGTCAGGAATGGGGCGCCCGGAGCTGGTGCTTCGCAGGCAAGGGCAAGCTGATCTCGCGAACGGTTGCCTGTGGCAGGGAGGGCTGCGACGGCTGGGACAACGAACGCAGCTATCGCTGGCGGCCGCCCACCCTGTCGCTATCAGATGTCGAGACGTCGCCGGATGGCGGACACATCAAAGTGTGGCGCCGCTGCCGCGTGCAGTTTCTGACCGACGATTGGATGCAGCTACAGGACTGTGAACAGTCCCCGGATCCGTGGGTTCGCGAGAATACGCCGGCGCGTCGTCGCCGGGCACAGCCTCACGAATAGTTCGGCGCCTCGGGATTGCGGAAGATGTGAATGGGATCGCCGGGCGTGAACTCGCGCTGCGTCAGCACGGCATAGGCATAGAGCGCGAGATACAGGATCGCGGCCGTGCCGATCAGATAGAGCGCCCAGGTTCCGATCCGTTTCATCAGCTCCGCCGCAAACACCGCCTCAAGGCCGCGGTGCTTTTACGGCGTCCAGCTTCGGGACGCCACCCTGCGGCCAACCGCCGCTCACCGCCTAGGGCTCGTCCTGCGGATCGGGCCCGCCGAGGGGGGCGAGCCGGGCCACGTCCTCGTCGCGGTCGACGTGCACATAGCCGCCATGCCAATATGCCAGGGCTGCCGATTGCGGCGCCACCTCGACATGCACCACGCGGCCGATCACGATGCCATGAGAGTGCCGCTCGATGATCTCCTCGACCTCGCAGTCCAGCGCGGCGAGTGCCCCGACCAGGAGCGGCACGCCGGTCACGTGCTTGCGCCACTCCGCGCCGGCGAACCGCTCGGCGCCTCTGAGACCGCCTTTACCCGAGAACCGCTCGGCCACGCCGATCTGGCCCGCGGCGAGCAGATTGGCGCCGAAAACACGCTCCCGCTGCAGGATCGGCCATGACGAGGCGTTCCGATTGAGGCTCACGATCACGGACGCCGGCTCGATGGAGAGCGATGACAGCGAACTCACCGTCATGCCAGTGACCTCATCGCCGCGCCCGACGGTGATCACGCTCACGCCGCCGACCAGCTGGCGCATCGCGGAGCGGAAATCGGGCTGAAGCGCGGAGGCGTCGGGCATGAGGCGGACGATGGAGTTCATTGCGATATTCTCTCCTAACCCGCCGCGCCCGGTCCAAGCAACTGGCCCAGGATCGAGCCTTCCTGCGCCGCAAGCTCCGCAGAGCCACGCTGGCGCGGGCGCGGCAGATCGACCACGATATCCTCGGCGATCCGGCCATTCTCGATGACCAGAACCCGGTCGGCCAGGGCCACGGCTTCCGCCACGTCATGGGTGACCAGGATTGCGGTGAAGGTTTGATCGGCCCAGACCCGCTCCAGCAGCCGCTGCATCGCGATCCGCGTCAGCGCATCGAGGGCGCCGAGCGGCTCGTCGAACGCCAGCAGGCGCGGACCGCTGACGAGCGCGCGCGCCAGCGCGACGCGCTGCTTCTGGCCGCCGGACAGCACCGCCGGCCATTGGTCGCGCTTGTCGGCGAGACCCACTTCCTCCAGCGCCTGCCGCGCGCGCTCATGGGCGCCGGCGGCCTTGCGCTCGCGGCCGAGGCCGACCTCGACATTGCCGAGCACCCGCGCCCACGGCAGCAGCCGCGGTTCCTGGAACATGACGCGGACGTCCTCGGGCCGCGCCGCGGCTTCACCGAAGCTGATGCTGCCCGACGTCGGCTTGTCCAGACCTGCGATCAGGCGGAGCAGCGTGCTCTTGCCGCAGCCACTCTGACCGACGATCGCCACGAACTGACCGCCCGGAATCTCGAGATCGATGCCGCGCAGCACCTCGTTGTCGCCGAACGCCTTGCGAAGGTCGCGGATCACCAGCGGCAGGCCGCGCGTCGCGGGTTTGGCCGGGGTCACGCCGGGCTTCCTCGCGTGGCGGAAGGCCTCGGCATGCCCGATCACGTCAGTGCCGTCGATCGCCTCGACGCCGGACACGGGAATTCGGAGCGCTTGCTGCATTTACGAACCTCAATGTTTGCTGAAGGCCGGATGCCAGGACAGCGTCATCCGTTCCAGCACCCGCGAAGCGCTGTCGGCGACCTTGCCCAGCAGGGCGTAGATCAGGATGGAAAGCACGACGACGTCGATCTGCATGAACTCGCGCGCCTGCATTGCCATGTAGCCGAGGCCCGAAGAAGCCGCGATCGTCTCGGCGACGATCAGGGTGAGCCACATGATGCCGAGCGCGAAGCGCAGACCGACGAAGATCGACGGCAACGCACCGGGGAAGATCACGCGGCGAAACAGTTCGCCGTCGGTCATGCCGTAGACGCGGCCCATTTCAATGAGTTGCGGATCGACGGTGCGAATCCCGTGCAGCGTGTTGAGGTAGACGGGGAAGAACACGCCGAGGGCCACCAGGAACAGTTTTGCGCTCTCGTCGATGCCGAACCACAGGATGACCAGCGGGATCAGCGCCAGATGTGGCACGTTGCGCACCATCTGCAGCGTGGTGTCCGTCAGTTTCGCCGACAGCTGCGACAGGCCATTGGCGAGCCCGAAGGCGAAGCCGATGCCACCACCGATCAAGAAGCCGATGGACGCGCGCCAGAAGCTGACCCAGATGTTGCGGCCGAGTTCGCCTGATAGCAGCAGCTTCCCTCCGGCGCGTGCGACGTCGGTCGGCGCCGGCAGTACCCGCGGCGACACCAGGCCGGCGACCGAGGCCGCCTGCCAGATCAGGATGATCGCGAGTGGCACCAGCCAGGGGATCAGCGCATCCGCGCGCGGTACCGCGAGCTTGCGGACCTTGGGAAGACTTTCGATCAGGCTCATGACTGCGAGGCTCTCTGCAACGGACGATGCTCGTTGGCGATGGTCTCACCGAATGGGCCGGTGTTGGTGCGCAGTTTGGTCACGTTGCCGGCCTGCTCGGACACGTTCAGCCCAAGCTTGGGAAACACCAGCTCGGCGAAGCGGTAGGCTTCTTCGAGATGCGGGTAGCCGGACAGGATGAAGGTGTCGATGCCGAGCTCCTGGTACTCGCGGATGCGCGCCGCGACCGTGTCGGGATCGCCGACCAGCGCGGTGCCGGCGCCGCCGCGGACGAGGCCCACGCCGGCCCACAGATTCGGGCTGATCTCGAGCTTGTCGCGCCGGCCGCCATGCAGCTGCGACATGCGCTGCTGGCCGACCGAATCCATCCGCGCAAAAATCTTCTGTGCCGAGGCGATGGTGTCGTCGGTGACGTGCTTGATGAGGTCGTCGGCGGCGACCCACGCCTCCGCGTTGGTCTCGCGCACGATCACATGCAGGCGGATGCCGAACGACAGCCTGCGGCCACGGCTGTCGGCGACTGCTCTCACATTGGCGATCTTCGCCGCGACATCTGCCGGCGGCTCGCCCCAGGTAAGATACTTCTCGACCGTATCGACGGCGACGTCGATGCCGGCATCCGACGAGCCACCGAAGAACAGCGGCGGGCGTGGCGACTGTACCGGTGGGAACAGCAGCCGGCCATCCTCGACCTTGATGTGCTTGCCGGCGAAGTTGACGGCTTCGCCTTCGAGCAGCGCGTTGTAGACGGT
Source organism: Bradyrhizobium sp. HKCCYLRH3059 (assembly GCF_051168035.1). Taxonomy (NCBI): domain Bacteria; kingdom Pseudomonadati; phylum Pseudomonadota; class Alphaproteobacteria; order Hyphomicrobiales; family Nitrobacteraceae; genus Bradyrhizobium; species Bradyrhizobium sp. HKCCYLRH3059. The sequence goes on along the minus strand of NZ_JBNPUF010000003.1, from coordinate 159,518 downwards.
GAGAAACTCGCGGGTGACCTCGTAGCGCTCCTCATGCGACAGGAAGATGCCGTCGCCCTTGTTCTCGACCGGATCGCCGCCGGTGACGACGTTGACCAGCAGGCGACCGTTGGTGACGCGGTCGAGCGTCGCGGTCATGCGCGCGGCCACGGCCGGCGATTGCAGACCCGGACGCACCGCCACGAGATAGCGCAGCTTCTCGGTGAATGGCGCTACGGCCGACGCCACGATCCAGGAATCCTCGCAGCTGCGTCCCGTCGGGATCAGCACGCCGTAATAGCCGAGCTGATCGGCGGCCTGCGCCACCTGGCGCAGATAGTTGAAGTTGACCTCGCGGCCGCCTTGCGAGGTGCCGAGATAGCGGCCGTCGCCATGGGTCGGCAGGAACCAAAGCACATTGGGCTTCGACGAAGCGTTGCTCATGTCGTTCTCTTTCGGATTTGAGTGGCGGGACAGCCGTCAGGTGGACGGCGTCCATTTCCAGACGATGTCGGCGACGTTGACGGCTTTGGGAATGAGGCCGACACGGGCGAAGCGATCGGCCACGGCCTGCTGGCTCTTGATCACCTCGTCGTCGATCGGCACGACGCTATAGACCGAGCGGTCGACGAAGCGCTTGACCGCCTCGATGTCGACGCCGGTGGCCTCGGCCTGCGCCTTGGCGACCTCCTCGTGATGGCTGTTGGCCCACACGCCTTCGGCGGCGAAAGCCGCGTTCAGCCTGGCGACGACGGCCGGATACTTTTCGACGAAGTCGGAGCCGACGATGTAGAATGAGTTTGGCTTGTGGACATCCTTGTCCCACACGATCACGCGCGCATTCTCCTTGAGCTCGGCAAGCGCGAGATACGGATCCCAGATCGACCAGGCATCGACCGAGCCTTTGACGAAGGCGGCGGTGGCATCGGCGGGCGCGAGCGGCGCCGGCGTGATGTCGGTCCAGGACAGGCCCGCCTTCTCCAGCGCGGCGACCAGGAGATTGTGCGCGCTCGAGCCCTTGCCGAAGGCGACGCGCTTGCCCTTGAGATCGGCGAGCGACTTGATCGGCGAGTCCTTGGGCACGATGATCGCCTGGCTGCTGCCGTTCTGCTTGACGGCCGCCGCGTAGCGGATCTTGGCACCGGCGGCCTGCGCGAAGATCGGCGGCGCGTCGCCGACATAGCCGAAATCGACGCTGCCGACATTGATGGCCTCCAGCAGCGGCGGGCCGAACTGGAAGTCGACCCAGACGATGTCGATGCCGACAGGCTTGAACGTATCCTCGATGGTGCGGCGCGCCTTCACCGCCGGGAAGAAGCCGCCCTTCTGGGTGCCGATGCGGATCTCCTTCGGCTTGTCCTCGGCGCGCAGCGGCGCCGCTGAGGCCATCACCGCAGCCGATGCCAACGACAATCTCAGAAAATCACGACGCTTCATTGCCCTCTCCGACCAAGACTGCATCCGCATTGATGCGATGCACAGAATGATGGTGGCAGGCGCAACGCGTGTCGAGCGTCCCGGAAAAATAGCGATGCGGGTCCTATCGACTTACGGCCGGAGGGGATGTTCGTATCGAGACCGCGGCGCAGAGCAGCGAGAATTTCTCGCAAGCAAAGCTGCGATCACGCGTCTTCACAGCCCGTCAACCAAGAGCTCAGTGGGGACCGGCGCGACTCCGCTCTGGCGGTGCGCCGGTGTGCGCGGGGTTCCGCCCGCTTGATCCAGGTCAACGCCGGTTTCCGGAGCCTTCCTAAACAGAAGATCAGGCGCGGCCCGGATGCCGCAATCCCTCCTGAACTGAACCTCCCCTAGCAGAGAATTCTCTCATGTCGCTCGTTGGCGGCGATGCGAACGCGCGTGCGCGTCGCAGACGCATGGAAATTGTTGCCTTCCTGTTTCTCACCGCTGTGCTGATGCCCGCGCTCGCGGTCGCCACCGTCGGCTCCTACGGGCTCACGGTCTGGGTTTACCAGATGATGGCCGGGCCACCCGGGCCGCCCGCGGCGCACTGATCGGAAGGACCCCGCCATGCTCTCACACCGCACCTCCCTCGACCGCCGTGCTCTGATCACCGGCCGAGTCCTCACCGCCGATCCCGTCGTCGCACCGGCCAAGGGCGAGATCGCCAGCATCATCGTGCAGACCCGGCCCGAGCAGCTCGACCGCGTCGAAGCCGACATCCTCGCGCTGTCCGGCTGCGAGATTCACGGCCGCGACGCACGCGGCAAGCTGATCGTCGTCGTCGATGCGCCCGATGCCGGCGCGCTCGGCGCCACCATGAACCGGATCGGCCTGCTGCCGCACGTGCACTCCGCCTGCCTCGTCTTCCACGCCATCGACGCCGGCTAATCACACGAGACACCAATGACCGACATGAAGATCGATCGTCGCCAGATGCTGAAGCTGGAAGCCGCCGCGATTGCCGCGGCCGCCGCCGGCATGCCCGGCAGCTCGCTTGCGGCGAACCTCGTCACCGAGCGCGAAGCCAGCGAGCTGAAATGGGACAAGGCCGCCTGCCGCTTCTGCGGCACCGGCTGCAGCGTGATGGTCGCGACCAAGGACAACCGCGTCGTCGCCACCCACGGCGACATCAAGGCCGAGGTCAATCGCGGCCTCAACTGCGTCAAGGGCTACTTCCTCTCGAAGATCATGTACGGCCATGACCGCCTGACGCATCCGATGCTGCGCAAGACGAACGGCAAGTACGACAAGAACGGCGAGTTCACCCCCGTCTCCTGGGACGAAGCGTTCGACGTCATGGCCGCGAAGTACAAAGACGCGCTGAAGAAGCGCGGTCCCTCCGGCGTCGGCATGTTCGGCTCGGGACAGTGGACGATCTGGGAAGGCTACGCTGCGTCAAAGCTGTTCAAGGCCGGCTTCCGCTCCAACAACATCGATCCGAATGCGCGGCACTGCATGGCCTCGGCCGTCGCCGGCATGATGCGCACCTTCGGCATCGACGAGCCGGCCGGCTGCTACGACGACATCGAGGCCACCGATGCGTTCGTGCTGTGGGGCTCCAACATGGCGGAGATGCATCCGATCCTGTGGAGCCGCGTCACCGACCGGCGCCTGTCGGCGCCGCATGTCAAGGTCGCCGTGCTCTCGACCTTCGAGCACCGCTCGTTCGACCTCGCCGACATCGGCATGGTGTTCAAGCCGCAGACCGATCTCTATCTCCTCAACGCGATCGCCAACCACATCATCAAGACCGGCCGCGTCAACAAGGAGTTCGTCCAGGCGCATACGGTGTTCAAGAAGGGCCAGACCGACATCGGCTACGGCCTGCGCCCGGAGCATCCGCTGCAGAAGAAGGCCACCGGCGCAGCCAAGGCCAACGACGCCACCGACATCTCGTTCGACGAGTATGCCAAGTTCGTCTCCGACTATACGCTGGAGAAGGCCGCCGAGATGTCCGGCGTGCCGCTGAATCGGCTCGAGGCGCTGGCCGAGCTCTATGCCGATCCGAAGACCAAGGTGGTCTCGTTCTGGACCATGGGCTTCAACCAGCACACCCGCGGTGTCTGGTGCAACAACCTCGTCTACAACATCCATCTCCTGACCGGGAAGATCAGCGAGCCCGGCAACAGCCCGTTCTCGCTGACCGGCCAGCCCTCGGCCTGCGGCACCGCGCGCGAGGTCGGCACCTTCTCGCACCGCCTGCCCGCCGACATGGTGGTCACCAACAAGGAGCACCGCACCAAGGCCGAGCACATCTGGCAGTTGCCGGAAGGCACGATCCCCGACAAGCCGGGCTATCACGCCGTGCTGCAGAGCCGGATGCTGAAGGACGGCCTGCTGAACGCCTATTGGGTGCAGGTCAACAACAACCTCCAGGCCGGCCCCAACGCGAACGAAGAGACCTATCCGGGCTTCCGCAATCCGGACAATTTCATCGTCGTCTCCGACGCCTATCCGTCCGTCACCGCGCTCGCAGCCGATCTCATTTTGCCGACGGCCATGTGGGTGGAGAAGGAGGGCGCCTATGGCAATGCCGAGCGCCGCACCCAGTTCTGGCACCAACTCGTGTCGGCACCGGGCGAGGCACGCTCGGATCTCTGGCAGTTGATGGAGTTCTCCAAACGCTTCAAGATCGAGGAGGTCTGGCCTGAGGAGCTGATCGCCAAGAAGCCCGACGTGCGCGGCAAGACGCTGTTCGACGTGCTCTACAGGAACGGCCAGGTCGACAAGTTTCCGCTCGACCAGATCGAGCCGGGCTATGCCAACGACGAGTCCAAGGCGTTCGGTTTCTACGTCCACAAGGGCCTGTTCGAGGAGTACGCCGCGTTCGGCCGCGGCCATGGCCATGACCTGGCGCCGTTCGAGGCCTATCACCGGGAGCGCGGCCTGCGCTGGCCGGTGGTCGACGGCAAGGAGACGCGCTGGCGGTTTCGCGAGGGCTCTGATCCTTACGTCAAGGCCGGCACCGGCGTGCAGTTCTACGGCTTCCCCGACGGCAAGGCGCGCATCTTCGCTTTGCCCTACGAGCCGCCGGCCGAATCGCCCGACAAGGACTATCCGTTCTGGCTGTCGACGGGACGCGTGGTCGAGCATTGGCATTCCGGCACGATGACGCGCCGCGTGCCCGAGCTCTACAAGGCGTTCCCCGAAGCCGTCTGCTTCATGCATCCGGACGATGCCGAGGCCGCGAACTTGCGGCGCGGCGACGAGGTCAAGGTCGCCTCGCGCCGCGGCTTCATCCGCGCCCGCGTCGAGACCCGCGGCCGCGACAAGCCACCGCGCGGCCTCGTCTTCGTGCCGTGGTTCGACGAGTCGAAGCTGATCAACAAGGTGACGCTCGACGCCACCGATCCGATCTCGCTGCAGACCGACTACAAGAAGTGCGCCGTGCGCATCGAGCGGGTGTGACCATCATGATGAGAAAAATCGCTGTCATGCTGATCGCGGCCAGCGTTGCGGCCGGATCGAGCGCCCTGCTCGCCCAGAGCGTCTCGTCCTCGCTGCGCGGTCCTGCGCCGCTCAACGACGAGGGTCCTGCGCCGCCGATGCAGCCGATGAAGAACACCGCCGAGAAGGAGGTGCGCAACTATCCGGAGCAGCCACCGGTGATTCCGCATGCCATCGACGGCTATCAGGTCGACATGCAGGGCAACAAATGCCTGTCCTGCCACGCCCGGGCGCGCACGGCGGAGTCGAAGGCGCCGATGCTGTCGATCACCCATTTCATGGATCGCGACGGCCAGTTCCTGGCGTCGGTGTCGCCGCGGCGCTACTTCTGCACCCAGTGCCACGTGCCGCAGAGCGTCACCAATCCGCCTGTCAGCAACGACTTCGTCGACATCGACACGCTGCTGGCGCACGACAGGCCGGGTGGCAAGCGATGAGCAGCGCCGACATCCCGGAGGGCGCCAAAGCGCCCGTCCCCGAAAAGCGGCTCGGCCTTGCCGGCCGCGCCTGGCAGTTCATGCTCGACCTCATCGACGTCCTGCTGAAGCCGAGCTCCGTGTTCGGGCTCGGCGTGCTGGTGCTCGCCGGCTTCCTCGCCGGCGTCATCTTCTGGGGCGGCTTCAACACCGCGCTGGAGATCACCAACACCGAGAAGTTCTGCACCAGCTGTCACGAGATGCGCGACAACGTGTTCGCCGAGCTGAAGACGACCGTCCACTTCTCCAACCGCTCCGGCGTGCGCGCCAGCTGCCCGGACTGCCATGTGCCGCACAACTGGACCGACAAGATCGCGCGCAAGATGCAGGCCTCCAAGGAGGTCTGGGGCCATCTGTTCGGCTCGATCGACACCCGCGAGAAGTTCACCGACCGCAGGCTGGAACTGGCGTTGCACGAATGGGCGCGCTTCAAGGCGAACGACTCGCTCGAATGCCGCAACTGCCACAGCGCGCAGTCGATGGACATCACCAAGCAGTCGCCGCGGGCCGTCGAAGCCCACCAGCGCTTCCTCTTCACCGGCGAGAAGACCTGCATCGACTGCCACAAGGGCATCGCGCATCACCTGCCCGACATGCGCGGCGTCCCGGGCTGGCAGTAGGCTTCTTCTGGCGGGGAACGAGCGATCGCCGCAGGCACGCTGCGCCCCCTCCCCCGCTTGCGGGGGAGGGCTGGGGTGGGGGCGCCACACGGGCAGACCCGCCGGAGCGTTCCCCCACCCGCATCGCATCTTCCGATGCGATGCGACCTCCCCCGCAAGCGGGGGAGGCGTGGACCCATTCACATCGAGCGCTTGATCTCTCCCCGTCAGCCCTTAGGTTCACGGAATGTCCCCGAGTCGCCGCGCGGCTCCATTTCGTTGAGCCATGACCACCTTCTCCCCGCATCAGGATTCCGCCCTCAAGGCCGTCGGCGACTGGCTGAAAGCCAAGCCGGGCAAGAACGGCACGCCGCAGGTGTTCCGGCTGTTCGGCTATGCCGGAACCGGCAAGACCACGCTGGCCCGCCACATCGCCGAAGACGTCGACGGCGAGGTCAAGTTCGCGGCCTTCACCGGCAAGGCGGCGCTGGTGATGCGCAGCAAGGGCTGCGACAATGCCTCCACCATCCACTCGCTGATCTATCGCGCGCAGGAGAGCGGCGAGGAGCAGCCGAACTTCGAATTGTGGGACGACGCGCCGGCGTCCAAGGCCAAGCTGATCATCATCGACGAATGCTCGATGGTCGACGCCGATCTCGGCCGTGATCTCCTGTCCTTCGACTGCCCGTTGCTGGTGCTCGGCGATCCCGCGCAGCTGCCGCCGGTCAAGGGCGGCGGCTTCTTCACCGAGAGCGAGCCCGACGTGATGCTCACCGAGGTGCATCGCCAGGCCAAGGACGATCCGATCGTGCGGATGTCGATGGACGTGCGCGAAGGCAACACGCTCGACATCGGCCGCTACGGCGAGAGCGAGGTGGTGGAGCGCCGCGAGCTCGATCCGTCGCGCGTGATGGAGGCCGACCAGGTGCTGGTCGGCCGCAACGCCACCCGCCGCGCCTACAACAACCGCTTTCGACAGCGCCTCGACATCGAGGACGCCCTCCCCGTTGCCGGCGACAAGCTGGTCTGCCTGCGCAACAACCGCAAGAAGGGCCTGTTCAATGGCGGGCTATGGCGGGTGAAGTCGCGCGCGACCTCGAAATCCAAGATCGTGACGATGCGGGTCGCGCCCGACGAGGATCTCGGACGCAAGGTGACGAAAGTCTCGGTGCGCGGCGAATGCTTCGGCGGCGGCATCGAGGACATCCCGTGGGAGCAGCGCAAGCCTTACGACGAATTCGACTACGGCTACGTGCTGACCGTGCACAAGTCGCAGGGCTCGCAATGGGACGACGTGGTGCTGTTCGACGAGAGCTTTGCCTTCCAGGAGAGCCGCGCCCGCTGGCTCTACACCGGAATCACACGGGCCGCGAAGCGGCTGTCGATCGTGGTGTAACGCCGGCTTTACCGCGCGAGGCGATTTCCCTCGCCTCGCTGGTACCCACCTGCGGCCGGTTGATCCACGTCAACCTGACGCAGGGTCCTTGGCGGATAAAAATCGATTCACATCTCTGTTAGACCAACAGCAGGCAGCGGAATCGCATGGCAAAGTCCAAGACCACGAAAGCCAAGGCCTCCAATGGCCAACGCATGAAGCGCGCAGCCGCCACCGTGCACGCCCCGCGCCGGCAATCGGCTGCGGGGCTCGATCCGATCGCCCAGTCGCTGGTCGACGAACAGATGCAGGCTGCGCAGATCACCGGGCTATCGGCGTTCGAGACCGTGCTGAACGGACCGCCGGCACTCGACGCCGACAGCGCACCGATCAAGGCGATGCTGGACGGCGCAGCCCCCGACGATGCCAAGCTGATGAAAGCGCTGATCGAAGGCAAACAAGCCAAGCGCGACAGGCGCCACACCTCCGACGAGCTCGCCGACAATTGGCGCCAGGGCGGCTACCCCTACAAATACCGGATGTATCGCAAGGACTACGAGGAGCAGAAATTCATCCTGCAGACCGAACTGCTGAAGCTGCAAAACTGGATGAAGGATGCGCGGCAACGCCTGGTGCTGCTGTTCGAGGGCCGCGATGCCGCCGGCAAGGGCGGCACCATCAAGCGCTTCATGGAGCATCTCAATCCGCGCGGCGCCCGCGTCGTGGCGCTGGACAAGCCGAGCGACGTCGAGCGCGGCCAATGGTACTTCCAGCGCTATGTCGAGCACCTGCCGACCGCCGGCGAGATCGTGCTGTTCGACCGCTCCTGGTACAACCGCGCCGGCGTCGAGCGCGTGATGGGCTTCTGCTCGCAGGCCGAATATGACGAGTTCCTGCGCCAGGTGCCGGAGTTCGAACGCAACCTCGTACGCAGCGGCATGCACCTGATCAAGTTCTGGTTCTCGGTCAGCCGCGAGGAGCAGCGCCGCCGCTTCAAGGAGCGCGAGGCGCATCCGCTGAAGCAGTGGAAGCTGTCACCGATCGACACCGCCTCGCTCGACAAATGGGACGACTACACCCGCGCCAAGGAGGCGATGTTCTTCTCCACCGACACCGCCGACTGCCCGTGGACCGTGATCAAGTCCGACGACAAGAAGCGGGCGCGGCTGAACGCGATGCGCTGCGTGCTGCATTCCCTGCCCTATGCCGGCAAGGACGTCGCACGCATCGGCCAGGTCGACGATCTCATCGTCGGCCGCGCCAGCGTCATCCACGAGCGCGAGGAGCACGCCAACTGAGGCGACGCGCTCAGCGCCGATGACGCCGATGCGGCCCCACGCGATCGGCCGGCGGCATCGCTGCATTTGCATTCGGAAAGGCCGACGTGCCACGGCGGCCCAGCTCCGCCTGCGCCGCCGGCGTCAGCGCGCCGCCATTGAGCACGTCGCGTTCGGGATGCATGGCCGCATAGGCCGCCGGCTCGGAGAATTGGGCCGATGCCGCGGTGGCCGCCAGCGTCGACATCAGCAGAGCTGCCGCCAGGCTCCTGAATGCGATCATGATCGGTCTTCCCTGTTGCGCACCAGTTCACGCAGGCGATGATGTAGGCAGGCGAAAGCGGCATCCCAATCACGACCGCGCGAGCCGACGGCCGTTCGTGATCGCGCCATCGCTCAGACGTAGCGCGGCAGCCGCTGTCCGGGCAGCAGATCATAGGGGCGCCTTCCGGGCGACGCGTCATCGCCGCTGCGGCAGCCGATCATACGGGCGGAGATGAGCCGGCGGCGGAAACACGAGCACCGCGCCGGAGGCGCGCACCAGGCCCATTCGTCCCGCCGGCGTCAGTGCGCCGCCGTTGAGCACGTCGCGATCGGGATACATCGCCTGAAACGCCCCCGGCTCCTGCTCGCCGTAGAACCAACCCTGCGCCGATGCAGGCGCGGCAGTCGCCATCGACAGCAGCACGGCTGCCGCCTTCGATTTCCACATTGTCATGATTGTTCTCCAGGTTCTCAAGGGGCGGAGAGCGCGCACTCGATTGATCGATGCCCTGGTCAGGGCCCTGCCGGTCGAGGCGCGACCGCCTCTGTATTGACCATCGGATGGAGGAAATATTCGCGGCGTCCCGCCGCGCCGGCATCACGACCGCGACAATGGAATGACATCATGGTTCGAGGATCGGCGAAGCGTGATGGGATCGTGACCTGGCGGGTTGGACGTCGCGCGTCGCGCCGTCGACGATATCGACTATGGTGAATCTCGTAGCTGCCCACCCATGCATGAATCACTGCACCTTCCTCGCATGCGGCAGCGCCGTTCGGCCCGTCGGGCAAATCGGCCGGCGACGACAAAAGCTGTCAAGGTCTTCTGAAAAACATAAATCATTTCGCGCCGTGCCCAAATCAGGCTTATGATGCCTTCGTTTCGTTGCACGGCAGGGGACGTATCGCGATCGTCACGGACGTTGGCAGTGAAATGCGATGGATGCGGCATGTTGCAGCGGGCGAAGCGCCTGCGGACGAACGGCATGGCGCGGACGGCGAAAGCGTGTGGTCCTGGCCTCCCGACGCTGAGGCCAAGCTGGCGGTGATGATCCGCCGGCGACGGGGGCAAGACAGCCGGTCCCCGGGGAGAGCACGTATAAGCGTTAAAACCATCGCGCAGGGAGGGCCGGATCTGTCCGGCTGAACCTGTGGTACCTGCCGCCTGCATTTTTTCCGCAGGCGGGCCACGGGCCTCAGTCGAGGTCCGGCCTTCCCTGCGCCCTCCGCTTTCGGAGGGCCAATGAACCGGCATCCCTCGGGCAATTCGGGCCGCGAGAACAGATCACCATGCCTGGAACGCTCTCGCCACAACTCCCAGCGCCGTCCCGGCACCCATTGGGCGATAGCGCACGCCTCGCGCCACCCGCCTGTTCACGCAGTCGTGTCACGTCCCCCGTAACGCCGGCCGGGCACCGACGTATCTTGCAGCAGAGGCCGGACCGGGCCAGTGTTTCCGGCCGGCGAGACGAGACAAGCCCCCCTCACGAGGATCCGAAGATGCGCCTCACCCGCTCCCTTTTCGTCAAGACAGCCGTGCTCGGTGCGATGGCGGCCGGCATCCTGGCCTGGCAGCCGCTGCACGCCGCCGAGCAGGCCGTTGTGATCCCGCCGCCGGCCCAGGATCAGCCGGCCTCAGACGCGCTGGAAACCGCTGTCGTCGCCGGCGGCTGCTTCTGGGGCGTCCAGGGCGTCTACCAGCACACGGCCGGCGTGGTCAGCGCCGTGTCCGGCTATGCCGGCGGCACCAAGGCCACGGCCGACTACCGCACGGTCTCGAGCGGCACGACGGGCCACGCGGAATCGGTCCAGATCAAGTACGACCCGAAGAAGATCTCCTATGGCAAGATTCTGCAGATCTTCTTTTCGGTCGTGCACGATCCGACCCAGTTGAACCGACAGGGCCCGGACTCGGGACCGCAATATCGCTCGGCGATCTTCACCACCTCGGAGGCGCAGAGGAAGGTCGCGGAGGCCTATGTCGCCCAGCTCGACAAGGCCAAGGTGTTCGGCAAGCCGATCGTCACCAAGATCGGCAAGCTCGACGCGTTCTATCCGGCCGAGGCCTATCATCAGGACTACCTGACGCTGCACCCGAGCCAGCCCTATATTGCCTATAACGACCTGCCGAAGATCGAGAATCTGAAGAAGATCTTCGCGGAGAACTATGTCGAGAAGCCGACGCTGGTCGGCGAGGCCAAGGCAATGAACTAAGGCAACGAACTGAGGCGACGAACTAACTGGGTAACGAACTGAGGCGACGACCTGCGGCCGCGACCGAGGCCGATCAGCGCAATGACAGGGAGCGGACCAGTTCGGTCCGCCCGGAGGACAACGGGATGAGCGACACCAAGACGAGCGACAAGGTCATCAAGAGCGAGGCGGAATGGCGCGAGGAGCTGACGCCGATGCAGTACGCCGTGCTGCGCGAGAAGGCGACCGAGCGCCCGTTCTCGGGCGAATACGAGCATGAGCATCGCGCCGGGACCTATGTGTGCGCCGGCTGCGGCCAGACCCTGTTCGAGTCCGACGCCAAATTCGACTCCGGCTGCGGCTGGCCGAGCTTCACCCAGCCGGCGACGGAGAGCCACATCGACGAGGAGACCGACCATACCCACGGCATGGTCCGCACCGAGGTGCTGTGCTCGAAATGCTCCGGCCATCTCGGCCATGTCTTTCCCGACGGCCCGGGGCCGACCGGCCTGCGCTATTGCATCAACTCGGCGGCCCTGAAGCTGAAGCCGCGCTGACGTTTCCATCGGCCTCGGTTCCGTCACGGACGGTAATCGGGGCCGCTGGGCTGGCGGCCGGCGCGGCGCCGGGGGCCAAAACCGGCCACCAGGGGCGAGATTTTAGCCGTGCAGATCGGGCTCTCCTGCATTCACAAGTTGTGGATCGATTAAGCCGTTGAAAAAATAGGATATTTCAGTAGGCCCCGAACCAGGCCGGATTTACGATGTGAGCGTGCAGGATTCGCATTTCTGCCAAATCGGCCTATATTAGAGACCGTAACTGACTATGCAGGGCCGGGCCGCCTGGAGCGGCAAATCCCGCCCTCCACCCCCGCAATCGCTGGCGTCATTGCCAAGCTGAATGTTTTGAAAGCTCGCGTCAGCGCTTCCAGCCGACAAGAAGAGGTCTCAGACCATGCGTCCACTGCGTCCGTTCAACTTCAACACCTCTGCCGAACTGTTTCCCGCCGCCATCCGCAAGAAGAAGCGGGCGGGCTTCGCCTACCGGCGGTTCGGCACCGCGGCTGAAGCCGTGCGCTTCGCCATGGAGGAGTTGCCTGCGGATTCGCTGAATGGCGCCTACCTGCAGGTCGAGGAAGCCCGCTTCGACCAGAACGGCATCCGCACCTTGTATGAGAGCGAGGCGTTTCCGTTGCCGCGCCGGGGGGTCGACAAGGCGCAGGACGCCGATGCGGCCTGACGGCTGCCAGACCAGTCTTCAACACCCTGCCCCGCCTCGCGCGGGGCAGTTTTTTTATGGGGGTCGGTTTGCGAGGTTTTGGCCCGGTCTCGCAGCGCCTCAACGCGACTGGGTATCCAGCCACCGCCGCAGGATCTTGGCGTTGCGCATGTTGGCGCGGAACAGCACGTCGAAGGCGTCGCCCGCGACGGGGACCATGCCGATCACCCCCTCGACCGCGACATTGCCCAGCATCCGCGTAATGACGTGCCAGGGCGCGCCCAGCGCACGGGCCTCGCGCACCAGCCACAGCGACAGCGCGGTCGCGATGAGGTCGCCGACCACCGGGATCAGGCCGATGATGCCGTCGATGCCATAGCGGATGTTGGTGCCGGGCAGGACGAAGGCGACGTCGAGCAGCTTCGCCACGGCCTCCAGCCGCGCGATGCGCTGCTCACGGGTCAGATTGCCGAAGGGATTGGCGGTGTTGAAATCGAAGCGCACACCGTCCGGACCGACGAAGGCGCCGTTGAACGAGGACCGGAAGGAGCCCTGCGGGATCTCACGTCCGTCCTGGTCGATGATCGGTCCGCGCGCCTCATTGGCGTCGAAGTGCGCCTGCGAGGCGCGTCCGCGGCGGGGCGAGGGAGCCATGTGGTCTTGCATACCCATGAGATGGCAACGCGCGGGGCTCGGCACAAGTTGCGTCGAACCGTCGCCTTGTCTCGCCTAGCGGCCCCGGGCGCCGGTCGGCGTCAGCCCGAAGCGGCGCCGGAAGCAGCGGTTGAAATAGGACAGGTCGTTGAAGCCGCAGGCAAACGCGATGTCGCTGATGCGGCGTCCGCCGCCGGCCAGCAGGTCCATGGCCTTGCGCAGGCGCAGCTCGTTCAGCCGGGCCGAGAAGCCGGCGCCGGCCTCATGCAGCAGGTCATTGACGTAGCGCTCGGACAGCCCGGCCGCGACGGCGAGCTTCTGCGCCGAAAAATCCGGCTCGGTGAAGCGGCTGTTCAGAATGGTCAGCAGCCCCGCCAGGCGAACGCTGCGCAGGCCGCCGCGGCCGGCCTTGCGCATCGCGTCGCCGCGCACACCGAGCCCGAGCGCCACCAGATCGAGCAGATGCTGCGCGATCGCCGGGCCGGCCTCGTCGGCCGCGGCGGGATGGGCGAGCAGCAGCTCGCTGTAATCCATCGCCAGCGACAGCGCGCCGCCCGGCGCCAATTCGCGTCCGACCAGATCATCGACACCGGAGACCATCGAGCGCAGCGTCATCATCGGCAGATGCACGTTGACGAAGCGCTTGTGGCTGGCGCCGTCGGCGCTGAAGAAAGGCTCATCGAGCTTGAGCAGCACCATTGCGCCGGGGCGCAGAACGAACTCGCGTCCGCGATGGACGACCATCGCCTCGCGGCTGCCGGCGTTGCGCGCCAGGCAATAGCGGTCGTCATTGGTCGCGAGCACTTGGCGCCGTTCGCGCCTGACACGGGTGAAGGTGCCGTCGCAGCGCCCGAGCAAGGTGGTCCCGATGTGGATCGCGTTCATTGCGGCGCGAAACGGCACGTCCTCGGCCGGATCGAGCTCGCCCGTGTTGGAGAAGTGCTCGAACAATTCCGCAAAGCACAAGAAGCGCTGCCTGTCGTCGAGCCCTTTCGGCAGCATGTCGGTCGACAGCATTTTCCTGACGATGGTCATCGAAATCGGACCCGAGGCAAAGGAATTTCCAAGGCAAGGCGATCAATGTGGCAGCGGCGGGATGAACGGCCGCTGAAGTCGGCAGAGCTCATCAAGACGGGATCGGGAGCGCCGATCAGTCCAAGTCGCGCGACCGTTCATGCCGATGAGTCCAAGACAGCGGCAACGGGTTCAACTAGCGATGCCGATGGACGCACGCGGACATGCGTTGCGGCCTGCCCCCTTCAAGTCGAACAGCCATGAGTACGAGGAGAGATTGAAATGACCATGTCTTCCGCGGCCCGCAAGCTCTGCCTCGGCGCCGCCCTCGCGGGTTGCATCGGGATCGGCTACGCGCTCGGCGCGCAGCCGCACATGACCGCGACTATCACCATGCTGCAATCGGCGCGGGCCGAGCTGGCTCAGGCGACACCGAACAAGGGCGGCCATCGCGAGCGCGCGCTGGGGCTGATCGATCAGGCCATCACCGAGGTGCGTGCCGGCATCGCCTTCGCTGCCGGCGGCTGACCCTTTCGCAAATCACACCAGGGAGACCATCGATGCGAACCATCCTCACCAGCGCGCTCCTGTTGGGAGTTCTCACCGTCGGCGCATCTGCGATGCAGCTGGCGCCGATCGACGCCGGATCCAAGCCTGAGGTGATCCAGGTCGCCGGCGGCTGCGGCCCGGGCTGGCACCGCGGTCCCTATGGCGGATGCCTGCGCAACTACGCCAATCCGGCGGCGCACGCCTGCCCGCGCGGCTTTCACATCGGCCCCGGCGGCCGCTGCCGCGGCAACGGCAGGTAGGGCTGATCGGCTCGTGCGATCGGCTTACGCAGTCGGCGGCTCAGTAGCGACCGCCGGCTGCGGCTCCTCAACGAATCTGTGCACCAGCCACGATGACACCGTCGCCGGGATGAAGCCGACCAGCCCGTACAGGATCCACTGCACGATGCCGTATTCGGAGCCATGCGAGGCGTAGTTGAAGGCCGCGAGCAGGAAGGCGATGCCGCCCACCAGCAGCATCCGCAACGTCGGCCCGATGCGCCTGACGTGGAACAGGATGTCGTCGATCGCGCACATCATCAGCGCCGGCAAGAAGCCGAACAGGTAGCTGTATTGCAGCGAGGTGACGAAGACCTTGAACAGCTTGGCCACTTCGCCCGGATTGGTGTTGGTCCAATAACCGGACATGTAGGTCGTGACCAGGAGCAGCGCGAAGCCGCCCAGCGCCGGGCCTACGGCAACGAAGATGAGATATCGCTTCATGCCCAATCTCCTGCCTCGGCGATTCGCCGAACGCGCGAGGCGCGTGCGGCCTGCTCAGTCACCCCACAGCGCGAAGGCGTCGTTGAACGCGCGCTCGCCCGGCGCGCCCTTCTCGATCGCGATGATGGCCCGGCGCTGATTGGTGTAGACCAAGGGAACGTCGAACCAGGAGCGCTCCTTCAGGAGCTGCACGTTGCGGGTCCGGTCGGCGTCGACGTTGGACAGGCCGACCAGGAAGAAGCCGTCGGTGACCTTCACCGCAAGGCCCGCCAGCGGCGTTCCGCGCGACTGTTCGTTGGACTTCATCAGGATGCCCGGCACGTTGCCGACGCCGCCGCCCGAGAAGTCCTGCGGCAGGATGAAGGTGAGCTCGGCGGTGTGGCTCGCCGGCAGCGACGTGTCGGTGTTGCGGCGGAACGACATCGTCATCTTGAACTTGCGATCGGGAATCTCGATGTCGGCGCGCACCGCGATATCGGCCTTCTGCGTGCCCGTCGCCTTGATCTGCTCGGTACGCCAGACCACCGAGCCGATGTACTGCTTGCCCTTCGGATCGGCGGGATCCTCGTCATACAGCACGACGCGCTGTGCGACCGGCGCGATCTGGTCCGAGGACGGCGACTGGCCGACGCGGTCGGTGATCTTCGGCTTGCTCAGCGGCGCGCCGGTGTCCTTGGGCGCCTCGACCGTCGAGGAAGATTTGAACAGGCCGTTGACCACCCCGACCAGCGGCCGGCCCCACAGAATTCCGGCGCCGATCAGGATCAGCACGATCCCGGCGGCGATGGCGGCCTTGAACGGAAAGGTCGAGCCGCTGCGCTCCGGCTTCTTCTTGCCCTCGCGATCCGGAGCGGCGCCACGCTGGCGGGTCGAGGTGGCCGGCAGCGCGTAGCGCTCGGCCTCCTGGACCGACTCGTCATAGGAGTACGGCGCCTCGGGCAGCGGCGGCCGGTCATCGTCGTCGCCCTCGAGCCGATCGAGATCGGTGGCCGGAACGTTGGCGTAGGTCTTGCGCGCCGCGCGGTTGGCCTGCGCGGTGGCCTTGCCGAGATCGTCGACATCAGCGGTGATGTCGCGGAAGCCGCGCATGGCGGGCGGCGTTGCCGGATTGCCGTTGTCCTGAGCACCGCGGCGGGCGGCAGCCGGACGTTCGCGCGCGGGAGGCGCCGCCCCATCTTGTGGAGGCGTTTGAGGCGGCTGGGGCCGCGGTGGCACAGCTGGTGCGCCAGCGGCAGCCGGCGGCGCTTCCGGTCGCGGATTGCGCGCCGGACGCAGCTCGGCCGTCTCGGCGCCGAGCGGCGGCCGCTCGGCCCGGGCAGCAGCCGGGCCCGCCGGTCGTGGCCGGGGGGCGGCAGTGACGGCCTGGTCTGGAGTCGGAGTGGGCTGAGCCGAGGGGGGTGCCGGAGCATCCGAATTGCGCGCACCGGCCCGCCGGAGCGCATCGCCTGGGCGGGCAGCGCCACTGGACGCCCGCTGCGCCTCGCGGGCACGCTGGGCTGCTTCCGCCTCGACCTTGCGAACGGCCTCCTCGAGCGACAGCCGCTCGCGCGTGATCTCGGACTCGCTGAGCGGCGGCTGGACGCTGCGCAACTGTGCGATCAACGCCGCCCGCGCCCGCTCGTAAAGCGCACGCCGGCTTTCCCCGGGAGCGTTGGGGTCCAATCCGGCAATGGCACGGGCTATCAGCGGGTAGTAGTCGGCCATATCAACTCAATTCGCGCGCTCAGCTGTCGGGTCCCGTCACGCCTCGAAGGGATTCTGGACCAGAATAGTATCCTCGCGTTCGGGGCTGGTGGAAAGCAGCGCGATCGGGCAACCCACCAGTTCCTCGATGCGCCGGACGTATTTGATGGCCTGTGCCGGCAGATCGGCCCAGGAGCGCGCGTTCGCCGTCGGCTGTTTCCAGCCTTCGATCGTCTCGTAGATCGGTTCGACCCTGGACTGCGCGCCCTCACCTGCCGGGAAATGATCGATCTCCTTGCCGTCCAGTCTGTAGCCGGTGCAGACATCGATGGTGTCGAAACCATCGAGAATGTCCAGCTTGGTCAGCGCAAGACCGTTAATGCCGCAGGTCCGGACCGCCTGACGGACCAGGACCGCATCGAACCAGCCGCAACGACGCGGCCGGCCGGTATTCGTTCCGAATTCGCGGCCACGCTCGCCGATCTTGCGGCCGGTCTCGTTGTCCTGCTCGGTCGGAAACGGCCCTTGCCCGACCCGGGTCGTGTAGGCCTTGCACAGGCCGAGCACATAGCCGATCGCGCCCGGCCCGAGGCCGGCGCCGGTGGCCGCCTGCGCCGCCACCGTGTTGGACGAGGTCACGTAGGGATAGGTGCCGTGGTCGACGTCGAGCAGCGCACCCTGCGCGCCCTCGAACAGCATGCGCTTGCCTTCGCGGCGCTTGATGTCGAGCAGCCGCCAGACCGTCTCCGCATAGGGCAGCAGCTTCGGCGCGAAGGCGGTCAGCTCGCGCAGGATCTGCTGGCCGTCGATCGGTTCGAGGCCGAGGCCGCGGCGGAGCGCATTATGGTGCGCGAGCAGGCGGTCGATCTTGTGCGGCAGCGTATCGAGATCGGCGAGGTCCATCAGCCGGATCGCGCGCCGGCCGACCTTGTCCTCATAGGCCGGGCCGATGCCGCGGCGGGTGGTGCCGATCGCGGTCGCCGCGCTCGCGGATTCCCGCAGCGCGTCGAGTTCACGGTGCAGCGGCAGGATCAGCGTGACGTTCTCGGCAACGCGCAGATTGTCCGGGCTGATGGCGACGCCCTGCGACTGGAGCTTGCCGACCTCGTCCAGGAAGGCCTGCGGATCGAACACGACGCCATTGCCGATCACCGACAGCTTGCCGGTGCGCAGCACGCCCGACGGCAGCAGCGCCAGCTTGTACGTCGCGCCGTTGATGACAAGCGTATGACCGGCGTTGTGGCCGCCCTGGAAGCGAACGACGATGTCGGCCTGCTCCGACAGCCAGTCGACGATCTTGCCCTTCCCCTCGTCACCCCATTGGGCGCCGACGACGACGACGTTAGCCATTCGCAGCTCTTTCCTCTGCCAAGATCCAAAACAGCACGATCGGTTCGGACGAAATCGCTTCCGATGAGGGGCCAGCCTGGCCAACCATGCGCCCAGCCCAAATCGCGGCCAGGACCGCTCGCTTGCGAGGCGACCCACCGGATAAAGGAAGCCGCCGGGCTAGGCAAGCGAGAACGGGCCTTCGGAGCACACAAGAGCGCCACCAAGCCTTTGATAAGCCCCAAAATTTCAAGCCGCCCCGGCTGCGGATCGGGCGACCCGGCCGTGCGCTTCTGGCGGCGCATCGACCCGGGCAGTTCCATTGAGCCCCCGAACGGCGGCGAATCTACGATCGAAGCGGCCCGCCCTCAGCTCTGGATGCGGCCGTCGACAACCTCGATGATGCGATCGCAGCGCCGGGCCAGATCAAGGTTGTGGGTGACGAGCAGGAAGCTCGTGCCGACCTCCCGATTGACGTCGCGCATCAGGCCAAAGACCGCCTCGGCAGACTTGGTGTCGAGGTTGCCGGTCGGCTCGTCCGCCAGGACCAGATCGGGGTTCATCGCCAGCGCCCGCGCCACCGCGACCCGCTGCTGCTGGCCGCCCGACATGTTGCTCGCGAGATGGTCGGCGAATTTCGCCAACCCAACCTGGTCGAGCAGCTTCGACGCCTGCGCCTCGATCTCGGGGCCCGGGAAGCCGCGATCGACCAGCAGCGGCATCATCACGTTCTCCTTGGCCGTGAAGGCAGAGATCAGGAGATGAGACTGAAAGATGAATCCGATGGTATGGCCGCGCAGATGGGTGAGCTCGGTATCACTGAGCGACGCAGTATCCTGGCCCTTGATCGCCAACCGGCCGGAGGTCGGCCGGTCCAAGAGACCGACGATGTTCAGCAGAGTGCTCTTGCCGGAGCCGGACGGACCGATCAGCGCGACGAACTCGCCGCGGTCGACCTCGATGTCGATGTCGTGCAGCACCTCGGTCTCGGTCGGCAGCCCGACATTGTAGGCCTTGCAGACCTTCTCCAGTCGCAGCAGGACCTCAGCCACGGATCGCCACCACCGGATCGAGCTTGGCCGCGCGCAGCGCCGGCGCGGTCGCGGCGAGCAGGCCCGTCACCGTCGCGAGCAGGGCCGTGATGAGAAACAATCGGCGTTCGAGGATCAATGGAAACAACTCCGAGCCATCGGCCTGGCGCTGCACCGCATGCCAATAGATCAGCGCACCCGCGCCCATGGCCGCGCCGAACAGCGAGCCGACGAAGCCGAGCAGCCCGCCCTGCAGCAGGAACACGCGCAAGATCTGTCCGCGCGAGGTGCCCATCGCACGCAGGATCCCGATCTCCTTGGAGCGCTGGATCACCGAGACGATCAGCACGGCCGCGATGCCGAACGCGACCGAGAGCGCGACGAAGACGCGGATCAGCGTGTTGGATGTCGCCTGCGCGCGCACCGCCGTGAAGAACTGCGCGTTGGTCTTGATCCAACTGTCGGCCTTGACGCGATTGGCGGCCTGGATGCGCTGCGCAATGTCCTCAGCGGCATAGATGTCCCGTACGGTGATGTCGATCGTGGTGACGCCGCCGACCATGCCGAGCAGCGACTGCGCCGTGCGCAGCGCGACATAGGCGGAGCGCTGATTGGCGCCCTTGCTGCCGAGGTCGACGAGGCCAGTCACGATCAGCACCCGGTTGGCGCCGGATGCGGCCTGAACATTGAGCTTGTCGCCGACGATCGCGCCGAGATCCCTGGCGAGCTCGGTACCGATGATGATGTCCTCGCTGGTCAGCCGCGGCTCGCCGGCGACGATGTAGTCCGGCACGCGCACGATTGTGAAGTAGCTCTCCGGCTCGATGCCGGACAGCGTCACGGCGCGGCTGGCGTCGCCGCGAATGGCGAGGGCGGAGCCGGAGATGGTCGGCGATACCGCCGAGATCTCCGGCATCGCCAGCATCTGATTGCGGATCTTCGGCCATTGATCGATCGAGATCACGCGCTGGCTCGGACGCTGCACGATGGCATCCTCGATCACGCCATTGTCGTTGCGCAGGGGACGCGCAACCTGATCCGGCGTCAGCAGTTGGATCTGCGGCTGCGAGGTCAGCACCCGCTTGATGAAATTGGCCTCGAGGCCGGCGAGCATCGCCGACATGAACACGATGACGCCGACGCCGATCGCGATGCCGCCGATGATGAACAAGGTCTGCAGCCGGCCCTCGCGCAGGAAACGCACCGCCGCGATCCACTCGAAGGGCAGCCAGCGGTTCACGGCAGCACCGGGCGGAAGCGCTGGCCGGTCAGGATGCCGGAACTCTGGGGCACGGCGATGTCACCGGCGTTCAGGCCGTCGACGATCTCGACATGGCTGTTGCCGCGGATGCCGACGCGCACCGGCTGCTTGGCGGCGCGGCCGTCCTTCACCCCGAGCACCCAGGGCTGTCCCGAGGTGATATCGTGAACCGAGCGCACCGGCAGCTCCAGCGTATCCTTGCGGGAGGCGACCTCGATGTCGACAGACACCGTCATGTCCTGGCGCAGATAGTCGGGCGGGTCCTTGACGATCAGCTTGACCTGGACGGACGCGCGGGAAATATCGATGCCGGGATTGATGTAGCTGACCACAGCGGGGAAGCGCCTGTCGGGGTAGGCATCGGCCGACGCGAGCGCCGTCTGGCCGAGCGCCAGCTTGCCGAGATTGCGCTCGTCGATCTGCAGGACGAGCTGGAGATCGCCGGCAGGCGCCAGGACGAGCAGCGTCTTGCCGGGCTGCGCCACGGTGCCGCGCTCGACACTGCGCGTGATCAGCACGCCGTCGCGCGGCGCCGAGATCGTCGCATAGCCGAGACGCGACTGCGCCGTGTCGAGATTGGCGCGCGCCTGGTTCAGCTGCGTCTCGGCCATGACGTAGTCGCTGCCGCCGGGGCTCGCCGTGAAGACCTGGAATTCGGCGGCACGCTTCTGGGCCAGCGCAACGTCGAGCGTCTTCTGGGCCTCGTCGAGCGCCGCGCGCGTGGCATAGCCGTTGCCGGTCAGCTGCGACGTCCGGTCATAGGTCTGCTGAGCATTGAGCAAGGTCGCCTGCACCTGGCGCAAGGCCTCCTTCGCCGACGGCAAGGTCAGCTCGGCGAGCTGGCGCATCCGCGCCTCGGCCTGCGCCACCTGCCCTTGTGCCTGCACCACCGCAGCCTTCAGCTCGCGCGACTCCAGCGAGATCAGCGGCTGGCCCTTGGTGACGTGCTGGCCTTCCAGCACCAGCACGTCCTCGACGGTGCCGGTGATCTGGCTGCCGATCTCGACGCGGAACGGCGTCTCGACGTGACCGCTGGCAACGACGGTCTCGACGAGGTTGCCGCGCCGGACCTGATCGACCACGATGGCAGGCCCAAGCATGACCCGGACGCTTTGCCAGCCGCCAAGGCCGAGCAGCACGATGATGGCGAGAGCAAACCAGCGATGCGCCCAGACCGCCGCTAGGACGGTCGGACCAACGGCGGCTTTCGTAGGGGAAGGGAGAGCTGCGGCATGATCGGCCATGGTCGTCAACACAAACTCGTCAATGCGGATGATGCCCAGTGACGCGCCATCCATTCCTTGAGTGCGGCCGTCAGCCCGCGGCGCATTGCACACAAAGCTAGGGGATCGCGACAGCAGGATGTTGCGCTAGGTCAACCGGCGGACGATCGTTCATGCAAATCAGGCATGATGACCATTACCAATCATCCACGAACATGAACGGACGCATGTGAGCACTGATACGACCCCCGGCCTACACCGGTTCTGGCGCCTGTCGCCTGCGCAGGCAGGCGCAGCGCTGGGCTGCGACCTGGACGGCCTCGGCAGAGCCGACGCCGAGCAGCGGCTGCAACGCTACGGCCGGAATGCCGACTCCCCATCGCATGTCGTGGGGCCGATGCGCGCCGTGCTCCGCCGCCTGCTCGAGCCGCTATCGCTGATCCTGCTGGTGGCCGGCATCATCTCGATGGTGACGGGCGACGTGATCGGCGGCGCCATCATCGTCCTCATCCTCACGCTGTCGATCGGACTCGATACGGTTCAGGAGGGGCATGCCGTCAAGGCGGCCGAGGAGCTCCGCCGCTCCGTGGCCCTGAAGGCCGAGGTCAAGCGGGACGGCGCCTATCGCGAGATCGACGTCGACGCCGTCGTTCCCGGAGACATCCTGCGCGTCCGCGCGGGCGACATCGTTCCTGCCGATGCGCTGATCATCGAAAGCAAGGCCTTCACTGCCGGCGAGGCGGCGCTGACGGGAGAGCCCTATCCCGTGACGAAACAGGCCGGTATTCCCAGCGATGAGAATGACACGTCGAATGCGCTGTTTCGTGGCTCCGTGGCTCAGACCGGAGAGGCCGTCGCGCTCGTCGTCAACACCGGGCCGAACACGATGTTCGGCGCTGCCGCCTCGGCGCTGGCCGAAGCGCAGGCCCGCACGCCGTTCGAGCGCGACCTGCACGAGTTCGGCCTCGTCATCGCGCGGCTGACGCTGGCGCTGGTCGTGATCGTGCTCGCGGTGCGCGTCGTGTTCGGCCGTGATGTGCTCGACTCGCTGTTGTTCTCGGTGGCGCTGGCCGTCGGACTGACGCCCGAGCTGCTGCCGATGATCACCACCGTGACCCTGTCGCGCGGCGCGCTTCGCATGGCCAACCGCAAGGTGATCGTGAAGCGGCTCGCGGCGATCCATGATCTCGGCGCGATGTCGGTGCTGTGCACCGACAAGACGGGAACATTGACCTCAGCAGAGATCACGCTCGCCCGAAGCATCGCGCCCGACGGCAGCGACGACCCGCGAGCCGCGGAGCTCGGCGCGATCGCTGCCGCGCTCGGCGGCGATCGGGGCTCGCTCGACACCGCGCTCATCGCCGGCGCGGACCGTGCGGCAGCAGGATGGACCCTGGGCGGACAGCAGACCTTCGACTTCTCGCGCCGGCTCGGCTCGGTGCTGGCGATCCGCGGGGCAGATCAGATCCTGATCGTGAAGGGCGCGCCAGAGGCGGTGATCGAGCTCTGCACGCAGCAACGGCAGGGCAGCGCGACTACGCCGATCGACGCCGGCGGCCGCAACGAGATGTGCGCGCGCGTTCACGCGCTGGCGCGCGAGGGCCTGCGCACGGTCGCAATCGCGTCACGGCCCTGGACCGGCGCGCCGCGCGAGATCGAGACCGATGACGAGCAGGAACTGATCTTCGAGGGTCTGTGCGCGTTCGCCGATCCGCCCAAGCCGACCGCAGCCGCGGCCATCGCACAGCTTGCGCGCGCCGGCATCGCGCTGAAGATCCTTTCCGGCGACGATCCGGTCGTGGTCAAGCGACTGGCCGGGCTGGTCGGACTGAGGGCGGATCGCGTGCTGTCCGGCAGCGACATCGCCGAACTCAGCGATGACGCGCTCGCGGTGCAGGTGCGCTCGGCCGACGCGTTTGGCCGGCTCGCCCCCGATCAGAAATCGCGCATCGTCAAGGCGCTGCAGGCCTCGGGCCACGTCGTCGGCTTCCTGGGTGACGGCATCAACGACGCGCCGGCGCTGAAGGTGGCCGACATCGGCCTGTCGGTCGACGGCGCCACCGCCGTGGCGCAATCCGCCGCCGACATCATCCTGCTCGCCTCCGATCTCGAGGTTGTCGCCGACGGTGTGGAGGAAGGGCGGCGCACCTTCGCCAACATCCTGAAATACGTGCGAATGGGCGCGAGCTCGAATTTCGGCAACATGCTGTCCATGGCGGTCGCTTCGATCATACTGCCCTTCCTGCCGATGCTGCCGACGCAGATCCTGCTCAACAACCTGCTCTATGATCTCTCCGAACTCGGCATCCCGTTCGATCGTGTGAGTCCGCAGGCCACCGCGCGGCCGCAGCGCTGGGACATGAAGCGGCTGCTGCGCTTTGCCGCGATCATGGGCCCGCTGTCGTCGCTGTTCGATTTTCTCACTTTCGGCGCCCTGCTCTATTTGTTCCATGCGACGCCCGACGAGTTCCGGACCGCCTGGTTCCTCGAATCGATGGCGACCCAGATCCTCGTCATCTTCATCATCCGGACCAACGGACGGCCATGGAGCAACCGCGCCGATCCGATGCTGACTGCGTCGTCACTGACCGCGCTCGCCGTCGCGCTCGTCGTGCCCTTCACCCCGGCCGGCGCCTGGTTCGGCTTCGTGGTGCCGCCGATCGCCGTGCTGGCCACCATCGCGGCTCTCGTTATCGCCTATCTGGTCTGCGCCGAAGGTCTCAAATCGGTCGCCGTACAGTCCACGACCTTGCGAACTCACCGGCGGCATCACCACCGCGGTTCATGACCAGCGCCGCTGCATAGTCGCGATGCATCTGCCCTCTTGATAGGCAGCTGCAATTGGTGTCTGTCGACGAGGCCGGGGAGGACCAGCGGCCGGGATGACCGGGCCGGATGCCGCGGCGCACGAACCGGGGCCAACACCGCCGCATGTCTGCCGCCGATCCCACCGCGTCCGCCGCGCCCGCGCGCGCCTGGATCGCCAACCAACCCTATGTGCTGCTCAGCATCACCGCGCTGTGCTGGGCCGGCAACGCGATCGTCGGCCGGCTGGCTGCCGGGCACATTCCGCCTGTCACCCTGTCGTTCCTGCGTTGGTCGCTGGCGTTCCTGATCATTCTGCCGCTGGCCTGGAAGCAGCTTCGCCAGGACTGGCCGGCGATCCGCTCCAAGCTCGGCGTCATGATCGCGCTGTCGGTGACCGGCATCGGCGCCTTCAACACGCTGCAGTACTGGTCGCTCGAATACACCCAGGCGCTCAACACGCTGCTGCTGCAATCCGGCGGTCCGCTGATCGTGGCGCTCTGGTCGATGCTGCTGCTGCGCGTGCACCTCACTTTGGCGCAGGCGATCGGCATCGTGCTGTCGATGATCGGCGTGCTGCTGATCCTCACGCGCGGCCATCCGGCGGCGCTCGCCGACATCAGCTTCAACAAGGGCGACCTGATCTTCCTGGTCGCGATGGCGGTGTTCGGCTTCTACTCGGTGCTGACGATCAAGCGACCGCAGATCCATGGCCTGTCGATGGTCGCCTTCACCTTCGGCTGCGGAGCCGCGAGCCTGATTCCGCTGTTGATCTGGGAGCTCAACACGCGCCCGGTGATGGCGCTCGACACCCAGAACCTGCTGTCACTGCTCTACGTCGCGATCTTTCCCTCGACCATCGCCTATCTGTGCTTCAACCGCGGCGTTCTTCTGATCGGTGCCAACCGCGCAGCGCCGTTCTTCCACGTGGTGCCGGTGTTCGGCTCGATCATGGCGTTCGTCTTCCTCGGCGAGCGGCCGCAGATCTTCCACGTGATCGGCTTCGCCCTGGTGCTGAGCGGCGTCTACGCGGCCTCGCGCAAGCAGGCGACATGAGGCGAACGGTTCATCCGAGCGCCTTGAGCGTCATGCAGACGGCCATCAGCGACACGAAGCCCACCAGCAGGACGCGCAACCGTTCCGGCGGAACGCGGTTCGCGAGACGCGCGCCGACATCGGTGCCGACCGCGAGGCCGACGATCACCGCGACGAGCGTGGGCCAGGCCGGCATGGCGCCGTGCCGCCAGTAGATCCAGGCGGATGGAAGCGTCGTGGGCACCAGCGTCAGCGCCAGGCTGATCATCTGGGCGCGGTGCTGTGCCATGCCCAGCACCGCGCTCAAGCCAACCACCGTGGCGAGCCCGCCGCCGATCCCAAGAAAGCCTGAGGACACGCCGGCCGCGCAGCCAACTGCAAGGAGCGCTGCTCGATGTGGATCCGGCGCGGCGCCGGTTGCTTCGGCGGACTCCTTCGCCCGTCGCCTGCGCAGCAGCAGAGCATCGAGCAAGAATAGGTAGATCACATAGGCCCATTGCAGGACCGCCGCCGTCGTCCAGTTCGCGATCAGTGCGCCGACGATGCCGCCGACCAGGAATCCCAGGCCGAGCCAGAGCAACACCGCAGCCGTCACCCGATTGCCGCTATCCCAATAGCGCCTGATGCCGGCCGCGCTGGTCGGCGGGATCTGCGCGACCAGCGAGAGCCCTTGCGCGGTGTGCTGCTCGGCGCCGAGCAGCATGACCGCGAACACGACGAGCCCACCACCGGGAGTGACGCCGAGCAGCCCCGAAGTGAAGCCGCCGACCAGCCCGGTGCCGAGACCGGCAATGAGATCAGGAACGCTCGTCATCGAGACCCGCCCGGTACGGTTGGAGAGGCAGTCGCTTCAGGTCATCGCCGCGCCGTGAGTCCCGTCAGCAGCGTCTCGAATGCGGCCATCGCTTCGGATGACGAGAACGGCTCGCCCCACAATCGCTGCAGCACGAACCCCTGGAACATCGCGACGATCGTGCGGGCCATGCTGCGTGGATGAACGGAGCGGTCGATGACGCCGAGCCGCTGGCCCCGCTGCAGCAGCTCGGTGATCAAGACGGCCGGCTTGCGCACACCGTCCGTCACCTGCGCGCGGATATCATCGTCCCGCAGCGCCTCGGCCCAGAGCTGCAGCGCGATGCGCCGGTGGCGCAGGCCCTCTTCCTTTTGCATGTCTGCCAACGAGGCGCGCGCAATGGCGCGCAACGCTTCCAACGGATCAGAAATCTCACGCGCCGTGGCCAACAGGGCGGCATCACGGGCATGGCGATGCTCGCCGATCGCCTGAATGAGCTCTTCCTTGCTGGCGAAATGGCCGTAGATGCAGCCCGCGCTCAAACCAGATTGCGCAATGACATCGGCGATCGTGGTCTGATGGAATCCCTGCCGGGCAAAGCAGGCCTCGGCGGCCTGCAGGATCTCGTCCCGGCGCGCGGCCATCGTCTCGGGCTTGAGTTTCGGCATGTGCAGCTCCTGCCGAGCCGTTGCAGGGTTGCGGCTGTCGGCTCGATGGCGTTCCCGTCTGCGACGAGCATACAAAACGAATATTCGTTTTGTAAAGGAGGCCCATTGGTATTTCGACATGGCGGCCTTCCGCCCGGCGCTCTTGTCCCGCCCGCCATTTCGGGCACAAGCTCCGGTCAACAAGAGAAGCCGATTCCTTGCCCACCGCATCGCATCCGACCTCGCCGCTGGCCTGGCTCAACAACCAGCCCTATCTGCTTCTGACGCTGGCCTCGCTGTTCTGGGCCGGCAACATCGTGCTGGCGCGCTATGTCGCCGGGCACGTGCCGCCGCTGACCCTGTCCTGCATCCGCTGGATCGGAACTTTCCTGATGCTGTGGCCGTTCGCGCGGACGCATCTCGTACGCGACTGGCGTACCTTGCTGGCCAGCTGGCCGCTGCTGCTGGTGCTGGCGCTGACCGGCTTCGCCATCAACAATGCGCTGTCCTACTGGGCGATGCAGTACACCCAGGCGCTCAACGGGCTGCTGATCCAATCCTCGGCCCCCCTGTTCGTAGCGCTATGGTCGCTCGTGCTGTTCGGGGTCAGGCTGACGGCGGCGCAGTTCGCCGGCATCGCGATATCCTTGACCGGCGTGCTGGTCATTTTGCTGCGCGGAGACCTCGGCGCATTGGCCGCCATTCAGTTCAACCGCGGTGACTTGATGTTCGCCGGGGCGCTGCTGGTGTTCGGGATCTACTCGGCGGTCATGACGCGGCGGCCGGCCGTGCACCAGCTGTCGCTGATCTCGTGCTGCACGGCCTTGGGCGCCCTGCTGCTGCTGCCGCTGGCCGCGTGGGAATACGCGTCCGGCTTCGTGCTGCAGCTCGATCTGCTATCGCTCCTGACCCTCGGCTACGTCGTGGTGTTCGCCTCGACGCTCGCCTATCTGTTCTTCAATCGCGGCATCGGCCTGATCGGGCCGAACCGCGCCGCGCCGTTTCTACATCTGGTGCCGCTGTTCGGCTCGGTGCTGGCGATCCTGCTGCTCGGCGAGGAGCTGAAGCCGTTTCATCTGATCGGCTACGCGCTGGTCATCGCCGGCGTGATCATCGCCTCCCGCACCGGCCGCACCAAGGTCGCGTGAGCGCCTGCAAGCTCACGCCGTGCTTTCAAGGCCAGGCCCGGTCCATCACCGCTGCGACTAGGCCGTGCGCACCTTCGCCATGAAGCCATCGACGGCCTGCTGCAGCAGGCTCGACTGGCTGTCGAGCTCACGTGCGCTCGACAGCACTTCGGCGGCAGCCATGCCTGTCGCTTCCGCCGCCTTGGTCACGCCGCCGATGTGCGCGCTGATCTCGTTCGAGCCGGCGGCGACCGACTGGATGTTGCGCGCGATCTCGCGCGTCGCGTCGCCCTGCTGGGCGATCGAGGTCGAGATCGAATTGGTGATCTCGCTCATCTGCGCGATGGTCTGGGTGATGCCGCTGATGGCGGTGACCGCATCCTGGGTCGAGGTCTGCATCGCCGCGACCTGCGCCGAAATCTCCTCGGTCGCCTTCGCCGTCTGGTTGGCGAGTGCCTTCACCTCCGAGGCGACGACGGCAAAGCCCTTCCCGGACTCGCCGGCGCGCGCGGCTTCGATGGTGGCGTTCAGCGCCAGCAGGTTGGTCTGCGCCGCGATCGAGTGGATCAGCTTGACGACCTCGCCGATCTTCTCGGCGCCGGTCGACAGCACCTGAACGGTGGCATTGGTGCGCTCCGCGTCGCCCACGGCTTTGCTCGCAATCTCGCTGGAACGGGCGACCTGGCGCGAAATCTCATTGACCGAGCTCGACAGCTCTTCGGCCGCGGCCGCGACCGTGCCGACATTGTCATTGGCGCTCTGGGTGGCGGCGCTGACGGTCGAGGCGCGCGAGCTGGCATCGCTCGCGGTCGAGGTCATCGATTGCGCGGTGTGCTGCATGCCCTCAGCCGCCGACGCCACCGAGCGGACGATGCCGTTGACGCTGCGCTCGAAGTCGGCGGCCAAATTCTGCATGGCCGCGGTCCGCTCGGCGGCCGCACGCTGCTGGGTGGCGGCCTCGGCCTGCTCGAGCTCGCGCATCCGCAGCGCGTTGTCCTTGAAGATCTGGACAGTGGAGGCCATCCCGCCGATCTCGTCGCCGCGGCCGACACCGGGAATCTCGCCCTCGAGCCGGCCATCGGCGATCTCGCGCATGCGGACGCCGAGACGATCGAGCGGCACGCTGATGCTGCGGCTGATCAGCCAGGCGATCCCGCCGGCGACGACCGCGATGCCTGCGCAGGCCATCCAGATCAGCCATTTCAGCGGCTTCATCTTCGCGTCGAGATCGTCGACATAGACGCCGGTGCCCACGAACGTATTCCAACCGGGAATCATCACGGCATAGGAGATCTTGCGGGTCGGCTGCTCCTGGCCGGGGCGCAGGTATTCGTAGTGCAAGGTGACTTCGCCATCCTTGGCAACGCCGTCGCGCAGCTCGACGACGAGCTTGCGGCCGTTGAGCTCGAAATCGATCACGTTCGAGCCGCGCTGCTTCGGATCCTGGGAAAGCACCACATTGCCGTCCATCGTATAGGCGAACAGATAGCCCGTGCCCTTGTCGAAGGTCATCGTTCTCCCGCGATTGACGAACTCGTCGAGCGCAGCCTCCTTCGTCAATTTGCCGGCTTCGACATCCTTGACGAGGCCGAGGGCCATGTTACGCGCGGTCTCGACGATCGCCCGGCACTGTTCGATGCGGGCATTGACCATCTCCTTTTGCATCAGAGTGCCGGCAAACGTACCGGCCGCGGCAAGGCCCAGCATCGCCACGCCGACGACGATGGCGAGCTTGGGGGCAATCTTCAGGTTGTTCAGCAGCACGCAACGAACTCCGCCCGGTCCCCGATCGACGACCTCGATCTGTCAAGGTGAGCCGCTGGTTAACTGATCAGGCGATGGTTAGGGTTCGGTTGCGAACGCCCTCCGTAGAATCCCGGATCAGCTCGGGGCAACGGCATCCCGGACCGGGACCGCAGCGGAGGCCGGCCGCAACGGCGCGAACTCATCGGCGGTCAGCGTCTCCTTGGCAATCAGGAGCGCGACGCCGCGCTCGAGGTCCGGGCGATGGCTTTCGAGAATCGCCCTGGCACGGGCATCGCCGTCTGCAATCAGATCCCGTACGGCGAGGTCGATCTCGCGCCCGGTCTCCTCCGCCGCCGACACGATCTGATCCTGTGGCTGCAGGAACGACACCTGTGGACGCGGCGCGTAGGTGCGCTGCCCGACGGTCGCATCCATCCCGTATTTGGTGACCATCTCGATCGCGATCTCGGTCGCGCGCTGCAGATCGTCGGCGGCGCCGGTCGAGACATCGCCATCGAAGATCAGCTGCTCGGAAGCCCGCCCGCCCATCAGCACGGCGATGCGGTTCTTCAACTCGCTGACCGCGAGCAGGAAGCGATCCTCGGTCGGGCGCTGCATCGTGTAGCCGAGCGCGCCGACGCCGCGCGGAATGATCGAGACCTTCTGCACCGGATCAACGCCGACGAGATTGGCCGCGACCAGCGCGTGACCCATCTCGTGATAGGCGACACGGCGGCGCTCGGCGGGACTGAGCACGCGGCTCTTCTTCTCGATGCCGGCGACGATGCGCTCGATCGCCATCGTGAAATCGTCGAACGTCACCTCGTGGCCCTTGCGGCGGGTCGCCGCGATCGCGGCCTCGTTGATCAGGTTGGCGAGGTCGGCGCCGGTGAAGCCGGTCGTCAGTGCCGCGACCTTGTCGAGATCGACGCTGTCGGCGACCGTAATCTTGCGGACATGCACCTTGAGGATTGCGAGCCGCCCGCCCCTGTCAGGACGGTCGACCAGCACCTGACGATCGAAGCGGCCGGCGCGCATGAGCGCGGGATCGAGGATCTCCGGCCGGTTTGTCGCGGCGAGCAGGATGACGCCGGAGCTTGGGTCGAAGCCGTCGAGCTCCGCCAGCAATTGATTGAGCGTCTGCTCCTTCTCGTCGTAGCCGCCAAACTGGCCGCCGACGCTTCGGCTGCGGCCAAGCGCGTCGAGCTCATCGATGAAGATGATGCAAGGCGCGGCCTTGCGGGCCTGCTCGAACAAATCGCGCACGCGGGCAGCGCCGACGCCGACGAACATCTCCACGAACTCGGAGCCGGAGATGGAGAAGAACGCCACGCCCGCTTCGCCCGCTACGGCGCGGGCGAGCAGGGTCTTGCCGGTGCCGGGCGGGCCAACCAGCAGGATGCCCTTGGGCACGTGTGCGCCGAGCCGGCCATAGCTCTTCGGATCCTTCAGGAACTGCACGACCTCCTGCAGCTCGAACTTGGCCTCGTCGACACCGGCGACATCGGCGAAGGTGACCTTGGTGTCGGTCTCGACATAGACCTTGGCGCGCGACTTGCCGATCGACATCAGACCGCCGAATCCCTGGCGATCCATCACCTTGCGGCCGAGGAACACCCAGATGAGATAGAACATCAGCGCCGGCACGACCCAGGACAGCAGCGCCTGAATCAGCCCGCCCGAGGGCACGCCAGTCACCGTCACGCCCTTTGCGGCAAGCTTCGCGGCCAGCGGCGGATCGACGCGCGCGGTGATGAACGACGTCTTGCCGTCGGACTGCTTGTCCTTGAACTTGCCCTGGATGGTGTCCTGGCTGACCGACACCTCGGAGATCTTGCCCTGCTCGATCAGCTGCTCGAACTGGCTATAGGGAATCGTCTCGACCGTGTTGTAGGTCGTCAGAAGCCATTGCAGCAGCAGCATGCCGACGCCGGCGAGGAAGATGTAGCCGACGGCAACGGCCTGCTTGCGGGTGTTCGGGTCGGATTCCATGTCGGCGCTCTCGGTCGAGATCGATCACGGCCGGACAGGACGTGATCGAACGGGGTCCCACTCGCGCATAACAGGGCCGGGACCGGGCGGCTTGTCATGGATCAAACGGCGCCGATCCCACGCCGGGCGATCAGCCCGACGGCTGCAACACGATCGACTTGTCCTTCGGCCAGCGCACACGCCAGGCGAAGGCGATATCCTTGGCCTCGCCGGGTCTGGCGTCGATCACCCATTCGACGACACCACGCCGGTCGCGGACGTTGGTCGAGGCCGGCGGCGTGGTCGCAGGAAGCATCTCAACCGTGATCTCCTCGTTCTCGCTGACCGGCAGTTGATCCTGGATCGCGACCTTGATCGGGAAATCATGCGCGTTGCGGACCGTGGTTTTGAAGGCGCGCTCGTCGATCTTCGCCGTCGTCACGATCAGACCGGCCGAACCTTCGTTCCGTTTGACGACACTGCGCTCGACTTTGACCTTGTCGTCGGCCCCGAAGCCGACATGAACGACCTCGTCCTTGCCGGCCGACGCCAGTCTGCTGGTGCCGACGAACATGCCGTCGCGATAGATCGAGACCTTGCCCGGCAGCAGCGGCGCCTCCTCGCTCTGCGGGAAGCTCGCTTCGAGATAGGCGGTGGGATCGATGACGGGCGCCGAACGGATCGTCAGTTCGGGCGTGATCGTCGCGGTGGAAATACGCAGGCTCTTCGCGCCATCATTGGCACCGACGCTGACGCGTCCGGGGAGGTGGAAGACGGTCTGAAAGGCGCTGATCTCCGCGACCGTCTGCTGCTCGACGGCCTTGTCCGCGACATCTCCGAACGTCGTCCCTCCGCCAAAGCGAAACTCCTGCCGGCTCTCCATGAGTCCTCGTGCCGCGCTGACGGCCGCCGGCTTCGGCGCTGGCTGTGGCGGCGGCGGATATTGCGCGATGATCGTCCTGAGCTCGGGCGCGCTGCCGCCGCGTCCGGTGCGCACCGTCGAAACCGTGAGCGCGACCTCGGACCAGTCCTCCCCGGTGGCCTGCTGGATCTCGGCGCGTCGCACCAGTTCGAGAGCCGGTTTGCGGTCCTTCGCCGTCGTGTCGAGACGCGCGTCGTAGAGCGGCACCCAGCGGGCATTGCGCACCGCGTAGGTCACGCGCAAGGTCGCCTTGGTCGCTGCCGCAGCCGACAATTCGATCCGCACCTCCAGCTTGCTCGGGGGCTTCGTCGTGAGATTGTCCTGCAGGCGCGCGATCTCGCGATCGATCTCGCGCTGCTTGCGTTCGGCATCACGGATCGCCGCGTCGGCCTGTCCAACCTCGTCGGCAACGGCGGCGAACGCGGCACGCCATTCCGTGATCGGACGCGCCTCGCCCTTTTCGCCGAGCCCGGCCGGCGATGCCTCGGCAAAACGCTCGGCAAATTTCTTGCGCGCCAGGGCCGCGGCGATCGTGCCATCGAGATTGGCGCGCTCGTCCTTCAGCGCTTCGATGCGCTTGTCGATGTCGGGCAGGTTGACGGGCGGCGCCGCACGCGGTGGCTTGGCGTCGACGGTGCCGATCACGAGCTTGGCGCCGGCCTCGCCTTCCACACGAAGCGAGGACGCATCGAGTCCGAGCGGGAAGTCCTTGGCGATCGCCGTCGTGTCACCGGTGGGAAGGTCGAGCGAGATGACCCGGGTCACGGTCGCGCCGTCGGGATACACGGTGACGGCATCGACGGTGGACGTCGCGTCAAGGTTTGCCGCATGGCCCGGCGCCGCCGCCAGCGAGGCACCGAGAACGAGAGTTGTCGTAACCAGCCACGTCGTTCGCATTGCCATCGATCTCTCCGTATCCCAGCGCCCCTGAGAACCGGATGAGCCGGTCCCTTGCGGGGCGTTAGACGCCACGAGAGGTCCGCGGGTTCAAATCGTGCGACCGCAAAGCTTGCCGTTGAAAATCCGCCGAGCACAGACGAGCACAGAAAAGGGCAGCACGGCCACGGTGCCGTGCTGCCCCTTTCGGTCGGCCAATTTGGCCCAGCGCGTGAAGAGTTGAGGTCTGGTTGCGAACCGCGAAGGATGTGCGCTCCCTCTCCCAGTTGCGGGGAGGGCTGGGGTGGGGGTGTCTCCTCGATTTGAGGCTGCCCGAGTGGAGGGAACCCCCACCCGGCGCTTCGCGCCGACCTCTCCCGCAAGCGGGAGAGGTGAACCGAGCCAGCGGCTAAGTCGATTCAACCAAGAAGCACCGCGCGCGCTAGCGCGTCATCAGAACGCCAGCGCCTTGGCCTGCTTGACCTGCGGCAATGCCTGGATCTTGGCGAGCAGATCCGCCGGCACCGCACCGTCGACCTCGACCAGCGCGATCGCGTCGCTTCCCGGCGCGACACGGCCGAGATGGAAGGTCGCGATGTTGATCTTCGCGTCGCCGAGGAGGCTTGCGAACTTGCCGATGAAGCCCGGCTTATCCTCGTTGGTGACGTAGATCATCGACTTGCCGAACTCGGCGTCGACACGGATCCCCTTGATGTCGACGAGGCGCGGCTTGCCGTCGGCGTAGACCGTGCCCGATACCGCGCGCTCCTGATGCTCGGTGGTGACCGCGACCGTGATCAGGCTCTCATAGTCGCTCTCGCCGGCGCGCAGCACCTCGTCGACGATCATGCCGCGCTCCTTGGCGATCACCGGCGCCGACACGACGTTGACCTCGCCCAGCATCGGCCGCAGCAGCCCGGCCAGCACCGCCGAGGTCAGCGCCCGGGTCTTCATCTCGGCGACGTGGCCTTCATAGGTGATCTGGATCTTGGTGATGCTGCTTTCGGTGAGCTGGCCCGCGAACGAGCCGAGTTTCTCGGCGAGTGCGATGAATGGCTTCAGCTTGGGCGCTTCTTCCGCGGTGATCGACGGGAAGTTGATCGCGTTCGAGATCGCGCCGGTGAGCAGGTAGTCCGACATCTGCTCGGCGATCTGCAGCGCGACGTTCTCCTGCGCTTCCGTGGTCGAGGCGCCGAGATGCGGCGTGCAGATCACGTTGGCATGACCGAACAGCGGATTGCTGGTCGCCGGCTCCTCGGCGAACACGTCGAGGGCCGCGCCCGCGACATGCTTGGAGTTGAGCGCCTCCAGCAGCGCCTGCTCGTCGACCAGGCCGCCGCGCGCGCAATTGATGATGCGCACGCCCTGCTTCATCTTGGCGATCGCCGCGGCATCGATGATGTTGCGGGTCTTGTCGGTGAGCGGCGTATGCAACGTGATGAAGTCGGCGCGCTTCAGCAGCTCCTCGAGCTCGACCTTCTCGACGCCGAGATCGAGGGCGCGCTCCTCGGTGAGGAACGGATCGAAGCCGATCACCTTCATGCGCAGGCCCTGCGCGCGATCGCAGACGATCGAGCCGATATTGCCGCAGCCGATCACGCCCAGCGTCTTGCCGGTGATCTCGACGCCCATGAAGCGGTTCTTCTCCCACTTGCCGGCCTGGGTCGAGGCGTCCGCCTGCGGAATCTCGCGCGCCAGCGACAGCATCATCGTGATCGCGTGCTCGGCGGTCGTGATCGAATTGCCGAACGGCGTATTCATCACGATGATGCCCTTGGCGGTCGCCGCGGGGATTTCGACATTGTCGACCCCGATGCCGGCGCGGCCGATCACCTTGAGCCGCTTGGCACGCTCGATGATCTTGGCCGTGGCCTTGGTCGCGGAGCGGATCGCAAGGCCGTCATAGTCGCCGATGATGTCGGCGAGCTTGTCCTTGTCCTTGCCGAGATTGGGCTGGAAGTCGACCTCGATGCCGCGATCCTTGAAGATCTGCACGGCGGCCGGGGAAAGTGCGTCGGAAATGAGAACTTTGGGTTTGGACATGACGATGTTCCTTCACGCCTCTCGCGAGAGAGGGACAGCGCATCGGCGCCGGAATGGGTGGAAGCAATCGAATCGTAGGGTGGGCCAAGCGCAGCGTGCCCACCGTCTTTCGCGTCGGTTGACGTTGATGGTGGGCACGGCGCTTCGCGCCTTTGCCCACCCTACGCGTCTTGAATTTCGTCATTGCGAGGAGCGGAGCGACGAAGCAATCCAGACTTTCTTCGTGGCCCTGGATTGCTTCGCTGCGCTCGCAATGACGGCAAGCGAGAAGCGCTACGCCGCCTTCGGCAGCCCGGCCTTCGCTTCGGCGAACGCCCAGTCGATCCACTGCGTCAGCAGCGCGACGTCGTTGGCTTCCACCGTCGCGCCGCACCAGATGCGCAGCCCGGCCGGTGCGTCACGATAGTGCGCGAAGTCGAAGCCGGCGTTCTCCTTCTCGACCAGCGACACCAGCTTCTTGGCGAACTCCGCCTGGGCATCGGCCGACAGCGATGTGATCGCGGGATCGACGACCTTGAGGCACACCGAGGTGTTGGAGCGGATGGCGGGATCCTTGACGAGAAAGTCGATCCACGGCGTCCGCGCCTTCCAGTCGGCGAGGACCTTGGTGTTGGCGTCGGCGCGGGCGATCAGCGCCTTGAGGCCGCCGATCGACTTGCCCCAGTTCAGCGCGTCCAGATAGTCCTCGACGCACAGCATCGAGGGCGTGTTGATGGTCTCGCCCTCGAAAATGCCGGCGTTGAGCTTGCCGCCCTTGGTGAGGCGGAAGATCTTCGGCAGCGGCCAGGCTGGCTTGTAGGTCTCGAGACGCGCCACCGCGCGCGGCGAGAGGATGAGCATGCCATGCGCGGCCTCGCCGCCGAGCGCCTTCTGCCAGGAGAACGTGACGACGTCGAGCTTCGGCCAATCGAGGGCTTGCGCGAATGCGGCCGAGGTGGCGTCGCAGATCGTCAGGCCTTCCCGGCTCGCGCTGATCCAGTCGGCATTCGGCACGCGCACGCCTGACGTGGTGCCGTTCCAGGTGAAGACGACGTCACTGGCCGGATCGACCTTGGACAGATCCGGGATCTCGCCATAGCCGGCGTGCAGCTTGGTGACATCCTTGAGCTTGAGCTCCTTGACGATGTCGCTGACCCAACCCTCACCGAAGGATTCCCAGGCGATCGTGGTGACAGGCCGCGCACCGAGCAGCGACCACAGCGCCATCTCAACCGCGCCGGTGTCGGACGCGGGCACGATGCCGATCTTGTAGTCGGCGGGCACTTCGAGGACGTCGCGCGTCAGCTCGATGGCCTGCTTGAGCTTCGCCTTGCCAATCTTCGCGCGATGCGAGCGGCCGAGGGGAGCGTCTTTGAGATTTTCGGAGGTCCATCCGGGGCGCTTGGCGCAGGGGCCGGAGGAGAAGTGCGGCACGGCAGGCCGCTGCGAGGGCTTCGCTGCAGTCATCGTCTATCCTTCCAGATAGTAAGCCTCCCGTTGGGGGGAGGTGTCCCGCCAGCGTGAATACGGTAAGGGTCGTTCCGCGTCAAGGAACTTCGCGCACCGCCTGTCTGCGTTCACGCGGTCGTGCTGGCATGCAAGCGAATGCAATTCATTCCGGCGCGGCGCCGACCGGTGCCTGACCAGCCGGCGGACGATGCAGGAAGGTCATCGAGCCGTAGGCGCCGATCCAGGAGCCGACCGCCGCGAATGCGACGTAGATCCAGTTCTCCGTGTAGCTGATCACGGCGAATGACGACAGCATGTACCAGATCGAGCTCCAGGTCGCCGCTGACAACCGTCGCTTGGCAACGACCGCCGACGTGAACATGACGTAGACCGCGTCGGTGGCTGCCGTCGCCAGCACGACACCGAAGGCCGTCAGTGGATTGATCGCCGACATCGTCCTCTCCTCTTCGTTGTACTGCACCATGCGACGTCATTGTTTCGTCGAACGCATCCGTGCACAATGACGCGATCTGCACGCGCCGAACAACAAGGATAGAAGAATGGAACGCGTCCGTCTCGGGAGGAGCCCGCTCGACATCACCCGACTCGGCCTCGGGACGGCGCCGCTCGGCGGTCTTTTCGAGCCGGTCAGCGACGGCGATGCCGAAGCCACGATCGCCGCGGCGTGGGCGCGCGGCGTGCGCTTCTACGACACCGCGCCGCTCTACGGCTTCGGCCTCGCCGAGCAGAGGCTCGGTGCATTTCTGCGCCGGCAGCCGCGCGACAGCTATGTGATCTCGACCAAGGTCGGCCGGCTGCTGCGGCCGGACCCGACCGCCTCGGGCGAAGATCCGCACTACAAGGGCACGCCGCCGCTGCGGCCGCGGTTCGATTACTCCTATGACGGCGTAATGCGTTCGGTCGAGGAGAGCCTGGTCCGGCTCGGCCTCGATCGCATCGACATCCTGCTCGTGCATGATCCCGACGATCACTATGACGAGGCTGTGGCCGGCGCCTTTCGCGCGCTGCAGCGGCTGCGCGACGACGGCAGCATCCAGGCGATCGGCGCCGGCATGAACCAGTCGGAGATGCTGACGCGCTTTGCGCAGGCCGTTCCGGTCGACTGCTTTCTCCTGGCGGGCCGTTACACGCTGCTCGACCAGGGCGCGCTGACGACGCTCTTTCCGATCTGCCGCGAGAACAACATCGCCATCATTCTCGGCGGCATCTACAACAGCGGCATTCTCGCCAACCCTCACGGGCCGGCGAAGTTCAACTACGAAGATGCCGATGCCGCGCTGGTGGCGCGGGCGCGCCAGCTCGATGCGCTGTGCAGACAGCACGGCACCGAGCTCAAGGCTGCCGCGATCCAGTTCTGCCTGGCCCATCCCGCCGTGACCGTCGGCCTGCAGGGCGCCCGCAATGCGCAGGAGGCGGCCGACAACATCGCGATGGCGCAAGCTCCGATCCCGCCCGCCTTCTGGCGCGACCTGCGTGCCAGCAATCTCGTCGATGCCCGGGCGCCGCTGCCGGGAGACGCGCCATGAGCCGTGTCATCGACGCGCATCAGCACTTCTGGGATCCCGGTCGCGCCGACTATCCGTGGATGACCGGCGACGCGCTGGCGCCGATCCGCCGTCCGTTCGGTCCCGCCGACCTTGCCCCGCTGCTGGCCGAGAACGCTCTCGACGCCAGCATCCTGGTGCAGACCCGCTCGTCGCTCGACGAGACCGAGGAGTTCCTGCGCATCGCCCATGCGACGCCATTCGTCGGCGGGGTCGTCGGCTGGGTCGACCTGACCGATCCGTCGGTAGGGTCGACGATCGACCGGCTGCGCGGCCTGCCCGGCGGCGACAGGCTGGTCGGCATCCGCCACCAGGTCCATGACGAGGCCGATCCGGCGTGGATCTTTCGCGGCGACGTCAGGCGCGGCCTCGACAGCGTGTTCGCGCACGACTTGACGTACGATCTGCTGGTGCGCACGCGAGAGCTACCAGCGGCGATTGCGACGGTGCGCGCCTTTCCAAGAGCGCGCTTCGTGCTGGACCACGCCGCCAAGCCGCCGATCGCAACCGGCTTCGATCAGGACTGGGCCGATCGCATCGCCGAGCTCGCGGCTTGCGGCAATGTCTGGTGCAAGGTGTCGGGGCTCGCCACGGAAGCCGTCTGGACCGACTGGGACGCGGAGCGGCTGCAGCCCTACGTGACACATGTGGCGCGCTGCTTCGGCGCCGACAGGCTGATCTTCGGCTCGGACTGGCCGGTCTGCCTGCTCGCCGGCAGCTACCGTGAAATCAAGCAGGCGCTCGAGCGCTGCCTGACACAGCTCGGCTCGGACATCCGCGACAAGGCGTTCGGCCCGAACGCCGTCGCGGCCTACCGCCTGCCGCGCTGATCAGAACCGCATCACCATGCCGACATGGCTCTTGGCGAAGCCGAGCCGCCCGTAGAAGCGTTGCGCGTCGGTGCGGCTTTGATGCGTCATCAGCTCGACCAGATTGCAGCGCTGCTTGCGCGCCTCGGCGATCGCCCATTGCAGCAGCTGCTCGCCGATGCCGCGGCTGCGGCGGTCGGTGGCGACCCGAACATCCTCGACCAGCGCGCGCGACGCGCCTTGCGAGCTGAGCCCGGGCAGGATGCAGAGTTGCAGGCAGCCGACCACCCGGCCCGCCTCCTCGGCAACGATCAGGGTGATGTTCCCATCCCGCGCGATCGTCTCGAACGCGTCGTAGTAGGACTGCGGCAACGGCTGCTCGAGGCGCTCGCGCGCCCGGCCGAGATGATCGTCGGCGAGCATGGCGACAATGGCAGCGACGTCGTCGCGCTGCGCAGGACGGATGCTGACGGACATCGGCATACAGGACAGGCTTGCAATCAGCTCAGAACTTGTAGCCGAGGCCCGCGCGCACCGTATTGATGCTGGTGTCGACCGTCGAGGTGAAGCGGACGTATTCGTATTCGGCCCGCGCAAACAGGCCGCCGACCAGATTGACGTCGACGCCGAGACCGGCGCTGTAGCCGTAGATCAGGTGATTGTGCTGAAGGTTGTTGGCGCTGAGCGGCGCAAGCGGCGTGTAGGTGCCGAGAAATGTCGTGCTGACCCGGTCCTGAACCGTCACGGACTGGCCGATATCTGCGTTGCCGAGTGCAAGGCCGAAAAATGCGTAGGGCAGGAAGCAACCCATCGCATAGCCGGCACGACCGCGGATCGTCGCCATGTCGGTGATCGAGATCTGCGAGGACTGCGTCGACGTCACGGCGTGGAAGTTGCCGTCGGTCAGTGCGGCCGTGCTGACGAGCGTGCGGCTCGAAGAGGCCATGCCGCCGTATTTGCCGTGCAGATAGCTCGCCTCGACGCCGAGCACGACGTCGTCCCACTGACTGTTGTAGCCGACGAAGGCGCCGAAGCCCGATGCGCGCGAGGATTGCTTGCCGAGATTCGGGTTCCAGGACGATACCTGCATCTGGCTCTCGATCAGCGTGTTGGCCAACACCGCCGCCGTCATGTTCTTGGTCGAGCCGTTGAAATTCTCATCGGACGAGCCGTAGCCGCCCTGGACGCCCACATAGTAACCGTCCCAGTTGACCCGCGAATTGTTCAGGCCCTCGGTCAGGCCACCGCGCAGGATCGGAAGGTCGGACAAGTCCGCGGCCTGGGCCGCGGAGACCATGCCGCACACCGAAACCGCCACCACCAGGCTACGCATCGCAACGCTCCAATCAGCACTTGACTCTCTGTTCCGATCATCGCGCGTTAACCTTAATCATTCGTTGTCGCAGCGCTCTGCACGGAAATTCTTTCAGCGAAAGCGCGCGCTTCGCCCGATCAGAAACGCGAAACGGCGCGGGAGGCCCGCGCCGTTCGTTCGATTTACAGTGAGGGCGAGCGCTCGATTCAGCCCTTGCGGATCAGCGCCGGCATCGGCGGCGGCGGAGGATTGTCGAAATTCCAGCGCACGCCGAGCTTCAGGTCGTGCGAGGTGATGTCCTTGAACTTGAAGACGTTGCCGGTGGTGTTGCCGACGTAGTCGGATAGTACACCGGTCTGCCCGTGACCGAGATCGACGTAGCTGTAGGCCAGCTCCAGCACCAGGTTCGGATTGACGTTGTAAGCCAGACCGGCATGGGCCGCCCATGCGAAATTCCATTTCGAGGAGGTCGGCGCCGTCGCGAAGCTCGTGGTCGTGAACGGCAGGTTGTTGATGCCCGTGTCGGTGAAATTCGAAATCGTCACCCGCGCACCGCCGACACCCGCGCCGATGAACGGCGTCACGCACCACCAGGTGCCGAGATCGACATAGGCGTTGGCGAGCACCAGCCATTCGGACTTGCTGCCGCTGTAATTGTCGATGCCGCTGTAGGGCACGCCGCCCGCCGTTGCATTGAAGCGGTCGGTGGCCTTGAAGTTCGCATTGCCGCGATACTGGCCGGTGACGTCGGCGCGGAACCAGCTGTTGAAGCGATAGCCGACGCCGACGCCATAGATGCCCGCGGTATCGAACGCCGAGGTCTGGTTGAACGACGTCATCGGCGTATAGGCGGATTCGCGCGAGTAATGGACGTCCTTGACCTTCTGATTGCTGAAACCGATGTCGCCGCGCAGATACCAGCCACCGAAATCGGCCGCCGGCGGCGGCGCGTAGACCGGAGGGGGCATGATGGGCATGTCGGCAGCGAAGACCGAAGTGGAAAACAGAGTGGCCGCTCCGGCGGCGATCAGAAACTTAACGCTACGCATTTTTTCGTCCCTTTGGCCGGTGAAGCAATCGGAGAATTGCTTCCACATCACGCTGATGCCACACTATCACGCCAAATGCTTAAGCAGCGCTTAACCCTAATAATTAAGGTTGATTTTTCATGAGCGCGCGGAGTCGTTAACGGCCAAGCAACCCCTCCTAACAATTCGTTAGCGACAATTTTGACCGCAGGATGAAGAACAACTAATTAGTTGAGTCCCATCTCAATCGGTCGCAGCCAAGGCGCTGGCGCGCAGGCGATCGCGTCCGGCAGTCCGACGCGCCCTGCTCGCTCAGGCACATCCGCTCCCATCAGCTTGCGAGCAGAGAAGGGACCAACAAAAAGGCCTGCCATCCGACGTCGATGGCAGGCCGCAGAGATTGATATATTCCCGTCCGCGATCAAGCAGCAGCCGCAGCGTTGCCGACGGCAGCGACGATCTCGTCGACGACCTCTTCGACCAGATCGCGGTCGTCACCCTCGCCCATCACGCGGATCACCGGCTCGGTTCCGGAGGAGCGTACGAGCAGTCGGCCATGGCCGTTGAGGCGCTTCTGTCCGGTGTCGATCGCCGACTTCACCTCGTCCGCGTCGAGCGGCTTGCCGCTGCGATAGCGGACGTTCTTGAGAATCTGCGGCAGCGGGTCGAAGCGATGGCAGACCTCGGAGACCGGACGGCGCAGCCTCTGCACCGTCGCCAGCACCTGCAGCGCCGCGACGAAGCCGTCGCCCGTCGTCGCGTAATCCGAGAGAATGATATGGCCCGACTGCTCACCGCCGAGAT
The DNA here is from genome assembly GCF_051168035.1 of Bradyrhizobium sp. HKCCYLRH3059. Classification (NCBI taxonomy): domain Bacteria; kingdom Pseudomonadati; phylum Pseudomonadota; class Alphaproteobacteria; order Hyphomicrobiales; family Nitrobacteraceae; genus Bradyrhizobium; species Bradyrhizobium sp. HKCCYLRH3059. Next base: position 116,849 of record NZ_JBNPUF010000003.1, on the reverse strand, counting down.
TGTAGCCGTCGGCCAGCATGCGCTCGAGCACATAGCGGTCGCCGACCGGCGTACGCACCAGCTCGAGCCCCAGCCCCTGCAGGAAGCGCTCGAGGCCGAGATTGGACATCACCGTCGCGACGATACCGGCGCGCGCCAAGCGGCCGTCTTCCTTCCAGCTCTGCGCGATGACCGCGAGCAGCTGATCGCCATCGACGATGTGGCCGCGCTCGTCGACCAGGATCACGCGATCCGCGTCGCCGTCGAGCGCGATGCCGATGTCGGCGCGCATTTCCCGTACCTTCCGGCACAGTGCCTCCGGCGAGGTCGAGCCGCATTCCTTGTTGATGTTGAAGCCGTCCGGCTCCACGCCGATCGAGATCACATCGGCGCCGAGCTCCCACAGCGCCTCGGGCACGACCTTGTAGGCCGCGCCGTTGGCGCAATCGACCACGACGCGAAGACCGTCGAGCGAGAGATCGCGCGGCAGGGTGCGCTTGGCGAATTCGATGTAGCGATCGTGCACGCCGTCGATGCGGCGGGCGCGGCCGAGGCTCGCGCTCTGCGCCAGCTTCTTGTCGAGCGATTCATCGAGCAGTTGCTCGATCTGCCTCTCGACATCGTCGGACAGCTTGAAACCCTGCGGCCCGAACAGCTTGATGCCGTTGTCCTCGAACAGATTGTGTGAGGCCGAGATCATGACGCCGAGATCGGCGCGCATCGACTTGGTGAGCATGGCGACCGCGGGCGTCGGCATCGGGCCGACCAGCAGCACGTCCATGCCGACCGAGGTGAAGCCGGCCACCATGGCGTATTCGATCATGTACCCGGAAAGGCGTGTATCCTTGCCGATCACCACCCGGTGGCGATGCTCGCCGCGCTGGAACAGAAGACCTGCGGCCTGCCCGACCTTGAGCGCGAGTTCCGGCGTGATCAGGCCGTTGGCGCGGCCACGAATCCCATCGGTCCCGAAATAGTTACGGCTCATATGACCCCCAGCAACGGCTTCTGGATTTCGTTACCGGCGAGCGCGAATCACAGGACCCGCCCTGCCGGTCAGCCCGCGGGTTATAGTCGCCTTAAGGCTAAGATGGCTTCAAAAAATGTGATGAATCATTACCACGAAACCGCCATGACCTCTGTAAGCCGTTGTTAAGACTAATTTTTCATTCGACCTGACGGCTCTGGAGGGCTCACCCGTCGGAGCCCCGCCGCAGCAGGAAGGTGCTCGCTCCGGCAGCCCTGGGTCATGTTGTTGCGGGACGCTCGCAGTTCGCCCTGCTTTGCCCAGACGCCGTGGCGGTTCCCAAGTTGGATTTGGCAGCCGCCGCAAAGATGCTAGATGACTGCCCCAGCCCTAAGAAACGAGACGCCGGTGGGGAGCCGAAGACCGCGATGAAACACGTCACCTGCATTGAAGACCTGCGCCTGCTGCACAAGCGCCGCGTGCCCAAAGCCTTCTTCGACTACGCCGATCGTGGCTCCTATGCCGAGGAGACGCTGCGCGCCAATCGCGAGGATCTGCAGAAGATCAAGTTCCGCCAGCGCATCCTGGTCGACGTCTCCAAGCGCGATCTGTCGACGACGATCCTCGGCGAGCCCTCGTCGATGCCGCTGATCCTGGCGCCGGTCGGCCTCCTGGGCATGCAGCACGGCGACGGCGAGATTCACGCCTGCCGCGCGGCGCAGGCCGCCGGCATCCCGTTCACGCAGAGCACGATGTCGATCTGCTCGATCGAGGACATCGCGGGCAGCGTCGAGAAGCCGTTCTGGTTCCAGCTCTACGTCATGAAGGACCGCGGCTTCATCAAGGCCCTGGTCGAGCGCGCGATCGCTGCGAAGTGCAGCGCACTATGCCTGACCGTCGACCTGCAGGTGATCGGCCAGCGCCACCAGGACATCAAGAACGGCATGAGCGTGCCGCCGGAATGGACGCTGTCGAAGCTGTTCGACTTCGCCACCAAGCCGGCCTGGGTGCAGGGCGTGCTGCAGGGCAAGCGCCGCACCTTCGGCAACATCGCCGGCCACGTGAAGAACACCGAGGATCTCACCAAGCTCTCGGCCTGGACCGCCGCGCAGTTCGACACCTCGCTGAACTGGAAGGACGTCGACTGGATCCGCTCGATCTGGCCGGGCAAGCTGATCATCAAAGGCATCCACGACATCGAGGACGCCAAGCTCGCGGTCGAGACCGGCGCGCAGGCGATGGTCGTCTCCAACCATGGCGGCCGCCAGCTCGACGGCGCGCCGTCCTCGATCCACGTCCTGCCCGGCATCGCGGAAGCGGTCGGCGACAAGATCGAGATCATGTTCGATGGCGGCATCCGCTCCGGCCAGGACGTGATGCGTGCGCTCGCGCTCGGTGCCAAATCCTGCATGCTCGGCCGCGCCTATGCCTACGGCCTCGGCGCCGGCGGCCAGGCCGGAGTCGCCAAGGCCATCGACATCATCCGCAACGAGCTCTTGACGACGATGGGCCTGTGCGGCGTCAACACGGTGGCCGAGATCGACCGGAAGGTGCTGGCGGATTAGCTCGAGAATCGGCGAGCAAGGTGCTCGGACTAATCAGCTTACGCGCCCCCGACTTCCACCATGCAAAAGCTGTCGTCCCGGACAAGCCGTGACGCGCGTCAGCGCGGCGCGGCGCTGATCCGGGACCCATACTCCGCGGCCGTCGTGTTGGGCAAAAGCCCAATTGCCACTGCGCCCTAAACTCCTCCCTGGGGGTATGGGTCCCTGCGTTCGCAGGGACGACACCGGCAACGGAGACGCAGTTGAGCACACAGAGAAAGGCAGGTCACATCGGCGGCGTCAGCCCATCGCGGCCGACGCTGACGCGGCTGGTCTCGAGCGAACCGTCAGGCAATTGCTTGACGGTGGCGATCACCTTGGCGCCGGCTTTCAGCTCGGACTCGTCGCCGGGCACGAAGGTGACGATCGGCGTGTCCGGCGTAATGTCGACGCGCTTTTCGCCCCCCTTGTACTTGACGAGCAGCGAGTGACCGTCGGTCGAGACCGAGCTTTCGGATACGGTGGCGTTGGTCATGCTCGAGTTCGGCTTCAGGTCCCACGACCGCGAGCCTTCACCCGTTCCGCGCATGTCCTCGGGAAAAATGTGGATCTCGACCGCCTTCGGCGCGCCGTCCGGGCCGGGCACCGTGGTGGCGCCGATGAACGAGCCCAGCTTGATGTCGGAGAGCTGCGCCTTGACGACACCCGAGACGCGCAGATCGCCGGCCATGCGCAGCTTGAAGATCTCGCCGCTGCGGGCTTTCACCGTCATCGTATTGGCGTCGACGCTTTCGATGGCGCCGCGCACGCGCGTCGGCACCGGCGCCTGCTGGGCGATGGCGAGCGCGGATGCAGCCGCAACCATGGCGAGTGAAGCGACGGAACGGATCAGGATGAGACGAGCGGACATGCATGGCTCCGAGGGCGAGAGAAGATCATCCGCGTCCAATGCGGGGCTACGCGGACGCTCGATCAATGAGACGCCGACCATCTGCGCTTATTCCGCGCTCAAGCCCTTGTGAGATCGGCCTCGACCAGCGCGCGCAACTCGGGCGTGACCTGCGGACGGCGGCCGAACCACAATTCGAAGCCACGCACGGCCTGGTGCAGCAGCATGCCGAGTCCATCGGCAGTGCGCAGCCCCCTCGCCCGCGCCGCCGCGAGCAACTGCGTCTCCAGCGGCACGTAGACGATGTCGGCGACGACGGCCTGCTGCGGCAACAGCTCGACGTCGAGCTCGAGCGGCGGCTGACCGTGCATGCCGAGCGAGGTGGTGTTCACGAACAGGCCCGCGCGCGGCAGCAGCGCGCCGACGCGGTCCCAGCCTTCGGCAACGACATGGCTGCCGAACTGATCAGCCAGGGCTTGTGCGCGCGCCGCGGTGCGGTTGATGATGTGGACGCGGCCGATGCCGCGCTCGAGCAGGCCGAACACGACGGCCCGCGCCGAGCCGCCGGAGCCGAGCACCAGCGCCTCGTCGGTGCGGTCCCAGCCTGGGGCAGCGGCGTCCAGATTGCCGATGAAGCCTTCGACGTCGGTGTTGGTGGCCCGCAGGATGCGGTCCTCGTACCAGAGCGTGTTGGCCGCGCCGACGGCGCGGGCACGCGCGTCCGGCTCGCTCAGCTCCAGCACGCGCTCCTTGTGCGGGATCGTGACGTTGGCGCCGACGAAGCCGCGACGGTCGAGATGCATGACGAAGTCCGCCAGCTCTTCCGGCGGCACCGCCTCGATGGTGTAGCCGCCGGCAATGCCGAGCTCGTGCAGCCAATGATGATGGATCAAGGGCGAGCGCGAATGCGCGGCAGGCCAGCCGATCAGGCACGCAGCGCGGGGTTTGGCGGCAAGGGTCATGGCCGTGACATCGGACAAGCTCCGGCTGGAGTCAATGCTGGGGCTCGGCAGTCGCCCCCAGGCGCCATGGCCCAAACGGCGACGCGGCGTTGAGGTCGCGTGTCAGCTCGCGGCGAGCCCATCGGCGACGTCCGCCGGTGCCGTCTCCTTGCCCTTGATGTCGGCCACCGCGCGCTCGATGGTCTCGCGGTAGCGCACCAGCGGCGGCCGCACGCCATGGGTCAGCAGCGCCCGACGCACGGTCGGCGACGCCCCGGTGATGAACAGGCGGATGCCCTGGCGCTTGGCTTTGGCGGCAACGCGGCTCATGGCGTTGGCGGCCGTCGAATCCAGGAACGGCACCGCTGCGAAATCGACCACGAAGGCCTTGCGGCGGTCGGCGATCGAGTCGAGCACGGTGCCGACGGTCGAGGCGGCGCCGAAGAAGAACGCACCGGTGATGCGATAGACCAGCACGTCCTTGTCGGCGCTGAGCTTCGGATTGTACGGCACCCGCGCCTCATCCTCGAAGTCGGCGCGGTCCTTTGCGACCAGAGGCGACCCGTCCTCGACGCCGGTCATCTGCGCCATCCGGTTGATGAACAGCACGGCGCCGAGCGCGAAGCCGACCAGGATGCCCTCGGTGAGATCGCGGAAGACCGTCAGCCCGAAGGTTGCGAGCAGCACCGTGGCATCGCCCCAGGACGATCGGATCAGGGTGGCGAACTCGTGCTTCTCGGCCATGTTCCAGGCGACAACGACGAGCACCGCGGCGAGCGCCGACAGCGGGATGTAGCTCGCCAGCGGCGCCGCGATCAGCATGAACACCAAAAGAAACAGCGAATGCAGCATGCCCGACACCGGTCCGCGGGCGCCGGCGCGAACATTGGTGGCGGTGCGCGCGATGGTGCCGGTGACGCAGATGCCGCCGAACAAGGCCGAGCCGATATTGGCAAAGCCCTGCGCCACCAGCTCGCAGTTGGAGCGATGGCGACGGCCGGTCATGCCGTCGGCGACGACGGCCGACAGCAGCGATTCGATGGCTCCGAGCAGTGCGAAGGCGATCGCATCGGGAAACACCGCCTGGATCTTGGCGAGCGAAAACGCCGGCAACGCCGGCGCCGGCAGCTCGCGCGGGATACCGCCGAATTTCGTCCCAATGGTCTCGACCGGAAGCTGCAGCGCGAAGGTGATGATGGCCGCGACCACCACCGCGATCAGGATGCCGGGCCAGGTCGGCCGCAGATGCTTGAGGCCGATGATGATCGCGATCGACAGCGCGGCCGTCACGACCGCAGACATGCTCGCGGTCGGCGCGCCATGCGCGAGCGCCGTGAGCTTCGGAAGCAGCTCGCCCGGCTCCTTGCCCGCAAGCGTGATACCGAACAGATCCTTCAGCTGGCTGGCAAAGATGATGACGGCGATGCCCGCGGTGAAGCCGACTGTGACCGGATAGGGAATGAACTTGATGTAGGTGCCGAGCCGCAGATATCCGGCGATCACCAGCATCACGCCGGACATCATCGTCGCGATCAGCAGGCCATCGAGACCCTGGCGATCGACCGTCGCAGCGACCAGCACGATGAAGGCACCCGCGGGACCGCCGATCTGAAAGCGGCTGCCGCCGAGCAGCGAGACCAGGAAGCCGCCGATCACGGCGGTGTAGAGACCACGCCCCGGCGAGACACCGGAGGCGATCGCGATCGCCATCGACAGCGGCAGCGCCACGATCGCCACCGTCAGGCCCGCCAGCGCGTCGGCGCGAAAGTCGCTGAGGCCGTAGCCCTCGCGCAAGACCGTCAGGAGTTTGGGGGAATAAAGCTCGGCGAAGGTCGGCTCATGATGTCCGACCCGCCCGTGCGAACGGTGTTCGTTTGCGATGCTCATGCCCATCACGCTCCCGTCGCCTCATCGGGCCGCGGCGCAGCCGACGATGCGTCCCACACGAAGCGCCCAGGGGCCCCGTGCCCGCGCGATGAGCCTAGCTTGCGTCATCGCGCGCGATGTCAGTTTGACGGCCCATGCGGCGGGGCGGCCCCGGGTCCTTCAGGCGAACACCACGCCCGCCGTTCTCGCTGCGGGAATGCTCACCGATCAGATCCACGCCCGCGCGATTGAGCGCATCGACGACCTTGGTCAGCGAGTCCACCACGCCGCGGACGTTGCCCGTGGAGGCTTCCATCCGCTGGATCGTCGGCAGCGACACGCCGGCCAGCTCGGCCAAGGTTCTCTGATCTATCCCGAGCAGCGCTCGCGCTGCCCGCATCTGGAACGACGTGATCACGCTGGCCTCACGTGGCAGACACCATAAATGATGTCTGAGACAAAGACAATGATGTAAAATACATCACAAACTGATCCCGGACGCAAGCTGGAACCCGGCCCTCGCCGTTTGTTCCCTGCGCGCCCGAGCAAAGGTCCCGACGCGATCCGGCCCGCCATCCCGAGAGAGGATGACGGGCCGGCGCTGCTCGGCGCGGAGCGTTCAGCTCAGGCGGCGTCGCGATGGGAGGCGATGATGTGGTCGGCGGCGCGGCCGGTCACCTCGGCCATGTGGTCGAATTGGCGGGTGAAGCTGCCGGCGCCGGCCGTCGCCGAACGCAATTCGACGATCAACTCGCCGATCTCCGCCTCCGGCATCATCGCCCGGACGCAGTCCCAGCCCGGCCAGCCGTCACGGGTATCGAAGGACAGGATCTGGCCGCGCCGCGCCGAGAGGATCGCATTGATCCTGGCGGTCGCCTCCGTCGGGCAGACGATCTCGACGGTGTGAATCGGCTCCAGCAGCACCGGCTGGCATTGCGGCAGCCCCTCGCCGACGCCGACCCGCGCCGCGGTGCGGAACGCGAGGTCGGACGAATCCACGCTGTGATAGGAGCCGTCGGTGAGCGTCACCTCGACGTCGATCACCGGAAAGCCCAGGGGGCCGCGGGCCATTGCGTCGACGACGCCCTCCTCCACCGCCGGGATGTAGTTGCGCGGCACCGCGCCGCCGACCACCTTCTCGGCAAAGCGGAAGCCTTCGCCGCGCGGCAGCGGCCTGATGTCGAGCACCACGTCGCCGAACTGGCCGTGCCCGCCGGACTGCTTCTTGTGGCGGCCGCGCTGCGTGATCGGCTTGCGGATGGTCTCCTGATAGCCGATCGCGGGCTGGTGCGATTTGACGTTGACGCCGAAGCGGTCGCGCAGCCGCTCCAGCGCGACGCGCAGATGCATCTCGCCCTGCCCCCACAGCACCGTGTCGTGGGTGCGCGGGTTCTGCACCATGGTCAGCGACGGATCCTCCTCGTGGAGCCGCTGCAAGGCCTGGCCGAGCTTGACGTCATCCTTGCGGTCGACGGCGGCGATCGAGAGCGCCAGCACCGGCGGGCACGCCTCCACCTTTGCCAGCGGCGGTGGTGCCGTCTTGCCGGTCGCAACCGTATCGCCGGTCTTGACCGCATCGAGCTTGCCGAGCGCCACCGTGTCCCCGGCCTGGGCGCCCGCGCGCTTGCTGTCATAGGCGCCGGTGGCAGCCAGGATGCCGGACACGCGCGCCGCCTCGCCCGAGGCGGCATGCAGCGTCGCGCCGTCGTCGAGATGGCCGGACAGCACCCTCGTCAATGACAGCTTGCCGCCATGCTGCAGATGCAGCGTCTTGAAGACATAACCGAGCGCCTCCTTGGTGTCCTTCACGCCGAGCCGCTGCGCGGTCTCGGCGATTCCGGGCGCCTCGTGGCGCAGCGCCTTCATCAGCCGCAGCACGCCGTTCTCGCGCAACGCCGATCCGAGCAGCACCGGGCAGATCAATCCCTCGCGCAATTCGCGCGCCAGATCGTCGAACACGGCGTCGCGCGGCGGCGGGATGTCCTCCAGCAGCTGCTCCATCAGCGAATCGTCGTGATCGGCGAGCTTCTCCAGCATCGAGAAGCGCGCCTCCTTCTCGCGGTCGAGATCGCCGCCTTCGAGCGCGATCACCTCGGAGGCCTTATGCTCGCGATAGATGAAGGCGCGCTCCAGCGCGAGGTCGACGAACCCTTCGATCAATTCGCCGTTCCAGATCGGGATCTGGCGCAGCACCAGGGGCACGCGCGAGGCCGGCTGCAATGTGGCAAGCGTCTCCCTGATCCGCGCATTGGCGCGGTCGATCTTGTTGAGAAACAGGAAGCGCGGAATGCGCAGCTCCTCGAGCTCGCGCAGGATGATCTGCAATTGCGGCAGCTTCTTCTCGTCCGCCTCGCAGACCACGATGGCGGCATCGACCGCCGGCAGCGCGGCGCGCATGTCGTGGATGAACTCGATCGAGCCAGGACAGTCGAGGAAGGTGTAGCTGTCGCCCATGAAGGTCGTGGTCGCCGCCGTCATGGCGACGCTCATCTTGTGCTGACGCGCCTCCGGGCTGGCATCGCCGACGGAGGTGCCGGCGTCGACGCTGCCCGCGCGCGGGATCGCGCCGGTCCGCGCCAGGATCGCCTCCAAGAGAGTGGTTTTACCGCTTTGGAAAGGGCCCACCAGCGCGATGCACCGTGGACCTCGGGGACTTCTCAGGTCTTGTCCCATTCGCCGCCTCCTCGTTGTGGAGCTCGGCCCTTGATTGGGTCGGCAAAGCCGAATGCTCTGCCTCGGCTGCCGCTTTGGCAAGCAGGCGGCCTGCGAAAAACGTTGCTGCAGTGCGGGGGATCGCGCCGTCTTCCCGCACGATGGCGGGAAGAGCGCTGTTCAAGGCAAAGGGAAGATCACCGCCCCGGGCGCAATTCGAGGCTTTGCAGCCCCGCCGAGACGCTGAGGCCGACCTGGCCCTGGACGCTGAGCGGCTGCAGCGCGATCGAGTTGGCGGAGCCGCCGACCAGCACGTTGCCGCCGACACCGACACCGACCGCGGCCGAGCCCTGGGCGCCGGCATAGTCGCCGGAGAGATCGCCCGGCCCGAGCCGCGCGACCGGTGCATAGACCACCCAGGCCAGCAGCGATTCCTGGGTGATGCCGAGATCGAGGCCGACCTTGCGGATGGTCGCGACGTAGCGGTCCTCGGGCAGGCCGTCGGCGCGCAGCACGCAGCCGAGATGGGTCACCGAGCCGACGATGAAGCCGACACTGGCGCCGCCGCGGCATTCGAGGACACCGACCCGCACGCGATCTTGCGCCTGGGCAGCGCCGGTGCAGAGGACGATCGCAGCGGCGAGCCCGGCGAGGATGGTCGAGCGCATGAATAGAACTCCGGCTGAAATGAACGTGTGATGCAGACCCGTCGATCGGACGCACGATCACAGGGCGCCACATCTATGCCACAAGCCTTACAGTCGCACCAGATTCGCCGCGCCGTCGGCACGAGCCGGCGCGCCGACGCAGGCAGCGACTGCGACGCGTTCGCCTGGACGTGTCCGAGTCTCTCCGATCGAGGGTCTCAGCGATAGAAGCGCGAGAAGTAGGACGATGAACGGCTCGGGCTCGGGTGGATCGGCAGCAGCGGCACCAGCTCGACCTCGGTGATTCCGGCAGCGAGGTTCAAGCCGGTCTGCCCCTGCAGGCTGATCGGCTGCAGCGCCGCGGCGCGATCGGTGTCGCGCACCAGGAAGCTGCCGCCGAAGCCGACCAGAGCGGCCGCGTTGGCGGACAATCCGCCATAGCGCCCGCGCAGCTCGCTGCGGCCGAAATCGTTGACCGGTGCGCTGACCGCCCACGCCATCCTGGTCACATCCGTCAGGCCGAGATCGAGGCCGTAACGCCGGACCTTGGCGACATAGCGCTCCGGCTGGCGGCCCTGACTGCGAAACACGCAGCGCAGGCGGGACTGGGACATCACGAGCCTGCCGGAGGTCTTTCGTCCCTCGCATTCGAGCACGCCGGCGCGCATCGGCCGCCCCTGATGGGCCTGCGCGAGCGGCACGATCATCACCATCAACGCGATCGACAGCAGAAGCAGCCGCATCGAACTCCAACCCTACGCCACCAGACTTGTCGGCCGACAAAAGAAAGGCGCCATGTTCAAAACATGGCGCCTTTCGGCCTGGAAATTGGCTTCTGGTGTTTCGAGAAGGATGTTGCCCGATTACCTCAGATTGCCGCAGAAGCGCTGGATTCGCTTGCAGGCGTCCTCGAGGTCGGAGGTCTTGGTCGCGTAGGAGATGCGGAAGGCCGGGCCGAGGCCGAAGGCCGAGCCCTGCACCACGGCGACGCCCTCCGTCTCCAGCAGCTCGGTGACGAAGGCCTCGTCATTGTCGATCACCTTGCCCGACGGCGCGGTCTTGCCGATCGTCCCGGCGCAGGACGGATAGACGTAGAACGCGCCTTCCGGCCGCGGGCATTCGATGCCATTCGCCTGGTTCAGCATCGACACCACGAGGTCGCGGCGCTCCTTGAACACCTTGTTGTTGGCCGGGATGAAGTCCTGCGGACCGTTCAGGGCCTCCACCGCCGCCCATTGCGCGATCGAGCACGGGTTCGAGGTCGACTGCGACTGGATCGTCGCCATCGCCTTGATCAGGTGCGCCGGACCGCCGGCATAGCCGATGCGCCAGCCGGTCATGCAATAGGCCTTGGAGACGCCGTTCACGGTCAGCGTGCGGTCGAACAGCGAGGGCTCGACCTGCGCCGGCGTGGTGAACACGAAGTCGTCATAGACGAGGTGCTCGTACATGTCGTCGGTCATGATCCAGACATGCGGATGCTTGACCAGCACCTCGGTGAGCGCCTTCAGCTCGGCCTTGGTGTAGGCCGCGCCGGTCGGGTTCGACGGCGAGCACAGGATCAGCCACTTGGTCTTCGGCGTGATCGCCTTCTCCAGCGCCTCCGGCTGCAGCTTGAAGCCGTGGGCGGCGGTGCAGACCACCGGCACCGGCTCGCCGCCGGCGAGCGCGACCATCTCGGGATAGCTGACCCAGTACGGCGCCGGGATGATCACCTGGTCGCCGGGATTGATGGTCGCCATCAGCGCATTGTACAGCACCTGCTTGCCGCCGACACCGACGATCACCTGGTTCGGCTTATAGGTGAGGCCGTTCTCGCGCTGGAACTTGCCGATGATGGCTTCCTTCAGCTCGGGGATGCCGTCGACCGCGGTGTACTTGGTCTTGCCGTCCTGGATCGCCTTGATCGCGGCCTGCTTGATGTTGTCGGGCGTGTCGAAATCAGGCTCGCCAGCGCCGAGGCCGATGACATTGCGGCCCGCCGCTTTGAGGACGCGCGCTTTATCCGTGACCGCGATGGTCGCGGACGGCTTCACACGGTCGAGCGCAGCGGCGAGAAAGGACATCATCAGCTCCTATGCAGGCGTCGTGGATCACCCCCTCGGGGCCACGACCAGTCATGTCAGGGAAACGCCCATTTGTAGGGCCCCCAGCGCTGCATCGCAAGAAGCTTGGGCACATGGCTCCCAAGACTTTAGAGAACGTTAAAGCCGCCCCGCTAGCGTGGACCGACGATTGTCCAGAGTCTCAGGCCGAAATGACCACTATCGGGTACGCCCTGCGATCCGGCGACTGGCTGACGGCCACGCGGATCAAGTCCTACAGCTGGATTCTGCTCGCGGTCACGATCGCGGCAATCGCCGGCTGGATCGCGCTGTCCGATGGCCTGGTCGACCGCAACGGCAAGCCGATCGGCACCGACTTCTCCAACGTCTATGCGGCAGGCGTGCTGACCCTTCAGGGCAAGGCGGCCGATGCCTATAATCCGCCGCTGCAGCATGCGACGGAAAAGGCCGTGTTCGACGGCCGCGACGTGCCGTTCTTCGGCTGGCACTACCCGCCCTTCTTCTTCGCGATCGCCGCCATCACCGCCCTGCTGCCCTATGCCGGAGGGCTCGCGCTCTGGGTCGTGTCGAGCCTGCTCGCATACCTCGCGGTCATGCGCGCAATCCTGCCGCGTTCCGAGACCCTGCTGGTCGCGACCGCCTTTCCCGCCGTGTTCGTCAACATTGGTCACGGCCAGAACGCGTTCTTCACCGCGGCGCTGCTCGGCGGCGCGCTGTTGCTGATGGAGCGCGGCCGGCCGTGGGCGGCCGGCGTCCTGATCGGCCTGCTCGCCTACAAGCCGCAATTCGGCGTGCTCATTCCCGTGGCGCTGCTCGCAGGCACGCGCTGGCCGACGATTGCTGCGGCAGCCGCCACGGTGGCCGCGCTGGTCGCGATCAGCTTCGCCGCGCTCGGCAGCGACGTCTGGCACGCCTTCTTCCAGTCGATGACCTTCACACAGAGCGTCGTGCTCGAGCAAGGCGGCACCGGCTGGGAGAAGATCCAGTCGGTGTTCTCGGCCGCGCGTCATTGGGGCGCCGATATCAGGTCCGCCTATGCGCTGCAGAGCCTGCTGGCGCTGTCGCTCGCGGCCGGACTTGCATGGCTGTGGCAGAGCGAGGCCGCGTTCGATCTCAAGGCTTCGGCACTGGCGAGCGCGAGCCTGCTGGCGACGCCCTATGTGCTCGACTACGACCTCGTCGTCGTCGCGGTCGCGATCATCTTCTTCGTCCGGCACGGCCTCGCGAACGGCTTTCGCGACTACGAGCTCAGCGTGCTCGCGGCCGCCTGGATCGTGCCGCTGCTCTCGCGCAGCGTCGCCGGGCTGACGACGATACCGCTGGGCCTCATCGTTCTGATGGCCCTGTTCGCGCTGACCCTGCGCCGCGCACTCACCGATCGCGCCGTCGAGATCGGTGGACACGCGCGCATCGCGCAGGCGTGATCTCGATTGTTTGAATCTATTGGAAAGTTGTTATTCGAGAGTGCAGTGCAGTAGCGCATTTCGACTTTTTCCATCCGCCGGCTCTTGCAGCCTGCGCCCATCGGCATCATTGTCTGGCCGCATTGCGGGACGATCTGGCGTCTGGATGTGCGATGCGTCCAACCTTTGATTCCTCGAACTCGAAATCGGCCGGATGTACAAGCTCTATTCGATGCAGCGGTCAGGCAACAGCTACAAGGTCCGCCTTGCGCTCGCGCTTCTGAACGCGCCCTATCAGGCGATCGAGATCGACATCCTGCGCGGCGAGAGCCGCACGCCGGATTTTCTCGCCAAGAATCCCAGCGGCCAGGTGCCGCTGCTGGAGGTCGGCGAGGACCGCTTCATCGCCGAATCGAACGCGATCCTCTGGTATGTCGCCGGCGGCACGCCGCTGGTGCCGGAGCAGCGCATCGAGCGCGCCGAAGCGCTGCAGTGGATGTTCTTCGAGCAGCATGCGCTGGAGCCGAACATCGGCGCCGCCTATTTCTGGCTGCTGCTGGTCAAGGGCGGGCGCGACCTGCAGACACATGCGCTCGAGGACTGGATGGAGCGCGGCTACGCCGCGCTCCAGGTGATGGAGAATCATCTCAAGAGCAACGACTACTTTGCCGCGAAGCAGCTGACGGTCGCCGACATCGCGCTCTACGGCTACACCCACGTCGCCGATCGCTGCGACTTCGACCTGTCGACCTTCCCGAAGATCCGCAACTGGCTGCGCCGCGTCGAACAGACACCCGGTTTCGTCGCGATGGATTGGCAGCCGGCGCTGATCGATTCGGCCGGCATCGCCGCCGACTACGGGTGAGGCATTCACCGTAAGACTACGGACCGTCCGTAGAACAGCGGGGAAAATACACGCTTCGGCGGGAACAAACACCGCCAGCGCCATGTTCCTGCCTTTTTTTCCGATTTGCCGCCGCAATCCTGCCCAGCGCGACCTTAGAATTTACCTCTGCGAGTGATTCGCTCGCGGATGTATGGGTAAGGGATTTCGACTTCATGTCCGGGTGGCGTCTTGCTTCCGTTCCGAGGTTCAGTTGGGTCCGCGGCCATGCGTCGCCGCAGGAGTCGAACCACCGTAGAGGGCTCCGTACGCCCGTCAGCGGCTTTCACGACCACGCAACGCTCACCCTTTCGCCCAGCCTGACCACCGCCGTGGTCGCAACGATCGCGGCCAGCACGCTCTCGTTGGGTGTCAGCGTCACCATCGCGGTGGTGTCGATCCGCGCCGTCTTGTCGATGCCCGCTTAACAGGAAGCCATTTTGACAACCCTTCGCGGTTTTCGCGACAACAGGCGATGATTGTCTCGCGCACAAAATGGCGATGAAATCAACGGTCGTAATCGTTGCCGTGACCCTGGCACTCGCGATCCTGCTGGCGGCGTCACTGCTGATCCTGATCGAGCGGCGGGGCGAGCTCTCGCTCTCGCCGCTGACCGAGGAAGATCGGTCCGTCTATGTCGAGCTGGTACGGCCGCCCGCCGCCGAACCGGTGCAGCCCGTCCCGGATTGATCGCCAACGCGGCTGCGCGTATCGAAGGTCCGTCGAGATTCAAACGGACGGCGAAGCCTTCATGCACGAAGCACTCACTGTGCGCGCCATCGCGCGCGACGACCATGATCACTGGCTGCCGCTCTGGGACGGCTACAATGCCTTCTACGGCCGTTCGGGGCCGACGGCGCTGCCGGCCGAGGTGACCGCGATGACATGGTCGCGCTTCTTCGATGCCGACGAGCCGGTCCATGCCCTGGTCGCCGAGAGCGGTGGCGAGTTGATCGGCCTGGCGCACTACCTGTTTCATCGCGCCACCACCACGATCGGGCCGCTCTGCTATCTCAACGACCTGTTCACGAGCGAGGCCGCCCGCGGCAAGGGCGTCGGACGGGCGCTGATCGAGGCGGTCTACCGCGAAGCGCGTCAGGCCGGTGCGCCGCGGGTCTATTGGCAGACGCACGAGACCAACACCACGGCACAGGCGCTCTACGACAAGATCGCCGAGCGCTCGGGCTTCATCGTCTACCGCAAGGCGCTGTGAACGGGCGGTGTCACGCCGCCGTCACGGGGCAGGCCTACGCTCCATCGAGCGCCTGATCATCCCCCGTCACCGGTCACGCGTTTCAGCGGTCCCCGTCAGTCGCCGTCTCTGACCGGGGCCGCATTTTTTTGTCTGGCCTTGGTCGTTGGACGTGGCGCGTCTCACGCTACGTTGGTCGTCGTGTTCTGCTGCTTCAATGGGACCTGCTGAGAAGCCTTCGCCTGCGCGACTTCGACGCACATTCTGACAGCCTCACCCATGCTCGCCGCGACCAGATCGGCCTTGGTGGCTTCCTGCAGCACCTTCGCGGCCTCCTGATCGACGTCGGCCGCGCAGCAGACCAACATCACTCTTGCCTTGGGGAGTCGTCGCTTCAAGCGACGAACGGAGTAGCGCATATGTGCAACGCCGGAATTGCCGATATAGATCAGGCAGGCAATCGCAACACCTGCGGGCTCGAGCTTGATGACGTTCGCCGTCGAGAGCGCCTCCGCTCCTGAGACCTTCGCGCCCAACCCGTGCACCGACGACAGTTGCGCGAGAATCACCGCCGCCGCTTCGTCGATCGGGGTTCGCCCGGCCACGCACAGGACCGGCTGCTCGCTCCGCCATCCTTCGGCGAGATTGTCCTTGCTGAGGATGGGTATCGTGTCGATTGCCCCACTGCTGGCCGAGCTGTCGACGGCCGATGCAGCTTCCGGATCGCTGGTGGTCTCGCGTTTCGCCAGCGGACCATCATTTTGATCGGAAAGATCGGCGGTCAACTCGGCGACGGCGTCACGGATCGTTGCAAGGCGATCATAGGCGAGCGCCCCTCGGTCGGCGTCGGCTTGGGCCAATTGCAGTCCCTTCACCGCGACCTCGTCGCAATAGGCAATCAACGAGCGCTCCTTCAAGAACTCCTCTGCCTTCTCGGCCGCTTCCGTCGGATCGTTCGCAAGCATGCGCTGGTAGAAGATCTCGGGAGGAGACAGCGCTGGACGATCACCGAACATGACGTCGAGGAACTCCAGGCGCTCCACATGTCGTCCGATGACGACCAGGCAGACCGTCAGCGGCGTCGCGAGCACCAACCCGATTGGGCCCCACAGCGCGGTCCAGAACGCGGCTGAAACGACCACCGCCACGGGGGACAGGCCCGTGCTGCGCCCATAGACCATCGGTTCGATGACGTGGCCGAGCAACGGCTCGACCACGAGAAACAGGGCCAAGGTCCAAATCAGCATCGACCAGCCAGGGTCGACCGCTGCCGCCAGAGCAAGCGGAAACGCCGCGGCGATGACGGCGCCGATATAGGGCACGAACCGAAGCGCTGCGGCGAGGATCCCCCAAAGGAGGGCGCTGGGGATGCCGATGAACCACAAGCCGACGCCGATCACGACGCCGAATCCGCCGTTCAGGGCGAGCTGGGTGAGGAACAGCCGGCTGAGCCTGTAAGCCGCATCATCGAGCGCCGCCGTGGTGCGCTGCAGGTCGGATGAGCCCGCAAGGCGAATGAGCCGATTCCGCAGGTCCTCGCGTTGAAGCAATATGAAGATCACGAAGATGATGATGATGCCGGTCGTCGCCAGCGGATGAATGAGCGGCGAAATCAGCGTGCGGAGACTGTCTAGCGCTCCGGGATCGGGCTGCCGGACCTCCACCGGGATCGGGGTCACAGGGACTGAGGAATTCGTTCGCAGTCCGCTCGGCGGCCGAGCCGCTTCCGGCTCATTCGGTTTGTCGAGTTCCTTGCCCAGATCCTTGAGCATGTCCGATGCACGCTCGAGCGTCCCTCTGCCGGCTTTGGTGTCGCGGAACGACTGGATCTTGTTGCTCATCGTCGATTGATAGTTCGGCAGCTCACTGGCAAGCTGGGTGAGCTGGGTGGCGAGCAGGCTGCCCAGTGTAAAGATCACGACGAATGCGAGAACGACCACGCTGACGACGGCCAGTCCGCGCGGGGCACGAAGCCGCTGCAGTTGCGCGACCAATGGCGCCAATACGAAGCTGAGCAGGATGGCCAGGGCCACGGGGACCAGGATATCGCGACCGAAATACAGCAGCGCGATGATGATGACCGCAAAAATGGCGACGGCCAGCGCGCTGATCAGCCCGAGAACTTCCTCTGGGGTGCGGACCTTGAGCGGCTGTCTGATGATCATCGAATCTCTCTCCGAACGAGGAAGGGCGGCGCGCGTCGCTCAAGCGGTCAGGCTGTCAACGTCGACGAAGGTGGCGCGTTGCAACGGAGGGAAGCTTCTGACGATGTCGCCGGCGCCGGTGGTCATATGCCGGAAGGTTCGTCCTCGATCCGAGCAACCATCCGGGCCTTCGCTAGAACAGAACGACCGAGGGCGCTGGCTGGCGCTGCCCGCCCTGCCGGACATTCGGCTTCCTGTTTCAGACACGCGATAACAGCCTCGTGAGGCTCCAGTTCCCGAGAGCGCCTGAGGTCGCATGCGCGTCTGCCGACGGCGACGACTGGTCAGCGTCGGCACACCGTCGCATCTCCGCGACTCAGCCGGAGCTTCACTGGGGCGTCGTCCTTGTTGATGTCAGCAGGTTCGGCGGTACGGCTTGCCCGGCGAGGCCCGGCGCGAGCAGCTTCCGAGGGCGCACGACCGGCGACCGTCCGGGTCCTGTCGGCCGCCGTGTCGTTCAGCGCAAATCAAGCGTCCGCTCGGCCGTGCTCAGCCAAGACGGGCCGCGGAGACGGATCTCGTCTGAATGGTGGACTCTGTCCTTGTCCTACGTCTTGCTGCCCACCGTTTGGCGGACCTCGAACCCCTCGAACTGCGGCGGGCCGAGATAGTGCACCTTGGTGTCGCCGGCCCGGTGGTGCGCGGCGCGGAAGGCTTCGGACCTGGTCCAGTCCTCGAACGCAGCTTTCGACGCCCAGATCGTGTGCGAGGCATACAGCGTATGGTCCTCCGCTTCCGGTCCCTTCAACAAGTGAAACTCGACGAAGCCCGGTACCTTGTCGAGATGGCTGTCGCGCGACAGCCAGACCTGCTCGAAGGCGGCCTCCGAGCCCTTGGCGACGCGAAAACGATTCATGGCGATGAACATGCTGATCTCCTGAGGGGTGAATGCCGCAGGTCGAGGAGTAGCAGACTTCGCGGTGCAATGCGCCAGCGGCGGTGGCCGCTGATGCCGCGATGTGGAATGCTTCAGAGCCCCGATCAGGACAGGGCGCAAGCGAGCCCTAGGCCACGAGCCCCTTGATCGGCTTCACGGCCGCGCTGTCCGGAAACACCGCGCCGCCGAGCGCGTGCTCGCCGATGCCGAGATGATCGGCGAGTACGCCCTTGAACACCGCGCGCAGATCCGTCGTCGGCGCAAGATCGCGTCCCTGGTAGAGGCTCGCCATCTTCAGCGTCGGCCAGTCGGCGATCACCCGCCCGCCCTTCACCGCGCCGCCGGCGAGCAGCGCAATCGTCCCGGTGCCATGATCGGTCCCCTGGGTGCCGTTGATCTTCGCCGTGCGCCCGAACTCGGTTGCGACCACCACGACCGTATCCCGCCAGCGCGGGCCAAGACCGCTCTCGAACTCGGCGAGCGCGCCGTCGAGGCCCGACAGGAGCTGCGCCAGCCGGCCGATTGCGCCGCCTTCATTGGCATGCGTATCCCAGCCGTCGAAGGCCAGCGCCGCGATGCGCGGACCATCATCCGCCGCGATCAGCTTCGCCGCGCCGCGCGCGACCTGGCGCATCGCCGCGATCTGGTTGCCGCCCGGCTTGGGCTTCATGTCGTCACCGAACGCGACCTTCTCGAGCTTCAGCCCTTGCGACAGCGCAGCCGCCAATGCGGGATCGCGATGCGCATAGAGGTCGACCAGCCGCGTCGCGGTGTCGTCATCGGCCTGCGGCAAGGTTACCGGCGCCCAGCCGACGGTGGGCGCTGCGCCGCGCAGCACCAGCGGTGCCGTCGGACCGACCGCGAGCGCGCCCGTGACGCGGGGGCCGCGCGGCAGCGCCTCGACTGCGCGGTTCAGCCAGCCCGATTGCACGCGGCCGGGACCGGCGAAGCCGCTTTCGAGCACGTCCTGGCCATCGAAATGCGAGCGCTCGCGATATGGTGTCGCGACCGCGTGAACCACGGCAGCCTGCTTGTCACGATACATGCGCGCGAATTCCGGCATCGACGGATGCAGCGCAAAGAACGAGTCGAGCGGCAGCGCCGGAGTTGGTCCCGCCGTCGTCAGCGCGATCGCGCCATGCAGTCCGGCGTAGTCGGGATCGCCGACCGGCGCGACGGTGGCGAGGCCATCGAGCGCGCCGCGCAGGATTACGACGATCAGGCGCGGATCGCGCTGGTCGGCGGCGCGGGCGAATTTCGGCAAATAGCCCCACGCGGCGAAGGACGCGCCTGCCAGCAGCAAGTGGCGTCGCGAGGTCAACAGCGAGGTCGCGATCCGGTCCATCGTCATCTCCTCTGGAATTCCGGCGACATCAACAGCAGCGCCAGCGCCTGCTGGCGCGACTCCGCGCGCTCGATGGTGCGGCGTGTCTCGGTCGACGCAGCATCGCCGGCGACGAGCTCGAGCAGCTCGCGCGGATCGAGATTGTTGCCGAGTCGGCCGCCGAGCTGCGACGAGATGTCCAGCCGCAGCTTCATGCCTTCCGGCGCGGCCCACACCGCATTGGTATCAGCGAATCCGTTTGGTCCCGCGGGCGTCCACAACGGCTGGCCCAGCGTGTTCAGGGAAGTGAGATAGAAGCCGGGATCCTCCGGCACGCGCGCCAGCAGCCGGCCGCCGGCGACCAGGAACTCATAGGGCGAGCGGATCTTGGTGAGCGGCGCCGACCAGGCATCGTCGGAGTCCACCAGCGCCAAGGTCAGCGCCTTGAGGTCGCCATCGCTCCTCCTGAACACGGCTTCGAGTCGCGCGACGAGCGCGGGCGGCGGATCGTCGGCAATGAAATGACGTGCGAGCTTGGCGGCGATGAACTTCGCGGTCGACGGATGCCGTGCGATGTCCGCGAGCGCAGCTTCGCCCTGGGCGAGGCCATCATCCGCATAGACCTTGCTGAGCAACGTCTGCGGCCCCGGCTGATGCGCATTGGCATTGAACACGAAGCTGCCGGGCGCCGCGTTGCGGGCGTTGCGGCCGGCGAAGCTCCAGCCGGTGATGATGCGCGCCAGCGAGGTCACGTCCTCCTGGCTGTAGCCGCCGCCGACACCCAGCGTGTGCAGCTCCATGATCTCGCGCGCGAGATTCTCGTTGAGGCCGCGCTTGCGGTTCTGGCCGGCACGCGAGTCCGGTCCGAGCGATTCCTGGTTGTCGAGAAAGAACAGCATCGCCGGATGCTGCTCGACCGCCTTCAGCATGTCGACGAAGCGCCCGAGCACGTGCGGCCGGATCGCCTCGCGCTCGAACGCGCCGGCCCACATCCGCGCCAACTCGCCCTTGCCGGCGGAGATGCAGAAATGATTCGACCAGAACGCCACCAGCCGCTCGGTGAAGCCGCAGTCGGCGAGCACCGCGCGCTGCAGCCGCGCCAGCGCTTCGGCACGGAACGTCTTCTGGACGACGTTGGGCGGCTGCTGGGCTTGCGCGGGCTTTGCCGGCGCTCCCTGCATCGCGGGTGCGGGGTCGGCACCGGCCGCTGGGGCCGCCGAGGGCGTTGCGGCCATGGCTTTGTCCGCGCCGTTCGTCGACAGGCCGCGCGTGGGGCTGGACGGATCCTGCGGCGCAGCCTCCGGCTTCGCGGCCTCGCGGGCCCGCTTGACCTCGTCCTGATAGGTGAAGACGGCAGCGGCGAGTGCTGCCGTCGGCTGCAGACCCGGCGCCTCCAGCAGCGCTCCATCGGGACGGCCGAGCTCGGCCTTGACGAAGCCGCGCGGGTCCGACGCCGCATTGACGAGATCGCCCGAGGCACCGCCACGCGCGCCGAAGCCGAAGCGATTCAATGCGACAAGAGCCGCTCGAGCATCACGCGCCATGCCACATCCTCGAGCCCGTCATCGCGGGAGCTCCCGAAACGCTGTGTTGCCGCGACCGCAGACTGCGATGGCGCGGCAGATTGTCACGCACTATACTTGCCCCTGCAGATGAACCGGACATGAAAAGGGCTGGTCGGACGTGGTTCCGAAGGTGACAAATCGTTTAGCGGACATGACCGCGCGGCAACTCATCTGCGAGTCGTGCGGCACGGCGTTCAGCTGCGATCCGGGCGGCTCCTGCTGGTGCTTCGACGAGACCGTGCGCCTGCCGCTGCCCAAGACCGGACAAAGCAATTTCAAGGACTGCCTGTGCGCCAGCTGCCTCAAGAGACTGGCCGGCAAACCGGAGCCGGGCTCGTGACGCGCTGGCACGTCGAAGCCGTCCTGCTCGACATGGATGGCACGCTGCTCGACACCGAGAAGGTCTATCTCGAAGCTGCGATCGCGGCGCTGAATGCGCTCGGCTACAACGACGGCGTCGTCGAGCTCTGCCATGCGATGATCGGCATTCCCGGACCCGACAACGAGCAGACCCTGCGCGACCATTTCGGCGACGATTTTCCGCTGGCCGAAGTCAACCGCCTGTTCGCGACCAAGACCGTCGAGATCCTGCAGGCGGGCATGCCGCTGAAGCCCGGCGTCATCGCGCTGCTCGATGCGATCGACGCGGTCGGCCTGCCCAAGGCCGTCGTCACCTCGTCCTCGCGCCGCACGGCCGCGGAGCATCTCCGCCTCGCCCGCATCGATCACCGCTTCGATGCGGTCCTGACGCGCGACGACGTGGCCCGCGCCAAACCGCATCCGGACCTCTATCTGCTTGCCGCGGAACGGCTGCGGACGCACGCGCCGGCCTGCGTCGCGATCGAGGATTCCAATCCCGGCGTCGCCTCGGCGCACGCCGCCGGCGCGATCACCTTGATGGTGCCGGACATCGTGCCGCCGAACGATCATTCGCGGGCGAATGCGGCGGCCGTGCTGCCGGATCTCGATGCCGCCATCGCGCTGCTCGCGCGCCGTTCGGTGTTGCCCCTCAGGACGTGACGTCATCTCGGCAGGCTGTGAATCGCCGTGCAGCCTTCTCATGAGCCATTTTCTTCAAACGCGGCCGAACACGGTCACGATCGGTTCACGTCGTTGCGCGCCGCCGGCGGTCCTATCGGATGCATTAACCCGCACGCACTACCGTGCAGGCGTTGGCGGATGGGCCTATTTCATGTTGCGATTCATTGGCGCCGCGGGTGCGGCATTTTTGGCTGCGTTCGCAGGTATGAGTTGGGCGGTCAGGGGATTTCCGCTTCCGGATGGACCGTGGCGGGGCATGATGCGGACAGCTTCGATTGAAACGGTCTCGAACCTTGCTGCGCCGGCGCCGGGGGGCGTGGCTGTCGTGGCTCCCCTATCCCCCACGGTCGACATGACCTTCGGCGGCCCGGAGGCAAAGGAGTTCGACCGCAAGGCGTGGCTCGCGCAGCACACCTCGCAGAGCGACAAGAATCCCAAGCTCGACGCGTTGCGCATGGACGCGTTGCAGGCCGCCACGGCCTACAAGCTGTCGCCGTGCGACCAGACCATGAAGCAGAACCTGGTGGACGCACTGACGGCCTACACCCGCGCCTATGTTGCCAAGCTGGATTGCAAGCGGCAGTTCTGGGGCGCAAAGATCTGCACCGACAAATCGCTCCAGGAGGCGGCCGACAGCGTCGGCACGCCGCTCGATCAGCGCGTGAAGGAGGCGTTGTTCGAAGCCTTCGAGGAGAGGGGGATCACCAAGGCGGACTTTCCGGCCGACGTGCGCGAGGAGGTCCCGCAATTCGCCGGACCCGCCTTCTGGTCCGACGAGTCGGCGGTGTGCCGGACGCGGCAGGCGCAACGGGACCGGCGATAGCAAACGAGCGCTGCCATGAACCGGCTGATCTTCATCATTGCGGCCATCGTCGTCTGGCAGGTTGGCGGACGCCTGTTCCTGACCGAAGCGCCGACCGCGGCGGCGTTTCCGCCGGTCACCGGCGCGGAGTTTCAGGACCACGAGAAATACACCGAGGACGCCCGGCGTTCGCAGCGCGAAGACGCGCTGAAGTCGCTCGACCTCGCCTGGAGCGACCGCTGCGGCGCCAAGCGCGACAGCTTCATCAGCGGCCTCAACCACTACTACTATCACCGGCAGAACCAGAACGAGCGCTATCCCGAGACCTATGGTCCGGCCGGCGCCGCCTATATCGCGGGCGTATGGACCACCGCCGAGGATCGAAGGATCGAACGGCTCACCCAGGAAGCCTACGCCGCCGGCTACATCAAGCCATCCGATTTCGACGGCATGGCGAGCCGGATGGTCGCAACGATCGTTCGCGGCGAGCAGGTCAGGGGACGCGGCTGCGCCGGCTGACGGTCCTGCGGGAAGCATATCGCCTCCCCTTTGGCAGCGCCGCCGCGACCAGCGTCCGCGCCGCCGCGCCCGCGGTTTCCATGTAGCTGGCGTCCCGATGCAGCAGCACGACCGCGAATGCGCCGTCGAGCAGCAGCAGCATCTGCCGCGCGAGCCCGCCGGCTTCGGCAATTCCCTGCTCTTCGAAGACCGCCTGGAGCCAGGCCTCGAACTTCTTCTTGTGGGCGGCGCCGATCCTGATCGCGGGATGGCCGGGCAGATTGGCGAGCTCCGCGGTGGTGCGCAGGAAGCCGCAGCCGCGCCATTTCGGATGTCGCGCGGCGCGCGCGAGCTGGTTGAATATCCCGGCGATCTTGTCGGGCAGCCCGCCCTCGGTCTCGTCGAACCAGCGCTTGAACAGCGTCAGGTTCGGCTGGTCGCGCGCGGCGAGATAGGCCGCGACCAGATCGTCCTTGCTGCGGAAATGATAGTACAGCGTCTTCTTGGTGACCCCGGCCTTCTCCGCCACCGCGTCGACGCTGACGGCGCGGATGCCCTCGGCATAGAACAGCCTGCTCGCGGCGGCGATGATGCGGGCGGGCGTGGGATCGGAGGAACGGGGCATGGCGGCGCTCGGTCAATGTATACTGACCAGTGAATATACCTCGGCTGCCGCGGCGCCTAGTCTTCACCTGCTCCAACCGCCAGCCTGCGAGACACCATGACCGACCTCATCCTGCTCGACATCTCCGACCGCATCGCCGTGATCACGCTGAACCGGCCGCAGCGGCTGAACGCGCTCAGCTACGCGCTGATCGATCGATTGATGGCCGCGCTCGACCGCATCGAGACCGATGCCGGCGTCAGGGCCGTGGTCCTCACCGGTGCGGGACAACGCGCCTTCTCGGCCGGCGCCGACATCGACGAATTCACCGCAAGCGTCCGCCAGGGGCGCGCTGCCGCGCTGCGCGACTTCGTTCGGCGCGGCCAGGCGATGACGGCGCGGCTGGAGGCGTTCCGCAAGCCGGTCATCGCCGCCGTCAACGGGCTCGCCTTCGGCGGCGGCTGCGAGATCACCGAGGCCGTGCATCTTGCGGTCGCGAGCGAGCGCGCCAGCTTCGCCAAGCCCGAGATCAGGCTCGGCATGCCGCCGACCTTCGGCGGCACGCAGCGGCTGCCGCGGCTGGTCGGCCGCAAGCGCGGACTCGAACTGCTGCTGACCGGCGATTCTTTCCCGGCGCCGCGCGCGCTGGAGATCGGCCTCGTCAACGCCGTCGTGCCGCATGACGAGCTCTTGCCGGCGGCGCGCGCGCTGGCCCAGCGCATCATCCGCCACGGGCCGGACACCGTCGCCGGCATCATCACCGCCGCGACGCGCGGGCTCAACATGGCGATCGGCGAAGGGCTACAGGTCGAGAGCGAACAGTTCGCGAGCCTGGTCGGCAGCCGCGATCTCACCGATGGGCTGGCGGCCTGGCGCGAGCGCCGGCCGCCGCGTTGCTAGACCGGATGGCCCGGCGACTTGCGCGCCAGCCCATCGAATGCATCGAGCAGCCGCTCGCGCCAGGCATGGACGCTGTCGCTCTCCTCGAGCAGCCGGAACGGGCTCACCACGCGCGCCCATTGGAAGCCGCCGAATACGATGTAGTCGGCATAGTCAGGCGCATCGCCGCCGATGAAGGCCTGCGTCTTCAGGGTCTGGCGCAGCGGCTCCAGCGATCTGCGGAAGCCGATGACCGCCTGGTCGCGCGAGGCCATGACCTCTTCGAGGCTCTTGCCGAACCGCGCCTCGCGCGACTTGCGGAAATAGTCGGCATCCTCGGCGGCAAGGTTCTTCGGGATGTCGGCGATGATCAGCGGAAAGATGCCGCCGACGATGGCGATATCGCCCCAGGCATTGAGGAAGCGCGCCATCGCGCGGCCGCCGGCGCCGCCGAACAGCGAGGGCCGGTCCGGATAGGTGTCCTCGAGGTAGTTGGCGATCGCCCAGGAATCGGCGACCGCGCGGTCGCCGTCGAGCATGACCGGCACCTTCTCCGATCCATGCGGCGCGATCGCGCTCTTCTCGGTGAAGCGCCACGGAATCGTATCAGCGCTCAGCCCCTTGTGCGCCAGCGCCATCCGCGTGCG
The DNA here is from genome assembly GCF_051168035.1 of Bradyrhizobium sp. HKCCYLRH3059. NCBI lineage: Bacteria > Pseudomonadati > Pseudomonadota > Alphaproteobacteria > Hyphomicrobiales > Nitrobacteraceae > Bradyrhizobium > Bradyrhizobium sp. HKCCYLRH3059. The sequence goes on along the minus strand of NZ_JBNPUF010000003.1, from coordinate 91,379 downwards.
CCAGCAATAGGGACTGAACGGTCGGCTCGCATCGGTCCCGACGAGTTCATACAGTTTCACGGCCATTCCCGGTCCTTCCTCCAAGTCCGGACCGTTCTAGCGCACGACGCGGCCGTTGTCGCGCAGCAGCCGCGCGCCGGCATCGGTGACGATGATGAAGAGGCCGGCGCCCGTGATCGCCTCGCGCGTGACATAGCCCAGATCGGCGGCATCCTCCCACACCGTCAGGCGCGGGCAGCTCGTCCGCCAGGTCGCCACCACTTCGGCATGGCTGCGCGGCGCGCGCGCGACCCATTCGACGAAGTCCAGCACCAGGGGGTCTGCCGATCCGGCCATGCTCGCCTCACTCTGCCGCCGCCGAGCTCTGCGCGGCCAGCAGCAGCCAGCCGCCATAGAGGATGTAGTAGCTCGCCACCGCCGTGATGATGCGGTTGGCCCAGATGCGGAACTGCTGCTCGCTCATCGCCTCCAGCAGCCGCCGCGCCAGGCTCGTGCCGAGCATCGACGCGCCGACGGCGACGAGCGCGAGCACCGGATCGAGGCCCGCGGCCTGGTCGATGATGCCGCCGAAATAGATCAGCTTGGTGAGGTGGCTCGCGACCTGACACGTCGCCTTGGTGGCGACGATCGAGCGGCGGTCGAACCGCGCGCCGAGAAAGAACGCGTCGAGCAGCGGCCCCGACACGCCGGTCATCAGCATCAGCCCCATGCAGATCGTGCCGTAGATCGCGCCCTGCCAGACGCTGTCCGGATCGGGCTTGAGGCCGGCCGGCATCAGCCGCGCCATGAACGGGGTGACGCCGAGCAGCAAGAGCGCCGCCGGCTTGTCCGGCACGTAGCGCACCAGCGCCCACAGGCCGAGCGCCAGCGCGCAGCCGACGAGATACACCGCGACCGGCCGCCAGCGGATGTGCCGGCGCCACAGCACCGCACGCCAGCCATTGGACGCCATCTGCGTCGCCGCGTGCAGCACCATCGCCGCCGGCAGCGGCATGATCGCCAGCAGCACGCCGATCAGGATCAGCCCGCCCGCCATGCCGAACAGGCCCGACAGGAACGCCGTCGCCACCATCAGCAATCCGAGCGCTGCAATCAGGGCGGGTGTCATGGCTGATCTCCTCGCCATGCAATTTGTCGCACTGGCGATATCCGCACAAACCGAGTTATCTTGCCCTCCATCAGTTTTCCTGAGGGCGCGATGAGACGGCTGCTGTTCCTCAACGGCATCAAGGCGTTCGAGGCGGCGGCGCGCACCGGCAGCTTCGCCGCGGCGGGCAGCGAGCTCAACGTCTCCGCGGCCGCGATCAGCCGCATGGTCAACCTGCTCGAGCAGCGGCTGGGCGTCGTGCTGTTCGAGCGCAAGGCCAACCGCCTGGCGCTCACCGCCGCCGGCCGCGCCTATCAGAGCGGACTGACGCCGATCTTCGATGCGCTGTCGAGCCTGACCGCGCAGATCATGGCGCCGTCATCGATGCGGGTGCTGACGCTCGGCGTCGGGCCGACGTTCGCGATGAAATGGCTGATCCCGCGTCTGGCCGATTTCAGCACCGAGCAGCCGGACATCGAGGTCCGCATCACCACCGGCGGGGCGGCGGTGCCGTTCGGCGACGACTGGAGCTGCGGCATCAAGCTCGGCCACGGCGCCTGGCCGGGCCTCGTCGCCGAGCCGCTGTTCGCCGCGGATCTCGTGCCGGTGTGCACGCCGCGGCTCGCCGCGACCTTGAAGAAGCCTGCCGATCTCAAGGGCTCGAGCCTGCTGCGGGTTTCGCATGCCGCCGAGGACTGGGCGCTGTGGCTGAAGGCCGCGGGCGTCACGCGCGTCAGCGCGCGCGGCACCGAGTTCCAGTACTATGGACATGCGCTGCAGGCTGCGATCGACGGGCTCGGCGTCGCCATGGGCATCCGTCCCTATATCGACGACGACCTCGCGGCGGGACGCCTGGTTGCACCGTTCGCATTGACCGTCCCAAAAGGCGAGCGCTGGTATCTTGTCTACCGCCATTTCCAGGCCGGCCAACGTGATTTCGCCGCGTTCCGACGCTGGATCATGCGTGCGGCGTCACAGCCCGCGACCCGGAATTCCCAGCGCAGGGACGCCATCAAAAAAGACGCTGACGTGTGAACCCGTTCACAAATGCCCGGACCAATTCATGCTGTCGTTGCCGTTCGGGACATCAGGACTGCGCAATGACGTATTTGTACGAGGACTTCGCCATCGAGCCGTTCGAAGCAGGACGCGGCTTGTGGCACGCGCGGATCCGCCGCGCGGACATGACCCCGGTGGTGATCAATGGCGTTTCGTTCCCCTCGCTCGAAGTCGGCTTCGCCTGGTCCGATGCGGACATGGCGATTGCCGACGCGAAAAGCCATATCGACCGCTTTCGCAAGCGGTGGCGCTGACAGCTGCAGACCGAATCGCAGCACTTTGAAGCACGCGACGGAGGATATCGACCGACCCCCGGGAAAAGACGGATAGCGCGACGTGGAACAATCTCCGAGAGTGAAGTCCCCGAGAGTCCCCTCGCGCGGCCAGACGGTTCCAAGCCAACATCAAACGCCAATTCGAAATGCCGAGTGTATTCGTAATGCGGACTGCAATTCATGGCTGAGCCTGCCGTCAAACACCTCGCTTTTTCGGTGCGTACGCGATGCCCGGACTGCGATGCGGAGCTGAGCGTCCTGAGCGTCATCAACGGCCGCGGCGGTTCCGAGTACTGGGCCCTGCAATGCGTCGCCTGCCACGGCGTGCATCTCGACATCGTCGAGCAGCCGACGCGGCATTGAACGGCAGCGTGGCGTCGCGGCAACGCCATCGTGCGCGCCATGGCTCGCGAGTCGCCCGCTGATCTCGTGTGGCCTTTCGGGAGCAGTGCGTCTCGATGCCTGCTGCTGCCACCATGCTGTCAGCAAGGCTGGTGCGCGGCGCCCGATCACTCTTTCAACTCGGCGCCATCCGTCCCATATTCGGGCCATGGCGAAGACCCCCGACACTCCCAAGAAGCCAGGCCGACCGCCGAAATCGAAAGCGCACCGGCCCGACGTGCAGCCGATCGCGCCCGCGCTCGCCGAGCTGCTCAATCCCGCCATCAACCGCGGCGAGAGCGGCATCGGTTCCTCAACGGGACTGAAGCCTCCGCCGGACAATTCCTGGGACCGCCGCAGCGGCGGCGAGGCCGCCGCGCACCGCGCGCGGGCGTCGACGCGCGGCAAGAGCGCTGAGCTTGCGGCCCGCGACACGTCCGATCGCCCGATCCCGCTGCGGCCGAATCCGCAGCCGGTGGGTGGACGTTCATCGTCAAACAACGATCCGTCGCATGGCCCGCCCCCACCCAACCCTCCCCCGCACGCGGGGGAGGGCTCCAGGCGGCAGGCGCCGAGTGCCGGCGCCAGCGATGATGCCGAGACTGCGCCGCTAGCGTCCCCTCCCCCGCGTGCGGGGGAGGGCCAGGGTGGGGGCCTCTCTCCGCAGCATCACCCCCTCGGGGCGGATGACGCCGCCTCAGCCTCCGGACTCGCCGAAGCGCCGCAAGCCAATTACGGCACCGCCGCCACCATCCCGACGCTCGATCCGGAACTGGCGCGGCAGCTCGGCCTGCCCACCGCCGAGGACGACGAGGAGGCGCTCGCCCGCCCGCCGCGCAACAAGATGGAGGCGCTCGGCGTCAAGGCCACGGCGGAAGCGCTGGAGTCGCTGATCCGCGAGGGTCGTCCCGAGTTCCGCAAGGACGACGGCTCGCTCAAGGTGTGGACGCCGCACCGGCCGCCGCGCCCCGAGAAGTCGGAAGGCGGCGTCCGCTTCGAGATCAAGTCGGCCTATGAGCCGAAGGGCGACCAGCCGCAGGCGATCAAGGAGCTGGTCGAGGGCATCGCGCGCAACGACCGCACCCAGGTGCTGCTCGGCGTCACCGGCTCCGGCAAGACCTACACCATGGCGAAGGTGATCGAGGCGACGCAGCGCCCGGCCATCATCCTCGCGCCGAACAAGACGCTCGCCGCGCAGCTCTATGGCGAGTTCAAGAGCTTCTTCCCGGACAACGCGGTCGAGTACTTCGTCTCGTACTACGACTATTACCAGCCCGAGGCCTACGTCCCGCGCACCGACACCTACATCGAGAAGGATTCCTCGATCAACGAGCAGATCGACCGGATGCGCCACGCCGCGACGCGCGCGCTGCTCGAGCGCGACGACGTGATCATCGTCGCCTCGGTGTCGTGCATCTACGGTATCGGCTCGGTCGAGACCTACACCGCGATGACCTTCGCGCTGAAGAAGGGCGAGCGCATCGACCAGCGCCAACTCATCGCCGACCTCGTCGCTTTGCAATACAAGCGCACCCAGCACGATTTCACCCGCGGCACCTTTCGCGTGCGGGGCGACGTCATCGACATCTTCCCGGCGCACTATGAGGACCGCGCCTGGCGCGTGAACTTGTTCGGCGACACGGTGGAGAACATCGAGGAGTTCGATCCGCTCACCGGCCACAAGCAGGACGAGCTGGAGTTCATCAAGGTCTACGCCAATTCGCACTATGTGACGCCGCGCCCGACCCTGGTGCAGGCGATGAAGTCGATCAAGTCCGAGCTGAAGATGCGGCTCGACCAGTTGCACGCGCAGGGCCGCCTGCTCGAGGCGCAGCGGCTGGAGCAGCGCACCACCTTCGATCTGGAGATGATGGAGGCGACCGGCAGTTGCGCCGGCATCGAGAACTACTCGCGCTACCTCACCGGCCGCCTGCCCGGCGAGCCGCCGCCGACTTTGTTCGAATACGTCCCCGACAATGCGCTGGTGTTCGCCGACGAAAGCCACGTCACGGTGCCGCAGATCGGCGGCATGTTCCGCGGCGACTTCCGCCGCAAGGCGACCTTGGCCGAATACGGCTTCCGCCTGCCCTCCTGCATGGACAACCGCCCGCTGCGTTTCGAGGAATGGGACATGATGCGGCCGCAGACCGTGGCGGTGTCGGCGACCCCCGGCGGCTGGGAGCTGAACGAGGCCGGCGGCGTGTTCGTCGAGCAGGTCATCCGCCCGACCGGGCTGATTGATCCCCCCGTCGACATCCGCCCCGCTCGCACCCAGGTCGACGATCTCCTCGGCGAGGTCCGCGCCACCGCGCAGGCCGGCTACCGCTCGCTGATCACGGTGCTGACCAAGCGCATGGCCGAGGACCTCACCGAATATCTGCACGAGCAGGGCATCCGCGTCCGCTACATGCATTCGGACATCGACACCATCGAGCGCATCGAGATCATCCGTGACTTGCGCCTCGGCGCGTTCGACGCGCTGGTCGGCATCAACCTGCTGCGCGAGGGCCTCGACATTCCCGAATGCGCGCTGGTCGCGATCCTCGACGCCGACAAGGAAGGCTTTCTGCGCAGCGAGACGTCGCTGATCCAGACCATCGGCCGCGCCGCGCGCAACGTCGACGGCAAGGTGATCCTCTACGCCGATCAGATGACCGGCTCGATGGAGCGCGCCATCGCCGAGACCAACCGCCGCCGCGAGAAGCAGGTCGAATACAACACGGCCCACGGCATCACGCCGGAGAGCGTCAAGAAGTCGATCGGCGACATCCTCAACTCGGTCTACGAGCGCGACCACGTGCTGATCGAGACCGGCGGCGGCACCACCACCGACGACGTCATCTCGATCGGCCACAATTTCGAGGCGGTGCTGGCCGATCTCGAAACCCGCATGCGCGAAGCCGCCGCCGATTTGAACTTCGAGGAAGCCGCCCGCCTCCGCGACGAAGTCAAGCGCCTCCGCGCCACCGAGCTCGCCGTCGTCGACGACCCCACCGCCAAGCAGCGCACCGTGCAAGGCAAGGCCGGAGCCTACGCCGGCACCAAGAAATACGGCGACGCCGCAAATCTCCCGACCACGGCGATGAAGGGCCGTGGCGCTGCGGCACGCGCTGGCGGCTCCTCTTCACCCTCCCCTGGAGGGGGAGGGTCGGCCGCCAAAGGCGGCCGGGGTGGGGTGAAGCCCCGCGACCCGCTCGCGCCGTCCCTCGACGACATCATCAGCGGCGGCCCAAGCACCGGCTCCAAAGTCCACAAGCCGCATCTCGACGAGATGCACGGCCCGGAATCCCTGCCCTACCGCCCCAACGCCAAGCTGCCGCCAAAGCCATTCGGCAGCAGCAGCAAGATCATCCAGCCCACCAACTCCCGCGAGTCCGGCCCCGAATTCGGCCCGGCTCCGCGCTCGACCGGTGGCGCGCCGGGAAAGCGCGGCGGGTGGAAGAAGCGGTGAGGTGTAAACCTTCTCGCCGCGTCATTGCGAGGAGCGATAGCGACGAAGCAATCCAGTCTATGCACTTGGCCTGATCTGGATTGCTTCGCTTCGCCGCTTCGCTCGCAATGACGTCCGGCCCCGCGATCTCTACTGGAAAACAAATCATGTTGAGCTACTCTGCTCACATGAAACTCGGCTTCGAAGAATCCCAGACCGCCTACACCAGCGGCACGCAGAAGGCGCGGGCGTGGACCGAGGCGTGGGTTGGCGCGCAAGCCTATTGTCCGAACTGCGGCCAGTCGAACATGACGCAGTTTCCCAACAACAGCCCGCTGGCGGATTTTCTCTGTAAAGCCTGCAGCGAAGAATTCGAGCTGAAGAGCCAGAAGAAGGCATTCGGCGCCAAGGTCGCCGACGGCGCCTATGGGACGAAGTGCGAGCGGCTGGCCGCCAGCAACAATCCCAATCTCCTGCTGATGAATTATGACCGTGACACCCGGTCGGTCATCAACCTCTTCGTCGTGCCGAAGCACTTCTTCATCCGCGACATCATCGAGCAGCGCAAGCCGCTTGCGGCGACCGCGCGCCGCGCCGGATGGGTCGGGTCGAACATTCTTCTCGATCGCGTTCCCGAGTCGGGCAAGATTCACATCGTCCGGAATCGCGTCGTCCGCTCGAAGGAGGTCGTGCTGCAGGAGTGGAGCAGGACGCTCTTCCTCCGCAAGGAATCCCTGGATGCACGCGGATGGCTGATCGAGGTCTTGAAATGCGTCGAGTCGCTCGGCAAGCCTGAATTCACGCTCGACGATGTCTATGCTTTCGACCGCCATCTCAGCCTGCTCTATCCCGGCAACCAGAACGTCCGACCGAAAATCCGCCAGCAGCTCCAGCTCCTGCGCGATCAGGGATTCCTGGAGTTCATAGCGCGCGGCCGCTATCGTTTGAAGACGTGAGGTCGGGCAATGGCCTGGTTCTTGAACTTCTATCGTTGTGAACGTTGCGCGCAGGCCTGGACCGATGAATGGTCGTGCATGTGCGACGACGAGTGTCCTCATTGCGGCGCCCGCGACATGTCTCCGTCCCGGAGCGAGGACCTGACAGAGCTGATTTTGAGAAATGAGGATTGCTTTGTCGTCCTGCGATCGGCTGATGACGCCGAGGACGAGCCGTCCTATGAAGAGCTCGGGCGGTTCTCGAGCCGAGCCAAAGCGGAAGAATTTCTCGCGGCGTCAGACCCAAATTAGGGGTGCCCTTCACGAAATCCATCAGACGGCCGCCGGACAAGCCGCGAGACAACCCGTACACCTTCCGAAAAAAATAAATCTCTTGCGCATTTTCGGAAATCATGATTATCTCCCCGCATCCCGCCTCACCGCAGAGGGGCGTAGCGCGCGATCGTCACGACACGCGAGGCGGGGATGCGATGGCCGCGAGAGATCGCAGCGTCTTCTCACGAAGGCGCGGACGAACGATCGCTTGCGGACGTGAAGTCGCAGCGTCCTGATACCCCGACGCTGGTATCAACCCGGCGCAATGCGAGCGCATGGCGGTGGGGATGGTGGCCAACAAGCCCGGCGCACCAGGGAGACTGCGTATAAGCGTGAAGACCGTCGCGCAGGGAATGCCGGTTGAATCGGCTTTGCCTGTGGTACCTGCCGCCTGCATTTTTTTCGCAGGCGGGCCATGGGTGAGGCCTTCACCCGGCATTCCCTGCGCCCTCTGCATGGTTTGCGAGGGACGTGTTCGATGCATCACTCGGGCGAGTCTCGCCGCGAGATCACGTTCTCATGTCTTCAACTCGATCGCTGTTTGAATCGTAAATCCGCCAAACCCGCCGCTGTCGTCCCGGACAAGCCGTGACGCGCGCGAGCGCGGCATGGCGCCGATCCGGGATCCATACGCCGCAGCGGACGTGATGGGCAAAATGCCCATGACCAATTTGCCTCAAACCGCTCCCTGGGGGTATGGGTCCCGGCGTTCGCCGGGACGACGATGGAGTTGGTTGAGACAGACGCGCGCCATCCTCGCCGACGTGTCGGACGAGCCGCGGCGCACACGAGCGCTGCGCCGAAGCTGACGCCATGCTTCGCGGGACGGCGCCCGCCTCACCCCGTCGCCAGCACCGCGACCGACAGTAGCGCCAGCATCACGGTCGAGCCCAGGAGCTGCAGCGATGCCTCGGGCTGCGTGCGCCAGCGCAGCACCTTGTCGGCGAGACCAAGGGTCGCGTCGTAGAACACCGGCGCGTAGGCCTGCTTGAGCACGCGCTGAAAGCGCGGCCCCGCAGCGGAAGTCATCAGCACGTGGATGATGGTCGCGCTCGCGACGAAGCCGATGATGCCGGGCCGCAGCGCCGTGCTGTGCGCCAGCTTGAGGATCAGCGCGGCGCCGGCATAGGTTGGAATGGCCTGGAACAGCGCGGTCAGCGCCATGCCTTCGAACAGGTTGAGCAGCGCCGCCTTCGGCGCGGAGGGGCTGGGAGAGGCGACGGTGAGCATGGCCCGGACATCCGGTTGCGGCGGTCCTCGGCGAGGACCGGACCGCTCCCGTCTAACCGGCCCGCCGGATGAGGACCGTGAGCCCCGTCACGCGAGGCCAGCGCCGCCGGCTGGGATGAGGGCACGCCGAGGACGGTCGACGCGCGGCATCGGCTAGGTCCGGCCCTGCCCGTTCACCTGGCCCTGTTGCTGCTGCTGACGCTCCTGCTCCTTGGCGCGGTGACGGCCATAGAGGCAGCCGGCGGCGGCGCCGAGCACGCCGTGATGGCCGGCATAGTGGCCGGCCACGCCGCCGACGATGGCGCCCTTGATGCACCCCTTGGCCTCGGCGGCCTGCGTCGACAGCAGCGCCAGCGCTGCGACGGAGGCGGCAAGCATGGTCTTCGTGATCGACATCGTCATGATCGAGCTCCGCAAGAATGGTGCGAGGTAACGGCGACGCGGCGGGGCGGTTCCCGCCTCGCAACCGGCATGACGCATTGCGCGAACCTTATCGCGCGCGGTGATGACCCAAGAGCTGAGAAATGAGCTGAGAGATGAGCCGAGAGTGGACTGAGACATGATCGTGACGCGATCACTCGCCAAGCTTCCGTTCACCGTACCGGCGCATTGAGCCGGCCGACGGTCACACAGGTGGTTGACGGCCGTCCGCCGGCATCTCCAGAACGAGATCGCCGACGCGGACATTCCCGTCAGTGGAGACAGGATGATCGAGCACATCAACAAGCAGCGCGTGCGCAAGCTGCTCGAGGCCCATGCCGCCGGCGATTTCGACAGCGTGCTGGCGCATTGCACCGACGACCTGGAGCACTTCGCCTCGGCGCCGATCGACATCTTCCCCCATCTCGGCGGCCGCCGGGGCAAGGCCGAGGTGCGGCAGATGTGGGAGACGGCGCGCAGCCGCTATGCCGAGGTCCGGCACGAGATCAAGACCATGATCTGCGAAGGCGACCAGGTCGCCGTGGATCTGCGCATCTTCCTGCGCAAGCGCGACAACGACCGCATCGTGCAATACGACCTCGCCGCCTTCTACACCCTGCGCGACGGCCGCATCGCCCGCATCCGCGAGATCATGGACACCTACGACCTGGTGCAGCAGGTGCTGGAATGCGATCTCAGCCGGCTGCTGATCGCGGGCGCCGCCCGGCCCTGAGGCCGGCACGGCCGTGGCGGACCAGGGCCTGGACCAGCCGATCACGCAAACGTCACCACCGGCGGCCTCGTCGCCTTGAACCTGTGGCCCGGGCTCCGCACCCCATGAGCGGTGGTATACGGGGCATCGGTGACATGAGAATAGCATTCCTGGCGATGGCCGGACTGGTGATGGGCGTCGTCGGCGGCGCGACGATCGGAGTAGGGCTTGGACTGGCCTGGATCGAGCTGTTCAACACCAGCGAATTCGAAGGCTATGCGGGCATGCTGGTGTTCTTCACCTTCATGCCGCTCGGCGCCCTGATCGGCGGCCTCGCCGGCGCCACCCTGTTCGGCATGGCCGCCTTCCGCGACCACGAGGTCGCGATCGCGCAGCAGCGCATGCAGCATGAAGGGCGTTAGGGCGCGGCGACCGGCGGTCGCGCGCATTTGTGCAATGCAAAAACAGCCGTTGCGCGCGCAGGTGGTTGATTTATGTGAGGCTCAAGAGAGATAGATTCGGCGCCCCGGCGCGACGTCCGTTGCGACGTCGCCTTGAGGCCGGCGCGCCCCCTTGCAAGCCAGTTCAGGATCCCGAGCCGATGACGGAGCACAGCCTCTGGCGTCTGTCGCGCGCATTGCATGGCGCGATCAACGACCGCCGTTTCGACGATTTCGCCGAACTTCTCGATGACGACATCGACTGGGCCATCTACGGCCCGATCGACATGTTTCCCTTCCTCGGCGCGCGGCACGGCCGCGCCGCCGTGCTCGACGCCGTCAGGCAGATCGCGGACAATGTGAGCATCCGCCGGCTGGAGCGCGAGACCTTGATGCTGGACGAGACCAGCGCGGCGACCATGGTCCGCTGCGCGATGACGGCGCAGGATTCCGACAAGCCGATCACGGCGCGGCTCGCGCAATTCATGCAATTCCGCGCCGGCAAGCTCGCGCGGCTGCGGATCCTGATCGATACGTTCGATCTGGTCGAGCAGACGCTCGGCCGCCCCATCGACCTGCCGCGCATCGGCAGCTTCGCCTGAGCCCGCCGGCGTGTTGGATTGTGGTCACACTCACCGGCAACCCAACACATCGTGACTGGCGCAGCCATAATTTTGCGCCAAGATTCCACCATATTCCGGCACACAGGTTCGGGCGGCGGGGGTTGCTCTCATGACATCGTATGGTTGCGCGCTGGCGGTTTTCACGGCCGGCTTCGGCCTTCTTGCGTCCGCCGCGCCGGCCCAGACGCTGATGCAGGCGCCGCAGCCGCTGCAGATCACACCCTGGCAGCAGATCGCGCCGGAGCCGGAGGACGAGGACAAGTCCGAGGACCAGGCAGCGGCCGACCCGATGAAGGACATCGACGTCGAGAAGCTCGACTGGAGCCAGCTCGCGATCGACGACACCACCTTCCTCGACCGTCCCGAAGCGGCCGCGGCGGCGAAGCGCAAGGCCGCCGCAGAGAAGGCCGCCGCGCTCGACTGGTCGAACCAGAACAAGGGCAGCCTCGCCTCGGGCGTGTCGGTCAAGCAGTCGGTGTCGCCGTTCTGGGACGCCCGCGTCGGCGCCGACATGACGGTCGCGCGGCAGCCGACCACGATGTCGGAATTGCTGGCGGAGAAGGCCGAGAACGGCGGCAATGCTCCGGAATCCGGCGGCTCGGCCTGGGCGGCCGTCACCGCGCCGGGGGCCGGCTCGATCTGGGACAAGACCGCCATCGAGGCCCGCGTCGATCCCGGATCCGATCACAGCCGGCTCGGCACCACCATCACCAAGGCGGTGCCGATCGATCACTACAATCTGACCCTGCAGAACGGCTACAACGTCACCCAGCAGGGCATGGTGCCGATTCCCGGCGCGGCGCCGAAGACCAGCCGCAGCTTCGACACCGAGCAGTCCGCCAAGCTCTCGATCGGCGACACCGGCACCAGCGTCACCGCCGGCCAGACCCTGTCGTCGAGCGACGACAAATGGCTGCGCAAGGTCGGCGCGGAGCAGAAGCTGTCGGATGGTCTCAGCATCTCCGGCTCAGTCAGCGAGACCGCGCAGGGCGGCACCAGCAAGAGCATCTCGGCCGGCTTCAAGCGGAGCTGGTGACGTTCACCATTGCGGCAGCCCGCCACGAATGATCGAACGTTCGCCGCAGCTTCGCCGCGGTGCGGCCCAATTTGGCCGCACTGATAGGCTTTGAGAAGTTCGTCGTGCGGGGACACCGCGCTCGCTTGAACGCGAAATGAGGAATTAGCCGATGAATGTCATTCGTCCGGACAAGATCGATGGAACTGAAGCCGAGCTGGATACGGATCTGGCCGCGGTCTCCGAAGTCGAGGCCGGCATTCGTGATTTCGTCCGTAACGATATCGCCTATCTGCGCCGCCCCAATGCGGCCGCCACGGCCGAGGCCTCGATCGATGCCGATGCAGCAGTGAACAGCGTCACCACGCTGATCCAGCGCGTCGCCGGCACCTCGCTGTCGGAGATCGAGAACCTGATCGGAGAGCTCGAGAGCCTGCGCGAACTGCTGCATGCCGAGGGCCAGCGGGTGCAGCGCGAGATCGCGAGCTATGCACAGCTCAGCCAGGCGGCGATGAAGTCGACCCGGGCGATCGCCGAGAACGTCACGCAGTGGAAGCGCGCCGCCGACGGCCTGCGCAGCAGCTGAACATTCTTTCCGGATCTTGAAGAGGGCCGCCGTGCGAGGCATCGCGCGGCGGTTTTCGTCTTTGCAGCGCCGCGTCCTTGAACGCGCTCCGGCCCTCCCGCGACCAACTTCCGCCGCTCTCGTGGCGGGCAGGTTGCGTCAGGGGGATGTCGCTCTCATGGAAACGATCCGGCCGCACAACACCGATCCGATTCCTCTGCGGCCCAAGCCTCAGCGGATCGGGACCATCATGGTCCGTTTCGTCGGTTTGCTGGTGGTGGCGATGGCGATCATGGTGCTCATCTGGAGCCGCTAGATCGCCTCTACGAACAGGACCGCGTGGTCCGTTCTGTTTAACGAGTAGTTAAACCGTCACTCGTTGATCGTCGCTGACGTCTCGAGCGAATACGATCCGTCCGCGTAGCCCTTCACGACCATTCCCGTCGCGAGCATCACCGCGAGCGTCACGCTGGCAAAGATAAAGCCGAGGAGTTTCAGACCACCGCGATCTGCCATACTCATCCCCCACATCCTGATCCCTGATTGGCTGTCTTATAGAGTCGGAGTTCAGAATGCGTTAGCGCGAAGTTCGTTCCGCGCCGACAATCCTACGAAGCGTGACCTTTTCGCCTCAACCGTTGTTCCGTCGAGGGACGAAGGCCGACGCAAGCACAGAGAACACCAGCTCGTCGCGCTGATTGATGCCGGTATTGCGCGCCTGCAGGATGCCCCACTCCGGGCGCGAGGCCGACTCGCGAAGCGAATCAATCGCGCTCGAGAAGCTGATCGTATCTCCTGCAAGCACCGGCTTGTGCCAGCGCAGATCACGGAAGCCGGGAGAAGGACCTCCGAGAGCGATCGGCTCGCCACGCATGCGCGCGATCTCCAGCAGTCGCTGATTGTCCGCGATGATCAGCTTCATGCAGACCGAGCCGATGTGCCATCCCGATGCCGCGAGCCCGCCGAACAGCGACCGGCGGCCCTCTTCCTCGTCGAGATGAAAGCGCTGCGGATCGAATTGAATGGCAAAGCGCTTAATCTCTTCGGCAGTGAACGTGTAGGAGCCGAGCTCGCGGCGCTGGCCGACCTGAAGATCCTCGAAAAAGCGCATCAGCCCACCTGCCCGCGGCTCTCACGGCGCTCGACGATGATGGGAGAAACCATCTCGCAAAGTCTCATGCCAGCCTTGTTGCGCACGCTGCATTTGAAGGTGACGATCCCGGTCGACGGACGGCTCCGCGACACCCGCGCTTCCAGAACCTCCACATCGAGCATCAGCTCATCGTCAGGACGCAGCGGCGACAGCCACCGGACCTCGTTGACGCCCGGCGAGCCGAGCGAAGCGGTGCGGCCGATGAAGCCGTCGAACATCATGCGCATCATCAGCGAGCAGAGGTGCCAACCCGAGCCGGACAGACCCTTGAGCATCGACTGCGAGGCAGCCAGTTCGTCCAGATGCATCGGCTGCGGATCAAACTCAGACGCGAAGGCGATGATCTCGTCGCGGGTGACGTGTCGCGGGCCGAAGCTGCCGAACGGGCCTTGCGGAAAATCTTCGAAGGTGAGGGTCATGAGGCTGGGAATGGCTGAAAGAAGCCCGATTGTGGCCGCACTTTGCAGCAATCACAACCGGGCCGCTCGCATGGCTGACGCCCGGTCCAGTCGCAAGAGAGTGCCAGAAGGCGCCATATACCGGAACGAATTCGGCTGCCGCCGATGCCGTCTGGCGCGCAATTCGAGCACGACTTAAAGACGGATTTGACGACCGATTCGGACGTGGCCGGGGGATCAGGATGTTGGAATTTCGCGATTTGTTCCAGTGGGACCGCTTCATCACGCCCACCATCATCAAGACGTTCTATTGGCTCGTGATTGCGCTGATCATCCTGTCGGGAATTCGCGGCATTTTCACGGGCCTCTCCGAAATGGCGATCAGCCCGTTCGGCGGTTTCCTGATGCTGTTGTCGTCGCTCGCCGGCATCATCGTCGGCATGGTGTTCTCGCGCATCATCGCCGAGTTCGTGCTGATCGTCTTCCGCATCAACGAGCATCTCGGCGCGATCCGCGAGCAGGGGCGGATGTAGCCGCCCCGCACGGCCTTAGTTGTTGAAGCGGAAGTGCATGACGTCGCCGTCGGCGACGACATACTCCTTACCTTCGAGGCGCAGCTTGCCACCCTCGCGGGCGCCCGCCTCGCCGCCGAGCGCGACATAGTCGGCATAGGCGATGGTTTCGGCGCGGATGAAGCCCTTCTCGAAATCGGTGTGAATGACGCCGGCCGCCGCCGGCGCCTTGGTGCCGCGGTGGATGGTCCAGGCGCGCGCTTCCTTCGGACCGACCGTAAAGTAGGTGATCAGGTCGAGCAGCTGATAGCCGGCGCGGATGAGCCGATCGAGACCTGCCTCTTCGAGCCCGAGCGTCTCCAGGAAATCCACCCGCTCCTCGCGCGACAGCGTCGCAATCTCGGACTCGATCTTGGCCGAGATCACGACGGCGACCGCGCCCTCCTCCTTGGCGCGCTCAAACACCGCCTTTGAGAAGCTGTTGCCGTCCTTGGCCGAGCCTTCCTCGACATTGCAGACGTAGAGCACGGGCTTGGAGGTGAGCAGTCCGAGCATGCCGAAGGCGCGCTCCTCCTCCGGCTTGCGCTCCAGCAGCCGCGCGGGCTTGCCGTCGCGCAGCAGCACCAGAGCACGGGTGACCAGCTCGTACTGCTCCTTGGCGTCCTTGTCGCCGCCCTTGGCCTTCTTGGCGAGGTTGTCGACCCGCTTCTCGAGGCTGTCGAGATCGGACAGCATCAGCTCGGTCTCGATGGTCTCGATGTCGGCGAGCGGGGCGATCTTGCCCTCGACATGGGTGATGTCGGAATCCTCGAAGCAGCGCACGACATGCGCGATCGCGTCGACCTCGCGGATGTTGGCGAGAAACTGGTTGCCGAGGCCTTCACCCTTGGAGGCGCCGCGCACCAGGCCCGCAATGTCGACGAAGGTCAGCCGCGTCGGAATGATCTGGCCCGACTTGGCGATCGCCGCGAGCTTTTCCAGCCGCGGATCGGGCACGGCGACCTCGCCGACATTCGGCTCGATGGTGCAGAACGGATAGTTCGCGGCCTGCGCCGCCGCCGTCTCCGTCAGCGCGTTGAACAGCGTCGACTTGCCGACGTTGGGCAAGCCGACGATCCCGCATTTGAATCCCATGATCCGTCTCGCATCCTCTTGAGGCGAGGGCCCGGGGCGCCTTACGCGGCGCCGGCATCGCCCTTGTCCAGAAAACCTTTGGCCTGCAGCGCCAGATGCACCTTGTTGGCGAAGGTGGAGTCGCGCCGGCCCGTCAACAAACCCGCATTGTCGGCCACCGCCTCGCACAGCGCCTCGACCCAGGGCATATCGGACTTGGCGAAGTCCGACAGCACATGGCCGTGCACCAATTCCTTGACGCCGGGATGACCGATGCCGAGCCGGACGCGGCGATAGTCGTTGCCGAGATGCGCCGAGATCGAGCGCAACCCGTTATGGCCGGCAATGCCGCCGCCGACCTTCACGCGCAGCTTGCCCGGCGACAATTCCAGCTCATCCTGAAACACCGTGACGTCGCCGACGCCGAGCTTGAAGAAGCTGGCCGCTTCCTGCACGGCGCGGCCGGATTCGTTCATATAGGTCGTGGGCTTGAGCAGGATGACGCGCTCGGAGTCGAGCGTGCCTTCCGAGGTCTCGCCCTGAAACCTGCGTCGCCACGGCGAAAAGCGGTGACGCCGCGCGATCTCGTCAACGGCCATGAAGCCGATATTGTGCCGGTTGCGCGCATATTTCGCGCCAGGATTGCCGAGGCCGACAAACAGCAGCATGACGCGGCATCCGCCCCCGCCGTCGCTTCGAGAAGCACGGGACCCGCCCGTGCTTCTCATAAGCGGAACGGCTTACTTCTTCTTGTCGCCGCCAGCCGGCGCCTTGGCAGCGGCCGCGGGAGCCTTCGCAGCTGCAGCCGGAGCAGCAGCAGCGGGCGCCGCTGCGGCGCCAGCAGCCGCCTTCTGCTCCTCGCCATAGCCCGACGGCGGCACGATGGTGACGAGCGTCGCGTCGTCGCGCGACAGCGTCTTCACACCGGTCGGCAGCTTGACATCGGAGATGTGCAGCGAGTGGTTGATCTCGAGCGCGCTGACGTCGGCCTCGATGTACTGCGGAATGTTCTCCGCGAGGCACTCGAGCTCGAGCGTGTGGGTCACGATGTTGACCGTGCCGCCGCGCTTGACGCCCGGCGCGCCTTCCGAGCCCACCACATGCAGCGGCACGCTGACGCGAATGGTCGCGCCCTGGCCGAGGCGCATGAAGTCGACGTGGATCGGGAAGTCCTTGACCGGATCGAGGTGGAAGTCGCGCGGGATCACCCGGTGCTTCTTGCCGTCGAGGGTGACGTCGAAGATCGTGGTCAGAAACCGGCCTGCGAGGATGCGCTGGCGCAGCTCGCGGTCTTCCACCGAGATCGGCAGCGGGGGCTGGTTGTCTCCATAAATCACTCCGGGCACTCTCCCGGCGCGACGCTCTGCCCGTGCGGCCCCCTTGCCGACTGACGGACGGGCGGTCGCCTTCAGTTCTCTGACGGTCGCCATCGTGTTAAGTCCTTGTTTTAAAAAGTTAAAGGCCGCGATGCGGCCCGTTGCTGGACGTCCTTCGGCAAGCCTCCAGGGGTGCGGGGGCCGCGGACGTGGCGGCGTTCTAGCGGCAAACCCGGGAAATGACAAGGAAATGAAGGGGCCGCCTGCCCCTCTTGTCCCAGGGCGACCCGGCCGCGGCGTCAGCCATCCGCGCTGCCGGCGCCCGGCGGCGTGCCGGCCGCACCACCCAGCTTGGCTTCCAGCGCCGCGATCCGCGCCTTCAGCGCCTCGTTCTCCTCGCGGGCGAGCCGGGCCATGTCCTTGACCGCCTCGAACTCCTCGCGCTTCACGATGTCCAGGTCGTTCAGGATCTTTTCCGCCTGGTTGCGGATGACGGAATCGACCTCCCGCTTCATGCCCTGGGCGGCACCTGCGGCATCGTTCATCAGGCGGCCGAGTTCGTCGAAAAACCGGTTGTTGGTCTGGGTCATGTGAGAAACTCCGCGTCCCGCGACGAGCACGATGATGGAAGACAGAATGGCGATCCCTGTCGCCGCCCGCAAGATGGGCCGTCTTGTCATGCCTTGGTTTCCTTGTCATCGTACTTGTTGCGCCGGCCCGCGGCGCTGGTATGAGCAGCCCTGAGATCACATCGCGCCGCGCCCGCTCATGTGGCGGGGCCCGTTCGAAGCCCGCATCGCCCGGGGGCTTCCGGAAGCGGGACGCCGTGTCCACGAAAGCCAGTGAATGACGCCTCTCCTCATCGATTTCCCCGTGTTCGATCCGGTTGCGATCGCCATCGGCCCGTTCGCGATCCGCTGGTACGCGCTGGCCTATATCTGCGGCATCGTGATCGGCTGGCTCTACGCTCGCTCGCTGCTGAAGAAGGAGCGGCTGTGGGGCGGCCCGGCGCCGGTGTCGCTGGTCCAGCTCGACGACTTCATCCTGTGGGTCACGATCGGCATCATCCTCGGCGGCCGCACCGGCTACGTGCTGTTCTACAACCTGCCGTACTTCATCGATCATCCGCTCGAGATCTTCGAGCTGTGGAACGGCGGCATGTCGTTCCATGGCGGCTTCATGGGCTGTGTGCTCGCCGTGATCTGGTTCGCTCGCCGCAACGGCCTGCCGATCGTCTCGCTCGGCGACGTCACTACCGCGGTCGCGCCCATCGGCCTGCTGCTCGGCCGCATCGCCAATTTCATCAATGGCGAGCTGTGGGGCCGTGCCGCCGATGCAAGCGTGCCCTGGGCGATGATCTTCCCGCGCGATCCGACCCATCTCCCGCGCCATCCGAGCCAGCTCTACGAGGCCGGCCTCGAAGGCATCGTGCTGTTCATCGTGCTGGCGATCATGATCCGGTTCGGCGCGCTGAAACGGCCCGGCCTGATCCTCGGCAGCTTCATCACCCTCTATGGCGTGGCGCGCATCACCAGCGAGCTGTTCCGCGAGCCCGACAAGCAATTGGGCTTTCTCTGGGGTGGCCTGACCATGGGCATGGTGCTGTCGGTGCCGATGCTGATCATCGGCGCCATCCTGGTGGCGCGGGCGCTGCGCAAGCCCGGGACACATCAAGCCACTCCCCCGCTGCAGGCCAATCCGTGATCGAGACCTCTCCGCTCCACACCGAGATCAAGCGGCTGATCAAGGCGTCCGGCCCGATGCCGGTCTGGCGCTACATGGAGCTGTGCCTGATGCATCCGGAGCACGGCTACTACATCTCGCGCGATCCGCTCGGACGCGAGGGCGACTTCACCACCGCCCCCGAAGTGAGCCAGATGTTCGGCGAGTTGCTCGGGCTGTGGGCGGCCTCGATCTGGAAGGCGACGGGATCGCCGCAGCAATTCCGGCTGATCGAGCTGGGACCCGGCCGCGGCACCATGATGTCCGATGCGCTGCGGGCGCTGCGCGTGCTGCCGCCGCTGTACCAGACGATCTCGGTCCACCTGGTCGAGGTCAATCCTGTCCTGCGTGAGAAGCAGAAGGCGACGCTGACCGGCCTGCGCAACGTCAACTGGCACGAGAGCTTCGACGAGGTGCCGGAGGGCCCCAGCGTCATCTTCGCCAACGAGTATTTCGACGTGCTGCCGATCCACCAGATGATCAGGCGCGAGACCGGCTGGCATGAGCGCGTCGTCGAGCTCGACGAGGAGGAGAACTTCGTCTACGGCGCGGCCGCCGATCCGACGCCCGGCTTCGAGCTGCTGCTGCCGCCGCTGGTGCGCGCCGCGCCGGCCGGCGCGATCTTCGAATGGCGGCCGAACATGGAGATGATGGCCATCGCCAGGCGCATCCGCGACCAGCGCGGCGCTGCCGTCATCATCGATTACGGTCATGTGCGCAGCGACGTCGGCGACACCTTCCAGGCCATCGCCCGTCATAGCTTCGCCGATCCCCTCAAGACACCGGGGCTTGCCGACATCACCGCCCATGTCGATTTCGACGCGCTGGCGCGGGCCGCGGAAGCCGTCGGCGCGCGCGTTCACGGCCCGGTCACGCAGGGCGAGTTCCTGCAGCGGCTCGGCATCGAAACCCGCGCGCTGACCCTGATGCAGAAGGCGTCGCCGGAAGTCTCGGAGGACATCGCGAGCGGGCTGAAGCGCCTGACCGGCGGCGGCCGCGGCGGAATGGGGTCGCTGTTCAAGGTGCTCGGCATCTCCGATCCGGCCATTCCGGTGCTGGCGGGCATCAGCGACGAACACACCAACGAGAACACGGGAGGCGCATGATGCTGGTCTCATCGGAAGTGATGTCCGCGATCCCTGGCCTGCGCCATGCCTTCTTCACCCGCGAGGGCGGCGTCTCCGACGGCATCTATGCCGGCCTCAATGGCGGGCTCGGATCGAATGACGTGCCGGAGAACGTCCGGGAAAACCGCCGCCGCATGGCCGCCCATCTCGGCGTCGCGCCCGACCAGTTCCTCAGCCTGCACCAGATTCATTCGCCCGACGTCGTGGTTGCGACCGGGCCCTGGGACGGCCCCGTCAGGCCCAAGGCCGATGCGCTGGTGACCGCGACGCCGAATCTCGCGATCGGCGTCACCACGGCCGATTGCGGGCCGATCCTGTTCGTCGACCCGCATGAGCGCGTCATCGGCGCGGCCCATGCCGGCTGGAAAGGTGCGCTCACCGGCGTGCTCGAAGCCACGCTGCAGGCGATGGAGGAGCTCGGCGCAGAGCGCGGCCGGATCATTGCCGCGATCGGCCCCCTGATCCGCCAGCCGAGCTACGAGGTCGGCGCCGAGTTCGTCACGCGCTTCCTCGACGACGACGCCGAACACGCGCGCTTCTTCCTGCCGTCGACGCGCGACGGCCACGCGATGTTCGACCTCGCCGGCTTCATCCGGATGCGGCTGGAAAACGCCGGCCTGCTGCTGATCGACGATCTCGGCCTCGACACCTATGTCGACGAGCGCTTCTTCAGTTACCGCCGCTCGGTCCATCGCAACGAGCCGGACTACGGCCGGCACGTCCATGCCATCATGCTCGAAGGCTGAAGCTGGGCGCGATTGTGGCCGCATGTGGATTGCTTAACCCTTTCTGTACAACTGAATGCACTCTGTCCCAATCTGTGGCAGCCGCGACCTAGACGTTAATCGATTTTAACGATATCGCTCCCGACGATGAGGGGAGCGCCGACACCACTTCAACGTATCAGCCGCGCTGCGCAGCACGCCTGCGTTGCCGTTTTGCTGATGACGTCCGCTGCAACGCTCGGCGGCTGCGCGACCAGCAGCGGTGGTGCGTCCAACGCCTATGCGATGGCGCCTGCATCGGATGGCGCCACGATCGCCTTCGAGCAGATCGACGGCCCGCCGCCGCAGATCTTCGACCGCATGGTCAGCGTGCTCGACAGCGAGTCCAAGCTGCGCAGCCTCGCCATCGTGTCGCGCGAGGCCCCTGCCGCGTATCGTGTCCGCACCTATCTCTCCGCCCAGGTCGTCAGCGGCAAGGGCGTGATCGCCTGGGTGTTCGACGTCTACGATCGCAATCAGCAGCGCGCGCTGCGGCTGTCGGGCGAAGAGCCGGTCGGACGCGGCGGCCGCGATCCGTGGAACAATGTCGACGACATGGTGCTTCGGAAAATCGCGCAGGCCGGCTTCAGCGGACTTTCGAACATGCTGAACGGCACCCCGCCCGCCGACGCCGCGCCACCGGCGGCACCGGCCACCCGCGGCCCTGCGGTCGCCGTGACCGAGCCCGCGTCGCCGGCGTCCGGCGGCACCAGCGTCGCGGCCCTCGGCTACACCGACCATTAGGCAAAGAGGCGCATTTTGCGCCGTTTTTGACCGGGAAAAACACCTGCGGCGGGTTGCCATGCGCGCAGTGTCCTTGATATCACCTCGCCCGTGCAAAACTGCCGGTTCCATGGATAGCCCGATATGCTGAACAAGGTCTCCAGCGAGACGCGAGGAGAATTCACGATGTCGGCCAAGAACGGCTCCATCAAACTCGTCGCCGGCAACTCCAATCCGGCCCTCGCCGCGGGCATCGCCGCTGAACTCGGGCTGCCGCTGACGAAAGCGGTGGTCCGGCGCTTCGCCGACATGGAGATCTTCGTCGAGATCCAGGAGAACGTCCGCGGCTCCGACGTCTTCATCATTCAATCGACGTCCTATCCGGCGAACGACCTGCTGATGGAGCTCCTGATCATCACCGATGCGCTGCGCCGCGCCTCCGCGCGCCGCATCACCGCCGTGGTGCCCTATTTCGGCTATGCGCGGCAGGATCGCAAATCGAACTCGCGCACGCCGATCTCGGCCAAGCTCGTCGCCAACCTGATCACCCATGCGGGCGTCGACCGCGTCATGACGCTCGATCTGCACGCCGGCCAGATCCAGGGCTTCTTCGACATCCCGACCGATAACCTTTTTGCCTCGCCGCTGATGGTGCGCGACATCAAGGATCGCTTCGATCTCTCCAACCTCATGGTCGTCTCGCCGGACGTCGGCGGCGTGGCGCGCGCCCGAGGCCTGGCCAAGCGCATCAACACGCCGCTCGCCATCGTCGACAAGCGCCGCGAGCGTCCCGGCGAGTCCGAGGTCATGAACGTGATCGGCGACGTCTCCGGCCACACCTGCATCCTGATCGACGACATCGTCGATTCCGGCGGCACCCTGGTGAACGCGGCGGATGCGCTGCTCAAATACGGCGCCAAGGACGTCTACGCCTACATCACGCATGGCGTGCTCTCCGGCGGTGCCGCGTCCCGCATCACCTCGTCGCGGCTGAAGGAGCTCGTCATCACCGACTCCATCATGCCGACCGAAGCGGTCCGCAACGCCCCCAACATCCGCACGCTGGCGATCGCGCCGCTGATCGCCGAGGCGATCGGGCGGACGGCGGCGGAAGAATCGGTGTCGAGCCTGTTCGACTGACCTCGGTTGTCTGCGAACGTCGCCTCATCCTTCTCGCGCTAGAACTCGATTTTGCCCACCCTCCCCTGGAGGGGGAGGGTCGATCGCACGCGAAGCGGGCGAGCGGGGTGGGGTGATCTCTCCGCAGGCTCTGGTGCAAGTGGAGAGATCACCCCACCCCGCCTCACGTCTCGCTTCGCTCGTCGTGAGGCGACCCTCCCCCTCCAGGGGAGGGTGGCAGCTTGCCCCGTACGCCGTCATTGCGAGGAGCGCAGCGACGAAGCAATCCAGGGTGCCTCAACGGAGAGATGCTGGATTGCTTCCGCCTACGCTCTCCGAGCTTCGGCGGACAAGTCGCTGCGCTCACAACGACGCCCGCGGTGTCTTTCATGGCAACATTGTCTGCCGACTTCTGGAGATGCAGCTCCGCGATCTCGCGACGCATTTTGCGTCCGAGCTTTGCTCATCGTGCCGCCCTCACGAGATGAAGGGCGCAGGGAAGGCCGGACCTCGACTGAGGCCCGTGGCCCGCCTGCTCAAAAAATGCAGGCGGCAGGTACCACAGGTCCAGCCGGACGATCCGGCCCTCCCTGCGCGATGGCTTTACGGCTGCTTCGCGTTCTCCTCGGTGCACCGGCTTGTGGCCACCGTGTGCGCAACGCGTCACGCGCGTTACGCGGGATACCAGCATCGGGGTATCAGGACCGCGCGACTTGACCGTGCGTGCCGGATCGTTCGTCGGCGCAAACTGAATCACGCTGCGACCCGACCCGCCCATCGCATTCCGCTGCCGACGTCCATGACGACCGCGATACGTCCCCTCCGACGCAACGGAACGAGCGGGACCATAATGCTGATTTGGCGAAATCGTCAAGAGAATTATTTTTATCCGAAGGGCCGCACAAAGATCGCAAGCAGCAGCCGGCGCTCCCTCAGATATTCTTGACGCCCACCATTCGTGTGTATAAATACACATATGAACAGTCGGGACGTGATCTCGGTTCTGCAGCGGGACGGGTGGGTACAAGTGGCCCAGAAGGGCAGCCACGTCCAGTTCAAGCATCCCGCCAAGAAAGGCCGCGTGACCGTTCCTCATCCGTCGCGAGACCTCCCGATCGGCACGCTGAAGAGCATCGAGAAGCAGGCAGGTCTCAAGCTGAGGTGAGCACGATGCGGTACTACATCGGTCTGATTCACAAGGATGCTGACAGCCATTTCGGCGTCTCGTTTCCGGATCTGCCCGGCGTCGCGACGGCGGGGACCACTTTGGATGACGCGCGGGTGATGGCCGAGGAAGCCCTGGCGTTGCATATCGAAGGCCTTGTCGAGGATGGCGAAGTCATCCCCGAGCCTTCCTCGCTGGAGCAGATCATGTCCCATCGGACTAACCGCTCCGGCGTCGCCGTTCTCGTCCCGGCCAAGGTCGAGCAGCCCAAGGCGGTCCGCGTCAACGTCACGCTGCCCGAAGACGTCCTGGCGCAAATCGATCGCTATGCCGAAGCGCACGGCTTTACCCGGTCCGGGTTGCTGGTGCAGGCGGCCAAAAAACTCATGACGGACGAGGCGGCCTGATTGCAGCCTTTCCGGGTCGTCCGGCGCGCCGATCAGTTCAAGGCTGACTCAGCGATCAAGCCGTGTCGCTGTGCCGAACTCGGAGTGAAGCAGAGCTTCCAGCATCGTGCTCATGTCAGGAACAAGGGTACCGTAAGTCATACGAGCGGGCGATCCAAACATGCCACGCATGTGCTCCCCGTTTTGGTAGGCGGCTCTGACATTCGGACCGAGCCGCCCTAGAGCCGCCTCGATCTCCATCCCATCAGCCGCCGGCTTCAACGGGAACACCGCGGCGACTATTGACGACAGAATGCCCTCGATCACTGCTCCCTCGCGAACGAGGAGTTCGATCACTTCGGACACGTTCCTGGAGATGTCCTCGGCCGTATCGTCTCGGACTTGAAGCAAGACATGGCAGACGCGCTGCATGTCCGGCGGCGGGATAGGCGGCAGCTCATCTTGCTCGACAATTCGCATCGACTCCCTGGATATGACGCTGCCAAATGCAGCGGCGATGCGTCTTCGGGTAAGCCAATTCATGACACGGCCGTTCAAGGTGGAGCGCCCCTCATTGATCTCTTGCGGTCTTTCGGACGAAGCCAAGAAATTCCTCGTTCGGCGGATGCCCGAAGACGATCTCCTCACGCGTGACGAGCTTTCGCTTCGTACCCCACCACTCCTGGTCCGTTCGACGAGAGATTTTGCCTCTGACGTTGCGCGGACCTGCATCCGTGTCGAGAAGCGTGCTCACGGCGCTGACCGTCTGATCGGGCCCGACCGTTCCCTTGATCTCGATGCGCGCGAAGGGGGGCCGATCCTTTTGGTCGCCCTCATTGTCTCCGTCGAAATAGACAATGATTGTGATCCTGTTACCGGACATCTCGATCTTCGCCGTGCCCTTTTGCACCTCCCATATGGATTCGCTCCCGGCGCGCAGACGCACAAAATTCCAAGGTTCAGCGGCTTCGCTTTGGCAGACTCCGAGCGGGAGCAAAGTCAGAGCCGCGGCAATCAAATTCTTCGGCACGGCGAAGTCGGTCGAGATCATGTGCACGCGCTCCCACTCAATTTCCGCGAGATCCATCCGCCGAATGTCCGGCTGCACATTCTTGCTGCCCGCTTGCACGGTCCGTCCTTGTACGCCAGAACATCCCACGAAGACCCAAGGACAACAACAAGAACACAGGCCGAGCCCTACCCTCCATGTTCAACGCCATCGAACGCCTGGCCGAACCGCCGCCCAGCCTCGGCCAGATCGCCAGCGATTTCGGTCCGCTCTACGCCTCGCACGGCTTCATCGGCTGGCTGTTCGCGATCACCGGACCGGTCGCCATCATCCTGTCGGTCGGCGCCAATGGCGGGCTGTCGCAGGCGGAGATCGCGTCGTGGATCTTCGGCGTGTTCTTCATCAACGGCCTGATCACACTGCTGCTGTCGTGGCGCTATCGCGAGCCACTGGTGCTGTTCTGGACCATTCCAGGTACCGTCCTGGTCGGCCAGTCGCTGACGCATCTGAGCTTCCCGCAGGTGGTCGGCGCGTTCTACGGCACGGCGCTGTTGATGCTGGTGCTCGGGCTCACCGGCTGGGTCAAGCGCGCGATGCAACTGGTGCCGATGCCGATCGTGATGGGCATGGTCGCCGGCGTATTCCTGCGCTTCGGCCTCGATCTCGTCCGCGCCGTGTTCGCCGACTTTGCCATCGCCGGGCCGATGGTCGTGCTCTGGCTGCTGCTGACCGCGCTCCCTGCGCTCGGCCGGCGCTGCCCGCCGATCATCGGCGCGCTCGTCATCGGCACGCTCGCGGCTCTCCTGTTCGGCAAGTATGATCAGAATGCGTCGCTGCAGATCGCGCTGATCCGTCCGGTGATCCCGACGCCATCCTGGTCGCTCGCGGCCATGATCGAGCTGATCGTGCCGCTCGCGGTCACCGTGCTGGTGGTGCAGAACGGCCAGGGCTTTGCGGTGCTGACCGCCGCCGGGCACAAGCCGCCGGTCAATGTGGTGACCGTCGCCTGCGGCATCGGCTCGGCGCTCGCGGCTGTCGTGGGCGGCGTGTCGACCTGCCTGACCGGACCGACCAACGCGATCGTCGTCTCCGGCGGCGAGCGCAAGCGCCACTATACCGCGGCGATGGTCGTGGGGGTGCTGGCGCTCGGCTTCGGCCTGCTGGCGCCGACCTTCACCACGCTGCTGCTGATCGCGCCGAAATCATTGATCACCGCGCTGGCGGGCCTCGCCATGCTGCGCGTGCTGCAAACGGCGTTCGTGACCGCGTTCAGAACGAACTTCTCCCTCGGCGCCCTGATCGCCTTCCTCGTCACCGTTGCCGACGTGCCACTGCTCAACATCGGCGCCGCGTTCTGGGGGCTCGTCGCTGGCTTTGCACTGTCGGGGCTGCTGGAGCGGGCGGATTTCACAGCCGCATCTGGCGCATAACGGATTGCCGCATCGCACCACGCGCTGTCGTCGCATCCCCAGTCGAACGGGCACCATGCTGTTGCAGCGCCGCTGGATCGCGCTACACTTCACGACCAAACAAAAAGTCTTCCGGGAGGATATGATGACCGCGATCACGCGCCGCAACATGCTTGCGGGTACGGCAGCAGCAGGCGCGCTTGCGCTCACCGGCCAGCCCGCCTGGTCGGAGCCGCAGTGGAAGAAATATGCCGGTACCAAGCTCGAGGTGATCCTGGCCAAGGGGCCGCGCGGCGATAATCTGCAGAAGAATATCAAGGAGTTCACCGCGCTGACCGGCATCGAGGTGGAATCCGAGCAGATCCCGGAGCAGCAGCAGCGACAGAAGGTCGTGATCGAACTGTCGTCGGGCAAGCCGAGCTTCGACGTCGTCCATCTCAGCTATCACGTGCAGAAGCGGCAGTTCGAGAAGGCCGGCTGGCTCGCCGACATCACCGACATGATGAAGGATCCGAACCTCACCGCGCCGGACCTCGTGCAGAGCGATTTCTCCGCCGCCGGCCTCAGTTACGCCAGCAACGACAAGGGCCGCATGTTCTCGCTGCCATGGTCGGTGGACTACTTCATCCTCTACTATAACAAGGAGCTGTTCGCGAAGAAGGGCGTCGAAGTGCCGAAGACGCTCGACGAGATGGTCACGGCGGCGCAGAAGCTGACCGATGCCAAGGACGGCATCTTCGGCTTCGTCGGCCGCGGCCTGCGCAACGCCAACATGACCCTGTGGACGAACTTCTTCCTCAACTATGGCGGCGAGTTCCTGGACGCCAAGGGCAACATCCTGACCGACGGCCCGGAGGCCGTCGAGGCGACCAAGCTGTATCAGAAGCTGCTGACGACCTGCGCGCCTCCGGGCGTGGCCGGCTTCAACTGGATGGAGTCGATGGCCTCCTTCACGCAAGGCCGCTCGGCGATGTGGATCGACGGCGTCGGCTGGGCGCCGCCGCTGGAGGATCCCAACGCCTCGCGCGTGGTCGGCAAGGTCGGCTACACCGTGGTGCCCGCGGGACCGAAGGGGCAGTACTCGGCGACCTATGGCGACGGCATCGGCATTGCGGCCGCGAGCAAGAACAAGGAAGCGGCCTGGCTGCTGTGCCAGTGGCTGGTGTCGAAGCCGCAGGGCGCCCGCCTGGTGCAGGCTGGCGGCGGTGTGCCGTTCCGCAACTCGGTGCTCAACGACCCCGGGGTCCAGGGCGGCGTGAAGATGCCGAAGGAGTGGCTGCAGTCGGCGATCGACTCCGGCAAGATCTCCAAGCTCGGCCTGCCCGTGATCATCCCGGTCGCCGAATTCCGCGATCTCGTCGGTGCGGCGCTGACGGCCACGCTGTCGGGCGCCGATCCCGCCACCGAGCTGAAGAAGGCGCACGAGCAGTTCCGCCCGATCCTGGAGCGCAGCGAGAAAGCGTGAGCACGATCGTCGAACAGGCCGGCGCGGCAGCGGAGGCGGCTGCGCCGGAACGTGCGCTGCGACCGCCGTCGTACTGGCCGTTCGTGATCCCGGCGCTGGTCACCGTGCTGGCGGTGATCATCTTCCCCTGGCTGTTCACGATCTGGATGAGCTTCCAGGAGTGGAAGGTCGGTTCGCCAACGACATTCGTCGGGCTGTCGAACTATCTCAGGCTGCCGGCCGATCCGCGCTTCGTCGAGTCGGTCGGGCACACGCTGTCCTATACGGCTCTGTCGGTGCTGCTGCCGCTGGTGCTCGGCACCTTCGCGGCGGTGATCTTCCATGCCCGCTTCCCCGGCCGGGGACTGCTGCGGGCGCTGTTCATCATGCCGATGATGGCGACGCCGGTGGCGATAGCCCTGGTGTGGACGATGATGTTCCATCCACAGCTCGGCATCCTCAACTACCTGCTGTCGCTGGTCGGCCTGCCGCCGCAGCTCTGGGTCTTCCATCCGGGCACGGTGATCCCCTCGCTGGTGCTGGTCGAGACCTGGCAGTGGACGCCGCTGGTGATGCTGATCGTGCTCGGCGGCATCGCCTCGCTGCCGACGGAGCCGTATGAGAGCGCACAGATCGACGGCGCCAGCACCTGGCAGATGTTCCGCTACATCACCCTGCCCTTGATCATGCCGTTCCTGTTCATCGCCGCGATGATCCGCGCCATCGACGCGATCAAGAGCTTCGACATCATCTTCGCGATCACCCAGGGCGGCCCGGGCTCGGCGTCGGAGACCATCAACCTCTATCTCTACAGCGTCGCCTTCGTCTATTACGACCTCGGCTATGCGTCGGCGATCGCGGTGGTGTTCTTCGCGCTGATCATCGCGCTGACTGCGCTCTTGCTGGTGCTGCGCCGCCGCGCGCAGTGGAATGCGCTGGGGAGCGACACATGAGCGCGCAGACCATCCTCGGCCGGCTCGGGCTCGCGCTCGGCGTCTTCCTCATCGTCTCGCCTGCGATCCTGTTCTTTCTCTGGATGATCTCGCTGTCGGTGAAGTACGAGGTCGACAACGCCGCCTATCCGCCAGTGTTCTGGCCGGAGCATTTCGCCTGGAAGAACTATGCCGACGTGCTGTCGTCCAACCGCTTCTTCACCTATTTCAAGAACAGCCTGGTGGTGACCGGCGGCGCGACGGCGCTCGCGATGCTGGTCGGCGTGCCCGCCGGCTACGGCATCGCCCGCATGGCCGCGCACAAGTCCGCGATCGTGATCCTGATCGCGCGCATCACGCCGGGCCTGTCCTATCTGATCCCGCTGTTCCTCTTGTTTCAGTGGCTCGGCCTGCTCGGCACGCTGTGGCCGCAGATCATCATCCATCTCGTCGTCACCGTGCCGATCGTGATCTGGATCATGATCGGCTATTTCGAGACCACGCCGATCGAGCTCGAAGAAGCCGCGCGTATCGATGGCGCGACGCGCTGGCAGGTTTTCCGTCACGTGGCATTGCCGGTGGCGAAGCCCGGCCTCGCCGTCGCCTTCATCCTCGCGGTGATCTTCTCCTGGAATAATTTCGTGTTCGGCATCGTGCTGGCCGGACGCGAGACCCGCACCTTGCCGGTCGCGGTCTACAACATGATCTCGTTCGATCAGCTCTCGTGGGGGCCGCTCGCGGCGGCCGCGCTGATCGTGACCCTGCCGGTGCTGCTGCTGACCGTGTTCGCGCAGCGGCAGATCGTGGCCGGCCTGACGGCGGGTGCGGTCAAGGGGGGCTGACGGGTATAATGCATACCAAAGAGAACCTGCGGCGGAATGCCAAACTTGCCTTGGTCAGGCCATAGTCTGCCACTTGGTTACCTGCGTGGAACCGGGATTCGCCCCGCCCCTGAGGCGCGGCGATGGCCGCGTTGATGGCTTCATCTCGTCTCTGCGCCGGCTTCGTTCCAGCCGAATACCACTGCGCCGCACGATCGACCGGCTCCGGATTTGCGCTCCGTCCGGTCCGTCTTGCAACCTGTCACTGGCTGAACGCCCGACCGACGAAAGCTGCATGACGTCCGATCGCGACGCCTCCGCGCCAGACCGATTGACTGCCCTGTTGCAGACCGAGCTGCTCGACTCGCCGCCGGAGCCGGGCTTCGATCGCGTCACCCGCTTGACCTCGCGGCTGCTGCAGGCTCCGGCGGCGATCATCGCGCTGGTCGATCGCGACCGGCAGTTCTTCAAGAGCTCGGTCGGCCTGTGCGAGCCGTGGGCGTCGCTGCGCGAGACGCCGCTCAGCCACTCCTTCTGCCAGCACGTCGTGACCTCGGCGCAGCCGCTGGTGATCAGCGACGCCAACGAGCATCCGCTGGTGAAGGACAATCTCGCGGTGCCGGTTTTCGGCGTGATCGCCTATCTCGGCGTCCCCCTGCGGCTGCCGAGCGGCGAGGTGATCGGCGCGCTCTGCGCCATCGATCACGAGCCGCGGCCGTGGAGCGACGACGACATCGCCCAGCTCACCGAGCTCAGCGAGATCGTGATGGACGAGATCGCGCTGCGCACCGAGAATGCACGGCGGCGCACGATCGAGCAGCACCATCGCGTGCTCGTCCATGAGCTCAATCACCGTGTCAAGAACACGCTGGCGCTGGTCGACAGCGTGATCGCGCTCAGCATCCGCGCCGATTCGGCGCTGGCCGCGTTCGGCGAGGTGCTGCGCGGCCGCATTGCCGCGCTGACCCGCAGCCACGCGCTGGCGCTGGACCGCGGCCGCGAGGCGATCGCGCTCGATGAACTCGTCTGCGCCGAACTGGCGCCGCTGCAAGGCGACCGTGTCACGGTCGACGGTCCTGCCGTGCCGCTTCCGCCGGGCGTCGCGCTGTATCTGTCGATGGGGCTGCACGAGCTCGTCACCAACGCGGTGAAATACGGCGCGCTGTCGAACGATGCAGGACGGGTGACGCTGAGCTGGACCCATGCCGACGGACGGCTCAAGCTGTCCTGGGAGGAGAACGGCGGCCCGCAGGTCTCCCCACCTGCGAGCAACGGCTTCGGCTCGCTGCTGTTCGAGCGCATTCTCGGCGCGGCGCTGAAGGGCGAGGTCACGCGCGACTTCGCGCCGGATGGGCTCAGGGTTTCGTTCGACCTGCCGCTCGCGCCATGACGGAATTCAGCCGCGCTGGCCGCGCCGGCGCGTCAGCGTGATCTCGGCCAGAATCGACATCGCGATCTCCTCCGGCGTGATGGCGCCGAGATCGAGGCCGGCCGGTGCCTTGACCTTGTCGAGCAGCGCGGCGTCGATGCCGGCCCTGATCAGCTTGTCGCGCAGGCTGTCCATCTTGCGGCGGCTGCCGACGAAGGCGTGGTAGGCCGCATCGCAGGCGAGCGCGGCGCGCAAGGCCGCCTCGTCGCCCTTGCCTTGCGTCGACACCACGACGAAGCGGCTGCTCCCGGCCGGTTGATCCAGCGCGAAGCCATCGATCAGCACATCGGCCTCCGGCGTCGTGACGAGATCGGACGCCGGCGCCGCCAGCGTCACGTGATAGCCGAGCGGCCGCGCCTGTGCCGCGAGCGCGATCGCGACCGGGCTCGCGCCGAGGATGACCAGCGCCGGATGCGGCAGCACCGGCTCGACGAAGATGTCCATGGTGCCCTTGCTCGGGCACATGTTGGCGGCGAAGCGCACGCCCTCCCTGGTTTCGCCCGGCTTGACGCCGAGCTCGGCGAGCAGGTTCTCAGGCTGCACCGAGACCATGCGCGGGATGCCGTCGGCGAGCGCCTCGCGCGCTGCCTTCAGCACCGCGCCGCGGGCGCAGCCGCCGCCGATCCAGCCCGCGACGATGCTGCCGTCGGGGCGGATGATCGCCTTGGCGCCGGCCTTCGCGGCGGTCACCGACACCGTACGGACGACGGTGGCGAGCACGAAGCTCTCGTCGTTGGCTTTCAGTTGCGCGGCGAGATCGAGCAGTTCGGGAGCAGCGGTCATGACTGCCTCCTCTGCGGACTGTCGGAAGCACACTGCTTCGACAGAGAAGGTATGTTCCCTCCCCCCTTGTGGGGGAGGGCTAGGGAGGGGGGCGTCTTGCACCGATGTCGGGGTACCCCCCTCCCCAGCCCTCCCCCACAAGGGGGGAGGGAGCGCACCACCGATGCTGCGACAGCGCGCCTTGAGCTCACAACGATGCCGCGCATCCGCATCCTCACAACCTCGCCAAATAAGGCTCCAGCGCCGCGAGCGAGCTCAACGTATGCGCGGGCGCGTAGAGATCGACGAAGGGCAGCGCGGCCTTGATGCCGCGCGCTTCCGGCGCATAGCCGTCCCAGCCGAGCATCGGATTGAGCCAGACGATGCGGCGGCAACGGCGCGACAGTTGCGCCATCTCGCGGCCGAGCAAGGCTGGGTCCCCGGTGTCGTAGCCGTCGGAGACGATCATCACGCAGGTCCGCGAATGGATGACGCGGGGCGCGTGCCAGCGATTGAAGGTCTGCAGGCTCTCGCCGATCCGCGTCCCGCCGCCGGCGCCCTGCGCCATCATCGAGAGACGGTCGAGCGCCCGCGCGGCATCCTTCTCCTTCATCGCATCCGAGACATAGGCAAGCCGGGTGTGAAACAGGAACGCTTCGGCCTCATGGAACGCGTCGAGCACACCGTGGATGAAGCGCAGGAACACCGCGGTGTAGGGGCTCATCGAGCCGGAGGCGTCGAGCAGCACCACCAGCCGCAGCGGCTTGTGCTTGCGTCGCCGGTGCACCAGCGCAATCGGCACACCGCCATGGCTGATGTTGCGGTGGATGGTGCGGCGCAGGTCGAGCCGCTCGCCCTTGCGCCGCAACTGATCGCGGCGCGTCAGCCGTGTCCGCATCGCCCGGGCGAGCCGCGCCGCAGCCTCGTGCGCCAGCGCGACCTGGTCAGGATCTGCGAGCTTGCGGAAGTCGGTATCGCTGATGGACTCCACGCGCGATGCCCCTTCGCGCAGGCCCTCGCCGCCCGCGTCGCGTGGGGTTTCGTCAGAGGGAATCTGATCGGTCGCGCCGTGAGGCTCCGGCTGACCGGCATTCGCATCCTGCAGACTCTTCAGGGACGGGCTGTTCGCTCTCGCCGTCGCGCCGGAGACCAGCGAGCGCGAGCGCACGCGCTTGCCGAGCCAGAACGCGTCGAACAGGCCGTCGAAGCGATCCCACTCGCTCTTGCGCGCCGAAAACAGGTGCTTGAAGGCGGAGCGCAACAGGCCGGGCTTATCGGCATAGCCCGCACTCATCACGGCCGCCGCATCCTGCCCCTCCGACAGGCCGACCGCAAAGCCGTTATCGCGCAACGTCTTGAGAAATGCACCGAGGCGTCCCGCGACCAGCCGCGCGACCGCGTTCATGTCCTCGTGGTCGGGTGTGGTGCCACAGCAGCTCATGCGACCTTCCCCAGCAGCCGCGCCGTGACCTCGCGCGTGATCCGCGCGCGGTCCTCATGGGTCTTGAGCAGGCACATCAAGGTGTCATGCACCATCTCCGGCTGGTCCTTGAGATCGCGCACGTCGAGCCCGACCAGTGCCGCCGCCCAGTCCAGCGTCTCGGCGACGCCGGGCACCTTGCGCAGTTCCTCCTTGCGCAAGGAGTCGACAAGGCGCGCGATCTGCAGAGCCAGTTGCGCCGAGGCGCCGTCGATCCGCGCCAGGATGATGCGCGCCTCGCGATCGACGTCGGGATAGTCGACGTAGTGATAGAGGCAGCGCCGGCGCAGCGCGTCGGACAATTCGCGGGTGCCGTTGGAGGTCAGCACCACGTGCGGGATGCTGATTGCTTTGATGGTGCCGAGCTCCGGAATCGAGACTTGGAAGTCCGACAGGAGCTCCAGCAGGAACGCCTCGAATTCGTCGTCGGCGCGGTCGATCTCATCGATCAGCAGCACCGGCGGCGTGGCGCGGCGGATCGCCGCAAGCAGCGGCCGCTCCAGCAGATATTTCTCGGAGAAGATCTGGTCCTCGGTGGTGTCCGGCTGGCCGCGATGCGCCTCGATCGCGAGCAGCTGGCGCTGGTAGTTCCACTCGTAGAGCGCGGAGCTCTGATCGAGGCCTTCATAGCATTGCAGACGGATCAGCTCGGTGCCGTGGACGCAGGCGAGCGCCTTGGCGACCTCTGTCTTGCCGACCCCGGCCTCGCCTTCCAGCAGCAGCGGCCGCCTGAGGAGCTGCATCAAGGTGATGGCAGTCGCGAGCTCGCCGTCGGCGATATAACCGCAGGCGGAGAGCGATTGTGCGATGTCGTCGCGGGCTTTCATCAGCGTTTGATTCTCGATCTCACCGCGAAGCCAGTACGCTCCCTCCCCCCCCTTGTGGGGGAGGGCTAGGGTGGGGGGTAGCATCAGGCGACACCGCCGCCGGAGACCCCCACCCCCAATCCCTCCCCGCAAGGGGGAGGGGAGCGCACTGCCGATGCCGTTATAGCTCCACTCTCTCCGCGTCATTGCGAACGAAGCGACGTGTCCGCCGAAGCCCGCAGGGGGCGTAGGCGGAAGCAATCCAGGGTGGTGGGCGGGACTCTGGATTGCTTCCGCCGTCGCCCTTCGGGCTATGGCGGACAAGTCGTCGCTTCGCTCCTCGCAATGGCGAAGGTGCACTTGGATATAGCCTACGCCACCACGCCCAGTTTCTTCGCCGCCTGCCAGTTACGCCAGAAGTCGTGGGGCATCTGGATGTGCGTCGCGCCCAGGAACGAGAACGCGTCATTGACCGCATTGGAGAACGCCGGCACGCCGCCGACATTGGGGCTTTCGCCGACGCCCTTGGCGCCGATCGGATGGTGCGGCGAAGGCGTCACCGTGAAGTCGGTCTCCCAATGCGGCGTCTCCACCGCGGTCGGCATGAAGAAGTCCATGAACGAGCCGGTGACGACATTGCCCTCGGCGTCGTAGCGGATCTCCTGGCCCATCGCGATGGCGAAGGCTTCGGTGAGGCCGCCATGGATCTGGCCCTCGATGATCATCGGGTTGATGCGGGTGCCGCAATCATCCAGCGCATAGAAGCGCCGGACCTTGTACACGCCCGTATCCACATCGATGTCCATCACGCAGAGATAGGCGCCGAACGGATAGGTCATGTTGGGCGGATCGTAGTAGCTCACCGCCTCCAGCCCCGGCTCCATGCCGGGCGGCACCGAGTTGTAGGCCGCCCAGCAGATGTCCTTCATCGACATCACCTTCTCGGGCAGGCCCTTGACCCGGAAGCCGTCGATGTCCCATTCGAGATCGTCTTCATGGACCTCGAGCTTGTAGGCCGCGATCATCTGCGCCTTGGCCTTGATCTTGCGCGCGGCCATCGCGATGGCCGCGCCGGCCACCGGCGTCGAGCGCGAGCCGTAGGTGCCCAAGCCATAAGGCGCGGTGTCGGTGTTGCCCTCCTCGACCATGATGTTGTCGGCGGGAATGCCGATCTCGCTGGCGATGATCTGCGCCCAGGTGGTCTCGTGTCCCTGGCCCTGGCTCTTGGTGCCCATCCGCGCGATGCCGGCGCCGGTCGGGTGCAGCCGGATCTCGCAGGAATCGAACATCGCGATGCCCAGGATGTCGCAGTTCTTCGACGGACCGGCGCCGACGATCTCGGTGAAGAAGGAGACGCCGATGCCCATGATCTCACGGGTCTCGCCGCGCTTGAACGCCGCGCGCTTCTCGGCCTGCTCCTTGCGCAGGCCTGCGTAGTCCACCGCTTCCATCATCTTGCGCATGGCGGTGTGGTAGTCGCCGGAATCGTACTCCCAGCCGAGCGCCGAGTGATAGGGAAACTGCTCCGGCTTGACGAAATTCTTCAGGCGCAGCTCCG
Organism: Bradyrhizobium sp. HKCCYLRH3059; assembly: GCF_051168035.1. NCBI lineage: Bacteria > Pseudomonadati > Pseudomonadota > Alphaproteobacteria > Hyphomicrobiales > Nitrobacteraceae > Bradyrhizobium > Bradyrhizobium sp. HKCCYLRH3059. The sequence goes on along the minus strand of NZ_JBNPUF010000003.1, from coordinate 55,723 downwards.
CCGGGTCCATGCCGAGCTTCTGCGCGAGAATGTCCATGCCGCGCTCGATGCAATAGGCCGCCTCGGTGACGCGGAACGAGCAGCGATAGGCGACGCCGCCCGGCGCCTTGTTGGTGTAGACGCCGTCGACGGAGAGATGCGCGACCGGGAAGTCATAGGAGCCGGTGACGATGTTGAAGAAGCCGGCGGGCCATTTCGACGGGTCGGCGCAGGCGTCGAAGCCGCCGTGGTCGGCGAGCACGTGGACGCGCAGGCCGGTGACCTTGCCGTCCTTGGTCGCCGCGATCTCCGTGGTCATGTGGTAGTCGCGGGCGAAGGCAGTCGCGGTCAGGTTCTCGATGCGGTCCTCGACCCATTTCACCGGCTTGCCGGTGACGATCGAGGCCACCGCCGCGCAGATATAGCCGGGATAGGCGCCGACCTTATTGCCGAAGCCGCCGCCGATGTCCGGCGCGATGACGTGGATCTTCTGCTCCGGGATCTTGGCGATCAGCGACACCACGGTGCGGATGACATGCGGCGCCTGGAAGGTACCCCAGATCGTCAGCTCGCCCTTGATCTTGTCGAACGCGCAGACGCACTGGCAGGTCTCGAGCGGCGACGGATGGGTGCGGTGATACGAGATCATCTCCTTGATGGTGACGTCGGCCTTCTTGAACGCGGCGTCGGTGAGCTCCTTGTCGCCGACGCTCCATTCGAAAATGTGGTTGTGATGCTTGCGTGGGCCGTGTGCGCCGGAGGTCTTGCCGGCAAGGTCCTCGCGCAGCACCGGCGCGTCCGGGTCCATCGCCTTGAACGGATCGACCAGCACCGGCAGCGGCTCGTATTCGACGACCACCTTGGAGACGCCGTCATCGGCGGCATAGCGGTCGGTCGCGACGACGAAGGCGACCTCCTGGTTCTGGAACAGCACCTTGCCGTCGGCGAGCACCATCTGCACGTCGCCGGCCAAGGTCGGCATCCAGGCGAGGTTGACGGTCTTCAGGGTCTCGGCGGTGATCACCGCGAGCACGCCGGGCACCTTCAGCGCCTCCTCGGTGTGGATCGCCTTCACCCGCGCATGCGCATGCGGCGAGCGCACGAAGTCGCCGTGCAGCATGCCCGGCAGCTTGACGTCGTCGACGTAGTTGCCCTTGCCCTGGGTAAAGCGGATGTCCTCGACGCGCTTGCGCCGGCAGCCCATGCCTTCGAGCGCGGCTTCGCGTTGTTCCCGCGTGGGAGTCAGGTCGTTCATTCCGCGGCCTCCTGGAATTCCACGCCGTTGATCTTGGCGGCGGCGTATTGGATCGCCTTGACGATGTTCTGGTAGCCGGTGCAGCGGCAGATGTTGCCGGAGATGCCAGCGCGGATTTCCGCCTCCGTCGGCGACGGATTCTCCTGCAGCAGCCGATGCGCGCGGATGATCATGCCGGGCGTGCAGAAGCCGCATTGCAGGCCGTGCATCATGCGGAAGCCTTCCTGCAGCGGCGACAGCGTGCCGTCGGCGTTGGCCATGCCCTCGATCGTGGTGATCTCGCAGCCGTTGGCCTGCACCGCGAGCATGGTGCAGCTCTTCACGCTCATGCCGTCGATGTCGATGGTGCAGGCCCCGCAATGGCTTGTCTCGCAGCCGATATGGGTGCCGGTGAGCTGCGCCTGCTCGCGCAGGAAATGAACCAGCAAGGTGCGCGGCTCGGCGAGGCCTTCGACCTCGCTGCCGTTCACCTTCATCGTGATATGGGTTTTGGGCATTTGGTGCTCCCTTGAAATTTGTTTGAGCTTTGGCCCGGCTATCAGCCTCCCGGGCGGTGAGCTCGCCTCCCCCTTGCGGGGAGGGGTCGGGGGTGGGGGTCCACGGCGGCAGTCTCGCTTGGGGCTACCCCCCCTCCCCGCCCCTCCCTCACAAGGGGGGAGGGAGATGAGAGGACGTGCCGGGGGCGAGAAGGCACCGCATGCGGGCCCGCGGTGTCAGCACACCCTGCTACTTCGCCCTCGCCGCCGCGCGCTGCAGGGCGCGCATCACCATGATGCCGCCGACATGGATGCGGTACTCGGCCGGGCCGCGCGCATCGGACGCCGGCTGCATGATCGCGCGCGCCGCCGTCGCGGCGGCCTTCAGCGCGGCATCGTCGAGCGCCGTGCCGATCACGGCGTTGGCCGCGTCGGTCGCGAGCAGCGGCGTCTCGTGCAGATTGGTGAGCGCGATCACACAGCTCGCCACCTTGCCGCCGGCCATGGTCAGCACGACGGCCGCCGCGGCGGTCGCGTAGTCGCCGACCTTGCGCTTCAGCTTCTCATAGGCGTAGCCGTGTCCCGCAGGCGGAACGGGAATGCTCATCCCGGTGAGGATCTCGCCCGGCTCCAGCGCGGTGAAATAGGCGCCCTGGTAGAATTCCCGCGCCGCGACCTCACGGGCGCCGTTCGGCCCCTCCAGACGGTAGCTTGCATCGAGCGCCAGCATCAGCGCCGGCATGTCGTTGCCGGGATCGCCATTGGCGACGTTGCCGCCGAGCGTGCCGCGGTAGCGCACCTGCGGATCGGCGATCAAAAGCGCCGTTTCGTGCAGGATCGGCAGGCTGGCTCCGATCTCGGTCGAGGCCAGCAGCTCGGCCTGCGTGGTCATCGCGCCGATGACGATGCGGTCGCCATCGCGGCGGATGCCCTTGAGCCCGGCGATGCCGTGCAGATCGATCAGATGCGCCGGGGTCGCCAGTCGCAGCTTCATCATCGGCAGCAGGCTGTGGCCGCCGGCGAGCGGTCGCGCGTCATCGCCGAGGTCGGCGAGCAGCTTGATCGCATCGCTGACGCTCGCCGGCCGGTGATAGTCGAACGGGCCAGGAATCATGACGTTTCCTCTCCTGTGCTGGCCTGCCTTATCGGCAAGGCCGTCGCGTTGTTGCGGCGGGCGTTCGTGCTGCGAGAGCGAAGTGCGAACGCGGACGCATCGCGGATTGGCGCGGAGCGTCGATCGGGATCGCTGGCCGCGCAACGAAGCCGGCACGGAGAGCGGCGAAATCGCACGAAATGCGGCTGGTCGCGCACGAATTGCGTCAGCGAGGGCGACCCAATCGCGCGAGTGACGGCGTGAGCGGCCGCGCAAGACGCGCGCGCTCGGTGTTGCATGCGTTGGGGAGAATGGCGGCGCGCTGTTGCAGCAGCGAAACGAACGCTGAACTCAGGCCGGCCGCCGCAGCCCGAGCCGCGCCTTGACCTCGGCGACCTTGGCGCGGCTCACCGGCACGCGCGGCTTCGAGGGGCCATCGAGCTCGATGATCGCGCCCTCGCCTTCCCGACCGACGTAGATCACATGCTCGATCGCGACGATGTGGCTGCGGTGCACGCGGATGAAGCGGCCGGGATCGAGCTGCGCCTCAGCCTCGGAGATCGACCATGGGCACATCCGCTCGCGGGTGCCGTCGTGGATCCGCGTGTAGTGCGCATCGGCGCGCACGCTGCGCACGTCCCCGGCATCGATGAAATGGGTGCCGTTGGCGCCCTCCAGCGGCAATCGCGCCGCGGTCGCGCGCGGCGGCTGACCGATGCCCCCCAGCGGCGCCGCCGTCGCCCGGCTCATAGCGGCGACCTCGACCACCGGCTCGGCCGCCGTCGCGGCCGGCTCCGGCGCCAATTGCGGCGCAGCCTCGGCAACGGCCGGCATCGGCTGCGATTGACGGCGCGGGTCCGGCACCAGCGACAGCAAAAATCCGGCGGCGATGACGAAGCACAGCACGGCGACGACGATCGCGAGCGCTTGCGGCGACGCAGCAAGTCCTGGTGCGGCGTGATCGTGTCCCTCGCCCATCGGCACGACATGCATTCCCAGCATCGCCGTGTAATGCATGCCGGACACGGCGATGCCGAACGCAACCGCGCTGATGGCGAGCCGCAGCCCGTCCTGCCGCGCCAGGAAGATGCGCAGGCCGCCATAGGCGGCGCCGATCGCAATCGCCACCGACAGCGCCACCAGCGCCGGATCATGCGTCAGCCCGAATGAGCCGGACAGGCCGTGCATGCCGACATAATGCATGCTGGCGATGCCGGCGCCGAGCAGCAGCGCGGAAGGGACGACGCGCCGGGGGGAGGGATCGCCGATGCTGACGAAGAACAGCGAGATGCCGATCACGAGCGCGCAGATCAGGAACGAGATGATGGTCGGCAGCACCAGATAGACGGCATCAGGCGGCAGTGGCGCCGCCATCATGCCCACGAAATGCATGGTCCAGATGCCCACGGCCAGAATCCCGGCGGCGCCGGACAGCAGCACGCGCGCATTCTCTCCCGGCCCGCTGCGGATGCGCGCGGTGAGACTGAAACCGGTATAGCCACCCAGGCTCGCGATCACGACCGAGAGCGCGACGAGATAAGGATCGTATCCTTCGATCATCCTTGTCGGCCGCCCGTCGCCACGGGCCAGCCTCCTCCCGAGGGAGATTTTACAGGGGTGGCGAGGAAATTGACAACACAAGGCGGGGAGCGTGAGGGGGCTTGGTGTCGCTGGGGGACAAGCGAGGGCGGCAAGCTTGATTGGCGTGGCGCCAGACGTTGGATTCGATCTGGAGCGGCGAACGCGGTGAGTTCCCCTCCCCCTTGCGGGGAGGGGTTGAGGGTGGGGGTCCCCGAGTCGTACCTTAGCTGATGACCAATCGAATTCTGCGGAGCACGACGGCAACGACTCGCATCATTGAGTCCGTCCTAGATCGGTAAATACAACGGTGCGCATCACCAAGTTCAGCGCCCGGAGACCCCCACCCCCAACCCCTCCCCGCAAGGGGGAGGGGAGCAGGCCGCCGTCGCGGTGAGACCTCGGCTCCCGACACTGAAGCATGTGTGGCCGGCCGTGACCGGCCACACACCGTCCGCCTCAGATAATCCCCGCCGCGACCTGGCTGCGCAGCCGCTCCAGGCTCAGCAGCGTCTCGGCGCAGGCGGTCGCCACCTCGATGCCCTTGGTCGCAAAATGCTTGCGGAAGAACTCGAAATGCGCCTGCGTCTCGTGGAATTGCTGCGGCGTCAGCACCGCGGAGAACACCGGCACCTCGGTGCGCAATTGCACGTCCATCAGCGCCTTGATGACGGTGTCGGCGACGAATTCGTGGCGGTAGATGCCGCCGTCGACGACGAGGCCGGCCGCGACGATCGCGGTATAGCGCCGCGTCTTGGCCAGGAGCTGCGCATGCAGCGGGATCTCGAACGAGCCTGGCACCTCGAAGATGTCGACACGATCGCGCGGGATGTGGCGCGCCTCGATCTCGTCGAGAAAGGCCAGACGGCATTCGGCGACGACGTCGCGATGCCAGGCCGATTGCACGAAGGCGACGCGCTGCGGCTTGCTGAAGCGCGGATGCGACGGCGCCGGTGGCGACTCGTCGGGCGGTAACGCGACCGGCGTATCCGCCGGCGGCGACGTTCCTACAGCGATGGTGTCGGTGGGCGTATCAGTAGGCGCGTCTTGCAACATCTGATTCATGGTTGTCCTCGTCAGAGACCAGAATCAGGGCACACGGAACGACGACGCCCCCACGCGGGATTGCGCGGGGTGCCGGGACCCGTTCTCTTTCATCCGGACTGTGACCGTCGGCTTCGGAATCGCACCGAATCTGCTGACCCTTCTCTGCGCGACGCGTTCCGGAGAACAGAATTCTCCAGACCGTGCCTTGCCGAGAAGGCGCTCGCGGGCTCGCGCTCGACCGAGAACGCTTACCGCCGGTGGGGAATTTCACCCCGCCCTGAGAACATCGGCCGCCCGGATGGACGGCCTGAATGAACTATGCAGGCGGTCGGCGGCTGCGGCAAGGCCTCACGCCCGCGGTCCGCGACGGGCGGCCATGCAGACGCTCACGGTCGTTCCCGCGGCCAAATCACCTCAGACCGAGCGGCTGCGGCGTGTCCGATTCCGTTTTGTTCTCGTTCGCCGATGATTCCACAGGCCGGACAGGAGTTGTGGACGAAGCGGTGTTTGGCTGTGGACGGACTCGCCCCCCCGTTGCGCAGATTCCGCAAATCACATCAGTTTGTCCTCGCACGCCTCGGGGTACCTCCGGGACTGCAAGCCGGGTCGCGAAGCGCCGAGAGGGCGTGGGCCGGGTCGCCGCGTATGTACCAACGAGATCAAGAAGACGAGGTCGAGACGGCATGTCCCTGCTCGAAAGCACTATCGATTCCGCAGATCATCCGCTGAGCGTGGTCGAGACCATTGCGGCCGACAACAATTGGATGTTCGAGCGCTCCGGCGAGGACGAGATCACGATCGCCTCCAAGGGCCAGTGGACCGACTATCAGCTTTCCTTCACCTGGATGGCGGAGATCGAGGCGCTGCATCTGGCCTGTGCCTTCGACATGAAGATTCCCGAGGCGCGCCGCGCCGAGGTGCAGCGGCTGATCGCCGCGATCAACGAGCAGCTCTGGCTCGGCCATTTCGACATCTGGACCCACACCGGCATGGTGATGCACCGCCAGGCCCTGGTGCTGCCCGGCGGGATCACCGCGTCGGGACTGCAATGCGAGAGCATGCTGGCGGGCGCCATCCACGCCTGCGAGCGCTATTTCCCGGCCTTCCAGTTCGTGGTCTGGGCCGGCAAGTCGACCCAGGAGGCCATGGCGGCGGCGCTGTTCGATACAGAGGGCGAGGCGTAAGCCGCCGCCGCTCCATCACACGCGGTGTCGTCCCTGCGCACGCAGGGACCCATACCGCGTGATGTCCGTGTGGCGCGCGACGCTTGTCGCTCTGCCCCTGCTCCACTAGAACCGCCGGTGGTTATGGGTCCCTGCTTTCGCAGGGACGACAGCGGAGTGCGTCGTGACATCAGCGGACAACAACCTGCTTCATCTCACCGGCACCATCGTGCTGGCCGGCGCCGGCAAGATGGGCGGGGCGATGCTGACCGGGTGGCTGGCCGGCGGCCTTGATCCCGCGCGCGTGGTCGTGATCGAGCCGATGCCGTCGGCCGAGATCACGGCGCTAAAGGCCCAAGGCGTCCGCCTCAATCCGACGGCGACTGCGCCGGCCGAGGTCGTCATCGTTGCCGTCAAGCCGCAGATGTTCCCCGACGCCGGCCCCGCCTTGAAGCCGTGGGTCGGCGACGCGACGCTGGTGCTGTCGATCATGGCGGGGACGACGATCGCCGGCTTGCAGCAAACGATCGGCGGCGCGGTCGTGCGCGCGATGCCGAATACGCCCGCCGCGATCGGCCGCGGCATCACCGTGGCCGTGCCGGCCGGCAACGTCAGCGCCGCGCAGCGCGGGCTGACGGACGCGCTGCTGCGTGCCACCGGCGCAGTGGAATGGGTCGACGAGGAGGCGCTGATGGACGCGGTGACTGCCGTGTCCGGCTCGGGGCCCGCCTATGTGTTCCTGCTCGCCGAGGAGCTCGCCCGCGCCGGCGTCGCCGCCGGCCTGCCCGAGTCCCTGGCGACGAAGCTCGCGCGCCACACCGTGTCGGGCGCCGGCGAGCTGCTGCGCCAATCGGACCTGCCGTCCGCCACCCTGCGCCAGAACGTCACCTCGCCGGGCGGCACCACTGCCGCGGCGCTGTCGGTGCTGATGGGAGCCGACGGCTTCCAGCCGCTGCTGACAAAGGCGGTCGCGGCGGCCACGGCGCGTTCGAAAGAGCTCGCGAAGTAGACAACCGCGAGCTGACAGCTCAGCGCGACGGCGTCGGCGGCCCGCCATGCTGCTGGCGCCATTGCAGGAACTGGCGGAACAGCGCGCTGCGCTCAGCCGGATCGTTCGACAGCTGTCCCCCGCTCTGGCGCACGAAGCTCTCGAACTGGGTCTGGCGCACGTCGGCGACCTGCGGCCGCGGCACCATGTTGTGCGCCAGCAGCCACTCTTCCGCGGCCTTGAACCGCTTCCAGTTCGGGATGGCGGCGACGATGCTCGACTCCCGCCATTTCGGATGCCGCGGCGGCTTCATGAACTCGTCGTAGTTGGCGAAGAACGCCTCGACGAAGCGCGCCACCTTTCGGTAGCGCTCGGTATTCTCCGGCCAATTGTAGCTGACGAGCAGCATGCCGATCGCCACCGTCTCGATCGTCTCGCCGGGGTTGAGCAGGTTCGGATATTCCTCGGAGGACAATGTCGTCGGCAGATAGAGGTCCTGCAGCCGGCGGTCGTAGGGGATCGTCACCAGGTGCAGCGCGCGGTTGTCGTTCCTGATGGTGCGGGCGAGCTGGAACACCTTGCCGGTGGAGACGATGTAGGCGTCCGCGTCGCCATCGATCAGCTTCTGGATCGATTTGGCGTCATCGGTCGCGTAGTCGAATGACGCCGTCAGGCCGAGCCGGTTGAAGATCACGCGCGCGGAATAGAAGCCGACATCGGTCGGCGCGATGACGCGCTTGCCGTTGAGATCGAAGATCGAGCGGATCGAGGAGCGCGCGATGACATGGATCTCGTTGTGATAGAGCCGCGCGATGTAGCGGAGTTGCGAGGTGATGTCGGGAATGCCGTATTGCAGGCGGTAGAATTCGGGCACGTCGGCGGCGACCGCGCCCATGTCGATGCTCTTCAGGAACAGAATATCCGAGACGTTGCGCACCGGTCCCTTGCCGAGCACCGGCAGCACGCGGACATTGGTCTGATCATCGAGCACGCGCGCCATGTCCGAGCCGAACACGGAGGTGGCGCCCCCGGCCGGCGCGGTGATGATGGTGACGGTGCCGTCGTTGACGTCGGTCGGGTTGGGCAGCCGCCACACGTCCGGCCCGCTGCCGGGCGCGGGCGACAGCGACGCCGGCAGGCCGGCGGGACGTGGCGGCGCGGGGATCACGGGCGCGCCGTTCGGCCGGGCGGCCGGGGCGACGGGCACGATGATGGAGCGGGTCGCTGCCGGGCGCGGCGGCTGCGGCGGTTGTTGTTGCAGCTGCGGCCAGGCCTGCGCCGATGCCTGGCTCAGCATGAGTCCGGCTGCGAGCGCGGCGAGCGCGACTTGCGAAGCTGCCTTCGTGACGATGGACATAGCGCAACGGCCTCCTGCACCATCGCGATGCCGCCGCAGCGTTCTCGACCCGTCCGGAGCATTCACCTCGAGGCCTGCCTGCGTCAGGCATGCGACGGGCGACCGCGGCCTCGGCTGAGACCTCGCGACAACCAACCTCGCGATGCGGAGCGCGCCCGAGGCCAAATGGCCGCGATCGGCTCCGATCGAGTTCCATAGTTGCGTGACGTGATTCGATCGATTTGCGGCGGCCGCCGGGATTTTGTATGACGACGTGCATATAAGCCGGATATTGGGCTCCGGCTGTGGCTCTCGTGCAACGCCTCTTGTTTCAGGCTGCCAGCCGGTGTTGCCGTCGTGCCAGGATCAGCAGCGTCACGACGATGGCCAAGTTCAGGCCATTCCACGCGATGCCGTTGGCGAAGGCCGCCGAATAGGACCCCGTGGCGTCGAAGATGACGCCCGAGACCCAGCCGCCGAACGACATGCCGAACACCGAGGCGAAGATGATGATGCCGACTCGGGTGGCGGCCTCGCGCGCCGGCATCGCCTCACGCACGATGATCGCATAGCTCGGTACGATGCCGCCCTGGAACAGGCCGAACATGCCCGATATCAGATAGAGCGACGTCAGGCCGTCGAAGAACAGATAGAACAGCAGCGCAAAACCCTGCGCCAGCGAGCCGATCAGCAAGGTTCTGACGCCGCCGATGCGATCGGCGAGAAAGCCGGAGCCGATCCGGCTGACGATGCCGAGCGCCATCATCAAGGACAGCATCTGCGCGCCGATGGCGACGCCGTAGCCGAGATCGCCGCAATAGGCGACGATGTGCACCTGCGGCATCGCCATCGCCACGCAGCAGGCGATCGCGGCGACGCTGAGCAGCACCGTCAGCGCATTGGTGGAGATCGGCAGCTCCAGTTGCGGCGGCGCCGCGCTGGCATGATTCTGCGCGCCGGCGCCATCCATGCGGGCGCGCAACACCAGGAGCAGCGCGCTCATCGTCACCGCGCAGAACACACCGAGCGCGACATGGCTGGCGCGCCAGCCGATCTGCTGCACGCCCCAATTCACCAGCGGCGGCCATACCGTGCCGGCGACGTAGTTGCCGGAGGCGACGATGGTGACGGCGAGGCCGCGATAGCGCACGAACCAGTGCGACGCCTCCGCCATCAGCGGCGCGAAGGTGACGGACGAGCCGAGTCCGACGAGGAAATACACCGCCTGAAACTGCCACAGCGTCACCGAGGCGCCGGCGAGCAGATAGGCCGCGGCCGTCGTCGCGATGCTGAGCGCCATTGCGGTGACGATGCCGAAGCGGTCGGTGATCCGGCCGACGATGACGCCGCCGAGGCCGAAGCCGAACATCGTCAGCGTGTAGGCCAGCGAGACCGCGCCGCGGCTGGCGGCGAACTCGGCCTGCACGACCGGCAGAACGACGACGACGGTCCACATCCCCGCGCCGCCGATGGAACCGATGACGAGCGCAAGCGCCAGCCGCGCCCAGGCCTGGCGCGAGTCCGGAATGAAATGAGGCGCTTGCTCGAATCTTGTATTGGGTCCGTGCACGATTTCAGCAACTTCGTTGCCGCACCGCATCAGGTCAAGCCACATTGCTGCGGCAATGGGCATGCAGAAGCAGCGCAACAGGAGGGATCTGCACGATCACGGTTCGGCCCTCTTGGCGGCGCAACGCTTTATCATTAGGTTGCGCGCCGGATTGGAGTGATTGGCCGCGCATGTCGTTGGGACTGACACGAAAGATGCTGATGGTGGCAGGACGGCTGCTCGTCCTTGCTTACCTCGTCTGCGTGGTCAGCCCCGGCGTGGCGCTCGCGCTCGGCGCGGGGGTGGCGCCCTGTCTCGACGAGACCGTCGTTGGCGCTGTGGTCTCGCCTCATGATGCGGCTCGCCACGAGATGGTCATGACGGCGATGCCGCAGACCGTTGCGGCGCAGGCCCATCATCATGCTCATCCTGTCGCCGACGCCGGAATGCACGCTCCAGCTTCCGCGCCGTCGCACCACGATCATGGCAAGATGCCGGGTCCGTGCTGCGCCATGATGTGCGCCGTGGGCCTGGCCGCCACGCTGCCGGCAGTCGCCCTCCCCGCCCGCCTCGCTGCCACCGGCGTCGTTGCGCGCGACGAAGGCCTGCCCGGCCGCACGCCGCCGCGCCTGTACCGTCCCCCCATCGTCCTGGCCTGAGCGAACGATCCCGGCTTCGCGCGCAAACGACGCGCGGCCGCTCGCGTTTCATCAGACCAAGGATACCTCATGTTGTCGCAATCCAGGGCGACGCCCGCTGCCGCATGTCCGGCGCGGCGCAGCCTGCCATTCTCCGTCGTCGCCGGCGCATTGACGCTGCTTGCCGCGACGAGCCTCGCCGCCTGCCAGCCGCGCACGGTCGCGTTAGCCGGGGCTGATCCGGCCGATCCGGCGGCGAACGCTGCGCCCGTGCGCATGTCGGGCGTCGTCAGGCCCTACACGCCGCTGCGCCCGGCCGCGCCGGCCGCATGGGGCCAGCGCACCGACCCCGGCGCACCGCGCCCTGAGCCGAGCCGCTAAGGAGCGCCACATGCAGGGGACCATCAGGCTCGCGGCGCTCGCCGCAGCACTTGCGCTCGCAGGCTGCGCCTCGTTCTCGCCGGACGGCGGCATGAGCGCCGTCGCGGACATCGCCGGCCACATCACCGGCAAGGAGGTCGCCTCGGTGAGAGGCGATGACGATGCTGAGCGCGTCCGCGCTGCGACGCGCCGGCTGCTCGCCCGGCCCTTGTCGGCCGATGCCGCCGTGCAGGTCGCGCTGTTCAACAACAAGGGCCTGCAGGCCGCCTACAACGCCCTCGCGCTCAGCGAGGCGGACATGGTGGAGGCCAGCCTGCCGCCCAACCCGACCTTCTCCCTGATGCGCATCAGCGGCGACGGCGCGCTGGAGGCCGAGCGTCAGGTCGCCGGCGACATCCTGGCGCTCGCCACCTTGCCGCTGCGCTCGGAGATCGCGCGCGAGCGGTTTCGCCAGGCACAATTGAAGGCCGCGCTGGCGACACTGCGGCTCGCCGCGGAGGTCCGCCGCGCGCATGTGCGCGCCGTCGCCGCCAACGAGCTGGTGGCCCTGCTCGTCGAGGCGCAATCGGCCGCGGAGGCGACCGCGAAGCTCGCCTCGAAGCTCGGCGAGACCGGCGCGCTCAACCGGCTCGATCAGGCGCGCGAGCAGGTGTTCTATGCCGAGACCACGGCCGAGCTCGCCACCGCCCGCCGTGCCGCAGGAAGCGCCCGCGAGCGGCTGATCCGTCTGATGGGCCTGTGGGGCGACGATCTGAATTTCCGCCTGCCCGATCGGTTGCCGGCGCTGCCGCGCCGCCCGCTGAGCCAGCCCTTCGTCGAGGCCGATGCCGTCGGCCATCGCATCGATCTGCAGGTCGCCCGCCTCGAGCTCACGGCGCTCGCCACCGCGCTGCAGCTCAGCGAGGCCACGCGCTTCGTCACCCTGCTCGATCTCGCCGGCCTCGACCGCAAGACCGTCGAGCCCGACGGCCGCATCATCCGTGAACGCGGCTACGACGTGCAGTTCCAGATCCCGATCTTCGACGGCGGCGAGGTCCGCGTGCGGCAGGCGGCCGAGACCTACAACATCGCCTTCAACCGCCTGACCGAGCGCGCCGTCACCGTCCGCTCCGAGGCGCGCGACGCCTATCGCAGCTACCGCGCGGCCTTCGACATCGCCGGCCATTACGCCCGCGAGGTGCTGCCGCTGCGCCGGATCATCAGCGAGGAGATGCAGCTGCGCTATTCCAGCATGCAGGTCGACATCTTCGCGCTGCTGCTCGAGGCGCGGCAGCGCCTGGCCTCGCGCCGCGCCGCGATCGACGCCGTCAGAGACTTCTTCCTCGCCGAGGCCGAGCTGTCGGCCGCCGTCAACGGCGGAGTCGCGAGCGGCGAAGACAGCGCACAGCAGACCGCGAGCGCGCTCGCGCCAAGCAACGACTGAGAGGAGAGCCAACATGTTGTCCCGCCGAACCCTGCTCGGCTCCGCGGCGCTGGCCGGCGCCTCCGCCGTCTCCGGCCGCGTCCAGGCTGCCTCCATTCCGGAGGCGCCGACCATGGACAAGGCCGTGATGCAGCCGCCGTTGCATCCCAGCGCCGGCCCGGACTATCAGCCCGTGGTCACGCTCAACGGCTGGTCGCTGCCGTTCCGCATGAACGGCGACTGGAAGGAATTCCATCTCGTCGCCGAGCCGGTCACACGCGAGTTCGCGCCCGGCATGACCACGCATCTGTGGGGCTACAACGGCCAATCGCCGGGCCCGACCATCGAGGCGGTCGAGGGCGACAAGCTCCGCATCTTCGTCACCAACAGATTGCCGGAATATACCACCGTACATTGGCATGGCGTGATCCTGCCCTGCGGCATGGACGGCGTCGGCGGCCTGACGCAGCCGCACATCAAGCCCGGCAAGACCTTCGTCTACGAGTTCGAGATGAAGCATGCCGGCACCTTCATGTATCACCCGCACGCCGACGAGATGGTGCAGATGGCGATGGGCATGATGGGCATGATCGTCGTGCATCCGCGCGACAACCTGCCGCCGCCGGTCGACCGCGACTTCGTGTTCGTGATGTCGACCTACCGCATCGAGCCCGGCAGCTATCTGCCGAAGGTCAACGAGATGACCGACTTCAACATGTGGACCTGGAATGCGCGGGTGTTTCCCGGCATCGATTCCTTGCCGGTGCGGCTCGGCGATCGCGTCCGCATCCGCATCGGCAATCTCACCATGACCAACCATCCGATCCACCTCCACGGCCACAAGTTCAAGGTGATCGGCACCGACGGCGGCTGGCTTCCCGAAACGGCGCAATTCCCGGAGACCACGACCGACGTGCCGGTCGGCGCGGTGCGCGTGCTCGACTTCACCGCCGACAACCCCGGCGACTGGGCGTTCCATTGCCACAAGTCGCATCACACGATGAATGCGATGGGCCACGACATGCGCAACCTGATCGGCGTACCGCGCAAGGAGCTGGCCGCCGCCGTCGGCAAGCTCGCGCCCGACGGCATGGTGATGGGCAACACCGGCATGGCGATGGGCAACATGGAGATGCCGGCCCCCGACAACACGCTGCCGATGATGACCGGCAGCGGCCAGTTCGGGCCGATCGAGATGGGCGGCATGTTCACGACCGTGAAGGTGCGCGAGGGCCTCGCCCGCGACGACTACCGCGATCCCGGCCCGTATCAGTTTCCCAAGGGCACTGTGGCCTATGAGGTCGCAAGCGCGCCGGAGCCGGTGCGGCGAAGCGACGGCACACCGACGCAGGTCCGCACCCAGCGCTGAATTCACCAAACACCGCATCAACCGACGACCACCATCAGGAGATATCCATGAAGACTGCATTCGCGATCAGCGCAATGGCGGCGGCCGCTCTGATCGTAGCACCGGCCCGTGGCCATGAGCAGCACGGATCGCGCGGCTATTCCGCCGGTGAGCCGGGTGATCCCAAACAGCCGTCACGCACCATCGAGGTGCTGCTGAGCGAGATGGAGTTCACGCCGGCGCGCATCGAGGTGAAGCGCGGCGAGCAGATCCGCTTCGTGCTGCGCAACACCGGCAAGGAGGATCACGAGTTCCTGCTCGCCACCAAGGCCGAGAACCTGAAGCACGCCGCGGTCATGAAGAAGCACCCGCATATGGAGCACGACGAGCCCAACGGCGCCCGGCTCGCGCCGAACAAGACCGCCGAGCTGCTGTGGCGGTTCACCAAGCCCGGCACGTTCGAATATTCCTGCCTGATCCCGGACCACCGCGAGTACGGCATGACCGGCCACGTCGCCGTGAAGTGACGGATGAAGCCGTCCCGACAACGCGTAGGGCGGATCATCGCCGCGTCATCCGCCCTACGCCTCGCCATGAGTTCACCAGTAGAAGGAAACACATCATGAAGTCGTTCTCTCAGCTCGCGACCGCCGCCGCGTTGGTTCTCGCTCTCGCGACCCCTGCCCTCGCCGCCGAGGCCATCAGCGGCGACGTCAAGAAGGTCGATGAGGCCAACGCCAAGATCACGCTCCACCACGGCCCGGCCAAGAGTCTTGGCATGGACGGGGCGATGACCATGGTCTACCGCGTCAAGGACGCCGCGCTGCTGAAAGGCCTCAAGGCCGGCGACAAGGTGAAGTTCGAGGCGGTCGAGGACGCCTCCGGCTACACGGTGACCAAGATCGAGAAGGGCAAGTAGGCGGCAGCGTTTCGAGCCGTCCCGTTCTTCACCGCTGTTCCGGGGCGCGCGCGGCGACGACGTCGCCGGACAGCGCGAGCCCGGAATGACGTGCGGATGGATCAGGCCACGAACCGGTGGCCGGATGGGTTTGCTTTCCAAGTTCGGATCGTATGATCGCGGCTCCCTGCGCGGAGCATGCCATGAAAGCCTATCTCGTCCTCGACCTCGCCGTTCACGACTTCGCGGCGTTCAAGGTCTACATCGAACGGATCCCCGCCTTCATCGCGAGGCATGGCGGCCGCTACATCGTCCAGGGCGCAGTGCCCACGCCGGTCGAAGGCGGCTGGACGCCAGAGCGCATCGTAATCCTGGAATTCCCGTCGCGCCAGCACGCCACCGACTTCCTCGGTGATCCCGAGATCCAGGACCTGTTCGCGATCCGTCACCGCGCCACGTCGAGCCGGTTGGTGCTGGTCGACGGCTGCGCGGAGTGAGCGCTGCAATGTTGTGCCGGAAGGCTGTACCGAGCCAAGGAGGCGCCCTATCGTCGGCGTGACATCCGCAGCTGGCGGATCACGCGGCGCTGATCCGCCCTGCGCGAACTGCCCCGTCGCTCCCTGGGCATTCGCGGGCGCGACAAGTTCCCTCCGTCCTCCCGTTAACCATTTGCTAACCATGGCGCGGGCAAGCTTCGCCGCGTCGCGCTGCGCGTGGCCGGCGACCGGACGACCACAGGACATCCTGGGCTTTGCTGCCGCCGGGCATGGCGGCGGCCCGGTTGCCGGCCGCAGCGCGCCGCTGCGGCGTCCGACGCCATGCCGTCCTGTCTGTCCGGAGACCCAAGTCCTTGAGCACCGTCGGTTCGCGCGCCTTCCAGAAGGCGCGGCAGGAAAAGAAGCAGAAGAAGCTCGTCGAGACGCAGCTGACGACGGCGTACAAGGCCTTCCAGGCCGGACGCCAGGCGGAGGCGCAGGCGCTGTGCGCGAAGCTGCTGCAGGAGGTCCCCGGCTGCTTCGATGCCATGCATCTGCTCGGCGTGTCGCTGGTGTCATCGGCACGCTTCGCCGAGGCCACCGCCTTCCTGGCGCAGGCCGTCGCGATGGAGCCGAATTCCGCCGACGCGCAGTCCAATCTCGGCTGGGCGCTGATCAATTGCGAGCGCTACGCGGAGGCGCGCGCGGCGCTGGAGCGATCGCTGGCGCTGCGCCCGAATGCGCCGATCACCTTGCGCAACCTCGCAATCGCGCTGCTGCGGCTCGGACAGGGCGAGGCCTCGCTCGCGGCCGCGACCCGCGCCCTCGAACTCAAGCCGGACGACGTCGATGCCTGGTGCAATCGCAGCGTCGCCGAGCTGATGCTGCGGCGGTGGGACGCCGCTGCCGCCAGCGCCGAGCGCGCGCTGGCCTTCAGCCCGAACCATTTCGAGGCCACGGTCAACAAGGGCCTCGCCCATCTCGAGCTGCACCATTTCGAGCTGGCGGAAGCGACCTTCAATGCGGCGCTGGCGGCACGCCCGGCCCACGCCGAGCTGCGGGCGCATCGCGGCCGGCTCTACATGATCTCCGGACGCACGGCGGAAGCCGAAGCCGATTTCGACGCCGCCGTGACGCTCGATCCCAATCTGCAACTGGGATGGCAGGGCAAGGCGCAGATCTGCATCCTCAACGGCAACGTCGCGCAGGCGATGGCCGCCTGCAAGCGCGTGCTCGACACCAATCCGAAGGCGCAGGTCGCGCTCACCCTGCTCGGCGCCTGCCGCGGCCGGCTCGGCGACGTCGCAGGCGCCATCGCCCAGTTCGACCAGGCGCTCGCGGTGCAGCCGGACTATGACGAGGCGATCACCAAGAAGATCTTCTATCTCGACTTCCTGCCCGGCGCCGACTTCGCGGTCCAGCAGGCGGCGCGGCAATATTGGTGGATGGCGGTCGGCTCCAGATTCCCGCGCCGCAAGCTTGCGCCGCGTTCGCTCGATCCCGACCGGCGCATCGTCGTCGGCTACGTCTCGGCCGACTTCCGCATGCATTCGGCGGCCTTCGCCTTCCTGCCCGTGCTGCGCGGCCACGACAAGTCGCAGGTTCAGGTCAACTGCTACTCGACCTCGCCGCGACACGATTCCTACACCGCGACGTTCCAGTCGATCGCCGACGTCTGGGTCGAGGCCTCGAGCCTGTCCGACGACGAGCTCGCCGACCGCATCCAGGCCGACGGCGTCGACATCCTGGTCGATCTCTCCGGCTACACCACGGGCACGCGCATGCCGGTGTTCGCGCGCAAGCCGGCGCCGATCCAGGTTACGGCCTGGGGCAGCGGCACCGGCACGGGCCTTGCCACGATGGACTACTTCTTCGCCGATCCGGTCACGGTGCCCGAGAGCGTCCGGCCGCTGTTCGCCGAGCACGTCCACGACCTGCCGTCGGTGATCACGATCGATCCGGTGCTCGACGTTCCGCCGTCGCCGCTGCCGATGCTGACGAACGGCTACGTCACCTTCGGCGTCTACAACCGCATCGACAAGATCTCCGACGCGGCGATCGCGCTGTGGGCACGGCTGCTCGCCGATATCCCCGACGCGAAGCTCGTCGTCAAGCATCTCGCGCTGAACGATCCCGCGGTGCGCGACGGGCTGCTCGCCCGCTTCGTCGCACACGGCGTGCCCGAGGCGCGCATCCTCTGCCTCGGCGCCAGCGAGCGCGTCGAGCATCTCAAGTCCTACGAGCGCATCGACATCTCGCTCGACCCGTTCCCGCAGAACGGCGGCATCTCGACGTTCGAATCGCTCTACATGGGCGTGCCGGTCGTCGCCAAGCTCGGCGCCGGCGCGGCCTCGCGCGCCGCCGGCGGCATCCTGACCGCGGCCGGCCTCGCCGACTGGGTCGCCGGCGATGATGACGGCTACATCCGGATCGCCAAGAGCTTTGCCGCGCAGCCCGAGCTGCTGGCGAAGCTGCGGCCCGAACTACCCGGCCTGGTCGCGCGCTCGGCGGCTGGCGACGTCGCCAACTACACGCGCTGCGTCGAAGCCGGCTATCGGCAGTTCTGGCGGGACTATTGCGCCAAGGGAAGCAAGGCCGGCGCCTGATCGCGCCGTGCCAAGGCCTCGATCTCGCAGCAGCCCTCGACGACCGATCGCACGAACGTCCGGCTTCGACCGCCCCCTGCAACCGCAAGCTGCATCGATTTCCGCTGTGCCATTTTGGCCGCGTGCGATGAGGCGACGACTCTCGGACTGATACCACGGCGTTTCTCCGTCCAGACCAAGGCGCAATCAAGCCCATGGCTTTTTGGTGGCGAGGATGCGCCTCGCAGCAGCTCCGGTTGCGCCCAACCGGCGAGTAGTAGACCTCATTCCTCAACCAAGGAGATAATGCGCGAAAATCGGCCGCGCCTCGCGATCGCCGTGTGGCCGGCAACGGAGGAATTTGGGGCATGCGGGTCGCGTTGTTGAGTTGCGTCGTTGCGGCGGGATTGAGTCTGGCGGCACCGTTGCTGCCGGCCATGGCACAGACGGCGCGGACCGGAAGGCCGGCGGCGGCAACGGCCGCTGCGGCCGGCGAAGGCGGCAAGCTGCAGGAGTCCAACGAATGGACGGTCGGCGTCGCCGGCGGCCTGCTCGAAGGCACCAACATCCGTTTTGCCGCCGAGATGGCCAAGGTGCTCGACGACCGCCCGAACCTGCGCGTGCTGCCGATGGTGACCTACGGCGCGCTCGGCAACATCGAGGACCTGCTGTATCTGCGCGGCGTCGACGTCACCATCACCTCGGCCGACGTGCTCGACGAGTTCGTCCGCAACGGCACGCTCGCCAACATCAAGAACCGGATCCGCTACATCTGCTCGTTCTACATCAACGAGATGCATGTCTACGTCCGCCCGGAGATCAGGACGCTGGAGGATCTCGCCGGCAAGAAGGTCTCCTTCAACACCGTGGGCAGCGCCGCCAACCTCACCGGCGGCATCGTGTTCGACCGGCTCAAGATCGGCGCGGAAAAGGTGTTCATCAACAATTCGGTGGCGCTGGAGAAGATGCGCAGTGGCGAGATCGCCGGCGTCGTCCACGTCACGGGCAAGCCGACCGACCTGTTCGCCAAGTTCAAGCCCGAGCCGGGCTTCCACTTCCTTCCGATTCCGTTTGCGCGCAGCCTGCAGGACTACTACGTGCCGACCAAGCTGACCTCGCAGGACTATCCCAATCTGCTCAAGCCCGGCGAGAGCGTCGAGACGATCGGCGTGCCGCAGGTGCTGGCGGTCTACAACTGGCCGCCGGAGACCGAGCGCTACCGCCGCGTCGCGCGCTTCGTCGACTATCTGTTCAAGCGGTTCGACCAGTTCAAGCAGCCGCCGTTCCATCCGAAATGGAACGAGATCAACCTCGCCTCCTCGCTGCCCGGCTGGACCCGCTTCCGCGCCGCGGAGGAGCTTTTGGCCAGCACGCGCCCGCCGCAGGCCGACGGCGCCGCCATCAAGCAGCAGTTCGACGAGTGGATGAGCACGCGGGCGCCGACCGGCGGCCGGCGGATGAGCGAGGACGAGACCAGGGTCCTGTTCGAGCAGTTCCGCGACTGGATGAAGCGGGACGGCGGCCAGCCGGCGCGATAGCGCCGATGGTCGTGGCGTCGACTACGACACCGCCGGCTTGCGGCGCAGCGCCGCCGGCGTGTCGGGTTGCGCCAGCGGATGGGCGGACGCGAACGCCGGCAGCGCCATCGCGGCCTCGACGACGCGCTGCACCGTCGGCGTCGCGGCGAGGTCGAGGCCTTTATTGCGCGCGAAGACGGCGTGGCCGGCGAGGCAGATGTCGGCCATCGTCGGCGCATCGCCATGGCAGAACCGGCCGGTCGCGACATGGCCTGCAAGCTGGGCCTCGATCGCGACCAGCATCTCCGACGCCCAGTGCCTGAGCCAGGCCGCGCGCGCCGCGTCGTCCACGTGCAGCACCTCGGTGAGATAGCGCTGCACCCGCGGCGTCGTCAGCGGATGCGCATCGCAGGCGATCATCGCCGCCAGCGCCCTCACCCGCGCGCGCCCCTTGGCATCGGCAGGCAGCAGCGCAGCGCCCGGACAGGCTTCGTCGAGATATTCGAGGATCGCCAGCGACTGCGTCAGCACGGTGCCGTCGTCGAGCACCAGCGCCGGCAGCGCCATCTGCGGGTTGAGCGCGGCATAGGCCTCGTCGCGATGCTGCTGCCGGTCGACATCGACCGCGACCTGCTGATAGGCGATGCCCTTGAGGTTGAGCGCGATGCGCACGCGAAAGCTCGCCAGCGACTGCCAGAACGAATAGAGCTTCATGCGGGTCCCCCTGGGCGGGCGAGTGAATGTCGACGTCTTCGATCGATCCGTCGCCCACGGTCGACATTCGATATCCGGCGATCAGTTCACGCTCGAGATGAAGCCTGCGAGAATCGTCCGGCTCTGGCTGAGTGCCTCGATGCGTTGATCGATGATGCCGACCTGCTGCGCCAGTATTCTTCGCAAATTGTCGCAAGGCCTGAAATCTGGACGGTTGTTGCGCACGCAGGGGAGCAACTGCTTGATCGTCTCGAGCGTCATGCCGGCGGAGCCGAGCAGTTTGATCCGGCGCACGGCTTCCTCGTCCGCCGGCCCGTAGTCGCGGTAACCGGACGAGGTTCGGTGCGGCGCAAGCAAGCCTTCGTCCTCGTAGTAACGCAGCATCCGGATGCTGACTCCCGTCCTCCGGGAAAGTTCGCCGATCTTCACCTGAAAACCTCTTGACCCTGACAGCGCTGTCAGACCTTACAGATCGTGCTCATCCAAGTGGAGTCCCCTTGTGACGGGAGCAACGATGAAAGCCTATCATTTGAATGGCCATGCGGGCGCGGGTCGCCTGGTGCGCACCGACGTCATCAAACCCGAACCCGCCCCTGGCGAGGTCCGCATTCGGGTCGAGGCGGCAAGTCTCAACTACCGCGACCTCCTGATCCTCGACCGAGCGGGTGAAGGCGGTTTCGACCGCCGCGTCCCGCTCTCCGACGGCGCAGGCATCGTTGATGCCGTAGGCTCCGATGTCGTTCAATGGCGCCCGGGCGACCGTGTGGCCGCATCGTTCTTTCGCGATTGGATTTCCGGGCCGTTCAAGGCGAGCTATGTTCCGTCAGCCCTCGGCGGCAGCACGATGGATGGCATGCTGGCGGAGTACGTGGTGCTGCCGGCGACGGCGCTGGTCCCCGTGCCGGCGCACCTCACGTCGATCGAAGCCGCGACCCTGCCCTGTGCCGGCGTGACGGCCTGGCACGGCCTCATCACCCGTGGCGGAATGGGCAAGGCCGACACGCTGCTGGTCCAGGGAACCGGCGGCGTCGCGCTGTTCGGCCTTCAGTTCGCGGCCGCGCTGGGCGCGCGCGCGATCGTCATCTCGTCCTCGGATGAGAAGCTCGCCCGCGCCCAGGCGCTCGGCGCCTCGATCCTGATCAACTACCGCGACACGCCCGATTGGGATGTCGCCGTGATGAAAGCGACGGATGGCGAAGGCGCCACGCATGTCCTCGAGCTCGGCGGCCCCGGCACCTACGACCGATCGCTGCGGTCGGTCGCTTCGGGTGGCAAGATCGTCCAGATCGGTGTCTTGACGGGGTTCGGCCCCAAGCCCGACCTCGCCCGCCTGCAGTGGGAGAATGCCGACATCATCGGCGTCACCGTGGGTTCGGTCGAACATTTCACGGCGATGAATCGATTCCTGTCCGAACACGCGATCCACCCGATCGTCGATCGGGTCTACGACTTTGACGACGCTCCCGAAGCGTTCGCCCGTCTCCGGTCCGGCTCGCATTTCGGCAAGATCGTTGTGAAGCTGTAGGCGAGAGGATGTGAGCACTTCGCCGATCTGCGACGCCGGAAACCGCATCCCCCCGGAGTTGGCACCTGCCAACAAAGACCGGCCGGAAGTCTCTCCGGGTTGGAATCAACCCACACGAGAAGGCGAGGGGTCGATCACGCTCGCTGATCCGCACACGCGTCCTTTGGCCCCGGCCGGCAGCAGCGCCGGACGACGCGTGACCGATCGTGCCTCGCCGTCCGCCCGCTGTCACTCCGCGCCGGCTGTGAAGTCCTGGTCGGCAACGCTGGCGGTCTGCGGCACCTTGATGACCACGGCGGCGCGATTGAGCGCCTGGTGGCAGGAATTGCAGGCGGCGGTGAGGTCGGCATAGGAGCGCTCGAAGCGGCCGATGTCCTTCTGCTTGATGGCCTGCGCCAGTTCGTCGAACGGCTGCTGTGTCACGGCCGTCGTCATGTCGGCAAACGAATTGCCCTCGACCAGTGGCTGCGCCCGGCTGACGCGGTTGAACGCGCCCTTGAGATTGCCGAGCTCATAGGCGCTGAACGCCCAGTTGCCGCTATGGCCGGCGATCCAAAGCCTGAGATGGCGCGGCTGGATGGTCGCGATCATCAGGTCGCTGACGGTCGGCAGGTAGGCCGGCGCCGGGGTCGGTGTCGGCGTCTCCGCCCTGGGCGCGGCGACCGCGATGAGCGATGCAAGCCCGGCAAGGCCAGCGGCCGTCGCTGTCAGCCGCAGACCATGGGGGAGCTTCTGTCGACGCATTTTCGGTTCTCCTGAATTCAATTTAGAAACGTTCTAAAGAGCAACATCCCCCGCCGCCAATCGCAAACGCTGATCGCAGCGATCAGAAAAACTTGATGCCGCGCGCCGCGCGACACGCACGATATGGACACATTGCTCGGCGCCACGCGCGCAACCGGACGACGCGCAAGCGCCGAGACCCGGGTCAGCAGAAAACCTGAATTTTGATTTGGCGAAATATTCCTGTTTCATTTTTTCCGAAATCATGTATATGATCTCCCATCCTGCTTCCGCCGGAGGGGCGTGTCGCGACCGTCACGAGACGTGGGAGGTGGGATGCGATGGGCGCAGGGAATCGCAGCGTGGCTTGTGGCCGCGCGGACGAACGGTTCGTTGCGCACGGCGAAGTCGTGCGGTCCTGATACCCCGACGCTGGTATCAAGCGGGTGGCGGTGCTCACGCATTGCGCCTGTGATGGTGGCCAACAAGCCCGGCGCACCAGGGAGACCACGTATAAGCCGTTCCAACCGTCGCGCAGGGAGGGCCGGGTGATTCGGCCAGACCTGTGGTGACTGCCGCCTGCTTTTTTTGCTGCAGGCGGGCCACGGGCGCGGCCGGCGCCCGGCCTTCCCTGCGCCCTCCATCCGATCGAGGGCGGACCTGACGCACAACTCGGGCGCACGGCGCCGCGAGACCGCGGGCGCACGCCAACCAAGCTGATGCAGGAGACCGACCGATGCAGACCAGCGCCTGGCACGCCGAGTGCGCCGCTCTCCTGCCCCCCGCAACCCTTTGTTAACCGCCATTAACCGAACGCTAACCAACCACCGGGCAAAAATTGCCGGGTGGAATGTGCGTGTCGTGGTTGGGTGCAGTTGACGGAGGAGACCTTCCGTGGACGCCGGCGCGGTACCTCAGTTTCGGAACGGCGGCCCTGCGGCCGTCGCGCAGTCGTTTGGGGCCGGCACACGCGGCCCGCGAGAAGGGGCGAAAGCCATGGTCGACGTCACGGCGGGTCAGGGGGTCGGATCTCCGGCCGGCGGGTTCTCATTCGCTGACCTCAAGACAGCAGTCCTGCGCGGCGACATCGCGCTGGCGCTCGGCATCCTCACCATCCTGGTGGTGCTGATCCTGCCGCTGCCCTCGCTGGTGCTCGATCTGTTCCTGGCGATCTCGATCACCCTGTCGATCCTGATCCTGATGACCGCCTTGTTCATCCAGGCGCCACTGGAATTCTCATCCTTCCCCACCATCCTGCTGATCTCGACGATGCTGCGGCTGTCGCTGAACCTGGCCTCGACCCGGCTGATCCTGTCGCGTGGCCACGAGGGCACCGATGCCGCCGGCCACGTCATCGAGGCGTTCGGCAACTTCGTGATGAGCGGCAATTTCGTCATCGGCATCATCGTGTTCGCCATCCTGGTGACGGTGAACTTCGTCGTCATCACCAAGGGTTCGGGCCGCATCGCCGAGGTCGCGGCGCGTTTCCATCTGGACTCCATGCCCGGCAAGCAGATGGCGATCGACGCCGACCTCTCCGCCGGCCTGATCGACGAGAAGGTCGCCAAGATCAGGCGCAAGGAGCTGGAGGACGAAAGCGGCTTCTTCGGCGCCATGGACGGTGCCTCCAAATTCGTCCGCGGCGACGCGGTCGCCGGCCTGCTCGTCGTCTTCATCAACATCATCGGCGGCATCATCATCGGCGTCGCCCAGCAGGGTCTCGGCTTTGCCGAGGCCGCCCGCACCTACACCACGCTGACCGTCGGCGACGGCCTCGTCACCCAGGTGCCGGCGCTGATCGTCTCGACCGCCGCGGGCCTCCTGGTCTCCAAGGCCGGCGTCAGCGGTGCCGCCGACAAAGCGCTGATCAAGCAGTTCTCGGGCTATCCGCAGGCGCTCGGCATGTCGGCCGCCGTGATGCTGGTGCTGGCGCTGCTGCCGGGCATCCCGACCCTTCCGTTCCTGGCGCTCGGCGGCGGCGCCGCCGCGCTCGCCCTCAAGGCGCGCAAGCAGAAGGAGGTCGCGAAGGCCGAGGAGGTCGCCGCGGCTGCAGCGCCGGCGGCGGCTGCCACCGCCGCGGCCGCCGAGGAGCCGATCTCGGCCGCGCTCAAGATCGACGACCTCAAGATCGAGCTCGGCTATGCGCTGCTGCCGCTCGTGAATGCGCCCGACGGCACCGACCGCCTGACCGACCAGATCAAGGCGTTGCGCCGGTCGCTGGCGATCGAGATGGGTTTCGTGATGCCGTCGGTGCGCATCCTCGACAACGTCCAGCTCGAGGCCAACACCTACATCATCAAGATCAAGGAGGTCGACGCCGGCTCCGGCAAGATCTGGCCGAGCCAGTTCATGGTCATGGACCCCGGCGGCAACCAGGTCGCGGTGCCCGGCATCCACACGACGGAGCCGACCTTCGGCCTGCCCGCCACCTGGGTCGACGCCGGCCTGAAGGAAGAGGCGACGCTCAAGGGCTACACGGTCGTCGACGCGGCGACCGTGCTGTCGACGCATCTGACCGAGCTGCTCAAGGCCAACATGAGCGACCTGCTGTCCTACGGTGAGGTGCAGAAGCTCCTGAAGGAGCTGCCGAAGGAGCAGAGCGAGCTGGTCAAGGACATCGTGCCGACGCAGATCACGATTTCCGGCATCCAGCGCGTGCTGCAACTGCTGTTGTCGGAGCGGATCTCGATCCGCGACCTCTCGACCATCCTCGAAGGCATCGCCGACGCGCTCGCGTTCTCGCGCAACCCGGCAACGATCGTCGAGCACGTGCGCGCCCGCCTCGCCCGCCAGATCTGCGCCCAGAACACCTCGCCGATGGGCTACCTGCCGCTGATCGCGCTGTCGGCGAGGTGGGAGCAGGCGTTTGCGGAATCGCTGATCGGCCAGGGCGAGGAGCGCAGCCTCGCGATGCAGCCGTCGAAGCTGTCGGAGTTCATGACCGCGACGCGCGATGCGTTCGAGCGCGCCGCACGCGAAGGCGAATCGCCGGTGCTGGTGACGTCGGCGGCGATCCGGCCCTTCGTCCGCTCGCTGGTCGAGCGCTTCCGCGCCCAGACCACGGTGCTGTCGCAGGCCGAGATCCATCCGCGCGCGCGGCTGAAGACGGTGGGGAGCGTGTGAGGGTTGACGTTGCGGAACCGCAGAATTCCGGGCGCGTTTGATCGGCGGGGCCGGCGCGAGGCGTCGGCTTTTGCCGTTTTTACCGGCGGACCACCCCTTGCTTTACCGCCACAGGCAAACGAATTCTTAATTTTGCGTTAGGTGGCTGAAATTTCATCCGCATACCGAACAACTAATCAAACTATTGATATATCTGCATAAATATGAGTTTTATCGACTTTCGATCGCGAGACATCACGCCTTATCACACACTTGTGATGTGGCCTACGAAACAGAATTGAGGTTTCCTACGTTAGTTCACGCGAGACGATGAACCGGAAAGCCCCCGGCTCACACGAATCAGCGAAGGACGGAAGACGGCAGGAGGCTTCCATGAACCACTCGATTTACAGCGCGGATCGTACGACCCACCTCAAGATCGTGGTGGTTGCGCTCGTGGCTGGCATCGCAGTGGCCGGCCTCGGCATCTCCGCCCGACTGAATGCGGAGCCGAACTACGCGCAGACGGCAAAGGTCCTCAAGGCCGGCAAGCCGGTCGTGGTAACGAGCTCGGAGATGTCGGTGGTTCGCTGACAGGAATTCCCGGAATTCACGCGGTTCTCACAGCCCCCCAACTGGCCGCGTGGATATGTAGTAGACCCAACCCCAAGTCGACTACTGAAAACGCCCGCTCCCCACGGGCGTTTTCTCTTTTGGGCGTTGAATCACCGCGCCGACGGCACCGTCTCGATCAGCTTGCCGGTAAAAACGATCGGCCCGGTCGCCTGCCCGGTCGGCGACCCGCCCTCCGGCTCGACCGTGACAGCGTAGGTCGCGCGACTCACGGTGTCGGCGTCGTAGGACGAGAGAACGGGACGGCTGGTGAAGTCGCTGCCGCCGATCACGCCGAGCGAGCGCGGCTTCTGCAGCTTGTCGGACACGAGCCACAACTCGAAGCTCTTGCCCGGCTCCGGCGCGGCGCCGACCCGGCGCACGGTGTAGCTCTTGCTGGCGGCATCGACGGTCAGGATGAACGCCGGCGACGCCGCGTCCTTCTGCAGGAGGGCAACGAACTGGGCGGAGGGCTGCGCGACCGGCACCTTGACCTCGACAGTCTGGATCCGCGGCTTCGGCTGCAATGGCCGCGGCAGGAGGTCGGGGCGGTAAACCTGGACACCGACCAGCGCGAGCAGCACGGCCGCGAGCGCGGTCATGATGTTGGCAACCGCGCGCAATTGCCGGACCTTGGACGAGAGCTGAACGACATTGGTGTCGTCGTTCGCGATCTCGCGAGCCGCGAAAGTGCTGCGTGTCGGCGTGATGACCGGCGCCGCGACCTCAGGCTCTGGTTCGCTGACGGGAGACGCATGGATCGGCGCAGCTTCCGCTTCGACAGGCGGGACCTCGGGAGGCGCGGGCTCGGGCTGAGCGGCAACGACCGGAGCCTCGACGATCGTCACCTGTGCAGCCGGCGCGCTCTCCGCGTTCGCGCGCAACCGCGCAATCTCGGCCTTGATGCGCTCCCACAGTTCGGGACGCGGCTCGACCAGCCCGACCATCTGATTGAGCGGACCGAGGCGAAATTCCCACGCCTGGACCAGTGCGACGAAATCCTTGTCGACCGCCATCATGGTCTCGACCTGCGCCCGTTCGGCGGCGTCGAGCGTCCCGAGCGCGTATTCCGCCGCCAGCGCGATATGGTCTTCGCTATACGCCATCACAGGTCCAGGTCACGTCCTACAAGGTCTCTCGCCGGTCCGAACAGCACCTCATCCGAGACCGAGGCATTGGCGGATGTCCATCATGCTCCGCCTCAGCCAGGTCTTCACCGTGTTCACCGGCGCCTCGAACTTGGTCGCCAATTGCTCGCGGCTCCAGCCGTTATAGTAGGCAAGCAGCACGAGCTTCTGGCGGTCGGGCTCGAGCTGGCCGACGCATTCCAAAAGACGCTTGAGCTCCTCCGACATCTCACGGCGCGCCAGCGGATCCGGCGTCTCGGCCGCAACCTCCAGCGCGGAGGGCTCATCCTCCAAAGACAGCTCACCGCGCTTGCGCACCAGATCGATGGCGCGGTTGCGGGCGATGGCGGCCATCCAGGTGATCGGGGAAGAAACGGCCGGGTTGAACTGTGCGGCGTTGTTCCAGACCTTCACATAGGTCTCCTGGACGACCTCCTCGGCGAGGTCCTGTCGGTGCAAGATACGGAGCACGACGCCATAGAGTTTCGCGCGCGTCGCCGCGTAGAGGCGCTCGAAGGCGGCCTCGTCCCCTTTGGCAACAGCGGCAAGCAACCAGACCAGCTCTGCCGGCGTCAGCATTCAGCGTCCCCGAAAATCGCCCCGCTCCCTCGTTCGAGCCTACGTCCTCCCGTAGCACAAGTCCTGGGCAACTCTCCACCGGGGCGGGCGCGACGAAAAACCCGGACCTCGCGGCCCGGGTTTTCGAAAGCGACAGCCGTGACGGCGACAGGCTCAGGCGATGACGCCGAGCCGGGCGCGCATCAGGCCGATAGAGTCCATGTCGGCCTGCTCGCGGGCGCTCTCCTCGGCCTTCTCGCGGGCCTGGTCACGCTCGTCGAGCAGCTCGACCTTTTTCATTTCCTCGAACGCCTCGGACAACGCGGCCTTGGCGTCCTCGAGCTGGGTGCGCAGCTCGTCGGCCGAGCGCGTCAGGTTTTCCCGGCGCTGGATCGCGGCCTTGGCGTAGGTCGGATAGGCAAAATGGGTCGGGTCGTTGATGCCGGCCCGCTCCTGCTCGGTCTGGATCTCCCGCTCGAGCTCGGCCGACATGCGCTGGAAGTCAGCGATCATGCCCTCGATCTGCGTCACCCGGCGGCGTTTCTCATCCACCTGAAATTTCTTCAGACGGATCAGCGTTTCGCGCGACTTCATCGACTCATACTCCCCAGAAGTCCCGTGTACGGCGCGGGACAGGGCCGGCCGCCCTTGCTGGGCTCGCCGACTAGGCTCATTACATGGAGGGGATGATTACCCGACAAAGTTAGCTTTCCGTTTCCAAGCGCCCCAGGATCTGTTCCAGCTCCCGATACCCGTTCTGCAGCGTCGAGACCTCGTCCTTGCGCTGGCGCAGGAACGCCTCCAGCGGCTCGTGCAGCCGGATCGCCTCGTCGACCTCCGGACTGGAACCGGCGCGATAGGCACCGAGCCGGATCAGCTCCTCCATGTCGGCATAGGTCGCCATCACTTGGCGCGCGCGCATGATCGTCGGCAAGAATACGGGGTCGGCCGATTTCGGCATCGTGCGCGACACCGATTTCAGGACGTTGATCGCCGGATAGCGGCCGCGTTCGGCGATCGAACGCTGCATCACCACGTGGCCGTCGAGAATGCCGCGCACCGCATCCGCCACCGGCTCGTTGTGATCGTCGCCATCGACCAGCACCGTGAAGATCCCGGTGATGGTGCCCTCGCCGCTGCCCGGCCCCGCCCGCTCGAGCAGTTTCGGCAGCTCGGTGAACACCGTCGGCGTGTAGCCCTTCGCGGTCGGCGGTTCGCCGGCCGACAGCCCGATCTCGCGCTGCGCCATCGCAAAGCGCGTGACCGAGTCCATCAGACAAAGGACATCCTTGCCCTCGTCGCGAAAATATTCCGAGATCGCGAGCGTCAGATACGCCGCCTGCCTTCGCATCAGCGCCGGCTCGTCGGACGTCGCGACCACGACGACCGAGCGCGCGAGGCCCTCCTCGCCGAGATCGTCCTGCAGGAACTCCTGCACCTCACGGCCGCGCTCGCCGATCAGCCCGATCACCGACACCGCCGCGTCGACGTTGCGCGCCAGCATCGACAGCAGCACCGATTTGCCGACGCCGGAACCGGCGAAGATGCCGAGTCGCTGGCCGCGGCAACAGGTGAGAAAGGTGTTCAATGCACGGACGCCGAGATCGAGCGGCGAGCCGACGCGCCGCCGCGAATGCGCCGGCGGCGGATTGTTCCGATAAGGAACCGGCGAGGCGCCCTGCGGCAGCGGCCCCTTGCCGTCGATCGGCTCGCCCATCGCATTGATGACTCGGCCGAGCCAGGCCGGCGACGGCCGCACCTGATTGGCGGCATTGGCGATCACGGCGCGGCAGCCGCGGCGCACGCCCTCCAGCCCGGCGAACGGCATCACCACGGCATTCTTGCCGGAGAAACCGATCACTTCGGCAGGGATGTAATTGTTGCCGGTCTCGATCACGATGCGCGCGCCGACCGACATCGCATGAATGGGACCGGCGATCTCCACCATGAGTCCCTTCACGCCGACGACACGCCCATAGGTGTTCACGGCGTCGATGTCGCTGATCTGCTCGGCCAGAGCCTTCATTGCGGAAGAGCCTTCATTGCCAAAGCGCCTTCATTGCGAGAGCGAGGCCATTGCACCAGAGCCTTCATTGCGAAAACCTTAAGTAGGGGCAGATTCGCGTCGTCGGTTTAACTCTGTGTTTACTCGCATCATTAATCATTACGTCATGGTCTGGAGTGACTGACGTGCTTCGCTTTGCCGCCCTCAAAAAGCGGTGAGATCCGAGAGTCGGTTAGGTCCATCTCTTAACATGGAGCTTGAACGAGAGCGGCTAAGAAAAACTGCTTCATCGCAACACCTTACGGCGATTCGATAAAAATTGCACGGATAGAGCTTGCGGAGGGGAATCAGGATTTGTTAACCATCTCTCGTCAGGATCCGAATCAGTTGTTCAAAGGCGTTTTGAGTGCCGCAGATGGCGGCCGACCTGACGCCCGGAGCGGCGACTATGGGGAACTGGCATGCGCGTTTTGCTGATTGAGGATGACAGCGCCGTCGCGCAGTCGATCGAACTGATGTTGAAGTCCGAAAGCTTCAATGTCTACACGACTGACCTGGGCGAAGAAGGCGTCGACCTCGGCAAGTTGTACGACTACGACATCATCCTTCTCGACCTCAATCTGCCCGACATGTCCGGTTACGACGTGCTGAAGCAGCTGCGTGTCTCGAAGATCAAGACGCCGATCCTCATCCTGTCCGGCCTCGCCGGCATCGAGGACAAGGTCAAGGGTCTCGGCTTCGGCGCCGACGACTACATGACCAAGCCGTTCCACAAGGACGAGCTGATCGCCCGCATCCACGCGATCGTCCGCCGTTCCAAGGGCCACGCCCAGTCGGTCATCCAGACCGGCGACCTCGTCGTCAACCTCGACACCAAGACGGTCGAAGTCGGCGGCCAGCGCGTGCATCTGACCGGCAAGGAATACCAGATGCTGGAGCTGCTCTCGCTGCGCAAGGGCACCACCCTGACCAAGGAGATGTTCCTCAACCATCTCTACGGCGGCATGGACGAGCCCGAGCTGAAGATCATCGACGTCTTCATCTGCAAGCTGCGCAAGAAGCTCGCCAACGCCTCCGAAGGCCGCAACTTCATCGAAACCGTCTGGGGCCGCGGCTACGTGCTGCGCGAGCCGCACGACATGGACGAACGCATCCCCGCCTGATCTTTCACTGGGTCCACCGGCGGGCCTCACGGCTTGCTCCTCCCAGACTGGGCCCCGCCGCGAATGGCGGGGTTTTTGTTTGTGGGGGTGGTCGAGGCGAGGCGAGGAACGTCGCGCACAGGCTGCGGCTTAGCGAACATTGCACTCCCCTTCTCCGGCGGTTGCGGCGCATCGCCTGTCCCGGCAGGGCAAGCCTGGCAGTCGGGCGCGATCTGCTGCCCCCCATCTCCGTCATTGCGAGGAGCGAAGCGACGAAGCAATCCAGAGTCCCACCCTGGCCCCTGGATTGCTTCGCTGCGCTCGCAATGACGCCCGGGGGCGACGTTCAACCCGAGAAGCACGCACGACATCTGCGGATGCGCCTTATGCGACCCTGCGGACAAACCCTCGCGATCTCGCGGCGCCCAGCGCCCGAGCTATGTGCCATTCTCACCGCCCTCTCCTAACCGAGGGCGCAGGGAAGGCCGGGCGCTGGCCGCGCCCGTGGCCCGCCTGCAGAAAAGAAAGCAGGCGGCAGTCACCACAGGTCTGGCCGAAACACCCGGCCCTCCCTGCGCGATGGCTTTACGATTTATACGCGATCTCCCTGGGGACCGGCTGTCTTGCCCCCATCACCCGCAGGCAGCTCATCAGCAACACCCACAGGCTCGACCTCAGCACCGGGAGGCCAGGACCACGCGACTTCACCGTGCGCCCGGGATCGTTCGTCGGCACGGCGAACCATGCTGCGATCCCAAGCGCCCATCGCATCCCACACCCGACGTCCGTGACGACCGCGAAGCGTCCCCTCGTTGGGGCGGGACGCGCGGAGTAAAGCACATTTTTCGTAAAAACAAAATAGAATTTCGATAAACAGAAATCATATTTCTTCCAGCCGTTCGAACGGCCACCGTCAAGGCTTGCGTTCCCGATCGAGACCCTGTCGAACGCTCCTGTTTCGGATCGACGATCTGCCATGTGCGGCTTCGCGCAAGTCACCTGCGATGCCCATGCGGCGCAGAGATCGGTCCCAACGTCAGAGGCATGTTGCGGAGCGACATCGGCTCCGCCGGGCACCGCACCAGAGCCGAAGAAATGATGCCAAAAGGTGTGCGGACCGTGACGTCGCACCCGCCCTTATTACCTTGAGTTGCATCAAAGACGGCCAGCAATTTCCGTGGCAGGCTAGCACTGACGGCGTATCCGTCATCAATGGTCCTTCAACGTGAGGAGTTCACTATGGCTAGAAGCATTGCTGTTGGTCTTGCTATTCTCGCCGTCTCTACATCTGCGGCCTTGGCCGGACATCGTACTCATCATGCAAAAGGTACTCATGCAAAAGCCAGTGCGGCTCAGCAGGTCGGGGCGAGCAAAAGTGATCGCGACCAATATGGAAATATGCAGGTCAATCCCGGAACTCCGGGCCTGAGCGGCAGCAACGCTGCCCTACATGCAAAAACGCATCGCGATTCCGGCTACGGGCCGAAGAGTGACTACAATGCAGACGGGACCATGCGGGTTGATAGCGGAACTCCGGGCGTAAGCGGCAGCAACGCTGCCCTACATCGTAGAACGCACCGCGATTCCGGTTACAATCCCAAGAGTGACTACAACGCGGACGGGACCCTGCGGGTGCATCAATAGTCGTTTCTTGCGACCACGTGATTGGCCCGGAGCGTTCCGCGCACCGGGCTTTCACGTCCACGAAAACTAGCGGTCCTTGCATTGACCGACAGCGATTACGGTGACGCTGCTCGACTGCACAAAACTATCATCTCGGCCGTTGTGTAACGGCGGGCTCATGAGTCTGGGCGGTCGCGCTGGCGATTACGGTGACGCTGCAGAAAACTATCGGAAAACTATCACGCGATCGTCCTCTAACGGCGAGCCTCGCCAAAGCACGCCCATGAGTCCGTCCGGTCGCTTTCGCTGCAGCGGCGCGGACCGGATGGGTGGCCTGCGGCACATTTCGCTCTGGTTGATCAAGATCAATCGCGCTACCTTGGCCTCGCCGATCATCGGATCACGCAATGAGCTGGTGGCAGAGCCATGCCGGACGGCAGACGTCTCCCAATGCGCGGAAGCCTCGGTCCGCACCTGGCGGCGTGGCTGTTCTCGCTGCTGCTCGTTTCTGCCGCCGGCGCCCAGGCACTGGGGCCCACGTTCGAGAACCGGCCGATCGAGTCGGTGCGTCTGGTGCTGTCGGGCGTGGTGCCCGGTGGGGCGCAGCGGGTCGCGTTCGAGGATCGCATTCGGCGGGCACTCAACATCTATCCGGGGTCGCAGCTTCACGACCTGATGGTCGATTTCGGGCTCGCCAAGGTGAAGCGCATCCCCGGCGTGGCCACGGCCTCGATCAACTACGTCGACGGCAACACCGGCGGCGTTGCGGTCGAGCTCAGCGTCGTCGTCGGCGACCGGCCGCAGGCGGATCCGGGCCGCGTCGATTTCCCCTATCTTCATCAGGGCGACGACAGCCTGCTGAAGCTCAAGCTGACGGCCGCGACGCTCGGCTACGCCAATCACGATGCCTGGTATGGCCGGCCGCAGGCCTTCGTCGGCGCCAATCCACTCGCCAAGGGACCGGCCGGCGCCGGCTGGTCGTCGTTCGGCGAAGCCGCGCTGGAGAGCGGGCTGCAGGGCATCGGACCGGTCGGCAACAACATCTATGCCTATGGCAGCCTCTCCTATCTGGCCAGCGGCTCGACCGGCACGGACCTGTTCGTCACCGGCCCGCGCCGCCATGGCGCGATCGAGGACGCCTATGCGGGCCTCGTCACGGGGATCACGGGCGACGACGGCTCGCGGCTGGTGATCAACCTGTCCGGCGGACGGCAGCCGTTCCAGATTGCCGACGGCATGCTGATCAGGATCACGGCAGCCAACGGTTTTGACCGCGCCGCGCTGCAGCTCAATCCGCGCTGGGCTGCCGACAGTTTGTTCCTCGCGCAGGCTCGCTACAACACCACGAAATTCGAGGCCTTCCGTCTCGCCCCCGACGAGCTGCCGGCGATCGATACCCACACCGTCATCGCCGGTGCGAACCTCGAGACGGGCCTGGGCACGCCGCATCAGCTCGGACTGACCTATCTGACCGTGCCGCGCTCCGACTATGGCTGGTACACGGCGACGGCGCAGGGCACGCGCCAGGGGCTGCAGGTCGCCGACGTGCGCTATTACTGGACGCCGGCCATCGGCGCGTCCGGTCCCTATGCGAAGACGGAGCTGGCGTTGCAATGGAACGACCGCAACGCGTTTCCGATGCGCGCCTGGGGCGGCTATGTCGAGGCGGGCTACACCTTCAACGAGGCGCTGTGGCGCCCCACTTTGAGCTATCGGCTGTCCGGATTCAGCGGCGACAATCCGGCGACGCGGACCTATGAGCGCTGGGATCCGCTGTTGTCGGGCGGCACCGGCGAGGAATGGGTGCAGGGGCTGAACCACTACAAGCTGTTTCAGGACACCAACCTGATCGCCCATCGCCTGCAGGCGATCCTGCGGCCGGCGCCGCAATGGGAGCTCGTGCCGCAGGCCTGGCTGTTCCAGGCGCAGCAGCTCAACAATATCGGCGGCACCACCTCGACGCTGGCCGGGCATCTGCTCGGCTACGAGGTCAATTTGACGGTGAAGTATTTCATGAGCCGCAACGTGATGTTCCAGTCGAGCGTCGCGCTGACGGCGCCGCTGTCCGGCGTCAGCCAGGCCGTTGCCGGCAACACCCGCCCGTGGTTCAGCGCGATGTCGCTGGCCCGGATCAGCTTCTGAGGGGAGATGTCGATGGATCGCCGCAGCATGTTGCAGAGCCTGGGTTCGGGGGCCGTGACGATTCCGCTGGCGCAACTGCTTCCGGGAGGCGCTGAGGCGGCTGAGCCCGTCGGCCCGGCCAACCTCGCGATCAGCCCGATCGATCCGGACTACTTCATCAAGGATCGCTTCAAGTCACGGACGATCGCCATCACCGGATTTGCCCGCGGCATGGGCCGCGCCGCCGCGCTGCGGGCGGCGCGCGAGGGCGCCAACATCGTCGGGATCGACTGGCTGCCGGACACGGCGCGCGAGACGGCGGCCATGATCCAGCGCGAGGGTGGCGCGATCGAATTTCTCGTCGGCGATGTCGCGAAGGGCGACACCTGCGACATGATGGTCAGGCGGGCGGTCGAGAAATTCGGCGGACTGGATTTTGCCATCAACAATGCCGGCGTCATGGACGGCGTATTTTCCGGCGAGGCGTTCGACTACGACAAGCAGAAGGACCTGCTGTTCGCGCCGATCCACGAAGCCTCCGATGCCTATTGGGACAATGTCCTCGCCACCAACGCCACCGGCGTGTTCCGCGCCATGCGGGCCGAGCTGCGGCAGATGGTCGCGCAGAAGCGCGGCGGGGCGATCGTCAACGTCGCCTCGATCGCCGGCCTGACCGGACTGGCCGGCAATCCGGCCTATGTCGCCAGCAAGCACGCCGTCAACGGATTGACCGCCAACGCCGCGGTCGACTACGCGCCCCACGGCATTCGCATCAACTCGGTCAACATGGCGGCGACGGACACGCCGATGATCGCGCGGGCCGCGCAGGCCGTCGCGGCCAAGATGCAGCGGTCGCCGGCCGACGGCGGCATGGGACGGATGAAGACAAACTCGATCCTCAGCTATGCCGATCCCAGGCATCGTCCGGCCACCGTGTGGGAGCAGGTCGCGGTGATGCTGTTCCTGCTGTCGCCCGAGGCGTCGAACCTGACCGGCGCGTTCTACGCGACGGATGGCGGATGGACGGCCTACTGAGCCCGCTTCAAGACGGCTAGAGCATGATCTTTTCGGAAAACCGGTTTCCATTTTTTTGGATCATGCTCTGAGGACTGGAACGCTCGTGTGCCCGCGATCCGCTTCGGGCAAGAGACGAGATCATGATGCGATCCCGCGGACTCGCATCACGATCCCATGGCCTCGTCTGCGCGGCGACGGTTCAGCGCGGGCGCAACGCTCAGCGCCCTTTCCTCTTGGCGCTCGTCTTGGCTCGCCTGGCGGTCTTGGTCGCGGTCTTCTTCGCCGGACGCTTGGCCGCCGTCTTGGTCGCCTTGGCCTTCGCCTTCTTCGCTGAGGCGGCACGCTGGCTTGCCGTTTTCGACGCCTTCTTCGCGACCTTCTTTGTCGTGCTTGTCTTGCGGCCGGCCGAGGTCTTGGCTGCAGCGGCGGTCTTCTTTTGGGCCTTCTTGGCCGGCTTGGTCGACGGCCTCGCGGGCTTCGTCGTCGCAGCCGGTGTCTTGGCCGGCTTGGTGGTGCCGGTTGGCTTGGCGGGCTTCTTCGGCGTCGGTGGCGTTTCGACCGCCCCGCCGCCACCCGCCGCCGACAGCCAGAACCGCAGCTCCGGCGACTTCTCATCCGCGCCCTTGATGTAACGGTCCTGCCAGGTGTCGTCGGATTGCAGCGGCTTGCCGAAGATCTCCGGGTGCTGCTGCAAGAGGAAGCGCCAGGCGTAGTGGTCGTAGAGGTCGAGGACGTGGCAGGCATAGGCCTCGGCGAGACCGCGGTGACCGCGGATGATCAGCATGTTCTCGTCGTTGTTGTGCGAGGCGCGGAAGCCGAGATTGTGCGAGCCGGTGACGACGACGCAGTCGTCGCTGAACGGATCGATCACCACGATCTTGCTGTGGATGATGGCGAAGCCGTATTTGCCGAGCTCCCTCTCCCACTTGCCGAACGCGTCCTGCACCGCGCCGGCCGGCACGGCGCGGAAATCGATGCTGCCCTTGGCGCCCGGCTTCTTCGGCTTGCCGGCCTCGCCGACCACCGTCACCTGGGGCGCGGTGTCGTCCGCTCCCTCCTCCGCCGGCACCTCCGAATGGCCGCCGGAATGCAGCGCGGCGGAGAAGTTCGTCGCGCGCACCGGGCTGGTCAGCGCGCCCCGCACGAACAGATCGGGCTTGTCCTTGAGCAACTGGCCGG
Source organism: Bradyrhizobium sp. HKCCYLRH3059 (assembly GCF_051168035.1). Lineage (NCBI taxonomy): Bacteria > Pseudomonadati > Pseudomonadota > Alphaproteobacteria > Hyphomicrobiales > Nitrobacteraceae > Bradyrhizobium > Bradyrhizobium sp. HKCCYLRH3059. The sequence continues at coordinate 18,566 of NZ_JBNPUF010000003.1, read as the reverse complement.
CGACGTCGAGGATCGAGTTGTTGCCGGGATCGAAGGCCAGGAACAGCACGGCGTGCTTGGCCGATCGCATCAGCTCGAACACGCGGCCCATGTCACCGGGCGTATCGGGATTCTTGCCGAGCTTGCCCGGCGTGTTCGGCGAGAACATCGGCTCGATGGTGACGCCGTGGCCCAGGTCGACCGGCGCCTGGATCGCGTCGGCATTGTTGGCGCGGGCGAAGTCGCGCAAGGTCTTCGACTGCAGCGCCGACTTGTCGCCGGCGGCGGCGTCGACGTCGGCCTTCAGCGCGTTCCAATAGCCGAGATAGCGCTGCGCCAACACTGGGCTCTCCACCACCAGCGCGTTGTTGGTCTGGGTGCACAGGCCGGTCGAGGTCCAGTTGGTCGAGCCGGACAGCACCGCGCTCGGCTTGCCGTTCTCGGTGAGCACCATGAACTTGTTGTGCGGGATGCTGCCCTTACCGAGGATGCGGTCGATCACGGTGACGCCGGCGGACTTGAGGTCGGCGCGGTTCTCGGCGTCGGCGTCGTCGGTGTCCTTGCCCTGCTCGTTGCCGAGGATGACCGTGCGGCTCGCGGGGTTCTGGTGGAGCTGCTTCTCCAGGCCGTCGGGATCGTTGAGCTCGTAGAGGGCGGCATGGATGGCGCCGCCGCCGGCATCGGCGCGCGCCAGCAGCGAGGTCAGGCCGTCTTGAAGCTGGCCCATCAGGCGGATGCGAATGGGATCGGCAGGATCGAGGATGTGCGGGGCCAGCGCCGACACGCTCGGCTTGTCGTTCAGCGCATGGCTGAGCGCCTGGGTCGCGGTGATGCCGCGGTTGAAATAGACGTGGAACGGCGGCCGCTCCGGCGTCAGCGTGACCGGATTGCTCTCCAGCGGCGCGACGCCTTCGAGCGGCGTCAGCGCCTGGCCGGGCGTGCCGGCCATCGGCACGATGCGATATTTGTAGGTGCCGCCGCGCTTGGCGAACAGATCCTTCCACCAGAACTTCTGGATCGGCGCCTGCTCGGTGGTGAGCTTGTCCGCGGTCTGCCCGGCAAACCGTGCCAGCGCCGGCAGCACGGTGTCGGTGTGATCGGCGAGATCGATGCGATGAATGGCGAAGCCGAGACAGCCGTCGAGACGGCGATCGAAGGTCCAGGCGATGACGGCAATATCATTGTTCGAAAAGGCAAGCGCGGGCATGGCGGCACTCCTTGTCTGACAAGGATATGTCGTGCGGTTGTGACAAGGGTTCGACACATCCGGAACAAGAAGTGGCTAGTCGGAGGTCGCGAGGGAAGATGGTGCGGTGCGGGAGAGCAGTGGCTCGACCGGATCGCTGCTCACCCTCCTCCGGAGAGCCGGGGTGGGGGACAGACTACCCACACATGAGGTAAATGGGATGGATTGGCGAGGAAGCTTTCCGGATGGACGACGCGCGTAGCCTCACCCTCCCGGGCAGAGCGATCGCATATGGCCCCCTACGTATTGCTCTCGTCTGTTTCCACGTCGTCCGGCGCCCTGGGAGCAACGTGGATGCCCGGGACAAGCCCGGGCATGACGGAGTAACTAGCCGGCAGGCGTCGCTGCCGCGATTGTCGCATTCGTCATATGCGATCGCCCTGCCGTCCAGGGGAGGGTGGGCACCTGTGTCCAACTCGTCATTGCGATGAGCGCAGCGACGAAGCAATCCAGAGTCCCGTTCACGACTCTGGATTGCTTCGCTTCGCTCGCAACGACGCGTCGAGAGAGCGCGCTCAGGCCGCTCAGGCCAGGCCGCCCGGCTTGCCGCGGGTGACGTAGCGGCCACTGCCCTTGGCGCCGATCAACTCGCCGTCGCGCACGACGAATTTTCCGCGCAGCATGGTCGCCACCGGCCAGCCGGTGATCTCGATGCCTTCATAGGGCGTGTAGTCGGAGCCGTGGTGCAGGCCGGACTGGCTGATCTTCGCGGTCTTCGCCGGGTCCCACAGCGCGATGTCGGCGTCGTAGCCGATCGCGATGGAGCCCTTGCCCTTCAGGCCGTAGGTCTTGGCATGGTTGGTGGCGGTGAAGGCGACGAACTGGTTCAGGGTGATGCGGCCCTTGCTGACGCCTTCGGAGAACAGGATCGGCAGCCGGGTCTCCACGCCGGGGATGCCGTTCGGCACCCAGCGAAAGCTGGTGCGGCCCTTCGGCGTCAGCTTGCCGGCCTCGTCGTCGTAGCGGAACGGGCAGTGGTCCGACGAGAACAGCGAGAACACGCCCTGCTGCAATCCCTCCCAGCAGGCCTCCTGGCTGGCTTTGTCGCGCGGCGGCGGCGAGCAGACATATTTGGCGCCTTCCATGTTGAGGCCCTGCATGTCCTCCTCCGTCAGCACCAGATATTGCGGGCAGGTCTCGCCATGGATCTTCAGGCCCCGAGCCTGCGCGCGGCGGATCTCCTCCATCGCCTCGCGGTTGGAGACGTGGACGATCACGATCGGCACGTCGATCAGCTCGGCCAGCGAGATCGCGCGATGGGTGGCCTCGCGCTCGACCGGAATCGGGCGCGACTTTCCGTGATAGTACGGCGCGATGTGGCCGGCGCGCTCGAGGCGGTCGGTGAGGAAGCGGATGGCGTCGTAGTTCTCGGCATGGATCTGCACCAGCGCGCCTTGCTCGCGCGCGACCTGCAGCACGCCGAGGATCTCGTAGTCGTTCAGCGCGAGCCCCTCATAGGTCATGAAGATCTTCAGCGACGAATAGCCGTCGGCGACCAGCGCCGGCAGCTCCTGGCCGAGCACGGCGTCGGTGGGATCGGCGATGATGAGATGGAAGGAGTGATCGACGTAGCAGGCGTTGTCGGCGAGCGCGTGATAGTCCTTCAGCGCTGATCGCAAGGGCTGGCCCTTCTCCTGCAGGCAGTAGGGCATGACGAACGTGTTGCCGCCGAAGGCGGCGGCGCGCGTCGCGCTCTCGAAATCGTCGGCCATGACGATGCCGGGGCCGGAGGGCTGGCTGATATGGACATGGCTGTCGATGCCGCCCGGCAGCACCAGCAGGCCCGTGGCATCGACGATCTCGTCGGCATCGGTGATGGCCTCGCCGATCGCGACGATGCGGCCGCTCTTGATGGCGACATCGGCCTTGAACGTATCGCTCGCGGTGGCGACGGTGCCGTTGCGGATGACGGTGTCGAAGGCAGCCATGTGACGCGCTCTCCCTAGTCCAGATTCAAGCGAATTTCTGAAACAGCGATCCCCACCCGCTGACGCCGCTGACATCGACCCCTGCCAGTTTCAGCGATTTCCATACCACGGTGGCGATGGTGTCGAGAATGGGAATGCCGGTCTCCAGCTCGAGCCGCGCGACCAGCGGCGCGGCGCGCATGTTGGTGCAGACCACCGCGATCGCATCCGGCTTCTCGCGCGCGACCTCGCGGATCATGGTCTCGATCTCGGACGGCGTCACTTCCGCGAAGGAGAAATTGTCCTGCAGGTTGAGGTGCCGGTCGCCGCGGCAGGCGATGCCGAGCTTGTCGTAGTTGGCGATGATGCGCGCCTGGACGTCGTCGCGGTAGGGCGTGACGAGGCCGAGCGAGGTGGCCTTCGCCGCCGCCAGGATCTCGTTCAGCGCCAGCATCGAGGTGGTCGCAGGGATGCCGGTGGCTGCGGTGATATGCTCGCACAGTTTCACGTCGGCCTCGAAGCCGAGCCAGCCCGACGAGGTGCCGTTCCAGCCGATGACGTCGACCTTGGCATGCGCCAGCAGCTCGGCGGCGCGCAGGATGTTGGAAATGTCGAACTGCGCGAGCGCGTCGGACGAGAGCGCGATCTCGGTGACCTTGAAGCGCGAGAAATGCGCGGAGACGTTGGGCAGGCTCGCGACCATCGCCGAGGTGATCGGCTCCAGCGCGGTGTTGGACGACGGCGTGAGCATGCCGAGCAGCGTGCGTTTGGTCATGGGTGAACGACCTCGTTCGATCGCGGATGGCGAGCGGGAGAGCCTTCCCCGTTTGCGGGGGAGGCCGGATCGCATCGCAGATGCGATCCGGATGGGGGAACTCTATCCGCTCGGGCAGCGCGCCGTGCGGCGCCCCCACCCCAGCCCTCCCCCGCAGGCGGGAGAGGGAGCGCACTGCGCGCGTCGAGATGGCGCACGTCCAGCATACAGCGTTCGAGTGAGTGCGATCTTGGCAGCATCACACCCGTTCTCCCTGCTCCGCCCGCTCCCCGCGCAACAGCGCCAGGATGTGGCGCTTCAGCGCGTTGAACTGCGGGCTGGTGATATCACGCGGCCGCGGCAGATCGATCGGGATGATCTCGACGATGCGCCCCGGCCGTGCGCTCATCACCGCAACATGCGTGCCCAAGGTCAGCGCCTCGTCGATGCCATGGGTGACGAACACGATCGTGCCCTGGTGCTGCTGCCAGATGCGCACCAGCTCGGTCTGCATGTCCATGCGGGTCTGCTCGTCGAGCGCGCCGAACGGCTCGTCCATCAGGATCACTTGCGGATTCATCAGCAGCGCCCGGGCGATGCCGACGCGCTGGTTCATGCCGCCCGACAGCTCCGACGGATAGTGGTTCTCGAAGCCGGTCAGGCCGACCATGTCGATATAGACCTGCGCCCGCGCCCGGCGCTCGGCCTTCTGGCCGCCGCCGAGCAAGAGATGAAAGGCGACGTTCTCCCACACCGGCAGCCACGGCATCAGATTGGCATGCTGGAACACGACGCCGCGATCGGCGCCGGGCGCGATCACCGGCCGGCCGTCGACGGTGATGTTGCCGGCGCTCGGCTTCTCGAAGCCGGCAATCATGTTGAGCAATGTCGACTTGCCGCAGCCGGAGGGACCGAGCAGGCAGACGAGCTCGTTGCGGGCAATGGACAGATTGATGTCGGCGAGCGCGGTGACGTCGGCGTTGCGCTTCTTGTCGGTGAAGATCTTGGAGACGCCGGAGATCTCGATCGTGGCCATCGTCATTCTCCGCCACGAAGCGTGGTGTTGCGCTGCCAGTGCAGCACGCGCGCCATCACGAAGCGGATGGCGAGGTCGCTGCAGAAGCCGAGCAGGCCGATGCTCGCCATCGCCGCCAGCACCAGATCGTAGCGCAGGAAGTAGTAGCTGTCCCACAGCACGTAGCCGAGCCCGCTTTTCACCGCGACCATCTCCGCAGTGACCGTGAGCATCCAGGCCGAGCCGATGCCGATGCGCAGCCCTGCAAAGATGCTCGGCATCGCCGCGGGCACGACGATGTAGCGCAGCAGCTTGCGCTCGCTGCCGCCGACCATGGCGCCGGCGCGGATCAGATTGCGGTCGCAGGTCTTCACGCCGTGGATGGTGTTGAGCAGGATCGGAAAGAACGCGCCGAGGAACACCAGGAAGATCGCCGGCTTGTTGGCGATGCCGAACCAGATGATGGCGAGCGGGATCCACGACACCGGCGGGATCGGCCGCAGCATCTGAAGCGTCGGCTCGATCACGATCTCTATCTTGCGCGACCACCCGATGGCGACCCCGAGCGAGACGCCGAGCACGGTGGCAATCGCAAAGCCTGCGGCAACGCGCGACAGGCTCGCCAGCATGTCGGCGAGCCAATGGCCGCTGTAGGTCTGGGTGTTGCCGTCGGTGCCGACCAGCCAGTCCGCCCACGCCCACACGACCGTCGACGGCGCCGGCAGCAGCGCTGCCGGCAGCGCGCCGGAGCGCGAGAACGCCTCCCAGCCGGCGAGCACGAGCACCGGCACGACATAGCGGTCGAGCTTCCTGAGCTGGGCGAGCGCCGTCATCTCAGTAGCCGAGCTCGGTCTTCGGCTTGCCCGTGGCCGCTTCCAGGAAGCGGTAGTCGAGGTTCTTCTCGACGGCGGCCGTGACGTCCGAGTTGATGTATTTCAGGTCGCGCATCATCGCGGCGATGGCGAGCGCCGAGGCGCGGTACATCTTCGGGTCGGGATCGAGATTCTCGACCGCGCCGGTCGCGATCGCCTTGTCGAGGCCGGTGATCTTGGAGATGACCTCGATCAGCGCCGGCTTGTCGGCGGCGATGTGCGCATCGACCTTGACGACCGCGCGCACCACGCCCTCCAGCGCCTTCGGGTTCGACGCGATGACGTCGGAGCGGGTCAGGATCAGGTTGGTCAGCTTGCCGGCGGCCTGGTCATAGGGGAAACCGAAGAACTTCGCCGCCTTGGCCTGCATGATCTGGGTCGCGAACGGCTCGACGGTGCAGATCAGCTCGACCTCGCCACGGCGCAGCGCCTGCAGATGGTCGGACGGATTGGGGATGTTGACGAACTGCACGTCCTTGTTGATGTCGATGCCCTGCTTGGCGAAGGCGCCGCGCATGTGGATGTCCTGCGCATTGCCGCGCGAGGCGGCGACGCGGAACGGCTTGCCGTCGGCCTTGTATTTGGCGATGAGCGCCTTCAGCGCGCTCCAATCGCCCGGCGCGACCTCGAGATCGTTGCCGAGCAGGATCGCCGAGCCGCCATTGACCTGGCCGGAGATCGCGACCACGTCGAAGCCTTTGTCGAGCGCGATGGCGTAATGCAGATAGGTCACCTGCGCGACGTCGATGTTCTTCGAGACCAGCGCGGTCAGCGCGTCCGTGCCGGTGTTGAAGCTGACGGCATCGATCGCGACGCCTTCCGCGAATTGCGGCGTCAGCGACATCGGCGTGCAATGCGCGCATTTGGCGTAGCCGAGTTTGATCTTGGCGGCGTCGTCGGCGAAGCTGAGCGAGGGCAGCGCGAGCAGGGCGAGAATGAGCAGCACGAAACGTTTCACATCCATCTCCAGGGCAGGTCGATCCACGGGCTTGTCTCTCATGGCTTGTGCTCTCATCAGCAAGCGACATGCCAACTGGATGCGATATGCAATGTTGATTTTATACAATAAAATCAGTATTTAACAGCCATCCAATCTTGAAGGATCTGCCTGATCCGCGGGCGCATCGCCCGAATTTCAGGCATCTCGCAGCGGAGCAGCCGCGCCGACATGACCCCACCAGCACCCCGGCCCAGACTGAAGACGCGCTTCAAGCCGGCGCGGCTGAAGCTGTCGTCCGACCACTCCAAGCGGCCGCTCGAGCGGCTGTCGCTGCACGATCAGGTCGTCGCCAGGGTGCGCGAGATGATCGTGGACGGCGAGCTCGCCGCCGGCGCTGCCTTGCCCGAGCGCATGCTATGCGAGACTTTCGGCGTGTCGCGCACGCCGCTGCGCGAGGCCTTCAAGATCCTCGCCGCCGAGGGCCTCATCGAGCTGCGGCCGCATCGCACGCCCGTGGTGGCGCCGATCGACGCCCGCGAGATCGCCGAGATCTTCGACGTGATGGTGTCGCTCGATGCCGCCGCGGGCCGCGCCGCGGCCGCGCGTGCGACGGCGGACGACCTCGCCAGGCTCGAGGCCATGCATGCCGAGCTGGTGGCGCTGCATCGTGCCGCCGAGCGCGCCGCCTATTTCCGGCTCAACCAGCAGATCCATGCCGAGATCACCAAGCTCGCCGGCAACGCCGTGCTGCTCAACATGTGGGGCACGCTGCACGCGAGCGTCTTCCGCGCCCGCGCCGTGGCCAATTACGATGCGCGGCGCTGGGACGAGTCGATCCGGGAGCACGAGGCCTTCATGGCGTTGCTGCGGGCCCGAGACGGCGACGGCTTCGCGCAGGCGCTCTCCGAGCACACCCGCAAGACCGGGGATTCGGTGCTGCAGATGCTGGACCAGGCCAGGCGGGATCTGGCGAAGGGCGGATAGACTTTGTTCACGTCGAACCGGGCATGCTGGCATAGCGACAGATGAGAGCTCCACACGCTTGGCCTGATCATGATCCTGCAATCGCTCGCCGGCCTGCCGGCCTTTCTGGTGTACTTCTGTACCGCGCTGGCCGCGGTGACGGCCTACCTGTTCGTCTACACCCGCGTCACGCCCTACAATGAATTCCAGCTGATCCGGGACAATCACCCCTCGGCCGCGATCGCGCTCGGCCTCAGCCTGCTCGGCTTCACCCTGCCGCTGGTCAGCGCCATCGCCCATTCCGCCAACGTGCTGGACTGCCTGGTTTGGGCGCTGGTCGCGCTGATCGTCCAGGTGATCGTCTATTACCTCGTCCGCATTCCGGTGCCGGATCTCGCCCAACGCATCGTCGCCGGCGAGCTGGCTTCGGCGATCTGGCTCGGTCTCGCGTCGCTCTCCGCCGGCGCGCTGAACGCCGCCTCGATGATCATCTGACCATGGCCGAGAAACGCCGCGAATTCGGCAAGCGCCGGCCGATGCCGCCCCCGCCCGCGACGCCGCCGGTGAAGCGCTCCGGCCATGTCGCGCTGCTCTTGATGGGCACGCTCGCCGTCGGCAGCACTGCCTATGCGCTGATGCCGCGGCATCAGAGCTGCCCGCAGCCAGGCGCCGAGACGCCGACCATCGCCGGCCAGCCGCAGACGAGCGAATGCACGACGCGCCGCTCGAGCGGCGGTGGTGGCGGCGGCAGCGGCTCCGGCCGCTGGGGATTTTCCAGCGGCGACAGCGATTCCAGAAGCAGCGGATCGAGCCATGTCGCCGAGGCCTCCTCCGCACATGTCTCGCGCGGCGGCTTTGGCTCGTTCGGACACGGCTTCGGAGGCGGCGGCTGATTTTCGTCGCGCCGGCGCCGTGAAAACACCGCGTTCATGCTGTTATCTCGGATTCGGATCTTTGACACAGACTCAAAATCATAAAAAACTGGCCTACCTACTGATCGGAAGCGATCCGATGCAATGTCGGCACCTGATGGTGCCAGCGACGATGAGGGCTGCGGCGACCGCCGCCGCCTCGCAGCAATCTGCTGGCAGGCGATCGCGTGGTCGCCGGCGCGGGATGGCGCCGGGACCGCGCGGACGTGATCATGGCCGCATCATTGATGGCGGCCGCGGTCGTGCTGCGCCCTGTTGCCACGGGCACGGCTTGTTCGCTGCTGCCTTGGGCTGACGCCGATGCAGCGCATCCCCTGTCCCGAACGTGACGACTGGCGCGAGACCGCGGCACGATGCGGATTCGACTTCTACGAACTCGACGGCGAGCGCTATTGGGACGAGCGCGCCTACTACGCATTCACGATCGCCGAGATCGAGCTCGGCATCGAGGAGCCGACGGCCGAGCTCGAGCAGATGTGCCTCGCGCTGGTCGCGCGCGTCGTCGGTGACGAGGCGCTGCTGCGCCGGCTGAAGATCCCGCAAGCGGTCTGGCCGCTGCTGGCGGAGAGCTGGCGCCGGAGGGACGGCAGCCTCTATGGGCGGTTCGACCTCAGCTATCAGGGCGGCCGTACGCCGGCGAAGCTGCTCGAATACAACGCCGACACGCCGACGTCGATCTTCGAGGCCGCCGTCTTCCAATGGACGTGGCTCGAGCAAGCGATCGAGCGCCGCATCCTGCCGGGGCGCGCGGACCAGTACAACTCAATCCATGAGCGCCTGATCGAACGCTGGCGCGCCCTCGGCAAGCGGCGCCGCGTGCATCTGGCCGGGCTGACCGCCAACGCCGAGGACGCCACGACCCTGGCCTATCTGGCCGACACGGCAGCCCAAGCGGGCCTGTCGACAACCATCCTTGACGTCGCCGACATCGGCTGGCGCGAGACCGGCGGCGGCTTCGTCGATCTCGAGAACGGCGACATCGCGCTCGCCTTCAAGTTGTATCCCTGGGAATGGATGTTTCGCGATGCGTTCGGCGTCAAGCTCGCGGAGGCGCCGACGCAATGGATCGAGCCGCCGTGGAAGGCCATCCTGTCCAACAAGGGCATCCTGCCCCTGCTCTGGCAGATGCACGAAGGCCATCCGAACCTGCTGCCGGCCTATTTCGAGGACGATCCGAAGGCCGCCGGCCTCGGCCCGAGCTTCGTACGCAAGCCGATCTACTCGCGCGAGGGCGCCAATGTCAGCCTGGTGTCCGACGGCGTCGCCGTCTCTACGCAGGAGGGTCCCTACGGCGCCGAAGGCTTCATCCGCCAGGCGCCGGCGCCGCTGCCGGATTTCGGCGGTGTGTTCCCGGTGATCGGCAGCTGGCTCGTCGACCATCAGCCCTGCGGCCTGTCGATCCGCGAAGACACGAGCCCGATCACGGGCAACCGCTCGCGCTTTTTGCCGCACGCAATCCTGTAGGATATTAACGACCGCCGACGAAAACGCCTCGACACGCCGGTCGAGAGGATTAGATAGACCGAGGGTGAACTCCCTGCGCGATGGGCGCGCATGACCGGGACATGACCGGGACGAGGCATGGCGACGGACAAACCCGAACTCGAAGGCTTGCGTATCCTGGTCGCCGAGGACGAGGGCCTGATCGCGCTCGAGCTGGAAACGGTGTTGCAGGGATTCGGCTGCGAGGTGGTTGGTCCCGTCTCGCGCGTCGGCGACGTGCTGCGCGAGGCCGAGCGCGGCGGCCTGGACGGCGCGCTGCTCGACGTCAACCTGCGCGGCGAGCAGATCTTCGCCGTCCTGCCGCAGCTGATCGCGCGCGAGCTCAAGATCGTGATCACCTCCGGCTATGACGATGCGACGCTGTTTCCGCCGGAGTTCCGCAGCCTGGCCCGGCTCGCCAAGCCGTTCGACGAGCGCGCGCTGCGCGCGATGTGCGAGGCCACGTTCGTTCGGCGTCAACGCAACTCATAACGCCTCGCTCACGCCCGGCGCATCGGGAGGCATCGCGTGTCCATCATCGAAGATACCGCGGCCTACGAGGCCTGGCTTCGCAGCCAATGCAAAGTGGTCGAGGACGACCTTCTCGCCAAGCACCAGCGGATGCGAAAGTCTCCGTTCGCCCTGCTGCGCGCCACCTACTATCGCTGGGCGCGGCGCATCGAGGAGATCTGCCCGGAGCTGGCCGAGGCGCCGGTCGCGCTGTGCGTCGGCGACATCCATCTGGAGAATTTCGGCACGTGGCGTGATGCCGACGGGCGCTGGGTGTGGGGCGTCAACGATTTCGACGAGGCCGCGAGGATGCCCTACGCCTTCGATCTGGTCCGGCTCACGACCAGCATCGAGCTCGCGCCCGACATGGCAATCGACAGCCGCGACGCCGCAGACGCGATCCTCCAAGGCTATCGCGACGGTCTCAAACACCCGCGGCCGGCGCTGCTCGACGAACACGAGATCTGGATCAGGCCCTACGTCAAATGCTCGGATGATTGCCGCCGCGCGTTCTGGGAGGAGATCAACGGCCTCGCGGCCGCCGATGCGATTCCATCCGCGGTGCAGAAGCTGCTCACCGCCAGCCTTCCGGAGCAGGCGAAGAATGCCGCATTCTTCCATCGCTTCGCCGGCGGCGGCAGCCGCGGACGCACGCGCTACGTCGTCGTCGCGACATGGCGCGGCGGCCGCGTCGTCCGCGAGGCCAAGGCGCTGGTCCCTTCGGCCTGGACCTGGGCCAAGAACAGGACGAAGGGCAGGATGCAGCCAAAGCCGGCGCCGCCGCACCGATTCGTCGAGCTGTCGACCGGGACCTATCGCGCGCCCGATCCATTCCTGCACGTTCACAGAACCAATGACGGGGACTACGTGGTCCGACGCCTGTCCGCGGACTCGCGCAAGATCGATCTCGGCAAGGAAGCCGGCGCCGATCTCAAGCTGGAGCTTCTGCGCGGCATGGGCACCGACCTCGCCTCCATCCATGCCGCCGACCGCCGCGCCGGCGCCGGGATCGCGGCGGACCTGAAGCAGCGCGGTTCAGGCTGGCTGCGCCGAGCAGCGCGCGCCGCGCGTGAGGCGACGGAAAGGGACCACGACGTCTGGCGCCGCAAGGCGGCACGCTCCGTTCCGATCGCGCGCTGAGGCGGGCATCCGATCAGTCCGGCTGCACGGCCGATGCCGGCAGATGCTCGGGGGTCGTCTCCGCGGTCAGCGCAAAGGTCAGCGAGCAGCGAATGCCCGCGGGCTCGAAGTCGAGCAGGGCTTCGCCCTCGAGATCGAAGCGGACGACGCGGTCGATCAGCGTGGTGCCGAAGCCGCGCCCACCGCCGCCTTCGATCAGCGGTCCGCCGCGCTCGAGCCAGACCAGCTCCAGCCGGCGGCCATCGTCGCGCAGGCGCCAGGAGATCGTGACCTGGCCGTGGGAGGCGGACAACGCGCCATATTTGGAGGCGTTGGTCGCAAGCTCGTGCAGCACCATCGAAAGCGGCAGCACCAGCCGTGCCTCCAGGAGCACCGGAGGGCCGTCGATGGCGATCCGCCCTTCGCCGATGCCATAGGGCGCCAGCACGGTGGTGAGCAGTTCGTTCAGTCCGATGCCGATCCAACGGGTCTGCGTCAGGATGTCATGCGCGATCGAGACCGCCTGGATGCGCCCGGAGAACGCCTTGTTGAAGGCCGGCAGCGACGGTGAGGTCCGCAAGGTCTGCCCCGCCACCGACTGCACGATCGCCAGGATGTTCTTCACGCGGTGATTGAGCTCGGCGACCAGCACGGTCTGCTGCTCTTCCGCGCGCTTGCGTTCGGTGATGTCGGTCAGGGTGACGATCGAGCCGACCGTCTCCTTGAGATCGTTCACCAGGGGCCCGCCGGACAGCAGGAACGACCGCCCCGACGCCCGCGCGTTGCGCAAGGCGACCTCGACGCCATGGAAGGGCTTGGTCGCCAGCGCCTGATCAAGGCTCTCGCGCGAGAAGCGCGTCAACGTGCCTCGCTGGCTGGCGCTCTGCCCATCGAGCGGGAACGCCTCAGAAAACAACTGGCCGACCGGCGGTCGTTCCGCGAGCTGCTCCGCGACCCAGCTCGCATGGGTGATCCGGCCGTCGAGCGCCAGCACCACGACCGCATCGGTCGCCTGCTCCAGGATCGAGCGCGCAAAGCGCTCGGCATTGGCGACCTCCTCGGCGCGCCGCTGAATCGACATGTCGGTCAGCGTCACGAGCGTGGCCACCACGCCGCCCATCGCCATCTGGCGCATCCACACCGACACTGGCAGTTGGCCGCCGTCAGCGCGGCACAGTTGAGCGTCGGTTGCCGCATCGTCGGCGCGCTGCTCGGGCACCGCTCCCGCAAACAGCGAGGCAAAGCTGCGTCCCACCAATTGCTGTACGCCGAGGCCGGTCAGCGCGCACAGCCTGGAATTGACATAGACGATGCAGCCGTCGGCATCGAGCGTCAGAGCGCCGTCGCTCATGCGCTCGACCAGAACATGATAGGGCGCGTCCGCGCCCTGCAGCATGATGACCTGGGGTCCGGTCGGGCCCTGCACCACCACGGCATCGACGTTGCCGCGATGAATGGCCTCGACCGTCTCCTCCGCCTCGTTACGCGGCCGTCCCGCCTGCATCGCGTCTGTTGATGCCACGCGTCCTCCGTTCAGCTCGGTGCGATGTCCAGACCAACCAGCACCTTCTCCACATTGGAGAGATCGCCGATGATTCGCTTGAGGGGCTCGGGCAGTTGACGGATCAAGGTCGGGATTGCGACGATCTGATCTCGTTGTGCGAGGGCCGGATCCTTCATCAGGTCGATCACCTCGATCGTGTAGCGGCCCGGCAGATGCGTCTCGCACAGCTTCTTGAGGTTGGCGAGCGCCGCCAGCGATTTCGGCGTCTGACCGGCGACATAGAGCCGGAGATTGTAGCCATCCTGTTCCATCGGAGCCGCCGTCATTTTCTGGATGTCAGCGGGTTGGCTGGGGAGCTCGGACGAGGCCTGGACGAGCGGCTCTCGATCTGCGCGAGGCGAGCGGCTGCGCGCTGATCCTCGCGGGCAGCGCCTTCCAGATTGATGAGCTCCATCTCGCTCTCCTCGTTGGCCAGCTGAGCCTTGAGCGTTTCGATCTGAGCCGCGAGGTCGCGGCGGCGACGTTCGATCTCGCGCGTGCGTCGTTCCGTATCCTGCATGCGCAGCAGGCGCTCGACGCGATCTCTCGCCTCCTGCGCCACCCTGGCCGATCCCGTGAGCACGCCCTCCGGGCCGACATAGACCTCGCGCAGCGAGATGCCGTCGGCACTCATCAGGAATTCGCGGACCTGGTTGGAATGCGCCATGCCGCGCGACTTCAGCAGATAGAGCTGGCGGTTGTGCTCGCCGTTGCTCTCGCGATTGTAGAGCAGCAGCCAGGTGTCGGTGAGCGACGAGATCTGCATCTCCGTGGTCGCCGTCTCCGCGCTGCCGGCGCCGAGATTGGTGAACAGCGCCGTGACGCCGCGCGCCTTCAGGAAATCGATGAGGCGCAACGTCATCGAATGCACGTCGCCGGCAATGCCGGCGCCCATGAGCGCCGAGATGGGATCGACCACGACGGCGGCGGGATCGAACTCCTTGACCTCGCGATGCATGGCGGCGAGATGCGTTTCCAGTCCGTACAGATTGGGGCGCCGGGCCGAGAACCGCAGCAGGCCGCGATCAACCCATTGCTGCAGGTCGAGACCGACCGACTTCATGTTGCGGATGATCTGCTGCGGGGATTCCTCCAGCGCGAAATAGATGCAGCGTTGCCCGCTCTTGCAGATCGAATTGGCGAAGTGTGCCGACACCGTCGACTTGCCCGAGCCGGCCATGCCCGAGATCAGGATGCTCGACCCTTTGTAGTAGCCCTGGCCTTCGAGCATGTCGTCGAGATCGGCAATGCCGGTGGAGACCCGCTCCGTCCACGCATCATGCGCGAGCCCCGACGAGGTGATCGGCATCACCGTGATGCCTTCCTGGTCGATGATGAAGGGGTATTCGTTGGTGCCATGCGCCGTGCCGCGATACTTCACGACGCGCAGCCGGCGGGTCGAGAGCTGATCGTGCACGCGGTTGTCGAGCAGGATGACGCAGTCGGCGACGTATTCCTCGAGGCCGTAGCGCGTCAGCGTACCATCACCGCGCTCGCCGGTGATGATGGCGGTGACGCCCTTGCTCTTCAGCCATTCGAACAGCCGGCGCAACTCGGAGCGCAGCACCGCCTGATTGTCGAGGCCGCCGAACAGGGTCTCGATCGTATCGATCACGACGCGCTTGGCGCCGATCGAATCGATCGCGAAGCCGATGCGGATGAACAGGCCGTCGAGATCGTAGTCGCCGGCCTCCTCGATCTCGTTGCGATCGAGATGGATGTGATCGACCACGATCTTCTTCTGCTCGATCAGCCTATCGATGTCGTAGCTGAGCGAGCCGACGTTCTTGATCAGGTCCTCGGGCTGCTCCTCGAACGCGATGAACACGCCCGGCTCGTCGTAGGCGACCGCGCCATTGTAGAGAAACGTCATCGCAAACAACGTCTTGCCGCAACCGGCCGCGCCGCACAGCAGCGTCGGCCGCCCTTGCGGCAGGCCACCGTAGGTGACCTCGTCGAGGCCGTCGATCCCGGTCGGCGATTTGGCGATGACAGGGAGATCCCGCGTCACGATTCGAGGACGCACACTCGTTTTCATCCAATCCCCCGCCACCAATTCAACACGCGTGAGTCCACACCAAGGCGTGATTAGACGCGTCAGGAACCGAAAAGTTCCATGGGTCGGCGAGATTTGCTTCGGAAGGAGGCCTGCGGGCGCAGAAAGGACCGGCCGCCCGCGCGGGACGGACGCAAGCGGGACGGAACGGCCGACCGCCCGACCGGTCGAAGCGCCCCCCGGTCACAGACGGCTCCGGCCGGCGTCAGCGCGCCGCGACCACCTTGAGGCCGGGCAGCAGCGCCGCGCCGCCGCGCGGGCTGCGCACCGGATTGATCTGGTACAGACCCCGCCGCTCCTGGTTGGGCCGGAACGCGTCGGTGATGCCGACGACCGATTCGGCGGCTCCCAGCAACAGCGTGCCGTCCGGCTCCATCACCTTGGCCATTCGCTCGAAGATCGAGGCCTTGGTCTCCTGATCGAAATAGATCAGCACGTTGCGGCAGAAGATGATGTCGAACTTGCCGAGATGCGAGAAGTCCTGCAGCAGATTGAGCTGGCGATGCTGGACCATGCCGCGGATGTCGGCGCTGAGCTGCCAGAGCTCGCCGAGCTGCGTGAAATATTTCACCAGCAGCTGGATCGGCAATCCACGCTGCACCTCGAACTGGCTGTAGAGGCCGGCCTTCGATTTCTCCAGCACCTCCTGCGACAGGTCGGTGGCAACGATCTCGATGCGCCAGCCCGCCAGAGCGGGACCGAATTCGCGCAGGCACATCGCGATCGAATACGGCTCCTGTCCGGTCGAGCAGGCGGCCGACCAGATGCGCAGGGAACGACGATTGGCGCGCGACTGGATCAGCGCCGGCAGGATGCCCTCACGGAGATGATCGAACGGAATCTTGTCGCGGAAGAAAAACGTCTCGTTGGTGGTCATCGCCTCGACCACCTGCGTCGTGAGCTGCTCCGCGCCGCTCTTGATCTTCTGCACCAGCTCCGTGATGCCCGGCAGGTTGGAGCGGCGGGCCAGCGGCAGCAACCGGCTTTCGACCAGGTACTGCTTATCGGCCGACAGATCGAGGCCGGAGCGATCCTTCAGGACCTTACGCAAGAACTCATAGTCCAGGGGTGTCACGAACGGTCTCCAGCAAACAGACGAACCAGCTTCGGTCCAATCTGATTCAAGGGAAGGACGGCCGCGCAGATGCCGGCATTGGCTGCTGCGCCCGGCATGCCCCAGACCACGCTGGTCGCCTCGTCCTGCGCGATCACGCTGCCGCCGGCGGCGACGATGTCCTTGCCGCCGCGCATGCCGTCGGATCCCATGCCGGTCAGGATCACGGCCAGGGTCGAGCCCTGCCAGACCTCGATCGCCGACATGAACAAGGGATCGACGGCGGGCTTGCAGAAATTGACCGGAGGACCGTTGTCCAGCGCGATCACCACATCGGCGCCATGGCGCGCCACACGCATGTGGCGGCCGCCGGGGGCAAGGTAGATCTGACCCGGCTTCACCACTTCACCGTCGACGGCCTCATGGGCCGGCCTGCGGCTCGAGCGCGCCAGATGCTCGGCGAGGATGGTGGTGAAGGTCGGCGGCATATGCTGGGTGATCAGCACCGGAAAGCGGTCGATCACGGGACCGAGCTCGGTCACCAGCGACATCAGCGCCTGCGGGCCGCCGGTCGACGATCCGATCAGCAGCACCTTCGGCATCTGCGTGCTGAAGGAGCGGCGCGCCAGCTGGGCCGGCGCGGCGGGCGCCACGGGAGCGACCATCGGCCGCGCCGTTGGCGCAGGCCGGAGCCCCTGGACTTGCGGGACGATCGGCGAGGCGGCCGGCGCATGCGGGGCGGGAGCGGCGCGGCGCGCCTTGGCGCCGAGATTGCGGATCTTCTGAATCAAATCGTAGTGGAAATTGTCGGCCGCCGAGGCCTCGCGCGTGCTCTCGGGTTTCGGAATGTAGTCGGCCGCGCCGAGCGACAGCGCCTTGAAGCTGATCTCCGCGTTGCGGCGGGTCAGCGTCGACGCCATGATGACGGCGAGGTTCTTCTTCTTGGCAAGCAGCTTCGGCAGGGCGGCGATGCCGTCGAGCTCGGGCATCTCGATGTCGAGCACGGCGACGTCGGGATTGACGCGATCGATCTGGTTCACGGCTTCGAGGCCCGTGCGCAGCGACGCCGCCACGACCATGTCGGGCTCAGACGCGATCCAGCGCGAGATCATGCCGCGAATGACCACGGAATCGTCCACGACCATCACGCGGAGAGGTTCCTGCCTGGTCGAACTTGGGATCGAAGAACTGGCCAACGCGACGCTCATAGTTCACCAACAGGACAGAGGCACGGGGTGACGGCAAGCCCGGACGACCACGGGACCGACGCTCGCGACGGAGATCAGATCAGCCCGACTTCCTGAAACTTCGCCGTCACGATGTCCTTGTCGAAGGGCTTCATGATGTACTCGTTGGCGCCGGCGTGCAGCGCGCGCGCGATGTGCGCGACATCGTTCTCGGTCGTGCAGAACACCACCTTCGGCGCGTCGCCGCCGGGCATGCGCCGGAGATTGCCGAGGAACTCGTAGCCGTCCATGACGGGCATGTTCCAGTCGAGCAGCACCGCATCCGGGAGGCCCCGCTTGCAGATCTCCAGCGCCTGCTCGCCGTCCTCCGCTTCCACGATCTGGAAATCCAGACCTTCCAGAATCCGTCGCGCCACCTTTCGAATGACGCTGGAATCGTCAACTACCAGACACGTTCTCATATCAGCCTCACGAGATCAGGATCCAATGCAACGACGCATGATGCGCCGCTGCCCGCACGTTGCAGTGTTCAGGCCGCCATCTTGTCGGCGGCGAGCTCGAGCACGCGATCGACGTCGAGAATGACCATCAGCTGGCCGTCGAGGCGGTGCACGCCGCCGGCAAGCTTCGCCATGCGCGGGTCGAGATTGACGGGGTTCTCCTCCCGGCCCTCCTCGGGCAGCCGCAGCACCTCGCCGATCTGGTCGATCAGGAGACCGTAGGACTCGCCGCGCAGATCGACGCCGACCGCCATCGGCGGCTTGCCGTCCTCGGCGCGGGCAAGGCCGAGCCGCGCCCGCATGTCGACGACGGTCACGATGCGGCCGCGCAGGTTCAGGACCCCGGCGATCTCCGCCGATGACAGCGGCACCCGCGTCACCCGCTCCGGCATGAACACGTCCTGTACCCGGGAGATCGGCAGGCCGAACAGCTGGCCGCCGATCATCGCAGTGACGTATTCGACGGCGGCGCCCTCGGTGGTTTCGATCTTGCTGCTCATCGCACGC